>NZ_JBITLV010000003.1:0-623377 GCF_044465595.1 Spongisporangium articulatum | reverse complement strand
TCAACGCCTTCGCGATCACCTTCGAAGGACGGCTCACACCGAGCACCACCAACTGAAACCGTCAGACCCGGTTACACCGGAAATCGGACAGTCTCGACGGAGGGAGAGATTCTCGCCAAGGTGAATTTGCCCGCCAACCAGATACGCGACTGCGAGAAATGGACGCAGGATCCCAGAACCGGAGCGCTCAAGCGTCGATGGACTTATCCAAATGCTCGCGGCTTCAGCGAGCCAGACGTGTTGAGTAACGTTCGAGAGCTGATTTGACGTGGCCGCGAACGACCACCTGCCCGAACTTGGCATCGAACCGCAGCGGGCTGCCGCCGCAGTGAGCTTCCTTGAAGGCTACGGCCGTTTGTGTGAGGCCGAGCTTGCAGAGATGGAACCGGGCAGCGAGACGTTCTGGAGGACGGCCACAGACGGTGCTTCGGCGTACCGTGAGGCGAGCCAGTGGGCCGCGATCCTGGAGGATCCCCGGTTGCCAGGGCTGATGGCGAAGGCCGCGACGCTCTATACCGCCACTGGGCAGGCGTTCGGTTGGTTCCTCAGCGTCGCGGGTCGACGATGGCGTACGTCGCCGGAGGCTCCCGTACAGCGGGAACACCTCGAGCAGCTCGCAACGGCGCTCGGCCTCGCCCAGTTCGAGGTATCCGTTCCGTCGCCGCTCCGGCACCCCCAACAGCAGGCCTACGCGTTCCTCGCGCTGGCGGGATGGGACGGGCTTGAACTCTCGCATGATTTCGTTCTCGATCGGATAGCGGCCGATCCGTCGGGGCGGCTCGGGACCGCCCCGGTTGGTGCGCTTGGCGTCCCGTTACGCGACTATTGGGCCATGGGCGCGGCGCTCTTAGGTCGCGATCGCGACGGCGTCCGAACCGTCGCACGTACGCTCGCCGCCATGGGTAACCGCTACGCGGTATCCGTCGAGCTGGCGCGAGTGAACTCGTACCTGTGGCGGAATGCGGCCGCGCCGGTCGACGTGGTGGACATGGACATGCTGGCAATATCGATGATCGCCGCCGACAGCTACGGTCGGGGTCGGCTTCGGGAGGCGGTCGCGAGCGAGCAAGATCGCCGGGAGATGTCACCCCTCGCGCGCACGCCGCTTGACGTTGCCGTGCAAGTGGCAACGGGAGGGTCAGGAAAGGCGGGGGTGTCATGAGCAATCAAACCGTCGTCCTCATACTCGGCCTCGCCGTGATCGCGGTCGTTGGACTGCTCCTGTGGCGAACCATCAGTGCCAGAGGGTCTGGCACGTGGAAGATTTCGGTCGGGGACCTCTTCAAGTCAGAACTTCAGCTCAGTCCCGCCCAGCAATCGGAGATGGAAGCGGAGCTGAAACGTGCGAACGAGGCTCGCGGGCCATCGGCTCCGGTGAGCCCGGCGCCGAAGCTGCCCAACGCACTTCCGCTCCGACGGATCTTGTGGGTGGACGACAACCCGGACGGCAACGTGTACGAGACTCTGGCCTTGGAGCGGCTGGGGCTGCCAGTAACGAAAGCAACCAGCAGCCGGGCCGCATGGCAGTACCTTGGCGCCGAGCAATACGGTCTAGTGATTACTGATCTCGGCCGGCCAAACGACTCGGTAGCCGGTGCTGTCTTCCTCGAACAGACCAAGACTCGGTTTCCCAAGATCCCCATCGTTGTCTACACGCTTGCTCCAGACATCCCGACCGCGGAACTTGTGGCAGCCGGGGCCAGTTTCGTAACCGAGACCCCGGGCAGGCTGCTCTCAGCGGTCGTAACCACGCTCTCGACGGCGAAGGACTGAGCCTGACGCGGTTGAGCGCCGTTCGATGCTGTCCCGAGCGGCCACCGGCGGCAGGTCGGATCCCAGTTATCGCGGCGGCTACGGCTGGGTCGTGGTTGCGATGTTCGGGATGTCCGTCAGTGGAGAACAGCTGAGACGCTTCACTGCGCCGATTCACCGGATCTTGGGCTCGCCCTCCTGGCAGGATCGTCCTCTGTCACGGGAGGACGAATCATGGACGCTCAACGACGAGCACCGTTTCACGGCCCATCTAGGCAGCAATCGTCCGGGCCGCCCCTTCGACTCCAGAGTGTGGGCGCTGCAGCGATCGGCATCTTCCTGCTCGCGGGTTGTTCCGCCTACGGTTCCTCCGCACAGGACGGCGCGCTTCGTCCGGCCGCTGCCATATCCACGTCGACGCCGTCGCCAACTGTCGAACTCACGGCGCTGCAGCGCGGCTATATCAAGCAGATCACCGCGCTCGACCCCGCCTTCGCCGAAGACCCTTCTCGCACCATCAGCCAGACCAAGCGGGTGTGCGCCTACTCGGCCAAGGTCACCCGCACAAGCGCCCAGGTGATTGCCTATACCCGCAAGACGATGACGGTCGCCAGCGCACGGCTGTCGTCGTCGGCCGCGCGGGACCTGCTCAACTACGGCAACGCCTACATCTGTACTGCCGAACAGAAGGCCGGAACTCGCGCCAGGGTCGCCAATGAAGAGAAGCGCAGGGCGGAAGCCGAGCGAAAGGCGCAAGAGGCGGCCCGATCCCAAGGATCGGGTTCCGGTGGTTCGGGTGGGTCCGGCGGATCGAGCGGTGGCGGATCGACTTCCGCTGGCGTCACACCAGGCGCCTTCTGCAAGCCGGCGGGCGCAGTCAGGATCGGCAAGAACGGCAAGACCTACACATGCAAGGGGCCGGGTCAGCCACGCTGGCGCCGTTAGTCCCTGTCACGTCTGGTTGGCGGTGCCGAACTAGGCTCCGCGCCGGGTCTCCTGCCCGTGTGATGGCTGGTGGGCTCCGTTCGGGTCGCCGCCGTCAACCCGGAATTGCGAGGTGGCGTCCACGGGCGACGGGTAACCGTTCTTGGGCGCCGGCCCGCTCTGGCGGATCGCGGCCAGACCACCGGCGGCGGGCTTCATGGTGCTCTGCCGGAACTGATTCGGGTCGACGGGCGTGCCGTACCCGTAGCCGTAGCCGTACCCGTCGTATCCGCCGCCGCGCTTCTTGCGGGGGGCGAAGTTGAGCACGGTTCCGAGCAGCTTGGCGTTGACCGCTTTCAGCGACTGGACGGCGCGGTCGAGCCCTTCACGCGTTGTCTTGCCGTGCCGGACGACGACGAGCGCGCCGTCGGCCATGGCCGCCACGATCGCCGCGTCGGTGACGGGCAGCAGGGGAGGGGCGTCGATGATGACGTAGTCGAAGTGAGTGCTGAGCGTCTCGAGCAGGCTGCTCATGTGCGCCGAGCCCAGAAGTTCCGACGGGTTGGGCGGCTTCGGACCCGACGGCAGCAGTGCGAGGTTCTCCTGGCCGTACGGCACGAGCACCTCGCGCAGGTCGTACTGGCCCGCGAGCACATTGGTCAGCCCGGCGCCGCTGCTGACGCCGAGGTACTTACTCATTGCCGGCTTGCGCAGGTCGGCCTCGACGAGCGCGACGCTGGCGCCGCTCAGCGCCAGGGTGAGGGCGATATTCGCGGACGTCGTGCTCTTGCCCTCGTCGGGCAGCGCCGACGTGACGACGATGACGCGCGGTGGGTCGTCGACATTCGTGAACTGCAGGTTCGTTCGCAGCGTGCGGAACGCCTCGGCACGACCCCCCTGGTCGCCGGACTGGACGAGAGGTTGCTGAGCAGTCAGGCGATCAAACGGAACGACCCCAAGCGGGATACCGTCAGTCACCTGCTCGATGTCGTTTGGGTTGGATATCGTTGTGTTCAATTGATCTCGGAACGTGGCCAGCGCAAGCCCAAGGATGAGTCCTACGACGGCCCCTGCCAACAGGTTTAGTGTGACATTCGGCGAAACGGGAGCCGTGGCAGGTGTTGCAGCTTTGGTCACTGAGACAAGGACTGGTGAGACGGCGTCAGGCTGCGCGGGGGTCTCGATCTTTCGAATAAATTCCGAAAACGCTGGCGCGAAAGCATTTGCGATATTGGCGGCACGTGAGGCACTCCTGTCCCGAACCGTTATTACAAGAATAGTCGTTCCTATAGGGCTGTCCGCAGAAAGCTCCTCGTTCAACTCTGTTGTTGAGTAAGGGAGCCCCAGTTCTGCAACGACTCTGTCGAGGACGGCGGGACTATCGATTAAGCTGGCGTAAGACTTTACGCGCTGCTGGGTAAAGGTGGAACCCTGCTGAAGGGAAGCGGCATTAGCGTCCTCACCACTGACGGACACAAAAAGGGTTGTGCTTGCGACATACATGGGAACGCGAGTAGACGTAAAAGCAGCGGCAAGTGCGAGCATCATAGACAAACTCAGTAGGACCACATACCACTGGCGCTGGACCACACTCAAGAGCTTGAGGTTCACATCGCTCCAACGTAGGCGGGCGGTCGCAGCGGAACGCTACGCATGCTGCGTCCCAGGGTACCCCCCTCCCTCAGCGGGCACGACACCAATTGCCGTAGCTCACAGCCCAGCAACATGCACGTCATGGAATCCCGGCGAAACCGGACCACAGGGGTATTACTGCGCCTACGAACAGTTACGCAGCTGAGTCAGATCGGCGGACCTCTTTCAGCACCGACCGCAGTTGATCGTATTGACTAGGGGTGGAGGCGAGTTGCGCCCCAGCCGCCCGCGCTTCGTCCGCGAGCAATCGCCGCTCATCCTCGCTCATGTTTGCGCACCGCGTTATCGCATCTGCGAGGCCAGTGATTGTGGCGGCGGCTAAGACGCCGCCGCCATGTCGAAGAACTTCTGGAGTCGCGCCGGAGTTCACACCAATAACAGGAATACCGAAGCCGAGGGCCTCAGCAGTCGTGCGGCCGTAGGCCTCGTTGCCGGAAGTCATGAGCGCCATGTCCGCCTGCCTATAGCGGCTCGCCATGTCTCGCTGCCACCCATTGAAACGGACACTTCTCCGAACTCCAAGCAAGATGGCGGTGGCTCTTAACCAAAAAAGCTGAAGCCAGGACCCGGTTCCGACCAACTCTAAGACGGCGTTCGTCCCCGCCCGTCGACTTACGGCGAGAGCGCGGATCGCCCGGTATTGACCCTTCTCAAAGGAAAAGAAGCCCGGGAGCAGCAACTTAAGTGGAGGTGATAATCTAATCGAACGGCCAGCCCGATCGACTGAATCCATTGGTCGAGGCGACACAAGGTGAATGCGCCTCGGATCGCCAGGGAAGAGGTCCAAAAGCTGTCTAGATACGAAATTGCTGATGCAGCATATTGCTATCGAGTTTTCAAAGATAGTTCTTGATATGAATCGCTTCGAGAGGCCGGAGCGTAGCTGCCTGTTAGTCGCCAAAGATTCCCTGACGATCCAGACATGCGGGATCGCCAACGACCTCGCCGCCATTGCGGCGGCGGGGAGAATAGATGTATTAGTCACGACAACGTCAGGATCCAGTTCCCGTAGTAGACAAGAAATGCGGTTCACGCTCAGGCGCGCTTGACAATAGCGGGCAAGACCCAGCGGAAAAAGATGGTGCTTAGGCCCCATCCAGGAAAATGCCGGCGCGAGGTACGTTTTGGCGCCAGCTTCGTGGAGTAAGTCTTGCAAGGGCCCCACGTTTGGAATCAGAACGGCAACTTCATTTCCGTCCATCACAGCACCTTGCGCGATCTCCAGTAGAGAACGCTCAGCACCAAGTAGTCCGCTGGAATGACCAACTAAGACCAACTTCACCTTGCCTCGCCCCTCGCGCCCGGGAGGGAGCCACTGTAACGGCCTCCCTCTTTTCGCATCCCAGCCCACAGGGCCAGCACACGAACTCTG
Organism: Spongisporangium articulatum; assembly: GCF_044465595.1. Lineage (NCBI taxonomy): Bacteria > Bacillati > Actinomycetota > Actinomycetes > Kineosporiales > Kineosporiaceae > Spongisporangium > Spongisporangium articulatum. The sequence continues at coordinate 617,676 of NZ_JBITLV010000003.1, read as the reverse complement.
AAACCAGCGCCGCGCCCTAGGGCGAATCCCAGTAGTGTCAGCATAGTGAAACGCAGTAGTCTTGGCGAATACCACCTGTATCCGCGTAGATTCAGGTAGAGAAGCTCGTTACGGATCTTATAGAAACTTGCCAATGGTGACCCGTGAGCCAAGGAGCCGCCACGTTCATGCCACACCTCAGCGCGACAGGCCAATCGTACTTTCCCGAGGCGGCGGAGTCGTTCCAGAAACTCGAACTCTTCCTTGTAGTGAAAGAATTGGCTGTTCATGAGGCCCGCCTGGAGGGCGGCCCCAACGCCGATAAGTAGGCCCGTCCCCGTTAGGACGTCCACGTCGTGATAACCAGCAGAGCATGTGCCATCGCAAACCACCGGCACCACCCTGGACCCAACGAGCCGAGCGGCGCTTGCGTACACCTTCCTCCTACCATCGACGCTGGTAGTTGTCTGCCTTGGACCTACAGCAACAGATCCATCCGCAAGAAGAAGTAGTTCTTCCAACGAGCCGGCGCCGACGGTCGAATCTGGATTGGTCAGCCAGGCCCAGTGAGCGCCAAGGACGTGTGCGTGCTCAAGTCCGGCGTTGATTCCAACTCCATAGCCGTCGTTGCTTGCGCGGGCAATCAGTTCAACCTGTGTCGGCAACTCCGATTCTAGACGTTTAAGATCGTCAAGTTCAGAACCGTTATCCACTACGACAACCTTGATATCCGGATAGAGCTCAAGTATGCCTTTTGAGCAGCGTAAGCAGTCGTCAGCTGAATTCCAGTTCACCAATATTGCCGCCACTCTGTCGAACTGCGGCCGGCCGAGCCCGTCCTGGGTATGCATCTGAGTCGATCTACCTGACCAACTTGCGCTGGCAATGCTTGGCAAAGTTCTTCACGGTGGAGGCCACCGCTTGAAGCAGGCTCTGCGCAAAGGCCCAACTAAGGTGGGCGATAAAGGGGTGAGACACTCTAGGATGGCGGAAGTTCGACTCTACATGAATATTCCAATTCGAAGCACGAAGGTAGGCGTCACCGTACTGATGATCCGGCTCTAGGTATGCTCCTTCAGCCCATTCGTTCCAGGCGTTGACGAAGACCAACCCGGTTCCAGGACGCTGCTCCTGTTCATCACGCCGAGCGCGGGTCAGCCAAAGTCCGTATCGCTCGGGGGTGGATCCATGGAATAGCGTCGCTTTCAGCATACGCCTCGGGGAATTATCCCAGCGCGGAACTAGACCTCTATGACGAGGAAACGGCGGCGTCGAACGATTTTCGTACCATCTCGCAAGACGCGAATACGACATCAGGCGACCGCGGAAATCTGGGTTAAGCGAATTGGGAGGATGCAGAAGGGCCGACGCGATCGTGTTATCTCCAACAGGAGGGAACTCTGCAGCTGCGTCAAAGCCAAAATCGCGGGGGTCAAGACCCGGTGATGTTTCTGAGGCGACCAGCCATAGCTCACCGATGTTGTGTTCGTGAGCCAACCTACGCCACTCGCTTGCGTAGTGCTTTGCGTCCGGAAGATGATCTACTCGATGGACAAGTAGGACGCATTTGTTGTCGCGACGGACGTAGCGGGAATCACTAAGATAGGGCACAAAAGATTCGAACACCCTTCTTGGTGTCTCGTTGTCGTAGTCTTGGGCCATGAGAATCTCATGATTCTTGCCGTCCCAGCGCCGAGACCAGTTCTCGTTCGCCCAGCAGATGGCGAAGGGCATGGAAATTTGCGATTCTAGATAGTTGTCAAGAGGCTGCTCGAGAAGGCGCACTCCAGCGAACCAGTAGTGGTAATAGCAGAATGCGTCAATCCCGTTCTCCATGGCGATCTTGGTCTGCCACTCGACAACGCTGGGGTCGAGGAGGTTGTACTCTCCAAAGGGAGTCGCCGGTTCGTTCGGCTGAACGTGACCCCTATATGCTGGTACTGCTCGCTTTACGTTGGTCCACTCAGTGAAACCAGCGCCCCACCAGTCGTCGTTCTCTGGAATGGCATGGAATTGGGGCAGATAGAATGCAATTGTCATTGGTGCCGCGTCAGGTTTCGTCAAAGTCGTTTCTACCCCTTGGTCGGACTGGAAAGTGTCGGATCGGCCGGACTTACAGCCATCTTCGACAGGCGTCGATTGCTAAGCCGGTAGACGGCGATAACCAACAAGAGATACCCTAAGACCTCATACAGCGAACCGCGCAGCACGATAAATAGCAATGCCGCCGTTGCCGGTGCCGTCAATTCAGAAGGTAGGGCCGATTCTCCCTGGAGCTGCAAAGTGGGACGAGAAGCAACACCGAACCAGGCTCCCAGACCCGCCATTAGAACGATCGTACCCGGAATGCCCGCTAATAGGTCTCCTTCGCCCCATAGAGGCATGCTCACATTTGTGTATTGCATTCCCGTGGCGTCGGCGACCACAGCGCCACCGGCCAAGCCTATGTATGGGCGAGCTAACAGAGGAACCCAGCGAACAACGGGAGCGATGGCGAGCTTCAGTGAACTTGGAAGTTGAGACCGATCGCTAGACGACAGTGACTGTTCGCGCATCAGCATTTCGAATGCGTCGAAATTGTAGGTGGTCAATGATTCGTCGGCAGCGACTATTTGAACCTTCTGAGACCCAGTCCCGTCGCCGCGTAGAGTGTCCAGGCTCGGAAAAAGCACGACGAGCAATACGACGCTGGCCGCGGGCAGCAAGCGCGATAAAGCGTGGCGTCCTAGCGCGGCCGCGCCAACAGATACCAGGAAGCTCCCCGTAAGAAACCGTGAGCCGAGGAGTGGATTCGTGGCAATCCCAGCAGTGATGAGCGGGGCCGCGACAGTTAGACGCTCACTGACGATTCCAAATCGCCACGCGACAATCATAAGTGACGGCACTAGAATCGCGCCAGCCGTAACAATAAAATACATTGTGCCGCCCAGAGGCAACTGAGCGATCGCCAACACTTGCTGTCGAAAATCGGCCCGAGCGTGAAAAAGGCTACCGCCCATCAGGGCAATAAATCCTGTTGTTATAAACGAATACCCGTAAGAGATTCGTTTGAGCGTCTGGCCAAGATCAATATTTCTGGGCGCTGCCACTGGCAGGTTCAACTCGTGCTCTTTGGGCCTTAGTTGGCGTTTCCCAATTGCCCAGCACGCTGCAGCGGAGGCTGCGCATCCAATGAGGACGAGACGCTGAGACGCGGACACTACTGTACTGGGCAATTCCGCCAACCACGGAAAGGCATCCTGTGAAAGTTGATAAGCCGGCGCCAATCCCATGAAGACAAGGACCCATGCCCAAAAGACGGCCAACGGCAGGTTGAAGCGTCGAGCTGCAGTCGCAATCGACATCCCAATGCTAGCTGTGGCAATTATAAGCAGTTGCTGCCATACGACCACTTCCCCCCAACGTCTTCCTCCGAATCCCAGCATCGCTTTAGTGGCTGGCAAACTCACCCACAGCGCAATGCTAAGCGTTGCGAGTGCAAATAGGATAGGGCGAGCGGCCAACGCCGTTGCCGGAGAAGTTCCACGGGCTGGCAGCCGGCGCAGGATCCGTGTCCCCGCCACTTTATCGGCCTCCCATGTTGCCATCCTATTGGCCCCCAAGATCGCGTGCAGGACGAGCGATTGTTCTGGAAAGCTTGGGATGTAGACGAGGGGAACTATTCCAGACAGCGATGAGCGCAACGGCCTGGATCAGGAGAACAAGAGTCTCAGTTATGAGGACCGCGACAAGAGCTCCTGTCGCTCCCCATGCACTCGATGAAAGAAATAGGGTGGGAACTCCCGTCAGTGCGCCTACGATAGCGGAGTAGCCAACCCATTTCTCGCGACCAAGGTGAACGAGACAGAGTCCCCCTGTCGCTCGCGAGGCGCAGGTCAGAAATGCCAAGAGCCCGCCAATCGCGAGCTGAAGCTTTGAGGGTGTGGCTACGCCAGAAAAGAGCAGTTCTGCACCTATCCGGCCGAAGAGGTACAATATGCTCCCCGCTAGTAGCCCGAGGATTACATTTGCCTGAAGGGCCAAGACCAAGCGTCTGCGTAGCTGTTCACCCTTTACATCGGAGAGCCATTTCTGCAGTGAATTGGGAACAGCTACCAGGAGCAGCAGCCCCAATCGCAAGAGGCGATCGGTAGCTGCATACGTGGCAACATCTGAAGGTCTTACAATCCCAACCACAACAATAGGTAGGCTGAGATAGACGAGGGAGAACGAGCGTCCGAATGTAATTGATAATCGCTGTCGGATCTCAAGCGCGATGGCCCGTGGTCGTAGGGCACCTCGGTGTTGGTCTCCAACCCCAGTCATTCTAATCGCTAGGATTAGACCGATAACGGATAGAACGGAAAGCAATATGGGAAATGCGATAAGAGGTGCTCCTGCGTAGAATGCGCCGTAGCTAGCTGCCGCTGCGATCACCCGTGGAAGGGCATCCGTGAGGAATATGAGGGATGGTTGCCCGGTGCCAATAAAGTACCAATTCAGAGACGTCCCGGCCAAGGCTGTTGCAACCGCGGTCAAAGCTGCGGCTAAGGGGTAAGCGGGCGCGACTTGGTAACTGATGGCCGCAGCAATAGTGGAGACTGGAACGAAGGTCGAAAAGGTGGTCGCGATTGCAAGCGATACCAACTCTCTTGTATTACCGCGAGAAGCGGATGCGGCCTTGCGTGGGCCATTGAGGCCCCAGCCTAGCTCCACCAGAGACGATGCAAAGACCCCGACTGCTTGTCCAATGGCGATGCTCGACAGACCAGGGGCGCCGAAGTGACGCGTGATGGCTGGGTAAACCAGGAACGGCCCCGCAATACCGATCGCAGGGATGAGAGCGAACTTGAGAAGTAGTACCAACTGTCCTTTGAGGGCCGAGCTTGATTGAACTCGGATAACCGAAGGATCTACTTTCAGCGAGTCTTTGTCTTCACCTGCTGAGGCGCTACCTGTCCGCACGCTGCTCATCCTGCGATATGTCCAGGGTTGGCGACGGCTGCGCGAATACGTATCTCTTGAGGCCGTGGGATCGGAAGAAGAGTGCTGCCGATCGAAGATGTGTCCGGAGCAAGGGGTTGCTCACCAGTCCGAACACACCATGCTTTCGACTTGCGCGTCCATGATTATGCACAAAGGTGGCGGCCGGTGAGAACACCACGCGCCACTCTTTTTTCCACATTCGAAGACACCAGTCTACATCTTCGAAATACAAGAAGTATCGGGCGTCCATAGCCCCCACTTCCGTGATGGCCTTTCGCCTCACGAGCATTGCTGCTCCAAGGGCCCAGTCCACATCCATCTCTGACGTGGAAGTTGCGGCCCGGCGGCTCGGCTCCTCGAAACGTGAGAGTTCGCGTTGGCCCGGTGGGAGGAGGCCCAGAATGGTTCGCCGGTAAAGGAGGGTCATGGGCCTGTAGAATCGGAAGACGCTGCTTTGAAAATCCCCATTGGGATAGAGAAGGCGAGGGACCGCAATGCCTATATCTAATGATCGGGAAAGGGTCTCGAGTAACTTTTCCAACCCGTCCCTATTTACCAGCACGTCGGCGTTTATAACAAGAACGTACTCCGATTGAGAGTCGGCTATGCCGGCATTCACTAGACGCGCAAAACCGACATTGTCTGAGAATGGCCTATATGAAACTTCCATACCTGAACGTTGTACCGCCAAGTTGGCGACTTCTTCGGCTTCGGAGTCGCACACGATGACTTCACTCACGCCTCCTATAGCTTTCAAGCTATGCAGGCAAGTAGCCAATTGTTCTGGAGTCTTGTAATGCGTCACGACGACCGAGATTGAGTTGAGAGGGTCGATCTCGGGCTTGGTGGATACCAGTGAAAGCCCCTCAGACGGCTGGGCCGTCTGCGTAGGGGCATCGCTTGGCTTGCTCATGTGCTATGCCTCCCGAGCGTTGACCCCGCCCGCTCCGTGGGTTGCAGTGGTCGTTCGACGTTCAGATCAATCGCGCGATACGGACATCAATGTCCATACGTGTTCATTTGTGTCTGTCAGAAGGTGGAGAAGCTGCAGTGTCTGGCCATGGCGAGCAGCTTCACCCTAGTGGCTCAGGCAGGGTCATCGGCAGCGATGCCCAGTTGCTTCCTTCTGTGACCTAGGTAGCATGTCGGACCTGTCGGATAGAAGGCGGTCGTTCACTCAAAATTTACTTACACTGCTGTTCAGTTAGTGAGATTGATGAGGTACTCCCCGTACCCAGACTTGCGCAGCGTCTCGGCTAACTCTTGAAGCTGCTCACTATTGATCCATCCATTGCGCCAGGCCACCTCTTCGATACAGCCGATCTTGTTACCCTGACGCGCCTCGATGACTTGGACGAATTGGCCAGCGTCCATCATGGATTCAAAAGTGCCTGTATCTAGCCACGCCGTGCCTCGTTCAAGAACGGTGACGCGCAGCGAACCACGCTGCAGGTATGCGTCGTTGATGGCGGTGATCTCCAACTCACCTCGGGCGCTAGGCTTAATACTTTGGGCGATCTCCACCACGTGATTGTCGTAGAAGTAGAGGCCCGGCACCGCGTAGTTGCTCTTCGGCTGCGCAGGCTTCTCCTCGATGGACGTGACCCTGCCGTCGGCGTCGAAGTCGACGACGCCGTAGGCCTGCGGGTCCGACACGTGATAGGCGAAGATGCGCCCGCCGGTGATGTTGGTGTTGTCGGCGAGCGCCGTGCCGAGACCGGTTCCGTAGAAGATGTTGTCGCCCAGCACGAGGGCGACGGGTTGGTCGCCGATGAAGTCGGCGCCGATGATGAACGCCTGAGCTAGACCGTCCGGTGAGGGCTGCACTGCGTATGCGATCCGCATGCCCAGATCGGAGCCGTCGCCGAGAAGACGTTGGAACTGAGGGCCGTCATCGGGAGTGGTGATGATGAGTACCTCGCGGATGCCGGCCATCATCAGCGTCGACAACGGGTAGTAGATCATCGGCTTGTCGTAGATCGGCATTAGCTGCTTGCTGATGCCCTTCGTGATCGGGTACAGCCGGGTGCCAGACCCGCCCGCCAGGATAATTCCGCGCACCTGACAGTCCTCCTCAGCCGGTCACGACGCTGTCGGCCAGGCTGGCGTAGAACGCCCGGCACGTTTCGTAATCGGGTAGCAGACCCGACTCCGCGGCAGCCTGCAGACCCGGGGCCGCCAGATCCTTCTCCGACAGCAGTGGCTCCACGTCGCCCGAAAGCCCCCAGTCGATGCCGAGCCCCGGGTCTAACGGATTCAGGCCGTGCTCACCGGTGGGGTTGTACACCTCGCTGCACAGGTACATCACCGTCGCGTCATCCGTGAGCGCGGCGAAACCGTGTCCCAATCCTTCGGCGACGTACACGGCCGTTCGCTCGGCGTCGTCCAAGCGCACGGCATCCCACGTGCCGAACGTCGGCGAGCCGACCCGGATGTCGACCACGACATCCAGCACGGCTCCCCGCACGCACGTGACGTACTTGGCCTGCCCGCGTGGGACGTCGGCGAAGTGCAGCCCGCGGACCGTGCCCCGGCGCGACACGGAGAGGTTCGCCTGCCGGAGGTCGAGCCGGTGTCCCACCGCCTCGGCCAGCGGCTCGAAGCGGTAGGTCTCCAGGAACGCCCCCCGGTCGTCGCGGAACTGCCGCGGCCGGAAGGAAAAGGCGTCGGGGACCTTGAGTGGGCTGACCTCCATGGCCCAACCGTAATCAGGTCACAGGAGGACCGGCCCGTGTCGGCGGCACTGTGGCCAACATCCCATCCGAATTGCCCCCCAAAATCCCACCAGAAGAGGGGGCTATGGCCTGGACTGGGCAGGGGTATCGCGAGGGGCTCGATAACGTGGCATCCGTCGTCCGAACCAGATCGGGAGTCCCAGTGAAGATCCTTGTAACGGGTGGTGCCGGATTCATCGGTTCGGAGTTCGTGCGAAATCTGTTGTCAGAGGGGTACCGCGGGCTCGAGAGCCCCGGGGTAACCGTTCTCGACAAGCTGACCTATGCCGGTAACCCCCGCAATCTCGACCCTGTTTCTGATGTGCCGGGCTTCGAGCTCGTGCAGGGCGACATCCTCGACCGGCCGCTCGTCGACGACCTGATGCGCGGCACCGACCTCGTCGTGCACTTCGCGGCCGAGTCGCACGTCGACCGCTCGATCGCCGGGGCCGCGGACTTCGTGGTGACGAACGTGGTGGGCACGCAGACCCTGCTCGACGCGGCGCATCAGGCGGGCGTGGGGCGGTTCGTGCACGTGTCGACCGACGAGGTGTACGGGTCGATCGACTCCGGCTCGTGGTCGGAGTCGCAGCCGCTGGAGCCGAACTCGCCGTACTCGGCGTCGAAGGCCGGTTCGGACCTGCTGGCCCGGGCGTACGCGCGCACCCACGGGCTGGACGTGGTGATCACCCGCTGCTCGAACAACTACGGGCCGTACCAGTTCCCCGAGAAGGTCATCCCGCTGTTCGTGACCAACCTGATCGACGGCAAGAACGTGCCGTTGTACGGGGACGGGCTGAACGTGCGCGACTGGCTGCACGTGGAGGACCACTGCCGCGGGATCGCGTTGGCGGCGGCCGGCGGGCGCGGTGGCGAGGTCTACAACATCGGCGGCGGCACCGAGCTGACCAACCGCGAGCTGACCGAGCGGCTGCTGGCGGCGACCGGCCGGGACTGGTCGGCAGTGACCCCGGTGACCGACCGCAAGGGCCACGACCGCCGCTACTCGGTGTCGATCGCCAAGATCTCCGAAGAGTTGGGTTACGCCCCCCAGGTGCCGTTCGAGACCGGCCTGGCCGACGTCGTCCAGTGGTACCGCGACCGCCGCGACTGGTGGGAACCGCTCAAGGAGAAGGCCGGCCTCGCCTGACCCCTCCCCACCTTTCGCTGTCGATCATGCACAAACGCAGCATCGACGGCGCAATGCACCTCATTCTGAGACAAGCCTTGACGGCTCAGAGTCGAAGGGTTGCATGCTGGCTGTAGTCGGGCTAGCTTGTTGGTCGAAGCCCCGTGTGGACCTATGGCCTCTGGCTATGTCGCCGGGGCTCAGCCTTTTTGTCACGGGGGATACGTTGACTGGGCCGTGGGTCGAAGCATGGTTGGGCGCTCCGCGATTCGCCGCATACGTCCAGGCGGCCGCAGGTGACCGTGGGAACGGGCTGCTTCTCTATGAGTGGAACGTCCAGCTCGGACAGGCATTGATGCGCGACATCGCGCACCTCGAAGTCGGCCTGAGAAACGCTTACGACGCGGTCCTTTCCGAGCGCTGGCCCGGCCCCACACACTGGCTGCTGGCTCGGGACTCGCCGGCCACTACCCCTCTCATGCGCACGAAGGGCAGCGGCGCGCAGAGGCGCATGGTCGACATCAATCACCGCGGTCGAACGAACGTCGAGCGCGCCATCGTGGCCTGTGGGGGAAGTGCCGCCACACCCGGAAAGGTCATGGCCGAACTGTCCCTGGGCTTTTGGCGCAGCCTGACGGCCAATCCGCGGGAGCAATCGCTATGGATCCGGTATCTCCGGCATGCGTATCCAGAGGGCACGGACCGCAGGGAGGTGGACGAGATGTTGCAGCGGATCAACACCCTGCGGAACCGAATCGCGCATCACGAACCGGTGTACGCCGCCCGGCCCGGACAGTTGGCGCCGGCCGAAGCACACACGGAGATCGTTGCGGTCATGCGCATGATCGCCCCGGAGGCCGCCGGATTTGTGGAGGGCAACTGCGCCGTACCCGAGGTCTTGGAGGCGCGACCGTGTTGATTCGAATCAGAGTCGGGGGGAGCCGGAAGCGACACGGCCGCCGGATGCGTGCCGGCTGTCGCTAGCCTGGGTGACGAATCGGGAGCCACATGCAGAAGGCAGGTCGAGAGTGAGTTTCGTGCCCGAACGCTGGGTCGTCACGGGTTCCGCCGGGATGCTCGGGCGGGACGTCCAGGCCGCGCTGACCGCCGCCGACGTGCCCGTCGACCGGGTCGTGGGCCTCGACCGCGCCGGGCTCGACATCACCTCACCCGCCGACGTCCTGCAGGTGCTCGCCCCGCTGCTCGGGCCCGACGTCGTGGTCGTCAACTGCGCCGCGCACACCGCCGTCGACGCCGCGGAAACCGAAGAGAGCCAAGCGTTCTCGGTGAACGCCGTCGGCCCGCAGCTGCTCGCCCGGGCCTGCGCGACGATGGGCGCCCGCCTGGTCCAGCTGTCCACCGACTACGTCTTCGGTGGCGACGTCGACCCGCTCACCGCCGACCCGTACGCGGTCGACGCGCCGCTGGCCCCGCGCAGCGCCTACGGCCGCACCAAGGCCGCGGGGGAGTGGGCCGTGCGCGCCGAACTCCCCACGGGCTCGTGGATCGTGCGCACCGCCTGGCTGTACGGCGAGCACGGCCCGTCGTTCCCGCGCACCATGGCCCGCCTGCTCGCCGAACGCGAGTTCGTCGACGTCGTCGACGACCAGCACGGCCAACCCACCTGGACCCGCGACCTCGCCGAACGCCTCGTCGAGATGGTGCTGGACGACGTCCCGCCCGGGGTCTACCACGGCACCAACTCGGGGCGCACGACCTGGCACGGCCTCGCGGCCGCCGTCTTCGAGGGCCTGGGTGCCTCACCCGACCGGGTCCGCCGGACGACGTCGGCGGCCTTCGCGCGCCCCGCGCCCCGCCCGGCGTTCTCGGTGCTCGACAACGCCGGCTGGGAGAAGGTCGGCCTGCCGCCCATGCGCCCCTGGGACGTCGCGCTCGCCGAGTTCCTGCCGACCCTCCGCTGAGTCAGCCCACGATCCGGAGCAGGGTCGCGGCCGCGGCGTCCCGTTCGTCGAGATACTCCGGCGACAACGGGTAGTCGGAGTGCTGACGCACCGGCGGGTCGAGCACCTCACCGGGTGGCACCGGCGTGTACCCGGCGGGGTCGACCACCGGGCGGTCGATGCGGTTGTCGGCGTCGACCTCGCCGTCATCGCGCGTCAGGCGGGCGGTGGCGCTGATCGGCCACCCCAACGGGTCCGTCGGGCGCCACAGGCTGCGCCACCGGGCCTGGACGTCGGGGCGCGACTCGTCGTCCGGCCCGCCGGTGAGACGCTGCTCGATGCGCCCACGCATCGCCGGCCCGAAGAAGGCGGGGAAGGCGCGCCCGTAGAACCGGGTGATCTGCGTGCCGTAGGTGAGCAGGAAGGTGGTCCGGCGCCGCTCGTCCGGCGTGCGCAGCACCGCCGCCACCGCCAGCAGCCCGCCCTGACTGTGCCCGGCCAGCACGAGTGGCCGCTCCGGCCGACCCGCCACCCGGGTCAGCAGTTTCGGCACCGCCTCCTCCGCATAACAGGGCGGCCCGAACGGGTGCGCGGCCCGCGGCCAGAACGTGACGACGTCCCAGACGATCCCGAACAACCGGCGGACCTCCCGCTTGCGGAACAACCCGCTCAGCAACGCGACCACGGCCAGCAGCACCCCGACCGCCACGAAGCCGCCCACGTCCGACAGCCAGCCGGTCACGACGACCACGTGCTCCGGGAGGTTCGACGGGTTCCTCGGCAGGAACGGGCACGGGCCGTGCGGGTTCTGCGCGGCGACCGACCAGGAGAGCTCGGCCGCCCGCCCCTTGCCCCGGTCGAGCACCTCGCAGCTCGACGGGGTGCCCGTCCCCTGCACGTTGAAGGCCTGCGCCGTCCCCAGCCCCCACCCCAACGCCATCACGAGCGCCGCCCCGGTGGCCAGCCAGCCGATGTAGGAGAACACGCGGTAGCCGTCGAACAGGTGCAGGCCCCGCCACCGCGCCGCGACCGCCGCCGCGACCCGGGCGTGTTCCCCCGACAACCCGCCCGCCTCGACGACCCGTCGGCGTTCCACCACGACCAACCGCCACCAGTGCAGCAACCCGATGCCGACGGCCGCCACGGCCAGCACCGCGCCGAACACGAGACCGACCGCCGCCCACTGCATGGTCGCGCTCGTGCGCGCCGTGTGGTTGGCCGCCTCCCGCACGAGGCCCGCCTTCACGTCCTCCTTGTTGTCCCCGGTGTTCAGCCACCACGAACCGCCGAGCAGCACCCCGGCGCTGAACACCAGCCCGATGGCCCACCCGCCCCCGGCGAACAGCGTCGTACCCAGCCCCCGCCAGGCGGGCCGGTCCGGCCCGTCGCGCAACTGCGGATCCAGCGCCTCGCGCGCCGCGTGCGCCTCGAAACCGTTCTCGAGCAGGCACCAGATCAGCAGCGCCCCCTGCACGACGTACAACCAGCGCGTCGTCCCCTCGAACCCGGGCAGCGACCGCACCTGGTACGTCGCGTACGAGCCCGACGCCGTCCAGTCGGCCGCCGGCCCGGCGCCGTTCCAGGCCACCACCTCGCCGACCGCCACCAGGACGACGGCCAGCGTCGTCGCGACGCGGCCCACCCAGGTCGCGGAGCCCGTCAACCGGCCCGACTTCCCGGCCAGCCCCATGAGCAGGACGGCGACCGCCGCCAGAGCGACCACCACCCCCGACCCGATCGAGACCGCCGCCGCCGCGCCGACCGGCCCGGCGTCGTCCACCACGCCCGACGGGTACGCCCACACCGTCGCGGCCAGCGCATGCGCGACCGCGGCCAACGCCACCGCCAGGTGCGCCCACCGCAGCACCCGGACGAGGGCGGCGCCGCGCCAGAAGTTCTCGTCCTCCATCGGGTGCAGCTCACCCGGCTCCTGCCCCGACACGACCCGCCCGGCGCCGGGCGCCGGCACGCTCGCCTCGTACCGGAACGTGCGCCACACGACGGCCACCATGAACGCCAGCGCCAGCAGCGGCAGCAGCGACCCGACGACGGCCAGGCGACCGCCCTCGACGTCCTGCAGGAACCCCAACCCGTACACGTTGCGACCACACCCGCCGCGGCACTGCCAGGCCAGCTCGTCCATCCCGAAGCCGACCGCGGTGAGCACGATCGTCCCCGTGAGCGACAGCGCCAGCAGCCGCACGACGAAACCCAACCGGAACGACCCGCCCTCGTCGCCCGGCGTCGCACTGACCCGCGGCCGCGCCCACATCGCCACGTTGAGCAGCGCGAACGGCAGCAGCACGCTCCACGCCGCGCGGCGCAGGTCGCGCACCGTGCTGCCGTCGGTGATCCGACGCCCCGACGTGAGTTGCCCCCAGCTGAACGCCTCGACCTCGAACCGTTCGTCGGCGCCCGTGGGGCGCTGTTCGAGCTGGTAGAAGCCGACCGTCTCGTCACCGGCGACCCGCTTGAGCTTCGGCAGCGGATCGTCCGGGGCGGGCTGGAGATGGTCGACGCCCGGTGGCCGGGTGCGCAGCACCGACTCCGGGGGCGTGTCCGAGACGCCGTGCACCCGCAGTTCCCACACCGTCGCGTCGTCATCCGGCATCGCGTCTCGCCCCCGAGCGGTCGTCCGAGCCCTCAGTGAACTCCCCGCACGGGTGCGTGATCAAGGAAGAGGCCGGATATGAGCTTCGTCCCGGCTTTACGAGTAGGGGACGCGAGCCCGGAGAGCCTGTGATCAGATGTTCGCCATGTCGGTGACGACGGGCGTGCGGGCGCCAGGGGCGCAACGCGATGCGGGCATCGATCTGGCGCGCGTCGTCGGCGTCACCGCCGTCATCGTGGGGCACGTCTGGGCCTTCGGCATCACCCGTGACCTGCTCTACGCATGGCACGTCCCCCTGTTCTTCTTCCTGTCCGGCTGGTTCTGGCGGCCGGGCCGCACCCTCGGCGACGAGTGGCGTACCCGCGTGCGCACCCTGCTCGTGCCGTACGTCGCGTGGCTGGTCCTCGTCGGCGTCGCGTTCCTCGTGATCCGCAAGCCCGACGTCTCGACGTTCCTCGTCCACGCGCTCGAGGGCGGCGTGCACATCCGCCGCCCGTTCTCCGCGTTCTGGTTCGTCACCGCCCTGTTCGCGTTGTGCCTGCTGCGCCGCGCGCTCGACGGCCTCTCGGCGTGGGCCTTGACGACGCTGGCCGTCGTCCTGTGGCTGGCGTCGTACCCGGTCGCCGACCCGCTGCACCGCACCTGGGAGTCCGTCGGGATGGCGGTCCCGGTGCTGGTCTTCCTCGTCGCCGGGGAGCGGCTGCGGCCGCTCAGCGAGAACCTGCGCTCGCCGGCCCTGGTCGGCGCCTGGCTCGTCCTGCCGGCGCTCGGGCTGGTCGGCGCCGGGATCGTCGACCCCGTCGACCTGAAGGAAGGCGACCTCGGGACGCCGGTCGCGGGCTACGTCGTCGCCCTCGCCCTCTCGTGGGGCGTGGTGCTGCTGTCCATCGCCGGCGCGCAGCGGCTGTCCGCGGCCGCACAGTCCGCGGTGACGTCGCTGGCCGTCGTCGTGCTGCCGGTCATCCTCAGCCACGCGGTCGTCTTCTGGCTGCTGAACACCCCCAAGCACGGCCGGTTCGTCGACTTCCTCCTCGCGCTGGTGCTGCCGTGGGCGATGGCGCTCGTGCTGGCCCGCACCCCGCTGTCGCCCTGGCTCGTCGGCGTGCCCGCCCCCGAACCGGCGGCGGCGCGCGCGACGCACGCGTCCGTCGTCCGGCAGCGCACCCCACCCACCGCCGGGCCCACGGCCCGGGCCACCGCGCGGGTGACGCGGGAGGCGTCCGCCGTGCGCGAGCGGATCGCGCGCGAACGCGAGGCCCGCAACCGGACGGCGCCGCCCCCGCCCACCGAGGTCGGCCTGCCGTCGATCATCGACGAGCTGGTCGCCATGGGGGCCGTCGAACCGGACGACGAGCGCGAGGTCTCGTTCGACCTCGACGGTCTGCAGCTGGACGAGTCGCCGCAGGCCCAGGAGGAGCGTCGCGCGCGCCGCGAGCTGCGGGCGGCCGAACAGGAGGCCGACCGAGCGGCCCGCGCGGCCGACGCCCCGGCGCCGGTCGTGGACCAGCGGCCCGCCGAGATCGTGGCCATCGAACGGCGCCTGGCCGAACTGGCGGCACCCGTCGAGCCGCTCGCCGGGCCCGTCGTCCCCGAGCCGGAGCCGGCGGACGTCGTCCCCGAGCCGGAACCTGAGCCGGAACCCGAACCCGAACCCGAGCCCGAACCCGGGCCCGAGCCCGACGCCGAGCTGGTGGTCGCGCTCGAGGACGCGCCCGAGCCCGTCGACCAGACCGTCGCTCCCCAGCGCGTGGAGATCGACCTGTCCGACGACCTCGACGCGCTGGAGCTGCCCGACCGGCCCCGGCCCGTGCGTCAGGTCGTCGACACCCAGGAGATCTGGTTCGGTCGTCGCGCCGCGGCGGCTCCGTCCGACGGGACGGCAACTGAGCGTTCCAGCGGCTCCGGGCAGTAGGTCGCCCCAGCAGCTCGGTTTCCGGTGTCCCACAGCTCGATGATCGGTTGGTCATCCGTGACGGCAGGCGTGGTGGCAGCAGATGCGTCGCCCGCCGGCGCGACGGCCGCCACCAGGGCTGCCACCACGGGTGCGGACTCGCCCGTGGATGCGACCGCATCGCACCGGCATTTGAACGCCCGGCGAACGGCAGGTTGACGACACCCGGAACGATTCGCGGTGAGGCGACACCCCGTGGTGGCATGGTCACGTGGCGGTCGAGAAGCGTGACGCAGGAGTCGATCTCGCCCGGGTCGTCGGTCTGACGGCGATGGTCGCCGGTCACGTCTGGACCGAGGGCCAGCCCTACCGGCTCACGTACACGTGGCACATGCCGCTGTTCTTCCTCCTGGCCGGCTGGTTCTGGCGGCCGGGCCGGTCGCTGTCCCGGGAGTGGGTCAACCGGCTGCGCACCCTGCTCGTGCCCTACGTCGCGTGGCTGGTGCTGGTGGCCGCGTTCTTCTTCGCCTACGAGGCGCCGAACATCCTGTACTGGTCGAAGGAGATCGTGGTCGGCGGCGCCGTGGCGCGGCCGTTCTCGGCGTTCTGGTTCATCACGGCACTGGCGGCGGTCTGCCTGCTGCGGCGCGGGCTCGAGGTGGCCGGTCTCGGGCTGCCGGCCGTGACCGCGCTCGCCGCGGCCGGCTGGCTGCTGTCCTACCCGTTCGGCGACCGCCTGCACGACGTGCCGGAATCCCTCGGAACCGTCGCCTACACACTGGTTTTCGTGGTCGCGGGGGAGTGGCTGCGCCGGTTCACCGACCGGCTGGAGCGGCGTCTCGCGCTCACGGCGGCCCTCGTGCTCGTCGCGTCCGGGCTCGCGTTGGCCGCCACCGGCGTCGTCGAGCCGATGAACCTCAAGCAGGGCGAGCTCGGGACGCCGGTCGCGGGCTACCTCGTGGCCGTCGCCGTCTCGTGGGGGCTGCTCGTGCTCTGCACGGCGCTGGGGCGGGTGTCCGCCGAACCCGTGCGCCGGGCGGTCACCGAGCTGGCCGTCGTCGCGCTACCGCTGGTGCTGCTGCACGCCTCGGTGATCCTGGTGATGGGCACGCAGCGGTGGAGCACCTTCGTGGTGGCCCTCGTCGTGCCCTGGGCGGTCGGGCTCGTCCTCGTGCGCTCGCCGCTGGCCCCGCTGCTCGTGGGCACCGCCCCGGCGGCCCCCGAACGTCCGGCGGACCGGAGGGTTGCCGTTACGCGCGAGTAGGCGGAACCCTGGTCCCGACGGCGTTCGGACGAGGAGGTCCGCATGGCTGCTCACGCGAACCAGCACGGCCCGCACGGCCCGGCGTCCGACCAGGTGCGCCACGGCCCTCCCGCTCCGGAGTCCATCCGCAACGTGGTGCTGGTCGGGCACGCCGCGGCCGGGAAGACGACGCTGGTCGAAGCGCTCCTGACCCACGCGGGCGTGCTCACCCGCCCGGGCCGCGTCGAGGACGGCACCACCGTCTGCGACGCCGAGGCCGTCGAGAAACGGCTGGGCCGCTCGGTCACCCTGTCCGTCGCGAGCTTCGCCTTCGACGGCCGCACCGTCAATCTCGTCGACACCCCCGGACACCCGGACTTCGTGGGTGATGTGCGGGCCGGGCTGCGCGCCGGCGACGCCGCCCTGTTCGTGGTCTCGGCGATGGACGAGGTCGACGGCCTGACCCGCGCCCTGTGGCAGGAGTGCGCCGCGGTCGGCCTGCCCAGCGCGGTCGTCGTCACCCACATCGACCAGCAGCGCGGCGATTTCGAGCAGACCCTGGCGACGTGCCGGCGGGCGTTCGGGGACGGCGTCCAGCCGCTGTACCTGCCCCACGACCGCGGCGCGGGGCTGAGGGGGCTGCTCTCGTCTTCCGACCCTGCCGTCCGGTCCGGCCCGGAACGGGCCGAGCTAATCGAGGCCATCATCCAGGAGTCTGAGGACGACACCCTGCTCGAGCGCTGGCTGTCCGGCGACGACGTCGAATACGACACTCTCGTCAGGGATCTCGAACGCGCGGTGGCCCGCGGCAGCTTCCACCCGGTGCTGCCCGCCGTCCCACCGAGCGGGGTCGGCGCCGCCGAGCTGCTGGAGCTGATCACCCGCGGCTTCCCCTCACCGCTGGAGCACCCGCTGCCGGCCGTCACCACCCCGGACGGCGGCCCGCGGGCCCCCGTCGGCTGCGACCCGGACGGGCCGCTGGTCGCCGAGGTGCTGCGCACGACGTCGGACCCCTACGTGGGCCAGCTGAGCCTGCTGCGGATCTTCTCGGGGCGGATCCGCACCGGCGACACCGTGCACGTGTCCGGTCACCTGGAACGCTGGACGGGCCCCGACCGTCGGGGGCAGGGCCACCCCGACCACGACGACGACGAGCGGGCCGGGGCCGTGTCCCGGGCGCTCGGCCAGACCCTGACGCCGGTCGGCTGCGGGACGGCGGGCGACATCGTGGCGGTGGCCCGCCTGGCCGGGGCCGCGACCGGTGACACCCTGTCCGACGTCGGCGCACCGGCCCTGCTGGAGCCGTGGTCCATCCCGGATCCGCTTCTCCCGGCGGCCCTCTCGGCGCGTACGTCCGCGGCCGAGGAGAAGTTGTCGTCGGCGCTGGCCCGGCTGGCGGGCGAGGACCCGGCGGTGCGCGTGCACCAGGACCCGGCCACCGGGCAGCTCGTCGTCTGGACGATGGGGGAGGCGCACCTCGAGGTCTTCCTCGACCGGCTGGCCTCGCGGCACGGCGTCGACGTGGAGCTGCAGCCGGTCAGGGTCGCGCTGCGGGAGACGGTGCGCGGCGCGGCCACCGGCCACGGCCGGCACGTGAAGCAGAGTGGCGGGCACGGGCAGTACGCCGTGTGCGACCTCGAGATCGAGCCGCTGGAGCCGGGTTCCGGGTTCGAGTTCGTCGACCGGGTGGTGGGCGGCGCGGTGCCGCGGCAGTTCATCCCCAGCGTCGAGAAGGGGGTGCGGGCGCAGCTGCTGCGCGGGGTGGCGGGCTACCCGATGGTCGACCTGCGGGTCACCCTGGTCGGCGGGAAGGCGCACAGCGTCGACTCCTCGGACGCGGCTTTCGCCGCGGCCGGGGCGCTCGCGCTGCGCGAGGCCGCCGAGCACGCCGGGGTGGCGCTGCTGGAACCGGTCGACGCGGTCGAGATCGAGGTCGACGACGAGTACGTGGGCGCCGTGCTGGGCGACCTGTCGTCCCGCCGGGCCCGGGTCACGGGGACGGCGCCCGCCGGCCCGGGCCGGACCCTCGTCTCCGGTGAGGTGCCCGCGCTGGAGCTGACCGCCTACGCGCCGGCGCTGCGCGGTCTCGCGCACGGGACGGGGACCTTCCGGCGGGCCTACGCCCGGCACGCCCCGATGCCCCCGGCGGTCGCCGACCGCGTGCTGGCGCCGGCCTGAGAAATCCTGCGTTTGCGCATGATCAACACAGGAATGTGAACGTTCGCCCCTGAATCGCGTCGATCATGCGCAAACGCAGCATGATCATGCATGGAACTGTGTGATGAAGGGCGCATGCGCAACGTGTTGGGGGCATACCCGGGCATGGTTGACTTGTCGCCCCGTGCCACCCCCTGAGGCACGTGGGACACGATCGGAGAGCCATGGCCTTGGCCGTGCCCGGTGCGGGAGCGCCGGAATGAGCGAATTCGGCATCGAACCCACCGTCGTACCCTCCGACCCCCTGGTCGAAACCCCCCTGGACGTCGTCGACACCCCGGCCGGCCGGGCCTCCACGTTCACCGTCCTGCACGTGGTCCGCAGCCTGGCCAGCGGCACCGCCACCGCCATCGCCGACTACGCCGCCGCCCTGCCCGACGCCCGGCACGTGGTGCTCTGCGACACCGAGAACAGCTTCCAGATCACCCAGTCGTTCCCCGTCCAGGTCCTGGCCCGGATGCCGCAGTCGTTCCGCGGAGCCGTCGGGGTCATCCGCGACGTCGTGGCCGGGCTGCGCCCTGACGTGATCCACGCGCACTCGTCGTTCGCCGGGTTCTACGTGCGGGCCGGGCTGCGTGGCGGCACCCTGCGCCGGGTCGTCTACACCCCGCACTGCTACTCGTTCTTCCGCCGCGACGTGGGGCCCCTGACCCGGTCGGCGTTCTGGCTGGCCGAGGCCGCCCTCACGCTGCGTACGCCGACCGTGGCCGCCTGCAGCCCCGACGAGGCACGCGCCGCGGCCCGCCTGCCGCGGGCCCGTCCCACCTACGTGCCCAACGTCGCCGCCGTCCCGGCGACGCTGCGCGAGCAGGCCCGGACGACGCCCCGCACCGGCGGCGGGGAAGCTCGCCGCCCGCTGGTCGTCAGCATGGGCCGGCTCTGCCCGCAGAAGGATCCGGCGCTGTTCGTGGACGCCGCCGTCGCGTCCCGGGAGGCCGGGCTCGACCTGGACTGGCTGTGGATCGGCGGCGCCGACGACGAGAACCGGCACTACGAGGAGCTCTTCCGCAAGCACGGCGTCGGGTACACCGGATGGGTGTCGCGTTCGGCGGCGCTCTCCCAGCTGGCCCGCGCCGACCTGTACGTGCACACGGCCGCCTGGGAGGGGGCCCCGCTGAGCGTGCTGGAGTCGGCGGCGCTCGGCGTCCCGGTGCTCGGCCGCACCACCCCGGCGCTGCGCTCCCTCGGCCTGGCCCCGCTGTGGCGCACCCCGCAGGAGCTGGTCCGGCTGCTGCAGGACGGGCTCGAGGGCGCGGGCGTCCGGGAGGCGGCCCGGCACACCGAGGCCCTGCTGGCCACCCACACCCGCGAGGCCCAGCGGCAGGCGCTGGCCGGGGTGTACGCCGACATCCGGTCACGGGTCGGAGCCCCGGAGCGTGCCCGGCGGTCCGCATGAGAGGTCGACGATGACGGTCTACGTCAACGGCCGCTTCCTCGAGCACCCGATCACCGGGACCCAGCGCTACGCCCTGGAGATCACCCGGCGGCTGCTCGAGACCGAGCGCGACGTCGTCCTGCTGCTGCCCTCGGGCACCCCGGTGCCCGCCGGCGTCGACCCGGCCCGCTGCCGCACCCTGCCCCTGCGCGGGATGGCCTTCGAGCAGGTGACCCTCCCGCTCGTGACGGCCGGCCGGATGCTGCTCAGCCTGGGCGGCCCGGCCCCCGTGCTGAAGCGCAAGCAGCTCGTCGTGATGCACGACGCCACCCCGTTCCGCTGGCCCGGGACGTTCAGCAAGGGGTTCGTCGCCTGGTACCGGCTGATGTACGGCGTGCTGACCCGCACCGCCCGGCACCTGGTCACCGTGTCCCGGTTCAGCGCCACCGAACTCGGTGACGTGTTCGGCATCCCGGCCCGCCGGTTCCACGTCGTGCCGTGCGCCGTCGACCACCTGCAGGCGTACGGCGCGGGGGAGCGGCCGGCGAACCTGCCCGCGGCCGTCACCCGGTACGCGCTGATGCTCGGCACCCTGGCCCGGCACAAGAACGTGGTGCCCGTGGCGAAGGCCGTGGCCGAGGCCGGCACCGACCTGGTGATCGTCGGGAAGCTGGGCGGCGACCGGGTCTTCTCCGACCCCGGCGACCTGGGGCTGCCCGCCAATGCGCACCTGGTCGGCCGGCTCACCGACGCCGAGATCGTCTGGCTGTACCGCAACGCCACCGTGTTCGTTTTCCCCTCGTACTACGAGGGTTTCGGCATCCCGGCGATCGAGGCGCAGCTCGAGGGGTGCCCCGTGGTGGCGTCGAGCGCCGCCTCGATCCCCGAGGTGCTGGCCGGCTCCGCCGACCTGTTCGACCCCGACGACCCGGCCGCGGCGGCCCAGCTGGTCAAGGCCGTGGTGAGCGAGGACGACGAGGCGCGGCTCGTGCGCGTCGCCGCCGGGCTGCGCAACGCGGCCCGGTTCTCCTGGGCCGACAGTGCGCGCGAGATCATGACGGTCGTGCGCAGGGGGCGGGCCCGATGAACAAGCAGAACCGGGCGCTGGTCGCCCGGCTCGCCGCGATGCCCGTCGCGGGCCTCGGGTCGCTGCTGGTCACCCGCTGGATCGCCACCGGCCGACCGGTCACCGAGTTCGCGTTCCTGACCGTGGTCACCGGCCTGCCGCTGCTGTTCACGTTCGGCGAGCTCGGCTACGGCGGTGTGGCCAGCTCGGCCGTCGGCGCCCACCGCGACGAACCGCACCGGGCCGGGCGCACGATCGGCGCCATCGCCACGGTGTACGGGCTGGTCGCCGTGCTGGTCTCGGCCGTGGTGCTGGCCGGAGCCCTGCTCGGCGGAGAGGCGGGGCCGGGCGGCTGGCTGGGCTTCCCCGACCTCGGCGCGGCCGGGGCGGCGGCGCTGATCTGCGCGGCGCTCGGCGTCCCGGCGTCGCTCGGGGCGCGGATCTACATCGGGCTCGACCGGGCCACCTTCGTGATCCTGGTGCAGGCGGTGCCCGCCGTCGTCACCGCCGTCGTCGTCTGGCTGCTGCTGGCCGCCGACTCGTCGGTGCCGGTGCTCGCGGTGGGCCTGCTGTTCGGGAACCTGGCCGTGAACGTGGTGCTGACCGTGGCCGGGCTGGTCGCGGTGCAGGCCCGCCCGGTGAGTCTCGGGTCGTTGCGCCGGGTGCTCGGTGCGGCCGGCTACCCGGCCTGGCCGAACTTCGCCAGCTCGGCGGCCGCGATCGCCATCGTCCAGGTGCCGCGGCTGGTGTTGGCCCACCGCGGGACCGACGCGGCGGTGGCCGAGTTCGGGGTCGCCCTGGTCTTCCTGATCCCCGCGACCAGCGTGGCCTTCGTCGCCGGGCAGGCCCTGTGGTCGGACTTCAGCCACGCGAACGCGCGCGGCGAGCTGACCTTCGACCACGTGCGCGGCGCCGTCCGCTACGGCGCGGTGGTGGGCGGCGTGATCGGCGCCGGGTTCGCCGTGGTCGGCCCGTTCGCCGCGAAGCTCGTCGCGCCCGACACCCCGGCGCACTGGAGCACCTACCTGTCGCTGGCCGTGCTGCTGTTCGTGTTCTGCATCGACCTGCCGCTCAACGTGGCCATGCTGACCGGCCCGCACGTGCTGCGCCGCGGCTGGGTCGTGATCGCCCAGCTCGTGGTCGCCGTCGTGGTGTCCGTGCTGCTGCCCTCCCCGACGTCCGCCGGCCTGGCCTGGGTGCAGACGCTCACGGTCGTGCTCGTCGTCCTGGTCCCGAGCATCTACACCCTGCGCCGCGACCTCCCCGCCCACCCCGCCCACCCCGCCCACCCCGCCCACCCCGCCCACCCCGCCCACCCCGCCCACCCCGCCCGTGATCATGCAGAAACCTCGAATCCCGGGGACGACCCGGCTGCGCGCGCTGCGGGAGATTCGAGGTTTCTGCATGATCACGAGCAGGGAAGACGATGAGGATCGCGCTGGTCCACAGCCGGTTCGACCAGTTCGGCGGCGCCGAGCGGTACCTGACCGCGCTGGCCGCCGGGTACGTCGAGGCCGGGCACCAGGTCTCCCTGTTCACCACCACGCCCCCGCCGGAGGGCACGTGGCCCGCGGGAGCCCCGGTGCACCTGCTCCCGACGCCCGGACCGCACGCGCTGTGGGCCCACCCCTCGCCCGCCGGCAAGGTCTTCCGGCACCTGGCCGACGCCTCGCCCGTGCGCCCCGGACCGGCCGCGGGCGTCCTGCAGAAGCCGGCTGACGTCGTCCACCTGCACAACTGGCACCACATCGGGGCCGGTGCCGTACGCGCGATCGCCAAGCAGCGCCCGGTCGTGCACACCGTGCACGACTTCGCCCTGGTCGACCCCACCACCACGCTGGACAGCGGCACGTGGTCGCCGGCCAAGACCGCCGCGCTGAAAGCCCGTGCGGCCGTAGTCGTCCCGCAGTTCGCCGGGGTGCACCTGCACTGGCCGTCGAGCCGCACCCGGGAACTGGCCGCGACGGTGACCGGCGCCGTGCGGCGCGAGCCCGCGTCCGTCGTCCCGCTGTCGGTGCCCGCGACCAACCGCCTGCGCGAGCTCGGCCCCGGCGACCCGCACACGTTCCTGCTGCTCGGCCACCTGTCCGCGCACAAGGGCGTGCCCGACGCGCTCGAGGCCTGGCAGGCGGCGCGCCGCCGCCCGGGGGCGCGGCTGCTGATCGCGGGGGACGGGCCGCTGCGGGACGACGTCCGCGCGGCCGCCGCGGCCGACGACACCATCGAGTACCTCGGGTTCCTCGACGCCGACGGCGCCCGGGCCGCCCTGGCCCGGGCCGGCTGGCTGCTGTTCCCGAGCACCTGGCACGAGAACTTCTCCATCTCGTGCGTGGAGGCGCTGGCCGCCGGCCGCCCGATCCTGACCTCGGCGGTCGCCAACCCGCCGATGGCCTCGCCCGGCAGCGTCGTCGTCTTCGACACCCCCGCCCGGCTGACCTGGGAGCTCGAGGGCATCCTGCGGATGGGCCGCGAGGCGTACACCGCCGCGGCGGACAGCGCGCGGGCCGACGGGCAGGGCATGCTCTGGGACGTGCACGTCAAGACCATGATCGACCTGCTCCAGCAGGTCGCCCTCGGTCCGTCCGGCGCGGGCGGGCCGGCCCGGTGAGCGCGCTGGTGGCCACCCGGCCGGGGGCGCTGCGCGGCGTCACCTCCAGCGCCGGCTGGTACGGCGGCGGCGCCCTCGTCGCCGTCGGCGGTGGGGTGCTCCTCGGGTGGCAGCCGCTGGCGCTCGTCGGCGTGACGGTGGGGCTGCTGGTCATGCGCTACACCGCCCTGGCGCCCGTGGTCGTGGTGGTCGCCGAGGGCACGATGCTGCTGGCCCGCCTCGTCACCGGGACGTACACCGTCCCGACCCTGGCCGAGTTCGGCGCCTGCGTGCTGGCGCTGGCGGTGCTGAGCGTGACCCAGCGGGACCTGATCTCCTTGCGGGTCTACCTGACCTCGCTGCTGGTGCTCGCCCCGTGGCTGATCGAGGGCACGATCCAGGAGAGCTTCGGCCAGGCCTTCACCGGGCTGCGCATCACGACCTTCCCCGTGCTCGCCGTGGCCATCGGGCTCTCGTTGTCCCGCAACGCCTTCCGGTTCATGATGAGCGCGGCGGCGGTGATCATGGCGGCCAACGGGGTGGCGTCGCTGTACGAGCGGGCGGTGGGCGTCGAGGGGCTGCTGGCGGCCGGCATCACGTACGGCGACCAGGTCACCGAGATCGGCAACCACGTGCTGCGGGCTCCCGGCCTGATGCGCAACAGCTTCCACCTGGGCCTGTTCTCCGCCGCGTTCGTCGTGCTGGTGATGCTGTCGGCGGTGCTCGCCGAGGAGCGGCTGTCGCGCTGGGTGTACCTCGTCGGCCTGCCCGGCGCGGCCGCCTGCCTGCTGCTGTCGACCAGCCGCACCAGCCTCGTGCTGGTGGCCGTGTCGGCGCTGATGTGCGCGGTGATGTCCGACCCGGCCAGCCGCATCGGCCGGGCCTCCCGGGTCGGCGCGGCCGTGCTGCTGCCCGTGCTGCCGATCGGGGTGGCGCTGGTCGGTGCCGGGTCGACGACCAGCCTGTTCCAGCGGTTCGGCGTCTGGCAGGACCTGTTCGGCTCCCGGCTCAACCTGTTCGGGCACGGTCTAGGGTCGGTCGGGGCGGCGTCGTTCTCGCAGTTCTCGTCGGCCGACAAGGTCTTCGTGGACAACTACTGGCTGTCCCTGGCCTTCCAGTTCGGCGCGCTCGTGCTGCTGGTGGTCTACCTGGCCTTCATCGCGCTGCTGATCGCCGTGGTGACCGGGCGGGTGCCGCAGGGGCCCGCGCGGGCCATGGCCGCCGTCCTGGTCAGCGTCGGGGCCGCCTCGATCCTGCTCGAGGTGTGGGAGTACCCCGGAGCGATGGCGCTGCTCGGGTTCGGTTTCGGCCACTGGTGGGCGCTGCACCGTGAGCGCGCCGTAGGCTTGATCGACGATTCGAGGAGGACCTGATGGGCGCCGGCGGGAGCTACTGGCGGACGTTCACGCGTCAGTGGCCGCTCATCGTGCTGATGCTCGTGCTGTGCGAGGCCGGGGTGGCGGCGTACTCGCTGCTGGTCACGCCCTCGTACTCGACCGAGGTGCGGCTCTTCGTCGCCGCCCGCAGCCAGTCGCCGCAGGACCTGCAGGCCGGCGCCCAGTTCGCCCAGCAGCGGGTCGCCTCGTACGCCGAACTCGTCGACGCCCCGCCGGTGCTGAAGGCCGTCATCGACCAGCTGCACCTGGACCTGACCACCGACGAGCTGGCCAAGAAGATCAGCGCCGCCTCGAGCCAGACCACGGTCAACCTGGTCGTCACGGTGACGGACTCGGACCCGGAGGAGGCCGCCGAGATCGGCAACGCCTTCGCCCCGATCTTCGCCCGGTACGTGGCCGGCATCGAGGATGCGACGGAGCGCACGGCCGGCAACCAGACGCCCGGCTCGCCGATCAAGGTCTCGATCACCAAGGCCGCCGAGGTCCCGGCCAAGCCCGACAGCCCGAACATCCCGCTGAACCTCGGGCTCGGCCTGTTCGTCGGGCTGGGGCTCGGGCTGGTCGGCGCCGTCGTGCGCGACCAGGTCAACACCGTGCTGCAGGGCGTGGACGACGTCCGCGGGGTGACGGGGTCGGTGCCCCTGGGCATCGTCCCCTTCGACCGCTCGGCCCGGCGGGACCCGGTGATCACCGGGGTGAACGACTCGGGGCGCGCGGAGGCCTACCGGGCCCTGCGCACCAACCTGCAGTTCGCCAGCGTCGACAACCCGCCCGGCGTCATCGTCGTCACCTCCGCCCTGCCGGGCGAGGGCAAGAGCACGACCGTCACCAACCTGGCCCTCACCCTGGCGCTGGGTGGCGCGAAGGTCGTCCTGGTCGACGGCGACATGCGCGAGCCGAAGGTCAGCGAGTACCTCGGGCTGAACAAGGCGGCCGGGCTGAGCAGCCTGCTGGTCGGCCGGTACGGGCTGCGCGACGTGCTGATCCGCTACCGCACCGACAACCTCGCCGTGCTGCCGGTCGGCCCGCTGCCGCCCAACCCGTCGGAGCTGCTGGCCAGCACCCAGATCGAGAAGCTGCTGCGCCGCCTCGGCGACTACTACGACTACGTACTGATCGACGCACCGCCACTGCTGGCCGTCTCCGACGCCGCGGCGCTCGCGGCCATCGCCGACGGCGCGCTCGTGGTGGTGCAGCACCGCCGCACGAAGCGCGACGAGCTGCGCCGGGCGGTCCGGGCGTTGGAGACGGTGAACGCACGGGTGCTCGGCACCGTGCTCACCTTCGCGCCCCCTACGAAGCGTCAGGTGGGTTACAGGACAGTGACTCTCGACGGGGACGACGGGGCTTACCCGCCGCTCGGGGACCTTCCGGCCAGCGTCGATCTGCCGGAGGACGAGGAGACCAGGTAGCAGCGATGCCATTCCAGGACGGACGGTACGACGCCAGGGACCGGTTGTGGCTCGGGGTGAACAGCGTGCAGCTGATCTCCCTGGCCGAGCCGCTCGACCTGGACGGGTTGCGCGCGCGGGTGCGGGCCCTGGCCGAGCAGGACCCGGGGCTGGCCTACTTCCGCCGCCCGGGCGCGGCCGCCGACCGCTACCGGCAGGCGGCCGACGGGCCCACGGCCGCGAGTGTCCTGCCCGAGGTGCGGGTGCTCGACGCCGGTTCCGGGCCCGGCACGCCGCTGGAGGCGGCCATGTCGGCCGTCATGACCGCCGACGAGGGGACGCCGGTCGCGGAGGTCTTCGCGTTCGACGACCTCGTGGGGCACAAGTTCCCGCACGTCTTCGGGGACGGGCTGTCGGCCGCCACGCACCTGCGCCGGCTCGGGACCGGCCCCGAGCCGGGTTCGGCGCTGCCGTTCCCGATCCCGGGCCTCACGCACCCGGTCGAGCGGGCCATGCGCAGCCGCTACCTGGCCTCGGGGGCGCTCAAGGCGCCCGGGCTGGTGCGCCGCGACCTGGACCTGGAGCGGTTCGCACCGCCCGCCGAGGCCACCGGCCCGGACGACGTGGCCTGGAACCCGGCCGCGGGTACCGGCGATCGGGCCGCCGAGAACACGGTGCAGGTCGTCATCCGGCAGCTGGACCCCGAGGGCGGGGCCGCGCTGAAGGCCTGGCGCAAGCAGCACGGGGCGGGCGCGTCCGCGGCCTCGGTCCAGCTGGCGGCCATCCGGCGCGGGCTGGCCGACGCGGGGGTGATCCCCGCCGAGGACGGCATGTTCGTCGTCTACGACCTGCGGCACACGCTGCACCCGGCGCCCGTCGGCGGGAACTTCATCTCCGTGCCGTACCTGAAGCCCACCTCGTCGCTCGACCCGGTGGCCATCAACACGGCGATGAAGGCGGCCAACGCTTCCGGGTTACCGCTGGTGCAGCTCGCCCGGGGAACGGCGAAGGCCGCCCTGTCGCGCAACCACGACCTGCCCCGGATGCGGCAACCCGCGAACCGGCGCGACGTCTCGTTCTCGCACATGCGGGTCGAGGGCATGCTGCCGACCTCGGTCGTCGGGCGGCCCGACGGGACGGCGCAGATCGTGGCCGCGGCGATGCCGCCGAACGTGGGCAGCCTGTCGTTCCAGATCGTCGAGCACGGCCCCTACGTGACGGTGACGGCGGTGTTCTGCTCGCCGTTCACGCCGCGCGAGGGCGTCGAGGAGGCCCTGACCCGCTTCGCCAAGGACCCGGTGGCCCTGCTCTCCTAGAGCACGGGCCGGGGCTCAGGCGACGAGACTGCCGACCCACCAGACCAGGTCGTCGGTGTACTTCACGTAGTCCTGGTGCGCGGACGGCTGGCCGTTCGAGATCGCCTGGCAGACGCCGTCGTACTGGTTGCACACGTTGGCGATGTGACCGTTGAACCGGCTGAACGAGTCGGCCGGGCGGGGGATCTGGCCGTTCAGGCCGCGGACGAACGTGCCGTACGCCTCGGGCCCGCTGGCGTTGAACCGCCCGTCGCCGAAGATGGCGACCGCCGCGACCTTCGAGTCGACCGTCGTGGGCAGCGCGTACTTCGTGACGCCGGAGTAGCGCAGCGACGGTGGGGTGAACGCCTCACCGGCCACGAGCGCGCCCAGCGAGAAGCCCAGGATGACGAACTTCTGGTTCGGGCACGCGCTGCGCTGGGCCACGAGGTGGTCGATCAGCAGGGGGATGCCCTGGTTGGCCGCGCCCAACGTGTCCTGCCCCGCGGAGTAGGGCAGCGGGTACAGCTTGACCGTCTGGCTGAGCCGCGTCTCCAGCGCCTGTTGCATCGGGCCGAGCACGTAACCGCCGCCGCCGTAACCACTTCCGGCCGGCTCGCCTTGCCCGCGGATGCTGATCACCTCGACGGCCGCGCACCCGGTGCCCGTGTACTTCACCGCCTGGGCCGCCGGCGCGGCGGCCACGGTGCAGAGCGCGAGAACCGCCAGGGTGCCGACCGCCATGCGCCTGGTCCGCTTCATGACCCGCTCCCTTACCCCGATGGGCTCCGGGTCAAACGTACTACTTCGGGCCGGTCGCCCAGGAGATGAAGCGCTGCCACCAGGACTTCTGCGCCGTCGTGGCCGGAGTCGTCGGGGCGGCCGGCGCGGGGTAGGCGGTCGGGACCGGCACCGACGTGGCCACCGGCGGTACCAGCGTGGGGGAGGCGGCCGGCTGGCCCGACCCCCCGCCGGACGACCCCGATCCGACCCCGTTCACGGGGTTCACCGTCGAG
Organism: Spongisporangium articulatum; assembly: GCF_044465595.1. Lineage (NCBI taxonomy): Bacteria > Bacillati > Actinomycetota > Actinomycetes > Kineosporiales > Kineosporiaceae > Spongisporangium > Spongisporangium articulatum. Next base: position 588,899 of record NZ_JBITLV010000003.1, on the reverse strand, counting down.
GTGCGCAGCAGGTCCCGGATCTGCGCGAAGGCCGGCTTCCGGCTGCCGTCGGCGCGCAGGATGCCGAACCAGTCCTCGCGGTCACCGGCGTTCGTGCCGCGGTCCTGCAGGCTGTAGACGAAGAGCGGGCCCGACCACGAGTACTCGCCGAACAGCTTCAGACCGTCGGTGATCATCTCGGCCTGCTGCGCCTCGCTGGGCGCGCCGCTGCCGCCGGTCGGCGCGCCGTACTCGGTGGCCCACACCGACTTCCCGGAGTCACCGTGCGCGGCCATGACGCTGCGCAGGTTGGTGCCGGTGCGCGACATCTGCGACCAGGCGCTCCACGTCATCGTCTTCTCGGGGCACTCCGACTTGCCCTCGTAGCAGTACGGGTGCGTGCCGATCACGTCGAAGTTGCCCTCCGCGCCGGCCGCGTACATCGCCTTCACGAAGTCCAGTGGCGAGTACATGCCACCCGCCGTCGCGGCCGGGGCCGTGCCCGCGGTGATCACGATCGACTTCGGGTCGGCGGCCTTGATGCTCTTGTACGCGGACTTCAGCATCGACGTGTAGAACGCCGGGTCGGGGGCCGGCTGGAAGAACTGCGGCACGTTCGGCTCGTTCCAGATCTCCCACGCGTGCACGCCCTGGGGGGCGAAGTGCTTGGCCACCGCACCCGCGAACGTGCCGTACTCCGACGCGCTGCGCGGCTTGCACATGCCGTTGCCGGCGCACGACGAGCTCTGGGCCCAGGTCGGGGCGTAGGCGATGGTGCCGAGGATCTTCAGGTCGTGCTTCTTCGCCGCGCTGACCAGCCGGTCGTAGGGCGCCCAGTCATAGGAGTTCTGGCCACCCAGCTGCACCGTCGTCCACGCGATGTCGACCCGCAGCCACGAGGCCCCCACGTCCTCCGCGGCCTGCAGGTACTTCTCCCGCTGCGCGTCGGAGGCGTAGGCCAGCACGCTGCCCGCGGCGATGCCGAGCGGGGCGACCGTCGTCGCGGCGGATGCGGAGGTGGGGGTGAGGGTGGCGGCCGGGAGGGCCACGGCGGTCATGAGCAGGGTGGCCACGACCGTGCGTCTGGCAGAGATCACGATGTCCTCGGGTGCGGGCGGTCAGGGTCTGGCTGGTGGTGCGCGGTGCAGGCCCGATCCTTCAACACGGATTGCCCGTTTTGCCAGTCCATCGACCCGGGTGAGAAGAACTCTTAACCGAGTCCTGAATGTCCCTTGGGAGGTCGGGTCCCTCCCGGTCACCGCTGCGGATGGCGGCGTGGGTGGTGTCAGGGGCTAGACGCGGGTCGGGACCGGGCGGCCCTCGCAGGCGGGGCACAGCTCGCGGATGTTCTGCACCGGCCCCTTGGCCCGCCAGTCGTTCCACTCGGCCGAGTAGACGGTGCCGGCGCCGCCGCACGTGGTGCAGCGCTGGCGCACCCGGTACGCGGCGACGCTACGGACCATCAGGAGGCCGCCCAGGACCAGGACCACGCCCGTCGCCACCAGGCCTGCGGCGCCGCCGAACGGCAGCTCGACCGCCATCACGGCGCCGGCGATCAGGGTGAGGATTCCCAGTCCACCGCTCATGCCACTCACGCGTCTGCCCTCCTCGTTCCGGCGCCCTTGCCGTCTCGTGTTTCCCGTCCGCAGTCTCGGTGAAACAACCCAGGTCTGCATAGTGCCTTGGGTTGGGCCCACCGTCGTCCGAACATAGGAAATTTCTGCTGTGCGTTACCTGAGACGCGCATCATCATGCACCGCAATCGCGTCTGCACCACCCGAACCACGCGGACGATCCGGTTGCGGCGCGCCGACTAGGGTCGCCTCGTGATCGGCATCGTGACCACCGACCTGTCGGCCTTCCCGTTCGGTGACGAGGACCTCCCGCACCTGTTCGAGGCGCTCGACGCGGCCGGTCTCGAGGCGCGGGCCCTGCACTGGCGGGACGACGACATCGACTGGGGCGCATACGATCTCGCCGTCCTGCGGTCCCCGTGGGACTATCCGTTCCAGGTCGAGGACTTCCTGGCCTGGACGCGTCGCGTCGCGGGGGTCACCACGCTGGCCAACCCCGCGCCCGTCGTCGCGTGGAACAGCGACAAGCGCTATCTGGCCGAACTGGCCGCGAACGGAGTGGCGACGGTACCGACGCGCTACGCGACGAACCCGGCCGAGTTGGGGACGGCGCTGGTCGCGGCCCGCGCCGGATCGCCGTCCGGCGAGCTGGTGGTGAAGCCCTCCGTGTCGGCCGGCAGTGACCTGACCGGCCGGTTCGGCGTCGACGACCCGGCCGCGTCGGTGCTCGTCGAACGCATCTGGGCGGCCGGGAAGGTGGCCATGGTCCAGCCGTACCTGCCGTCCGTCGGCCGACGCGGCGAACTGGCCGTCATGCACATCGACGGCGTCTACTCGCACGCCGTCCGCAAGGGGCCCATCCTCGACTCCGACGGTCGGCTGTTGGGCGGTAGCTACCGCGAGGACATCGAGGCGGCCGTGCCGAGCGAGCGCGAACGGGCGGCGGCGGACGACGTGCTGGCGCGGCTGCCCGGGTGGGTCACGGAGGCGGGGCCGCTGCTCTACGCGCGGATCGACCTGGTCGAGGCGGACGACGGGTCGCTCGCCCTCCTGGAACTGGAGCTGATCGAGCCGAGCCTGTTCTTCCCCGCCGTGCCCGCGGCCGCCGGTCGGCTCGCGGCCGCGATCGCGAGTAGGGTCTGAGCGTGCTCGCGAACCCGGTGACACCCCTGTTGCTGGGGTTGCTGCTCGTCGGTTACCGCGCGGCCGGGATGCTCAGCCCGCTCAGTCGCCGACGTCGCGAGGCGCGCGCGGTGCAGCGCCTGGTGTTGCGTGAGATCAACGAGGGCAAGCGGTCTTTCGACGACCCGGACGTGCGCGACCTGTTGACCTGGTGCCGCACGCGACTGGTGTGAGCCTCGTCGTTCGACGGTTCACCGGGTCCGGTTCTCCTTGCGCCAGCAGACCTTCAGGCCCGACCAGTCGGTATCGATCGCCGCGACCTTGACGTCGACCAGCCCGAGGCCGAGCGCCGTGGCGCGGATCAGGTTCTCGTCGACGTCGCTGACGTGCCCGGCGGCCTTGCGCGGCCAGGCCACCCAGATCGCCCCGGCCGGGAAGATGCGCTCGGCCAGGTCGGGCAGTGCGTCGAGGGCGGCCGCCGCCGGTACGAACCAGACCACGACGTCGGCCGGGGCCGCCCCGCCGACCTGGCTCACGTCGTCCACCGCGACCTCGGCGGGCGGCTCCTCGAAGTCCCAGCCGGGCGGGCGGCCCACCACGGCCAGCCGGACGCCCGGCTTCAGCCCGAGCTTGCGGGCCTGGGGAGTCGTGGAGTAGCCGGCCATGATCGACATCCTGCCGGGTGTCGGCCCGTTGGGCCGATAGGGGGTGGCCTGGCTCACATCCACCTGTTCGGCGGAGTACAGTGACGCTGCTAACAAGCTGACTGGCAGTGATGATCGTCACGGAGTGTTCCCCATTTGGTGGACCGGACTTCACCGGGGCGATCGGTACGTGGACGAGGAAGTGACCATGGACGTTGGAGTGCTGGCCGAGCAGGCCGTGCATGACCTGAAGACAAGGTTGTCGGCGCAGGACGAGCTGGCCGTCGTACGGCCCGCCGGCCCTCCGGTCGACAAGTCTGCCGACGATGCCCTGGTGGCCGCCTTCGACCTTCTCGCCGCCGCGGACGGGTGGGGCAAGCTCGCCTGGGAGCGGGTCAGCCGCAACCCGTCGGACGACGCCGCGGCCCGGGAGCTGTGCCGCAGCCTCGAGCACGCCGCCCGGCTGCACCCGGGCCTGGCTGCCCAGTTGGCGACGGCCTGCGGGGACCACGTCGGAGTGCCCAGCCCGCGGTAGGTCGTGGGTGCGCTGTGAATGCGCGCGGCTCACGTGACCACTGGGTCTCACATCACGTGATTTCCTGACTCCGCATCGTAATCTGCTGCGGTGCCGTGGTGGTCGAAGGTCGTGACGGGCGGTGTCACGGGCCTGGTGCTGTGGGGGGCGTGCCAGCTCGTACCGTGGGATGCAGGTCGGGTCTACGACTCGAGGGTGGGGATGGACGGCGACGTCCAGCTCGCCTCGGGAGACCGGATGACGGTCGTCGGGTTGGGTGACTCCCTGCTCGTGCGCCCCGACTCGTGGTTCCGGCGGGTGTGCGCGACGGGCGACGTCGGCTCCTGCGAGAACGCCGGCGTCCGCGGCGACACCACGTCGGGCATGTACACCCGGCTGGGCGTCGACGTCCTCGAGCGCAAGCCGAGCGCCATGGTCCTCATGGGCGGCACCAACGACCTGCGCGACGACACCCCGGCCGACGTCATCGTCGGGCAGCTCGACGAGATCGTGCGCGGGGCCGAGGATCACGGCATCCGCGTCGTGCTGTGCACGGTGCCGCCCCGCGACGAGTACCGCGAGCAGGCGCTGGCGCTGAACGACGCGATCCGCAGCTACGCCGCCGGCCACGACCTGAAGCTCCTCGACCTGTACTCCGTCGTCGGCACCTCGGAGGGCCTGTACGGCCCGGGGCTGTCCGACGACGGCATCCACCCCAACGCGGTGGGCAGCGAGCGGATGGCGAAGCTCGCGGACGTCGAACTGCCCTCGCTGCTGGGCTGACCTCGCTGCTGGGCTGACCTCGCTGCTGGGGTGAGCCCGACCGCCTGATTGCCCCACCGGGAGTCCGGGACGACCGCCCCACCGAGCTTTGCGGTGAACGCCGATCGGCTATCGCCGGCCGTCGCTCACCTGGGGCTCGCCGGCCGTCGCTCACCTGGCGCTCGCCGGCCGTCGCTCACCTGGCGCTCGCCGGCCGTCGCTCACCTGGCGCTCGCCGGCCGTCGCTCACCTGGCGCTCACCGGCCGTCGCTCACCTGGCGCTCACCGGCCGTCGCTCACCTGGGGCCCACCGGCCGTGGTGAAGGTGTCGACGGCCGATAGCCGATCGGCGTTCACCGCAAAGCTGGCAACCGTGAGTGGGTCGGCTTCCCGGTCTAGCGGCGGGAGTCGGCGTTCGAGCGCTGCTCGGCGCGCGGGCTGACCACGCGCGGCAGGGGCTGGGTCTCCACGTCGGTGAGGTGAGGATCGGCACCCGCGGGCCGGGCGTCGTCCACCGGAACCTCCGGGAGGGAGACCTCGCGCGGGAGGGAGACCGCCACGCGGGCCGTGGACGCCTCGGGCGTCGAGGCCCGGGCATGGCGCGCGACGGGCGCCTCGGGTCGGCTCCGGGCCGCCTGGCGGGCCGCGTGCTGCTCCCAGGAGCGCTCGATCCAGCGGTGACCGACCTCGGCCGCCGCCAGCGACAGGACGATCGTCCACACGATCAGGAAGGCCTCGACCTGCGGGGCCTTCTTGTTGTAGTCGAGGAAGCGCATCAGCCACTCGCCGCACATCAGCATCGGCCCGTGCAGGGCGTAGAGCGCGAACGACCGGGTGCCCAGCCACTGCGCGAGGCGGGTGTTGCAGAACCGGTGCACGGGCCCGGCCGAGGGCACGGCCAGCGTGTAGACGGCGAAGCCGCCGACCAGGGCCATGAGCAGGAAGTGCTCGCGCTTCACGAGGTCCGAGCGGTACATGGACGCGATCAGGAAGCCCACCGCGAGCATCGAACCCGCCGCCGCGAGGTGCCGCGAGCGCGGGGAGCCGGGTGTCCCGTGCGTGGCCTCCTGGGTGCGGATCGTGCGCAGGTAGAGCTGGTAGACGATCATCCCGGCGCCGAGGCCCAGCGCGCCGCGGCCGACGCCGATGAAGCCGACCGTGTTCGGGTCGTGGTGGTCGCGCGACAGCAGCAGCACGGCGCCGAGGACCAGCATCGCCGGCCCGACGAGCGGCTTCAGCCGGACCCGGGGGACCAGGGCGATCGCGACGACGATCAGCACGTTCAGGTAGAGCTCGACCGACAGCGACCAGGCGGCCGAGTAGGAGGCGAACTCCGGGCCGACGAACCCGTGCAGCAGGAACAGGCTCGACACCCAGGCCCACGGGGTGGCGTCGGACGCGGCGAACGCCATCTTGCGCGGCGCGTCCGGGTCGCCGGTCAGCTGCCAGAGGAAGGTCATCAGGCAGAGCGCCAGCGCGATCGACCAGGCCGTCACGTGCAGCGGGGCGAAGCGCCGGACACGGGCCACGACGAACCGGCGCGCGTCACCCGCGGTCGCGGTGCTGAGCATCTTCTTGGACAGCACGAAGCCGGACAGCACGAAGAACAGGTCGACCATCATGTAGCTGCCGCCGACGATCTCCCCGACCCAGTCCCACGCGCCCAGGCCGATCACGTAGTCGCGCAGGTGGAAGAAGATCACCGCCAGGGCCGCGACGCCGCGCAACCCGTCGAGTTCGGTGAACCGGGAGCGGACGGCGGGGGCAGGGGTGGGCCTGGTGCGAGCGTCGTGCGGGTCGCTGACGGTCGGGGTTCGGGCCTCCACGGGCGGCCACGTTAGGTGATTACTGAGCGTCCCGCCACCGCTACTGGAAGTTGCCACACGACCGTTTCAGTCTAGCGACGGTTTGTCCGGAATCGCACGTCGGCCGATGGCCGAACGGCGGATTGCGCGACCCTCCGAAGGGGTAGGAGTTCGCGAATTTGTAGAGCAAGAGGGCGTTTTCAGCCCCTGACCTCGACATCGGTGATCCGGGCGCCGTACCCGCCGTCCGTCGCGGCGAGCTTCGTGACCCAGATGAGCCAGTACTGGTGCGCGCCGCCGCCGGATGCGCGCAGCGTCGTGGCGCCGTCGGCCGTGGTGGCGCTGCCGACCGGCGTCCAGTCGGCCTGGTCGTTCGACGGTGAGTCGGCCGCCCGGAGTTGCACCGTGATGCCGTTGGCCGTGAAGCCCACCTGGCTGATCGCCCGGGCCGAACCGAGGTCCAGTACGAGCCCGACGCCCGGCTTCAGGTTGCCGAAGTCGGCCGTCGTGTACGTCTGCGTGCTCCAGGCCCTGCCCTTCTGCGCGAACCCCGAACCGCCCACCGGGTCCATGCTCGACAGGGACACCTGCAACGGGGCCGCCGTCGTGGGCGTCGCCGTCGGGGTGGCGGTCGGCTCCCCGCCGTCGCGGGGCAGCAGCCAGGCGGCCAGGGCCACGAGCAGCACCAGCACGAGGCCGCCCACGACCAGCGACGGGCGCAGCCCGCGGTTCGGCCCGGCCTCGCGGGTGGCCGTCGGGGGGACGCCGTCGGCCGGCGTCGTACTCGTCGGCGCCGCCGCGGCGGTGGGCGTCGCACTCGTCGCACGGGGGGGCCCGAACACGGGGGAGACCGGCACGGACGACGTGAGCGGCGGCTCCCCGGGCAGTGGGGACGGTTCGAACAGGCCGGTCAGCGAGCTGTCCACGGCGAACGGCTTCACATGCGGTTCGCGCACCGGGGGCAGCTCGCGGGTGCTGCGCAGGGGGTCCACCGCCGGGATCGCGGCGGTGTCCGGCTGCAGCGGGTCGTACGTGTCGGGCAGCAGCGACGGCTCGGTCGCCGGCTCCGGGCTGCTCGCAACCGCGTCGTCAGCCGCTTCGTCGGCGGCCCGCGGCTCCGTCTTCGCCTCGTCCTGCTCCGCCATCGCGCCAGTTTCTCAAACGTCCCTGAGAACGGCAGCCCGGGACCTCAGAGCAGGCGGGCGACGGCCTTCAGCGGCACCTCGACCCAGCCGGGCCGGTGACGGGTCTCGTAGACGGTCTCGTACAGCGCCTTGTCGAGTTCGAGCGCCCGCAGCAGGACCTCGTGCTCACGCGGGTCGGTGCCGGCCTCCTCCGCGTACCCGGACAGGTAGGCCTCACGGCACTCGGCCGCCCACATCGACGCGGCCAGCACGCGCGGGTCGTCCTCGGGCAGGCCGAGGGTCGCGTGCCGGGCGGCGTAGTCGAACGAGCGCAGCATGCCCGCGACGTCGCGCAGGGCCAGGTCGGGCTCGAGTCGCTCGGCCAGGGGGCGCAGTGGTTCGCCCTCGAAGTCGAGCAGCACCCAGCCACGCGTCTCGCTGTGCAGGCACTGCCCCAGGTGCAGGTCGCCGTGCACCATCTGGAGGTCCGGCGCCGTCGTCAGGGCGCCCACCGACTCGATCACCGCCGACACCTCGACCGCGTACTCGGCCAGCACCGGCGACGCCCCGAGCGCCCAGGTGAGGCGGCCCTGCAGGTGCCCGGCCAGCGCCTCGAGCGTCGCGGGGGTGCTCGGCCGGGTGGGCAGCGCGCGGGCCAGGGTGGCGTGCACCGACGCGGTGGCCTCGCCCAGGGAGCGGGCCAGCCCGCTGAACGTCTCGCCCGCGTGTACCGCGCCGGTGGCCAGCTTCCAGCCGTCGCGCGCGCCGGCCACGAACTCCGCGAACGCCGACAGGTGCCCCCAGGCGGGTTCACCGGAGGGCAGCAGCCAGCCGCCCTCGACCCAGCCGACCAGCCGGGGCACCCGGTCGCAGCCCGCCCCGGTCAGCGCCGAGGGCACCACGACGTCGGGATTGCGGCCCGGCTGCAGCACCCGGAAGACCTTGACCATCAACGGGTCCGGGCCGTCCGGGCCCACGATCACCGACGTGTTGGACTGTTCGCCGCTCAGCACGGTGGCCGGGGCCGACGCATCGGGCTTCGACTCGCCCGGCCGCAGCAGCCCCCGCACCCGGCTGTCGCCGCCGCCGAGGACCTGGGCGCCGGTGCCGACGAGTTCGATCCAGGCGTGCACGAACCGCGGGTCGTGCGGGCCGTCGTAGACCCAGCGGTCGCCGTCGGCCGTGGCGAGCTCGCCGACCAGCGCGTGCGCGAGCTCCGGGACCGGGGCCCGGTGGTAGGTGAGCGGGACGCAGTAGGTGGCCGGGGCGCCGCCGTCGACGGGTGCGGCGTTCACCAGGTGGACGACGACGCCCTCACCGAGGACGTCGTGCCCGACGTGGACGTCGCCCGCCTCGTCCTCGAACGAGGTGACCGAGAGCGGTACGTGGCCGGCGAGGGTGAGCGTGACGCCGCCCCCTCCGGAGGCGAACCAGCGCTGCCGGGGCAGCCAGCTGGCCAGCAGACCGGCGACGTCCTCGGCGCCGATCACCACGTCCGTCATCCGCCACCACCCGCCGTCTCGCGTGCCTGCCCTGCTGCCGCCCCCTCAGTCTCTCCCAGTTCGGCGCCGGCCGCAGGATAGGCGCGCCCTTCCTGCACCGGGGTCACCCCGGAGACGGTGAGCCAGAAGAAGTCTCGCGATCCGAGCGTCAGCGGCTGCACGCCGTCCAGGGAGACCTCACCGAACCCGGTGCCGCCGAACACGTCGTCCAGCGTGCCGCCGCGCACCCACTCCGGCAGCCGCAGCCGGGTGGCCTGCGCGGTGCGCGAGAGGTTGTTGACGCACAGCAGCACCTCGCCGGCCACCCCCTGGTCCGGGTCGGGCGCCAGCACCCGCAGGAAGGCGAGGACCGCCGGGTTGTCGGCGTCCACCGCGACGTAGGAGCCCATCCCGAAGGCCGGGTGCTCGCGTCGCAGCTGCAGCATCGAGCGGGTCCAGTTCAGCAGCGACGACGACGTGGCCTGCTGGCTCTCCACGTTCAGCGCGGCGTAGTGGTAGTTCAGCGACTGGATCGTCGGCAGGTACAGCTTGCCCGGGTCGGCGGTGGAGAAACCCGCGTTGCGGTCGGGCGTCCACTGCATCGGGGTGCGCACGGCGTCCCGGTCGGGCAGCCAGATGTTGTCGCCCATCCCGATCTCGTCGCCGTAGTACAGGGTGGGGGAGCCGGGCAGCGACAGCAGCAGGGCGTTGGCCAGCTCGATCTCGCCCCGGTGCCCGTCCAGCAGCGACGACAACCGGCGCCGGATACCGATGTTCGCGCGCATCCGGGGGTCCGGCGCGTACCAGCCGTACATCGCCGCGCGCTCCTCGGTGGTGACCATCTCCAGGGTCAGCTCGTCGTGGTTGCGCAGGAACGTGCCCCACTGGCCGTGGCTGGGGATCTCGGGCGTCTCGGCCAGGATGTCGATGATCGGCTTGGCCCGCTCCTCACGCAGCGAGTAGTAGATCCGCGGCATCACCGGGAAGTGGAAGCACATGTGGCATTCCGGGTCGTCCTCGGTGCCGAAGTAGGCCACGACGTCCTTCGGCCACTGGTTCGCCTCGGCCAGCAGCACCCGGCCCGGGTACTCGGTGTCGATGACGCCGCGCAGCGTGCGCAGGAAGGTGTGCGTCTGCGGCAGGTTCTCGCAGTTCGTGCCCTCCTCCTCGAAGAGGTACGGCACGGCGTCCAGCCGGAACCCGTCGATGCCCATGTCCATCCAGAACCGGACGACGTCGAAGATCGCCTCCTGGACGGCCGGGTTCTCGAAGTTCAGGTCGGGCTGGTGGGAGAAGAACCGGTGCCAGAAGAACTGGCGACGGACCGGGTCGAACGTCCAGTTCGACGTCTCGGTGTCGACGAAGATGATCCGCGCGTCGGCGTAGCGCTGGTCGTCGTCGCTCCACACGTAGAAGTCGCCGTAGGGGCCGTCGGGGTCGGAGCGGGAGGCCTGGAACCACGGGTGCGCGTCCGAGGTGTGGTTGATCACGAGGTCGGTGATCACCCGCAACCCGCGCGCGTGGGCCTGGGCGACGAACTCCTGGAAGTCGGGCAACGTGCCGAATTCCGGCAGCACGGAACAGTAGTCGGCGATGTCGTAGCCGCCGTCGCGCAGCGGCGAGGCGTAGAACGGCGGCAACCACAGGCAGTCGACACCCAACGACTGGATGTAGTCCAGCTTGCCGATCAGCCCGGTGAAGTCACCCGAGCCGGACCCGTTGGAGTCGGCGAAGGCGCGCACCAGCACCTCGTAGAAGACCGCCTTGCGGTACCACTGGGGGTCGTACTGCAGACCCGGCGACGCGGTGCTGCTGGAGCTCGACCTGGCCATGGATGTCAGTTCCTCCTGACGGACAGGACGTGTGCGGGTGAGTGGAACGGGTCGAGCCGGACGTAGTTGTGCTCCTGCCAGGGCCAGCGCTGCCCGGTGAGCAGGTCCTCGACCTCGAAGCCGTCGAACCAGTCCATCCCGAGCTCGGGCATGTTCAGGTGCACCCCGGTCTCGCGGGGCCCGTGCGGGTCGAGATTCACCACGACGATGATCACGTCCTCGGGCTCACCCGTGGTGGGATCCGACTCCAGCCGCCGCGAGTAGGCGATCACCTGATCGTCGTCGCAGTGGTGGAACACGGTGTTGCGCAGTCGGTGCAGGGCCCGGTGCGAGCGCCGGATCCCGTTCAGCGAAGCGATGAACGGGGCGATCGTACGGTCCTCGTGGTCGCCTCCTGGCTCGTAACTCGCCCAGTCCCTCGGGCGGTACTGGTACTTCTCGCTGTCCAGGTACTCCTCGCTGCCCCCGCGGACCGCGACGTGCTCGCACAGCTCGTACCCCGAGTACATGCCCCAGCTCGGCGACAGCGTGGCGGCCAGCGTCGCGCGGAGCTTGAACGCCGGCGGGCCGCCGTACTGCAGGAACTCGTGCAGGATGTCGGGCGTGTTCGGCCAGAAGTTCGGCCGCATGTAGTCCGCACTTGAGCCGCGCAGTTCCTCCACGTACTCCGTGATCTCCCACTTGGCGGTCCGCCACGTGAAGTACGTGTAGCTCTGGTGGAAACCGATCTTGGCCAGCGTGTGCATCATCGCCGGGCGGGTGAACGCCTCGGCCAGGAACAGCACGTGTGGGTACTTCTTGTTCACCTCGCCGAGCAGCCACTCCCAGAACGCGACCGGCTTGGTGTGCGGGTTGTCGACCCGGAACACCGTGATGCCGTGGTCGATCCACAGCTTCACGACGTCGAGCACCGCCTCGGCCAGGCCGACCGGGTCGTTGTCGAAGTTCAGCGGGTAGATGTCCTGGTACTTCTTGGGCGGGTTCTCCGCATAGGCGATGGTGCCGTCGGCGCGCTGGGTGAACCACTCCGGGTGCTCGGTGGCCCAGGGGTGGTCGGGGGCGCACTGCAGGGCCAGGTCGAGCGCCACCTCCAGGCCGAGATCGGCCGCGGCGGCGACGAAGTGGTCGACGTCCTCGATCGTGCCGAGCCCGGGGTGCACGGCGTCGTGCCCGCCCTCGTCGGAGCCGATCGCCCACGGCACGCCCGGGTCCTGCGGGCCGGGGGTGAGCGTGTTGTTCGGGCCCTTCCGGTTCACCCGCCCGATCGGGTGGATCGGCGGCAGGTAGACGATGTCGAAGCCCATCTCCTTGATCTTGGGCAGCCGCGCCTCGGCCTGGCGCAGCGTCCCCGAGACCCAGTTACCGGCCTCGTCCACGTGCGCACCCTCGGAGCGCGGGAACAGCTCGTACCAGGCGCTGAACAGGGCCCGCTCGCGCTGCACCTCCAGCCGCAGCGGCTCGGAGGGCGAGACCAGGTCGCGCAGCGGATGCACGGCCAGGGCCGCGTGGACGGCGGGGGCCAGGCCCGCGTTCAGCCGCTCCACCGGGGAGAGGCCCGGGTCCCGCAGCGCGGCCACGGCGTCCATCAGGGCGTACGCCGCCTCGGGGGCGACCTCCGGGCGGGCGCTGGCCCGCTCGAGCAGGCGGGCGCCCTCCTCGAGCATGAGGTCGACGTCCACGCCCGCGTGCACCTTGATCGTCGCGTCGTGCTCCCACGTGCCGTACGGGTCGCTCCAGCCCTCGACGAGGTACGTCCAGGCGCCGGTGCGGTCGGGGGTGAGGGTCGCGCTCCACGAGTCGCTGCCGGCGGGGCCGGGGGTCATCCGGACGACGGTGTGCCGGGCGCCGTCCGGGTCGATCAGGACGGCGCTGGCCGCGACCGCGTCGTGCCCCTCGCGGAACACGGTGGCGGTGACGGGGACGGCCTCGCCGACGACCGCCTTAGCGGGCCAGCGGCCCCCGTTCACGGTCGGCGTGACGTCCAGGACGGGGATGCGCCCGATGGGCGGGTTGCCCCGGGACCCTGTCGAGTAGGTGCTGACCAGCGAGGAGGCGAGCGCGCCGGCCTCGCCGGCGGACGTCGTCCCGCCCGTGCGTCCGGCCGCGGGCGCGGGGGTGGGTGAGGCCTGGACGAAGGGCATGTCACGCCTCCACCTGGTGAGGGACTGTAGAGATCTAGCGTCGGGCACGGTCGGGGGGTTTCGCATGTTCACATCACTCGAACATCACTCGAACATGACGGCACACCCGCGGCTCGACTGAAACTTATCGCCCGAATATGTCGCACGCGCGCGTGTCGGCGTTCGTGGCTTTACGGTTGGTGATCGTGAGAGCGATCCGCCGGTTCACCGTCCGCACCGTGCTCCCCGAAGCCATCGCCGCCCTCGGGGACCTGGCCAACAACCTGCGCTGGTCGTGGCACCCGCCGACCCGCGAGCTGTTCGCCGCCATGGACCGGAAGAGATGGGAGGCGGCCCGGCACGACCCGATCGCGTTGCTCGGCCGGTTCGCCCCCGAGGAGCTCGAGGCCTTCGCCGCCGACCCGGAGTTCGTGGCCCGGGTCGAGGCGGCCCGCGCGGACCTCGAGGCGTACCTGACGGAACCGCGCTGGTACCAGAAGCTGAGCGAGCGCACCGACGGTGCGGTGCCGTCGTCCATCGCGTACTTCTCGCCCGAGTTCGGCATCACCGCGGTGCTGCCGCAGTACTCCGGCGGCCTCGGCATCCTGGCCGGCGACCACCTGAAGTCGGCGTCCGACCTGGGGGTCCCGGTGATCGGGGTCGGGCTGCTCTACCAGTACGGGTACTTCAAGCAGTCGCTGACCCGCGACGGCTGGCAGCACGAGGACTACCCGGTGCTCGACCCGAACGAACTGCCGATCTCGATGCTGTTCGAGGCGGACGGCTCGCCCGCCACGGTCACGCTCGCCCTGGCCGGCGGGCGCACGCTGGTGGCGCACGTCTGGAAGGCGCAGGTCGGCCGGGTGCCGTTGCTGCTGCTGGACTCCAACCACCAGGCCAACGACGAGGCGGCCCGGGCGGTGACCGACCGGCTGTACGGCGGGTCCTCGGAGCACCGGCTGCACCAGGAGCTGCTGCTGGGCGTCGGCGGCGTGCGCGCGCTGCGGCTGTGGTCGCGGCTGACCGGGGCGCCGGCGCCCGACGTCTACCACACCAACGAGGGGCACGCCGGGTTCCTCGGGCTGGAGCGGATCTCCGAGATCGTCACCGCCGAGCGGGTTTCCGTGGACGCCGCGCTCGAGCAGGTGCGCGCCGCGACCGTGTTCACCACCCACACGCCGGTGCCTGCGGGCATCGACCGGTTCGGCCGCGACCTCGTGCTGGCCCAGTTCTCCGGCCCGGGCGCGCTGCCCGGGCTGCCGGTCGAGCGGGTGCTCGAACTCGGCGCCGAGAGCTACCCGGGCGGCGACCCCGCGGTGTTCAACATGGCCGTGATGGGCCTGCGGCTGGCCCAGCGCGCCAACGGCGTCTCGCAGCTGCACGGCGTCGTCTCGCGCGGCATGTTCGTCGGCCTGTGGCCGGGTTTCGACCCCGGCGAGGTGCCGATCACGTCGATCACCAACGGCGTGCACGCCCCCACCTGGGTCGACCCGCGGATGACCGAGCTGGCCGAGAAGTACATCGGGCCGGCGATCACCGAGCAGGCCCGCGCCTGGGAGCAGATCGAACAGGTTCCCGCGCAGGACCTCTGGGCGGTCCGGCGGCAGCTGCGCTCGGACCTGGTGGACGACGCCCGGCGCCGCGTGCGGGCTTCGTGGGTGAAGCGGGGCGCATCGCCCGCGGAGCTCGGCTGGGTCGACTCGGTGCTCGACCCCGACGTGCTGACCATCGGGTTCGCCCGGCGGGTGCCGACCTACAAGCGGCTCACGCTGATGCTGCGCGACCCGGACCGGCTGCGCTCGCTGCTGCTGTCGCCCGACCGCCCGATCCAGCTGGTGATCGCCGGCAAGTCGCACCCGGCCGACGAGACCGGCAAACGGCTGATCCAGCAGCTGGTGCACTTCGCCGACTCCGCCGACGTCCGGCACCGGATCGTGTTCCTGCCCAACTACGACATCGCCATGGCCCAGGTGCTGTACCCGGGGTGCGACGTGTGGCTGAACAACCCGCTGCGCCCGTTCGAGGCGTGCGGCACGTCGGGCATGAAGTCGGCGCTCAACGGCGGGCTGAACCTGTCGATCCTCGACGGCTGGTGGGACGAGTGGTACGACGGCGAGAACGGCTGGGCCATCCCGACCGCCGACGGCGTCACCGACCCCGACCGGCGCGACGACCTGGAGGCCGCGGCGCTGTACGACCTGATCGAGCGCGAGGTGACGCCCCGCTTCTACACCCGCGACGACGACGGCCTGCCGCACCGCTGGCTGGCGATGGTCCGCCACACCTTCTCGTCGCTGGGGCCGAAGGTGCTCGCCTCGCGGATGGTCGCCGACTACACGCGCCAGCTCTACGTCCCGGCCTCGGCCGCGGGGCATTCCGTGGGCAAGGAGCGAGCGGTCGAGCTGTCGAAGTTCAAGACGCGGCTGCGCGCGGGCTGGCCCGCCGTGCGGGTGGAACACGTCGACTCGTCCGGGGTCTCGGCGGCCCCGCAGGTCGGTGACGAGCTGACCCTGCGGGCCGTGGTCGCGCTGGGCTCCCTGGCCCCGTCGGACGTCGACGTGCAGGTCGTGCACGGGCGGGTCTCGCCGTCGGACACCCTGACCGACACCGTCGTCCAGTCGCTGGCGCCGGTCGAGTCCGTCGGGGACGGGCGCCAGGTGTTCGAGGGCACCCTGCGGCTGCGCCGGACCGGGCCGTTCGGTTACACCGTGCGGGTGCTGCCCGCCCACGAGGGCTTCGCCTCGCCCGCCGAGCTCGGGCTGGTGACCAACGCCTGACCGCAAGCGGTTCTGCCCCAGTAACTGGGGTCAGACCGCTTTGGATACGAGGTCGCGGATGGTGGAGACGACCCAGTGCGGCCGCTGGGTGAGGTCTGCCCAGGTGAATCGCACGACGCGGTAACCGGCTGCGGTCAGGCGCGTGTACCGCTCCGCGTCGCGGCGCAGGTCGAGGGGCGACGAATGTCCGGTGAAGCCGTCGACCTCCACCACCAGGCGGGCGGTCCCGAACAGGAGGTCGACCACACCGATCAGCCCCTGCCGGTCGCGGACCTCCACGTTGGCCGCCCAGCCGGTCACTGCGGCGTCCCGGAGAAGGTCGTGCAGCAGCCGCTCAGCCCGACTGACGGCCCCGGTCGCTGCGAAACGCGCTAACCGGCGCAGGTTCTCGGTACCTGTCCAGCCGCGACGTCGCTCGATCGCCGTCTCGAGGTCGCTGACGTCGAGAATGCGGCGCGTGCTGACCCAGGCCCACAACGGCAGGGCCTCCCCGAGGTCGTACGTCGCGAGGAGGTCCAACGCCGTGCGTCGTCGGTCGGTGATCGTCACCGGTGCCGAGGATCCGGTCGCGAACCGGAGGGTCTCCGACGCGGTCAGGCGAAGCTGATGGGTGACGATGCCACGGTTCGATCGGCGACCGGGCGCGACGATGACGTGGGCGTCCCGTGACTGTTGCACGCCGCGTAGTCCCAGCAGTGCGGCGGCGGTGGCGTGGCTGACCGTGGCACCGGGGTGCGTGAGCCGGGCGGCCCAGGCCAGTTGCATCGTCGAGGGTGGTTCGTCGCCGGCTAGGGACAGGCCTCGCCCGGCGACGCGCCGCCAGCGACCCGCCGCCAGCCGCCGCCGGACCTGCCGTTGCGACATTCCCTCGGTCAGCGCCTGCGCGGCCGTGAAGATGCCGGCCTGGCGCCGGGCGACCCACGGCGCCTGGTCGGGATCGGCTCGCGGCATGGTCCAAGCCTGCCCCGGATCCGCGGAGCGCCCCGATCGCGCCTGTGGATAACGCCATCCAAGGCGATTCTGCCCCAGAAGGTGGGGTCGAACAGCTTTGGATCAGCCCGTGACGTAGAGGTCAACGGTGAGGGGATCGACCGTGGTCGTGCTGGACGGCGGGCGCGGGGCCTCGGGGTCGCGCGGGCGCTCCCAGCCGCTGGACCAGACGCGGGCGTAGCGGCCGTCGCGGGGCAGCCGGATCTCCTGCTCCTCGGCCGCGCCGTTGACGACCAGCAGCAGGGCCTCGGTGCTCTCGTCGAGGTCCGAGGCGGCGAAGCGGACGAGCAGCGTGCGCAGGTGGCTGTCCTCCCAGTCCTGCCACTGCATCTCGGGGCCGTCGGCGCGGAACCAGGTCAGGTCCTTCATGCCGTTTCGGCCCTCGAGCCCGGTGAAGAATTCGGTCGCCCGTACGCCGCCGAACCGCTTGCGCAGGGCGACGAGCTGTCTCGTGGTGGCCAGCAGGTCCCGTTGCCAGTCGTCGAGATCCCAGTCCAGCCAGGAGGTCTCGTCGTCCAGGCAGTACGGGTTGTTGTTCCCGCCCTGGCTGCGGCCGAACTCGTCGCCACCGGTGATCATCGGCACCCCGGCCGCGAACAGCAACGTGGCCAGCAGGTTGCGGATGCTGCGCCGCCGCTGCGCCGCCACCTCCGGGCCCACCTCGACGTCGAGCGCCGACCAGCCCTCGACCCCGTGGTTCCAGCTGCGGTTGTGGTCGCTGCCGTCCCGGTTGGCCTCGCCGTTGGCCTCGTTGTGCTTGTGGTTGAAGGCGACGCAGTCGGCCAGCGTGAAGCCGTCGTGCGCGGTGACGAAGTTGACGCCGGCCAGCGGCCCGCGGCCCGGCTCGAACATGTCCGCGCTGCCCGCCAGCCGCGTCCCGAGATCCCGCAGCCCGCCCGGCGTCTCACCGGCCAGGGCGCGCGCCGCGCCCGGCAGCCAGAACTCGCGGACGTCGTCCCGGAACCGGTCGTTCCACTCGGCGAACGGCGCGCCGAACCCGCCGGTCACCCACCCGTCGGGGCCGACGTCCCACGGTTCGACGACGAGCTTGACCCCGGCCAGCACCGGGTCGACGCGCATCGCGACGAGCAGCGGGTGCTGCCGGTAGAACTCGTTGTGGCCCCGGGCGAGCGTGGGGGCGAGGTCGAAACGGAAGCCGTCGACGTCCATCTCGGTCACCCAGTAGCGCAGCGAGTCGAGGACGAGTTGCACCACCCGGTCGCTGGTGGCGTCGAGACTGTTGCCGCAGCCGGTGAAGTCGATGTCGTGCCCGCCCGAGTCGAGCCGGTAGTAGCCGGGGGCGTCCAGGCCGCGCCAGGACAGGGTCGGGCCGGTGACGCCCACCTCGCACGTGTGGTTGTAGACGACGTCCAGCAGCACTTCGAGGCCGGCCGCGTGCAGGGCCTGGACCATGGCCTTGAACTCGTCCAGCACGCCCTGCGGGTCGGTCGCCGCCGCGTAGTTCGGATTCGGGGCGAAGAAGTTCAGCGTCGAGTAGCCCCAGTAGTTCGGCAGGCCGCGGCGGGCCAGGTGGGGTTCGGCCAGGCTGACGTGCACGGGCAGGAGCTCGACGGTCGTGACGCCCAGCCCCTTCAGGTGCTCGAGGGTCGCCTCGTGGGCCAGACCCGCGTACGTGCCCCGCAGCTCCTCGGGTACGTCGGGTAGCCGCTTCGTGAGACCTCGCACGTGGGCCTCGTAGACCACCGTGTCCCGCCACGGCACATGGGGTTTCGTGCTGTGCCGGTGCTTCGGGGCGTTCGTGACGACGCCGTGCGCGGCGAAGGGGGCGCTGTCCCGC
This sequence comes from Spongisporangium articulatum, assembly GCF_044465595.1. Lineage (NCBI taxonomy): Bacteria > Bacillati > Actinomycetota > Actinomycetes > Kineosporiales > Kineosporiaceae > Spongisporangium > Spongisporangium articulatum. The sequence goes on along the minus strand of NZ_JBITLV010000003.1, from coordinate 570,377 downwards.
TCGTCCATCACGCGGTGGTTGCCCTCGAACTGCTCGTCGACGGTGTGCCCGAACAGTTCCGGGGCCAGCATCGCGGGCGGCACGACGGCCCGGGCGTACGGGTCGAGGAGGAACTTGTGCGGGTTGTGCCGCAGCCCGTGCCGTGGGTCCCACCGGCCGTGCACGCGGAACCCGTAGCGGGCGCCCAGCGGGACGTCCGGTACGAACCCGTGCCACACCCCGTGCGTCCGCCCGGTGAGCTCGACCCGGCGCTCCTTCCACGCCGCCCCGTCGCGCGCTCCGGCCCCGAGCACGCAGAACTCGACGGCGTCGGCGTGCCCGGCGAACACCGCCACGTCCACCCCGCCGTCGCGCGGTCGGACGCCCAGCGGGTGCGGGCGGGTCGGCTGCGTGCTCATCCGGCCATCCTGCCCCACGCCACCGACCGCGTCGCCCTTCCGCGGAGGTGGTGGGGCAGCGCTGGTGGCAGCCACCGCACCATCCGACGGCGCCTGGGCTGCCATCAGCCCTGCCATCACGCTGCCCTCGGAGTGGCGATCACGTCCGGTCGGCCAGTGCGGGCCGCTGACCGGTGGGCGCGTTCGATGCGGGCCAGGCAGCGGTCGGGTTCCCGCTCCACTCGCGCCGGCGTCAGCCGCACGACCGGCACGCTGAACTCCCCGAGCAGCGAATCGCCCATCACGGTTCCGTCCCAGTCGTCGTCGCGGGCGTGGTATCGGCGCGAGTGCAGTTGCACCGCGAGACCGACATCGTCGAACCAGAGATCAGGCGTGGGCAGCCGCAGGCCGTCGAACGAGCAGAGGTCGGCGTTGGGCCACGGTGTCGGCAGGTAGCGGCTGCTCGCGACCAGCGCGATCAGGTCGACCTCGGCGACGGACCAGGCGTTGGTCTCGGCCGTGACGAGTGCGGCGCGGGCGGGTCGGGAGCCGCGGTGCGGGCTGCGTTCCAGTTCGTGCTGCAGGAGCGGCAGGGTGACCAGCCGGCGCTGCACGGCCTCGATCACGATCGCGGTCGCGCCCGCCTCGGAGCCGGTGTCGCGGGCGGCATCGATGACGGCCCGGGCCGGGCTGGCGAACCGGAGCGGCGGCCGCCACCGTGACCCCGGATCCGCGCGCGTCGTGCGGGTGACGACGGCGAAACCGGCTCGACGCGAGCTGCTGGACCGCGGGACGAACAGCCGGACGGGATCCGCCCGGGCCGCCTCCACGCCGTGCCAGGCCGCTGCCGTGGTGGAGCCGATGATCGCCTCCGGCCCGGCGTAGAGCTGCGCGGCGATCAACCGTTGGCGTGGGGTGGGGGCTCCGGTGAAGGTGGCGACCACTCCGGGTAGCGGCGCTCGCCAGTCACGGGCGAGTCGACGCCGCACGACCGCTGCGCCTATGCCCTGTTCCGTCAGCTGACGGCGGGTCACGAGACCTTCCTGGAGGTCCAGCACGGCGCGCAGTCCTGGAGGTATGTGCATGGTGGGAGAGTGCCCGTGTCACCACGGGTTGCCGGACGGCGGACCTGCGGCCTGTGGACACGTCGTCGGTCCTGCCGGGTGGGGGCGGCAGGACCGGCACATCACCGCTGACGGCAGATGTGGTGGCAGCAGAAGTGCTGTTCGCTGACGCGCCGTCTGCCACCACGTCTGCCACCAGTACCGACCACACTGCTGGGACCACGGGTAAGCACTACGGTGGACGACGTGAGCGACCCGACGTCCCTCCCCTCCTTCCCGCCTCCCGAGGACGAGCACCCCCTGCGCGGCCGGGTGCTGGACGCCCTGCTGGACGAGGGTTTCGCCCCGGACATCGACGAGGACGGTGACGTCGCGGTCCGCATCCAGGACCAGCTGGTGTTCGCCCGCTGCCTCGACACCCAGCCCGCGATGATGCGGGTGTTCGGCCAGTGGCTGCTCGACGACTCCCTCGAGGGCGACGAACTCACCCGGCTGCGGGCGGCCAACGCGGTCACCGGGGCGCTGAACCTGGTCAAGGTCACGGTGCACGAGAACCGGCTGGTGGTGGCGGTCGACCTGATCGTGGGGGAGGAGACCGAGCTGCGGTCCCTGCTGATGGCCACGCTGGACGCCGTGCTGGGCTCGGTCCGGACGTGGCACGCGACGGTCACGGAGATCCTCGAGGGTGGCCTGGGCGGCGAGTGAGGCGAGGGACACATGAGCCGCCGGTGGCACGTGCACCCCGCCGAGTAGGCTCACGCGCACAGCGCACCAGGTGAGGGAGCAGAATTCGTGACTGACGTCGTCCGGCTCGAGGTGGAGGCCGGGATCGGGACGATCCGGCTGGCCCGGCCCCCGATGAACGCCCTGGACATCGAGGTGCAGGAGGGCATCCGCGCCGCCGCGCAGGAGGCCGACGCCCGCCGCGATGTCGCCGCCGTGATCGTCTACGGCGGCGAGAAGGTGTTCGCGGCCGGGGCTGACGTCAAGCAGATGTCGACCATGTCCTACACGGAGATGATCGACCGCTCCCGCGCGCTGCAGTCGGCCTTCACGGCGGTCGCCGAGATCGGCAAGCCCACCGTGGCCGCGGTCACCGGGTACGCCCTGGGCGGCGGCTGCGAGCTGGCGCTGTGCTGCGACTTCCGGGTGGCCGGGGACAACGCGAAGCTGGGGCAGCCGGAGATCCTGCTCGGCATCATCCCCGGGGCGGGCGGCACCCAGCGGCTGAGCCGCCTGGTCGGCCCGGCCAAGGCGAAGGACCTGATCTTCAGCGGCCGGTTCGTGGACGCGGCCGAGGCGCTGAGCATCGGGCTGGTCGACGAGGTGGTCGGGGCGGACGACGTGTACGCCGCCGCCCGGCGCCGCGTCGAGCGGTACGTGGGTGGCCCGGCGTACGCGCTCAAGGCCGCCAAGGAAGCCGTCGACCGCGGTCTGGAGACCGACCTGACGACCGGCCTGGAGATCGAGCGCATGCTCTTCGCCGGGCTGTTCGCCACGGAGGACCGCGAGATCGGCATGACCTCATTCGTGAACGACGGGCCCGGCAAGGCCCAGTTCCAGGGACGATGATGAGCGAGAACACCCCGGCCAAGAAGACCGCAGCCAAGAAGGCACCCGCGAAGAAGGCCGCGCCGCCGGCGTTCCAGGAACCGGTGCCGGCTGCGCCGGTGCCCGGCGACGTGGTGCAGCCCGATCCGGAGCGTGCGGAGCAGGTCGCCGCGGTGAAGGCCGCCGCCGACAAGGCCGCCGCGAAGGCGCCGGCCACGAAGGCGCCGGCGAAGAAGGCCACCACCAAGGCGCCGGCGAAGAAGGCCGCTCCGGCCAAGAAGGCGGCTCCCGCGAAGAAGGCGGCGACGAAGAAGGCCGCACCGGCCACGAAGACCGCGCGGACGCCGTCCCGCACCACCCTGGACACCGGCGCCCTCGCCGGCCTCGAGGCCGGCTCCGAGCAGGAGCTGGCCGGTCACGACCTGGAGAACACCATCGACGAGCAGTTGACCGTCGACCCGAGCCACGAGCCGGTCGACGTCGAGGCCGGGATCGCCGCCTTCAGCAGGTCCGTGGGGAAGCGCGAGATCCCGACCAGCGACGGCCCGGCGTCCGCCGACGACGTCGAGAAGGCTTGGAACGACAACACTCTCGCCCAGGTGCTGTACCACGACTGGGAGGCGCAGACCTACGACGAAAAGTGGTCGATCAGCTTCGACGAGCGCTGCATCTCCTACGCCAAGGAGCGGTTCGAGCACCTGCTCGGGCCCGAGATCCTGGCCGCGGAGCCGCACCCGTACGGCAAGAGCCTCGAGATCGGCGGCGGCACGGGCTTCTTCAGCCTGAACCTGAAGCAGGCGGGCATCCTCGACGAGGTCACGGTCACGGACGTGTCCCCGGGCATGGTGGAGGCGGCCAAGGAGAACGCCCGCAAGCTCGGGTTCGAGGTCGAGGGCCAGGCGGCGTTCGCCGAGGACCTGCCCTACCCCGACGACACCTTCGACGTGGTCATCGGGCACGCCGTCATCCACCACATCCCGGACGTGGAGGCCGCGTTCCGCGACGTCCTGCGGGTGCTGAAGCCGGGCGGCCGGTTCGTGATCGCCGGTGAGCCCACGCGGGTGGGCGACTGGTACGCCCGCCGCCTGGGCCGGGTGACCTGGAAGCTGACCACCGCGGTCACGCACACGGCGCCGCTGCGTGAGCGGTGGGCCAAGTCGAAGGAGGAGCTCGACGCGAGTTCCCGCGCGGCGGCCCTGGAGTCGATCGTCGACCTGCACACGTTCGTCCCGGACGAGCTCGAGGCGATGGCCGTGCGGGCCGGGGCGGCCGACGTGAAGACCCAGACCGAGGAGTTCCTCGCGGCGCTGCTGGGCTGGCCGGTGCGCACGTTCGAGGCGGCGGTGAACCCCGAGCGGCTCGGCTGGGGCTGGGCGATGTTCGCCTACAAGTCCTGGCTGCGGCTGTCGGCGGTCGACCGGGTGCTGTCCAAGGGGTTGCCGAAGGGCGTGTTCTACAACGTCGGGATCACGGGGACGAAACCGCTCCGGTGAGCCCGTCGCCACGCTGCGCGTGGTCGCTGGGGACATTGGTCCGCCAATCGTGTGAATTCACGCGAACTACACGGACTGTGATCGTCCGGTCACGGGGATGCCGGTAGGCTCAACGACCATGCCGCGCCTGCCGATAGTCCACGGGTGAGCCAGTCCCCGGACGACATCCCCAGTGACCTGCGACGTCACTGGAGTCGAGCGCTGGCCGGAGCCGGGCTGTTCGACGAGTCGTTGCAGGTGCACCCCGCGCAGACCCCGGCCGACACGCTGCGCCGCGGTGAACTGGCGGTCCTGGCCCTCGACCACGCGACCGCGCTGCGTGAGCTGAAGGAGCTCGACGGCGACCGCGACCCCGGGCTGGCCCCCGACCCCTGGCTGGAGCTGCTGCTGCGCGCCGCGAAGGTGATGTCCGGCGAGCCCGACGGGATGCTCGCGCTGCGTACCGCGCGCACCGAGATGCCCGCGGAGGCCACGGTGCACTGGGTGGTGGCCCTGGCCGCGCAGTCCGTGGGGGCGCTGGCCGAGGCCGGCGAGGCGGCGGCCGCCGCCCGCGCGGGGGGCAGCCGCGACCCGCGCCTGCTGGCGATCGAGGCCGCAGCCGTGGTGGGCGTCTCGCCGGAGGGGGCCGAGGGGCCGGGGCCGGACGACGTCCGCCGGGCCCTCGAGCTCGTCGGCAAGGCCCAGCACGTCGCCCTGGCCGACGAGGACCCCGCCGCCTTCGCCGCTGACCTGCTGGTCAAGGCCGGACGGCCGGACGCCGCCGGCCGGCTCGCGATGGCCGGCGCCGGTGAGCGCAGCCTGCCGCCCGAGGGGCGCCAGAAGTGGCACGCGGTCGCCCGGGGCCTGGGGGCCAGTGGTCGCCGGCTGACCCCGACCGGGGGCATCAACGTGGTGCGCGCCCTGACCGGACGCCGCGAGGCCGCCCGCCGTCGCGAGGTCGAGCGCAGCCTGGTCTGCCGCTGCTACGGGTCGACCGGCTGGCTGGGCCCGGCCCGGCAGCACTACGTCGACAACCACCTGACCGTCGTCGTCCCGGAACCCGTGGCGGGGCTGTCCGCCCGGCTGCTGCGCTGCCCGGCGACCGCCATCCTGTTCCTGGACTTCCCGGCCCGCCAGATCACGCTGCCCGTCTCGATCGGCGGCTGAACCCCGTCGCTAGGGTGCTCGCATGTTCCGCGCCTGGGCCTACCGCCTCCGTCACGGCCGTGACCCCCGTCAGGCCCGTTACCTGACGCTGGGGTCGCTGCGCTGGATCGTGAAGAACCGGGCCTGGACGCCGTTCTTCCTGGTCCGCTACTGGCGGCTGTTCGTGCTGCGACTGCGCCGCCCGGACGTCGTGCTCGAGGGCATGGTCTTCCTGGGCAAGGGCTGCACCGTCTACGCGCACACCGGGTACGGGCGGCTGGTCATCGGGAAGTTCGTGCACCTGGGCGACATGACCCGGCTGCGCGCCCACGACGGCACGCTGCGCATCGGCGACCACACCGTGTTCGGCAGCGACAACACGGTCAACTGCTTCCTCGACATCGAGATCGGCGCCGGCACGCTGATCTCCGACTGGACGTACATCTGCGACTTCGACCACGTGATCGACGACGTGCACTCGTGGATCATGCACCAGGGCATCGTGAAGACGCCGGTGCGGATCGGCCCGGGTACGTGGATGGGCGTGAAGTCGAGCGTCCTACGCGGCACGATCATCGGCGAGGGCTCGGTGCTCGCCGCGCACGCCGTGGCCCGCGGGGTCTACCCGGACCGGGCCATCATCGCCGGCGTGCCGGGCAAGGTCGTGGCCGACCGCGACGAGCGCTACCGCGAGGCGGCGGCGCAGCGGGCCGCCCTGGCCGACATGGCCCGCAAGCACGCCGCCTTCTAGCTCGTGATCATGGAAACTTCTACTCTCGCTCGGAGCATCCCCGCCGCGCCGGGCGGCCCGGCAGAGTAGAAGTTTCCATGATCACGAGGGGTAGAGGGCGAGGGTGCGGGCGGCGACGTCGGGCCAGGTCAGGCTCTGCACGGCCACCCGCCCGGCGTCGGCCAGCCCGTGGGCCCGTACGGGGTCGCGGACGAGTTGGGCCAGGGTGTCGTGCAGGCCGTGCACGTCACCGACCTTCACCCGCTCGCCGGTCCGGCCCGGCACGACCGCGTCGGCCAGCCCGCCGACGTCCGTCGTGACGACCGTCGCGCCGGCGGCCTGCGCCTCGCGGGCGACCAGCCCGGACGGCTCGTACCGGGAGGGGACGACGACCGCGTCCGAGGCCGCGTAGAGCGCGGCCAGGTCACGGCCCGCCAGCCAGCCGGGCATCACCAGCGAGTCCAGCACCCCCAGGTCGGCGGCCAGCTCGCACAACCGGCCCGCGTAGCCGCCCCGCCCGGCCAGGACCACCCGCAGACCGGGGAACTGCTTGCGCAGCGACGGCATGGCCCGGATCAGGGTGGAGAACCCCTTCTCCCACTCCAGGCGCCCGGCCGCCACGATGAGTGGCCCGTCCTCGGTGCCCGTCGGGGCGCCGGGACGACCTGCGGCGCGCGGGTTCTCGCCGACGTCCGGCCGGGCGCCGCCGACGGTGGCGCCCGTCAGCCAGTAGCGGCGGGCCTCGCGCACGGACGCCCGCCCGCAGCGCCAGGCGTCGGCGTCGACCGCGTTGGGGACGACGTGCACGCGGGCCGGGTCGGCGTCCAGCACCGCGACCACCTCGTCGCGCATCGCGTTCGAGCACACGATCACGGCGGCGGCCGCGACCACCGCCTGCCGTTCGAGGGCGTGCACGAGTGCCGTCTCGGTCGAGGCCGGGTCGCCCGCCTCGCGGTCCGTCGGGCCGATCCGCCCGGCGTGGCGGCCCCACTCGGTGGCGTGCACGGTCACCACCAGCGGCACGCCGGCCCGCCGGGCCAGGACGGCGGCGGCCCGGGCGCCGATCCAGTCGTGCGCGTGCACGACGCTCACGCCGTCCATCAGCGCGGTGCCGGTGGCCAGCAGGGCGTCCTCGAGTTCCCCCGCGGCGGTGAGCAGGTCGTCCCAGCCGGTCCGGGGTCGGCGGCGCCGGGCTCGGTGCACGGTGATCCCGCGGCGGTGCGTCGTCCCGCCCGGGACCCGGCGCTCGGGCTGGGTGACGTCCTCGGCCGCGGTCAGCACGTGCACGTCCCAGCCGGCGTCGGCCTGGGCCCGGGTGAGGGCTTCCGCGTGCCGAGCCAGGCCGCCGTAGATGACCGGCGGGTACTCCCAGACGACGTGCAGCACGCGACCTTTCGCGGTCGTCATCCGTTCCGGGGCCTCATCGGTTCAGGACGTCGACGAGCGACCGGGCGTCGAGGTGCGGGAAGGGCGCACCCCCGTTGGCCACGGCCCGGGCGGCGGCCACCCCGTCCTCGAGGCCGCGGCCGATCGCGTCGGCGATCCAGTGCACGGCGTCGCGGTGCCCGGCCGAACGCCGCCAGGCGTAGTCGGGGGCCTGGTCGCGGCTGATCATGAAGGCCCAGTCGCCGGACAGGTGCATCAGCGTCTCGCGGACCAGCTGGTCGAGGTCGGTCCGGCGCGAGCGCAGCCGCCCGGCCGACAGCTCGTGCTCCAGGACGCCGAGCAGCCGCTTCTGCACGTGCGTCCCGTCGGCCAGCAGCTCGCCGACCGCGTCACCGGCCCACAGCCGGAAGTCCTTGCCCGCCCCCCAGGTCCCGGCGGGCGGCAGCACCGGTTCGTCGGCGACCAGGCCGGCCTCGACGGCCCCGCGCAGCGTGTTCAGCCGGATCCCGGCCTCGGGCAGCAGGCGCAGCACCCGGTCCAGGAACGCCGGACCCTCGTGCCACCAGTGCCCGAACAGTTCGGTGTCGTAGGCGGCCACGACCAGCCCGGGCCTCCCGTCGCGGGCGGCGACCTGGGCCAGCTTCGCCCGCACGTGGTCGACGAAGTCGTGCGCATCCCGCTCGATCGACGCCGCCGCGGAAGCCGGCTCGTAGGGCGCCTTCTCGGAGCCCGGGCCGGTCACCCGCCACAGGCGCAGGCCGTCGACGGGGTGCACGGCGTGGAAGTCGCGGTAGTACGGCCCGGTCGGGTACCCGGCCCGCGACGACCAGATCCGGTTGGTGATGGACAGGTCGCGGCCGAAGGCCACGACGTCCGTGTCGCCCAGGCGGTGCCCCCGGCTGGTGGTGCGGCCGGCGAGGGTCTCCTCGTCCATCACGAGGTGGCCGATACCGGCCTCGGCGTACAGCTTCTCGAGGCCCGGCTGCCAGCCGCACTCGGGCGCCCAGATCCCCGCGGGGGCCGACCCGAACCGCGAGCGGGCGTCGTCCAGCCCGACCGCCAGCGCGATCCGCGCGACGTCGGTCTCGAGCAGCGGCAGCACGGGGTGCGTGGCCGGGCCGCCGAGCAGCTCGATCGCCCCGGCGTCGGCCAGGGCCCGCCAGCGGGGCGACCCACCGACCCGCCAGCCGGTGCTCCACTCCTCGAGAGCCTGTGCCGCGCTGCGGAACTCGCCGCGGGCCAGCTCGCGCACGGCCGGGTCCGGGTCGCTCGCGGCGACCTTCGTGGCCCGCAGCTGCCAGTCGGCCAGCCAGGCGCCCATCGCCTCGACGCAGTACGGGTCGTCGAGCTGGTCGGCCAGGATCGGCGTGACGCCCAGGGTGACCAGGTCTCGCCGGCCTTCGGCGGCCAGCCCGTCGAGCACCCGCACCAGGGGCAGGTAGCTGCCGGCCCAGGCCTGGTACAGCCACTCCTCGCCGACCGGCCAGCGGCCGTGGTGCGGCAGCCAGGGCAGGTGCGTGTGCAGCACCAGGCAGAAGGTGCCGATCTCGTGCTCGCGCGGGCCGCTCACGAGTCCTCCCGGCGGGCCACGACCACCAGATCGAGCACGTCGTCGGCCACCGGCACGAGCTTGAAGTCCTCGGCCGTCACCGAGGTCACGAACTCGGCCAGGCCGGGCGCCCACCCGGCGGGCGACGTGGCCAGCTGCGCGGCGATCAGGTCGCCGTGGTCGGCCTCCCAGGCCCGCAGCCGGGGCCCGTGGACGACGCCCAGCACCTCCTCGACGGCCAGTCCACTCGAGCCGTCGGCCGACTGGACGGTGCCCACCAGTTCCTCGGTGTCGAACTCCTTGACGTGGAACGGGTTCTGCGGCTTCTCGCCGCGGCCCAGGCCGGGGGAGAAGGTCAGCCGGTTCGGCGTGGTCACCAGCAGCACGCCGCCGGGCGCCAGCACCCGTCGGCACTCGGCCAGGAACTCCCACGGCGTCCAGAGGTGCTCGATCACCTGGAAGTTCACGACCGCGGCCACCGCGGCGTCCGGCAGCGGCAGGTGGGCCAGGTTGGTGCGGGCGACCCCGGTGCCCGGGCCGCCGTACGCGCGCAGCGCGTGGGCCGCGGCGGCCGCGTCGTAGTCCAGCCCGACGATCCGGGCCCCCGGCACCGCGGCCAACCCCCGCTCGAGGAGGGGCATCCCGTACCCCTCACCACAGCCTGCCTCGACGACCAGCGGGGCGGACGTCGTCCCCCTGGTCGTCCGCGCGGTCGCCCGGGCCGCGTCCCGCACCCGCCCGGCCAGGGCGAGGTAGGCGATCTCGTGCCGGCGGAACCAGTAGTTCTCGTGCCACAGCTGCGGCACGGTGCGTTCACCGACCAGCTGCTCGAGAGTCGTCGAGGAGGTCACGTCTCCAGGAACTCCTCTCGCGGCTCAGCGGAACACAGACGCAGGATCGTGCCGTACCGGACGGTCCAGGCGTACAACTTACGCCCGGTGAGCGATGTCACAGGACGTAACCTGCCCGCAATGCTACCGGCCGGTAACGTGGGCTGGGCCTCATCCACCGATGCGGGAACCCCGGACGGGTGATGAGACGCTGTACCTGCAGCAACACCCGCAAGTAACCGAACCAGGCGTGACCGCCCGTCCCTGCCGGCCGGAGCGCGCCCCTGGAACTGAGATCCCGAGAGGCGCTCATGAACATCGTGGTTTGCGTCAAGTACGTGCCTGACGCGCAGGCGGACCCCCACTTCGCGTCCGACAACACCGTGGACCGGGCCGGCGAGGGCCTGCTGTCGGAGCTCGACGAGTACGCGGTGGAAGAGGCCCTCAAGCTGGCCGAGGCCGACGGCGGTTCGGTGACCGTCCTGACCGTGGGCCCGGACGACGCGGTCGACGCCGCGCGCAAGGCCCTGCAGATGGGCGCCGACGAGGCCGTGCACGTCGTCGACGACGCGATTCACGGGTCCGACTACCTGGCGACCTCGAAGATCCTCGCGGCCGCCCTCGGCACCCTGGAGTACGACGCGGTCATCACCGGCATGGCCTCCACCGACGGCGCCGGCGGCGTCGTGCCCGCGATGGTGGCCGAGCGTCTGGGCATCCCCGCGGTGACCTTCGCCAGCGAGCTGACGGTCGAGGGTGGCGTGGCGAAGATCCGCCGCGACAACGACGCCAACACCGACACCGTCGAGGCGTCCCTGCCCGCGCTGATCAGCGTGACCGACCAGATCAACGAGCCCCGGTACCCGAACTTCAAGGGGATCATGGCGGCCAAGAAGAAGCCGGTGAAGACGCTGTCGCTGTCCGACCTGGGCCTCGCGGCCGACGAGGTGGGCTCCGGCGCCGCCACGACCGCCGTCGCCGACGTGACCGCGCGCCCGCCGCGCCAGGCCGGCGAGATCATCACCGACGAGGGGGACGGCGGCGCCAAGCTCGTCGCGTTCCTCGCCGGCGCCAAGCTCGTCTGACCGATCGACTCACACGAAAGGACACTGAAGATGTCGCAGGTTCTCGTGCTCGTCGATCACATCGACGGCGCCGTCCGCAAGACCACCAACGAACTGCTCACCATCGCCGCCCGGCTGGGTGAGCCGGCCGCCGTGTTCATCGGCAAGGGCTACGACAACGCCGCCGGCCAGCTCGGCGAGTACGGCGCCAAGACGGCCTACGTCGTCGACGGCGAGGGGCTCGACGAGTTCCTGGTCGCCCCCAAGGCCGAGGCCCTGAAGGCCGTCGTCGACCAGGCGTCCCCGGCCGCGGTGCTGGTGGCCAGCAGCGCGGAGAACAAGGAGGTGGCCGCCCGCCTCGCGGTGAAGCTCGACTCGGGCCTCATCACCGACGCGGTCGACGTCCAGGCCGGTGACTCCGGCCCGGTGACCAGCCAGTCCGTGTTCGCCGCCGCCTTCACCGTGAAGGCCGGCGTCAGCAAGGGCACCCCGGTCATCACCGTCAAGCCGAACTCGGCCACCCCCGAGGCCGTCGGTGGCGGCGCCCCCGAGGTCGTCAACGTCTCGGTGACCGTCTCCGACGCCGCCAAGGGCGCCAAGATCGTCGACCGCAAGCCGAAGGAGAAGTCGGGTCGCCCCGACCTCGCCGAGGCCGCGATCGTGGTCTCCGGCGGCCGCGGCACCAACGGCGACTTCTCCAAGGTCGAGGAGTTCGCCGACGCCGTGGGTGCGGCCGTCGGTGCCTCCCGCGCTGCGGTGGACGCCGGCTGGTACCCGCACAGCAGCCAGGTCGGCCAGACCGGTAAGCAGGTCTCCCCGACGCTGTACGTCGCCGCCGGGATCTCCGGCGCGATCCAGCACCGGGCCGGCATGCAGACCTCCAAGACGATCGTCGCCGTCAACAAGGACGCGGAGGCGCCGATCTTCGAGCTCGTCGACTTCGGTGTCGTCGGCGACCTCTTCACGGTGCTGCCGCAGGCCACCGAGGAGGTCGTCAAGCGCAAGGGCTGACCACCTTGGCTTGACCCGCTCAGCACCGAACGCGCCGGGAGCCGCCCGTCCAGGGTGGCTCCCGGTGCGCTTTTGGCCCGGCCGTCCTACCGTTGGATCATGTTCGCGAAGGCGCGGAACACGGGGCTGGCCGTCGCCACCGTCCTGGTGGTCCTCGGCCTGAGCGCCTGCGCCTCGGGTTCCGCATCGCACCAGGTCGTCCCCGACTTCACCGGAGACCTCACCCGGCCGCTCGACGCCCCGGCCGGGACGGGCGCCCCGGCGAACCCCAAGCCGGCCGCCCCCGTCGCCGAGCACACGGCGCACGGGGCCGCGGACGTCGTCCGGTACTTCTGGAACGCCTACAACTACGCCTACGACACCTACGACACGGCGCCGCTGGAGTCGGTCTCCCGACCCGGGTGCAGCGTCTGCTCCGAGGTGAGTTCCGACGTCCGGCTGATCCAGGCCGCGGGCACCCAGGTACGCGGGCACCGGATGCAGCTGATCGACATCGACCAGATCGTTGGGGCGGACGGGACGTCGGTCCGGGTCGAGGCGCGGATCAGCCGCGAGGACGGGGTGGCCGTCGAGGCCGACGGGTCGCAGACCGAGCTGCCGGGGTTGGACCCCAGGCACTCGACCGCCACGTTGACCTGGGAGGACGGCGCCTGGAAGGTGGACTCGATCCGGACGTCGGCCTGAGGGCCGTCGAGCATCGGAGAGCCGGGCGGGACGTCAAGCCCTTGACTGCTGAGACCGGGCGACGCCGTCACGGGGGGGAACGGCGCCGCCCGGCACGCCTGAGCTTACGAGACCATTCTGTGTGCCCCGCACAGGGGTACCCCGTTCGGCGCAATATGTGGCCCACTACACACGCGGGAGGTGTGCGGCTGCGGCGGCCGTCGGTCGGCGTCCGAGCGGCGTCCGGTCGGCGTCCGGTCGGCGTCGGGTCGGCTCATACACTGGACCGGTGAGCGCCTACCTGGACCACGCGGCGACCACGCCGATGCTCCCCGAGGCGATCGCGGCGATGGCCGAGGAACTGGCCCGTACCGGTAACGCCTCGTCCCTGCACGCGTCCGGTCGGCGGGCCCGCGCGGTGGTCGAGGAGGCCCGGGAGACCGTGGCCGCCGCCCTCGGCGCGCACCCCCTGGAGGTCGTGTTCACCTCGGGCGGGACCGAGGCCGACAACCTGGCCGTGACCGGGTTGTACCGGGCCCGCCGGGCCGAGGACCCGCGCCGGGTACGGGTTCTGGCCTCGGCCGTCGAGCACCACGCGGTGCTCGACCCCGTGCAGGCGCTGGCCGCCGAGGGGGCGACGGTCGAGCTGCTGCCCGTCGACGCCCTCGGCCGTCTGCGGCTCGACGCGCTCGAGGCCGCGCTGACCGCCGACCCGGAATCCGTCGCCCTGGTCAGCGTGATGTGGGCCAACAACGAGGTCGGCACCGTGCAGCCGGTGGCCGAGGTGGTGGCCCTGGCCGAGCCGTACGGGATCCCGGTGCACAGCGACGCCGTGCAGGCCGCGGGCACCCTGCCGGTCGACTTCACCGGGTCGGGGCTGCACTGCTTGAGCGTGAGCGCGCACAAGTTCGGCGGACCGGTCGGCTCGGGTGCGCTGCTGGTGCGCCGGGGGACGGCGCTCGCCCCCGTCCTGCACGGCGGCGGCCAGGAGGGCGGGGTCCGGTCCGGGACGCTGGATCCGCCTGCGGTGCGTGGGTTCTCGGTGGCGCTGGCGGCGGCGGTCGAGGCGTCGGTGGCGACGTCCGCGCGGGTCGCGGGGCTGCGTGACCGGTTGGTGGCGGGGGTGCTCGCCGCGGTCCCCACGGCGGTGCCGCACGGCGATCCGGCGCCCGGTGGGCGGCTGCCCGGCATCGCCCACTTCACGTTCCCCGGCTGCGACGGCGACTCGTTGCTGTACCTGCTGGACGCGCGCGGCATCGAGTGCTCGACCGGCTCGGCGTGCCAGGCCGGCGTGCAGCAGGCCAGTCACGTCCTGCTGGCGATGGGGCTGTCCGACGCGCAGGCCCGGGGCGCGCTGCGGTTCTCGCTCGGGCACACGTCGACCGAGGCCGACGTGGACGCGGTGCTGGAGGCGATCGGGCCGGTGGTCGAGCGCGCGTCCGCCGCGTCGATCGCCGCGTCGGTGGCGGGGGTGGGGGCGTGAAGGTCCTGGCCGCGATGAGCGGGGGCGTCGACTCGGCCGTGGCCGCGGCGCGTGTCGCCGAGGCCGGGCACGAGGTCGTGGGCGTGCACCTGGCGCTGTCGCGCAACCCGGCCTCGCACCGTGTGGGCGCCCGGGGGTGCTGCACCGTCGAGGACGCGGGCGACGCCCGCCGCGCCGCCGACCGGATCGGGATCCCGTTCTACGTCTGGGATCTCGCCGAGCAGTTCGAGCGCGACGTGATCGAGGACTTCGTCGCCGAGTACTCGGCCGGGCGCACCCCGAACCCGTGCGTGAAGTGCAACGAGAAGATCAAGTTCTCGGCGTTGCTGGACAAGGCGCTCGCTCTGGGCTTCGACGCGGTGGCCACCGGGCACTACGCGCAGGTGCTCCCGGGCGTGGACGGCCCCGAGCTGCACCGGGCGGTCGATGAGGCCAAGGACCAGTCGTACGTGCTGGCCGTGCTCGGCCCGGAGCGGTTGTCCCGCGCGCTCTTCCCGCTCGGCGACACCCCGAAGGAGGCGGTGCGCGAGGAGGCCGAGGCTCGCGGGCTGCGCGTCGCGACCAAGCCCGACAGCCACGACATCTGCTTCATCGCCGACGGGGACACCGCGGGCTTCCTGGCCGAACGGCTCGGTACCCGGGAGGGGCCGATCGTGGACTCGTCCGGGGCCGTGCTCGGCACGCACGAGGGGGCGTACGCCTTCACCGTCGGGCAGCGCAAGGGGCTCGGGCTGTCGCGTCCCGAGCCCGGCGGGCGCCCGCGGTACGTGCTGTCGATCGAGCCGGTCTCGAACACCGTCGTCGTCGGTTCCGTCGAGGAGCTGTCCGTCTCGTCGCTGTCGGCGGGGGCACCGACGTGGTGCGGGGCGCCGCCGGCGGTCGGGGACCGGGTGGGTGTGCAGGTGCGCGCCCACGGCGCCGAGGTGCCGGCCGTGCTGACCGGGCTGGACGCCGCCGGCGTGGCCGTGGAGCTCGAGTCGCCGGTGCGCGGGGTCGCCGCCGGTCAGACCCTAGCCCTCTACTCCGGCACCCGCGTCCTGGGCTCGGCCACCCTCACCTGACCCCCGCCACCCCCCCCCGGGGTGATCATGCGCAAACGCATGACTCCTGCGTCGATCATGCGCAAACGCATCATGCGTTTGCGCATGATCACCGTGAGAGTGCTGCGTTCGTGCATGATCAACGGGGAGGTTTGGTGCGGGCCGTCGGGGGCGCGGTGGTGGGGTCGGCGGGCCAGGGGTGCTTGGGGTAGCGGCCCCGCAGCTCGGCGCGCACTGACGGATACCCGTTCGGCCAGAAGGATTCCAGGTCGCTGGTGACGGCGGCGGGGCGGCCGGCGGGGGAGAGCAGGTGCAGGACGACGGGCACGCGCCCGCCGCCGATCCGGGGCCCGGACCGCGCCCCGAACATCTCCTGCAGCTTCACCGCCAGCACCGGGGCGTCAGGCTCGGCGAGGTTCTGCGAATAGGCGACGCGCAGTTGCGAACCGCTGGGCACGGTGATCCGTTCGGGGGCCAGTTCATCGAGCCGGGCGGCCTGGCGGTGGTCGAGCAGCCGGCGCAGCGCCGAGGCCGTGTCCACCCGGGCCAGGTCGGCGCGGCGGCGGGCGCGGGACAGCTCCGGGGCGAGCCAGTCGTCGATCCGGGCCAGCAGGGCGTCGTCGGTGACCGCCGGCCACTCCTCGCCCAGCGTGGCGTGCAGGAAGGCCAGCCGGGCCCGCAGCGCGGCCGCGCCCGGCGTCCAGGTGAGCAGCGACAACCCCTCCCGGCGCAGGCCCTCGGCCAGTGCGGCCGCCAGCAGTTCGCGCGCCGGGTCGCGCAGCGGGCGTTCGGTGAGCGTGATCGCGCCGAGCCGCTCGACCTCGCGGGCCACCACGTCGCCGTCCACCCAGGCGACCTCCTCCTCCAGACGCAGCAGGTGGGCGCCGACCTCGCGGGCGGTGGCCTCGTCGATCACCGCGGCCAGCCGGACCCGGGCCGTCGGTGCCCCGGCCTGCCGCTGGGCCACCGCGACCGCGAGCCAGGCCGACGTGGACAGCCGCGAGCCGGGGGCCGCCTCTGCGCCGGTGCCGCCCGCCATGAGGAAGTGACCGGACGCCGAGTTCCGGCTCCGGGCCAGGCGTTCCGGGTACGCCAGCCCGGCCACGAGCCCCGCGGCCAGGTCGTCGGGCACCGCCGGGCCGCCGGCCTCCTCGGGACGTAGCCGCTCGACCTCGGCCCGCCACCGCGCCGTCGCCGCCCGGTCGTGGCCGTCCCGCAACCGGCGCCAGGCGTGCGCGAGGTCGTCCGTCCCACCCGCGAGCGCGTCGTCGGCCAGGATCGCCACCACCTCGGCCGCCCGCCGGCCACCCACCAGCCCCGCGCCGTCCAGCAGCGCCCGGGCCAGCCGCGGATGTACCCCGACCGTCGCCAGCCGGCGCCCGCGGTCCGTGACCCGGCCGTCGTCGTCCACCGCGCCCAGCGCCTGCAGGGTCTGCCGGGCGACCGCCATCGACGCCGCCGGCGGGACGTCGAGCAGCGGCACCGACGCGCCGTCCGGGTCACCCCACCGGGCCAGCGCGAGCGCGAACCCGCACAGGTCGGCGACCGCGACCTCCGGGTCGGGGTGCGCGGGCAACCGGGCGTGCTCGGCCTCGGACCAGCAGCGGTACACCCGGCCGGGCGCCTCGCGCCCGGCCCGCCCGGCGCGTTGGTGCGCCGACGACCGCGACACCCGCACGGTGGCCAGCCCGTTCAGCCCGCGGGACAGGTCCGTGCGCGGCACCCGCGCCAGACCCGCGTCGACGACGGTGCGCACGCCGGGGACGGTGAGGCTGCTCTCGGCGACGGCGCTGGCCAGCACCACCCGTCGCCGGGCCCCGGGGCGTAGCGCGGCGTCCTGGTCGGCGGCGGACAGGCGGCCGTGCAGCCGCAGCACGTCGACCCCGTCGATCGCCCCGAGACGGGTTGCGACACCGTTGATCTCACCGGCACCGGGCAGGAACACGAGCACGTCGCCGCTCGTCTCGCTGAGCGCCCGACGCACCACCGACGCGACGTGGTCGAGCAGCCGGGGATCGACCCGCAGGCCGTGGGGCGGGTCCACCGGCCCGGCCGGCGGGCACCACACCGGCGTCACGTCGAACAGCGGCGCGTCGGCGCCGATCACCGGGCCGTCGAGGAGCGAGGCCAGCCGGTCGGCATCGGCCGTCGCCGAGGTGGCCAGCACCAGCAGGTCGGGGCGCAGGGCCGCCCGGCTCTCGAGCGCGAACGCGACGGCCAGATCGGTGTCCAGGTGCCGTTCGTGGCACTCGTCGAGCACGACCGCGCCCACCCCGGGCAGTTCCGCGTCGCGTTCCAGGCGCCGGACCAGGACGCCGGTCGTCACCACCTCGACGCGGGTCGCCGCGCCCGTGCGGGAGTCGCCGCGCACCGTGTACCCGACCCGGGCCCCGACCGGTTCGCCGAGCAGGTCGGCCATCCGGCGGGCGGCGGCCCGCGCCGCGATCCGGCGGGGTTCCGCGACGACCACCCGCGCCCCGTCGTCCAGCGCGTCGGCCAGCGCGAGCGGGACCAATGTCGTCTTGCCGGTGCCCGGCGGCGAGACCAGCACGGCGGCCCCGGCGCGCGTCAGGCGGTCGACCAGGTCGGGCAGCACGGCCGAGATGGGCAGCGGCTCGGGAAGCGCGGCCTCGGCGCGGGCCGACATCCCGGGGAGCATGCCCCCAGTCTCGCGCGTCATGATGGGTGGGTGAGTGAGGACATCGCAGTCAGCGGCGGCATCCGCCTCGGTCAGTTCCTGAAGCTCGGCGGGGTCGTGGACGGCGGTGGCGACGTCAAGGGCCTGCTGGCCGCCGGGCTGGTCCGGGTCAACGAGCAGGTGGAGACCCGGCGCGGGCGGCAGCTGGCCGCCGGGGACGTCGTCCAGGTGGCCGGCCGCTCGTTGCGGATCACCGAGGCCTGAGGCGTGGGCGAGCCGGTCCACGGCCGGGCGACCGGGGTCGGGTCGTGGCCCGGTACGGACGTCGTCGAGACGATGCGCCTGACCTTCGGCGAGCTCGGCGACCCGCCGCACCTGCCCTACCTGCCGGAACTGCCCGCGCGGGGGCCGGGCGCCGACATGCTCGGCCGCTCGGCGGCGCTCCTGGTCGACCTGCCCGTCGACCTGCAGCCGTCGGGATGGCGGCTCGTCGATCGCCCCGGGCGGGACCTGCAGCGCGCGCAGGCGTGGCTGCGGCAGGACCTCGACGTGCTGGCCGAGGTCGCCGACGGCTACTCCGGGCCGGTGAAGGTGCAGGTCACCGGCCCGTGGACGCTGGCCGCCGGGTTGTGGCTGCCGCGCCTGGAGCGGGTCGTGGTGGACGCCGGGGCCTGCCGCGACCTCGTCGCCTCGCTCGCCGAGGGCGTCGCCCGCCACGTCGAGGAGGTGCGGCGCCTCGTGCCCGGGGCGGACGTCGTCCTGCAGCTCGACGAACCCGGCCTGAACGCCGTCCTCGACGGAACCATCCGCACCGCAAGCGGTTTCGGTCGCCTGCGAGCGGTCGAGGAACCGCTCGTCGAGGACGGCGTGCGCGCCGTCCTCGAGGCCGCCGCGGGGGCGGGGGCGGCCACCGCCGTCCACTCGTGCGCCGCCCGGCCGCCCGTGGAGCTGCTGGCCAAGGCGGGCGCGCAGGCGCTGTCCATCGACGTGGCCCAGCTCGGGACGCCCGGCTGGGAGCGGGTCGCGGCCGCGGTCGAGGGCGGGGTCGCGCTGTGGGCCGGTTGCGTGCCGACGTCCGGTTCCACCTCCCCGGAGACGGCGGCGGACGCCGTGTGGCGGCCGTGGCGGCAGCTGGGCCTGGACGCCGGGAGCGCGGCGTCCGTGGTCGTGTCGCCGGCGTGCGGGCTGGCCGGGGTGTCGCCGGAGCAGGCACGGGAGGCGCTCGCCACGGCGAAGAAGGCCGCGGCGATCCTCGCCGACAGGGCGTTGTCGTAGCCGTCGGGCAGGATGAGCCCGTGGACGAGGTTGAGGTCGACTCAGCAGATGACGTAGCGGCACGGCACCGGTGGGACGAACTGGCAGAACTCCTACGGGACGCCCGGTTCAACTACTACGTGCGGGACGCGCCGACGCTGTCGGACGCGGAGTTCGACGTCCACATGCGCGAGCTGGAGGCGCTGGAGGAGCGGTTCCCGGGTCTGCGCACGCCCGACTCGCCGACCCAGGTCGTCGGCGGGGCCGTGTCCACGGACTTCCAGGCCGTCGAGCACGTCGAACGCATGCTCAGCCTCGACAACGTGTTTAGCCTCGAGGAGCTCCAGGCCTGGTGCGAGCGGGTCGAGAAGGAGCTCGGGCCGGGCGTGCGGTACCTGTGCGAGCCGAAGATCGACGGGCTGGCGATGAACCTGCTCTACGAGAACGGCCGCCTGGTCCGGGGGGCCACCCGGGGCGACGGCCGGGTCGGGGAGGACGTGACGAACAACGTCCGGACCATCGAGGGCGTGCCGCACCGACTGAACCGGCTCGACACGACCGACACGCCGTTCCCCGAACGGCTCGAGGTGCGCGGCGAGGTCTTCTTCCCGATCGAGGGTTTCGAGGCGCTGAACGCCTCGCTGGTCGAGGCCGGGAAGGCGCCGTTCGCCAACCCGCGCAACACCGCCGCCGGCTCGTTGCGGCAGAAGGACCCGCGGGTGACGGCGTCGCGCAAGCTGCAGATGCTCGTGCACGGCATCGGCGCGCGGGTCGGGTTCGACATCGACAGCCAGTCGCACGGGTACGAGCTGCTGAAGGCGTGGGGCCTGCCGGTGTCCACGACCTACCGGGTGGTCGACTCGATCGCCGCGGTCCAGGAGTACGTGCAGTACTACGGCGAGCACCGGCACGACCAGGTGCACGAGATCGACGGCGTGGTGGTCAAGGTCGACTCGGTCGCCGCGCAGCGCCGGCTCGGGTCGACGTCGCGGGCGCCGCGCTGGGCGATCGCCTTCAAGTACCCGCCGGAGGAGGTCAACACCAAGCTCCTCGACATCCAGGTCAACGTCGGGCGTACCGGCCGGGTCACGCCGTTCGGGGTGATGGAGCCGGTCGTGGTGGCCGGGTCGACCGTCGGGATGGCCACGCTGCACAACGCCTCCGAGGTGAAGCGCAAGGGCGTGCTGATCGGCGACACGGTCGTGCTGCGCAAGGCGGGCGACGTGATCCCCGAGATCGTCGGGCCGGTCGTGGCCGCCCGCGACGGCAGCGAGCGCGAGTTCGTGATGCCGACGGACTGCCCCGCGTGCGGGACGCCGCTGGCCTACGAGAAGGAGGGCGACGCCGACATCCGCTGCCCGAACGCCCGCTCCTGCCCGGCGCAGCTGCGGGAACGGCTGTTCCACGTCGCCAGCCGGGGGGCGTTCGACATCGAGGCGGTCGGCGAGAAGGCCGCGGTCGCGCTGCTCGAGGCCGGGGCGGTCGCCGACGAGGGGGACCTGTTCACGCTCACCGAGGCGCACCTGCTCTCGGTGCCGCTGTTCACCAACAAGGACGGGTCGCTGTCGGCCAACGGCCGCCGGCTCCTGGAGAACCTGGAGGCGGTCAAGCAGCAGCCGCTGTGGCGGGTGCTCGTCGCGCTGTCGATCCGGCACGTCGGCCCCACCGCGGCGCGGGCGCTGGCCCAGGCGTTCGGGTCGATCGACCGCATCCGGGCGGCGTCGGAGGAGGAGCTGGCCGGGGCCGAGGGCGTCGGGCCCACCATCGCCGTGGCGGTCAAGGAGTGGTTCGAGGTCGACTGGCACGCCGAGGTGGTGCGCAAGTGGGCCGAGGCCGGTGTGCGGATGGCGGACGAGGTCGACGAGTCGACGCCGCGCACGCTCGAGGGGCTGACGATCGTCGTCACGGGGTCGCTCGAGGGCTTCAGCCGCGACGAGGCCAAGGAGGCGGTCCTGTCACGCGGTGGCAAGGCGTCCGGCAGCGTCTCGAAGAAGACGTCGTTCGTCGTGGTCGGTGAGAACGCCGGGTCGAAGTACGACAAGGCCGTGCAGCTGAAGGTCCCGGTCCTCGACGAGGCCGGCTTCCGGGTGCTGCTCGCCGACGGTCCCGATGCGGTCACGCCGCTGGCGACGCCCGAAGAACCGTGATCACCGCGATCGCGTCATGTCTCCGGGTCTGGCCCTGAGAATCGACCGGCTTCCGGTGATCATGGAACGGATCTACGCCACGACCTGGTCCGGACGGTCGCGGAGGTCAACCCAGGTGTAGCGCAGGACCCGGTAGCCGGCCGCAATGAGGATGTTCTGGCGTCGCCGGTCGGCAGTCAGTTGTCCCGGGGTCCGATGTGCCGTCAGCCCGTCGACCTCCACGACCAGTCCGGCGCCCCCGAACAGGACGTCGGCGACGGCCACGATCCGGCCGTCGACCAGCACGGGCGCGTTCGCGCTCCATCCGGTCACTCCGGCCTTACGCAGCAAGTCGTGAAGTCGCCGCTCAGCGACGCTCACCGCGCCGCCGGCCGTCACTCGGAGGATCCACAGGAGGTTGGGTGTCCCGGGCCGTCCGAGTCGCGACCGCGCTGCGGCGGACAACCGCCCCCGGTCGAGGATGCGCCGCGTACTGACCCAGGCCCACAGGGCCAGGCCGGCGTCGGGTGGGAGCAGGGCGAGGCAGTCGACGGCCGTCCGGCCCTCGCTGGTCACCGCGAGACCACCGGCGAACCGGAACACGTCGGCGGGCGTCAGGTCCGCCGTGTGCAGGACGATGTCCGGACGACGACACGAGGTTGCAGATGCAGGCGTGCGGGTGGCATGTCCCTGGGTGAGGTGTACGTCGTCGAGCGGGAACCCGTGCCACTGCGCGGCCGTGCAGTGGCTGACGACCGCCCCCGGAACCGTGAGCTGCGTCGCCCAGGCCCGGCTGCGGTTGGTCGCTGGGTGATCGCGATGAATCATTCCGCGACCTAAGAGGTTTCGCCACTCTCCGGTCCGCCGCCGCTGCGTGATCCGATCCGGTGACCACCCCTCGGCGAGAGCCTGGGCACGGGTGAACACTCCGGCCTGGCAGACGGCGACAGCGGGCATCGACATGTCTCGACCGTGGCGCTTCCCGGGTCGGTCGAAGGCTCGGGCGGGTACGACCTGTGGAGAAGCCAACCGTCCTCAGGGGTGTGGACGGCGCGATCAGCACACCATGATCACCGTGATCGCGTCGTTCGTGCGGGTCGAACCCAGAGGATCGACGCGATTGCGGTGATCATGGGGAAGGCCTCCGCCGGAGCCGGTCGTTCTCGGCCGTCAGGTCGGCGTTGGCCTCCGTCAGGTCGGCGTTGGCCTCCGTCAGGTCGGCGTTGGCCTCCGTCAGGTCGGCGTTGGCCTCCGTCAGGTCGGCGTTGGTCGACTCGAGGGCCAGGACGTGCGTCACGCCGGCCAGGTTGACCCCGTCGGCCATGAGTTCCTTGATCCGGCGCAGTCGCCGGACGTCGTCGGAGCTGTACCGGCGCGTGCCCCCGTCGCTGCGAGCGGGCTGCAGCAGGCCCCGGCGCTCGTACAGCCGCAGGCTCTGCGGGTCGAGGCCCACGAGTTCGGCGGCCACCGAGATCCCGTACAGGCCACGACCGGCCTCGGCTTCGGGCGGCTCAGCCATCGTCACCCACCTGCACCTCCGCATCTTGCATCGACCTGACGAGAATGCTATAAGAAATCTGTCTCAAACAACATAGATTTCGGTGCGGAGCCGGAATCTCGATCATGGAGGTGGGATCTCCCATGTTGGTTCGTACCGACCCGTTCCGTGAGCTGGAGCGCCTCTCGCAGCAGGTCTTCGCCGGCCCGGGCACGCTTGCGCGGCCCTCGGGCATGCCGATGGACGCCTGGCGTGACGGCGAGGAGTTCGTCGTCGAGTTCGACCTGCCGGGCATCGAGCTGGACGCCGTCGACCTCGACGTCGAGCGCAACGTGCTGACCGTACGGGCCGAGCGGCCGCTGCTGCCCAGCGACCACGAGGTCCTGGTGGCCGAGCGGCCCCGGGGCGTCTTCAGCCGACAGATCATCCTCGGCGACAACCTCGACACCGGGGCGATCCGGGCGTCGTACGCCGGGGGCGTCCTGACGCTGCGCATCCCCGTCGCCGAGCAGGCCAAGCCGCGCAAGATCGAGATCAGCACCGCCGAGGAGAAGACCGCCATCCACGCCTGAACCGCCTGAGGAGCCCCGACCGTCCGGGCGCCACCCGGTTCACCGTCCCAGGTGGCGCCCGGTCCAGGCGTTGGCGAAGGCCCCGCGCGGGTCGAGTCGTCCCGCGAGGGAGAGGAACTCGGGCACGCGCGGGTAGACCTCGACCAGTCGGTCGGCGGTCATCGGGAACACCTTGCCCCAGTGCGGGCGGGCGTCGAACGGGGCCAGCGCGGCCTCGATCCGTTCGAGCACGGGCAGGACGGCGGCCAGGTCGGGCACCCACGTGAAGTGGAACGCGGCGCTGTCCCGGCCGCCGCTGGGGGACAGCCACAGGTCGTCGGCCGCGATCCGGCGCAGCTCGCAGACCTGCAGGACCGGATGGATCAGGTCGGCCAGCGGGGCGAGGGCGGCCAGCGCGGCCGGGCCGTCGGCGGCCGCCACGAAGTACTCCGACTGCAGCTCCTCGCCGTTGCTGGGCACCATCTCCAGCCGGAAGTGCGGCAATCGTTGGAACGACGGCCCCGGGACGCCGCCCTGCTGCACCGCGTTCTCCGCCGAGATCCCCGGCACCGGGTTGCGCGGTCCGGCCTCGGCCGCAGCGAACCAGGGTTCGTCCACGACCCCCGGCGCCCCGTCGTCCACCCGGTGCTTGAGCCACACCTGGCCGCGCAGCGGCCGGGACCAGTCCAGGAACACCGACACGCTGTACGCGGCCGCCAGCACCGCCTCGTAGTGCTCGAGCAGGACGTCGAACGGCAGCCACTCGTGCACGCTCACCGCGACCTCGAAGGCCGGGACGACGTCCAGTTCCACCGCCGTGACCACCCCGAGCGCGCCCAGGCCGACCACGGCCCCGGCGAAGTCGTCCTCCCCCCGGCGCAGGGTCACGAGCTCGCCCGTCGACGTGACGAGGTCGAGCGCCGCGACGTGCGTCGCGAGGCTGCGGTTGCCGACCCCCGACCCGTGCGTCCCGGTGGCGACCGTGCCGGCCACGCTGATGTGCGGCAACGAGGCCAGGTTGGCGCTGGCCAGGCCGTACCGGTCGAGCTCGAGCGCCAGCTCGCCGTACCGGACGCCGGCCGCCACCCGGACCCGGTGGGGCCCGAGCCTCTCGACGTCCCGGGGGAGGGCGGCGGTCGAGACGAGAAGCCCCGCCGTGTCGGCGATGTCGCTGAACGAGTGGCCCGACCCGACGGCCTTGACCCGCTCGGCCCCGGCGACCAGGGCCTGCAGCTCGGCGACCGACTCGGGGGCCGCGAACCGCTCCGCGTGCCACGTGATGTTCCCGGCCCAGTTCCGCCTCGACACCGCAGTCATGAGGTCAGTGTGCCCCGGCCGGTCAGTAGATCGTCCGGCCGGCGGCCAGGTCGGCCACGAAGTTCGCGATCCGGCGCGCCCGGGTCTCGGCCCGCTTGGCGTCGCCCACCCGGTACAGGATCGCGAACCGGTTCTGGCTGCTCAGGGTGAGGAAGAACGCGGCGGCGGCCGGGTTCGCGTTGAGCGCGGCCTGCAGGTCGTCGGGGACGGTGGCCCGCGACGGCGGGGCGTAGGCCGCCGCCCAGCGCCCGTCGGCCCGGGCCCGTTCGACCTCGGCCAGCCCGGAGGGGCGCATCAGGCCGGCCTCGGTCAGCTCCCCGACGCGGGCGACGTTGACCTGTGACCAGCGGCTGCGGGCCCGCCGGGGCGTGTACCGCTGCCGGAAGAAGTGCTCGTCCCACGTCTTGCGGATGGCGTCGATCCAGCCGAAGCAGAGCATCAGGTCGAGCGTCTCGCGGTGCGTCACGCTCGGCTCGGGACAGCCCTTCTTGGGCAGCAGCAGCCACAACTCGGGGGCGCTCGCGTGGTGCGCCTCCAGCCACGCCTCGAGCGACGCGGCGTCGGGGAAGCCGACCGGGGCGTCTTCAGTTCCATCCGGCTCACGGGTCGCCATGGGGCACAGCGTGCCAAAGACCACCGACAACCAGCCCTAGACTCAGGGACCATGTCAGCGATCTCCCGCGACGAGGTGGCCCACCTCGCCCACCTGGCCCGCATCGACCTCACCCCCGAGGAACTCGACCGGATGGCCGGCCAGCTCGACGTCATCCTCGGCGCGGTGGCCACCGTGACGCAGGTGGCCGGCGACGACGTCCCCGCGACCTCGCACCCGATGCCCCTGGTCAACGTGACCCGCCCCGACGAGCCGCGCCCGTCCCTGTCGGCTGCCGACGCGCTGGCCGGCGCCCCGGCGGCGCAGGAGCAGCGATTCCGGGTGCCGCGCATCCTGGAGGAGGACTGACCATGTCGGAGCTCATCAAGCAGACCGCGGCGGCCCTCGCCGAGAAGCTGAGCGCGGGCGAGGTGTCGTCGGTCGAGGTCACGCAGGCGCACCTCGACCGCATCGCGGCCGTCGACGGCACCGCCGAGGCCGGGGTGCACGCCTTCCTGCACGTGGCCGCCGAACGCGCGCTGGCGCAGGCCAAGCGGGTGGACGACGACCGCGCGGCCGGGGTGCCCCTGCCTCCGCTCGCCGGGGTCCCGATCGCGGTCAAGGACGTCATGACCACGCGGGGGCTGCCGACGACGGCCGGTTCGCGGATCCTCGAGGGGTGGGTGCCGCCCTACGACGCGACCGTCGTGCAGAAGATCGACGCGGCCCGGCTCGTGACCCTCGGCAAGACGAACATGGACGAGTTCGCGATGGGCTCCTCCACCGAGCACTCGGCGTACGGGCCGACCCGCAACCCGTGGGACTTCACCCGCATCCCCGGTGGTTCGGGCGGCGGCTCGGCGGCCGCGCTCGCCGCGTTCGAGGCGCCACTGGCCACCGGCACCGACACCGGTGGGTCGATCCGGCAGCCGGCGTCCGTGACCGGCACGGTCGGCGTGAAGCCGACCTACGGCGGGGTGTCCCGTTACGGGCTGATCGCGCTGGCCTCCAGCCTCGACCAGGCCGGACCGTGCGCCCGCACGGTGCTCGACGCCGCGCTGCTGCACGAGGTGATGGCGGGCTACGACCCGTGCGACTCGACGTCCCTGACCGACCCGACCCCGCCGGTGGTGGCGGCCGCCCGGGAGGGCGCGCACGGTGACCTGTCCGGCGTCCGGGTCGGCGTCATCCGCGAGCTGCACGGGAATTCGAGCGGTGACGCGAGCGGCGGAAGTGGTTACCAGGCGGGCGTTCTCGCGCGCTTCGACGAGTCGCTGAACCTGCTCCAGAAGGCCGGGGCCGAGGTCGTCGAGGTGAGCTGTCCGAGCTTCACTGCCGCCCTCGCCGCCTACTACCTGATCCTGCCCAGCGAGGCGAGCAGCAACCTCGCGAAGTTCGACGCGATGCGCTACGGCCTGCGGGTCACTCCCGAGGGTGCCCCGAGCGCGGAGACCGTGATGGCCGCGACCCGCGAGGCCGGGTTCGGCGACGAGGTGAAGCGCCGCATCATCCTCGGCACGTACGCGCTCAGCAGCGGCTACTACGACGCCTACTACGGCTCCGCGCAGAAGGTGCGCACGCTGATCCAGCGTGACTTCGCGAAGGCGTTCGAGCAGGCCGACGTGCTGGTCTCGCCGACGTCGCCGACGACCGCGTTCCCGCTCGGCGAGAAGCTCGACGACCCGCTGTCGATGTACCTGCAGGACGTGGCCACCATCCCGGCCAACCTGGCCGGCATCCCCGGCATGTCCCTGCCCAGCGGCATCGCCGACGAGGACGGGCTGCCGACTGGCATCCAGCTGCTGGCCCCGGCCCGCGCCGACGAGCGGCTGTACCGGGTCGGGGCGGCGCTCGAAGCCTTGCTTCACGAGCGCTGGGGCGGCACGATCCTTGATCGCGCACCGGAGATTGAGGGGGTCACCCGATGACCGCGGCCACGCACGGCCACGTCGAGCTCGTCGACTTCGACGAGGCGCTGGAGTCGTACGACCCGGTCCTCGGGCTCGAGGTGCACGTCGAGCTGAACACGGCGACCAAGATGTTCTGCGGTTGCTCGACGGAGTTCGGCGCCGAGCCGAACACCCAGGTCTGCCCGGTCTGCCTCGGCCTGCCGGGCGCGCTGCCGGTGCTCAACGAGAAGGGCCTGGAGAGCGCCATCCGGATCGGCCTGGCGCTGAACTGCTCGATCGCCTCGTGGTGTCGGTTCGCGCGGAAGAACTACTTCTACCCGGACATGCCGAAGAACTTCCAGACCTCGCAGTACGACGAGCCGATCGCCTTCGACGGTCACCTCGACGTCCAGCTCGAGGGCGGCGACACCTACCGGGTCGAGATCGAACGTGCCCACATGGAGGAGGACACCGGCAAGGCGACGCACGTGGGCGGCGCCACCGGGCGCATCCACGGGGCCGAGTACTCGCTGGTCGACTACAACCGGGCCGGCATCCCGCTGATCGAGATCGTCACGAAACCGCTGACGGGCGCGGGTTCCCGCGCGCCGGAGGTGGCCCGCGCCTACGTGGCGGCGTTGCGTGACCTGCTGCGTGCGCTCGAGGTCAGCGACGTGAAGATGGAGCAGGGCTCGCTGCGCTGCGACGTGAACGTCTCGCTGCGGCGCAAGGTCGACGGCGACGACGCCGACCAGGCGTCGGTGCCGCTGGGCACCCGCACCGAGACCAAGAACGTCAACTCGCTGCGCAGCGTCGAGCGAGCCGTCCGATACGAGATCTCCCGGCACGCGGCGGTTCTCAACAGCGGGGCGAAGATCCTGCAGGAGACCCGGCACTGGCACGAGGACACGGGCATCACGACGTCGGGCCGGGAGAAGTCCGACGCCGAGGACTACCGCTACTTCCCCGAGCCCGACCTCGTGCCCATCGCGCCCGAGGCGGCGTGGGTCGAGGAGCTGCGGGCCACGCTGCCCGAGCCGCCCGCCGAGCGCCGGCGCCGGCTGCAGGGTGCGTGGGGGTTCTCCGACAAGGAGATGCAGGACCTGCTCAACGCCGGTGCGGTGGAACTGGTCGAGGCCACGGTGGCGGCGGGGGCGGCGCCGGCCGCGGCCCGCAAGTGGTGGAGCGGCGAACTGGCCCGGCGGGCCAACGCGGCCGGCGTCGCGCTGACCGACCTGCCGGTCACGCCCGAGCAGGTCGTGGAGCTGCAGGCCCTGGTGGACGCCGGGAAGCTCACCGACACGCTCGCCCGGCAGACGCTGGACGGCGTGCTCGCGGGCGAGGGCGACCCGGCCGACGTGGTCGCCTCCCGCGGGCTGGAGGTCGTCTCGGACGACGGCGCGCTCGGTGAGGCCGTCGACCGGGCCATCCAGGCCAACCCCGACGTGGCGGAGAAGATCCGGGGCGGGAAGGTGCAGGCGGCCGGGGCGCTGATCGGCTCCGTGATGAAGGAGATGCGCGGTAAGGCGGACGCGGCGAAGGTGCGTGCGCTGCTGCTGGAGAAGCTGGGCGTGGACGAGAGCTAGACGCGGCAGGACTGCCCCAGGAGGGGCATCGACCGCCCTGCGGGGCACGACGAGGTGGCAGCCATGGATGGCGCGGTGTCGATGGAGATCCGCGGTCCGGCCGGAGCCGTGACCGGGCTCCGTCCGAGTGCCTCCTGCCTGCCCTCGATCGCCGTCAGCGTGGCCGGCGCGCTCGTCG
The DNA here is from genome assembly GCF_044465595.1 of Spongisporangium articulatum. Lineage (NCBI taxonomy): Bacteria > Bacillati > Actinomycetota > Actinomycetes > Kineosporiales > Kineosporiaceae > Spongisporangium > Spongisporangium articulatum. Next base: position 541,382 of record NZ_JBITLV010000003.1, on the reverse strand, counting down.
TCCTGGCGCTGTACTGGCAGGACGTCGCCCACATGGAGGAGATCGCCGGGTTGGTGCCCGCGGTGTTCGCCGGGGCCGGTGGCGTCGCCCTGGTCGTGAACGGCGCGCGGGCCGGCCTGCGGTCCCCGGACGGGTTCCGGGTCGTCCTGGGGGCCGCGCTGCTGGTCTGGGCGGCCGGGCAGACGGTGAACGGTCTGACGCCGGGTGGTCCGTTTCCCGGCGTCGGTGACCTCGTCTCGATGCTGGCCGGGCCCCTGGCGGTGGTCGGCGGGCTGCTCATGCTGCGCACCGCGTTCAGTGTCGGCGGGCTGCGGCAGTTCGCGCTGGACTCGGTGCTGCTCGGGGCGGCGATCACGTTGCCGGTGTGGCAGTTCGGCTTCGCCCGCACGCTGCCCGCGCCGGGTGGGGTCTGGTCGGCGCGCTCGCAGCTGGCGTCGATCGGCATCGTCATGGTGCTCGCGGTGCTGGTCGGTGGCGCGTTCCTGGGCTACCTGCGCGACCTGGACCAGAACCTGCTGCTGCTGACCGCCGGCCTGGCGATCTTCGCGGTCGGCGAGCTGCTGATCATGCGCTGGGTGATCGCCGAGGACTGGTCGCTGCTCGGTGCGGTGCTCAACTGCCTGGCCTGGCCGAAGATCGCCGGCGGGCTGCTGGCCTACGACCCGGTGCGGGCGGCCGCGCGCCGGTCGGAGCGGCTCGACCGGGGCGGGTACACCGACAACCGCGGGATGCGGGTCACCACCGTCGCGACGATCGCCCTGCTGCTGGTGGCCGTCGTCTCGCTGCTGTTCGACCCCTCCCCGGCCCGCAGCTCGATCAGCCTGGTCGCCGTGGCGATCGGCGTGTTCGGGGTGCGCGAGCTGGTGAACGCCGCGACCCGGCGGACGTTGCTGGCCCGGCTGCACGACGAGGCCGCCGAGGACCCGCTGACCGGGCTGGCCAACCGGCGGGTGCTCGCCGCCCGGATGGGTCGCATCCCCGAGGGCGAGCCCTGGTGCCTGCTCACGGTCGACCTGGACGGCTTCAAGGACGTGAACGACCTGCTCGGGCACGCGGTCGGCGACGACCTGCTGTCGGCGGTGGGCCGCCGGCTGGTCGAGGCCGCCCCGCCGAAGGCGCTGGTCTGCCGCATCGGCGGGGACGAGTTCGCCGTCCTGCTGCGCGGCGACATCGACGCCGGGGCCCGGGTCGGCGCCAACATTGTGACCGCGGTCCGGCAGTCGGCCGCGGACGTCGACGGCGTGGCCCGCGTCGAGGTCTCGGCCAGCGTCGGGGTCGCCGCCGTGCACCGTGACGGCGCCGGGGTCCGGACCGCCCCGGTGGCCACGCCCACCGTCATCGACCTGCGCGACGGGGGCGCGCCCATCCTCACCGGGGTGGCGAATCCGGGATCGACCCCCGGATCGAACACGGGATCGAACACCGGATCGAACACCGGGGAGACCCCGGCCGTGACGTCGGTCGACCCGCTGGGGGCGCTGTCGGCGTCCGGGGCCGCGCTGCGGGTCGCGAAGGCCGCGGGCCGCAACCGGGTGGAGGTCTACGACGAGCAGATCGCCCGGATCCGGCGGCGCCGGTTGCTGGTCGAGGACCGGCTGCGCCGTGCGGTCGACACCGACGCCATCAAGGTCCGGTTCCAGCCGATCATGGACCTGCGCCGGGGTGTCGTGGCCGGGGCCGAGGCGCTGGCCCGGTGGGTCGACCCGGAGCTCGGGCCGGTCGACCCGGGCGAGTTCATCACGGTCGCCGAGCAGACCGGGCTGGTCGTCGCGCTCGGGGAACGGGTGCTGGACGAGGCGCTGACCACCGCCAACCGGGAGGGGCTGTTCGCGCGGGGCCTGCGCCTGAGCTGGAACGTCTCGCCGGTGCAGCTGCGCGTGGCCGGGTTCCCGCGGGTGGTGGCCGAGACCATCAAGGCGCACAACGTGCCGCGCGAGCTGCTGGTCATGGAGGTCACCGAGAACGTCCTGGTCGAGGAGGGGGAGGCGGCGCAGACGCTGCACCGGCTGGCCCGGCTCGGCGTGACCATCGCGATCGATGACTTCGGGACCGGCTACTCGGCGCTGGGCTACCTGCACCGGCTGCCCGCCGACATCCTGAAGATCGACCGCTCCCTGACCTCGAGCCTGGTCGCCGAACCGCGCTCGCGGGCGATCACGCGGGCCGTGCTCGACCTGGGCCGCACCGTCGGGCTGAGCGTGGTGGTCGAGGGGGTGGAGTCCGACCAGATCGACGACCTGGTCCGGCGCATGGGTGTGGGCTACGGCCAGGGGATGCTGTACGGCGCGGCGATGACCGGCCGCGAGCTCGGCGCCCTGGCCGACCGACTGACCAAGCCCATCCGTTCGTGATCATGGAAACTTCCACTCTGACCCGCGGAGTTCATCGGGTCTCTCAGCCTGCCGAGAAGTAGAAGTTTCCTTGATCACGAGCTGAGGGGGACGCGCAGGATCCGGTCGTCGGCGGCGACGGGGGACCCGCGCCCGTCGCGGTTGGACGTCGTCAGCCAGAGTCTTCCACCGGGAGCCGCGACCACGGTCCGGATCCGGCCGAACTCGTTGCGGAAGAACGACTTCGGGGTGCCCACGGCGGTCCCGTCCAGCGGCACCTGCCACAGGCGCTCGCCGCGCAGCGCGCCCAGGTACGCGACGTCGTCGACGATCGCCAGCCCGCTGGGCGACGCCTGCGACGTCGGCCACTGCACCTTCGGGTCGACGTACCCCTTCTTCCCTTCCCGGCCCTCGACGACGGGCCAGCCGTAGTTCGCGCCCTTCTCGATCAGGTTCAGCTCGTCGTACGTGTTCTGCCCGAATTCGGTGGCCCAGGTCCGCCCGGCGCTGTCGAACGCGATGCCCTGCACGTTGCGGTGCCCGTACGAGTAGACCGGCGAACCGCGGAACGGATTGTCGGCCGGGACCTTTCCGCTCGTGGTGATCCGCAGGACCTTCCCGTTCAGGTTCGTCCGCTGCTGCGAGCGCGCCGTGTTCCCGGCGTCGCCGGTGCCGATCCAGAGGTCACCGTCGGGGCCGATCGCCAGCGCGCCGCCGTTGTGGTGGTCCGCGGACGCGATGCCCTTCAGCAGCACCTTCTGCGTGCCGAGCCGCCCGCCGCGGTAGGTCATCGACACGACCCGGTTGTCGTCGGACGTCGACGTGTAGTAGGCGAAAAGCGTTGTGGCCGAACCCTTCTGACGCGCGGCGAGGCCGAGCAGCCCACCCTCGCCGTCCTCGCTCACCCCGCGCACGGTGCCGACCGTCGTCCGCTTCCCGGTGGCCGACACGTGCGAGACGCGGCCGGCGCGCTCGCCGACCAGGGCGCTGCCGTCGGCCAGGAAGGCGACGCCCCACGGCACCCGTAGCTTCGTGGTCAGGACCTTCGCGTCGCCCACCCGGGGGCGAGGCGTGCCCGGGTTCGACGTGCTCGTGGGCGACGGGGTGCCGGCCCCCGCGGTCGAGGTGACCCCGGAGGAGCCGCCGGTGCACCCGGCAAGCAGGGCGGCGGCCAGCGTGACGGTCACGGTGCGCATCGCCACATCGTGACCCGCGGTCCGCGGTCGCGACAGCGGAGCCGCCGTCCGGCCCATGCTCATGCTGTCGAAATGCACAGGAAAGGGGCTGCTCGAACCGTCGCGAACGTGCATTTGGACAGCATGAGCGTTGGGGAACTACTGGGTGAGTGGTTCGTTGGAGCACTCGTCAGGGAACGAAGGTGGCGGCCACCTGGTCGAACCGGCGAAGGACGAGCCGGGTCAGGGACGGTGCCGGGGCCAAGGTGGCCGCCACCCTCCCGACCGTCCCGTCCTCCGCCAACCGGGCCAGGCGGGTGGCGAAGTGCCCGGGGGCGAGCAGGTAGTTGGCCACCGAGACCGGCTCCCCCGGCCGGTGCTCCTTCAGCCGGGCCACAGCCTCCTCGACCGTCGGCCGGGCCGCCGCCAGGTACCCGCACACCACCTCGACGCCGCGCTCGCGGCCGAGCCACTCACCGACTGCCTCCACGTCACCCACCGCGCGCGGGTCGCTCGAGCCGGCCGCCGCGAGGACGATCCCGTCCTCCGGCCCCGCCCCGGCCTCGGCCAGCCGCTGCTGCAGCAGGTCGACCAGCAACCGGTCCGGACCCAGCGCGGGCGCGGCCACGAGCAGCCCGGACGACGCCGCGACCACGCGTTCGACGTCCACCTGCACGTGGTAGCCGGTCGACAGCAGCAGCGGGACGACGACCGCGCGCCGGCCGCGCTCGACGCACCCACCGGCCACGTCGGCGAGCGTCGGCTCCTGCACGTCCACGAAGGCGGGCAGGACGTCGAGTTCCGGGCGGGCGTCCGCGAGGGCCCGCACCCAGGCCGACATGACCGCCTGGCCCTCGGGCGAGCGGGTGCCGTGGCCACAGGCGATCAGGGCTGGATGCTGGCTCACCCCGACATCTTGGCGAATTCTGTGCGCGAGGAAACCTCGACAGGCCCAGGACGCGTCTATGGGGTTCCACCCGCGGGCGTAGCATCACGCCGTGAGCGAGACACCTGACATCAAGCCCCGCAGCCGTGACGTCACCGACGGTCTGGAGAAGACCGCCTCCCGGGGGATGCTCCGCGCGGTAGGCATGGGCGACGAGGACTGGGGCAAGTCGCAGATCGGCGTGGCCAGCTCGTGGAACGAGATCACGCCCTGCAACCTGAGCCTCGACCGGCTGGCCAAGGCCAGCAAGGACGGCGTGCACGCGGCGGGTGGGTACCCGCTGGAGTTCGGCACCATCTCCGTCTCCGACGGCATCTCGATGGGCCACGAGGGGATGCACTTCTCGCTGGTCAGCCGGGAGATCATCGCCGACAGCGTCGAGGCCGTGATGATGGCCGAGCGCCTGGACGGCAGCGTCCTGCTCGCGGGCTGCGACAAGAGCCTGCCCGGCATGCTGATGGCCGCGGCCCGGCTCGACCTGGCGAGTGTCTTCCTCTACGCGGGGTCGATCCTGCCCGGCAAGGCCAAGCTCTCCGACGGCACGGAGAAGAACGTCACGATCATCGACGCCTTCGAGGCGGTCGGGGCGTGCGCCCGCGGGCTGATGAGCCGCGAGGACGTCGACGCGATCGAGCGCGCGATCTGTCCCGGCGAGGGCGCGTGCGGCGGGATGTACACGGCGAACACGATGGCCAGCGCGGCCGAGGCGCTCGGCATGAGCCTGCCGGGGTCCGCGGCGCCGCCGGCCACCGACCGCCGTCGGGACGGGTTCGCCCGTCGCTCGGGCGAGGCCGTCGTCGAGCTGCTGAAGAAGGGCATCACCGCGCGGGACATCATGACCCGCGAGGCGTTCGAGAACGCGATCGCCGTCGTCATGGCGTTCGGCGGCTCGACCAACGCGGTGCTGCACCTGCTGGCCATCGCCCACGAGGCCGAAGTCCCGCTCACGCTGGACGATTTCACCAAGATCGGCGAGCGCGTGCCGCACCTGGCCGACGTGAAGCCGTTCGGCCGGCACGTGATGACCGACGTCGACCGGATCGGCGGCGTCCCGGTGGTGATGCGCGCCCTGCTCGACGCGGGCCTGCTGCACGGCGACGTGATGACCGTGACGGGGAAGACGATGGCCGAGAACCTGGCCGAGATCGCACCCCCGGACCTGGACGGCAAGGTGCTGCGCTCCATGCAGGAGCCGATCCACCGCTCGGGCGGCATCACGATCCTGCACGGCTCGCTGGCCCCCGAGGGGGCCGTGGTCAAGAGCGCCGGCTTCGACGAGGACGTCTTCGAGGGCACCGCCCGCGTCTTCGACCGCGAGCGGGCCGCCATGGACGCCCTCGAGGACGGCACCATCACCGCCGGGGACGTCGTGGTCATCCGCTACGAGGGCCCGAAGGGGGGCCCGGGGATGCGCGAGATGCTGGCCATCACGGGCGCCATCAAGGGCGCCGGGCTGGGCAAGGACGTGCTGCTCCTGACCGACGGCCGGTTCTCGGGCGGGACGACGGGTCTGTGCGTCGGCCACGTCGCCCCCGAGGCGGTGGACGCCGGCCCGATCGCCTTCGTCCGGGACGGCGACCGGATTCGGCTGGACGTCGCGCACGGCACCCTCGACCTGCTCGTGGACTCCGACGAGATCGCGCGCCGCAAGGAGGGCTGGGAGCCCGTGCCGCACAAGTGGACCCGGGGCGTGCTGGCCAAGTACACGCGGCTGGTGCAGTCCGCCTCGAAGGGCGCCGTCTGCCACTGACTTTGTGCATGATCACCACCAAAAAGGATTACGAGCTAGCCTCGACCCGTGCTGCTCGACCTCCTGCTCATCGCGACGGCGACCGCCGCCGGGTGTGCGTGGTGGCGGGCGGCTGAGGTCGAGCACCCGTTCAACCGGCGCGAGGCCCAGCTCGTGGTGGCCACGTGCACCCTGCAGGGCGCCGCGCGGGTCGCCGGCCTGTTCGCCGGCCCGGGCGTCGGCGACGGGTTCGGCGTCGTCCGGGACGTCCTGCTGCTGGTCGCGGCCTGCGCGGTCCTGGTGATGGCGGCGGGCGTCGTCCGCCGGATCACCGCGCTCATCGGCGGCCTCGGGGTGGCCATCGCCGAGTCGGTCCTCGTCGCGGCCTCCTGCACCACGATCGTCTGGGTGCTGGCCCACGCGCCGGTCTCACCGCGGCCCAGCGCCGTGCTGCACGCCGCGCCCGCGATGGTCGACCTGGCCGTCCTGGCCCTGCTGCTGCGGCTGTCCGTGCTCGTCCCCGAGACCCTGCGGGTGGGCAGCAACCGGCAGATCTTCGCGGTGGCGTCGGCCGCGGTCCTCCTGCTCTTCGGCGGCGACGCGCTGGCCGCCTGGGACGGTCTGGCCGGCACCGTGCCCTACGCCCTGCAGGCCGTGGTGGTCCTGGCCGGTGGCCTGGTCTCCATCGCCCTGACCCGCGTGCCCCGCCCGCCGCGGGCCGCCGACCAGCCGCTGCCGCGGGTCCGGGCCCTGCCCTACGTGCTGGCCAGCAGCGCGGTCGTGATCGTCTGCGTGCAGGCCCTGTTCGGCACCACCGGGCCGATGCACGTCGTCCTGGTCAGTGCCGTGGTGGCCGGTCTCGTCGTGCTCCAGGCCTTCACCCTGCGCGAGAACCTCGCCCTGGTAGGCAGTCTCACCGCCTCCCGGCAGCGGATGGCGGCTCTGGTGGAGAACACGTCCGACCTGATCGTCCGGCTCGACGCCAACGGGCGCGTGCAGTCGGCCAACGCGGCCGCCGTCCGCCTGCTGCACCGCACCCCGGCCTCGCTGACCGGCCGGTCGTTCGACGACCTGGCCCGGGCCGAGGACCGCCGCTCGGTGCGTGAGGCCGTGCTGGCGGTGACCCGGGGCCGCACCGACTCCGCGCAGGTGGAGCTGCGCCTGGCCCCACCGGCCACCGGTACCGCCCAGCTGCGGTTGCGGGCCGTGCCCGGCGGCGCGGTCGCCAACCTGAACGACGTCACCGACTCCGTGGAGCTGCGCCAGCGGCTGGAGCGGCTGGCCCGCTACGACCACATGACCGGCCTGGTGAACCGCGCGCACCTGCTGGAGGTGGTCGGCTCCTGGCTCGCCGAACCCAGCGAGGCGCCGGCCGGCGCGCAGCCCGCCGGGCCGGACGTCGTCGTCCTGTACGCCGACCTCGACGGGTTCAAGGCGGTCAACGACCGGTTCGGCCACGGCGCCGGCGACCGCGTGCTGACCGAGGTCGCCGGCCGGTTCGAGGCGATCGCCGGGGCCCTGGACGCCCGCCGCACGATCGTCGGCCGGTTCGGCGGCGACGAGTTCGTGATGGGGCTGGAGGGGCTCGGCCCGGAGGAGGCCGAGCTGGCCGCCCGGCGCGTGGTCGAGGCGATCAGCCCGCCGTTCGCCGTCGGCCACCGCACGGTGACCCTCGGCGTGAGCGTCGGGGTCAGCGGCGCGGGCCTGCCGGCGGGCCGGCGGGCCAGCACCGCGCAGGACCAGGCGGCCGAACTCGTGCACCAGGCCGACCTCGCGATGTACGAGGCCAAGGCCCGCGGCCGGGCCGGGGTCGGGCGGTGGACGCCGGAACTCGAGGAGAGCGCGCGGCGTCGGGTCGACATCGCGATCGGGCTGCGCGAGGCGCTGGACGCCGGGCGCCTGGCGGTCGCCTACCAGCCGATCGTCCGGCTGGCCGACGGTCTCGTGGTCGGGGCGGAGGCGTTGCTGCGGCTGCCGCCCGGGGTGAATCTCACGTCCGGCGACGGGTCCGGCTCACCGGCCGAGCCGGACCGCCCGGACGACCTGGTCAGCCCGGCCGAACTGGTCGCGGTCGCCGAGGACACCGGGATCATCCTGGAGATGGGGGAGTGGGTCCTCACCCAGGCCGTGCAGCAGGCGGCCGAGTGGGTGGACGCCGGGACGCCGGCCAGCGTCAGCGTGAACATGTCGGTGCACCAGCTGCTCAGCCCGTCGTTCGTCGGGTCGGTGACCTCGATCCTGACCGCCTGCGGGCTTCCCCCCTCGCACCTCGTCCTCGAACTGACCGAGAGCCAGCTGGCCGGGCAGACCGGGCCCGCCGTCGAGGCGCTGGAACGGCTGCGGGCCGCGGGGGTCCGGGTGGCGATCGACGACTTCGGCACCGGCTACTCGTCGTTGTCGTACCTGCGTCGCATGCCGGTGCAGCTGGTCAAGCTCGACCGCACCCTGCTGGACGACGTCGGCGTCGACCCGCGCGCCACCGCCTTCGCCCGGTCGGTCGTCTCGATGGCCCGCGACCTGGGCCTGCTCGTCGTGGCCGAGGGGATGGAGGAGCTGGAGTCCGTGCGGCAGCTGCGCGAACTCGGCGCCTACGCCGGCCAGGGCTTCGCGCTCTCCCCGGCCCTGCCGCCGCAGGCCATGCGTGAGGTGCTGGCCGGTCCGCCCATGCCGGTCGGGGCCCGCCCGGGCGAGCTCACCGCGGGGGGTGCGGACGACGTCCCGCTGCTCATCGACCTGGTCGCCCTCGAACCGGCGGACGCCCGCTCGCCGGCCGCCGTCGCGGCGGCGGCCACCTCGACCGGTGGCGCGCAGTGGCCCGACCGGAACGGCAGCACCGATGCCGCGGACGGCGCCGACCGGGCTCATCCTGCCGAACCCGGCGAGGGGGCCGACGGGGCCGATCGGGCCGCCCGGCCCCCGGTCACCGGGCCGTTCCTGCACCCGATGCCGAGCCGGCCCAGCCGCCCGTACCGCCCGGGGTCCGGCTCCGACCGTCCGGCCAGCGGCCTGACCTCCGGCCGGCCGGAGCAGCCGGTCGACCGGCACGCGGACGCCGCGTCTCACTAAGCGAGACGCACGGTTCGGCGATTGACACCGCGGAACCGGCGCGGGAAGGTGAGACCATGAGTCTGGTCCTCGTACTCGGACAGCGCGCCGGCTGACGGTCTTCACGACCCGCCGCGCGCGCGACCCCTTGTGCCCCTAGGGCCGAGGGGTTTTTTCGTCCCCACCATCCATCGTCAAGGAGAGGCCCGCGATGTCCGGCCCACGCAGTAGCGAACCGACCACCACGTCCGAGATGACCGGCTCCCAAAGCCTCGTCCGCTCGCTCGAGGCGGTAGGCGTCGACGTCGTCTTCGGCATCCCCGGTGGGGCGATCCTCCCGCTCTACGACCCGCTGATGGACTCGGAGAAGGTCCGGCACATCCTGGTCCGGCACGAACAGGGCGCCGGGCACGCGGCCGAGGGCTACGCCCACGCGACCGGCCGGGTGGGGGTCTGCATGGCCACCTCCGGTCCGGGGGCCACGAACCTGGTCACGCCCATAGCCGACGCCTACATGGACTCCGTCCCGATGGTGGCCATCACCGGCCAGGTGCCCAGCAAGTCGATCGGGACGGACGCCTTCCAGGAGGCGGACATCAGCGGCATCACGCTGCCGATCACCAAGCACAACTACCTGGTCACCGACCCGGCCGAGATCCCGCGGACCATCGCCGAGGCCTTCCACATCGCCTCGACCGGGCGGCCCGGGCCGGTGCTGGTGGACGTGTCCAAGGACGCTCTGCAGGCCATGACCCGGTTCAGCTGGCCCGACCGGATCGACCTGCCCGGCTACCGGCCGGTGGCCAAGCCGCACAGCAAGCAGGTCCGCGAGGCGGCCCGGCTGCTGGCCGAGGCCAAACGGCCGGTGCTCTACGTCGGCGGCGGCGTCATCAAGGCGCGGGCCGCGGCGGAGCTGCGCCAGCTGGTCGAGCTGACCGGGGCCCCCGTCGTCACCACGCTGATGGCCCGCGGGGCCCTGCCCGACACCCACCCGGCCCACCTGGGCATGCCCGGCATGCACGGCTCGGTCGCCGCGGTGACCGCGCTGCAGAAGGCCGACCTGCTGGTCAGCCTGGGGGCCCGGTTCGACGACCGGGTCACCGGCAAGCTCGACTCGTTCGCCCCGCACGCGGCGATCGTGCACGCCGACATCGACCCGGCCGAGATCTCCAAGAACCGGACGGCGGACGTGCCGATCGTCGGCGACGCGAAGGATGTGATCAGCGAGCTGATCGTGGCCGTCGGCGCCGAGTTCGCCGCCGGGCACCGGGCCGACCTGACCGGCTGGTGGAAGCAGCTGAACGACTGGCGCGAGACGTACCCGCTGGGCTACGCCGAGCCGCCGGCCGGTGAGGTGTCGCCGCAGCGCGTGATCGAGCGGATCGGGAAGATCGCCGGGCCCGAGGCCCTGTACGTCGCGGGCGTCGGTCAGCACCAGATGTGGGCTGCGCAGCACATCCAGTACGAGAACCCGAACACGTGGATCAACTCCGGCGGCGCGGGCACCATGGGCTTCGCGGTGCCGGCGGCGATGGGCGCCAAGGTCGGGATGCCCGACCGGACGGTCTGGGCGATCGACGGCGACGGCTGCTTCCAGATGACGAACCAGGAGCTCGCGACCTGCGTCATCAACGACATCCCGATCAAGGTCGCGGTGATCAACAACAGCAGCCTGGGCATGGTCCGGCAGTGGCAGACCCTCTTCTACAACGAGCGGTACTCCAACACCGACCTGCACACCTCGGTCGGCAGCCGGGTCCCCGACTTCGTGAAGCTGGCCGACGCGTACGGTTGCGTCGGGCTGCGCTGCGAGAGCCCGGAGGACGTGGACGCCACCATCGAGAAGGCCATGGAGATCAACGACGTGCCAGTGGTGGTCGACTTCGTCGTGCACCGCGACGCGATGGTCTGGCCGATGGTCGCGGCCGGGGTCAGCAACGACGAGATCCAGGTGGCCCGCGACACGGCGCCGCAGTGGGACCGGGAGGACTGAGAGAGATGTCGCAGAAGCACACGCTGTCCGTGCTGGTCGAGAACCGGCCGGGCGTGCTCACTCGTGTCGCAGGGTTGTTCGCGCGCCGAGGGTTCAACATCCACTCGTTGGCCGTCGGGCCCACGGAGCACCCGGACATCTCCCGGATCACCGTGGTCGTCGACGTCGACGAGCTCCCGCTGGAGCAGGTCACCAAGCAGCTGAACAAGCTCGTGAACGTGATCAAGATCGTCGAGCTGGAGCCCACCGCCTCGGTCCAGCGCGAGATGCTGCTCGTGAAGGTCCGGGCCGACCTGCAGACCCGGTCGCACGTCCTCGAGACGGCCGAGCTGTTCCGGGCCCGCGTGATCGACGTGGCCCCGGACGCGGTGACCATCGAGGCCACGGGCAGCCCCGACAAGATCGAGGCCTTCCTGCGGGTGCTGGAACCCTTCGGCATCCGCGAGCTCGTCCAGTCGGGCCTGGTCGGTATTGGGCGGGGCAGCCGCTCGATCACCGACCGCGCCCTGCGGTCGGCCTGACCTTCCCCGAGTTCCCCCAACCCCCGCACCATCTGAAGGAGACAAGAGCACTGTGGCAGCAGAGATGTACTACGACGACGACGCCGACCTCTCGGTGATCCAGAACCGCCAGGTCGCGGTGATCGGCTACGGGAGCCAGGGCCACGCCCACTCGCTCTCGCTGCGCGACTCCGGCGTCGACGTCCGGGTCGGTCTGCCCGACGCCAGCAAGAGCCGGGCGAAGGCGGAGGCCGAGGGCCTGCGCGTCGTCACCCCGGCCCAGGCGGTCGAGGAGGCGGACGTGATCATGCTGCTCACGCCCGACCACGTGCAGCGGCACGTGTACGAGGAGGCCATCGCGCCGAACATCGCCGAGGGCGACGCGCTGTTCTTCGGGCACGGCTTCAACATCCGGTTCAACTACATCACCCCGCCCGAGGGCGTCGACGTGTGCATGGTCGCGCCGAAGGGTCCCGGACACCTGGTGCGCCGCGAGTTCGAGGCCGGGCGCGGCGTCCCGGTGCTCGTCGCCGTCGAGAAGGACGCGACCGGCAACGCCTGGTCGAACGCGCTCTCGTACGCCAAGGGCATCGGCGGCCTGCGGGCCGGCGGCATCAAGACCACGTTCACCGAGGAGTGCGAGACCGACCTCTTCGGCGAGCAGGCCGTGCTCTGCGGCGGGGCGTCGCAGCTGGTCCAGTACGGGTTCGAGACGCTGATCGAGGCCGGCTACCAGCCCGAGGTCGCGTACTTCGAGTGCCTGCACGAGCTGAAGCTGATCGTCGACCTGATGTACGAGGGTGGCATCGCCAAGCAGCGCTGGAGCGTCTCCGACACCGCCGAGTACGGCGACTACGTGTCGGGCCCGCGGGTCATCGACCCGCACGTGAAGGAGAACATGAAGGGCGTGCTGGCCGACATCCAGTCGGGCGCCTTCGCCAAGCGGTTCATCGACGACCAGGACGCCGGCGCGCCGGAGTTCAAGGCCCTGCGCGCCAAGGGCGAGCAGCACCCGATCGAGGCCACCGGCCGCGAGCTGCGCAAGCTGATGAGCTGGGTCAAGTCCGACGACAGCGACTACGTCGAGGGCAGCGCCCAGCGCTAGTCCTCGTGGTCGTGATCAAGGAATTCTCTGCCGACCCGCAGCAGGGAATTCCTTGATCACAACCGATGCGTCTCGCATGGTGAGATATGTAGCCCATCATGCGGATGGTCGCGCTATTGTCGACGGCATGGTCGACGCTCCCGCCGCTCTGAAGATCGCCGTCATCGCGGGTGACGGCATCGGCCCCGAGGTCGTCGCGGAGGGCCTGAAGGTCCTGCACGCGGCGGTCGCCGGTGAGGGCACGACCGTCGAGACCACCGAGTTCGACCTCGGTGCCAACCGGTGGCACGCCACCGGCGAGACGCTCCCGGAGTCGGAGCTGGCCGCGATCCGGCAGCACGACGTGATCCTGCTCGGCGCGGTCGGCGATCCCGGCGTCCCGAGCGGAGTCCTGGAGCGGGGCCTGCTGCTGAAGCTGCGCTTCGAGCTCGACCACTACGTCAACCTGCGCCCGGCCCGCCTGTACCCGGGTGTCGCCACCCCGCTGGCGCCGCACGTGCTGGAGGGCAAGGAGCTCGACTTCGTCGTCGTCCGCGAGGGCACCGAGGGCCCCTACGTCGGCAACGGTGGGGCGATCCGGGTGGGCACCCCGCACGAGATCGCGACCGAGGTCAGCATCAACACCGCGTTCGGGGTCGAGCGTGTCGTGCGCGACGCGTTCACCCGCGCCGCGGCCCGCCCGCGCAAGAAGCTCACCCTGGTGCACAAGCACAACGTGCTCAGCAACGCGGGCCACCTGTGGCGCCGCACCGTCGAGGCCGTGAACGCGGAGTTCCCCGACGTCACGACCGACTACCTGCACGTCGACGCCGCGACCATCTTCATGGTCACCGACCCGGCCCGGTTCGACGTGATCGTCACCGACAACCTGTTCGGCGACATCGTCACCGACCTGGCGGCCGCCATCGCCGGGGGCATCGGCCTGGCCGCGAGCGGCAACGTGAACCCCGACCGCACCGCGCCCAGCATGTTCGAGCCGGTGCACGGCTCCGCGCCCGACATCGCGGGCCAGCAGAAGGCCGACCCGACGGCGACCATCCTCTCCGTCGCGATGCTCCTGGAGCACGTCGGCCTCGACAAGGCCGCCGCCCGAGTAGAGCAGGCCGTCGCCGCCGACCTGGCCGAACGCCAGGGCGCCGACGGCCGCCCCCGCTCGACGGCGGAGATCGGCGACGCGATCGCCGCGCGCATCACCGGCTAGCCTCCACCCCTCCCGGGGCGGGGCCCGGGGAGCGCGTCTCCGCTGGTACGGTCCGATTTAGACTTGACCCGGCGAGCCCGCGCAGCGCGCCGGAGACGCGAGGGAGCATCCGCGATGGAGATCAGCTACACCCCCAACCCCAACCCGGCCACGCCCGAGGCGCGCGACGCCGTCCTGGCCGCCCCCGGTTTCGGCAAGCACTTCACCGACCACATGTTCAAGGCCACGTGGACGGCCGACGCGGGCTGGCACGACGCCGGCGTCATCCCCTACGGCCCGCTGCAGCTCGACCCGGCCTCCGCCGTCCTGCACTACGCGCAGGAGATCTTCGAGGGGCTCAAGGCGTACAAGCACGCCGACGGCACGATCCGGGCGTTCCGGCCCGAGGCCAACGGCGAGCGGCTGGTCCGCTCGGCCCGCCGGCTGGCCCTGCCCGAACTGCCGGTCGAGGACTTCGTGGCTGCGGTCGAGGCGCTGGTGAAGACCGACCGGGCGTGGGTCGACGACCGGCCCGAGGCGTCGCTGTACCTGCGGCCGTTCATGTTCGCCTCCGAGGTCTTCCTCGGGGTGCGGCCCGCCGCCGAGGTCACCTTCATGGTCATCGCCTCGCCCGCCGCGGCCTACTTCAAGGGCGGCGCCAAGCCGGTCTCGATCTGGCTGTCGTCCGAGTACACCCGGGCCGCGCCCGGCGGGACCGGCGCGGCCAAGTGCGGCGGCAACTACGCGGCCTCCCTGGCGGCCATGACCGAGGCGGCCGAGCACGGCTGCGAGCAGGTCTGCTTCCTCGACGCGGCCGAGTCGAAGTACATCGAGGAGCTCGGCGGGATGAACATCTTCCTCGTGCACCGCGACGGGAAGCTCATCACCCCCGAGCTGAACGGGTCGATCCTCGAGGGGGTCACCCGCTCGTCGATCCTCACGCTCGGCAAGGAGCTCGGGCTGGACGTCGAGGAGCGCCGGGTCACGATCGACGAGTGGCGCGACGGCGTGGCCGACGGGACGATCACCGAGGTCTTCGCCTGCGGGACGGCGGCCGTCGTCACCCCGGTCGGGCAGCTCAGCTGGGACGGCGGGTCGGTCGGCGACTCGAGCGCGCCGGCCGGTGAGATCACGTCCAGGATCCGGGACACGTTGGTGGACATCCAGTTCGGGCGGGCGGCCGACCCGTACGGGTGGATGCGGACACTCGCCTGAGCAGGTAGGACGGCCGAGAGTGGTACTCTCGCTGACGATGTGCACCGCTGAGATCATTATCAGCAGGCGCGTCGGCACAGCCTGAGACCACTCTCGGTCGAATCCCCGGGCACCGTCGACGCGCAGACCTCTCGTTCTCAGCGAGGGGTCTTTTTCGTGTCGGCGGTGCCTGAACCCACCCGAAATGAGCGAACCATGAGCGACTTCCAGGTCTACGACACGACGTTGCGCGACGGGGCCCAGCAGGAGGGCATCTCGCTGTCCGTGCAGGACAAGCTCGTCATCGCGGGTCACCTGGACGACCTGGGGGTGGGGTTCATCGAGGGCGGGTGGCCGGGGGCCATTCCGAAGGACACCGAGTTCTTCCGCCGCGCCGCCACCGACCTGCGGCTCAAGCACGCCCAGCTGGCCGCGTTCGGCGCGACCCGCAAGGCGGGTGTTCGGGTCGAGGAGGACGCACAGGTCCAGGCCCTCGTCGACTCGCTGGCCCCCGTCGTCACGCTGGTCGCCAAGAGCGACATCCGGCACGTCGAGCGGGCGCTGCGGACGACGGGTGCCGAGAACCTGGCGATGGTCGCCGACACCGTGCGGCACCTGCGCGAGCACGGACGGCGCGTCTTCCTGGACGCCGAGCACTTCTTCGACGGGTACCGGGCCGACCCGGCCTACGCCGTCGAGGTGCTGCGCACGGCCGCCGAGGCCGGGGCCGAGGTGGTCGCCCTGTGCGACACCAACGGCGGCATGCTGCCCGCGGAACTGGCGGACGTCGTCCACGCGGTGGTCTCGGCGAGCGGGGCCCGCGTGGGCATCCACTGCCACAACGACACCGGCTGTGCGGTCGCGAACACGCTGGCCGCGGTCGACGCGGGCGCGACGCACGTGCAGGGCACGCTGAACGGGTACGGCGAGCGCACCGGCAACGCCGACCTGGTCACGGTCGTGGCGAACCTCGAGATCAAGCGCGGTCAGCAGGTCCTGCCGACCGGGCGGATCGCGGAGGCCACCCGCATCGCGCACGCCGTCGACGAGATCACCAACGTAACGCCGTACCACCGCCGCCCCTACACGGGCGCGTCGTCCTTCGCGCACAAGGCCGGGCTGCACGCGAGCGCGATCAAGGTCGACCCCGAGCTGTACAACCACACCGACCCGCTGCGGGTCGGCAACGACATGCGGATGCTCGTCTCCGACATGGCCGGCCGCGCGTCGATCGAGTTGAAGGGCCGGGAGCTGGGTTTCGATCTGGCGGGGGACCGGGAGCTGCTGGGCCGGATCACCGACCGGGTCAAGGCGCTGGAGGCCGAGGGCTACACCTTCGAGGCCGCCGACGCGAGCTTCGTGCTGCTGCTGCACGAAGAGGTCTACGGGTTCCGGCCCTCGTACTGCTCGGTCGAGAGCTGGCGGGTCATCACCGAGGCGAGAACCGATGCGGGCGAGGCGGTCTCGGAGGCGACCGTGAAGCTCCACGCGGGCGGACGGCGGCACGTGGCCACGGCCGAGGGCAACGGCCCGGTCTCGGCGCTGGACCACGCCCTGCGCTCGGCC
Source organism: Spongisporangium articulatum (assembly GCF_044465595.1). Lineage (NCBI taxonomy): Bacteria > Bacillati > Actinomycetota > Actinomycetes > Kineosporiales > Kineosporiaceae > Spongisporangium > Spongisporangium articulatum. The sequence continues at coordinate 524,619 of NZ_JBITLV010000003.1, read as the reverse complement.
CTGCTGCCTGTGTACCCGGAGCTGGACGGGATCCGGCTGTCGGACTTCAAGGTCCGGATCATCGATGCGTCCATCGGCACCGATGCGGTGACCCGGGTGCTGATCGAGACCCGCGGCCCCAACAGCGTCTGGGAGACCGTCGGGGTCGGCCCGAACATCGTCGAGGCGTCCTGGAAGGCGTTGCTCGACGGCTTCACCTACGGCCTGCTGACCCAGGACGTCCCCTCCCGCTGACCCCTTCGCAGCGGTTCGAGGGCGCCGGCGAGGACCTCGGCCAGGCGAGCTCGGACGGGCGCTGCTCGCTGAGCGAACTCGCGCTGGAGCCGGGCGTATTCGCGTTTGCCCTCGGCGGTCTCGATCGGGATGGGCGTCCACTCGATCCCGTAGGGGTCGATGGTGATGCCACTCATGTCGTACGGCGCGGCTCGCATGTCCATGATCCGCACGTCCCACGCGAGTTCGAAGGCGTCGGCGACGAGGTCGGAGCCGACGACGTCGGCGAGCCGGTAGGCGTGCTTGTAGAGATCCATGGTGGCGTGCAGGCAGGCCGGCTGTTCGAAGTCGGGGCGGTCGTCGCTGGACGGTCCCAGGCTGTTGAGCGGTCGTGCCGGCGCGGTGAAGAAACGCACGGCGTCCCAGTGACTGCACGTGACGCGGTGCCCTTCGACCACCTTGTCGGTCTCCGCGTGGCCCAGGCGGAGGGGCTGCGGGTGCCGGGGCCGCGGGGCCCGGTAGACCATCGCCCATTCGTGCAGTCCGAAGCAGCCGAAGTTGCCCTCGCGGTCGATGGTCGCCTGCAGCAGCTTGAGGATGGCCTCCACCAGCGGGCGCTTGGCCGTGCTGAGCTGCCCGGGCGGTTGCCAGCGCATCAGCTGGGCCGGTCGGTACGAGTAGTACTGGAACAGGAAGTCGTGGATCGGGTGCTTGGTGCCGGCCCGACGCCTGGCGAGGTGCGGCTCGACGTAGGGCGCCAGCCGTGCGGCATGAGCTGCTGCCGGGTCCATCGTTTCCTCCGCGCGGCGCCGCCCTCTACGGCAGCGGGATCTTCCCGTCGGGCCTTCGTCTTCGACGGTGGAAGACGACCATCCGGCGTCGAGCGAGACTGCGTCAAGTTCGGGGCCGGTCAGCGTCGTGTCGGGCCCCTTCCGGTTCGATGAAGGCAGTCCTGGTGGCATCGAACGCTGCGTGATCAGGGGCGGATGCTGCCACCAGAGCTGCCACCACGACCCGGGCGGGCGGCGGTGTGACCCGTGGGGCTGAGGCGCGGACGAAGTTGCTCGCAACCCGTTCATCGGCGGGGCGGAGGTCACCCGCCGGGACGGAGGCGACACGCGGGAAAAATCAGGAATGGTGACCTTGGGTGGATTGGGGGTAACCTAACGTGCACCATGAATCGTGCGTATCCGGTCATAACGGGCTGGTACGCCCGACGGCAAGGAGCGCCCTGAAGTGACCTCTCCCACCAGCACCCTGTACGAGACCATCGGCGGCGTCGACGCGGTACGGGCCGCCGTCGACGACTTCTACGTCACGGTCCTGGCCGACCCCCGGCTGGCGCACTACTTCGAGGGCGTCGACGTGAACCGCGTGAAGGCTCACCAGGTCCGCCTGTTCACCGGGCTGCTCGGCGGCCCGGAGGCCTACGAGGGGATGGGGCTGGCCGCCGCGCACCAGCCGCTGCACATCCCGCCGGACGACTACGAGCTGGTGGTGGGCCATCTCGTCGCCACGCTGCAGAAGTTCGCGGTCGGTGACGAGGTGATCGCGGCGTTCGGAGCCGCGGCCACGGCCGTGCGGCCCGACATCGTCGACCAGGGACTCGTGCAGGCCGACGGAGGGCATTGACCGACGTGGTCGACACGGACGCGCTGCAGCGCAGTTTCGGCCTCGTCGCGCGCCACGGTGACGAGGTCCCCCTGTACTTCTACTCCCACCTGTTCCTGCGCTACCCGCAGACCCGGCCCATGTTCCCGGCCGCGATGTCGGCGCAACGGGACCGGTTGGTGGGCGCGCTGGTCCGGGTGGTCAGCAACGTGCACCAGGTGCAGACGGTCGTCCCGTACCTGCAGCAGCTGGCCCGCGACCACCGCAAGTACGGCGTCACCGATGATCACTACCCGATGGTCGGGGCCGCGCTGCTGGCCACGCTCGAGCACTTCCTCGGTGAGGAGTGGACGCCGGAACTGGCCGCCGACTGGACCGCCGCCTACGGGGTGATCGCCTCGGTGATGACGGAGGCCTCGGCCGAGGCGTCGGGCACGGCGCCGGCCTGGTACGACGCCGAGGTGGTCGACCACGAGTCCCGCGGACCGGGGGTCGCGGTGCTCACCGTGCGCCCCGACCGGCGGGTGGAATACCGAGCCGGACAGTCGCTCTCGGTGCAGACCCCGGCCGCGCCGCGGATCTGGCGGTACTTCTCCCCGGCCAACGCGCCCCGCGCCGACGACACCCTGGAGTTCCACGTGCGGGCGGTCGACGGCGGCTGGGTCAGCCCGAACCTCGTGGCGCGCACCGGGAAGGGTGACATCCTGCGGCTCGGCGCCCCCGTCGGCGAGGGGCTGCACGTGCCGAGCAGCCAGACCGCGCGACCCGTGCTGATGCTGGCCGGCGGCACCGGGCTGGCGCCGCTACGAGCCATCGTCGAGGAACTGGCCCGACAGCAGGACGACGCCGGACCGGGCCACGTGCCCCGGCCGGTGGGGCTTTTCGTCGGCGCCCGGACCGAGCAGGAGCTGTACGACCTGCCGTACCTGCGTCGGCTGGAGGCCCAGCTCTCCTGGCTGGACGTCGTCCCCGTCGTCGCGCGCGCCGCGCACCTGACGAGCACGGCCCGCACCGGGCACGTCGCGGAGGTGGCGCTGCACGCGGCGGTCGCCGCCGCCCGGGCTTCGGGCTCCGCGGAACCACCCGAGATCTACGTCTGCGGTTCCGACCAGATGGTGGCCGGATGCCTGGAGGTCCTGGCCCAGGGCGGGATCGACACCCGGGAGGTGCGCCGGGAGCTGTACGGCTACGAGCGGCACACGACCATCGGCACGCTCGACGTCCCCGAGGAAGCACCGCACCAGCAGCAGGACCCGGTTGAATCGGAGGCCCGAGCGTGACCGCGATCAGCGACCCGACCGAACTCGAGACCGTGCTCCCCGACGGCTACGACGCGGGATTCCGCAGCCGGCTGAGCCCGGAGATCGTGCGGCAGACCGACTTCCCGCGCACCCAGCTGGGCCGCCGCGGCTACAACGAGGCGGACGTCGAGCGGTTCCGCAACCGGGTGATCATGGAACTGGTCTCGGGGGCGCAGGAGAAGGCCGAGCTGCGCCAGGAGATCCAGCGCCTGCGCGACTACTACCGCCGGCAGGGGGTCGACCCGGTGGCCGCCCAGGAGGGCGCCCGGGAGGGGACCCGGGCGCGCCGCCGCGAGGCGGCGGCCCACAACCAGGCGGCCGAGAACCAGGCGGGTGGGCCGTCGTCCGCCGACCTGGTCCCGACCGTCGAGGCGGTCAACGTGATGTCGCGGGCCCAGCAGGTCGCCGACCAGCACGTCGCCCAGGCCGAGGACTACGCCCGGCGGCTGGTGGCCAACGCCCGCGAGCAGTACGAGGAGATCCTCGTGCAGGCCCACGAGACGGCCGAGCGCGCCGAGGCCGAGGTGCGGGCGGCGGAGGAGGAGCGCGCGATGCTGCTGGCCCGCTCCATCAACAGCGACGGACGCCTCGACCCGGGCGAGGTGGAGAACCTGCGCGAGCTGGCTTCCCGGCTGGCCTACATGCGCACGTTCGCCCAGGTCACGCAGGTGCAGCTGCGCTCGATCCTGGACGCGCTCAGCGACGAGCTGGGCCAGTTGGCGCCGGTCAATCCGTAGGGGCCTACGTTAGGCGTCGTGCGTATCGCGAGATTCACGACCGGTGAGGACCCCCGCTACGGCCTGATCGACGGCGAGCCCGGGGCCGAGGAACTGGTGGCCATCACCGGCGACCCGATGTACATGCCCGTGCAGCCCACGGGAGAGCGGCTGAAGCTGGACGACGTGCGCCTGCTGGCGCCCGTCATCCCCCGCTCGAAGGTGGTGTGCGTCGGGCGCAACTACGCCGAGCACGCCGCCGAGATGGGCAACGACGTGCCCGACAAGCCGCTGCTGTTCCTGAAGCCGAACACCTCGGTGATCGGCCCGGGGGACCCGGTGCGCTACCCGTGGCAGAGCGAGAACGTGCACTTCGAGGGCGAGCTCGCGGTCGTGATCGGGCGGCTGTGCAAGGACGTGCCGGCCGACCGGGTCGAGGAGGTCGTGCTCGGCTACACGATCGCCAACGACGTCACCGCGCGGGATCTGCAGAAGAGCGACGGGCAGTGGGCCCGGGCCAAGGGGTTCGACACGTTCTGCCCGCTCGGGCCGTGGATCGAGACCGAGCTCGACGTCACCGACCTGCAGCTGACCACCCGGCTCAACGGCGAGGTCAAGCAGCAGAGCAGCACCGCCCTGATGGTGCATGACGTGCGGGCCCTGGTGGCCTACATCAGCGAGGCGTTCACGCTGCTGCCGGGGGACGTCATCCTGACCGGCACGCCCGCCGGGGTCGGCCCGATGCAGGTCGGCGACCGGGTCGAGGTCGAGATCGAGGGCCTGGGCACGCTGGGCAACCCGATCGTGGCCCAGTAGCGCACCACTAGGGTTGGCCGCACCATGAGCGACAGCACGAGCACCAGCGAAAACCCGTCCATCAGGGTCCGGTTCTGCCCGTCCCCGACCGGCACGCCCCACGTCGGGCTGATCCGGACCGCGTTGTTCAACTGGGCCTACGCCCGGCACACCGGCGGGACGCTGGTCCTGCGGATCGAGGACACCGACGCCGCCCGGGACAGCGAGGAGAGTTACCAGCAGCTGCTGGAGGCCCTGCGCTGGCTCGGCATCGACTGGGACGAGGGGGTCGAGGTCGGCGGTCCGCACGGACCGTACCGGCAGTCGCAGCGCGGCGAGATCTACCGCGAGGTGATCGAGAAGCTGGTCGCCGGCGGGTACCTGTACGAGTCGTTCTCGACGCCCGCCGAGGTCGAGGCCCGGCACGAGGCGGCCGGCCGCGACAAGAAGCTCGGTTACGACAACTTCGACCGGTCGCTCACGCCGCAGCAGCGGGCCGCGTACGTGGCCGAGGGCCGCGAGCCGGTGTGGCGGATGCGCCTGCCCGACACCGACACGACGGTCGAGGACCTGATCCGCGGGCCGGTCACCTTCCCGGCCGGCAGCGTGCCCGACTTCGTGGTGGTCCGGGCCGACGGCAGCCCGCTCTACGCGCTGGTCAACGCGATCGACGACGCCCTGATGGGCATCACCCACGTCCTGCGCGGCGAGGACCTGCTGCCTTCGACGCCTCGCCAGCTGGCCATCTGGACGGCCCTGGTCGAGCTCGGGATCGCTTCGCGCACACCTCTTTTCGGCCACCTGCCCTACGTGATGGGGGAGGGCAACCGGAAGCTGTCCAAGCGGGACCCGCAGTCGAACCTGTTCCACCACCGCGACCGCGGGTTCATCCCCGAGGGCCTGCTGAACTACCTGGCCCTGCTCGGCTGGTCGATCGCCGAGGACCGGGACGTGTTCTCGATGGCCGAGATGGTGGCGGCCTTCGACATCGCCGACGTCAACGCCAACCCGGCCCGGTTCGACGAGAAGAAGGCCGAGGCGATCAATGCCGAGCACGTGCGGCTCCTGCCCCCCGAGGTCTTCCGCGACCGGCTGGTGCCCTACCTGCAGGCGGCCGACGTCCTGCCCGACTCCCCGTCGTCCGAGCAGTTCGCGGTCCTCGACGCGGCGGCACCGCTGGTCCAGACCCGGATGCAGCTGCTGGGCGAGGCGCCGGGCCTGCTCGGCTTCCTCTTCCGCGCCGCCGTCGAGCCGGAGGAGGACGCGCTGGCACAGGTGAGCAAGGACGCCGCCCAGTCGGTCGCCGTCCTCGACGCGGCGCTCGCCGTGCTCGGCTCGGGGGAGTGGACGGCGCCCGCCCTGGAGGAGCGACTGCGCGCGGCCCTGGTCGACGGGCTGGGGATCAAGCCCAAGTTCGCGTTCGGCCCGCTGCGGGTGGCGGTCAGCGGCCGCCGGGTGTCGCCGCCGCTGTTCGAGTCGATGGAGATCCTCGGCCTGGAGGTGTCCCGCACGCGACTCGAGGCGCTGCGGGGGCGACTCGCTGCTGATTTGGGGTGAGGTGTCGCCGACCGCTAGCATCCTTCCTCGGGTCCCTACCGGGTCCCGAGCCTGCTCGCGCAGAGGCGGAACGGCCCGGTTTCAGGTACCCCCATGGGGTATGGTGTAATTGGCAGCACGACTGATTCTGGTTCAGTTAGTCTAGGTTCGAGTCCTGGTACCCCAGCGGCCCCGTTGTGTAGTGGCCTAGCACGCCGCCCTCTCAAGGCGGTAGCGCGGGTTCGAATCCCGTCGGGGCTACATGGAGAAGGCCCCCGGTCCCGTCAGGGACCGGGGGCCTTCTGCTGTCCCTTCCCCTCCGTCGTGATCATGCAGAAACCTCGCGCCGATCATGCAGAAACCTCGCGTCCGTCGGATGCGCGAGGTTTCTGCATGATCACGACGGGCGGCGGAGGGCGTCGGTGAGGCGCTGGGCCGCGGCCAGCACGGCGGTGGCGTGCTGGCGGCCGGGCTGCCGGCTCAGGCGCTCGACGGGCCCGGAGATCGACACCGCGGCGACGACCTTCCCCGACGGGCCGCGGACCGGCGCCGACACCGAGGCGACCCCCGCCTCGCGCTCGCCGACGCTCTGCGCCCACCCGCGCCGGCGCACGGCCGAGAGCGTGGTGGCGGTGAACCGGGCGCCGGTCAGGCCGCGGTGCAGGCGGTCCGGCTCCTCCCAGGCCAGCAGCACCTGGGCGGCCGACCCGGCCAGCATGCTCAGCGCCGACCCGACGGGGATCGAGTCCCGCAGCCCCATCGGACGTTCCGCGGCGGCCACGCAGATGCGCTGGTCGCCCTGACGGCGGAACAGCTGCGCGCTCTCCCCGGTGTGGTCGCGCAGCGAGATGAGCACGGGGCCGGCGGTGGCCAGCAGGCGGTCCTCACCCGCCGCGGCCGCGAGTTCGGCCAGTCGGGGCCCGAGCACGAAACGCCCTTGGACGTCGCGGGTGACGAGCCGATGATGCTCCAGGGCGACCGCCAGCCGGTGGGTCGTCGGCCGGGCGTACCCGGTGGCGGCGACCAGCTGGGCCAGCGTCGCCGGACCGGCCTCCAGGGCGTCGAGCAGCCCCGCGGCCTTGTCCAGCACGCCGACTCCGCTATTGTTGTCCATGTAGCGATATTGACGTCTCATACTCTGAGACGCAACCCCTGCGAACGTACCAACCACGAGGTGATGGGAAATGGGCCGCACGCTGGCCGAGAAGGTCTGGGATCAGCACGTCGTACGTCGGGGCGAGGACGGGGCGCCCGACCTGCTCTACATCGACCTGCACCTGCTCCACGAGGTGACCAGCCCGCAGGCGTTCGAGGGGCTGCGGATGGCCGGCCGCCCGGTCCGGCGGCCCGACCTCACCATCGCCACCGAGGACCACAACACCCCGACCCTGAACATCGACCAGCCGATCGCGGACCCGGTGTCCCGCACGCAGATCGACACGCTGCGCAAGAACTGTGCCGAGTTCGGCGTCCGGCTGCACCCGCTGGGTGACGTCGAGCAGGGCATCGTGCACGTCGTCGGCCCGCAGCTGGGCCTGACCCAGCCCGGTCTGACCGTGGTCTGCGGCGACTCTCACACGTCGACGCACGGCGCGTTCGGCGGGCTGGCGTTCGGCATCGGCACGAGCGAGGTGGAGCACGTGCTGGCCACGCAGACGCTGCCGCTGAAGCCGTTCAAGACCATGGCGATCACCGTGAACGGCAGTCTCCCCGAGGGTTCCACCGCCAAGGACATCATCCTCGCGGTGATCGCGCGGATCGGGACCGGCGGCGGCCAGGGCTACGTCCTGGAGTACCGCGGCCAGGCCATCCGCGAGCTCTCGATGGAGGGCCGGATGACGATCTGCAACATGTCGATCGAGGCCGGGGCCCGGGCGGGCATGGTCGCGCCGGACGAGAAGACCTTCGAGTACCTCAAGGGCCGCCCGCACGCCCCGCAGGGCGCCGACTGGGATGCGGCGCTCGCCGCGTGGAGCGAGCTGCACACCGACGAGGACGCCACGTTCGACGCCGAAGTCGTGCTCGACGCGGCCACTCTCGAGCCGTTCGTCACCTGGGGCACCAACCCGGGGCAGGGCCTGCCGCTGTCCGGCCAGGTGCCCGATCCGGCGGCCATCGCGGACGACGACGAGCGGGGCGCGGCCGAGCGCGCGTTGGAGTACATGGACCTGAAGGCCGGGACGCCGCTGCGCGACATCTCCGTGGACACGGTCTTCATCGGCTCCTGCACCAACGGCCGGATCGAGGACCTGCGCGCCGCTGCGGCCGTCGTCGAGGGGCGGCACAAGGCGGACAGCGTGCGGGTTCTCGTCGTGCCCGGTTCGGCCCGGGTGCGCCTGCAGGCCGAGGCCGAGGGGCTGGACAAGGTGTTCACCGAGTTCGGTGCCGAGTGGCGCCAGGCCGGGTGCTCGATGTGCCTGGGCATGAACCCGGACCAGCTCGCGCCGGGGGAGCGCAGCGCCTCCACCTCCAACCGCAACTTCGAGGGTCGGCAGGGCAAGGGTGGTCGTACGCACCTGGTCTCGCCGCTGGTGGCGGCCGCGACCGCCGTGCGGGGCACCCTGTCCTCGCCCGCCGACCTCGTCGACAGCACGCACTGACCACGAGAACTGAACGGAGCAGACGATGGAGAAGTTCACCACCCACACCGGGATCGGCGTCCCGCTGCGGCGTTCCAACGTGGACACCGACCAGATCATCCCGGCCGTGTACCTGAAGCGGGTCACCCGAACCGGTTTCGAGGACGGGCTGTTCGCCGCCTGGCGCAACGACCCCGGTTTCGTGCTCAACCAGGCGCCCTACCGGAACGGTTCCGTGCTCGTGGCCGGGCCCGACTTCGGTACGGGATCCTCTCGGGAGCACGCGGTCTGGGCCCTGAAGGACTACGGCTTCCGGGCCGTGCTGTCCCCGCGCTTCGCCGACATCTTCCGCGGCAACTCCGGTAAGCAGGGCCTGCTGACCGGGGTCGTCTCGAACGAGGACGTCGAGAAGCTGTGGACGGCGCTGGAGGCGGACCCCGGTGCCGAGGTGACGGTCGACCTCGTCGAGCGGGTCGCGACATGCGGCGGCCTGGCGGTGCCTTTCGAGGTCGACGACTACACCCGCTGGCGGCTGATGGAGGGTCTGGACGACATCGGGCTCACCCTGCAGCACGTGTCGGACATCGATTCCTATGAATCTTCGCGGCCCACGTTCAAGCCGAAAACGCTGCCGATTCCCTGACCGCATCCCCTGTGCCGCAGCCATTTTCCCTGTGAAAATGGCTGCGGCACAGTGCTTTACCGATGCGTACCGATTTGCCGGGCCCGTCGGGGGCGGCGCGCCGGGCGGCCTGGGGATGCGCGGATGTGCTTGACACGCAACGAATTTATGTCCCGTCCTGTTGGATTTCTGCACCCCTACACCCGTACCTTCGTCTCCGACAACGGGCGCAGGCCCGGAACCGCCCCCCGGAGGAAGACCGTGAACAAGGCAGACATCGTCGAGGCACTGCACGCGAAGTTGGGCAGCCGCCAGGCCGCCAACGACGCCCTCGACGCCGTGATCGACACCATCACCCGCGCCGTGGTCCGTGGCGAGAAGGTGACGATCAGCGGCTTCGGGTCGTTCGAGAAGGCCGTGCGCAACGCGCGGACCGGTCGTAACCCGCGCACCGGCGAGCGAGTTCGCATCCGCAAGACCTCCGTGCCGCGCTTCCGCGCCGGCACGTCGTTCAAGCAGTTCGTCGCCGAGCCGCGCACGCTGCCCAAGGCCACCGCCGAGGGTCGCGCGGTCACGACCCGGGGCGCCACCGCGGCCCCGGCGCCGGCGAAGACGACGGCGAAGAAGACCACGACCAAGGCCGCCGTGAAGAAGACGGCGACCAAGGCGCCGGCCAAGAAGGTCGCCACCAAGGCCACCCCGGCCAAGACCACCGTCAAGAAGGTCGCCGCCAAGGCGCCGGCCAAGAAGGTCGCCACCAAGGCCACCGCCACGAAGACGACGACGGCGCGCAAGACCACCGCCACGAAGGCCCCGGCCAAGAAGGTCGCGACCAAGGCCACCCCGGCGAAGACCACCGTCAAGAAGGTCGCCGCCAAGGCTCCGGCCAAGAAGGCGCCCGCGAAGACCGTGGCCAAGAAGGCCCCGGCCAAGCGCACGCCGGCCAAGCGCACCGCTCGCTGAGAGGGTTCTGAGCCCCGGCTCTGGGGCACAGCTCTGCCGCAGCACTGCACGAGTGCGACCGCCGTGGGTAGTACTCCCACGGCGGTCGCACTACTTTGGCGACCCGTTCAGGCGGTGGGACGGGCGTGGGATTGGGAACCCGGCGGGAAGGTGCGCGAGTATGGCGGGCATGAACGACGTCCTCACCGTCCACGGTGGAACTCCGCTGGTGGGCAGCCTGGCCGTGCGCGGCGCCAAGAACTTCGTCTCGAAGGCCATGGTGGCCGCCCTGCTGGGGGAGGGGCCGAGCGTGCTGCGCAACGTCCCGCAGATCCGGGACGTGACCGTGGTCACCGGGCTGCTGGAACTGCACGGCGTCCAGGTGGAGGACGTTCAGGGCCCGGAGAGCGAACTGCGCCTCGACCCGGCCAACGTCGACCACGCCCACGTCGCCGACATCGACGCCCACGCCGGCTCCAGCCGCATCCCGATCCTGTTCTGCGGCCCCCTGTTGCACCGACTGGGTGAGGCGTTCATCCCCGACCTCGGCGGCTGCCGGATCGGCGACCGGCCGATCAACTACCACCTCGACGTGCTGCGCCAGTTCGGCGCCGTGGTCGACAAGATGCCCAACGGCATCTCGCTGAAGGCCCCGAACGGCCTGCAGGGCACCAAGCTCGAGCTGCCCTACCCCAGCGTCGGGAGCACCGAGCAGGTGCTGCTGACCGCCGTGCGGGCCGAGGGCGTCACGGAGTTGCGCAACGCGGCCATCGAGCCCGAGATCATGGACCTGATCGCGGTGCTGCAGAAGATGGGCGCCATCATCAGCGTCGACACCGACCGGACCATCCGGATCGAGGGGGTCGACCGGCTCAGCGGTTTCACGCACACGGCGCTGCCCGACCGGATCGAGGCCGCCTCCTGGGCGTGCGCCGCGCTGGCCACCAAGGGCGACATCATGGTCCACGGCGCCCGGCAGACCGAGATGATGACGTTCCTCAACGTGTTCCGGAAGGTCGGCGGCGAGCTCGACATCCGCGACGAGGGCATCCGGTTCTCCCACCCCGGCGGCGCCCTGAACTCGCTGGTCCTCGAGACCGACGTCCACCCGGGCTTCATGACCGACTGGCAGCAGCCGCTGGTCGTCGCCCTGACCCAGGCCTCGGGCCTGTCGATCGTGCACGAGACGGTCTACGAGAACCGGTTCGGGTTCACGGCCGCCCTGCGCGACATGGGCGCCCAGATCCAGCTGTACCGCGAGTGCCTCGGTGGGCGGGCCTGCCGGTTCGGGGCGCGCAACTTCCAGCACTCCGCGGTGATCAGCGGTCCGGCCAAGCTGCACGGCGCCGACATCACCGTGCCCGACCTGCGCGGCGGGTTCAGCCACCTGATCGCCGCGCTGGCCGCCGAGGGCACGTCGCGGGTGCGCGGGATCGGGCTGATCGACCGGGGTTACGAGCACTTCCAGACCAAACTGGAGTCGCTCGGTGCCAACTACGAGCGCGGCTGAGGCGTCACAGTTCGCGGCGGGGGACGGTCTCCAGCCACATCTCGTCGACCGCGTCACCCGCCGGCGACAGCTCGACGGCCAGGCGCTGACCGACCCGCAGCCGCCGTAACCCGCTGCGCAGGAACGTGCCCAGGTCGAACGGGAGCACCAGCCCGGCGTCCGTGATCACCGCGCCGCTGCCGCTCGCCTCGTCGAACCGGTGCACCGTCGCCTGCATGCGGGCCAACCTACTGCCCGGCGAGCGCCTCCCGGGTCCGCGGGCCGAGCCCGAGGCGGGCGGCGGCGTCCAGGTCGGCGGGCGTGTCGACGTCCCGGCGCAGCCCCGGCAGGTCGAGCGCCAGCTCGACGGCCCCGACGGCCCGGTGGGCGGCCGCGGAATCCGCGCCGAAGCGGGGCACGAGCGCGTCCGGACGACGTCCCGCCAGCAGGACCGTCCCCTCGCCGTCCGCGTCGGGCACGAACGCCAGGGGATGGGCCGCGCAGGCGGCCAGGGCCGCGTCCAGGTCGCCCGGGCGCAGGGCGGGCAGGTCGCCGAGCAGGACGGCGGTCGCGCCCTGCGCAACGGCCGCGCCGGCCGCCACCGCACCGTTCAGGCCCCCGTGGGCCGGTTCCTCGACCACCTGCGCGCTCAGGGACACCGCCTCCGCGCCCAGCCCGGCGTCCGGGGTGACCACGAGGACGCGGGCCACGGTGGAGGCCGCCAGGACCGACGTGAGGCAGTCCAGCGCGATGGCGCGGGCCAGGCCGGTGGGCGCGTGCAGCCGGGACTTGGCATGCGGGCCGCCCTTGAGCGGGAGGATGACGGTCCAGGTGCGCGGCACGCCCCGATCATCACCCGAGACGTCGCTCACGGCGCGCGCGGGGCCCGTCCAGGGCGTATATGTCATGCTCATCTGCGCGCCCGGTGGGCCGCGAGGGACCGACGACGGAGTCAGGAGAGGTGCGTGCCACGCCGTAAGCCGCGCAAGATCGGCGCCGGGTACCGGATCGCCGTCCTCGTGCTGCGGCCTCTGCTGATGGCGCTCACCCGGCGGCACTGGCGGGGGAGTGAGAACCTGCCGGCCCACGGCGGGTTCATCATCGTGGTGAACCACATCTCGCACGCCGACCCGTTCACGTTCGGGCACTTCCTGTACGACAACGGCCACCTGCCGCGCTACTTGACGAAGTCGACCGTCTTCGAGACCCCGTTCTTCGGCTGGATCGTGCGCAACGCCCAGCAGATCCCGGTGTACCGCGAGACCGCCGACGCGCAGAAGGCCTACCGGGCGGCCATCGAGGCCCTCGACCGGGGGCAGTGCGTCGCGATCTACCCCGAGGGGACCCTGACCCGCGACCCGCAGCTGTGGCCGATGTCCGGCAAGACCGGGGCGGCCCGGCTGGCGCTGGCCACCGGGTACCCGTTGCTGCCGGCCGCGCAGTGGGGTGCGCACGAGATCCTGCCGCCGTACGCGCACCGGCCCCGCCTGCTGCCTCGCCACGACGTGTACGTGACGTTGGGACCGCCCGTCGACCTGTCGGCGTTCGAGGGGCAGGAGCTGACCGGCCCCGTCCTGACCGCCGCCACCGACACGGTGATGGACGCGATCACCGCGTTGCTGGCCGAGATCCGGCAGGAGCCGCCCCCCGCCGTCCGGTGGGACCCACGCACCAGCGCACTGCCCCGCACGGGAAATCCAGCTCGACGAGCCAACACACGACGGAAGGCGGCCGGATGACCCGGGTTGCGGTGATGGGGACCGGTTCCTGGGGGACGACGTTCGGGATGGTGCTCGCGGACGCCGGCGCGCAGGTGACGATGTGGGGTCGCCGGTCCGTGGTCTGCGAGGAGATCGAGAAGGAGCACCGCAACAGCGAGTACCTGGGCGAGCTGACGCTGCCCGACGCCGTGCGGGCCAGCACCGACCCCGCGGCGGCCCTGGACGGCGCCGACATCGTGGTGCTCGCCGTCCCGTCCCAGAAGCTGCGCGAGAACCTCGCGCACTGGCGGGATCTCGTGCCGGCGGAGGCCGTCCTGGTCAGCCTGATGAAGGGCGTCGAGCACGGCTCGCTGCTGCGGATGAGCGAGGTGATCGTCGCGGGGCTGGGGGCGCACCAGGACCGCGTGGCGGTCGTCTCCGGCCCGAACCTGGCCCGCGAGATCGCCGCCCGGCAGCCGACCGCCACGGTCGTCGCCTGCCCCGACCAGGACGTCGCCGAGCACGTCGCCGAGGCCTGCTCCACGGGCTACTTCCGGCCCTACACCAATCACGACGTGATCGGGGTGGAGCTCGGCGGGGCGGTGAAGAACGTGATCGGCCTGGCCGTGGGCATCGCCGACGGGATGGGCCTGGGCGACAACTCGAAGGCCTCGATCATCACCCGCGGGCTGGTCGAGACCACCCGGCTGGGTGTGGCTCTCGGCGCCGAGCCCGGCACGTTCGCGGGGTTGGCCGGGATGGGCGACCTGGTGGCCACGTGCGCGTCGCCGCTGTCCCGGAACCGGACCTTCGGCGAGCACCTGGGCCAGGGGATGAGCGTGGAGGAGGTCGTCAAGATCACGAAACAGACCGCCGAGGGCGTGAAGTCGTGCGGGCCGATCCTCGAGCTGGCCACCGCGCACGGCGTCGAGATGCCGATCGTGCAGCAGGTCACCGAGCTGATCGAGGGCCGCGTGACGCTCGACCAGATGATCCCGCGGATGTTCTCCCGGGCCCGCAAACCCGAGCTCCAGTAGGGGCCTCGGCCGTCGGGCCTCCGGCTACCCGCGCGAGTGGTCGAGGGCCTGGGACAGGTCCGCCCACAGGTCCTCGACGTCCTCGACCCCCACGGACAGCCGGATCAGCGCGTCGGGCACCGCGGGCGACTCGGCCGGGTACCGGCGCCGCCGCTCCAGCGACGACTCCACCCCGCCCAGGCTGGTCGCGTGCATCCACAGCCGGGTTTCCGCGCAGACCCGTTCGGCCGCCTCGGCCCCGCCGTACACCTCGACGCTGACGATGGCGCCGTAGCCGGACATCTGCGCGCTCGCCCGGGCGTGCCCCGGGTCGTCGGGCAGGGACGGGTGCCGCACCCGCTCCACCGCGTCGTGCCCCTGCAGCCGGCGGGCCAGCTCGGCCGCGTTGGCCCCGGCCCGCTCGACCCGCAGGGCCAGCGTCCGCAGCCCGCGCAGCACCAGCCACGCCTCCCACGGGCCGGCCAGCGCCCCGCCGAGAGTCCGCTGCCCGTAGAGCTTCTCGTACAGCGCGTCGTCCCGGACGACGGCGGCGCCGAGCAGCACGTCGGAGTGCCCGCCGAGGTACTTCGTGGCCGAGTGCAGGCTGACGTCGGCGCCCAGGTCGAGCGGGCGCTGCAGCAGCGGGGTGGCGAACGTGTTGTCGACCGCGACCCGGCAGCCGACCTCGTGCGCCGCCTCGATCAGGGCGGGCAGCTCCGCGACCTCGAGCAGCGGGTTGGTCGGGCTCTCCAGCAGCAGGAGGTCCGCCGGGGCCGGGTCGTCGGCGGAGGCGGCGGGGGCGAGGGCGGCCAGCACGGCGGACGTATCCGCGATCGGCACCTCCCGGTGCCGCACCCGGCCGCTCGTGTGCAGCTGGGCCAGGAGGGCGGCCGTGCCGGAGTAGGGCGCCCGCGGGGCGACCACGACCCCGCCGACCGGCACCAGGTCGACCACGGCGCTGATCGCGGCCATCCCCGACCCGAAGGCCAGCGCCCGCCCGCCGCCCTCGAGGGCGGCCAGCGCCTCCTCCAGGGCGGTCCAGGTCGGGTTGTCGAACCGGCCGTAGACCATCGACCAGTCGTCGCCGGTGCCGATCGCGCCGGGCCGGGCCCGGTAGGTCGAGGTGAGGACGACGGGCGCGTTGACCGGGTTGCCGGTCTCGGCGGCGGGCCGCCCCGCGGTGACGGCGAGCGTCGCGGGGGCAAGGGACGAGGGGGCCGCCGGCCGGTCGCCGGGCGTCTCGGTCATGGTCTTGAGCTAAGCAGAGTCGCGGGCTCCTGGCGCCCGCACCCGGCCGGACGGGTCAGCTCGAGGAGGGCACGTCGTCCAGGTCGGTGCAGTGCCTGCCCTGCGGCAACGGCTTCACGGCGCCCGCCAGGGCGGCCATCGCCCCGGGGGCCTGCTCGCGGCTGATGGACTTCGGCACGCTGACCTCGACGGCGGGTTCCCGACCGAAGGTGGTGAACACGTAGGCGGTGCCGGTCTCGTCGAAGATCCAGTCGACGTCGTCCGTGGTGATGCACGGCGAGGTGGTGGCCGTCGGCGGGGTCACGCCGCAGCGCAGGACGATGGTGTGCCCGGCGTGCTCCCCCCAGGCGGTGGCCCCCCGCGCGGCCGAGTCGGCGTGCTTCAGACCGAGCAGGGTCGCGGGCACCTTGTTCAGGAGGCGCGTGCAGGCGGGGGCGCTGGAGCTCGGCCCGGGCTGGACGGCGGCGGAACCGGACGACGAGCCGGAGCACCCGGCCAGGACCAGGACGGCCACCGACGCGACGAGCGCCCTCACGGCGCTCAGAGGTGGACGACGGTGCAGGTCAGCGTTCGGGTGATGCCCTTGACGTCCTGGATCCGGGCGATCACCAGTTGGCCCAGCGCGTCCATGCTGGGGGCCTCGACGCGGGCGATCACGTCGTAGGGGCCGGTGACGTCCTCGGCCATCGTCACGCCGGACAGCGAGCGGATCTCGTCGGCCACCTGGGACGACTGCCCCACCTCGGTCTGGATGAGTACGTAGGCCTGAACGAGCACTGTCTTCTCCCTCTTCTTCTACCCCCGAAAAGCCCGGAACCGTCGAGAACGGTGCCCGACCGACCGGTCACGCTACCGTGTGCCGCGTGGCGGCAGAATCGGTGGGGTCGCCGGCTGAATCCGCGGGGTCGCTGGGGGAGGACCGCCTGGTCGCCTCCGTGCTGGCCCGGGTGACCGGTGCGGACGCCCCGGCCGGGGTCGGCCTCGTCGTCGGGCCCGGCGACGACGCCGCCGTGCTCGCCCCGCCGGTGGGCGGACTCGTGCTGAGCACCGACACCCTCGTCGAGGGCCAGGACTTCCGGACGGCGTGGAGCTCGGGCGCGGACGTCGGGGCCAAGGCGGCCGCACAGAATTTCGCCGACATCGCGGCGATGGGGGCCCGGCCGGTCGCGCTGCTGGTCAGCCTCTCGATGCCGGGCGGGACCCCTGCCGGGTGGGTGGAGGATCTGTCGGCCGGGGTCGCGGCCGAGTGCGCGCGGGCCGGGGCTGCGCTGGTGGGGGGCGACGTCTCGGCGGCCTCGGAGGTCGTCGTCACCGGGACGGCGGTCGGCGCCACCGACGGTGTCGCGCCGGTGCTGCGCTCGGGGGCCCGGGTCGGGGACGTCGTCGCTCTCTGCGGCGAGACGGGGCCGGCTGCAGCGGGTCTCGCGTTGCTCGAGACCGGCACCACGCACAGCGAGGAGTTCGCGCGGCTGCTGGCCGCGCAACGCCGTCCGGTACCGCCCTACGCGGCGGGGCCGGCGGCCGCCCGGGCCGGCGCCACGGCCCTGATCGACACCAGCGACGGGCTCGTCCGCGATGCCGCCCGCATCGCCCGCGCGTCCGGCGTCCGGCTCGACCTGGACCCGGCCGCGCTCGAGCCGGCCCCCGACCTGGTCGCGCCGGCGGAGAGGCTCGGCGCCGACGCGCGCACCTGGGTGCTCACGGGTGGCGAGGACCACGCCCTCCTCGCGTGCTTCCCGGCCGGGACGGCGCTGCCGCCCGGCTACCGCGCGATCGGGACGGTGGTCGAGGGCTCGGACGGCCCACCGGTCCTGTTCGGCGGCCTGCCCTGGCGAGGTGGCTCGGGCTGGACCCACTGGGCCTGACCCGCTGACCAGGTCGGGACATCGGGCTGGTGGCAGGTCTGGTGGCAGCTGACACACCGTCCTGGTGCACGCAGCCTGCCACCAGGGCTGCCATCACGGGACGAGCACTTCATGATCGCTGCAGGGGTGACTGAACGATTCGTGCAGCCACGACGACCGGATCATCCAGTGATCTACGCAGATCGCCCGGGTGGCCTGACGAACGACGAACAGCCCGCCCACCGCGACGGGTGGAACGGGCTGGACGTGCGGGTGGTGCCGGCGACCCGAAGGTCAGCGAGCGACCTTGCCGGCCTTCAGGCAGGAGGTGCACACGTTGACGCGCTTGGGGGTGCCGCCGACGACGGTGCGGACCCGCTGGATGTTCGGGTTCCAGCGACGCTTCGTGCGGCGGTGGGAGTGGGAGATGCTGTGACCGAAGCTCGGTCCCTTGCCGCAGACCTCGCAGTTGGCAGCCACGGTTAACTCCTGAACGTCGAGCGGTAGTCGATAGGTGCTGCCCAGGCGGCCCTGGCCGGGCGCGAGCAACCGGTACAGGCTAGCCGAGGGGGGCCGTCTCGCCCAAACCGCGGTCCGGTGGGGTGCCGCTTGGCACTCGCTCCGCTCGCCGGGCGGCGCCAGATACAGTCCCCGGAACATCCGGGGACGGGCTGGAGGGCATTCTGAGAGGCCAAAGATGCTGCACGCGGTGAGCACGGTCTCGGCCCGGCGGTGGGCCGTCGCCGCCCTGGGGGCGCTCGGCGAGGCGCGCGAGGAGATCGACGCCCTGAACGTGTTCCCGGTTCCCGACGGCGACACCGGTACCAACATGTACCTGACCCTGGAGGCGGCCGTGATGGCCGCGGCCACCGTGCCCGAGGACGCTCCCGTGGGCCGCCTGGCCGACGCCTTCGCCCGCGGCGCGCTGCTGGGCGCCCGGGGCAACTCGGGCGTGATCGGGGCTCAGATGCTGCGGGGCTGGGCCGACGTCCTGGCCGACCGGGACCGGCTCGACGCGGCGGCCGCCGTCCAGGGCCTGCAACGGGCCGACGAGCAGGCCTGGAAGGCCGTCAACGACCCGGTCGAGGGCACCATTCTGAGCGTGAGCCGGGCGGCGGCCCAGGCCGCGGCGGAGGCCCTGCGCGGCGGCGGCGAGGGCGGCCGGCTGCGCGAGGTGGTCGAGGCGGCGGTCGGGGCGGCCCGGGCGGCGCTGGCCCGCACTCCCGAGCAGCTGCCCGCGCTGGCCGCGGCCGGGGTGGTGGACGCCGGGGGCCGGGGCTTCGTCGTCGTCCTGGAGAGCCTGCTCGACATGCTGAGCGGCGCCTCCCGCAACCGCCCGTCCCGGGCCCGCGGTGGGCGTCCGGCGTCGAGGGGCCTGCGGCCCGCGCTGCCCGCCGTCCCCCTGTCGACCTGCGACCACCTGACCGCCGGCGGCCCCGGCTACGAGGTGATGTACCTGCTGAACGCCGACGACGCGGCGATCGCCCGGCTGCGGCCCAGACTGTCGGAGCTCGGTGATTCCCTGGTCGTCGTGGGCGGCAGCGGGTTGTGGAACGTGCACGTGCACGTGCACGACCCGGGGGCGGCCATCGAGGCCGCGCTCGACTTCGGCCGGCCGCACCGCATCCGGGTCTCGCACTTCTCCGAGCACGACACCTCGCATCAGGGGCACGTGCCCGAGGAGCCCCGCCCCCTCGAGGGCAAGGGGCTCGTGGCCTGTGCCGCCGGCCCCGGGCTGGAGGAGCTGTTCGCCTCCGCCGGGGCGCTCGTCGTCCCGGGCGGGCCCGGGCGGCGCCCGTCGACCGCGCAGCTGCTGGCCGCCGTCCGGCGGACCGGGGCCCACGAGGTGGCGGTGCTGCCCAACGACGGCGACACGCACTCGGTCGCGCAGGCCGCCGCCGTGGCGGCCCGCGCCGAGGGGGTGCGGGTGACCGTGCTGCCCACCCGGGCGCAGGTGCAGGGGTTGGCCGCGGTCGCCGTCCACGACCCCGCGCGGGACTTCCAGGACGACGTGGTCGCCATGTCCTCGGCGGCCGGCCAGGCCCGCGACGGTGCGGTGACGGTGGCGGTCAAGGCCGGGCTGACGACGGCGGGGGAGTGCCGCGAGGGTGACGTGCTCGGCGTGGTGGACGGTGACTTCGCGGTCATCGGGTCCGACCTGGAGGCCGTGGCGGTGCAGGTGGTCGAGAACCTGCTGACCGGCGGTGGCGAGCTGGTGACGCTCGTGGTCGGCGCGGGTGGCCACGACGGGCTGGGCAAGGCCGTGGCCGCGCACCTGCACCGGACCAACCCGCGGGTCGAGGTGAGCGTGCTCGCGGGCGGTCAGCCGAGGTATCCCCTGCTGGTCGGTGTCGAGTGACCCCGACCGATCCGACCGATCCGAGCGATCCGGCCGACCAGCTCGCGCTCCCGCTGAAGCGTTCCGTCGCAGCCGGTTCCGCGGCCAAGCTGGAGAAGAGCCTCGGCCTGCACACGGTCGGCGACCTGTTGCGGCACTACCCGCGCCGGTACCTGAAGCTGAACGAGCTGACCCGCGTCGCGGACCTGCCGCTGGAGCAGCTCGTCACGATGGTCGGCGAGGTCGAGAGGGTCGACGTGCGCCAGATGCAGAGCCGGCGCGGCAAGATCATGAACGTCGTGGTCGGCGACGCCGACGGGCAACGCCTGAACCTGACCTTCTTCAACCGCATCCACTACTACGAGCGGGTGCTGAAACCCGGTGTGCGGGGCGTGTTCACGGGCAAGGTGAGCGTCTACCGGGGCAACCGGCAGCTGGCCCAGCCCACGTTCCAGGCCATCGAAGACACGTTCGGGGAGACCTGGCGCGAGGGCGTCCCGTTGAACCAGGTGCTGCCCGTTTACCCGGCCTCCGAGAAGGGCGGCCTCGACTCGGGCGCGATCCAGCGGACGGTCGCGCTGGTCCTCGACGGCCTGACCGAGCTGCCCGACCCGATCCCGGCGGACGTGCGCGCCCGCCACGGGCTGGTGGGGCTGCGGGAGGCCTTCGAGCTGGTGCACCGGCCGCCGTCGATCGAGGCCGCCTACGAGCAGGGCCTGCACCGGCTCCGCTTCGAGGAGGCCTACGTCATGCAGGCCGCCCTGGCCCGGCGGCGCGTGGTGGACGGCGCGCAGCCGGCGGTGCCGCGCCGGGCCGTGGCCGGCGGGCTGGTCGAGGCGCTCGATGCGAAGTTGCCGTTCGCGCTGACCACCGGGCAGGCGGAGATCGGGGCGACGATTGCGGCGGACCTGGCGGAGGCGCACCCGATGCACCGCCTGCTGCAGGGTGAGGTCGGCTCGGGCAAGACGCTCGTCGCGCTGCGCGCGATGCTCGCGGTGGTGGACGCCGGGGGTCAGGCCGCGCTGCTGGCCCCCACCGAGGTGCTCGCCGCCCAGCACCACCGGTCGATCTCCGGACTGCTCGGTGACCTCGCCCTGGGTGGCCTGGCGGGGCTGGGCACGCGGGTGACGCTGCTGACCGGGTCGCTCAACGCGGCGTCGCGGCGGCGCGCGCTGCTGGAGGCGGCGTCGGGAGAGGCGGGCATCGTGGTCGGTACGCACGCGCTGCTGGCCGACAAGGTGCAGTTCGCCGACCTCGGCCTGGTGGTCGTCGACGAGCAGCACCGGTTCGGCGTCGAGCAGCGGGATGCGTTGCGGGGCAAGGGTTCCGGTGATGACCCGGCCGTTCCGCACCTGCTGGTGATGACCGCGACGCCGATCCCGCGGACAGTCGCGATGACGGTCTTCGGCGACCTCGAGGTGTCGAGCCTGACGGAGCTGCCGAAGGGCCGGGCGCCGATTGCGACACACGTCGTCCCGGAGGGGGACCGGCGCTGGGTGGGCCGGGTCTGGCAGCGGGTCGCGGAGGAGGCCGGCCAGGGGCACCAGGCCTTCGTGGTGTGCCCCCGCATCGGCGAGGACGAGGGCCCCGACGACCCGGACGACGCGGACGAGCTGGAGCCGGTGGCCGAGGATCCCGGCGGCGCGGCGGCGCGGCGCCCCGCCCGCGGCTGTGTGGCCGTCCTGGCCGAGCTGCGCGAGCGCCCGGAACTGGCCGGGTTGTCGATCGAGCTGCTGCACGGGCGGATGGCCGCCGAGGCGCGGGACGACGTGATGCGCCGGTTCGCCGCCGGGCAGGTCGACGTGCTCGTCGCCACCACGGTGATCGAGGTCGGGGTCGACGTGCCGAACGCGACCGTGATGGTCGTGGTGGACGCCGACCGCTTCGGCGTCTCGCAGCTGCACCAGCTGCGCGGGCGCATCGGTCGCGGGTCGGCGCCCGGGCTGGCCCTGCTCATCACCGAGGTCGACGAGGGACCGGCGCGGGAGCGGCTCGACGCGGTGGCCGCGACCACCGACGGCTTCGAGCTGGCCCGCGTCGACCTGGAGCAGCGCCGCGAGGGTGACGTGCTCGGCAACCGCCAGTCGGGCGGCCGGTCGTCCCTGCGGCTCCTGCGGGTGTTGCGGGATGAGAAGCTGATCGAGGAGGCGCGGCACGAGGCGGTCGCCGTGGTCGGTGCCGACCCCGAGCTGCGCGGGCAGCCGGAACTGCGCGACGCGATGCAGGTCTGGCTGGACGCCGAGCGCGAGATCTACCTCGAACGCGGCTGACGGAACGGCCGGAGGAACGGAGAGGGATGACCCGGATCGTGGCGGGCAGCGTGGGCGGCCGCCGGTTGGTGACGCCCAAGGGCGAGACCACCCGGCCGACGAGCGAGCGGGTGCGCGAGGCGTTGTTCGGCTCGATCGAGTCGCAGGGGCTGCTGAACGGCGCGACCGTGCTCGACCTCTACTGCGGGTCGGGGGCGCTGGCGCTGGAGGCGATCAGCCGCGGCGCGGCGTCCGCCGTCCTCGTCGATGCCTCCCGGGAGGCGGTGCAGGCGGCCCGGGAGAACGTGGCCGCCCTCGGCGTCCAGCGGGTGACGGTCGTCCTGTCGTCGGTGCAGCGCTACCTGGCCAACCCGGCCGGCACCCCGTCGTCCCTCGTGTTCGCCGACCCGCCCTACGCGATGCCCCAGGACGAGTTGTCCGGCGTCCTGGCCGACCTGGTCGGTCACGGCTGGCTGGCGGCCGGGGGCCGGCTGCTCGTCGAGCGCAGCTCGCGGTCGGTGGAGCCGGTCTGGCCGGCGGGCGTCGTGCGTCACGACGTGCGCCGCTACGGCGAGACGGCCGTGTGGCACGGGAGACTGACCTCGTGAGCGAGCAGAGCCTGCACCGTGCCGTCTGCCCGGGTAGCTACGACCCGGTGACCAACGGGCACATCGACGTCGTCCGCCGCGCCGCCGCGCTGTTCGACGAGGTGGTGGTCGCGGTGTTGACCAACCCCGCCAAGCGCCCGACCTTCACGCTCGAGGAGCGGCTCGACCTGCTGCAGCAGACGGTGGGCGACCTCGACGGCGTGTCCGTGGCCGCGGTGCACGACGGCCTGCTGGTCGACTACTGCACGAAGATCGGCGCCCAGGCGGTGGTGAAGGGCCTGCGCAGCGGCACCGACTTCGCCTACGAGCTGCCGATGGCACTGATGAACCGGCACCTCACGGGCCTGGAGACCGTCTTCCTGCCCGGGGAGCCTGCCTTCGAGCACGTGTCCTCGAGCCTCGTGAAGGAGGTGGCCGGCCACGGCGGTGACGTGTCCGGCCTGGTGCCCGACGTCGTCCTGGCGCGCCTCCTGGAACGTCTGGGCTGATATCGCCACACTGGTGGTGGTCGATGACGCTTGCCCGTCCGTGGGCGATTCAGGAGGTGTGCCCGGTGAGTCTGCGCCGAACCCTCGACACGCTGTCGGCGACCGTGGGGCGCGCGGCCTCGGTGCCGCTGTCGGCGTCCTGCATCGTCAACCGCGCCGAGATCCTCTCGCTGGTCGAGCGGGCCAAGGCCGAGCTGCCCGCCGAGCTCGACGAGGCGGCGGCCCTGCTGGTGGCCCACCAGCAGGTGATCGAGGATGCCGAGAACGACCGTGACCAGCTGCTGGCCGACGCCCGCGCCCAGGTCGAGGAACTCGTCTCCGAGGCGGCGGTCGTGGCCACGGCCAACGCCCGCGCCCAGCAGATCCTCGACGCGGCCCGCGAGGAGGCGGCCCGCCTGCTGCGCCAGGCCGACGAGTACTGCGACGGCAAGCTGGCCGCGTTCGAGACCGACCTGGAGCGCCTGACCGGCCAGGTCCGGCGCGGCCGCGACCGGTTGCGCGAGCGCAGCGACCTCGACGACCTGCGTCGGGGCCTCGCCCCCCAGGGCCGTGAGGCTCAGGGCCGCGAGCCCGAGGTCGAGGGGAAGACGGTGCTGCCGGTCACGGGGGCGATCGACATGGCCGCCGTGGCCCGGGCCACCCGCCCGGCCGCCCGTGGGGCCTCCGCCGCCGACGAGCCGTACGACGGGCAGGCCCAGGCCAGCCCCGGTTCGGAGCACGACGACGACATTCCGGACGACCCGTTCCCGACCCAGGGGGGCCGGCGCGAGGGTGCGAGCCGGGTGATCGACCTGACCGCCGTGGAGGAGGGCGCCACGACGGGAAGGTGAGCAGATTTGGGTAGGCGTGCACGGCTGCCCTAAACTGCTCCTTCGGTTCTGCCAGCACCACACAGGAGCACCCCATCCGCCTCGACCCGCGCTCACCCCTGGTTCTCGACACCCGCGAACTGGGGCGGCGCCCCGGTCAGATGCGGGTGGTCCAGCGCGCCGTGCACGCGCCGGCGGAACTCGGTACCGAGTTCGTCGGGGTGCCCGAAGGCGCCGACATCGAGCTGGATCTGCGGCTCGAGGCGGTGATGGAGGGCGTCCTGGTCAGCGGTTCGGTGCACGCGCCGGTCCTCGGCGAGTGCGTCCGGTGCCTCGGCGAGGTCAGTTTCGACCTCGACGTCGAGCTGACCGAGCTCTTCGCCTACCCGGACCGGGTGGTCGAGGACGAGGACGACGAGGTGCGCGAGCTGCAGGACGAGCTGATCGACCTGGAGCCCGCCCTGCGCGACGCGGTGGTGCTCGCACTGCCGTTCCAACCGGTGTGCCGGGAGGACTGCGCCGGCCTGTGCTCCGAATGCGGAGTACGGCTGGACGACCACCCGGGGCACGTGCACGACGTGGCCGACCCCCGGTGGGCCGCCCTGGAGGGTCTGCTCGCCGAGAGTGGGCCCGCCACCCAGAACGCACCGTCCGGGCCGGAAGCCCCGGACGAGACGAAGGAGAGCTGACAGCGTGGCCGTTCCGAAGCGGAAGATGTCCCGCAGCAACACGCGGTCCCGCCGCGCCCAGTGGAAGGCGACGCCGACCACCCTGACCGAGACGGTCGTGGGCAGCGCCGTCGAGTACTCGCGCCCGCACCAGGCCAAGGTCGTCACCGACTCCGCCGGCACCCCGCTGTATCTCGAGTACAAGGGCCGGAAGGTCAAGGACCTCTGATCCACCCGTGACTACCGGGGAGGCCGCCGGGACCCACGGCGGCAACGGGACCGGTTCGGGCTCGGCAGCGGACCCGGCCGGTCTGCTCGCGTCGCTGCAGGTCGACCTGCCCGCGGAGCTCGTGGTGATGGCGCTGACCCACCGCTCGTACGCCTACGAGCACGGCGGCCTGCCCACCAACGAGCGCCTGGAGTTCCTGGGCGACTCGGTCCTGGGCGTGGTGGTCACCGACGCGCTGTACCGGCGGCACCCCGAGATGTCCGAGGGCCAGCTGGCCAAGCTGCGGGCCGCCGTGGTGAACATGCGGGCGTTGGCCGGAGTGGGCCGCGAACTCGGCCTCGGCGCCTACCTGCTGCTGGGCCGGGGCGAGGAGGCCAGCGGCGGGAGGGACAAGTCGTCGATCCTGGCCGACACCGTCGAGGCCCTGCTCGGGGCCGTCTACTACGAGCACGGCACCGACGTCGCCCGCGCCCTCGTGCACCGGCTCGTCGACCCGCTGCTGGAGTCCAGCGCGCGGCTGGGCGCCGGCCTGGACTGGAAGACCAGCCTGCAGGAGCTGACCGCCTCGTCCTCCCGAGGGGTGCCCGAGTACCGGGTCACCGAGGAGGGGCCCGACCACGCCAAGCTGTTCCACGCCTCCGCCCTGGTGCAGGGGGAGGCCCGGGGCACCGGCAGCGGCCGCAGCAAGAAGGAGGCCGAGCAGGCCGCCGCGGCCGCCGCGTTCGGCAGCCTCACCGAGGAACTGGCGGCGCAGAGCGCGGCCAACGGCGCCGCCGACGGCACCGTGGACGCCGCAGATGCCGTGGACGCTGCGGCCGACGGAGTCCAGCCTGCCTGAGCTGCCCGAGGTCGAGGTCGTCCGCGCCGGCCTGGCCCGCTGGGTCCTCGACACCGAGATCTCCGCGGTCGAGGTCCACCATCCGCGCCCGGTCCGCAACCACGCCGCCGGTCCCGACGACTTCGTCGCCCGCCTGCTGGGCGTGCGCATCCTGGACGCCGTGCGCCGCGGCAAGTTCCTGTGGCTCACCCTCGACTCGGGGGAGGCGCTGCTCGCGCACCTCGGGATGAGCGGCCAGCTGGTGCTGGTCCCGCCGGACAGCGAGCCCGAGCGGCACCTGCGGGTGCGGCTGGGACTGGCGGGCGGCGTCCCCGAGCGCGAGGGGCGCGAGCTGCGGTTCGTGGACCAGCGGATGTTCGGCGGGCTGTCGGTCGTACCGCTCGTACCCACGCCGGACGGCGGCCCCGGCGGGGCGTCCGAGCGGGCGCCGGAACCCCTCGTGCCGCAACCGGTCGCGCACATCGCCCGGGACGCGCTCGACCCCTCGCTCGACGAGGAGGCGCTGGTCGCGCGTCTGCGCAGACGGCGCACCGGGCTGAAACGCGCCCTGCTGGACCAGGGGCTGGTCTCGGGGGTGGGCAACATCTACGCCGACGAGGCGCTGTGGCGGGCGCGGCTGCACTACGCGCGGCCCACCGAGACGTTGACCCGGCCGGTGGTCCGCTCGGTGCTGGCCGAGTGCCGGGCGGTGATGGGCGACGCCCTGCGCGCCGGGGGCACGAGTTTCGACAGCCTCTACGTCGACGTGAACGGCAGCGCGGGGTACTTCGAGCGCTCGCTGGCGGTGTACGGGCGGGCCGGACTGCCGTGCCTGCGGTGCGGGACGCCGGTCGTGCGCGAGCAGTTCATGAACCGGTCATCCCACTTCTGCCCGACCTGCCAGAAGCGTCCGCGAAACGCTCGCTGGTGACGCGCGAAAACCCTTAGTGACCAAGGCGTTCACGGCAGTGACGGACGGCCTCCCGAAGGCTGATCACGTGGAATTCCTCACACCGAGGTAATAGTCACTTATCACTGGCCGCCGTAACATGTCCTGCAAATTGGACCGAAACGCTAGACAATGTCCGTGTGGGCTTCACCACCCCCATGGGCGACCAGGCACCATCCGCTGTACCCCTGCACGGCACCCCCTGACCCAGCGAAGCCATGACCACGGAAGGCTCCCCTGATGGCCCTGCCGGATTTCTTCGTCATGGGCGCGCCCAAAGCCGGTACCACCGCGCTGCACGCCGCCCTGACGCAGCACCCGCAACTGTTCCTGCCCAACCCCAAGGAGACGAAGTTCTACCTCACGGGTGAGCGCCGCCCGCCGCGCTCGACCCAGCGCGGTCCCGGTGACGCGCACAGCGCCCAGGAGTGGATCTGGAGGCGCAAGCAGTACGAGGCCCTGTTCGAGGCCGCCCCCGCGGGAAAGCTGCGCGGGGAGAGCACGCCCTTCTACCTCTACGACCTCGACTCCCACCGACGCATCGCCGACGACAACCCGCGGGCCAAGCTGATCGTCGTCATCCGCGACCCGATCGACCGGGCCTACTCGAACTGGATGCACCTGCGCTCCGACGGCCTCGAACCGATCGCCGACTTCGCCGAGGCGCTGGCCGCCGAGGACGAGCGGGTCGAGCGCGGGTTCGCCCCCTTCTGGCACTACAGCCGGCTCGGGATGTACGGGGAACAGCTCGACCACCTGTACAAGCACTTCCCGCGCGAGCAGGTGCACGTCCTGCGTTACCGCGACCTGGTCAACGACGCGGCCGTCGCGGTGGACGCCGTGTGCGAGTTCCTGGGCGTCGAGACCGGCCGGGTGGGGTCGGTACCGCGAGAGAACTCGCGGCCCTACGTCGACGACACCCCGCGGCACCGGGCGCTCAGCCGGGTGGCCCGTGGTGGTGCGTGGCTGGGCTCGTTCGCCCCTCCGCAGGTCTGGCGCCGGGCCAGCGTCCCGCTGCTGAGGGCGCTGCACACCGGCGACGCCCGCCGTCCGGTGCTGGACCCCGCGGTCCGGGCCGAGCTGGTGAAGCCGTTCGCCGAGGACAACGCGCTCCTCGCCCGCCTGCTGGAGCGCGACTTCAGCGACTGGCTGGGCGCCACCTCCCGCGGGCAGTTCCAGGAGTCGACGCGCTAGCGTCGCTCCTGGCCGTTCGTGATCATGGAAACTTCTACCGCCGGCTCCGGCGCGGGACGATCCGGTCCCGCGCCGGGGCAGTAGAAGTTTCCATGATCACGAACTGGGGGGGATGAGCTGGGTGCGCAGCTGGTGGGTGCCGTCGGCGTCGCTGCTCTCGAAGTAGAAGCGCTGGGCGCCGTCGGGTAGCGCGGCGATGGCCAGGTAGCGCAGCGCGCCGTCGCCCTCGGGTGAGCGTGCGAACGGCTCGGTCCCCAGCGCGGTGAACGTGCCGTCCCCGCCGCCCGTGGCGACCCCGGTGGTCTCGTGCCAGTTCTGCTCCGCCGTGGCCCGTCCGTCGTAGTAGGCGACCAGGTCGCCCGGGGACGACGGGTGCGCCACCACCGCGGTCACCCGCGCCCCGCGCGCGTCCCACCGCCCGGGTCGCGCGGCCAGGGCGACCGGGCCGACGTCCCAGCGCAGACCGTCCTCGCTCGTGGCCAGGTACGTCGTCATCCGGTCGGTGGCGTCCGGGTCGTCGAGCGGGTGGACGCAGACCCACATCCGCCAGGCGTCGCCGTCCCGCATCACGACCGGGTCCTTCACGGCGGTCAGGTCGTCGCCCGGCAGCACCATGGACCGCTTGCCCTGGGGCAGGTCGGCGACGGTGTCGGCGTCCAGGGCCTCGATCCACCAGTGCTTCGACCCGGGGGTGGAGCACGAGACGTACAGCCGCCACCCGCCGTCCGGGCGCCGCACCAGTGCGGGGCGCTCCAGCGAGGCGGCGCCGAACATGTCCCGGTCGACGACCGCGACCTCCCGGAAGTGCACGCCGTCGGTGCTGGCCGCGATCACGGAGGCGACGCCGCGGCCGGCCTCCACGGGGCGTCGCAGCCGGTAGCAGAGCCAGTACGTACCGTCCTCGTAGGCGACCCCCGCGGCTCCCGCCCACCACCCCGGACCGGAGCCGGGCGCGCGGACCGCCACCTGCGAGGCCGAGTGGTCGGGGAGCGGGACAGGGCTGGTCGCAGCGGTGTTCTCGGTGGCGGAAGGCACGGCTGCCAGTGTGCCAGCGGGCGGTTACGGACATAGCGCCCCGGGCGTTCGTACTACCTGCTCATCGGCTCATCGGTGGCAAGGACACGCCGGTGGGGCGGGTATGGTCTTGACGTGCATTTGAAGACGCTGACCCTCCGCGGCTTCAAGTCCTTCGCCTCCGCGACGACGCTGCGGCTGGAGCCCGGCATCACGTGCGTGGTGGGCCCCAACGGCTCCGGCAAGTCGAACGTCGTCGACGCCCTGTCCTGGGTGATGGGGGAGCAGGGCGCGAAGTCCCTGCGCGGCGGCAAGATGGAGGACGTCATCTTCGCCGGCACCTCCGGCCGCCCGCCGCTGGGCCGCGCCGAGGTCAGCCTGACCATCGACAACACCGACGGCGCGCTGCCGATCGACTACACCGAGGTCACGATCAGCCGGACGATGTTCCGTTCGGGCGGCTCGGAGTACGCGATCAACGGCACGCCCTGCCGGTTGCTCGACATCCAGGAGCTGCTGAGCGACTCGGGCATCGGCCGCGAGATGCACGTCATCGTCGGCCAGGGCCAGCTGGACGCCGTGCTGCACGCCTCCCCGGAGGACCGGCGCGCGTTCATCGAGGAGGCGGCCGGCGTCCTGAAGCACCGCAAGCGCAAGGAGAAGGCGGTCCGCAAGCTCGAGGCGATGCAGGCCAACCTGACCCGCATCGCGGACCTGACGTCGGAGATCCGCCGCCAGCTGAAGCCCCTCGGCCGCCAGGCCGAGGTCGCCCGCCGGGCGGTCGTCGTCCAGGCCGACCTGCGCGACGCCCGGCTGCGGCTGCTGGCCGACGACCTGGTCACCGCGCAGACGACGCTGGCCGAGGAGGTCGCCGACGAGACCCAGCTGCGCGAACGGCGCGACGCGGTCGAGGCCCAGCTGGCCGAGACCCGTTCGGCCATGGCCGAACTCGACGAGCGGCTGACCGCCGCCGTCCCGCAGCTGAGCCGCGCGCAGGAGACCTGGTACCGGCTGTCCAGCCTGCGCGAGCGCACCCGCGGCACGGCCAGCCTGGCCGCCGACCGGATGCGCCTGCTGTCGGAGGCCGAACCCGAGCGCACCCCGGGCCGCGACCCCGACGACCTCGAAGCCCAGGCCGCCCTGGTCCGCGAGCAGGAGACCCAGCTGCAGGTCGAGGTCGACGCCGCCCAGGAGGTGCTGTCGAACGCGGTCGCGACCCGGCAGCGCGCCGAGGAGGCCGCGGCCACCGAGGAGCGCCGCCTGACCGCGCTGGCCAAGGCCGCCGCCGACCGCCGCGAGGGCCTGGCCCGCCTGGCCGGGAAGGTCGCCGCCCAGCGCAGCACCGTGACCGCGGCGCAGGACCAGGTGGCCCGCCTCGGCACCGCGATCGAGGAGGCCGCGGCCCGCGCCGAGCGGGCCGCCGCCGCCGTCGCCGAGCTGGACGCGCAGGTCGAGGAGCTGGCCGGTGCGTCCGGCGGCCCCAGCGACCTGACCGAGTCGATCGACGAGCTGCGCCGCGAGGCCGAGCGCCTGGCCGCCCTGGTGCCGGTGCTCGAGGGCGAGCTCGACCTGGCCAACTCCGAATTGGCCGCCGCCGACGCCCGGCTGGAGTCGCTGCGCCGGGCCGAGCGGGAGGCGCACGTCGCCGCCCAGGCGGCCACGGTCCGGCGGCAGACGCTCGAGACGCAGCTGCAGAGCAAGGACGGCGCGGGCACGCTGCTCGCCGAGGCCGCCGCCGACCCGGGCCGCGTGCCCGGGCTCGTCGGCTCCCTGGCCGCGGCGCTGTCGGTGCAGCCCGGCTTCGAGACGGCGGTGGCCGCCGCGCTCGGCCCGGCCGCCGAGGCGATCGTCGTGGGCGACGTCGAGGGCGCCGTCGGCGCGCTGCGCCTGCTTGCGGACGGCGACGCGGGGCAGGCGACGGTGGTCCCGGTCCGCAGTGCCGGGACGACGGGCGCGGCCCGGGACGCGGACCCCGCCGGGTGGCCGGGGCTGCCGGCCGGGGCGCGCTGGGCGCGCACGCTCGTGCAGGTGCCGGCCGACCTGGTCCCGGCGCTGGACCGGTTGCTCTACCGGGTCGCGGTGGCGCCCGACCTCGGATCGGCCGCCGACCTGCTCAGGCTGTGGCCCGACGTCCGGGTGGTCACGACCGCCGGGGACGTCGTCGGCTCCGACTACCTGCGGGGTGGTTCCGCCTCCGCGCCGTCGCGGATCGAGGTGCAGGCCGCGGTCGAGCAGGCCGGGGACGAGGCCCGCGAGGCCGGCGCGGCGGCCGAGCAGGCCCGCACCGCGCTGGCCGCCGCCACCGAACACCGCACGGCCGCGCAGGGCCGGGTCCGTGAGGTGCAGGAGCAGGTCAAGCAGGCGCAGCAGCAGGCCCGCCGGGCACAGGCCGAACTCGGCGCCCAGGAGCAGCGCCGGGCCGCCGCCGAGAACAAGCTCGCGCAGCAGCGCGGTCAGCTGGCCGGTACCGCCCGGGCCGCCGAGGCCGAGGTCGAGCGGCTGGAAAGGCAACGGGCGCAAGCGGAATCGACGTTGACCGAGGGGCGCGCCGCGCTGTCCGACGTCGAGGAGCGCCTCGCGCTGGCCGAGCAGACCGCCGAGCAGGACGACGCGGTGGAACCCTCGACCGAGGAGCGGGACCGGCTGGCCGCGGCGGCCACGGCCGCCCGGGCGACCGAGACCGAGGCCCGGCTGGCCCTGCGCACCGCGGAGGAGCGGGCGCGGGCGGTGGCCGGTCGCGCCGACGGGCTGATCCGGCGCGCCCAGGAGGAGCGGGCCGCGCGGGCCCGGGCCGTGGCCCGCGAGGAGCGCCGCCGGCGGCAGCTGGCCATCGCCGAGGCCGTGCTGACCGGCGCCCGGTACGCGCTGGAACTGCTCGAGACCGCCCTGACCCGAGCCGAATCCGTGCGCGCCGCGGCCCAGGCCGAACGGGAGCGGCTCGACGCCGCCGTGCACGCCACCCGGGAGCAGGAGCACCGGCTGGCCTCGGAACAGGCCCGGCTGATCGACTCCGTGCACCGCGACGAGGTGGCCCGCGCGGAGCAGCGGATGCGGATCGACGCGTTGCGCACGCGCAGCCTCGAGGAGCTCGGCGTCGACCCCGAGATCCTGATCGAGGAGTACGGCCCGCACCAGTTGGTGCCCCCGTCGATGCCGGTCCCGACGGCGTCGGGTGACGAACAGCCCGACGCCACAACGGGTCTGGAGCAGGAGGCGCTGGAGCCCGAGGGCGTCCCGTTCGACCGCAAGGAGCAGGAGAAGCGGTTGCGGGCCGCCGAGCGCGCCCTGAACCTGCTCGGCACGGTGAACCCGCTGGCGCTGGAGGAGTTCGCGGCGCTGGAGGAGCGGCACACGTTCCTGACCCGGCAGCTCGACGACCTCAAAGCGTCCCGCAAGGACCTGATGGACATCATCAAGGAGGTCGACGAGCGGGTCGAGCAGGTGTTCGCCGAGGCGTTCGCCGACACCGCCCGCGAGTTCGAAGGCGTCTTCGCCCGGCTCTTCCCCGGGGGCGAGGGCAAGCTGATCCTCACCGACCCGTCGAACATGCTGACCACCGGTCTGGACGTCGAGGCCCGCCCGCCCGGCAAGAAGGTGAAGCGGCTGTCGCTGCTGTCGGGCGGCGAGCGCTCGCTGACCGCCGTGGCGCTGCTCGTGGCCATCTTCAAGGCCCGCCCCTCGCCCTTCTACGTGATGGACGAGGTGGAGGCCGCCCTCGACGACACCAACCTGGGCCGTCTGATCGCGATCTTCGAGGAGCTGCGGGAGAGCTCGCAGCTGATCGTCATCACGCACCAGAAGCGGACCATGGAGGTCGCCGACGCCCTCTACGGCGTCACTATGCGTGGCGACGGGGTGACTACCGTCATCAGTCAGCGGCTGCGCGAGGAACAACCCGCCTGACCTGCCCCGACATAGGGCTCAGTCGGGCAAAGTTGCCGAAACGCAACGTGGTCGAAGCCGTGCCGACATTCCTTCCCGCGGCCCGATCGGGCACGGTGGGTGACGTGTTCGCGATCGTCGTCGCTCTGCTGATCTCGCTCGTCACCGCCGCCGGTGTCGTGCTCGTCGTCGCCATGCCCCACGTGCGGTCCGGCCGCGCGTTGCTGACGGACGACGGGCGCCTGACGGTCAGACGGGCGCGGCGGGTCGTCGAGGCTCCGGTCGCCGCCGTCCAGCGGGTCCAGGAGGCGGTCCGGCCGATGGGCGAGGCGCTGCACACCCAGCTCGACCGGCTGGAGGAACGCGACCGTGCCGTGCAGGCCGAGGGCAGGCGCAGCGCGGAACTGCTCTCGCAGCTGGTCGGGCCCCGGCCGATGCCCGCCACGTCGGGGCCGATCCCCGAGGTCCAGGTGCCCAAGGTGATCGACCTGCGCGACCGGGAGGACTCCCGGCCCAGGTCGGGGCTGAGCTGACCACTGGTCGGTCACTGATCGGTGCGCGTCACCGGGTAGGTTCGGCGGGTGGGTACCGGAGAACTGATCGTCATCGTCGCGGTCGTCGTCCTGCTGGTGGCGGCCGTCCTGGCCGGCCTTCTCCTGCGGGGGCGCGGGACCTCGCAGCCGCGTGGCGGAGGTCCGGCCGGGCACGCCGGGCACGCCGGCACGGTCGCGGCCCCGCCGCCGAGCGCGACGGACGTCGCGCCGGCCGATCAGATCCCGCCGTCCGACCTCGAGGTCGACGAGCCTGAGGTCGACGAGCCTGAGGCGCCCGTCCTCGAACGTCCCGCCCCGGCGGCGGGCCGGCTGGTCCGGCTCCGGGCCCGGTTGGCCCGCTCCAACAGCACCCTGGGCCGGGGACTGCTGACCCTGCTCTCGGGTGACAAGCTCACGGCCGACGTCTGGGACGAGGTCGAAGAGACCCTGCTGCTGGCCGATCTCGGCGTCGACCCGACCACCGAACTGGTCGACCGGCTCCGTGAGCGGGTGTCGGTCGAGGGGGTGGCGGGGGAGGACGGCGTCCGGGCGCTGCTGCGCGAGGAGCTGCTCGCGCTCGTCGACCCGGGCCTGGACCGCTCGCTGGCGGTCGAGCAGGTGGGGCGGCCGGCCGTCGTCCTGGTGGTCGGCGTGAACGGGACCGGCAAGACCACCACCTGCGGGAAGCTGGCCCGGGTGCTCGTGGCCGAGGACCGCGACGTC
This sequence comes from Spongisporangium articulatum, assembly GCF_044465595.1. Lineage (NCBI taxonomy): Bacteria > Bacillati > Actinomycetota > Actinomycetes > Kineosporiales > Kineosporiaceae > Spongisporangium > Spongisporangium articulatum. The sequence goes on along the minus strand of NZ_JBITLV010000003.1, from coordinate 490,506 downwards.
GTCCTCGGCGCCGCCGACACGTTCCGCGCGGCGGCGGCCGACCAGCTGGAGACCTGGGGCGCCCGCGTCGGGGTGCCCACCGTGCGCTCGGACCGGGACGGGGCCGACCCGGCCGCGGTGGCCTTCGACGCCGTCAAGGCGGCGACCGAAGTGGAGGCGGACGTCGTCCTGATCGACACCGCCGGCCGGTTGCAGAACAAGGCCGGGCTGATGGACGAGCTGGGCAAGGTCAAGCGGGTGGTCGAGAAGCAGAGCCCGGTCGACGAGGTGCTGCTCGTGCTCGACGCCACCACCGGCCAGAACGGCATGCAGCAGGCCAAGGTGTTCGGCGAGGTCGTCGCCGTCACCGGCATCGTGCTGACCAAGCTGGACGGCACCGCCAAGGGCGGGATCGTCGTCGCGGTGCAGCGGGCGCTGGGGGTTCCCGTGAAGCTCGTGGGGCTCGGCGAGGGCCCGGACGACCTGGCGCCGTTCGATCCGGAGGCGTTCGTCGACGCTCTCCTCCAGTGACATCCGTTCACTCTGTGGAAACATGCTGGCGGCAAATGTCACGGCAGGGAAACTGATCGCGCGGCGGCCGGAAACGCGTCCACAGCAAGTTTCTTCCAGCGATCCCGTGGGCCAACCCACGTGGGGCTGGTCGCATCACGTTCCGATGGTGTCCCGAAAACACGGGCGCCACCCGAAATGAAGGGGTACGGATGGATTCCGGAGATACCGCATGGGTGTTGACGAGCGCCGCGCTCGTCCTGCTCATGACGCCCGGTCTGGCGTTCTTCTACGGCGGCATGGTCAGGACGAAGTCGGTCCTGAACATGATCATGATGAGCTTCTCGTCGTTGGGGATCGTCACCGTTCTGTGGGTGCTCTACGGCTACTCGGAGGCGTTCGGTGACGACCTGGGCAGCGGCCTGCTCGGTGACCCCACCCAGTTCGCCGGCCTGAAGGGCCTGATCGGCATCGACGACAACTACGCGGCGACGCACCTGGTGGGCACCGTGCCCGCCACCGCGTTCGTGGCGTTCCAGCTCGTCTTCGCCATCATCACCGTCGCCCTGATCTCGGGTGCCATCGCCGACCGCGCCAAGTTCGGCACCTGGTGCATCTTCTCGGTCATCTGGGCGACCGTCGTGTACTTCCCGGTCGCGCACTGGGTCTTCGCCTTCGACGGCTTCACCGCCGGCGAGGACAGCGCCGGTGGCTGGATCGCCAACAAGCTGCTGGCGATCGACTTCGCCGGTGGTACCGCGGTCCACATCAACGCCGGTGCGGCGGGCCTGGCCCTCGCGCTCGTCCTCGGCAAGCGGGTCGGCTGGCCCAAGGAGCCGATGCGCCCGCACAACCTGCCCCTCGTGATGCTGGGTGCCGGTCTGCTGTGGTTCGGCTGGTTCGGCTTCAACGCCGGTTCGGCCGTCGCCGCCAACGGCAGCGCCGCGGTCGTCTGGGTCAACACGGTGGCCGCCACGGCCGCCGCGGAGATCGGCTGGCTGCTGACGGAGAAGATCCGGGACGGTCACGCCACCTCGCTGGGTGCCGCCTCCGGCATCGTCGCGGGTCTGGTCGCCATCACCCCGGCCTGTTCCTCGGTCAGCCCGGTCGGTGCCCTGATCCTGGGCGTCGTCGCCGGTGTCCTCTGCGCGCTGGCCGTCGGCCTGAAGTACAAGCTGGGCTACGACGACTCGCTCGACGTCGTCGGCGTCCACCTCGTCGGTGGTGTCTTCGGCACCATCGCGATCGGCTTCCTGGCCACCGCGGACGCCCCGGCGGGGGTCGACGGTCTCTTCTACGGCGGCGGGACCGACCAGCTCTGGCGGCAGGCCGTCGGTGCGGGCGCGGTGCTGGCCTTCTCCTTCATCGTCACGTACATCATCGGCTTCCTCCTCGAGAAGACGATCGGCTTCCGCCTGGACGAGGAGGACGAGGTGTCCGGCATCGACCTCGCCGACCACGCCGAGGCCGCGTACGACTTCAACCCCGCGGGTGGCGGCGTCTTCCGTCCGTCCGTCTCCGCCAAGACTGAGGAGGTGTCGGCGTGAAGCTGATCACCGCAGTCATCAAGCCGCACAAGCTCGACGAGGTGAAGGCTGCACTGGAGGCGTTCGGCGTCCAGGGCATGACCGTCTCCGAGGCGAGCGGCTACGGCCGCCAGCGCGGTCACACGGAGGTGTACCGCGGTGCCGAGTACACCGTGGACCTGGTGCCGAAGTCGCGGCTCGAGGTCCTGGTGGACGACACCGACCTGACCGACGTCATCGACGTCATCGTCAAGGCGGCGGCGACCGGCCGGATCGGCGACGGCAAGGTGTGGTCCACCACCGTCGACGACGTGGTCCGGGTCCGCACGGGTGAGCACGGGGTCGACGCGCTGTAGAACCTGCGACAGCACACGACCGGTACTCGGTGGCCGCCCGTCCTCGCGAGAGGGTGGGCGGCCACCGGGCTTTCCAGCGGAAGAAGGCAGAGGCGTGGCGCCGCACCAGGACAGCGACACCGACGACACCGAGGACAGCGACGAGACACCCGAGGACCTGTCCCGGGCGGCCCTTGTGGCGGCGCGGGACCTGCGCAAGGACCGGATCGCCCTGGCGGTCCGCTCCGGCACCTCTGGTCCCGACCGGCGCCGGGCCCTGGCCGGTCTCGTCGAGGACGCCCTGGTCCGGGCCTGGAAGGCCGCGGTCGCGGAGGTGCCCGTGCGGCGCAACCGGCGTCCGGCCGCCGAGGGGCTCGCTCTCGCCGCGGTCGGCAGCGTCGCCCGCGGCGACGCCGGGCCGGCCAGCGACCTCGACCTGGTGCTCCTGCACGACGGTCGGCAGCTCTCGGCCTCCGACGTCGGCGAGCTGGCCCAGCGCCTCTGGTACCCGTTGTGGGACGCGGGTCTTCGGGTCGACCACTCGGTGCGCACCCCCGGGCAGAGCCGCGAGGTGGCGGCCTCCGACCTGTCCGCCGCGATCGGCCTGCTCGACCTGCGGGTGATCGCCGGTGACGCCGCGCTCGTGGTGCGGACCCGCACGTCCCTGCTCGGCGACTGGCGCAACGGCATCCGGCGCCGGCTGCCGCAGGTGTTGGAGTCCCTCGGTGAGCGCGCCGCCCGCTTCGGTGAGGCCGCGCACCTGCTCGAACCCGACCTGAAGGAGGCCCGCGGCGGCCTGCGCGACGTCACCGTCCTGCGCGCTCTCGCGGCCAGCTGGGTCACCGACCGTCCGCACGGCGAGGTGGACGACGCCCACACCCGCCTGCTCGACATCCGCGATGCGCTGCAGGCGGTCACCGGCCGCGCCGTCGACCGGCTGCTGCTGCCCGACCAGGACTCGGTCGCCGTGGCCTGCGGCCTGACCGATGCCGACGAGCTGCTCGCCGAGGTCAGCGACGCGACCCGGACCATCGCTTACGCCGTCGACGTCACGATGCGCGCGGCCCGCCAGTCGCTGCCGCCGCGCCGGTTGCGGCCCGGGCCCCGGCGCCCGCGGCTGCGCCCGCTCGGCCACGGGCTGGTCGAGCACGACGGCGAGGTGGTGCTCGGCGTCGGGGTCCGCGCCGCGGAGGACCCGGTGCTGCCGCTGCGGGCGGCCGCGACCGCCGTCCGTTCCGGGCTGCCCCTGTCGCCGGTGACGGTCCGGCACCTGGCCGACGACTGCCCGCCGCTGCCCGATCCGTGGCCCGCCCCGGCCCGGGAGGCGTTCGTGGCGATGCTGGCCGGCGGCGGTCCCGCGCTGGCCGGGGTGTGGGAGTCGCTCGACCGCGCCGGGCTGATCGTGAAGTGGATCCCCGAGTGGGCGGGGGTGCGCAACCGCCCGCAGCGCAACGCGGTCCACCGGCACACGGTCGACCGGCACATGATCGAGACGGTGATCATGATCCAGGGCGCGTTGCGGGACGTGAGCCGCCCCGACCTGCTGGTGCTGGCCGCGCTGTTGCACGACCTGGGCAAGGTCGCCGGTGCCCTCGACCACTCGGTGACCGGGGCGCCGCGGGCCGCCCGGGTGGCCCGGCGGCTCGGACTGCCGCCGGAGGACTGCGAGGTGATCGAGCGCCTGGTCCGCGAGCACCTGACCCTGATCGAGCTGGCCACCCGCCGCGACCCTGACGACCCGCACACGGTCGAGGAGCTGGTGAAGGCGGTCGACGGCCGGCTGGAGACGCTGTCCATGCTCCGCGCGCTGACCGAGGCCGACGCCGTCTCGGTCGGCTCGGTGGCCTGGACGGCGTGGCGGGCCCGGCTGGTCAACGATCTCACCGCCCGGGCCCGGACGGCGCTGCGCGGGGAGGAGCCGCCCGGCCCGGCCCCGATCGGGGAGGCCGAGTCCGACCTGGTGCGTTCGGTGCTGGCCGACGGCCGTCCCCGGGTGGCCATCGGCGCGATGGATGAGCTGCACGTCGTCACCGTGGTCGCCGCCGACCGGCCCGGCCTGCTGGCCGACATCGCCGGCGTCCTGGCCAGTCAGCGGCTGACCGTGAAATCCGCTCTGGTGCGGACGGTTTCGAGTGACGACGGGGATCACGCCCAGGACATCGCCGTGGACACCTGGTGGGTCGACAACGGGGCGGGCGACGCCCCCGAGCCGGCCGCCGTCGAACTGGCGCTGCGCCGGCTCGGTGACGGTGACCAGACCGTGCTCGACCCGCTGCACCGGCGGGAGGCCGGCTACCGGGCGCCGTCCGGGGCCCCCGCGCGCCCGCGGGTCGTGCTGCTGCCCGGCGCGTCGGCCGAGGCGACCGTGCTCGAGGTGCGGGCCGCCGACCGTCCGGGGCTGATGCACGCCATCGGCTCGGCCCTGGCCCGGGTCGGGGTCGACCTGCGCTCGGCGCACGTGGCCACGCATGCGGGCCAGGCCGTCGACGTCCTGTACGTCAGCGAGCCGGGCGGCGGCCAGCTCAGCCCGCCCCGGGTCGCCGAGACGGTGTCGGCTCTGGTGGACGCCGGCTCGCTGCCGGGCGGCGAGACCGAGCACGCCGCCCGGGTCCTCCCCTTCTGAGAAATCCATTCGGAACGAGGCAACCGATCCCCGGGACCGGGGCGTCGGTACAGGTGGGCGCGGATGCGTCGCGGTACGGCTGGCGGGGGCAGCCTCAGGGGGCCGCGACGCATCCGCGACGGGCTCGGGTCGGGCAGGTGTGACCGTTTCGGTCGCCACGAGTGCGATTTCTGCTGCTGTGGCAACCAGAACGGTCGCGGATCCGCACCTGTGGACAACTTCGAAGCTGCGCCGCCGGGTGCGGAAGGCTTGTCCGGGTGCGCCGGACGGATACCGCAGCCCTGGAGGCGGTCGCCGCATGCCATCACGGCCTGATCACCCGGCCCGACGCGGCGGCCCACGGCATCACCCCGGCGACACTGCGGTGGGCGCTCGCCTCGGGCCGCCTGCACCGCGTGATGACCGGCGTCTTCACGATGGCCGACCACTGGGAACGGCTGACCCCGCGTGACCGGCATCTGCTGGTGCTCCTGGCTGCGCAGCGCCGTTCGCCGCGGTCGGTCGTCTGCGGTCTGAGCGCCGCCGTCGCCTGGCAGTTGCCACTGCCCGAGGTGGGGGCGCCCACGCTCATGAGCGCTCAGCGTCGAGGGCAGCAGGCGGGCATCCGCTGGCGGCGGCTCGCGGTGAACCGGGCACGCCGGGTCGGGGCGCTGGTGGTCACCTCACCGGCCCGCACAGTCCTCGACTGCGCGCGCGAACTCGACCGTCCGTGGGGTCTGGCCGTCGCCGACGCCGCACTGCATGCCGGGCTCTGCACCCGGGAGGAGTTGACCGCGGAACTGGTCGGTGCCGAACCGGCGGCGGGGCTGTCGAAGGCGCGATGGGTGATCAAGCGGGCTCGCAGCGAGCCCGAGTCCCCTCTCGAGTCCCTGGGCCGCGCCGACCTCGACCTCGCCGGACTAGCCGTGCCCGAGCCGCAGTCCTGGGTGCCCACCGAGCGCGGCTGGTTCCGGGTCGACCTCCTGGACGGGGAGAGCCGGGTCGTGACGGAGGCCGACGGCAAGGTCAAGTACGAGGGGAGGCCCGCGGTGTGGGCCGAGAAGCTGCGCCAGGACGACATCCGCGACCTGCAGCTCGAGGTCGTGCGGTTCACGATGTACGACCACCATCACCAGGCCCCCTGGCTGGCCCAGTACCGACGCGCCTTGGTGCGCGGCCGCCGCACGGCGGAACTCCTCGGCCCGATGCCGACGGATCTGCGTCCGGACTGGTTGCCATGAGCGCCGTACGCCTCGTGGTGGCGACCGAAACGGTCGCACGTGCTCAACGGATAGGCTGAGCACGTGTTCGCGACCCTCTCTGACCGCCTCACCGCCACCTTCCGGTCCCTGCGCGGCAAGGGCCGGCTCTCGGAGGCGGACGTCGACGCGACGATCCGCGAGATCCGCCGGGCCCTGCTCGACGCCGACGTGGCCGTGCCCGTCGTCCGGCAGTTCACCGGCGCCATCCGCGAACGGGCGCTGGGCGCCGAGGTCTCACAGGCGCTGAACCCCGGCCAGCAGGTCGTCAAGATCGTCAACGAGGAGCTCATCGCCGTCCTCGGCGGCGAGACCCGCCGGCTGCAGTTCGCGAAGAACCCGCCGACCGTCGTCCTGCTCGCGGGCCTCCAGGGCGCCGGTAAGACGACGCTGGCCGGCAAGCTCGCGCGCTGGCTGCGGGAGCAGGGACACACCCCCCTGCTGGTGGCCTGCGACCTGCAGCGCCCCAACGCCGTCACCCAGCTGAAGGTCGTCGGCGAGCGGGCCGGCGTCCCCGTGTTCGCCCCGCACCCCGGCGCCCAGGGGGAGGCCGACGACACGGCCGACCCGGTGCCCGTCGCGCGGGCCGGGGTCGAGTTCGCGCGCGAGAAGCAGCACGACATCGTCATCGTCGACACCGCCGGGCGGCTGGGCGTCGACGAGGTGCTGATGAAGCAGGCCGCCGACATCCGCGACGCCACGCGGCCCGACGAGATCCTGTTCGTCCTCGACGCGATGATCGGTCAGGACGCGGTGACCACCGCCCAGGCGTTCCAGGAGGGCGTCGGCTTCACCGGCGTCGTCCTGACCAAGCTGGACGGCGACGCGCGCGGTGGTGCCGCGCTCTCGGTGCGCGGGGTCACCGGTAAGCCGGTGATGTTCGCCTCGACCGGGGAGAAGCTCGAGGACTTCGAGCCGTTCCACCCCGACCGGATGGCCTCGCGCATCCTCGACATGGGCGACATCCTCACCCTGATCGAGCAGGCCGAGAAGGCGTTCGACGCCGAGCAGGCCGAGAAGATGGCGGCGAAACTCGCCGCCGACGAGGACTTCACGCTCGAGGACTTCCTCGCGCAGATGAGCGCCCTGAAGAACATGGGCTCGATGAAGTCGCTGCTCAAGATGCTTCCCGGGATGGGTGAGATCCGGCAGCAGCTGGAGAATTTCGACGAGCGCGAGCTCGACCGGGTCGAGGCCATCGTGCAGTCGATGACGCCGCTCGAGCGCCGCCAGCCGCGCATCCTGAACGGCTCGCGCCGGGCCCGCATCGCGCGCGGCTCGGGCACCCAGGTCTCCGACGTCAACCAGCTCGTCGAGCGGTTCGGCGAGGCCCAGAAGATGATGCGCGCGATGCGCCGCGGCGGGAACATCCCGGGGATGCCGCCGGGCATGGCCGGGTTGCCCGGCCTGGGCGGCGGCAAGAAGGGCCGCGGCAAGAGCGCGCCGCCGCCCCGCAAGGGGAAGGCCAAGTCCGGCAACCCCGCGAAGCGCGCCCAGCAGGAACGCGAGGCCGCCGCGCGCCGCGAGGGCGGTCCGGCCGCCCCGGCCCCGAAGGGCGGCGCGTTCGGCCTGGGCGGCGCCCGCCAGGGGCCGGACCCGGCCGACCTGCAGCTGCCTCCGGGCTTCGACAAGTTCCTGAAGTGAGCGCGCTCCGGCTGTCCGGGCCGGTGCTCGTCGGGCCGCAGCAGCAGCTGGACGGCGCGTGGGTGGTCGGCGGCCGGCTCACCTTCGACGCCCCGTCCGGGCCGGTGGACGGCGAGATCGAGGGCTGGGTGCTGCCCGGGCTCGTCGACGCCCACTGCCACGTCGGGCTGGCGGCGGGCGGCGCCGTCGACGAGGCCACGGCGCAGCGCCAGGCCGAGACCGACCGGGACGCCGGGACGCTGCTGATCCGTGACGCGGGCTCGCCGGCGGACACCCGCTGGATGGACGAGCGCGACGACCTGCCGGTGATCGTCCGGGCCGGGCAGCACATCGCGCGGTCGAAGCGGTACATCCGCAACTTCGGCTACGAGGTCGAGCCCGACGCCCTGGTGGCCGCGGTGCGGTTCCAGGCGGCCCGCGGCGACGGCTGGGTGAAGCTGGTCGGCGACTGGATCGACCGGGCCGTCGGTGACCTCGCCCCGTGCTGGCCGGCGGACGCGCTGCACGCCGCGATCGCCGCCGCGCACGAGGCCGGGGCCCGGGTGACCGCGCACTGCTTCGGCGAGGACTGCCTGCCCGACCTGCTGGCCGCCGGGATCGACTGCATCGAGCACGCGACCGGGCTGAGCGACGAGACCCGCGCGGTGGCGGCCGCCCGCGGCGTGCCGATCGTCCCGACCCTGGTCAACATCGGTACCTTCCCGCGGATCGCCGCCCAGGCGGGGGAGAAGTTCCCCGTCTACGCGGCGCACATGCGAGCCCTCTTCGCCCGCCGCTACGCGGGAGTCGCGCAGGCCCACGAGGCGGGCGTGCCGATCTTCGTCGGCACCGACGCGGGCGGGTCCCTGCCGCACGGACTGGTCGCCCAGGAGGTCGGCGAACTGGTCTGCGCCGGGCTCACCCCGGTGCAGGCGCTGGACGCCGCCACCTGGGCCGCGCGGGCCTGGCTGGGTCGCGCCGGGCTCGAGGAGGGTGCCCAGGCCGACCTCGTCGTCTACCCGGAGGACCCGCGGGCCGACGTCCGGGTGCTCGCCGCCCCGCGGGCCGTCGTCCTGCGGGGGCGGGCCTTCTGATCGGGTGGTCGGGGGGCGCCTGAGTTTCTGGCACAATGGCCTGCTGTACCGGACCGCCCAGGGCCCCTCTCTCCCCGGGTGCCGTCCAGTCCGAGCTTTCCCGCTCCGGCCGGTCCCCACCTGTCCGGGGCGGGCGAACAACCCGAAAACGTAGGAGTTCCGTACTCGTGTCTGTCAAGATCCGCCTCAAGCGCATGGGCAAGATCCGTAGCCCGCACTACCGCATCGTCGTCGCCGACTCCCGCACCAAGCGTGACGGTCGCGCGATCGAGGAGATCGGCCTGTACCACCCCACCCGCGAGCCGTCGCTGATCGAGATCGAGAGCGAGCGCGTCCAGTACTGGCTGGGTGTCGGCGCGCAGCCGACCGAGCAGGTCCTGGCGCTGCTGAAGGTCAAGGGCGAGTGGCAGAAGTTCAAGGGCGAGCCGGGTGCCGAGGGCACCTACCGGGCGCCGGGCGTCAAGGAGGAGGACCGGTCCGGCTTCGCCGAGGCCAAGGCCCTCAACGAGAACGAGGCCAAGACGCTCAAGGCCAAGAAGTCGGCCGAGAAGGCCGAGAAGAAGGCTGAGCCCCAGGCCGACGAGGCGCCCGCCGAGGAGCCGAAGGCCGCCGAGGCCGCCCCGGCCGCCGACGAGGCCCCGGCCGCCGAGGCGACCGAGTCCACCGAGGCCTGACCGTGCTGATCGAGGCGCTGGAGCACCTGGTCCGCGGCATCGTGGCGCACCCGGACGACGTCACCGTGCGCAGCAAGTCGCTGCGTCGGGGCTCGCTGCTGGAGGTCCGGGTGCACCCCGAGGACCTCGGCCGCGTGATCGGCCGCTCGGGCCGGACGGCGACCGCGCTGCGCACGGTCGTGAAGGCGATCTCCGGCGGCGAGCCGGTCCGCGTCGACGTCGTGGACGTCGACCGCGGTCGCTGAGCCCGCCACCGATCGGCGGGAGCGTGCGACTCGTCGTCGCCCGGATCGGCCGCGCCCACGGGATCCGGGGCGAGGTCAGCATCGAAGTACGCACGGACAGCCCCGGTGACCGGTTCGTCGCCGGGGCCGTCCTGTACCCGGTGGACGGCCGGCCGCCCTTGACCGTGCGCACCGTGCGCGACCACAACGGCACCGTGCTGCTCACGTTCGCCGAGATCGGCGACCGGACCGCCGCCGAGGGCCTGCGCGACGTCGTCCTCGAGGCCGACGTGCCCGACAGCACGGGTGAGGACGACGCCTGGTACCCGCACGAGCTCGTCGGTCTGGCCGTCGTGGCTCCGGACGGCGAACCGCTGGGCGAGGTGGTCGGCCTCCAGAACGGCGGGGCGCAGGACCTGCTCGTGGTGCGGCGCCCGGACGGCGAGCGGCGGCTGGTCCCCTTCGTCACCACGCTCGTGCCCGAGGTGGACGTCGCGGGCGGCCGGGTCGTCGTCGACGCGCCCCCCGGCCTCCTCGAGGACCTCCCCGATGAGGATTGACGTCGTCACGATCTTCCCGGAATACCTTGCCCCGCTTGAACTCTCGCTGATCGGCAAGGCCCGGCGCACGGGTCTGCTGGACCTTCGGGTGCACGACCTGCGCACGTTCACCCACGACCGGCACCGCACCGTCGACGACGCCCCCGCGGGCGGCGGCGCCGGGATGGTGATGCGGCCCGAACCCTGGGGCGAGGCCCTCGACAGCCTGCTCGAGGGCGCGCAGCCCGCGCCCGTCGTCCTGGTGCCCAGCCCCTCGGGAACGCCCTTCACCCAGGCGTTCGCCCACCAACTGGCCGCGCAGCCGTGGCTGGTGTTCGCCTGCGGGCGCTACGAGGGCATCGACGAGCGGGTCTTCGAGGAATACGGCGAACGGGCCCGGCTGGTCCCGGTCAGCCTGGGCGACTACGTGCTCAACGGCGGCGAGGTCGCCGTGCTGGCGATCGTCGAGGCGGTGGCCCGGCTGCTGCCCGGGGTGATCGGCAACGCGGAGAGCCTGGTCGAGGAGAGTCACGCCGACGGGCTGCTGGAGTATCCCGTGTACACCCGGCCGGCTAGCTGGCGGGGCCGTGACGTGCCGGCCGTGCTGGGCTCGGGACACCACGCCCAGGTCACCCGCTGGCGTCGCGACCAGCAGCTGCGCCGCACCAGCGAGCGGCGGCCCGACCTGATCGAGCGGCTGGACCCGGTCGACACGGATCCGCAGGACCGGGCCACGCTCGCGGCGCTGGGCTGGGAGCCGGACGACGGTGGCGGATTTCGGCGTCACCTGCCCCCTGTGGCAGACTGAACCCGAAGATTGCCGGCGGCCTGCCCGCGCCCCTGCCACAGGGGGGTCTGCGCAGGGCGAGTGCCCAGCCGGCGCACACGTAGCCAGACACCGACCTGCGCCGATGACCTGTGGCATCTGCCGGAAAGCGACCGATCATGCACGCGCTCGACAGCCTTGACGCCGCCTCTCTGCGCGACGACATCCCCGACTTCCGCGCCGGCGACACCCTGAAGGTGCACGTGCGGGTCGTCGAGGGCAACCGCTCCCGCGTCCAGCTCTTCCAGGGCGTCGTGATCCGCCGCTCCGGCGGCGGCGTGCGCGAGACCTTCACGGTCCGCAAGATCAGCTTCGGCGTCGGCGTGGAGCGCACCTTCCCGGTGCACACCCCGATCATCGAGAAGATCGAGGTCGCGACCCGCGGTGACGTCCGCCGGGCCAAGCTCTACTACCTCCGGTCGCTGCGCGGCAAGGCCGCGAAGATCAAGGAGAAGCGCGACGCGGTTCCCGCCCGCTGAGCGTTCCTGAGCGTTCCTGAGCATCCCCCGTCCGGTGGAGGCGTCGGCCGACACGCGACCGACTTCTCCCCGGACGCCCGTTCGGGCACAGGGTCGCGTGGAAGTATGACCGCGCAGTGACCGGGACAGGCAGGCGAGCCGCGGGAGAGGTGACGTGCTGATCGGGGAACCCGCGCGCGTCGCTGCCGGGGTCCGGCCCCGGCCCCGACCCGAGTCCTACCGCGTCCCGCGGTCCCGCCGGTACGCCGTGCTGGCCGTGGCCGGTCTGGTGACGATCGCGCTGGTGCGGGGGCTCGTCGTCCAGTCGTTCGTGGTGCCCACCGGGTCGATGGACCCGACGGTCCGGGCCGGCGACCGGGTCCTGGTCTCCCGGATGAGCTACACGCTGGGCGAGATCCACCGGGGCGACGTGATCGTCTTCGACGGCAACGGCACCTTCGACCCGGCCCCCGCCCCGGCCCGCAACGGCCTGGCCGAGCTCGGCCGCACCGTGGCCGCGGCGTTCAGCCTGCCGGTCGGTTCCCAGGACTACGTGAAACGGGTGGTCGGCCTGCCCGGTGAACGGGTGGTCTGCTGCGACGCCCAGGGGCATCTGACGGTGAACGGGGTGCCCCTCACCGAGCCGTACGTGAACCCGCAGGACGTGCCCAGCGTCGAGAGGTTCGACGTCACGGTGCCCGCCGGGCGCCTCTGGGTGATGGGTGACCACCGCAGTGCATCGGCCGACTCCCGGGCCCACCGCAATCTTCCCGGGGGCGGTACCGTTCCCCTGGAGCGTGTCGTCGGCAAGGTCGTCGGTATCTACTGGCCGCCGGCGCACGCAGGGGGTATCTCGTCGGATTCCGGGTCGTCGAAGTCCTCCATGCAGTCTCTCGCCCGGCCGAAGGAACGGTAGATGACCCAGTCGAGTCACCAGGCGTCCAGCGCGGCGGAGGGCGAGCCCGTGAGCGAGAAAGACCTTCAGGCCCCGGGGGCCGACGCCGACGACGAGCAGGACCCGGTCCGCGCGTTCCTGTCGATGATCCGCGAGATCGTGCTCGTGCTGGTCATCGCGCTCGGACTGTCGCTGCTGATCAAGACCTTCCTGATGCAGGCCTTCTTCATCCCGTCGCCGTCGATGGAGAACACGCTGATCGTCGGCGACCGGGTACTGGTCAGCAAGCTGACGCCGGGGCCGTTCGAGCTCAAGCGCGGCGACATCGTCGTGTTCTCCGACCCGGGCAACTGGCTGCCGGCCACCACGGAGGTCGACGAGGGCGCCGTGCGCAACGGCATCCGCGCCGGTCTGACGTTCGTCGGCCTCCTGCCCGCCAACTCCGACGAGCACCTGATCAAGCGCGTCATCGGGCTGCCGGGCGACAAGATCTCCTGCTGCGACAGCGCCGGCCGGCTGCTGGTCAACGGCAAGCCGATCAACGAGCCGTACGTCTACCCGAACGACAACCCGAGCGACAAGCCGTTCTCGGTCACGGTCCCGGCCGGGCACCTGTGGGTGATGGGCGACCACCGGTCGGTCTCGGCCGACTCCCGGGCCCACCTGAAGGAGTCGACGCAGGGCTTCGTGCCGATCGACGACGTGGTCGGCAAGGCGTTCGTCCTGGTCTGGCCGCTGAACCGGGCGACGTTGCTGCACAACCCGTCGTCGACGTTCGCGGGCGTTCCGGCCGCCGGGAAGTAGTCCATGGCCACGGCCACCCGGAAGGCGCCGCCGCGGGCCCGGAAGGCCCCGTCGCGTTCGTCGTCCCCCTCGCTGCGGGAGGAGCGGCGGCTGTTGCGCGACGGCGGGCACCGGCTGCTCGCGGCCGTCGACGAGGTGGGGCGCGGGGCCCTGGCCGGGCCGGTCACCGTGGGCGTGGTGCTGATCGACGAGGCGACGCGGTCCGCGCCGTCGGGGGTGCGCGACTCCAAGTTGCTCACGCCGGCCGCCCGGCAGGCCCTGGTGCCGAAGCTGCGCCGGTGGGCGCCGCGGCACGCCGTGGGCCACGCCGAGCCGGCCGAGATCGACCGGTTCGGGATCATCGCGGCGCTGCGGCTGGCCGCCCGGCGGGCCCTGGCCGCGTTGCCCGAGGCGCCCGACTGCGTGCTGCTGGACGGCTCGCACGACTGGCTCAGCGTCCCCGTGACGGTGCTGCCCGAACCCGAACGGCCGGTCCAGGTCGAGGCGCTGTTCGACCTCCCGCCCGAGGCGGCTCGACTCGGGCCGGTGGCGCCCGCGATCGACCTGCGCGCAGGAGGCGCCCAGCTGGACCTGAGTGCGGTGCGCGAGACGCCCGACCTGCCCGGAGCTTTCGCCGCCCCCGTAGTCACCCGGGTGAAGGCCGACATGCGGTGCGCGGCCGTGGCCGCGGCCAGCGTGCTGGCCAAGGTCGAGCGGGACGCGATCATGGTCGAGCTGGCCGGGCGGCACCCCGAGTACGCCTGGCACGAGAACAAGGGCTACTCGGCGCCCGAGCACATCGAGGCGCTGCGCCGGTTCGGGGCCACCCCGTTGCACCGCCGGTCGTGGAGCCTGCCGGGCACCGAGCACGCCGTCCTGCCCTTCTGAGCCGTAAACTCTTTCCGTGGGTGATCAGGCGCGATGAGTACAGAGGATCTCGAGAACTACGAGACCGAGATGGAGCTGCAGCTCTATCGCGAGTACCGGGACGTGGTCAGCCTCTTCAGCTACGTCGTGGAGACCGAGCGCCGGTTCTACCTGGCCAACCAGGTCGACCTGAAGGTCCGCTCGGCCGACGGCGAGGTCTACTTCGAGGTCACCATGACCGACGCCTGGGTCTGGGACGTGTACCGCCCCGCCCGGTTCGTGAAGTCGGTCCGGGTCGTCACCTTCAAGGACGTGAACGTCGAGGAGCTCAGCCCGAGCGAGCTGGAGCTGCCCAAGAACGGTGGATTCCGGGCGGGGGCCTGACCCCCACCCCCTAACCCCCCCCGTACGTCGGTGGCGTGCTGACCGTGTCCTCCACACCCGGCAGGACGGGCGGTTCGCCCACAGCCTGACCGGACGCCGCCGCTCACCGCCCGCGGAGGCCGTCACCTTTGCCGGGTGCGCTGGCGCCCGGTGGAATCCCCCTCCCGGGCGCCAGGCACCACCGATGGTGGGTCCGGCGGACGGGTGGGAGCAGTGGGCGCGACGACGAGGGTGGGCCGGTCCCGGCAGGCGGTCGGCCGGGACGGCGAGGAGCTGGTGGCGCGGCTGGTCGTGGCCGCCGGGTGGCGGGTGCTGGCCCGCAACTGGCGGTGCCGGTACGGCGAGCTGGACCTGGTCGCCCTGGACGGCGACTGCCTGGTGTTCTGCGAGGTGAAGACCCGGCGCTCGGTGCGGGCCGGTCACCCCCTGGAGGCGGTGACGCCCGACAAGGTCCGGCGGCTGCGCCGGCTGACCGGGGTGTGGCTGCAGCAGTACGACGGCCCGTTCGACGCCGTGCGGATCGACGTGTTCGCGGTGCTCCACCGCGGCGCCGGGGGCGGGCGGCTGCCCCTGGTCGAGCACCTGCGGGCGGTGGGCTGACGTGGCGGTGGGCCGGGCGCTGGCGGTCGCCGTGGTCGGGTTGCGCGGGCACCTCGTCGAGGTGGAGGCCGACGTGTCCAGCGGGCTGCCGGCGTTCGGGCTGGTCGGTCTGCCGGACGCGTCGCTGCTGGAGTCGCGGGACCGGGTCCGGGCGGCCTGCAACAACCTGTACTTCCACCTGCCGACCGGGCGGATCACCGTCAACCTGTCGCCGGCCGCCCTGCCCAAGGCGGGCACGGGCTTCGACCTGGCCGTCGCGGTGGCCCTGCTGGCCGCCGCCGGTGACGCCCCGGCCCCCACGGCCGGGCAGTACGTGCACATCGGCGAGCTGTCGCTCGACGGTCGGGTCCGGCCGGTCCGGGGCGTGCTGCCCGCGGTGCTGGCCGCGGTGCGCGCCGGCCGCTGCGACGTGGTGGTGGCGAGCCGGAACCGGGCCGAGGCCGAACTGGTGCCGGGGGCCCGCGTGCACCCCGTCGCGACCGTGGCCGACGTCGTGGAGCTGCACGGCGGCAACCCGTGCGGTCGCAACGCCGACGGCACGCCACGCACGGCCCGCCTGGTGCTGCCCGCCGTGGCGGACCTCGTGGGGGCCGCGGGTCCCGGCGGGCCCGGCGGCACGCTGCGCCCGCCCGGGCCGCCGCCGGACCTGGCCGACGTGCTGGGGCAGGCGGAGGCGCGGCGGGCCCTGGAGGTCGCGGCCGCCGGGGCGCACCACTTGCTCCTGATGGGCCCGCCGGGGGCCGGCAAGACCCTGCTCGCGGCCCGGCTGCCCGGCCTGTTGCCCGACCTGGACGACGCGGCGGCCGTCGAGGTGACGTCGGTGCACTCGCTGGCCGGAACGCTCGATCCCGCGGCCGGGCTGATGCGCCGCCCGCCGTTCGTCGACCCGCACCACACGGCGTCGGTCGCCTCCCTCGTGGGCGGCGGCAGCGGACTGCCGGTGCCGGGCGCGGCCTCGCGGGCCCATCGCGGCGTCCTGTTCCTGGACGAGGCGGCCGAGTTCGAGGCCCGCGTGCTGGACGCGTTGCGCCAGCCGCTCGAACACGGCGAGCTGACCATCCACCGCGCCCAGGGCGCCGAACGGTTCCCGGCCCGGTTCCAGCTGGTGCTGGCCAGCAACCCCTGCCCGTGCGGGATGGCCACGGGTGACGGCCTGTCCTGCGTGTGCCCGGCCACCGTGCGCCGTCGCTACCTGGCGCGGTTGTCCGGGCCGTTGCTCGACCGGGTCGACGTGCAGGTCGACGTGGCCGGCGTGACCCGGCTCGACCTGGAGTCCGGCGGGTCGCCCGAACCGACCTCGGTCGTCGCGGCCCGGGTGGGGGCGGCCCGCGCCGCGCAGACCGCCCGTCTGGCCGGGACGCCCTGGCGGTGCAACGGCGAGGTGTCCGGGGCCTGGTTGCGCGGCCCGTTGCGGCTGCCCGCGGCCGTGACCCGCGAGCTCGACCAGGCGCTGGACGCCTCCCGGTTGACCGTACGCGGGTACGACCGCGTGCTGCGGGTGGCCTGGACGGTGGCCGACCTGGCCGGGCGGGACAGCCCCGGGCACGACGAGGTGGGGCTGGCCCTCATGCTGCGGCAGCGGGGGCGGACGTCGTGAGCGGGGGCCTGCTGGAGGGGGTGCCGGGGCCAGCGTCCGTGCGGTTCGACGTGGACGACGAGCGGCTGGCCCGGGCGGCGTGGAGCCGGCTGGCCGAGCCCGGCGACCTACCGGCCCGGCAGCTGGTCCAGGAGTTCGGGGCCTCGGCGGCGTTGCGCGGCCTGCTGCGCGGGCAGGGGCCCCCGCGGTGGCGGTCGCGGCTGTCCGACCTCGACCCGGTCCGCGACGTGCGGGCGCTGGAGCGGGTGGGGGCGCGGTTCGTGGTGCCGTCCGACCCCGAGTGGCCGGGCGAGCCGCTGTCCCGGCTGGGCGTCGAGCAGCCGTTCGGGCTGTGGGTCCGCGGGCCGCTCGACCTCGGTGAGGCGTGTGAACGGGCGATCGCCGTGGTCGGGTCGCGCAACTGCACGGCCTACGGCGAGCGGGTCGCCCTGGAACTGGCCGCCGACTGCGCCCGGGACGGGGTGACCGTCGTGTCGGGCGGGGCCTACGGCATCGACGGCGCCGCGCACCGCGGCGCCCTGCAGGTCGCGGGCCGCACGGTCACGGTGCTGGCCTGCGGGGTCGACCGCATCTACCCGACCGGTCACGACCAGCTCTTCGACCGGATCCGGCAGGTGGGGGCCGTGGTCAGCGAGGTGCCGCCGGGCAGCTCACCCACGCGCTGGCGCTTCGTCGAACGCAACCGGTTGATCGCCTGCCTCAGCCGGCTGGCCGTGGTGGTGGAGGCGACCGACCGCTCGGGGGCCTCCAGCACCGCCGCCCGGGCCGCGAAGCACGGGGTGCCGGTCGGGGCGGTACCGGGCCCGGTGTACTCGCCGACCTCGTACGGCCCGCACCAGCTGCTGCGCACGGGCGCCGTCTGCATCACCTCGGCGGGGGACGCGCTGGACGAGATCCAGCGGCTGGGGGAGGCGCCGTCCCGCCCGGCGCCGCCCCGCAGGCGGGCCGCGCACGACGACCTGCCGCCGGCCGACCTGCGCGTGTTCGACGCGCTGCCGGTGCGCACCACGGCGCCGGTGGCGTCGCTGGCCAAGGTGGCCGGGCTGGACGAGTCGACGGTGCTAGCCGCGCTCGGCCGGCTCGAGCTGCGGAACCTGGCCGTCCGCTCGGGCGCCGGCTGGCGGCGCGCCCGTACCTGACCATGATCATCGCGTGAGTGCGCGTTGGGTGAGCGAGACTCGCGATCGGCGCACCCTCGCGATGATCTTGCTCGGGTGCGCGGCAATCCGAGCCGTACGTGGCACCGTGTGCGGTGTGACCGGTACGTCCGCGGGCGAATCAGCGGGGGAGACCCTGCGGCTGTTCGTGCGCCACCTGGGGCCGGAGCGCGGGCTGTCCCAGCACACGATCCGGGCCTACCGGGGCGACGTCGAGGCGCTGCTGCGGTTCGTGGTCGGCCCGGGGGACACGCCCGAGACGCCGGGCGTGCTCGAATCGTCGCCGACCCCGACGCTGGACCTGGCCACCCTGCGGGCCTGGCTGGCCTCGATGGCCGCCGACGGCGCCGCGCGCTCGACCCTCGGCCGGCGGGCCGCGGCCGCCCGGACGTTCACCGCGTGGCTGCACCGCACGGGCCGGGCCACCGAGGACCCGGGGCTGCGCCTGCGCTCGCCCAAACGCGGCCGCCCGCTGCCGGCGGTGCTGCGCGCCGACCAGGCCGGTGCGCTGCTGGCGGCCGCCGGAACGGCCCGCAGCGCCGAAAAACGCCCCGAACCGGGTGAAATCGACGACAACGCAGCGAAACTGTCTGCCGCTGTGACCCTTCGGGACCGGGCGATGCTGGAGTTGCTGTACGCGACCGGCGTCCGAGTGGGTGAACTGTGCGGCCTCAACGTCACGGACGTCGACGACGAACGACGTCTGGTGCGGGTGTTCGGTAAGGGCGGCAAGGAGCGCGTCGTCCCCTACGGGTTGCCTGCCCGCAACGCCCTCGATGTCTACTTCGCTCAGGCCCGGCCCGTTCTCGCGAGAACCGGCTCCCCACCTGCGGTTTTCCTCGGAGCGAGGGGCGGTCGGATCGATCAGCGGCGGGTCCGGCAGGTCGTCTACGACGCTGCGGAGGCGGTCGACGGCGCGCCCGCGGTTGGGCCGCACGGGTTAAGACACAGCGCGGCGACGCATCTTTTGGACGGCGGCGCGGACCTTCGTAGCGTACAGGAGTTGCTCGGTCACGCTACGCTCTCGACAACGCAGGTCTACACCCACGTCTCCGTGGACAGGCTGCGCGCGAGTTACCGTCAGGCCCACCCACGGGCCTGACGGAAGAACGGTCGGGAGAACGGCATTCGGCACGGATGCCCAGGGGAGGGGTTCGGTGGCAACCGAGAGCGTGGACACCATCGACGCGCAGGACGAGGTGGCGGCCAACGAGGCTGCCCTGCGCGCGTTGTGGGAGCAGTTCAAGCTCACCGCCGACCCGGGGGCTCGCGAGCGGCTGATCCTGCACTACTCGCCGCTGGTCAAGTACGTCGCCGGCCGCGTCGGGGTGGGGCTGCCGCCGAACATCGAGCAGGCCGACCTGGTCTCCTACGGCATCTTCGGGCTGATCGACGCGATCGAGAAGTTCGACATCGACCGCTCGATCAAGTTCGAGACCTACGCGATCTCCCGCATCCGCGGCGCGATCATCGATGAGCTGCGGGCCATCGACTGGATCCCGCGCAGCGTCCGCTACAAGGCCCGCGAGGTCGAGCGGGCCTACTCCACGCTCGAGGGTGAGCTGCACCGCACGCCCACCGAGGCCGAGGTCGCCGAGTGGCTCGGGATGAGCCTTGACGAGCTGCACGCCGTCTTCTCCCAGGTCTCCTACGTCAACGTCGTCGCGCTCGACGAGCTGCTGACCGTCGGCGGGGAGAAGGGCGACAAGCTCTCCCTGATCGACACCCTCGAGGACACGAAGGCGGAGGACCCGGTCGCCGCCTTCGAGAGCGAGGAGACCAAGTTCCTGCTGTCGCGGGCGATCAACCAGCTGCCCGAGCGGGAGAAGATCGTCGTCACGCTCTACTACTACGAGGGCCTGACGCTGGCCGAGATCGGCCGCGTCCTCGGCGTGACCGAGTCCCGCATCTGTCAGATGCACACGAAGGCCGTGCTGCAGCTACGGGCGAAGCTGGCCGAGGTGAGCTGAATCCCGACCGACGAGCCACACACCTGAACGACGTGCGCTGAGCGCGCCGCCGCGATCTGCGGGAAGGTCAGTCGGCAGCGGGATCCAGATCCGCTGCGGCCGTGATCACCCGGTTCAGGGTCGCGACGCACGCCCTCAGCTCCTCCTCGCCGACCGAGTCGGCGAGCGCCTGCGCCCACCGGCGCTGGCCGGGCGCGATGCGCGAGATGGCCTCGCGCCCGGCCGGTGTCGGCGCGAGCAGCTTCGCGCGCCGGTGGCCCGGGTTCGCCCGGAACTCCGCCAGCTCGGCGGCCACCAGGGCGTTGGCCATGGGCAGCACGGTCTGCCGTGCGATGCCCATCTCGCGGGCGATGCCGGCCACCGTCATCGGCGTGCGCAGTACGGCCCCGAGCACCTGCCAGCGCACGGCCGTCAGCCCGTGCGGCCGGGCCAGCGCCTCCCCGACCGTGAGGAAGACGCCGTTGAGCCGGAAGGTCCGCATCACCAGTTCGGTGACCGGGTCCCAGTTCCGGGCCCGGGCGTCCTCCTCGAGCCGCGCCGTGACGTCGACGCTCATGCGGACGCCCCGGCCGGGGTCAGCCCGGCGAGCCCGCTCGGGTCGTGGTCGTTGAAGAGCCGGAACCAGGCGTCCAGCACGGCCGGCTCGTACAGGTCGAGCACGGCCAGCGCCTCGCGGGCGAAGGGGATCGGCTCGAGGGGGCCCGCGGTGATCAGCCCGCCGTCGTTGACCACGTCGGCCTCGACGTAACCGTCCGCACCCGCGTAGCCGGTCGCCGTGAGGTACGCGGGTGCGGAGCTGGTGTGCCGGACGCCGTCCAGCAGGCCCGCCCGCGCCAGCCCCCGCGTCGCGCCGCAGATCGCCGCGACCGGCGTGCCCGCGGCCCGGAACCGGGCCGCGAGTTCCGCGGCCCAGGGCAGCCCGGCCTCCGTCTCCCAGGCGTCGGCCCCGGGCAGCACCAGCATCGCGCTGGTCACCGGGTCGACCTCGTGGACGCTCAGGTCGGGCAGCACGCGCAGGCCGCCCATCGTCGTCACCGGATCGAGCGTCCGGCCGATGGTCCGGACCCGCACCGTGCCGGGGGAGCGCTGCCAGGCCGGGTTGTTCACCCGCGCCGTCAGGTAGCTCGCCTCCCAGTCGGCGAGCGTGTCGTAGACCGCCACGTGAACGGTGCGCACCTGCTGCGTCTCAATCATGACAGTACACTGTCAAAGTGACAGGATGCTGTCAACAATTCATCGGACGGCGCCCAGCGGCTTCAGCACGATCGGCCGCCGCCCGCTCAGCAGGGCCAGCGGGTCGACGTAGGCCCCGTCCCGGCGCACGCCCCAGTGCAGGCAGGACGCCGGGGCGCAGTGCCCGGGCAGCGCGGACAGGCGCCCCACGACCTGCCCGGCGGCCACGGCCGTGCCGGGGCGAAGCGTGCCGACCACGGGTTCGAAACTGCTGGTCAGTCCGCCGCCCAGATCGACCGACACCACCGGCTTGCCGGCCACCACACCGGCGAACCGGACGACGCCCGCGGCGGGAGAGCGCACCGCGGCGCCCGGGGCCGCGGCCAGGTCGGTCCCGCGATGACCGGGCGACCAGGGGGACGGACCGACCTCGAACCGCTGGACCACGGCCGGCTGCGGCCGCAGCGGCCACTGCCAGGCGGGTGCCGTGGGGACCGTCAGGGCGAGCGCCGCGGCGACCAGCGGGGTCAGAGCCATGCGGCCGAGAGTGGCACCGACCCGCCCACCCGGGCGGGCGTCGTCCCGAAGCCTGTGGACGGCACCGCCTGTGGAGGGCGCGACGAGCGCGCCACCGGGACGCCCTAGCCGGCCAGCCGGGCCAGCCGGGCCGAGGCCTCGGCGATCACCTCGGGCCGCTTGCAGAACGCGAACCGGACCAGCGAGGACGCCGCAGCCCCCGGGCGCAGGAAGGCCTGGAACGGCACTCCGACCACCCCGCACAGCGTGGGCAGTTGCGCGCACAACGCCCGCCCGTCCGCGAAACCCAGACCGGCGGCGTCCGCGATCACGAAGTACCCACCCTCGGGCACGGACACCTCGAACCCGGCGGCCGACAACCCGCCGACCAGCAGGTCGCGGCCCGCGCGCAGCGAGTCCGCGGCCGAGACGAACCAGTCCTCCAGTGTCAGCGCCCGCGCGACCGCCGGCTGGAACGGCGACCCGTTCACATAGGTCAGGTACTGCTTCACGGCCAGGACGGCGTCCACCAGGTCGGCCCGCGCGTGCAGCCAGCCGATCTTCCAGCCGGTCACGGAGAACGTCTTGCCCGCCGACGACACAGAGATCGTCCGCTCCGCCATCCCGGGCCGGGTCGCGATCGGCACGTGCGGGGCGTCGTAGGTCAGGTGCTCGTACACCTCGTCCGACAGCACGAGCAGGTCGTGGGCGACGGCGAGGCGCGCCACGGCGTCCAGCTCGGCGACCGACAGCACCCGCCCGGTCGGGTTGTGGGGCGAGTTGAGCACGAGCAGCCGGGCCCGGGGCGTCACGGCGGCGGCCAGCGCGGCCTCGTCGACGGTGAACGACGGCCACTGCAGCGGAACCGGGACGGGCGTCGCCCCGGCCAGCGCGACGGCCGCCACGTACGAGTCGTAGTACGGCTCCAGCAGCAGGACCTCGTCGCCCGGCCCGCACAGGGCCAGGATGCTCGCGGTCAGCGCCTCGGTCGCCCCGGCCGTGACCAGCACCTCCGTGTCGGGGTCGAGGTCGAACCCGTACCGCGTGCGGTGCGCCGCGACGGCCGCCCGCAGCTCGGGGACGCCGCGACCCGGCGGGTACTGGTTGGCGCCGCCGGCGATGGCCGCGGCCGCGTCGGCCAGCAGGGACGCCGGGCCGTCGGTGTCGGGGAAGCCCTGGCCGAGGTTGATCGCGCCCGTGCGGGCGGCGAGGGCGCTCATCTCCGCGAAGATCGTGGGGGACGGCGCCCCGCGGTCGTCGTGCGGGCCCAGCAGACCC
This sequence comes from Spongisporangium articulatum, assembly GCF_044465595.1. Taxonomy (NCBI): domain Bacteria; kingdom Bacillati; phylum Actinomycetota; class Actinomycetes; order Kineosporiales; family Kineosporiaceae; genus Spongisporangium; species Spongisporangium articulatum. The sequence goes on along the minus strand of NZ_JBITLV010000003.1, from coordinate 467,637 downwards.
GCGGCCCGGGCCACCCGTCGCCACGGTTCGTCGTGGCCGTCGAGATTCACGCGACTCACCTTAGGGCGGCGATTTGGGCCGGGTGCGGGGCCCGGACTACCCTGCTACCAGCACCCGACTCCGGTCGGGTGACTTCGCGTGGCCTCTCCCCGCCCTCGGCGGGGGTTCGCACCGATCGGTCCGGGTTCGCCCGGCCGGCTCGAACCGGCCACCAGGCACGGCCCCGCCCGGGTGCCGTGAAGAACCGAGGGTGCTCCGCCTTCTACTCGGCGGGGTGCCACAGGAGTGTGCCCACATGGCAGTCGTCACCATGCGCCAGCTGCTCGGCAGCGGCGTCCACTTCGGTCACCAGACCCGTCGCTGGAACCCGAAGATGAAGCGCTTCATCCTCACGGAGCGCAACGGCATCTACATCATCGACCTGCAGCAGTCGCTGTCGTTCATCGACAACGCCTTCGACTTCGTCAAGGAGACCGTCGCCCACGGCGGCACCATCCTCTTCGTCGGCACGAAGAAGCAGGCCCAGGAGCCCATCGCCGAGCAGGCCACCCGCGTGGGCATGCCCTACGTGAACCAGCGCTGGCTGGGCGGCATGCTGACCAACTTCCAGACCGTGCACAAGCGGCTGCAGCGCCTCAAGGAGCTCGAGCTCCTCGACTTCGACGACGTGGCCGGCAGCGGCATGACGAAGAAGGAACTGCTGGTCCTGCGCCGCGAGAAGGACAAGCTGGAGAAGACGCTCGGCGGTATCCGCGACATGGCCAAGGTGCCGAGCGCGGTGTGGATCGTCGACACCAAGAAGGAGCACCTGGCCGTCGACGAGGCCCGCAAGCTGGGCATCCCGGTCGTGGCGATCCTCGACACCAACTGCGACCCCGACGAGGTCGACTACAAGATCCCGGGCAACGACGACGCGATCCGGTCGGTCACGCTGCTGACCCGCGTGGTCGCCGACGCCGTGGCCGAGGGTCTGATCAGCCGTCAGGGTGGCGGCGAGGCCGTCGCCGCCGAGGGCGCCGTGGCCGTCGACGAGCCGCTGCCCGAGTGGGAGCGCGACCTGCTGGCCGGTCAGGCGGAGACGCCGGCCGCCGAGGCCGTCGCCACCGAGGGCACCGCGGCGGAGACCTCCGCGGCGGAGGCGTCCGCGCCCGAGGCGTCCGCGCCCGAGGCGGCTCCCGCCGAGGCCTGATCGGCTCCGGCACAAGAACTTTCCACCACATCACGAACGGAGAGATGGCGAGATGGCGAACTACACCGCCGCCGACATCAAGCAGCTTCGCGAGCAGACCGGCGCCGGCATGCTGGACGTCAAGAAGGCCCTCGACGAGGCTGACGGCGACCTGGCGAAGGCCGTCGAGATCCTGCGCGTGAAGGGCCAGAAGGGCGTGGCCAAGCGGGAGAGCCGCACCACGTCCAACGGGCTCGTCGCCGCGCACACCGAGGCCGGCCTCGGCGTCCTGCTGGAGCTGGACTGCGAGACCGACTTCGTGGCCAAGGGCGACAAGTTCCTGGCCCTGGCGGTCGACGTCCTCGCGCAGGCGGTGGCCTCGAAGGCCGCCACCCCGGAGGAGCTGCTGGCCAGCAGCCTGGCCGACGGCCGGACGGTGCAGCAGCTGATCGACGAGGGCAACGCGGCGATCGGCGAGAAGATCGTCGTCGCCAAGCTGGCCCGGATCGAGGCCACCCACGTGGCGAGCTACCTGCACCGCACCAGCCCGGACCTGCCCCCGCAGGTCGGTGTCCTGGTCGGCACGGACGGCATCCACGACGTCGCCCGCGACATCGCGCTGCACATCGCCGCCCTGCCGCCGAAGTACCTCTCCCGGGACGACGTCCCCGCCGAGGTGATCGAGGCCGAGAAGCGCGTCTTCGAGGCCAAGGCCAAGGAGGAGGGCAAGCCGGAGCAGGCCATCGCCCGCATCGTCGAGGGCCAGGTCAACGGCTTCTACAAGGAGAACGTCCTCCTGGAGCAGAAGTACGCGAAGGACCAGAGCACCACGGTGGAGAAGGTGCTGGCCGAGGCCGGCGTCTCCGTCCACGCCTTCGCCCGGTTCCGGGTCGGGGCCTGAGCAGGATCACGCCCCGGCCGCCGCGCCGACAGCACTGACGTCCGCACCCGCCGTCCGCGTGACGGCGGGTGCGACGCGTCGTCACCGGTTCTGCCGGACAGGTCGATAAGGCAGACTGGCTCCGGCCCATCGATCCATCGATGCCGACCGGTGGCCGCCGACGACAAGGAGCAGCGCATGGACGTGGCCGTGGAGGCCCAACCCGCCCCGGCCCCCCAGCCGGCCCCGCAGGCCGAGCTGTCGCCGTCCGGCACCCCGCTCTACCGCCGGGTGCTGCTGAAGCTCTCCGGTGAGGTGTTCGGCGGTGGCCGCCTCGGCCTCGACCCCGACGTGATCGGTCGGCTGTCCGACCAGATCGCCGAGGTGGTGCGCGAGGGTGTCCAGGTCGCGGTCGTGGTCGGCGGCGGCAACTTCTTCCGGGGCGCCGAGCTGTCCCAGAAGGGCATGGACCGGGCCCGGGCCGACTACATGGGCATGCTCGGCACCGTGATGAACTGTCTCGCGCTGCAGGACTTCCTCGAGCAGCGCGGGGTCGACACCCGGGTCCAGTCGGCGATCACGATGGGCCAGGTCGCGGAGCCGTACGTGCCCCGGCGGGCGATCCGGCACCTGGAGAAGGGCCGCGTGGTCATCTTCGGGGCCGGGCTCGGCGCACCGTACTTCTCCACCGACACCACGGCCGCCCAGCGGGCCCTGGAGATCAAGGCGCACGTCGTCCTGATGAGCAAGAACGGCGTGGACGGCGTGTACACGGCCGACCCGCGTACGGACCCGTCGGCGTCCAAGCTCGACGAGGTGACCTACGCCGACGCGCTGCGGCAGCGGCTGAAGGTCGTCGACGCCACGGCGTTCAGCTTGTGCATGGACAACCGGCTGCCCATGATCGTCTTCGGGATGGAGGGCGACGGAAACGTCGCCCGGGCCGTCCGGGGTGAGAGAATCGGGACGTTGGTGACGGCGGGCTGACGCCCGAGGCGCTCGTGCAGGGCCGATACAGGGACAGGGACAGGGAGTTACCGTGATCGACGAGACCCTCTTCGAGGCCGAAGAGAAGATGGACAAGGCCGTCGAGGTCGCGAAGGACGATTTCGCGACGCTGCGCACCGGCCGGGCCACGCCTGCGCTGTTCAGCAAGATCGTCGTCGACTACTACGGTTCGCCGACGCCGCTGCAGCAGCTCGCCTCGTTCAACGTGCCCGAGGCCCGCACGATCCTCATCACCCCGTACGACAAGAGCTCGCTGTCCGACGTCGAGAAGGCGCTGCGCGACTCCGACCTGGGCGTGAACCCAAGCAACGACGGTTCGGTCATCCGGGTGTCCCTGCCGCAGCTGACCGAGGAGCGCCGCCGCGACTACATCAAGCTCGCGCGCAGCAAGGCCGAGGACGCCCGCGTGTCGGTACGCAGCGTGCGTCGCCGGGCCAAGGACGAGATCGACCGGTTCGTGAAGGACGGCGAGGCCGGCGAGGACGAGGGCGCGCGTGCCGAGAAGGAGCTGGAGCAGGTCACCAAGCGGCACGTGGACACCATCGACGAGCTGCTGAAGCACAAGGAATCAGAGCTCTCCGAGGTCTAGTCCGTAGATGTCTCCTTCCCCAGACTCTGAGGACGTCTCCGGCCAGCAGCGCCGGAGGCGCGCTGGGCGTTCCTCGGGCTCTGAGTCGCCGGGCGCTGCGGACTCCTCCTGGGCCGACGCGATCGGCCTGCAGGGGGACGGCGGGGAGCCGGCTTCCTTCTTCGAGCCGCCGACGCGCCGGGACCGGTCGAACCGCCAGCCGGACGCCGCCGCCCCCGGTACGCCGCCGGGTGGCTCTCCCGCTGATCTCGACGCGCACCGGCCGTGGTGGGCGGGTGCCGGTGGGGCCGGGGCCGGCCAGCAGTCCTCGCCGTTCCAACCGGGTTCCGCGTTCGGGTCGGGGCCCGTCTTCGGCGCCGGGGCTCAGCCACCCGCCGCCCCGCCCGCCGCCCCGCCCGCCGCCCCGCCCGCCGCCCCGCCGCCCCCGGCCCCGGCGCCCGGCCCGGCGGTCAGCAGTGACTTCTTCACGCCCGCGACCCCGCCTGCCCCGCCGACCTACCAGCCGCCCGCCTACGAGCCTCCCCAGTACGAGCCTCCCCAGTACGAGGCTCCCCAGTACGAGGCTCCCCAGCCGTACGAGGCTCCCCAGCCGTACGAGCCGCCGCAGTCGTACGAGCTGCCGCGGTACGAGGCACCGCGGTACGAGCCGTCGCAGCCAGCACAGCCGCCGCAGCCGCCGCGGGTCGAGCCGCCCGCCGCGCCGCCGCCGGTGGCCGCGCCGTCCTCGCCGTTCGCGCCGCCACCGGTCGCGCCCGGCCCGTCGGCGTTCTCGGAGCCCACGGCGTTCCGGCCCTCGTCGGCCCCGGCGCCCTACGAGCCCCCGCCCAGTTTCGGCGCCCGGCGCGCGGAGGCGCCGCCCTCCTTCGGTCGCTCGGCCGGTCCTGAGACGCCCTCGCCGTCCGGGTCGCAGTCCCCGGCTCAATCGCCGGCGCAGTCCCCGGCGCCCGGTCCGGCGGCTCGTGAGCTGCCCGAGTACGACCGGCCGCGGCTCGGCGGCCCGGTGTACACGCCGCCCACCTACGACGAATTCCCGCGCGGGCGCAAGGAGTTCGACGAGGCGCCCCCGACCGGCATCACGCCGGTGGTGCACTCCGTCGACTTCCCGGCCCCGCTCGAGCCTCCGGCGCCCTTCCCCGACCTGATCGACTACTCGGGCCTGGCGGACCCCCTGGGGTCCCCGCCGCCCCTCAGCCCGCCCCCCGCCGGCCCGCCCCCCGCCAGCCCCGCGCCGATCATCCCGGCGGCCTCCTCGACGCCCGCAGCGTCCCCGGCGCCGGCACCGTCCCCGTCGAAGGACCCCGAGGAGACCGGCCCCATCGGCCTGCCGGCCGGGGCCGACCGTCCACCGCGCCGTTCGCTGGCCGACCGGGCCCGCGACGCCCGAGGGTCCGGCCTGACCGGTGGCCTGACCGGCGGGCTCGGTGCCCTGCGCCGGGCGGCCGGTACTGCGGCCGGGTCAGCCGCCGGGTCAGCCGCCGCGGCAGCCGCCGGTGGAGCTGCTGGTGCCGCCGGGTCAGCCGGAGCCGCCGGTGCCGCCGGCGCGGCCGCCCCCGGGATCGCTGCCGCGGGTGCGGCCGGCGCCCTGTCCGGCCCCCCGTCCGGCCCCCTGTCCGGCCCCCCGTCCGGGCCCCCGTCCGGCGCCCGCCCCGGCGGCGTCCCCGGGCCGGCATCCCCACCGCCGGACTCCCCGGCCGGGGGACAGCCGGTGGCCCGGGGCAGCGGCCGGAGCAAGGACGCCCCGCCGACCGGTGCGCTGCCGTCGTTCAACGACGTCCTGACCGGCCCGATCTCGCTGCCCTCGCTCGGCGGCCCGCCGACCGTGCCGGGAGGCCTCGCCGCGGCGGGCGGCCCGCCGTTGCGTCCGGGGGGCAAGGGGCCGAAGGGCGGCAAGGGCCGCCGTCCGCGCAACGACGAACCGATGCTGGAACGGATGGACGACACGATGCCCGGCGGTCTCGGCTACGGGGACACCATGCTCCCGCTGGACGAGGCGCACGAGCAGCAGCTCGAGGCCGAGGCGGCCGCGGCGCGCTCGCCGCACGACGCGTTGGGGCGGCCCGCCACCCCGGCGCCGACCACCGGCAAGGCGGGACGCAACCTGCCCGCCGCGATCGCCGTCGGGGTCGGGCTCGGCGCGCTCGCGGCGGCGTCGCTGTTCACCCGGCCCGAGGCGTTCGTGGCCGTCGTCAGCGTGGTGGCGGTGCTCGCGGTCTGGGAGCTGGCCGGGGCGATGGCCGCCAAGGACATCATGGTCCCGGTCGTGCCGCTGGCGGTCGGCTCGGTCGGCATGCTCGTGTCCGCGTACGTGGCGGGGCAGGAGGGTCTGCTCGTCTCGTTCACGCTGACCGGGTTCGGGCTCCTGCTGTGGCGGATCATCGACGGCGTCGAGGGAGCGGCTCGCGACGTCACGGCCGGGATCTTCGTCGCCGCGTACGTGCCGTTGCTGGCCGGCTTCGCCGTGCTGATGCTGGCCGACGGGCCGCTGTACGTCGTCACGTTCATCGCCGTCACGGTGTCCAGCGACATCGGCGGGTACGCGCTGGGCGTGGTCGCGGGCCGCCATCCGATGGCGCCGAAGGTCAGCCCGAAGAAGTCGTGGGAGGGCTTCGCCGGGTCGGCGATCGCGTGCGCACTGGTCGGGGTCGGCACGGTCACCCTGCTGTTGCACGGCGACCCGCTGGCCGGGCTCGCGCTGGGCGCCGCCACCGTCGTCTCGGCGACCCTCGGCGACCTGGCCGAATCGCTGCTCAAGCGCGACCTGAACGTGAAGGACATGGGCAACCTGCTGCCGGGCCACGGCGGGTTGATGGACCGCCTCGACTCCCTGCTGCCGACCGCGCCGCTGGCCTTCCTGATCCTGCACCAGCTGGTGTTCCTGGCATGAGCGAACCGCCCGCACCCGTCGTCCCCGAGGGCCGGCGAGGCCTGGTGATGGCCTCCCCGCGGCGGCCCAAGCCGCCCACCCACCTGGCCGACCTGACGTTGTCCGAGCGGATGGCGGCGGTCGCCGAACTCGGCGAGAAGCCGTTCCGCGGCCGGCAGCTGTCGGTGCACTACTTCGAACGTCTCGCGGACGTCGACCCGGCCTCGGCCGACGCGCTCACCGACCTGCCGGCCGGCGCCCGGCAGAAGCTCGCGGCGGCGATGTGCCCGCGGCTGCTGACTCCGGTGCGCGAACTGCAGGCGGACGCCGGGGCGACCGTGAAGACGGTCTGGCGGCTGTTCGACGGGGCGCTGGTCGAGAGCGTGCTGATGCGCTACCCGGACCGCGCCACGGTGTGCATCTCCAGCCAGGCGGGCTGCGGCATGAACTGCCCGTTCTGCGCGACCGGCCAGGCCGGGCTGACCCGCAACCTCTCGGCGGCCGAGATCGTCGAGCAGGTGGTGGCCGCCAAGCGCGTCCAGGCGGCCGAGGAGGCCGCGGGCCGGGTGACCAACGTCGTGTTCATGGGCATGGGGGAGGCGCTGGCCAACTACAAGGCGGCGATCACCGCCATCCGCCGGATGGTCGCGCCCGCGCCCGAGGGGCTGGGCATGAGCGCGCGCGGCATCACGATGTCGACGGTCGGCCTGGTCCCGGCGATCGGGAAGCTCGCCGCCGAGGGACTCCCCGTCACGCTGGCCCTCAGCCTGCACGCCCCGGACGACGAGCTGCGCGACGAGCTCGTCCCGATCAACTCCCGCTGGACGGTGGGGGAGGCGCTCGACGCCGCCCGCGCCTACTTCGACACCACGGGCCGCCGGGTCAGCATCGAGTACGCGCTGATCCGCGACGTGAACGACCAGGCGTGGCGGGCCGACCTGCTGGGCACCGAACTCAACCGGCGCGGCCGGGGCTGGGTGCACGTCAACCCGATCCCGCTGAACCCGACGCCCGGGTCGCGGTGGACGGCCAGCGATCCCCAGGTCGAGCGCACGTTCGTCGAACGGCTGCGGGCCCACGGCGTCCCGACCACCGTCCGCGACACGCGGGGCCGGGAGATCGACGGGGCCTGCGGGCAGCTGGCTGCGACCGTCTGATCGGGATCAGTGGGACGATTGGTGACCGGTCAATCACGATCTGGCACGCGTCACAGAGTCTTCATCCCCGCGGGGTCGGGATGTCGTGCAGAATGACCCCGTGAGCGACACCTTCCCTCGGGCCAGCCGGTTCGCCAAGGGTTACGACGTGGAGCAGGTCGAGTCCTTCCTCGGCCGGGCCCGCGTCGCGTACGAGGAGAACGGCCGGGGCCCCGCCATGACCTCCTGGCACGTCCGGACGGTCGGGTTCGACCTGGTCCGCGGCGGCTACGACGTCGACGCGGTGGACGCCGCCCTCGACCGCATCGAGGACGCGTTCGCCCGCCGTGAAAAGCAGCGCGGTGAGGAGCGCAGCGGGTCCGCCGCCTGGCAGACGCAGCTGCGCACGCAGGAGGCGTCGCTGCGCGCGCAGCTGGCCCGTCCCGACGGCGAGCGGTTCCCACGCGGCAGCGGCATGGAGCTCACCTACGACGTTGACGCGGTCGACAACCTGTGCCGCCGCATCGAGGAGGCGTTCAGCATGGGGCAGCCGCTCCCGCCGGACGCCGTGCGCCTGGCCGTCTTCAAGAGCCGCCGCGGGTCGCGCGGCTACCGCGAGGCCTCGGTCGACGCCTTCCTCGACCGCGTGGTCGAGCTGCTCGTCGTCCAGACCGTCTGAGCAGAACATGGGGGAAAACCCCGAGACACGGTAGGGATAGCCCCCTGCCGGGGACGAACGCCCACCCCCTAGAGTCCTGAGCGTCATCCGGACTTCTGGAGGGGTCATGCGCACCGCCTACGTCTTCACCTCGCGCGCCATCGCGCTGCTCGTGCTGTTCCAGGCCGCCGTGATCGCCTTCGGCGTCTTCGACCTGGCCAAGACCGTCGAGGACGACGGGTCGATCGACAAGTCCACCGCTGAGGACCTCGTGGGCCTCAGCTTGCATGGCATCGGTGCCATGGTCCTGTCGGTCCTGGTCATCCTGCTGCTCATCTTCTCGTTCTTCACGAAGGTCCCGGGCGCGGTCCGCTGGGCGCTGATCGTCTTCGGGGTGACGGTGCTGCAGTGGGTGTTCGCGATCGTGGCGTTCAGCGTCCCGGCGATCGGTCTTCTTCACGGCCTCAACGCCTTCGCTGTCGCGGCCACCGCCGGCATCGCCGGGCGGGTCGTCTCGACGGGCGGCGCCACCACTCCGGCCGCGGCCGAACCCGCGCCCGCCGCCTGACCCCCGGGTGAGCACCCTGGCCGCGCGGCTGCGGCTGGCCGCAGCCGTCGCGGTCACCCTCGCCATCGTCGTCCCGCTGGGCTGGATGTGGTGGGGGAGCCGGTTGCCGTCGTCCTACTCGATGGCCTCACTCGGGTACGTCGACGGCGGCGGTCGACCGGTCGAGACGCACGGAGCGCACGCGGGGCACGCCGGCACCGACGTCGCGACCCTGACCGGCCCACCCACGGGGACCCCTGCGGTGAACGTCACGCTCACCGCCCGCCAGGAGGACATCACGCTGGCGTCGGGCAAGGTGGTGAAGGCCGGATACACGCTGAACCACACGTCCCCCGGGCCGGCGATCGTCGCGCGCCAGGGCGAGCTGGTGCAGATCACGTTGCTCAACGAGTCGGTGCCGGGCGGGGTCACGCTGCACTGGCACGGCCTGGACGTGCCGAACGCGGAGGACGGCGTCGCCGGCGTCACGCAGGATGCCGTCGGGCCCGGGCAGCGACACGTGTACCGCTTCGTGCCCCAGCGGGCCGGCACCTACTGGTACCACTCCCACCAGGTGGCCGACGAGCAGGTGCGGCTCGGCTTGTACGGCAGTCTCGTGGTGACGCCGAGACGACCGGTGAGCCCGGCGCCCGACGTCGACGTGACCGCGCCCGTGCACACCTACCGCGGCACGCGCGCGGTGGGCGGCGTGCCCGGGCAGTTCCCCGTCCAGGCGAAACCCGGTGACCTGGTGCGCATCCGGGTCATCGACACGGACGATGGGTCGTTGCGCACGTGGGTGGCCGGGGCGTCGTACCGGCTCGTCGCGCTCGACGGCCGCGACTGGCACGGGCCCACCCCGGTGACCGGGAGGGCGGTACTGATCGGCGCCGGTGGGCGCGCCGACCTGGAGTTCACCATGCCGGGGGACGGCGCGCAGGTGCGGGTCGGCGTCGGGGGCGGGACGACGTCCGTCCTCGTGAGCCCACCCGCTGGTACCGGCGCACGGCCGCCCGCGCCGCCGGTCACCGCCCCGAAGGACGACCTCGACCTGCTCACCTACGGCACCCCGGCGGACGTGGGGTTCGACCCGCAGCGGCCCGACCGCACGTTCGACTACCGCATCGGGCGGCGGCCCGGCTTCGTCGACGGGAAGCCGGGCCTGTGGTGGAGCATCAACGGCCACCTGTTCCCCGACGTGCCGATGTTCCAGGTCTCGCTCGGCGACGTCGTGCGCATGCGCATCACCAACTCCAGCGGTCAGGCGCACCCGATGCACCTGCACGGGCACCACGTGCTGGTGCTGAGTCACAACGGGAGACCCTCGACGGGGTCACCGTGGTGGACCGACACCGTGCCGGTGAAGGACGGCGACACGTACGTCGTGGCCTTCGTCGCCGACAACCCGGGGGTCTGGGCCGACCACTGCCACAACCTGCAGCACGCGAGCCAGGGGTTGGTGACGCACCTGGAGTACACGGGGTACACCACGCACTTCCGGATCGGCGGGAAGGCCGGCAACACCCTCGGGTAGGCCGGCCCGGTTGATCGGCCGGCCGACCTGCCCTGTGGAAAAGCCTTACCTGTGGACAACTTCCGAGGGTAGCCCGCGCCGTGCGCGACGATCTAGGCATGTTCTACGACATGTTCCTGGAGGACGACGACCCGTCGGGTTTCGGCCCGGAGGGCACCGACCCGTTCGAGGTGAAACTGGCCCTCGACCCCGAAAGGGGCCGGATGGCGGCGGCTTACACGCTCGGCCTGGAGTACGTCGGGCTGCCCGAGCTGCTCATCCAGCCGCCCGACGACTTCGAACCGCCCGGCGGCCTCGACTGGGCCCACGCGTCGGTGCACCTGATGCGGGGGATGGGCCGGCTGGCCGAGGCCATGCTGCGGGCCGACAGCGAGGAGGTGGGGCCCGACGTCACCGAGATCGCCGGGGCGATGGTCGCCTTCCGGCTGCTGCCGGCCCACGAGTCGCGAGCGCGGCTACGGCTCGACCTGCCCGAGCACTTCGGTGACATGACCGAGGTGGCGTGTTCCTGGTGGCAGCCCTGAGGCCGGTTCACCACCGGTCGCCGATCTGCGGGGCGATCAGCTCGTCGTAGACGTGCTGCACTACGGAGCGCGTCTCGTCGTCCAGTGGCTCCAGATCGGCGGCCGCCGCATTGGCGCGCGCCTGCTCCGGATTGCGGGCTCCGGGGATGACCGTGGTGACCCCGGGCTGATCGATGATCCAGCGCAGTGCGAACTGAGCCATCGTGGCGCCGGCGGGCACGTGCGGGCGCAGCCGCGCGACCGCCTCGAGGCCGGCGTGGAAGTCGATGCCGGAGAACGTCTCGCCGACGTCGAAGGCCGAACCGTCGCGGTTGTAGGTGCGGTGGTCGTCGGCCGGGAACCGGGTGTCCGCGTCGTAGCGGCCGGACAGGAGGCCGCTCGCCAGCGGGACCCGCGCGATGATGCCGACGCCGGCCTCCCGCGCGGCCGGGAGCACGTCCAGCAGCGGGTTCGTCCGGAACATGTTGAGGATGATCTGGATGCTCGCCACGTGCGGTCGGGCGATGGCCGCGAGCGCCTCGGCGCGGGTCTCCACGCTGAACCCGTAGTGCGCGACGCGCTTCTCGTCCACCAGGGTGTCCAGGGCGGCGTAGACCGCGTCGTCGGTGAAGACGGCGGTGGGCGGGCAGTGCAGTTGCACCAGGTCAAGGGTGTCGACGCCCAGCTTCTCCCGGGAGCGGTCGGTCCAGGCCCGGAGGTTGTCCAGCGTGTAGTTCTCGGGTTGCTGCGGCAGCCGGCGACCCGCCTTGGTGGCGACCAGCACGTCCGGGCGTCCGTTCGCCAGGAACCGGCCGACCAGCTCCTCGCTGCGGCCGTCGCCGTAGACGTCCGCCGTGTCGAAGAACCGGACGCCCGCGTCGTAGGCGGCCTCGAGGACCGCGAGCGCGTCCTCCTCGCGCACCTCACCCCAGTCGGCGCCGAGCTGCCAGGTGCCGAGACCCACCACGGAGACGGGGCGCTGCGTGCGGCCCAGAGTGCGCTGTTCCATGTCGACCTCTGTTCGGTTGCGTGACCGGGTCAGCATCGTCACCCGTCGGCGTTCGGTCCACTCCAGACGCGCCGGCGTCCCTCAGGGCTGGGGGAACGACCCGAGCGCCCGGTCGACGTCGATCCGGACGACGACCCGCTCGGGGTTCTCCCGCGGCGGCCGGTAGCGCACGGCGTAGCGGGCCTCGGCGTCGGCCACCGAGTCGGCGTCGGTCAGCACCGACACCGGGCCCTCCAGCGCGAGCCAGCGCCGCCCGTCGACCTGGCAGACCACGGCGCGACCGCCGGCGGCGGCGTTACGGGCCTTGCGGCTCGCCCCGTGGGTGATCACCCGGGCCACGCGCGCCTCGTCGTCCCAGGTGAAGCCCACGGCGACGACGTGCGGCGACCCGTCGGGGCGCAGGGTCGTCAGGGTCGCCAGGTGGCGCTCGCGCAGGAACTCCTGGACGCCGGCGGGCAGCCCGGCGGGGTCGAACGACATGTCCCGCAGCCTGTCATAAAGGGTCGAAGGTCCTGTGGGCACGCCCCGGTACGGGCTGTCACGATGGTTCGCATGACGACGCAGTCGGACGGTCGAGCGCGCTACGACGAGCTGCACCGCCGCAGCATCGAGGACCCGGAGGGGTTCTGGGCCGAGGCCGCCGAGGCGATCAGCTGGATCCGGCGCCCGACCCGGGTGCTCGACGACAGCAACCCGCCGTTCTACCGCTGGTTCCCCGACGGCGTGCTGAACACGTGCTTCAACGCGCTGGACCGGCACGTCGTCGAGGGTCGGGCCGACCAGGCCGCGCTGATCTACGACTCGCCCGTCACGGGCACGAAGAAGACCTTCACGTACGCCGAGCTGCTCGACCTGGTGGCCCGGTGCGCCGGGGTGCTGCGCGACCTGGGCGTCGGCCAGGGCGACCGGGTGCTGCTCTACCTGCCGATGATCCCCGAGGCCGTGGTCAGCATGCTCGCGTGCGCCCGGCTCGGGGCGGTGCACAGCGTCGTGTTCGGCGGGTTCGCGCCCGGTGAGCTCGCGGTGCGCATCGACGACGCGAAGCCGAAGGTGATCGTGTCGGCCAGCTGCGGCATCGAGCCGACCCGCGTCGTCGAGTACAAGCCGCTGCTGGACGCCGCGATCGAGCGCGCCGAGCACACCCCCGACCACGTGCTGATGGTGCAGCGACCCCAGGCGCAGGCCGCCATGACCGACCGCGACCTCGACTGGGCCACCCTCATGCGCCCCGGTGTCACCAACCCGGCCGGCGCCGTCCCGGTGGCCGCGACCGACCCGCTCTACATCCTCTACACGTCCGGGACGACGGGCCGTCCGAAGGGCATCGTGCGGGACAACGGCGGTCACGCGGTCGCCCTGCGCTGGACGATGGACGCGATCTACGGCGTCCGGCCCGGCGAGGTCATGTTCACCGCCAGCGACGTCGGCTGGGTCGTCGGGCACTCGTACATCGTCTACGGCCCGCTGCTGGCCGGGGCGACGACCGTGCTCTACGAGGGCAAGCCGGTGGGCACGCCCGACGCGGGCGCGTTCTGGCGGGTGGTCGCCGAGCACCAGGCCACGGCCCTGTTCACCGCGCCGACCGCGTTCCGGGCCATCCGCAAGGCCGACCCGCAGGCGGAACTCCTCGCCGGGCACGATGTTTCGAGCCTGCGCACGTTGTTCCTGGCCGGTGAGCGGCTCGACCCGGACACCTACGCCTGGGCCACGGGGACCCTGGGCGTCCCGGTGGTCGACAACTGGTGGCAGACCGAGACCGGCTGGCCCATCTGCGCCTTCCCGCGGGGCTCGGCCGAGCCGGGGGAGGGGTTCGCGCTCAAGCCGGGTTCGCCGTCCGTGCCCAGCGCCGGCTACGACGTTCGGGTCCTGGACGGCGACGGCGTCGAGGTCCCGGCCGGGACCGAGGGGGCGATCTGCGTGCGACTGCCGCTGCCGCCCGGCACCCTGACCACGCTCTGGCAGGACGACGACCGCTTCGTCGCGTCGTACCTGTCGACGTTCCCGGGCTGGTACCTCTCCGGCGACGGGGGTTACGTCGACGAGGAAGGCTACGTCTTCGTGATGGGCCGCACCGACGACGTGATCAACGTGGCGGGGCACCGGCTCTCGACGGGTTCGATGGAGGCCGTGCTCGCGGCCCACCCCGCGGTCGCCGAGTGTGCGGTGGTCGGGGTGGCCGACGCCCTGAAGGGACAGCTGCCGCGCGGTTTCGTCGTCCTCAAGGCCGGGGTGACCACCGACCCGGAGACCCTGCAGGCCGAGCTGGTGGCCGCCGTCCGGGCCGAGATCGGTGCGGTCGCGGCCCTGCGCGAGGTCGACGTCGTCGCGGCCCTGCCCAAGACCCGGTCGGGCAAGATCCTGCGCAAGACCATGCGCCAGATCGCCGACGGCCAGACGCCGCCGGTGCCGAGCACCATCGAGGACCCGGCCGTCCTCGATGCCCTCACCCCCGTGCTGCGCCGAGCTGACTGAGCGCGGAACGCAGCGCCGCCCAGGTCTTCTCGCCGAGGTCGGCGCGGCGGCGAGCCTCCATCGCGGCGATCGCCGCCGTCGTCGCGGTCACCACCTCACGCCCTTCGCCGGTGAGGGTGACCAGCCGGGCGCGCCGGTCGGTGGGGTCGGGCGCCAACTCGACCAGACCCACCGCCCGTAGGTCGCGGGCGAACTCGCCGACGGCCTGCGCGGTCATGCCCGCCTCGGTGGCCAGGTCGCCGACCCGGATGCCGGTCTCGGGGATGTAGGAGAGCAGGCGCAGGTGCGAGGTCCGCAGCTTCCGGCCGAAGTCGGGCATCAGCTCGTCGAGGTCGGCGCGCAGTACGCGCATCGCCCGGTCGAACAGCTCGAAGACGTGGGGCTCGGGCCGGTTGACGTCAGTCATAAAGTTACCTTACTTTCCTTCTTAGCAAGGTTACCTTTCTATCATTCGGGGTGGCGTCATGGACGGACTCACGGACCTGCTCGGCGGCCTGGGCCTCGACGAGATCGCCGGTCGCCCGCTCGACCCGCGATCCGTCACGGTCGACCCGGTGCCCTACACGTTCGGCTCACCGGCGACGGGCGGCCTGTTCCGGGTGGCCGCCGCGGGGGCGGAGGGAGAGTGGCGGGCCTTCGTGAAGGTGCTGCAGCACCTGCGGCACTGGCCGGCACTGCAGTTCATGCCGCCGCCGGTGCGGGAGTCGTTCCTCGAGTTCTTCCCCTGGCGGGAGGAGGTCGACATGTGGCGCCCGGCCTTCGTCGACCGGCTGCCCGCCGGCCTGCGGGTGCCCGAGCTGCACCGGCTCGTCGAGCTCCCCGACGACCGGCTCGCGGTCTGGGCGGAAGATGTCGCCGTCGACGAGTCGCCGTGGGATGACGAGCGTTTCGACCGGGCCGCCTATCTGCTGGCGGTGCACAACGCACGGATGGCCGACCCCGAGGTGCTGGCCGCCTGCGAGCACGAGCCCGACTACGGGATGCGGATGTGGGTCACGCACGCATTGCGCGGCCAGGGGTTGGCCCCGCTGGCCGACGACGCGCTGTGGGCGCACCCGGCGCTGGTCGCGGGGGGCGACGTCCGGTCCGGCCTGCAGGCCTGGGCTCCGCACGTCGACGAGGTGCTGGCCCGGCTCCGGCCGTTGCGGCACGGCATGCCGCACGGCGATGCGAGCCCGCAGAACCTGCTCGTCCCGGCCGACGGCTCGGCCGAGTTCGTGATGATCGACGTCAGCTTCCAGACCCCGGCCCCGCTGGGCAGCGACCTGTCTCAGCTCGTCGTCGGGCTCGCCCACGCCGGGCTGTTGCCCGCCGCCCGCCTGCCGCAGGTGGAGCAGGTGGTCCTCGAGGCCTACGCGCGCGGGCTGGAGGCCGAGGGGCTCGAACCCGGGGCGGACGACGTCCCGCTGGCCTACGCGGCCACCCTCCTTCTGCGCTCGGGGTTCACGGCCCTGCCCTACGAGGCCCTCGAGCGCGCCGACCCGGCGACCGTCGCCGCCCGGCTCGACCTGACCCGCTTCATCCTCGGGGCGGCCGACCGGCACCTCTGAAAGCTATTCACGCGAGGTATACACCGAGTGTATAGTCTCGGAACATGGCGATGACCGACGTGCTGCTGGCCCTGCTGGCCCGCGGCCCGCGGCACGGTTACGACCTGAAGCGCAGCTACGACGAGTGGTTCGCCGGGCTGCGCCCGCTGGCCTTCGGGCAGGTCTACTCGACCCTGGCGCGGCTCCAGCGCGACGGTCTGGTCGAGGTCGCGCACACCGAGGGTGGGGACGGCCCGGAGCGGGTCGTGTACGAGACGACGGGGGCCGGGCGCGAGGCGCTGCGGGTCTGGCTGGAGGAACCGGTGGAACCGAACGGGACGGCGTCCGACGATCTGCAGCGCAAGGTGCTGGCCGCCCATCGGCTGAAGGAGGACGTGCCGGCGCTGATCGCCCGCCAGCGGGCCGCTCATCTGCGCGCCATGCGGGCGTTGACGCCCAGCGGGGAGTTGGCCGCCACGCTCACCGCCGACCTGGCCCGGCTCCGGCTCGACGCCGAGCTGCGCTGGCTCGAGCTCGCGGAGGAGAGGCTGGCCCGTGGCTGAGCAGATCCTGGTGCTGGACGGCGTCCAGCACGCCTACCGTCGCACCGTCGCCCTGCGGGGCGTGAACCTCGCGGTCGCCTCCGGCGAGGTCGTGGCCGTGACGGGCCGGTCCGGCTGCGGCAAGTCGACGCTCCTGCACGTGGCCGCCGGCCTGGTGCGCCCGCAGGGCGGGCGGGTCGAGCTGTTCGGGCAGGACCTCGCGGGGGTCGGGGACGACGAGCGCGCCCGCCTGCGCCGCACCCGCCTCGCGCTGGTGCTCCAGTTCGGCCAGCTCGTCGACGAACTCACGGGCCTCGACAACGTGGCGCTGCCGTTGCTGCTGGACGGTCACGACCCGGCGGCGTCGCGGCGGCTGGCCGCCGAGCGGCTGGAACGTTGCGGGGTCGCCGACGTGGCGGGCGTCGTCCCGGGGGAGATGTCGGGCGGCCAGCAGCAGCGGGTCGCGGTGGCCCGGGCGCTGGTCACCGGCCCGCAGCTGATCCTGGCCGACGAGCCCACCGGGTCGCTCGACTCGCTCGGGGCCCGCGACCTGCTCGACCTGTTGCTGGCCGAGACCGTCTCGACCGGTTCGGCTCTGGTGATCGTCACGCACGACAACGAGGTGGCCGCCCGGGCCGACCGCGAGGTGCGCCTGGCCGACGGCACGGTCGCCTCCGACGTGGTGCTCGCATGAACGGCTGGTCGCGCGGGGTCGCACCGGCCGCCGTCACCTCGGACGCGGAACGGCGTCGGGCCCGGCTGCTGGCCGCAGCGGTCGCCGTGACCGGGGCGCTGCTGATCGCCACCGAGCAGATCCTCACGTTGATCTGGACGGCGGCCTCGTATCCCGGGCCGGTCGAGTACGTCGCGCCCGACGGCACTCTCACGGTGGTTTCCTCGCTGGACGACAACTTCCACTACCAGGCCCGGCACGTGAGCGGCCTGTCCGAGTACCTCAGCCAGCCGGGCCTGCTCGGTGGCGCGACCCTGGTCCCCGCGCTGCTGGCGGTGACCGTGCTCGTGTTCGCGGTGCAGGCCCTGCGGATCGGGACGGTGGCGCGCGAACGTCGCCTGGCCGCCTTCAGCCTGGCCGGGGCCACCCGGCGGCAGCTGCGCAGGCTGGCCGCGCGGGAGGGGACGCGCGCCGCCGTCCGGGGGGCTCTGCTGGCCGGGCCCGCCTACCTCGTCCTGTGGCTGCTGCTCGGCGTGCTGGCGCCCGACGGCTGGAAGCTGCTGCCGCCCCTCGACTGGACCGCCGCCGTGACCTGGGTGCTCGTCGTCCCGCTGCTCGGGCTGCTCGGTGGGCTGGTGTCGGCGCGGACCGCCCGGACCGCCGAGGTGTCCCCGCTCGGCATCACGCGGCGGGCGCCGCGGGCGCTGACCTGGCGCACGGTCGCCGTCCCGGTGGTCTCGTTGACCGTCTGCCTGGCCTTCCTGGTCTACGCCTTCCGCACCTACGCGCAGCAGTGGGTGATCCTGCTGGGCATCGTCGCCGCGGTGGTCTTCTGCCTCAGCCTCGGCCCGCTGGCCGTGGTGGGCCTGGGCCGGTTGGCGGTCCGCAGCGACCGGCTCGAGACCGCGCTGGCCGGCCGCCGTCTGCTGGCCGACCCGCGGCCGTCCGGGCGGGTGGCGGGCGTCCTGTTCGCCGTGGGGCTGACCCTCGGCTTCGAGGCGTACCTGGCCGTGGGCGTCCTGCGGGAACCGGGGTACACGGCCGACGACCTGGCCTTCTACCTGGGCGGGGTGGCCATCGTCGGGGTCGCCGCCGTGCTCTCGGCGCTCGTGGCGTGCCTGTCGATGGTGGTGGCCGCCTCGGAGCAGGTGCTGGAGGGCCGCCGGGGCGTGGCCGTGCTCGTCTCGCTGGCCGCCTCGCCCGGTTTCGCGCTCTCCGTGGTGCGGCGTCAGCTGCGGATCGTGGCCGTACCCCTGGCCCTGACGGGGGCGGTGATCGGGCTGGTGGCCCTCGGTCTGGGCGACCCGGTGTCGACCCTGGCCGGGTTGCCCGCGCTCCTGGTGGTCTACCTGCTCGGCCGGGGTGGCGCGGCGCTGGCCGCGCGGGCGGTGGCGCCCGTCGTCCGGGAGTGCTCGGGGCCCGAGAACCTGCGTGCCGCCTGAGGGCCGACTCACAGCGGGTGGCTACCATCGGCCTCCGGCGGGGCGAGAATCTGTGGGATGACCGGGTGAGAGGGGCGGGACGTGGACAAGGCGGTGAAGTCCGTGGCCGTGCCGCGCTGGCCGGCGACGGCCGAGCCGGTGACCACGCTCGCCAACGCCGTCACGCTCGTGCGCACCGTCGTCGCCGTGGCTCTGGGCGTGGCCGCCATCGCCCAGGGGTCGCTGGAACTCGTCGGCATCGGCTACGCCGTCTACTGGGTCGGCGACATCGCCGACGGGGCCGTGGCCCGGCTGCGCGGCGAGGAGACCCGGCACGGGGCCGTGTTCGACATCCTGTCCGACCGGGCCTGCACCAGCATCCTGGCCGCCGGGTACCTGAGCATCCGGCCCGAGTCGGCGCCTGCGCTGGCCGTCTTCCTGCTCCAGTTCATGGTGCTGGACTGCCTGCTGTCGCTGTCCTTCCTGCACTGGGAGATCTTGGGCCCCAACGACTTCCATGCCGTCGATCCGGTGGTCTACAAGCTCAACTGGTCGCCGCCGGCCAAGGCTCTGAACACCGCGGCCGTGATCATCCTGCTGCTGGCCCACCTGGTCTGGGTCGCCGCCGCGCTGGCCCTGGTCGTGGCCGCCGTCAAGGCCTGGTCCGGACGACGGGTGCTCCGGCTCCTCGCCGAACGGACACCCGCCGAGCTGGCCACGGTCGTCTGATGGACTCCGCGGCGTTCGCCGTCCTCACCGGGTCGCTCGGGTTCGGGGTGGCCTCGGCGATCCTCGTGATCCTGAACGCCGAGGCCTACCTGATCGCGGTCGCCGAGACCACCTCGTTGTGGGTCGGCTGGGGGGCGGTCGTGGCGGTCAGCGTCGGGCAGATGATCGGCAAGATCATCCTGTTCGTCTCGGTGCGCCAGGGCAGCCAGTCGAAGTGGTTGCGGCGCTGGCGCGAGAAGCACGCCGGCGACCTGGAGCGGGCCCGCGCGGACGGCGTCCCGGCCCCGCCCCCGGGTGGGCCGACGGCCACGGCCGTCGCCGTCCGTCCGGTCGAACAGACCCGCTGGCAGCGGTTCAAGGCCTGGACCGTCCGCTGGGGCACCCTCGGCCTGGGCCAGCTCGACCACCCGGTCCGGGCGGCCGGGCTGGTGCTGTTCAGTGCCGCCGTGGGGGTGCCACCGCTGGCGGTCGTGACCATCGCCGCGGGGGCCCGCCGGACGTCGCTGCCGGTGTTCGCCGTGTGCGCCCTGGTCGGCCGGCTGGTCCGGTTCGGGGTGATCGCGGCACCGTTCATCTGGCACCACAACCGCTGAGGTCCGTCGGGGTCTCGCCCTGCGGGGACGCCGTTCCCAGGTGACGCTTCACCCATGACGACCGCAGCCGTGCCGCACCCCACCCGCCCCTCGAACGGTGACCTGGCCCGCCAGGTCGCGGTGGGGCTCGGGGCCGTGGTGGCGATCGTGGTGGCCTTCATCGGCTCCGGCGTCGTCGTCGGGACCCCGATCGCCGACGCCGCGGGCGGGGCGCTCTCGGCAGACGCCACGCCCGTCGCCCCCGGGACGTCGGCGTTCCGCATCTGGTCGGTGATCTACACGGGCCTGCTCGCGCTGGCCGTGTTCCAGGCGCTCCCCGCACGGCGGACAGACCCCCGACAGCGGTCGGTCGGGCTGCTCGTCCTGGCGTCGTTGGTGCTGAACGCGGTGTGGATCCTGTGCACCCAAGCCGGCTGGGTCGCGGCGACGGTGCCCGTGATCGTCGCCCTGCTGGCCGTGCTGGTCGTGACGTGGGCCCGGCTGGTGCGCAGCGCACCGACCTCCTGGGTCGAGGCCGTCCTGGTCGACGGGACGATCGGCCTCTACCTGGGCTGGGTGTCGATCGCGACGGTGGCGAACGTGGCGGCCTTCGGCGTGGACGCCGGAGCCTCGGCGACCGGGCCGGTCGCGACCGGGGCCGCCGTCACCGTCCTCGTGGTCGCCGCGGGAATCGGGGTCTTCCTGGCCGTCGTCGGGCGGGGCCGGCTGGCCCCCGGTGCCGCGCTGACCTGGGGTCTGGCCTGGATCGCGGTCGGCCGCACCGACGGCGGCCTGGAGAACGGGACGGTCGCGGTCGTGGCCGCCCTGGCGGCCGCAGTCGTCGCCGCGACGACCGCGACCGCGAGGTTCCGGGCCGGCCGGGCCACGCGCGTGGGCACGGTGTGACACCGCGCCCGTCCCGTGAGCGCTGTGTGACACCGTGCCCATCCGGGCGCCCGTTCAGGCGAAGGCGTTGAGCCCCGTGAGCGCCTTCCCGATCACCAGCTGGTGCACCTCGGACGTGCCCTCGTAGGTGAGCACGGTCTCCAGGTTCGACAGGTGCCGCATGGGCGAGTAGTCCGCCGTGATGCCCGACCCGCCGAGGATCGTGCGCATGGTGCGGCACACGGCGAGCGCCGTCCGGACGTTGTCGAGCTTGCCGACACTGATCATCTCCGGGGTGATCCGCACGCCGGGGTAGGCGCCGTCCTTCACCCGCCCCAGGTGCAGCGCCAGGAGCACCGCCTTCCCGTAGGCCGCGGCGGCGTCGGCGAACTTGGCCTGCGTGAGCTGGAAACCGGCGATCGGCTTCTCGAACTGGACCCGCGTCGCCGCGTAGGCCAGCGCCTGCTCGAGGCTGTCGCGCAGCGCGCCGGTGGCCCCCCAGATGATCCCGAACCGCGCCTCGGTCAGGCAGCTGAGGGGGCCCTTCAGACCCGAAACCCCCGGTAGGACGGCCGATTCCGGCAGGCGCACGCCGTCCAGCACGATCTCTCCGGTCAGGCTGGCGCGCAGCGACAGCTTGCCGGTCACCTCGCTGACCGAGAACCCCTTCGAGTCGGTCGGGACGACGAACCCGCGCACCCCTTCGTCGGTCCGGGCCCAGATCACGGCGACATCGGCGACGGGGGCGTTGGTGATCCACATCTTGCCGCCGTCGAGCACCCAGTCGGAGCGGTCCCGGCGGGCCCGGGTACGCATGGACGACGGGTCCGACCCGACGTCCGGCTCGGTCAGCCCGAAGCAGCCGATCGCCTCGCCGGCGGCCATCCGCGGCAGCCATTCCTGCTTCTGCTCCTCGCTGCCGTAGCGGTGGATCGGGTACATCGCGAGGCTGCCCTGCACCGACACCAGCGACCGGACGCCGCCGTCGGCCGCCTCCAGCTCGCGGCACGCCACCCCGTACATCGTCGCGCTGGTGCCCGCGCAGCCGTAGCCCTCCAGGTGCATGCCGAGCAGGCCCAGGTCGCCGAAGGTCTTGGCCAGGTCACGGGCCGGCAGCGTGCCGTCCAGGTACCACCGCGCCACGTGCGGGCGGACGACGTCGGCCAGCATCCCGCGGACGCTCGCCGCGGTCGCCCGCTCCTCCTCGGTCAGGACCGAATCGAGAGCGAGCAGGGAGTCGGGGGTGAAGGACGGCTGTGCGGACGGCGTCGTCATGCCCGCCATCATGCCCGGCCCCTCAGCGACGGCGCAGCAGTCGGCCCACGGGGCCCGCTTCCTCGGCCTTGGCGAGGTCCGACTTCCACTCCCGGAAGCCCTCCTCGGTCCGGCCCTGGCGCCAATAGCCGGAGATGGACACGTCGGCGCGGGGGAGGCCACGCTCCTTCAGCAGGTAGGGCCGGATGCCGTGCATGACGGCTTGCGCCTCGCCGTGCACGAAGGCCTGCACGCGTCCGGGCAGCCAGTCCAGCGCCCGGACGGCCTCGACCAGGTCGTCGCCCGACTCCCGGTGCAGGAACACGACCTTCGCGTCGTCGGGCCGATCGTCGAGCGCGGGTTCGTGCGCCGCGTCGTCCACCAGGACGACGACCCGCGCCACGGCGGTCGGGCTCAGCACCGCGAGGGCGGCGGTGATGGCGGGAAGGGCCGACTCGTCCCCGGCCAGCAGGTGCCAGTCGGCGGCCGGGTCGGGGGAGTAGGCGCCGCCCGGCCCGTTGGCCAGCAGCGTGTCACCGGGCTGGGCGCGGGCCGCCCACGGCCCGGCGGTGCCCTGGTCGCCGTGCACGACGAAGTCGATCGCCAGCGTCCCCGCCGCGACGTTAGGAAAGAGCGCGGTGTAGGTGCGGACGACCGGCCGGTCCTGGTCGGCGACGGGGAACATCAGCTTCACGTACCGGTCGGTGTGCTCGCTGCCCGCGAAGGCGGACAGGTCGTCGCTGCGGAACCACACCCGGCGCAGGCCGGGCGTGACGTCCTCGGTGCTGGTGACCGTCAGGTGAGTAGGCACGCCCCCAGTATCCGCCTCGCTGTCGGTGGTCGCGGCTAGGGTCGTTCACCGGGGCAGTCCTCCCACATACAATCTCGATGTTTTCCCTTGCTGGATAACGCTTTTCGGGCTAGAATCGAACACATGTCGGAATGCTTCGCGGAGACCGGGTGGGTGGATGAGTCGCCCTTTCCGGAGCCGGAGCTGACTCCCGACGAGCTTGCGCACTGGCGCGAGTTGGAACGTGAGTTCGCGCGTGAGGGCCTGGCGGACGGGCGGGTGTGGGAGTTCGACTCCGCGCCCGGTGAGGCCCTGTCGCTGCGCCTGCATGCGTTGAACGACCGGGCCGTCGTGGCCGATGCCGATGACCGGGTGCTGCTGGCCGGTCTTCGAGGGGTGCAGCGGGCCAAGGCGGCGTTGGCGGCGCAGGAGTTGGAGCTGGTCGCCGAACTGACCCGGCGTCGAGCGCCGGTCACCGACACGGTGCCCGAGATGGCGTGGCGGGCTGTAGCGGATGAGATCGCGGCCGAGACCGGCATGTCCCGCTATGCGGCGACGAAGTTGCAGGACCTGTCGTTCGGGCTGAGCGACCGGTTCCCCGCCACGCTCGATGCGCTGGCGGCCGGGCGGTTCGACGTCCGGAAGGCCGAGGTCATCGCTGACGGCCTGACGAACGTGCGCGACGATACTGTGCGGCGCCGGTTGGAGGCCGCGGCGATCGAGGCCGCGGGCGGCCTCACCGTTCCTGGGCTGCGGGAGTTGCTGAAAGGCTGGGTGCTCGCAGCCGAACCGCAGGTGGCGGACGAACGCGCCGTAGAGGCCCGGTCGCGGCGGCGGGTTGTGTTCACCCCGGTCGAGGGCGACATGGTCGAGCTGTGGGCGCTGCTACCGGCCGAGGACGGGCTGAAGGTCCGCGCGGTCCTGGAAGCCACCGCCGCCCAGGTCAAAGATTCACGGACCGCGGATCAGCGGCGCGCGGATGTCCTGGTCGACCTGGTGACGGGCGAGCAGAGTGGGGTGCAGCCGAAGACGCGAGTGACGGTGACTGTCCCGTTGGATGTTCTGGCTGGGGACAGTGACCAGCCGGCCCATCTGGACGGGTACGGGCCCGCGACCGCGCTCCTGGCCCGGCGGTTGGCGGCGGACGCCGTCGAGACCGGGACGTTCCGGTGCGCGATCGTCGACTGACAACACGGGACGTTACTGGGGTTGGGTAAGGCGACGCATACCGCGCGATATGTGGCGTCGGCGGCGTTGAAGGACCATGTGCAGCAGCGGGACCGGCACTGTCGGTTCCCCGGCTGCCGGATCCAGGCGTCGGCGTGCGACTTCGACCACCGCACAGCACATTCTGCGGGTGGGGCGACGTGTGCCTGCAACGGCCAGTCGCTGTGTGGTCACCATCATCGGGTCAAGCACGAGACCCGCTGGAGCGTGCAAGCCACGACCGAAACGCTGGTCTGGACCACCCCGGCCGGCACCCAGGTGCCCGACCGACCGGCCCGGCTCACGCCGTCCGCACCACCGTTCTGAGCCCCAGAGTTCAGGCCGACTCGCGCCGGAAGGTCGACGTGCCGAACCAGAGGCCCAGGGCCACGAGGATGACCAGCGACACGAGACCCCAGGCGCCGGTCGAGGTCGCGATGTCGCCCTGGAAGTAGGCGCGCACGCCGTCCACGATGTGCTTGATCGGGTTGACGTCGGAGACGCGCTGCAGCCACGTCGGGGCGATCGACATCGGCAGCAGGATGCCTGACAGGAGCAGTACCGGGACGAAGAGGCCGTTGAACAGCGGGGCCAGGGCGTCCTCGGACTTCAGGCGCAGCGCGGCCCCGTACGAGAGGGCGGCGAAGGCGGCCCCGAGCCCGGCCACCACGACGATCGCGAGCACGATCCCGCCGAGCGGGGCCCGCAGCCCGAACGGTACGGCGACCAGGACGAGCGCGACCGCCTGGATCACCAGGGTCAGCACGTCGCGCAGCACCCGGCCGGTCAGCAGGGCGGTCCGGCTCGCCGGGGTCACCCGCTGGCGCTCGATCACGCCGGCCCGGTACTCGGCGATCAGCGCGAAGCCCACGAACGCCGCCCCGAACAGCCCCAGTTGGACGAGCAGGCCCGGGACGAAGATCTGCCACTCGTCGCCCGGCGGCAGCCCGGGGGTCGCGGCGACGACCTTCTTCAGCAGCGGCCCGAACAGCCCCAGGTACATGATCGGCTGGATCAGCCCGAGGAAGACCCAGACCGGGTTGCGCAGCGCCAGCCGCCACTGCCGGACGAAGACGATCCAGGTCTCGCGGAGGAAAGTCATTGCTGCTCCTCAGTTCTCGTCGCGCAGCGAGCGCCCGGTCACGGTCAGGAAGACGTCGTCGAGGGTGGGGCGCCGCACCTCGACGGCGGCCAGTTCGACCCCGCGCGCGTCGAGATCGCGCAGCAGGCCGGGCAGGACCGCTGCGCCCTTCGGGACGTGGACGACGAGTTGCTCACCTTCCAGGGCCGGTTCGTCGGCACCGGTCAGGCTCTTCAGCACGGCGACGGCGTCGTCGGAGCGGGCCGGGTCGGTCAGGGTCAGCGTGATCGCGTCGCCGGACACCCGCGCCTTGAGCTCCTCGGGGGCGCCCTCGGCGACGATCTGCCCGGCGTCGATGACGAGGATCCGGTCGCACAGGGCGTCGGCCTCGTCGAGGTAGTGGGTGGTCAGGAAGACCGTGGTGCCGCCGCCGCGCAGGGCGCGGATGTGCTCCCAGAGGTTGGCCCGCGACTGCGGGTCGAGACCGGTGGTCGGCTCGTCCAGGAAGATCAGCTGCGGGGTGTGGACCAGGCCCATCACGATGTCGAGCCGGCGGCGCTGTCCGCCGGACAGCGACTGGCACTGGCGCTTCCAGAGCCCGTCGAGGTCGAGCTGCGCGAACAGGTCCTGCCCGCGTCGGGTGGCCTCGGCCTTCGACAGCCCGTAGAGCCGCGCCTGGTCGACGCACTCCTCGCCGGCGATGGCCTGCGGCAGGGTCATCCCGCCCTGCGCCACGTACCCGATGTTGCGCCGGACGCCGACCGGGTCCTTGCGCAGGTCGTGCCCGGCGACCGTGGCCTCACCGGCGGTGGGGGCGATCAGCGTGGTGAGCATGCGCAGCGTCGTCGTCTTCCCGGCGCCGTTGGGGCCGAGGAACCCGACGATCTCCCCGGCGGCCACATCCAGGTCGACACCGCGCACCGCCTCGACCGGACCCGTGCGGGACGTGAACGTACGGGCGAGCCCGCGAGCCGTGATCATCCGATGGATCCCTCCGTGTGAGTCGATCGCACCCCAGCGTAGGTGGGGGCTCAAGTCCGGCGGCGTGCCGTCCGACGAAACGCGCATGAGTCGGACCCAGGCGGAGACGCAGGTGGCTGAGCTGCTGCGGACCGCCCGCCGGGCCCTCGGCCTCAGCCTGGCCTTCCTGAGCCGGCTCGACGAACAGCACCAGCACATCCAGGTGATGGAGTCGGCCCTGCCCGTCTTCCGGGACGGCCACGTCGCACCGCGTGAGACTTCGCTGTGCCAGTACATCCTGGACGAGAAGCTGCCTCCGGTGATCCCCGACCTGCGCGCCCACCCCGAGGTGATGTCGCTGCCCGGCCCGCGCTGGGCGCACCTGCGCAGCTACGTGTCGGTCCCGGTGACCCTGTCCGACGGCACCCTGTGGGGGACGTTCTGCGCCGCCGGCCTGAAACCGCACAAGAAGCTGGCCGAGAAGGACCGGGCGTTGCTGGAGGTGCTGGCCCACGCGGCGTCGATCGTGATCGAGCGGGACGTGGTGGAGACCGCGCGGCTCCAGGAGATCCGGTCCCGGCTGGAACCCCTGATCGCGGCGGGCGGTCCGGTCGTCGTCCTGCAGCCGATCGTCGACCTGGCCGACGGCCGGCGGGTCGGGGCCGAGGCGCTCAGCCGGTTCCCGCCGGCCTGGGACCGGACACCGGACGTCGTCTTCGCGGAGGCGCACGAGGTCGGCCTCGGGCACGGGCTGGAGCGGATGGCCCTGGCCAGCGCGATGCGCTACCTCGACGGCCTGACCGGTTACCTGGCGATGAACGTCTCGCCGCGCACGCTCGTCACGCCCGAGTGCCTCGCGCTGCTGGCCGAGGCTCCGCTGGACCGGGTGGTGCTGGAACTGACCGAGCACGAGGCCGTCGAGGACTACGACACGCTGCGCGCGGCCCTGGGCGGGTTGCGCGGTCAGGCGGCGCGGTTGGCCATCGACGACGTCGGGTCGGGCTTCTCGTCGCTGCGCCACATCGTCCTGACCGCCCCGGACGTGATCAAGCTGGACCGCACGATCGTGGCCGGCGTGCACGCGGATCCCGTTCTCCAGGCGCTGGTCTCGTCGATGGTCCGGTTCGGTCACGACTCCGGCGCCAAGGTGGTCGCCGAGGGGGTCGAGACCCGGCAGGACGCCGACGCGCTCGCCACCCTGGGTGTGGACTACGGGCAGGGCTGGTTCTTCGGTGCCCCCGTGGCCCCCGACCAGCTGGCCCCGGCGCGGAAAATGCTTGGCGAGGAACGACCTCGGGACGCGACACTGCGGACGTGATCACCACGCCGCTGCTCGCCGTCCCTGGCCTGCGGTCGACCGACGACCCGGAGGACGTGCTCGAACTGCTGTTCCTCGAACCGTTCACGGCCGGGCGCGAACCGTTCGCCCGGCAGCGGGAACTGGACGACGTCCCCCAGACCGAGCCCTGCCTGCCGGACGCGCGCGACTGGCCGCACCGGGTGGTCCGGGAGACCACGGCCGAGAGCCGCCGCTGCCGCCTCGTACGGGGGGCCGAGTGGTCGCTGCGCGTGCGGCGCTGGCGGGACGGTACGACGCACCTGTCGGTGACTGCGGCCCGGGTCGAACTGGCCCGCGACGTCATGGCTTCCGCGGTCCGCGACGCCCTGCCCGCCCCGCCCGACCCCGACGAGGTGCCGGTGGGCTTCTGGCATCTGCGTGAAGACTGCGCCCGGCGGACGCACCGGGTCGTCGGGGCACCGGCCTGGTCCGACGTTCGGGGCAACTACGCGGGCCGGGTGGCGGCCGCGCTGGACCCGCTGATGGGGCTGCGCCCGGACGACGTGAGGGGGCGGCTGCTGCTCCTGCACGGCGCACCAGGGACCGGGAAGAGCACCCTGCTCCGCAGCCTGGCCCGGGAGTGGCGGGACTGGTGCGCCGTCGACTGCGTGCTCGACCCCGACCGGCTCTTCGAGAAGCCCTCGTATTTGCTGGACGTGGTGCTGGGCGAGGACGACGAGTACGAGGACGAACCGCACCGTCCGTGGCGGTTGCTGCTCCTGGAGGACTGCGACGAGCTGATCCGGTCCGAGGCGAAGTCCACGACCGGGCAGCAACTCTCACGCCTGCTGAACCTGACCGACGGGCTGCTCGGCCAGGGTCGCAACGTGCTGGTGGCCATCACCACCAACGAGCCGCTGGCCGCCCTGCACCCCGCCGTGACCCGCCCGGGCCGTGCGCTGGCGTCGGTCGAGGTCGGCGCGCTGCCGCCGGTCGAGGCGCGGGAATGGCTGGCCGGGCACGGGGTTCAGGCACCGGCCGGTCTGATCGGTCCGGACGGCGCCACCCTGGCCGAGCTGTTCGCCGCCGCCGGTCGCGGTGGCCCGGTCCGCGTCGACGCCCCACCCGCCGAGGTCGGCCTCTACCTCTAGTGCCCCAGCAGCGGGGCGAGCAGGCGGGCGGTGACGGACGGGTGGCGGGTCAGCCGTTCCTCGGCGTCGGCGGTCGACATGGCCAGCAGCCCGGCGTTCACGCCGAGCCAGCGCAGGGGCTCCGGTTCCCACTGCGGGGAACGGTGATCGACCCACGGCAGCGTCGTCAACGAGGTCTCGGCCCCCAGGCCCAACTGCCGCAGGGACAGGTCGCGCAGCGTGCGCCCGGCCAGATTGGTCGTGGCCAGGCCGTCGCCCACGTAGCCGCCGGCCCAGGCCAGGCCGGTCGCGGGGTCGAGCCCGACGCTGGCGTGCCAGTCCCGGGGGATGCCCAGCGGGCCACCCCAGGCGTGCGTGAAGTCGTCGCGTGACAACCCGGGGAACAGCTCCCGCAGCGTCAGACGGAGTTTGGCGAAGACCCGCTCCGAGCGGTCGTTCGCCGGCGCGATGGTCGAACCGAAGTGGTAGGGCGCGCCCCGGCCGCCGAAGGCCAGCCGGTCGTCCGCGGTGCGCTGCCCGTAGATGATCAGGTGCCGCTCGTCGGTGAACGTCTGCCCGCGCGCCAGCCCGGCGACGTCCCAGAACGACTGCGGTAGGGGCCGGGTGGCGACCATCAGGGAGTACACCGGGACGACGTCGCGCCGGCTGCCGGGCAGCCGCGCCGTCCACGCCTCGGTCGCCCGCACCACGACCTTCGCGTGGACGGTCCCGGTCGACGTGACGGCCCGGCCCGGCTCCAGGCGCAACGCCGGCGACTCCTCGAACAGCGACACCCCGCGGCCCTCGACCACCCGGGCCAGGCCGCGCACCAGCCGCGCGGGCTGCAGGCGGGCGCAGTGCGGCGTGTACGCGGCGCCGAGAACGCCCGCCACGCCGACCTGTTCGGCCGCCTCGGTGGCCGAGAGCCAGGTCAGCCCGTCGGGACTCCCGAGCGCCTCGTCGTCCTCGACGCCGGCCCGGGCCCGGTCGCGCTGCACCGTGGTCCGGGCCAGGTAGAGCGTGCCGCCGCGCCGGTAGTCGCAGGCGATCTCCTCGGCCGCGGCCACGTCCCCGACCTCGCGCACGGTGTCGTTCATCGCCGCACGCATGGCCAGCGCGGCCTCGGCCCCGTACCGGCGCACCAGCGCGCCGGTGGTGACCGGGAACAACGCCGAGCACCACCCGCCGTTGCGGCCGCTGGCCCCGAACCCGGCGATCCGCGCCTCCAGGACGACGATCCGCAGGTCGGGGCGCGCCCGGGCCAGGTAGTAGGCCGTCCACAGCCCGGTCAGGCCGCCGCCGACGATGCACACGTCGGCGTCGAAGTCGCCGTCGAGCGGCCGGCGCGGTCGCAGCGGGTCGCCGTCCTCGGCGACCTGGTCGAACCAGAGCGACAGCCCCCGATGGCTCATGCGCGGGGCGGCCACGTACCGATGGCCGGCGGAGCGGTGGGATCGACGCCGGCCGGCAGGTCGGGCGCCGGGACGGGGGAGCCCCAGACATGTTCCAGCGGAACGATCCCCGCCCAGACCGGCCGGGCGACGTCGTCGGGCTCGTCGTCGGGCCCGACCTTGGCCGAGACCTTCAGCGACCACTCGGCCAGCGGCAGCTCCAGCAGCAGGGTGGCGGCCGACTCCTTGCGGGTGGGCGGGCGCTGCCAGTCCACCCCCGGCAGCAGGCCGGCCGAGATCGCCTGCAGCCCGGCCTCCTTCGCGTCGCCCTCCAGGACCGAGCAGCGCCCGAGCACCATCGCCGACCGGTAGTTCATCGACGACTCGAACTGGCTGCGGGCCAGCACCAGACCGTCGAGGACGGTCACGGTGACGCAGGTCGGCGCGCCCGTGGCGAGCGCCCGGAAGGCCCGCGAACCGGTCGATCCGTGCAGGAGCAGGCGGTCGCCGTCCCGCGCGAAACCGGTCGGCACCACCAGGGGCCAGCCGTCGTCGACCACCGCGACGTGGGCCACGAGCGCGGTGTCGAGCAGCGCGTCGAGCGCGGCGCGTTCGGTGACCTGTTTCTCGGCGGCCCGCCGGACCCGGGTGTCCGGCGCGCCGCTCAGAGGTGGCTCCAGGCCTCGGTGAGCACGCTGCGCAGGATGCCCTCGATCTCGTCGAACTCGGGCTGCCCGATGATCAGCGGCGGGGCCAGCTGGATGACCGGGTCGCCCCGGTCGTCGGCGCGGCAGTACAGGCCGGCGTCGAAGAGGGCCTTGGACAGGAAACCCCGCAGCAGGCGCTCGGACTCGTCGTCGTCGAACGTCTCCCGGGTGGCCTTGTCCTTGACCAGTTCGAGCCCGTAGAAGTACCCCTCGCCGCGCACGTCGCCGACGATCGGCAGGTCCAGCAGCTTCTCCAGCGTGGCCCGGAACGCGGGGGCGTTGTCGTGCACGTGCTGGTTGAGGCCCTCGCGCTCGAAGATGTCGAGGTTGGCCATCGCGACCGCGGCCGAGACGGGATGCCCGCCGAAGGTGTAGCCGTGCGGGAAGTACGTGGTGCCCTTCCGGAACGGCTCGAACAGCCGGTCGCTGGCGATCATCGCGCCGATCGGGGAGTACCCGCTGGTCATCCCCTTGGCGCAGGTGATGATGTCGGGCACGTAGCCGAAGTCGTTGCAGGCGAACATGTCCCCGATCCGGCCGAACGCACAGATCACCTCGTCCGAGACCAGCAGCACGTCGTACTCGTCGCAGATCTCGCGGACCCGTTCGAAGTAACCGGGCGGCGGCGGGAAACAGCCGCCCGAGTTCTGCACCGGCTCCAGGAAGACTGCGGCGACCGAGTCCGGGCCCTCGAACTCGATGGCCTCGGCGATGCGGTCGGCGGCCCAGCGGCCGAACCGTTTGGGGTCGTCGCGCAGCTCGACGGGCGCCCGGTACTGGTTGGTGTTCGGCACCTTGAAGGTCCCCGGGACCAGCGGCTCGAACGGGATCTTCGCGTCGGGGATGCCCGTGATGGACAGCGCGCCCTGCGGCGTGCCGTGGTACGCGATGGACCGGGAGATGACCTTGTGTTTGGTCGGGCGGCCCATCAGCTTCCAGTACTGCTTGGCCAGCTTCCACGCGGTCTCGACGGCCTCGCCGCCGCCGGTGGTGAAGAAGACCCGGTTCAGGTCGCCCGGCGCGTAGGAGGCCAGCCGGTCGGCCAGCTCGATCGCGCGGGGGTGGGCGTAGGACCACAGCGGGAAGAACGCGAGCTCGCGGGCCTGCACGGCGGCGGCGTCGGCCAGTTCCTGCCGCCCGTGACCGACCTGGACGACGAACAGCCCGGCCAGCCCGTCCAGGTAGCGCTTGCCCCCGTCGTCCCAGATGTAGGCGCCCTCGCCGCGCGTGATGACGGGGACGTGCCCGCCCTCCTCGAACGTCGAGTGCCGGGTGAAGTGCATCCAGAGGTGGTCGCGCGCTGCGTCTTGCATGGTCATCGGGTACCCCAGTTGTAGAGCTGTTTGCGGAGTTTCAGGTAGACGAACGTCTCCGTCCGCCGGACGCCGGCCAGCCCGCGGATCTTGGAACTGACCAGCTCGAGGAGGTGGTCGTCGTCCTCACAGACCACCTCGACCAGCAGGTCGAAGGAGCCTGCGGTGACCACGACGTAGTCGACCTCGGCGAACGAGGCGAGCTCGTCGGCGACCGCGGCGATGTCGCCCTCCACCTCGATACCGATCATGGCCTGCCGGGAGAACCCGACCTGCAGCGGATCGGTGACGGCGACGATCTGCATGACCCCGGTGTCCAGCAGGCGCTGAACCCGTTGCCGGACCGCCGCTTCCGAGAGGCCGACGGCCTTGCCGATGGCCGCGTACGGGCGCCGGCCGTCCTCCTGCAGCTGTTCGATGATCCGTTTCGAGGTCTCGTCGAGCACCTGCGCCGTGCGCTGCCGGTTCGATCGAGTCGCCACGTCTCGATGGTGGCGCTCACCAGGGCGCCGTGCAAGTGATTTCGTCGTCCGGAAGTGCTTCCAGCACGGAATCAGTCGGCGTAGGGTTTCGTCATGAGCAGCCTCCGTGTTCTGAAGAACTTCGTCAACGGCGAGTACGTCGAGGCTCGCGCGGGCGCCACGAGTGACGTCGTCGACCCGTCGTCCGGCGCGGTGGTCGCCCAAGCGCCCGTCTCGGGCCCGGACGACGTGAGCGCGGCCTACGCCGCGGCGTCGGCGGCCTTCGAGGGCTGGGGTCAGACCACGCCCGCGGAACGGCAGAAGGCGTTGCTGAAGATCGCGGATGCGATCGAGGCCCGCGCCGACGACCTGATCACGCTGGAGGCGGCCAACACCGGGAAGCCGTTCGCGCTCACCGCGAGCGAGGAGATCCCGCCGATGGTCGACCAGATCCGGTTCTTCGCCGGCGCGGCGCGCGTGCTCGAGGGGCGCGCGGCGGGGGAGTACATGGCCGGGCACACCAGCTGGATCCGGCGCGAGCCGATCGGCGTCATCGGCCAGGTCACGCCCTGGAACTACCCGATGATGATGGCGGTCTGGAAGTTCGCACCGGCGATCGCGGCGGGCAACACCGTCGTCCTGAAGCCGAGTGACACCACCCCCGAGACGACCCTCCTGCTGGCCGAGATCTGCGCCGAGTTCCTGCCGCCGGGCGTGTTCAACGTGATCACCGGCGACCGGGACACGGGCCGGGCGCTGGTCAGCGACAAGGCGGCGCAGATGGTGGCCATCACCGGGTCCGTGCGGGCCGGCATGGAGGTCGCGGGCGCCGCGGCGGCCGACGTGAAGCGGGTGCACCTCGAGCTGGGCGGCAAGGCGCCGGTGATCGTGTTCGACGACGCCGACGTCGAGGCCGCCGCCGAGGCGATCGCCGTGGCGGGCTACTTCAACGCCGGCCAGGACTGCACCGCCGCCACCCGCGTGCTGGCCGGCCCCGGCGTCCACGACGACTTCGTCGCCGCGCTGGCCCAGCAGGCCCGCGACGCCGTGGTCGGGCTGCCCGACAACGAGGACGCCCTGCTCGGCCCCGTGAACAGCGCCAACCAGCTGGAGCGGGTGTCCGGGTTCATCGACCGGCTGCCGGACAACGCCAGCGTCGACGCCGGCGGGCAGCGGGTGTCCGAGCTGGGCGGGGGCTTCTTCTGGCAGCCGACCGTCGTCTCCGGCCTGCAGCAGAGCGACGAGATCATCCAGAACGAGGTGTTCGGCCCGGTCATCACCGTGCAGCGCTTCGACGACGAGGAGAAGGCGCTGGCCTGGGCCAACGGCGTGGAGTACGGCCTGGCCTCGAGCGTGTGGACCAAGGACTTCGGCCGGGCGATGCGGATGTCGAAGCGGCTCGACTTCGGCTGCGTGTGGATCAACACGCACATCCCGCTGGTGGCCGAGATGCCGCACGGCGGGTTCAAGCACTCCGGTTACGGCAAGGACCTGTCCATGTACGGGTTCGAGGACTACACGCGCATCAAGCACGTGATGGCCGCCATCGACTGAAGGCCGGTCACCGCACAGGCGCGGCCCGTGCGGTGACCGGCCGGCCCTCAGACGGTGAAGGTCCCGATCAGCGACTGCAGGTTGCTGGACAGGCCGGCCAGGTCGCTGGCGGCCCGCTGAGCCTCGCCGATGCCCCGGGTCGAGGAGTCGGCGGCCTCGGCCACGGACGCGACGTCGGAGGCGATGGCGCCCGCCCCCGCGGCCGCCTCGGAAATGTTGCGCGAGATCTCGTTGGTGGTGGCCGTCTGCTCCTCGACCGCACTGGCGATCGTGGTCTGGAAGGAGCTCACGTCCTCGATCGTGCGGGAGATCCGCTCGATGGCCTGCACGGCGGCGTCGGTGTCGCCCTGGATGGCCTCGACCCGCTGGGAGATGTCCTCGGTGGCGCGGGCGGTCTCCTGAGCGAGCTGCTTGACCTCTTCGGCGACGACGGCGAAGCCCTTGCCGGCCTCCCCGGCGCGCGCCGCCTCGATGGTCGCGTTCAGCGCCAGCAGGTTCGTCTGCTCCGCGATCGAGGTGATCACCTTGACGACGTTGCCGATCTCCGCGCTGGACGCGCCGAGCCGGGCGACGGTCCCGGTCGCGGTGGCGGCCTCGTCGACGGCCGTGGACGCGACGCGGGAGGCCTCGGAGGAGGACTGGGCGATCTCGCGAATGCTGGCGCTCATCTGCTCCGTGCCGGCGGCGACGGTCTGCACGTTGCTGGACACCTGGGCCGCCGTCGAGGAGAGCGTGAGCGCCTGCGCCGAGGTCTCCTCCGAGTTGGAGGCGACCTGGGCGCTGACCGCCGACAGCTCCTCGGCGCTGCCGGCCAGGGTGGTCGAGGTCTCGCGGATCGAGGTCACCGTCGCGGCGATCTTGGCGACGAACCGGTTGAAGTTCTTGCCCAGGGTGCCCAACTCGTCGGCACGGTCCTCGTCCACCCGCTCGGTGAGATCGCCGTCGCCGTCGGCCATCTCGGCCAGACGCTCGGTCAGCGCGCGCACCGGGGCGGTGACGCTGCGGGTGATCAGCCAGCCGAGGGCCACCAGCAGGAACGTGGCGAACAGGCTGCCGAAGAGGATCACGGAACGCGTGGTCGAGGCGGCGCTCTCGCTCTCGTGCTCGCGGACGCCGAGCAGGCTGCGCTCGGTCTGGTCCATCGTGGCGATCAGGGCCCGGATCTGGTCCATCACGGCCTTGCCCTTGTTGTCCAGGACGATGGCCCGCGCGGGCTCGAAGCCCTTCGTCCGGCGCACATCGATGGTCGACTGCATCTCGGCGAACTTGGCCTGCGTGAGCGTGCGCAGTTGCGCGATGCGCTCCTGCTGCTTCGCGTTGTCGGCGGTCAGGTGGGCGACCGCGTCGATGTCGGCGCTGATCCCTGCGGCGGCGGCCGTGTACGGGGCCAGGTAGCTGTCCTTGCCCGTGATCAGGTAACCCCGCTGGCCCGCCTCGGCGTCCTTGAAGTCGGACAGCACCTCGCTCAGGCCCTCCAGGACCTGGTAGGTGTGCACCACCATGCCCTGATTGCGGTGCAGCTTCCCGACGTTGAGGTAGGCGACCCCGCCGATCACGACGAGGAGGGTCAGGGCGGTGGCGAAGCCGGCGGCCAGCCGGTTGCCGATGGTGTTGATGCGCATGTGTCCACTCCCGTGGTCGCTCGAAGGGTCGCTCGTGGTTGGGCGTGCTCTCGAAATCGGCGAACACCGGGAGAACTTGATCTTGAAACGCGGGCCGATTTGATCTTGAAACAGACCGGCCGGGCGGCTCTCGGGAGGAGCTGACGGGGCGAGCGCACGGCGCAGATAGGCAACGATCATTGCCGTCGTGTAACGAATTCGGTCGCCGGTGGAGTGCAGGCCTACGGATCTCGTCGCGAACCTTGCCGAGCTTCTGGGGGCATGTCAGCATTCGGGAAACCTTCGCTCCAATCAGCCGATGATCGGCTGATTCTTCGCCCAGCGGAGGAGGAAGGCGGCGATTTCGATGCCGGCACCGGACCAGAGCCGAGCCGCGGCCATGGCCAGGCTCTCGCCGTCCCAGCGCTCCGCCGTCCGCTCGATCGTGCAGGGCTCGATGAGCAGGCGCGCGTTCCTCGGGGGCGCCGGAGGGCTCGGGCTCTCGGCGTTCCTGGCCGCGTGCGGGACGGCGGGCCTCTCCAGCGGGCCCCGACCGTCGCCGGCGGTCGACAAGTCGGCCACCGAGAAGGTGGTCAACTGGGCCAACTGGGCCGCGTACCTCGACTACGACTCCGACCTCAAGGGGTACCCGACCCTGAAGGCGTTCACGAAGAAGACCGGCATCAAGGCCACGTACGACGAGGCCATCGAGGACAACGACAGCTACTACGGCAAGGTCCAGGGCCAGCTGCGCAACGGCGACGACATCGGTAAGGACATCGTCGTGTTCACCGACTGGATGGCCTCCCGCATGATCCGGCAGGGCTACGTCCAGGAGCTGGACCACGCGAAGATGCCGAACGCCGGGAACATCCTGAAGAACCTGGCGGACGTCGACTTCGACAAGGGCCGCAAGTACTCGCTCACCTGGCAGTCCGGCTACGCGGGCCTGGCCTGGGACAAGCGAAAACTCCCGCAGGGCCTGCGGAACGTGTCCGACCTGTGGAACCCGGCGCTGAAGGGCCGGGTCGAAGTGCTGTCCGAGATGCGTGACACGATCGGGCTGATCATGCTCGAGCAGGGCGTCGACATCAGCGGCGACTTCATCGCCGACGACTTCTCGAAGGCGCTGGAAGTGCTGGAGAAGCAGGTCGGTTCGGGCCAGATCCGCCAGGTGAAGGGCAATTCCTACCGGGAGGACCTGGTCTCGGGCGACGCGATCGCCGTGATCGCCTGGTCCGGCGACATCACGTCGCTCAACTTCGAGAGCGGTGACCACTGGGAGTTCCGGCTGCCCGACGCCGGCGGCACGCTCTGGAGCGACAACCTCATGGTGCCGATCGGCTCGCCGCACAAGGCCAACGCCGAGGCGCTGATGAACTACTACTACGACCCCGAGGTCGCCGCGACGGTCGCCGCCTACGTGAACTACATCTGCCCGGTGCAGGGGGCGCAGGAGGCGATGCAGTCCATCGACCCGTCACTCGTCGACAACCCCAACATCTTTCCCACCCCGGCCGACCTCACGAAGGCCCACGTGTTCCGAACCCTGCAACCCGCCGAGGAGACCGAGTTCTCCACCGACTTCCAGAAGGTGCTGGGCCTGTGACGAGTGACCTGACGCTGACGGGCGTGACCAAGTCGTTCGCCGACTTCACCGCCGTCGACGACCTCGACCTGACCATCCCGGCCGGCGAGTTCTTCGCCCTGCTGGGCCCTTCCGGCTGCGGCAAGACCACGACCCTGCGGATGATCGCGGGTCTGGAGGAGCCGACGGTGGGCACGATCCACCTCGGCGACCTCGACATCACGCACGCCAAGCCGTACAAGCGCCCCGTCAACACCGTGTTCCAGAACTACGCCCTGTTCCCGCATCTCGACATCTACGAGAACGTCGCCTTCGGCCTGCGCCGCCGGCGCATCAAGGACGTCAAGAAGCAGGTGGACGACGCCCTCGAGCTGGTCGAGCTCGGTCACCTCGCGCGGCGCAAGCCCGCGCAGCTGTCGGGCGGTCAGCAGCAACGCATCGCGCTGGCCCGGGCGATCGTCAACCGGCCCGACGTCCTGCTGCTCGACGAGCCGCTCGGGGCCCTGGATCTCAAGCTGCGCCGCCAGATGCAGCTGGAGCTGAAGCGGATCCAGACCGAGGTCGGGCTGACCTTCGTGCACGTCACGCACGACCAGGAGGAGGCCATGACGATGGCCGACCGGGTCGCCGTGATGAACCTCGGCAAGATCGAACAGCTCGGCACGCCGCAGGAGTTGTACGAGACGCCGCGCAGCACGTTCGTGGCCAACTTCCTCGGCCAGTCCAACCTGGTCGAGGGCACGATCACGGCCTCGGAGGCCGACGTCGTCGCCCTCGACGTCCAGGGGCGCGGCGTGACGATTCCCGGTGACCGGTGCATGGCCGTCGGCGGTGCGGGCGAACCGATCCTGCTCGGTGTCCGGCCCGAGAAGCTGAAGCTGTACGCCGACGGGGACCCAGCTGCGGCGGGGGAGAACGTGCTGCCCGGCGGAGTGGTCACCGACGTCAGTTACCTCGGCGTCTCCACCCAGTACCTGGTCCGGATGCCGTGGGGTCAGACTCTTACCGTGTTCGTCCAGAACCTCGTCGCCGGAGCGGGTTTCGCGGTCGGGGCCGGCGTCGAGGTCGGGTGGCAGCCGGTCAACTCGTTCGGCCTGCGGGGCGATGCCACCGCGGGCGTCGAGGTCGACCCGGACGAGCTGGTCGTCGTCCCGTGAGCCTCGCTCCCGCGGCCCGGCCGGGGCTGGACCCGACCCCGCCGCCCGCCGCGAAGGCCTCGTCCTGGAGCCGTCGGCGGCTGCTGCTGGTCCTGCTGCTGCCCGGGCTCGCCTGGCTCACCGTGTTCTTCGTCGTGCCGATCCTGACCCTGTTCGCGACGTCCCTGCAGACGCCCGCCCCCAGCGGTGAGATCGGCGCGTTCCAGCCGGACCTGCACTTCGGCATCTACTGGGACGCGATCCAGGAGTACCACGAGCAGTTCGTCCGCTCGTTCGTCTACGCGGGCATCGCCACGGTGCTCTGCCTGGCGATCTCCTACCCGCTGGCCTACTTCATGGCCTTCAAGGCCGGCGGGGCGCGGAACATGCTGCTGGTGCTGGTGGTCGCGCCGTTCTTCACCAGCTTCATCCTGCGCACGCTGGCCTGGCGCCAGATCCTCGGCGACGACGGGCGGGTCGTGTCGTTCCTGCACTGGCTGCACGTCCTGCCGCAGGGCACCGCGCTGACCGCCAGCCCGGTCGCGGTGGTCGCGGGCATCACCTACAACTTCCTGCCGTTCATGATCCTGCCGCTGTACTCCAGCCTGGAGCGGATCGACCCGCGACTGATCGAGGCGGGCGGCGACCTGTACGGCAACGGGCTGACCGTGCTGCGGAAGGTGACCTTCCCGCTGTCGCTGCCCGGCGTCGTCGCGGGCACGCTGCTGACCTTCATCCCGGCGGCCGGCGACTACGTGAACGCCGCGCTGCTGGGCAACTCGCGGACCCAGATGATCGGCAACGTGGTCGAGAGCCGGTTCTTCCGGATCGTCGACTACCCGACGGCCGCGGCGCTGTCGTTCATCCTGATGGCGGCCATCCTGATCCTGGTGTTCCTGTACGTGCGTCGGGCCGGGACGGAGGAACTGGTGTGATCCGCTGGATCCGCAGCCACTGGCTGCACTTCTACGCCGTCCTGGCGTTCGCGTACCTGTTGACGCCGGTCGCGTACGTGATGGTGTTCAGCTTCAACAGGTCGGGCAAGAGCAACCTCGTCTGGCGGGGCTTCACGTTCGACAACTGGACCAACCCGTGCGGCGCCCCCGGCGTCTGCGGGGCGGTCGTGAACAGCCTGAAGATCGGTCTCAGCGCGACGGTGATCGCCACCGTGCTGGGCACGATGATCGCGTTCGCGCTGACCCGCAACCGGTTCCGCGGCCGGACGACGACCAACCTGCTGCTGTTCCTGCCGATGGCCACCCCCGAGGTCGTGCTCGCGGCGTCGTTGCTGGCCCTGTTCCTGAACATGAAGCTGCCGCTGGGCTACCCGACCATCGTGATCGCGCACGTGATGTTCTCGATCAGCTTCGTTGTGGTCGCGGTCAAGGCGCGGATCGCCACGCTGGACCCCCGGCTGGAACAGGCGGCGGCCGACCTCTACGCGACCGAGTGGCAGACGTTCCGGCGGATCACGCTGCCGCTGGTCGCCCCCGGGATCGCGGGCGCGGCGCTGCTGGCCTTCAGCCTGTCGTTCGACGACTTCATCATCACCAACTTCGTGTCCGGCAACGTGAACACGTTCCCGAAGTTCGTCTACACCTCCGCCCAGCGCGGTATCTCGGCGCAGGCCTACGTGGTGGGCGCGTTCATGTTCATCCTGGCCCTGACCATCGTCGGCGTCGGGGAGTTCCTGCGGTCGCGGCGGGCCCGGAGCCTCGCCAGCTGAGTATTCGCTCGGTCGCAGGCTGTGAGAAGCGGGATCTTAAGGCCCTCTTCAGCGTGACAAGTGCAGGTCAGCGCCCATACTGGCGGGTAGGGAACCACCCCGAGTACAGCAACGACGCCGTGCCGAGAGGACCGCCAGCATGCCCGCGCCGGACCGCCGCGCCTTTCTCAAGGCTCTGGGCGTGCTCGGCCTCGGGGCCGCCGGGCTCCCGCTGGCGGCCTGCGGGAACGGTGCCGACAGCCCCGGTTCGGGCCCCTCGCCCGCGCGGGACGTCTCGACCCGCGACCTGCTGGTGAACTGGGCCAGTCGTCCGCTCTACCTGGACTACGACGCCGACCAGAAGTCGCACCCGACGCTGGACGTCTTCACCCGGACGGTCGGCATCAAGGTCACCTACGAGGAGTCGATCCAGGACGGCGAGAGCTTCTACGAGGAGGTCCAGCCCCAGCTGCGCTCGGGCCGGGACATCGGGGCGGACCTCGTCGTGCTGCGCGACCACGTCGCCGCCCGGTTGATCCGGCAGGGCTACGTGCAGCGGCTCGACCGCAGCAAGATCCCGAACGCCGCCAACCTGCTGCCCGCCCTCGCCGACCCGAACTGGGACCCGGGCCGGCAGTACTCGCTGCCCTGGCAGTCCGGTTACACCGGGCTGGCCTGGCGACGCGACGCCGTCGACGACGGCCTGCGCTCGGTCTCGGA
Organism: Spongisporangium articulatum; assembly: GCF_044465595.1. NCBI lineage: Bacteria > Bacillati > Actinomycetota > Actinomycetes > Kineosporiales > Kineosporiaceae > Spongisporangium > Spongisporangium articulatum. The sequence goes on along the minus strand of NZ_JBITLV010000003.1, from coordinate 427,043 downwards.
CCTGTGGCGCAAGGACCTGAAGGGCAAGGTCGTCGTGCTGTCGGAGATGCGCGACACGATGGGCCTGCTGCTGGGCGAACAGGGCGCCGACGTCGGCGGTGCGAACGGCACCGGCTTCACCGACGACGATTTCTCGAAGGCGTTGGAGGTGCTGGAGAAGCAGCTGTCCAGCGGTCAGATCCGCCGGGTGGCGGGCGCCGAGTACGCCGACGACCTGGTCTCGGGGGACGCCGTCGCCGTCATCGCACGTTCCGGCGACATCGCCCAGCTCAACGAGATGCACGGGCACAAGTGGGATTTCGCGCTGCCGGACGGCGGCGGCCTGCGCTGGAGCGACGACCTGCTGATACCGATCGGCGCCCCGCACAAGGAGAACGCGGAGATCCTCATCAACTACTACTACGGGCCCAAGGTCGCGGCCACCGTCGCCGAGGCGATCCGCTTCGTGTGCCCGGTGACCGGCGCGCAGGAGCAGATGCAGACCATCGACTCGCGGGTCGCCGTGGACGACAGGGTGTTCCCGACGCCCGAGCAGTTCGCGAAGGTGCCTGCCTTCCGGGACCTGCAACCGGCCGAGGAGGCCCAGTTCGACAGTGACTTCCGGACGGTCATCGGGGTGTAGCGGGCGGCTGTGAGCCCGCGGCTATTGTCCTGCGGTGCCCACCGCCGACCACATGTCGTCCCGCTCAGGCGGCCGGACCCGTTGGGCGCAGCCGCTGCACGTGGCTCTGCTGCTGGTGAGCGCACTGGCCGTGACCGATGCGGTCACCGTGGTCGTCGTCGTCCCCCGGCCGCCTCAGGTGCCGCATCTGACCCTCGCGGTGGCGCTGTTCGCTGCTCTCGGGGTGGTCAACGTCCTGCTCGGTGTCCTGGCCTGGTGGCGTCGCCCGCACAACCGGACCGGGGTGCTGCTGTGTGTCTGCGGCTTCCTCTTCATCCTGGCGATGGCGGCGAACTCCGAACTGCCGGTGCTCTATCCGGTGGGCTTCGTGGCCGGACAGGCGACCGTCGCCGCCGTCCTGCACGTCCTGCTGGCGTTTCCGTCGGGTCGGCTGAGCGGCCCGGCCGACCGCGTGCTCGTGATGGCTGCGTACGGGGTGACGGCCGGATTCGACACGGTCCGGATCGCGCGCATCCTGACCGGTGACCTGCTTCCGGGTCAGGAGAGCGGGTTCGACCGCTGGTTCCTGATCGGGCAGCGGACGCTCGGTGCCCTCGTCCTGCTGGCGGCCGGCGCGCACCTGGTCACCCGGGTGCGCGGCAGCCGGATGCGTCGCCCCGTGGCCGAGCGGCGGGCCCTGGCCGCCGTCTACGGCTGGGGTGTCGTCGTCCTGTGGTTCATCCCGTTGTCGGCCAACGTGATCGCCCCGGCGTTGCGGTGGCAGCCGCTGCCGCTGTTCGTGGCCCAGACGCTGGCCCTGCTCACCATGCCGATCGCCTTCTCCGCCGGCCTGCTGCGCGGGGGGTTCGCCCACATCGGCCGGATCGAGGAACTGGGGGCCACGCTGGCCTCGGGCGCCGGCGGGTACCCCGACCTGCGCTCCGCCGTGGCCGGGGCCCTCGGCGACCCGAGCGCCGACCTGGTGATACCGGCACCGAGCGGCGCGCCCGCCCCCGGCCGCGGGCGCGTGCTCTGTCGAGGCAGCTCCGGGACCTTCGGCGCGATCGAGTACGACCTCGAGTTCATCGCCGATCCGCGGCCCGTGATCCAGGTGGCCGACGTGGTCTCGCTGGCGCTGGAACGCGACCACCTCCTCGCCGAGCTGGTGGCCGGTCGTGAGCAGGTGGTGGCCTCCCGGGCCCGGCTGGTCGAGGTGGCCGACGCGGAGCGCCGACGGGTGGTCACCCAGTTGCACGACGTCGTCCAGTCGCGGCTCGTGCTGGCCGCCGCCCAACTCGGCGCGGCGGTCGCGCGCCCGGGCGTCCCGGCGGACGACGGCCCGGCGCAGGGTCTGGTCCTCCAGGTCCGCGACCGGCTGGATGAGACCCTGGACGAGATCCGCAGGTTGATCCAGGGCCTGCTGCCCGCGACGTTGACCGATCTGGGCCTCGTCGCCGCCGTGGAGGAACTGCTCGAACGCACCCCGCTGCGCTCACGGCTGACGCTGGACGACGCCGGCCGCGGCGCCGACGTGCCGGACACCGTGGCGTTCGGTGCCTACGCGATCGTGGCGGAGGCGGTCGCGAACGCCGTGAAGCACTCCCGGGCGACGGAACTCGTGGTCGACCTGGCCCGGCAGCCGGGGCGCCTCGTCATCACGGTCGCCGACGACGGTCGCGGCGGCGTGCGGCCGGGTGGCGTGCGCCCGGACGGCACCGGCCTGGGACTGCAGAGCATGGCCGACCGCGCCGAGGCGATGGGCGGTCGGCTCACCATCGAGAGTCCGCCCGGAGAAGGCACTCTCGTGCGGGCGGAGCTGCCGTGCGGGTCGTGATCGTCGAGGACGAGGCGCTCTTTCGGCACGGACTGGTCTCGCTGCTGGCGGGCTCGGAAATCGATGTCGTGGGTACCGCCGGGGACGCGGGCTCCGCGCTGGACGTGGTGCGGCGGGCCCGACCGGACCTGCTGATCACCGACGTCCGCATCCCGCCCGGTGGCACCACCGACGGCCTGGACACCGCACTGCAGCTGCGGCGCGAGCAACCCGGCCTGGCGGTGATGGTGCTCTCCCAGTTCGTCGCCCGCCGCCACGGCGCGCAACTGCTCCGTCAGGACGCGCGCGGCGTCGGCTACCAGCTCAAGCAGCGCGTCGGACACGTCCCGACCTTCCTCGCGGACCTGCGTCGCGTCGCCGGCGGCGGCACCGCCTTGGACCCCGACGTCGTCCGGCTGCTGCTCGGGCACGCGGGCGACCCGGTGGAGCGCCTGACCCCGCGCCAGCGTGAGGTGCTCGCCCTGGTGGCCCAGGGTCGCTCCAACGCGGCCATCGCGGCCCGGCTGGGCATCGGGGAGAAGGCGGTCGTGGCCCACACCTCGCGGATCTACGACGAACTCGGCATCCACGAGGACGGCGACGACCACCGTCGGGTGCTGGCCGTCCTGCGGTTCCTGGCCGGGGACTGAGCTCTGGACCCGGGCATGGACCTGGGTCCATTCCGGAAGCCCCGCCGTCCTGCCTAGAGTCCGCGCGGGTCGTTGCGGCCCGGCGGACAGCGGTGAGCGGACGGAGAAGCCAGGCATGACGGTCACACCCACGGCAGCACGAACCTCAGGGACCGGACGCCGGTGGCGCCCGGCCGTGAGCGCCACCGCAGTGGGCGTGCTGGCCGTCGGCTCGGCCCTGGTCGCCCTCGCCCCGCCGGCGGCCGCGGCGGGCGGGGTCTGCGTGTACGGCTTCACCGGGGTCGAGCAGACCTGGACCGTGCCGGCGGGTCTGACGTCCACGACCGTCACGGCGAACGGCGCCAGCGCCGGTGGCCCGGGCGCCCAGGTCACCAGCACCCTGACCGGCCTGGTGCCCGGCAGCACGCTCTACCTCGAGGTGGGCGGCGAGGACGGGTGGAACGGCGGCGGCCGCGGCGGGTCCGGACGCGGCGCGGACGGCGGCAACGGTGGTGGAGCCAGCGACATCCGGACGGTCAGCAGCACGCAGAACGGCTCCCTGGCCTCGCGTCTCGTCGTCGCCGGCGGAGGCGGCGGCAGCGCCGGGATGGGGGGCGCGAACGGTGGGGACGCCGGCGCCGCGGGCAGCGACGGGCGGCCCGGTTTCATCGGCAACGCTCAGGGCGGTCGCGGAGCGTCGGGCACGGCCGGAGGCCAGGGCGGAGCCGGAGCGAAGGGATACCAACCCGTCCCCGGCGGCTTCTACTACGTGGGTTCGGACGGCGGCGCCGGCGGTCTGGGCCAGGGCGGCGACGGGGGCGACACGTTGGGCCGCGACGGCGCGGCCGGTGGTGGGGGCGGCGGCTACTACGGCGGCGGGGGCGGCGGCAGCGGCGGCTACGCGGTCGACTCGAGGGGTCAGTCGATGTACGAGGAGGTCGGCGCCGGCGGGGGCGGCGGTTCGTCCTACGCCCCGCCCGGCTCCCGGATCATCACCGGCGGCGGACCGGCCGGCATCAACATCACCGACCCCACGATGCAGCCGCCCTCGGCGCCCCGGCAGCTGCAGGCCGCGGCGGGCAACCGCGGTGCGCAGGTCTCGTGGTCGGCCCCGGCCGACGACGGCGGCTGCGCCGTGACCTCCTACACGGTGACCCCGTACGACGTGACCGGCGGTCAGAGCGTGCCGGGGCGCGCGGTCTTCGTGACCCGGACCTCGGCCACTGTGACCGGCCTGACCGAGGGCCACGACTACCGGTTCGCCATCGTGGCGATCAACCCGGCCGGAGACTCGGGCATCGCGACCACCCAGGCGGTACGGCCCTTCTCCGACGCCGGCTTCACCGGCACCCCGCCCGACGGCGCCGAGGACCAGCCCTACGACTTCAGCTTCACCGCCACCGGGTACCCGGCCGCCGGCTTCACGGTCACCGGGGGCGCCCTGCCGCCCGGTCTGACCCTCGCCTCGGCCGGCCGGTTGTCCGGGACTCCTACCGCTCAGGGCGATTTCAGCTTCGAGGTGACGGCCGCCAATGGGGCCGGGGCCGCTCAGCGACGCTCGTTCACGTTGTCCGTGCAGCAGTCCGTGCCCGACGCCCCCACCGCCGTGCGCGCGAGCGCCGGGCCGTCGTCCGCGGACGTCTCCTGGACCGCCCCCGGCTACACCGGGATCAGTCCGATCACGGGCTACACCGTGACCGCGCGCGACACCACCGACCCGGCCGCCACCCCGGTCACGACGACGGTCGCCGGTACCTCGACGACGGCCACCGGGCTCACCGCCGGGCACGACTGGACCTTCACCGTCATCGCGAGCAACTCCGCGGGCCGCTCGGTGCCGTCCGCGGCGTCGGCTCCGGTGACGCCGTTCTCGGCCCCGGGCATCACGTCGGAACCGGTGCCGAACGGCACCGTGGGCACCGACTACCGGTTCGGGTTCACCGCGACCGGCTACCCGGCGTCCACCTTCACCGTCTCGGGTGGCGCGTTGGCGCCGGGGCTGAACCTGAGCTCGGCGGGCGTGCTGAGCGGGACCCCCTCGGCCGCAGGCTCTTTCGGGTTCACCGTGCGGGCCGCCAACGGCCATGACCCGGTCGCCGAGCGGAACGTCACGATGACCGTGGCCGCGATCCGGCCCGGCGCCCCGACGAAGGTCACCGCGACGGCGGGCAACACCTCGGCCGACGTCAGCTGGACGGCGCCCGCCTCCACCGGCGGGACGGCGCTGACCGGGTACACGGTCACCGCGCACGACATCACGGACGGCGCCACCGCACCGGTCACCCGGACGGCGACGGGCACCTCGGCCACGGTGCCGGGCCTGACCGCCGGCCACGCCTGGACGTTCACCGTGGTGGCGTCGAACGCGGTGGGTGACGGCCCGGCGTCCGCGCCGTCCGATCCCGTCACGCCCTTCTCCCCGCCCACGATCACGGGCACCCCGCCGAACGGGACGGCGGGCAGCGCCTACTCGTTCGCGTTCGGCACCGGCGGCTACCCGGCCCCGGCGGTCACCGCCACCGGCGCGCTCCCGCCCGGGCTGGTCCTGAGCCCGACCGGCGTGCTGTCGGGCACACCGACCACGGCCGGTACCTACGCCTTCACCGTCGTCGCCGACAACGGTCGGACCGCACCGGCCAACCGCGCGGTCTCCGTGGCCGTCGTGGCCGGGCCGGCCACCGCGGTCTCCGCCGCAGGCGGCTCGGGACAGGCGGGCACGGCGGGCCAGCCGTTCGCCGATCCGCTCGTCGCCACCGTCACCGACGCCTACGGCAACCCGGTCCCGGGCCAGAGCGTCACCTTCAAGGTCGTGTCCGGCTCGGCGGCCTTCGCCGGCTCGGCCGCCACGTCGACGGCGGTCACGAACGCCGCCGGCACGGCGACGGCCGCCGTGCTCACGGCAGGCCGTACGTCAGGCCCGGTGCGGGTGACGGCCTCGACCGGTTCGGCCACCTCCGCGAGCTACTCCCTGACGGTCCTGTCGGTCACCTCCGCGCGAGCCGACCTGCAGGTCTCGGTCAGCGCTCCGTCGAGCGTGCCGCGGGGCGGTACCTTCACCGCGACCGTGACGGTGCGCAACGTCGGCCCGAACGCGGCGTCGGCCACGACGACCTCCGTGGACCTCGGACCGGGGCTCCTGGTGAGCGAGGCCAAGGGCGGGACCATCGTGCTGCCGACCGCCGTCGTCTACAGCGCCTCGGGACTGGCCAGCGGGGCGAGCCTCACCTACTCGGTGAGCGTGAAGCCGGTGGCGCTCCTGCTGCCCGGGAGCTGGATCAAGGCCGGCGCGTTGTCGACGGTGCCCGATCCGCGGTTGAGCAACAACGTGGCGGCGCCGACGGTCCGGATCGGCTGAGCGCCCCGGCCCCCCGGCCCCCGGTGATCAAGGAAACTTCTACTCTCAGCGGCCGTTCCAGCCATGGTCGAGGTCCTCGAGGAGAGTAGAAGTTTCCTTGATCACGACCGGATGAGGGCGGGCATCGGCACGGTCGGGGGGCTCACCAGGATGGGGGCCGTCTCGGGGGAGGTGGGGGCCGGTCGGGGCGTCGGCTTCCGGCGGGCCCGGGGCGCGAGGGCCAGCAACTCGAACGTCGGGCCCAGCCGGGCGGCCAGGTCGCGGGCCTGGGCGATCTCGCGCCGTGACCAGACCGAGTCGGTACGTCGCAGGCAGGTCAGCAGGGCGACCGAGACCCCGCGGCTGACCACCGGGACCAGCAGCGCGGCCCCTTCTTCCGTGTGCACCGGCATGACGCGCCGCTCGGCGAGGCACCGCCGGGTCGCGCCGCAGTCGGCCAGCCGCACCCACTCGCCGGACCCACCGTCGCGGGCGGCCCCGAGGTCCGTGACCGCCGTCCCGGCACCGGTCACCGGGCTCAGCACCACCGTGTCGGCGCCCAGCCGGGCCGCCTCGGCGGCGGCGAGCTCGCCCAGTTCCTCGACGGTGCGCGCCGCAGCCAGGCGCGTGGCCAGGTCGCCGCCGTGCTCCCCGGCGGGGGCGCCGAGCATGGCCGTCAGCGACGCGCAGGCGGTGCGCACGGCCGAGGGCCGGGCCGGTTCGAACTGCGCCCGCGGCCCGCCGATCAGCCAGCCCTGCGCGAGGTCGACCTGCAACTCGGCGAGCGCCGTCAGGTCCTCCACCGACTCGACCCCCTCGGCGCACACCTCGGCGCCGAGCTGGGCGGCCAGTTCGACGATCGTGCGGATCAGGGCCGCCTTGGCGGGGCGCCGGGCCACGCCCTGCACGAGATGCCGGTCGATCTTCAGGCGGTCGGGCTCCAGCTCGATCACGCGGCGCAGGCCCGAGTGGGCGATGCCGACGTCGTCGATCGCGATGGTGGCGCCCCGGGCCCGCAGGGCGTCGATGGCCCGGCGCAGCCGGTCGCCGGCACCGGGCTGGTCGGCCTGCTCGGTCAGCTCGATCTCGATGCCGGTGAGGTCGTCGGGCAGGACACCCGACAGCAGGGGGCCGCTCAGGCCGGGCCCGGTCAGGACGCCGGGGGAGAGGTTGACCGCCAACGTCACCCCGGCCGGCCGGTCCTGAGCACCCTCGAACGCCCGGCGCAGCGCGGCGGCCTCCAGTGCGGGGCCGAGGCCGACCGTGCGGGCCAGGCCGAACCAGTGCTCGGTGCCGGAGTAGGGATGGTGCGGGAACCGGGAGAGCGCCTCGTAGCCGGTGACGGTGAGTCGGGACAGCGACAGCTGCGGCTGGTAGACGACCTGCGGCCCGCCGGCGTCCAGCAGCTGGTGCAGCCTCGCCTCGCCGGCCCGGGCCCGTCCGTCGACACTCGGCCCGGCGGTCAGGTGGGGCAGGTCCTCCGCGGAGGCGCCGTCGAGCTCAGGGGGCTCGTCGGTCTCGCGGTCTTGCTGGTGCGCCGGTGCGGTCAAACCGGCCATCGCTCACCCCCGGGGGAAGTCGGTGGGTCGCCCTCGCACCGGCCACCGGGGTGGGGAGCGCGAGAACTGCCGGTCAGCATGGCACACAAAACCGGCAGATTGATCCCCCGAACAGACCCGGTTCGTGACGTTGAGTTAATGATTGTTGCGTTAGGCCGTTCTCTGTCCCGATATCGCCACCGCCAGCACATCGAGCCCCTCGGCGAGCAGCCCGTCGTCGATCACCAGCGGCGGCAGCAGGCGCAGCACGTTGCCGAAGGTCCCGCAGGTCAGCGTGATGACCCCGGCCGCGTGGCAGGCCGCGCTGATCCGGGCGGTCTCCACCGGGTCGGGGTCCGTCGTCCCGGGCCGCACGATCTCCACGGCCACCATGCCCCCTCGCCCGCGCACGTCCCCGAGCTGCGGGCAGGTCTTCGCCAGCTCCGTGAGCCGGGTGAGCAGCGTCTCACCGATGCGGCGGGCGGCGGCCACCAGACCGTCGTCCTCGACCCTGGCGTGCGCGGCCAGCGCGGCCACACAGGCGACCGGGTTGCCGGCGTAGGTGCCGCCCAGACCACCCGGGGGGACGGCGTCCATCAGTTCCGCGCGCCCGGTCACCGCCGACAGCGGCATCCCACCCGCGATGCCCTTGGCGGTGGTGATCAGGTCGGGGACGACGCCCTCGAACTCGCACGCGAACAGGTCGCCGGTGCGGGCGAACCCGCTCTGGATCTCGTCGGCGATGAACACGATCCCCCTGTCCCGGCAGTACTCGGCCAGCGCGCCGAGGAAGCCGGGGGCCGGCACGACGAACCCGCCCTCGCCCTGGATCGGCTCGATCACCAGGCAGGCGACGTTGTGGGCGCCCACCTCGGCCTCGATCTGGCGGATCGCCCGGTCGGCGGCCTGCGCACCCGTCATGCCCTCCGGGTCCCGGAACGGGTACGACATCGGGGCCCGGTGCACCTCGCCCGCGAACGGGCCGAAGCCGTCCTTGTACGGGACGTTCTTGGCGGTCATCGCCATCGTCAGGTTGGTGCGGCCGTGGTACGCGTTCTCGAACACCACCACGGTGTCCCGCCCGGTCGCCCGACGGGCGATCTTCACGGCGTTCTCCACGGCCTCGGCGCCCGAGTTGAACAGCGCGGTGCGCTTCTCGAAGTCGCCGGGGGTGATCCGGTTCAGCAGCTCGCACACCTCGACGTACGGCTCGTACGGCGTGACCGTGAAGCAGGTGTGCGTGTACAGCGCCGCCTGCTGCGCGACCGCTGCGGCCACCCCGGGGTCGGCGTTGCCGACCGTCGTCACCGCGATCCCGGACCCCAGGTCGATCAGGCTGTTGCCGTCGACGTCCACCACGACCCCACCACCGGCCCGGGCGGCGTAGACGGGGATCACGCTGCCGACCCCGCCCGCGACGGCGGCCGCGCGCCGGGCGGCCAGCTCACGGGACTTCGGGCCGGGCAGCTCGGTCACCAGCTCGCGCTTCTGCCTCACAACGCTTTCGGAGCCCCCCGAGGTGGTGTCTGAGTGGCCCGCGGCGGAGGATGACGCAAGGGTGGAATCCATGGGTACCAATGTAAGGAGTGAGCGGCTGTGAGCGTGAGTCTCAGCGAGCGCGAGGCGGAGATCGTCAAGGCGGCTCCAGGGGGCCTGTTCATCGGCGGCTCGTGGCTGCCGTCGAGCTCCGGGAAGACGGTGCCCGTCGAGGACCCGTCGACCGGTGAGCAGATCGCCGAGGTCGCCGACGCGACGGTCGAGGACGGGCGCGCGGCCCTCGACGCCGCGGTCGCCGCCCAGGCCGACTGGGCCGCCACGCCGCCGCGCGAACGCGGCGAGATCCTGCGCCGCGCGTTCGAGCTGATCACCCGCCGGATCGACGAGCTCGCCCTGCTGATGACCCTGGAGATGGGCAAGACCGTCGCCGAGTCCAAGGGGGAGATCACCTACGCCGCCGAGTTCTTCCGCTGGTTCTCCGAGGAGGCCGTGCGGATCTCGGGACGCTGGTCGGTGGCCCCCAACGGCGCCACCCGGCTGCTCACCATGAAGCAGCCCGTCGGGCCCTGCCTGTTCGTCACCCCGTGGAACTTCCCGCTGGCCATGGGCACCCGCAAGATCGGGCCGGCGATCGCGGCCGGCTGCACGATGGTGGTCAAGCCCGCGACGCTCACCCCGCTGTCGATGTACGCGCTGGCCGGCATCCTCACCGAGGCCGGGCTGCCCGACGGCGTGCTGAACGTCGTCACCACCTCGCGCACCGGCCAGCTCGTCGAGCCGCTGATCCGCGACGACCGGCTCCGCAAGCTGTCTTTCACCGGCTCGACCGAGGTCGGCAAGAAGCTGGTCGAGCAGTCCGCCGAGCAGTTGCTGCGGGTCTCGATGGAGCTGGGCGGCAACGCGCCGTTCCTGGTCTTCGCCGACGCGGACCTGGACAAGGCCGTGGACGGCGCGATGCTGGCCAAGATGCGCAACGCCGGGGAGGCCTGCACGGCGGCCAACCGGTTCCTGGTGCACGAGTCGGTCGCCGACGAGTTCGGCCGCCGCCTGGCCGAGCGGATGGGGGCCCTGAAGGTCGGGCGCGGCAGCGAGGACGGCGTGGACGTCGGCCCGCTGGTCGACGCCGCCACGCGGGACAAGGTCGAGGAGCTGGTGGTCGACGCGGTCGACTCGGGCGCGAAGGTGCTGACCGGCGGGGCGCGGGTGGGGGAGCGCGGGTACTTCTACGCGCCCACCGTGTTGGGCGGCGTCGAGCCGGGCGCGCGGCTGCTGTCGGAGGAGATCTTCGGCCCGGTCGCACCGATCACCACGTTCCACTCCGACGCCGAGGCGCTGGCCATGGCCAACGACACGGAGTTCGGGCTCGTCGCCTACGTGTTCACCGAGGGCCTGAGCCGGGCGCTGTCGATCGCCGAGGGCCTGGAGACCGGCATGGTCGGGCTGAACCAGGGGATCGTCTCGAACCCGGCCGCCCCCTTCGGCGGGGTGAAGCAGTCCGGTTTCGGCCGCGAGGGCGGCTTCGAGGGCATCGAGGAGTACCTCGAGACCAAATACGTCGGAGTGGCGCTCTAGGTTCTTCCCGTGAGTTCCGCGGTGAGAGACGTCGTCCTGCTCGGCTCGACCGGTTCCATCGGTACCCAGGCGCTCGACGTCGTCCGGCGCAATCCCGAGAGATTCCGGGTGGTGGCGCTCGCCGCCGGCGGGCGCGACGTGGGGCTCTTGGCCGCTCAGGCCGCAGAGTTCCAGGTGGCCGCCGTCGCGGTCCATGACGAGTCGGCGGCGGGGCCTCTGGCCGCCGAACTGGCCCGGGCGGGGTCCGATGCGCGCATCCTGGCGGGCGCCGAAGCGGCCGCCGAAGCGGCCCGCATACCTTCAGACGTCGTCCTGAACGGGATCACCGGGGCCATCGGCCTGGCCCCGACCCTGGCCGCCCTGGCGGCCGGCTCCGTGCTCGCCCTGGCCAACAAGGAGTCGCTCATCATCGGCGGCGCCCTGGTCACCGGGGCCGCAGGCGAGGGGCAGATCGTGCCCGTCGACTCCGAGCACTCGGCCCTGGCCCAGGCCCTGCGCTCGGGTACCGCCGCCGAGGTCGAGAAACTGGTGCTCACGGCGTCCGGCGGGCCCTTCCGGGGCTGGACCCGCGAGCAGCTGACCGGGGTCACCCCGGCCCAGGCGCTGGCCCACCCCACCTGGGCCATGGGCCCGGTCGTGACCACCAACTCGGCCACCCTGGTGAACAAGGGGCTGGAGGTGATCGAGGCGCACCTGCTGTTCGGGGTGCCCTTCGAGCGCATCGAGGTGGTCGTCCACCCCCAGTCGATCGTTCACTCCATGGTCGAGTTCGCCGATGGGTCCACCATGGCTCAGTGCTCGCCGCCCGACATGCGGCTCCCGATCGCCCTCGGCCTGGGTTGGCCCGACCGGGTGCCCGGAGCCGCTCCGGCCTGCGACTGGACCACGGCCGCCACCTGGGAGTTCTTCCCCCTGGACGACGCCGCCTTCCCCGCGGTCCGGCTCGCCCGGGAATGTGGTGACCGGGCTGAGACGTATCCTGCCGTGTACAACGCCTCGAACGAGGTCTGCGTCGACCGTTTCCTGCGCGGAGAACTGGCCTTCACGGACATCGTGGACACGGTGGCCCGCGTGGTGGCCGACCACGAGGCGCCGCAGGCGCTGAGCCTGGAGTCGGTCCTCGAGGCCGATCGCTGGGCTCGGGGACGGACGGTCGAGATGCTGGATGGAAGGGTGGCGCTGTAGATGGCGTACCTGGTGGGCGTGCTGGTCTTCGTGGTGGGCATCGCCCTCTCGATCGCCCTGCACGAGATCGGCCACCTCGCGCCGGCCAAGCGGTTCGGCGTCAAGTGCACCCAGTACATGATCGGGTTCGGCCCGACGCTGTGGTCGACCCGGCGGGGCGAGACGGAGTACGGGGTCAAGGCCATCCCGCTGGGCGGCTACGTGCGAATGGTCGGCATGTTCCCGCCGCAGCCCGGCAAGCGGGCCCGCGCCGACACCACGGGCCGGTTCGGCCTGCTGATCGAGCAGGCCCGTCACGACTCGGCGCAGGAGATCGGTGATGAGCTGCCCGAGCGCCTCTTCTACACGAAGCCGGTCTGGCAGAAGCTCGTCGTGATGCTCGGCGGGCCGACGATGAACCTGGTGATCGCCGTCGTCCTGCTCACCGTCTGGTTGTGCGGCATCGGGCTGACCGCCCAGACGACGACCCTGAAGTCGGTCTCCCAGTGCATCCTGCCGGTCTCGGCGCCCGCCGACGCGACCTGTGGGGCCGACAGCCGACCGGCGCCCGCCGCGCAGGCCGGCCTGAAGCCCGGCGACACCATCACGTCGATCAACGGGGTGCGCACCACCAGCTGGTCGCAGATGCAGAAGGCGATCCGCTCGGGCGCCGGCCAGCCCCTGACCCTGGGCATCGAGCGCGCCGGGCAGGCCCTGACCATCCGGGCCACGCCGCAGCTCGACGCGCGCAACCAGCTCGACGCCGACGGCAACCCGGTGCTCGACGCCGACGGCAACCCGGTGCTGACCAAGGTCGGGTTCCTCGGCGTCACGCCGGCCAGCACCTACCAGCGGCAGTCGGTCACCGACGTGCCGGGCGTGGTCTGGGACGGACTGACCGCGACCGCGGGCGTCGTGCTGCAGATCCCGAGCAAGATGGTGGGCGTCGTGCAGTCCATCGGCGGCGGCGAGCGCGACCCCAACGGGCCGATCAGTGTCGTGGGGGTCGGCCGGCTGGCCGGCGAGGTGACCAGCTCGTCCGACACCACGACCACCGACATGGTGGTGCAGCTGCTGTCGCTGCTGGTCTCGCTGAACATGGCCCTGTTCGTGTTCAACCTGATCCCGCTGCTGCCGCTGGACGGCGGGCACGTGGCCGGGGCGCTGTGGGAGGGCGTGCGGCGCCGCTGGGCGCAGGCGCGCGGGGCCGCCGACCCCGGGCCGGTCGACGTGGCCCGGGCCCTGCCGCTGGCCTACGGGGTGGCCTGCGTGCTGCTCGGGTTCTCCGCGGTGCTGATCTTCGCCGACGTGGTGAACCCGGTCCGGCTGGGTGGCTGACCTGAGGGACAATGAACCCATGAGTGTGTCCCTGGGATTGCCCGGCATCCGTTCCAACGAGGCTCCGCCCGTCCTGGCGCCGCGCCGGGCGTCTCGTCAGATCAAGGTCGGCAAGGTGCTGGTCGGCGGCGACGCCCCGATCTCGGTGCAGACGATGACCACGACGTTGACGTCCGACGTCAACGCCACCCTGCAGCAGATCGCCGAGCTGACGGCGGCCGGGTGCGACATCGTCCGGGTGGCCTGCCCCTCGCAGGACGACGCCGACGCGCTGCCGGAGATCGCGAAGCACTCGCAGATCCCGGTGATCGCCGACATCCACTTCCAGCCCAAGTACGTGTTCGCCGCGATCGACGCCGGCTGCGCCGCGGTGCGCGTGAACCCCGGCAACATCCGGCAGTTCGACGACCAGGTCGGCGCGATCGCCCGGGCCGCGAAGGACGCCGGGGTGTCGATCCGGATCGGCGTGAACGCCGGCTCGCTCGACAAGCGGCTGCTGGAGAAGTACGGCAAGGCCACGCCCGAGGCGCTGGTCGAGTCGGCCGTCTGGGAGGCGTCGCTGTTCGAGGAGCACGACTTCCACGACTTCAAGATCTCCGTCAAGCACAACGACCCGGTCGTGATGGTGCGCGCCTACGAGCTGCTCGCGGCCGCGGGCGACTGGCCGCTGCACCTGGGCGTGACGGAGGCCGGCCCCGCGTTCCAGGGCACGATCAAGTCGGCGGTCGCGTTCGGGCACCTGCTCGGCCAGGGCATCGGCGACACGATCCGGGTGTCCCTGTCGGCGCCGCCGGTGGAGGAGGTCAAGGTCGGCCAGCAGATCCTGCAGTCGCTGAACCTGCGGCCGCGCAAGCTGGAGATCGTCTCGTGCCCCTCGTGCGGGCGGGCCCAGGTCGATGTGTACACGCTCGCCGAGCAGGTCACCGCCGGGCTGGAGGGGCTGACCGTGCCGTTGCGGGTCGCCGTCATGGGCTGTGTCGTGAACGGGCCCGGCGAGGCCCGCGAGGCCGACCTGGGCGTGGCCTCCGGGAACGGCAAGGGCCAGATCTTCGTCAAGGGTGAGGTGATCAAGACCGTGCCCGAGTCGAAGATCGTCGAGACCCTGATCGAGGAGGCCATGCGGATCGCCGAGGAGCTGGGCGAGGGCGTCGAGGGCGAGCCCACCGTCAGCGTCAGCTGATATTCATTGAGCGTGCTCCGCTCGGCGTTGAGAGTCCTCGGCAGGGATGACCTGGACGAGGCCCTCGAGGTGTGCGCGACCAACCCGGTCGCGAACCTGTTCGTCGCGGCCCGCCTGACCTCGGTGCGGCTCGACCCGCGTCGGCACACGGGCGAGATCTGGGGTTTCTACGAGGCGGGCCGGCTGCGGTCGGTCTGCTGGTCGGGCGCCAACCTGGTCCCCGTCGAGGCGACCCCGGTGGCCCTGGAGGCGTTCGCGCACCGGGCCCGGCGGCACGGCCGGCAGTGCTCGTCGATCGTCGGCCCGGCCGAGTACGTGCTGCCGCTGTGGCAGCACCTGCAGTCGTCCTGGGGGCCGGCGCGGGACGTGCGCGCCAACCAGCCGCTGATGGCCATGTCCCGCGAACCCGACGTCGCCTCCGACCCGTTGGTGCGGCGCACCCGCGTCGACGAGCTGGAGGTGCTGGTCCCGGCGTGCGTCGCGATGTTCACCGAGGAGGTCGGGTACTCGCCGATCGCCGCGGACGGCGGCACGGTCTACCGCACCCAGGTCGCCTCGCTGGTCGCGGCGGGTCGCTCGTACGTGCGGATGGAGGAGCTGGCCGGCGGTTCGCAGGTGGTCTTCAAGGCCGAGCTCGGGTCCGTCACCCGCGAGGCCGTCCAGGTGCAGGGCGTGTGGGTGAACCCGCGGTGGCGGGGTCGCGGGGTGGCCGCACCGGCCATGGCGGCCGTCGTGGCGGCCGTACGCCGCGAGGTCGCTCCGACCGTCTCCCTCTACGTGAACGGCTACAACACCCGCGCCGTGCGGGCCTACGAGCGGGTCGGCTTCCGCTCGGTCGGCACCTACGCCACGATCCTCTTCTAATTCGGGAACCCGGTCCAGCGGACGGCGGCGGCCACGGCACCGGCGGCCAGCAGGACGCCGAAGAGCGCGAACCAGGCGCTCAGCTCGACGTCGTGCTGCTCGACCCGCATGTGCCGGGGCAGCTCGTCGAACACCTGCTGCAACTGGTCGGCGTCGCCGGCGCTGAAGTACTCGCCACCGGTCGTGTCGGCGACCTGTCGCAGCGTGGCGTCGTCGGCCACCAGCGGGCTGCCCGCGCCCCCGAGACCGCCCGGGACGCCGCCGTTGACGCCCTGCGTCGAGCCGAACTGGCCCTGCCCGAAGTTCTCGAACGTCCGCCCGCCGAGCTGGTCCGCGCTGCACACCATCGACGTCGGGTTGCTGGTGCCGAAACCGATCGGGTAGACCCGCACGCCGCGCGAGGCCGAGATCTTCGCGGCGTCCTCGGGGCTGATCCCGTGGGTGTTCGCGCCATCGGTGAGCAGGACGACGATCTCCGGCGCCTGCTGGGCGGCCGGCACCGCCGCGCCCGGGTCGGGGCCCTGGGGTTGGGCCGGGTCCTGCGCGTCGCCGACCGGCTGCACGTCGGGGTCGATCTGGGCGATGGCGTCGACGGACTTCAGGATCGCCGCCCCGATGGCCGTGCCCCGGCCCGTGGTCAGGGCGTCGATCGCCTGGTTGAGCGCGTCCTTGTCAGTGGTCGGCTCGACCACCACGTCGGCGAACCCGGCGAACGCGACCAGGCCGATCCGCGTGCCCTTCTGCTGTCTCACGAACTCCCGCACCGCGTTTCCGGCCGCGGTCAGCCGGTTGGGTGCGACGTCGGTCGCGCACATCGAACCCGACACGTCGAGCGCGAGGATCACCGACGTCGCCGACACCGGGACGTCGAGCCGGGCCTGCGGGCGGGCGGCCGCCAGCCCGAGCGCCGCCAGGGCGGCGAGCAGCAGGGCGGCCGGCACGTGCCGGCGCCACGTCGCACCGCCGGGCCGGGCGGCGCGCAGCAACGCCAGGGCGGGGTGCGGGACGACGGCCCGCCGCCGCCGTCGCAGCTGCCACAGGTAGGTGCCCAGCAGGGCGGGGACGACGATCAGCGCCACCAGCGCCAGCGGCCATTCGAAGCCCACGTCAGATCACCCGCCCGGTCCGCACGACCGTCACACCCGCGGCCGCCACCACCAGGCCGAGGGCGACCAGGGCGAGGAGCCCGGTGATCTCCTGCTTCTGGCCCCGCGCCGTCCAGCCCAGGTCGATCGACGAGTAGACCTCCTCCAGCGTGGCCGCGTCGGCGGCCGGGAAGTACTGCCCGTCGGTGGTTCTCGCGATCTGCTGGAGCCCGGCCTCGTCGAGCCGGGTGGCGACCTGGTACCCGTCGACGGTCAGCACCGTCCCCTGCGGGCTGCCCAGCCCGACCGGGTAGACCTTCACCCCCGCGGTCGAGGCCAGTTCGGCGGCCAGCTGGGGGTCCGGGTCGTCGGTGTTCTCGCCGTCGGACAGGAGCACCACGGCGGCGGAGGAGAAGTAGCCGAGGTCCGGTGCGGGTGCTGACGTGCCCGAGTCCGGGGCCTCCGGGTCCTCCAGTGCGACGGTGTGCCCGGCGATCGCGGACAGCGACGTCTGGATGCCCCGGGCCAGCGCCGTCCCACCCTCCGGCTGCAGCCGGTCGACGGCGGCCAGCACCCGGTTGCGGTCGGTGGTCGGCGGCTGGGTCACCAGACCCTGACCGCCGAACGCGACCACCGCGATCCGCACCGCGGGCGGCTGGCGGCGGACGAACTGCTGCGCAGCCGTTTTCGCGGCCGCCATCCGGGTCGGAGCCACGTCGGTGGCGGCCATGCTGGCCGAGGTGTCGAAGGCCAGGACGACGGTGCCCTCGCGGTGCGGGACGTTCACCGTCGCGGTGGGCCGGGCCAGGCCCACGCCCAAGACGGCGAGCGCGGCCAGCAGCAGCCCGGGCGCCAGGTGCCGCAGGGCCCCGGAGCGCCCGGTGGGGGCGCGGGCGACCAGTCCGGTGGCGGCCAGCCGCCGGCGGCGGGCCTCGGCCCGCTCCAGCAGCCGCAGGTACCCGAAGGTGGCCAGGGGCACCAGCAGCAGCGAGGCGAGCAGCCAGGGCCAGGCGAAGGTCATCGCAGCCCCCGCCGGCGCAGGCCCGCGATGCGGGTGAGGACCCGGACCAGGTCCTCGTCGGTGCCGACCGTGTGCAACTCGGTGCCCGCGGCGCGCACCTTCTCGACCAGGTCGGCCTGGTGCTGCGCCGCGACCTCCCGCAGCCGGGCGCCGAACCCGGCGTCGGCGGTGTCGACGAACAGCTGCTCACCGGTCTCCGGGTCCTCCACGTAGATCATCCCGATGTCGGGCAGCTCGTGCTCGCGCGGGTCGAGCACCTGCAGGGCCAGGACGTCGTGCCGCCGGGACAGCACGCCCAGCGGCCGTTCCCAGCCGGGTGTGCTGGTGAAGTCGGAGACCACCACGACCAGGCTGCGCCGCCGGGCGATCCCGGACAGCGCGCGCAACGGTGCGGCCAGGTCGGTGGTGCCCTTCGTGCCGTGCGGGGGGTTCAGGAGCCGGGACAGGATGCGCAGCACCTGGGCCCGGCCGTGCCCGGGTGGGATCACCTCCTGGGCCCCGCCCGCATCCCGGTGGCCGAAAAGCACGGCCCCCACCTGGTTCCCGCCCCGGACGAGCAGCTGGGCCAGCGAACCGGCCAGCTCGGCGACGACCAGGTTCTTCTGCCGGTCGACCGGCCCGAACCCCATGGACGGCGACCGGTCCAGCACCAGCCAGGCCGTCACGTCGCGGTCCTCCAGGTACTCGCGCACGTGCGGTACGTCGGTGCGGGCCGTGACGTTCCAGTCGACGCGGCGCAGGTCGTCGCCCGGCTGGTACTCGCGCATGTCGACGACGTCGATGCCGGCGCCCCGGAACAGCGTGCGGTGGTCGCCCTGCAGGCGGCCGTCGAGGCGGCGCAGCACGCGCCACTCGAGGCGGCGCAGCACCCGTTCCGGGGTCAGGGCCGGGGCGGTATCCGGGGCCGGCCCAGCGCCCGGGGCGGGTCCCTGGTCAGGCGTGGGCGCCCGGGAGGGGGAGCGACGCCACAGCACGTCGTCACCTCTCCTGCGCGGCGGCCGGGCCGCGAGAAGCCGTCTCGCGCATCGGGATCTCGGGGACGGTGACCGCCCCGACGACCGGGCCGATCAGGTCGTCGGGCGAGACGTCGTCCGCCAGCCCCTCGTACGACAGCACCAGCCGGTGCCGCAGGACGTCGGCCGCCAGGTCGCGCACGTCGCCCGGCAGGGCGTAGTCGCGCCCGCGCAGGAACGCCAGTGCCTTGGCGGCCATGACCAGGTTGATCGAGGCCCGGGGACTGGCGCCGAACGAGACGTACTTCGCCAGCTCGGGCAGCCCCACGGACGCCGGATCCCGGGTCGCCGTCGCGAGTTTTACCGCGTACTCGATCACGCCGGGGTCGACGTACACGGCGTCGGTGGCCCGCTGGTAGTCGCGCAGCCGGTCCAGGTCGAGCACCTGGGCGGTCGGTTCGAAACCCCCCGTCATCCGCTCGACGACCACGAACTCCTCGGCCGGGGACGGGTACCCGACCAGCACCTTCAGCATGAACCGGTCGACCTGCGCCTCGGGCAGCGGGTACGTGCCCTCCGACTCGATCGGGTTCTGCGTGGCCATCACCAGGAACGGGTCGGGGGCCGGGTAGGTGTCGCGCCCGATCGTGACCTGACGTTCCTGCATGACCTCCAGCAGCGCGCTCTGCACCTTGGCCGGCGCCCGGTTGATCTCGTCGGCCAGCAGCAGGTTCGCGAACACCGGGCCGAGGGAGACCTGGAACTCGCCCTTCTGCTGGTTGTAGATCCGGGTCCCGACGACGTCCGCCGGCACCAGGTCGGGGGTGAACTGGATGCGCTGGAACTCGCCCCCGACGGCCCCGGCCAGCGCCTTCACGGCCATGGTCTTGGCCAGCCCGGGGACGCCCTCGACGAGCAGGTGCCCGCGGGCCAGCAGGCAGACGAACATCCGCTCCAGCAGCTGGTCCTGGCCGACGATCGTCTTCTTCACCTGGTAGAGCGCGTGCTCGAGCGGGTGCTGGGGCGTGTCTGCCATGGGGGCTCCCTATTTCATGGGTCCGCCGGGGCCGCCCCCGGCGGTCTCGATCGGGACGGCGAAACCGATCCCGACGAAGTACGACTGGTGCGAGGGGTTGGCCAGGCCGGTGACGACGCCGACCACCTGTCCGGCCCGGTTCAGCAACGGGCCGCCGCTGTTGCCGGGGTTGACCGCGGCGTCGAACTGGATCAGCCCCTTCAGGACCGTGCCGTCCTCGCTCTCGATCTGGCGGTTCAGCCCCGAGACCAGCCCGCCGGACAGCGACGCGGTCAGCCCGAGGGGGTTGCCGACCGGGTAGACCGGGTCGCCGACCTGGACGCCGCCGCCCAGCACCGCGGGCACCACGACCGACGGCAGCCGCGCGACCCGCAGGTGGGCGATGTCGTCGTCCGGTTCCTTGCTCGCGACCACCGCGGGCGAGGTGGTGCCGTCGGCGAACCGGACCCGCACGTCCTTGCTGCCGGCGACGACGTGCAGCGCCGTGAGGATCGAACCGTCCGCGTTCACCACCGTGCCGGACCCGGTGGCGGTGTCCTTGCCGACCTTCGCGCTGATCGACACCAGCGACGGGAGGATGGCCTGGTACGCGGTGGCGGCCTCGGGCGGCCGCCGGTCCTGCGCTTCCTGGGCCTTCGCGATCGCCGTGGCCACCGCCCGGTTCACCTGGGCGGCGTTCAGCCCCGCGTCACCGGTCCCGGCGCTCCAGCGGACGGCGAGCACCCCGAGCGTCGCGACCGTCAGGACGACGAGCAGAGGGACGACGACCGCGCGGACGCGTGGTCGTCTCTCGGGCGGTGGGGGGTCCCCGGCGGTTCCGGCCGAGCCGGTCCCGTCGGCGCCGAGCACGGAGTGTGCCTGCCCCACTCCATGAATGTACGTGCCGATCCGGGGAATGACACTCCCAGGCCGTGACAGTTTCGTTACCACCCCCCATCCCCTCGTTGATCATGCGCAAACGCAGCATCGTTGCTGCGTTTGCGCATGATCAACGGGAGAGGGAGTGGAGCGCGGCCCGGATCTCCTCAGGAACGGGGACCGGACGGCGGGTGGCGGCGTCCACGTAGACGTGCACGAAGCGGCCCGTGGCCGCGGCCTCCGCGCCGGCGCCGAAGATCGCGAGCGAGTAGGTGACCGACGACGTCCCCAGCCGCTCCGACCGCAGTCCCACGGTGACCGGTTCGGGGAAGGACAGCGGCGCGAAGAACCGGCAGCTCGTCTCCACCACCAGCCCGATGGCGGGCAGCGTGCGCACGTCGAGGCCCGTCGCCTCGATCAGCCAGCCGTTCACGGCCGTGTCGAAGAAGGCGTAGTAGACGACGTTGTTCACGTGCCCGTAGTGGTCGTTGTCGGCCCAGCGGGTGGTGATCGGCCGCAGCGCGGGGAACTCGGCCCGGGTCGGCCGCTCGGTCGAGGTCACCGGGGCATGGTGCCAGGCGCCGAGCCGATACGGTGCAGGCATGTTGAGGATGTCGTCCCTGTTCCTGCGCACGCTGCGGGAGGACCCGGCCGACGCCGAGGTGCCCAGCCACAAGCTGCTGGTGCGCGCCGGCTACATCCGGCGCGCGGCGCCGGGCATCTACTCGTGGCTGCCGCTGGGCTACCTCGTGTACCGCAACATCGAGCGGATCGTGCGCGAGGAGATGGACGCGGCGGGCTTCCAGGAGGTCCACTTCCCGGCCCTGCTGCCGCGCGAACCCTACGAGGCGACGAACCGCTGGACGGAGTACGGGGACAACATCTTCCGGCTGAAGGACCGGCGCGGGAACGACTTCCTGCTGGGGCCCACGCACGAGGAGATGTTCACCCTCCTGGTGAAGGACCTGTACTCGTCCTACAAGGACCTGCCGCTGGCGATCTACCAGATCCAGACCAAGTACCGCGACGAGGCGCGGCCCCGCGCGGGCCTGCTGCGCGGCCGCGAGTTCGTGATGAAGGACAGCTACTCGTTCGACGTCGACGACGCCGGCCTGGAGAAGAGCTACCTGCGGCACCGCGACGCCTACATCAGGACGTTCGACCGGCTCGGCCTCGACTACGTCATCGTGCAGGCTCAGTCGGGTGCGATGGGTGGCAGCGCCTCGGAGGAGTTCCTGGCCGTCGCCGAGAACGGGGAGGACACGTTCGTCCGCTCGCCCGGCGGCTACGCGGCCAACGTCGAGGCGGTGACCACCGTCGTCCCCGACCCGATCCCGTTCGACGGCCTGCCCGCCGCGCACGTCGAGGACACGCCCGACACCCCGACCATCGAGACGCTCGTCGCGGTCGCCAATGAGAAGCACCCCCGCGCCGACGGGCGCGCGTGGACGGCGGCCGACACGCTCAAGAACGTCGTCGTCGTGCTCGTGCACCCCGACGGCACCCGGGAGCCGCTGGTCGTCGGCCTGCCCGGCGACCGCGAGGTCGACCTCAAGCGGCTCGAGGCGCAGGTCAGCCCGGCCGAGGTCGAGGCGTTCACCGAGTTCGAGAAGTACCCGGCGCTGGTCAAGGGCTACATCGGGCCCGGCGCGCTGGGGGAGAAGAGCGCCAGCGGCATCCGGTACCTGGTCGACCCGCGGGTGGTCAGCGGCACGGCGTGGATCACCGGCGCCAACGAGACCGGTAAGCACGTCTTCGACCTGGTCGCCTACCGCGACTTCACCCCCGACGGCGTGATCGAGGCCGCCGAGGTGCGCGCCGGCGACCCGGCGCCCGACGGCTCCGGGCCGCTGGAACTGGCCCGCGGCATCGAGATGGGCCACATCTTCCAGCTGGGCCGCAAGTACGCCGAGGCCCTCGACCTGAAGGTGCTCGACGAGAACGGCAAGCTCGTCACGGTGACCATGGGCTCCTACGGCATCGGGGTCAGCCGGGCGGTCGCTGCGATCGTCGAGAACTCCTACGACGACCTGGGAATCATCTGGCCGCGGGAGATCGCCCCGGCCGACGTGCACCTCGTGGCCACCGGGAAGGACGAGGCCGTCCACGTGGCCGCCGAGGCGCTCGCGCTGGAGCTGGAGGCCGTCGGCGTGCGGGTGCTGTTCGACGACCGGCCGAAGGTCTCACCCGGGGTGAAGTTCAAGGACGCCGAGCTGATCGGCGTCCCGACCATCCTCACCGTGGGCCGCGGTCTGGTCGACGGTGTCGTGGAGCTGAAGGACCGGGCCACCGGCGAGCGCACCGAGGTGCCGATCGGCGAGGTCGTGAAGCGCGTTCTGGAGGCGACACGACCGCGGGGTTGAGGCACGCTGATGGCGTGATCTCCGTCGAGCTCGCCCGCCGGCTGCGCGACGCCGGCGTGGCCTGGGAGCCGCAGCCCGGCGACCGGTTCGTCGTGCCCGACAAGGGGATCGACGACACGGTGTTCGTGGTCAGCGACATGGTCGTCGAGGTGCACGAGACGCCGGGCGGGCGGATCCTCGGTTTCAACGGGACGACGGAATGGGCGCTGGACAGCGTCCAGGCCAACGACGTGCTCTGGTTGCCGCGTGAGGGGCAGTTGCGCGCGATGCTCGGTGGCCGGTTCCGCCGCCTGGAGGCCGCGGACCCCGGCTGGGTGGTCGTGGTGGAGCGGGACGGGCAGGAGCACCGGGAGGTCGACGGCAGCGCCGAATCGGCATATGCGCGAGCGCTTCTGGCGATCCTGACATAGGACTGGGGACATGGATACCGGGACCGAAGGGCCTCAGCTGGCTGTCGCCTCGCCCGCGGACCTGCCGCACATCGAACGCACCGGCCCGGTCGATGCCGTCATCTTCGACTGGGGCGGCACCCTCACCCCGTGGCACACGATCGACCTGGCCGCCCAGTGGCACGTCTACGCCGAGCACTACGCCCGCGGCCTGCCCGAGGAGTTGCCCGGCGGGGCACCGGCGCTCGCCCGCCGGATGCTGGCGGCGGAGCAGGCGGCGTGGGCGCGGCTGCGCCGGGACGGCGGGAGCGCCCGGCTCGCGGAGGTGCTGGAGGCCGCGGGGATCCGCGACGACCACCCCGGTTACCTCGGCGCCCAGGCCGCGTACGAGGAGTTCTGGGAGCCGCACACGATCGTCGACCCGCAGGTGCCCGACCTGCTGGCGGGCCTGCGCGAGCGCGGCGTGCTGACCGGCGTCCTGAGCAACACGATCTGGTCCCGGGAGTACCACGAGCGGGTGTTCGCCCGCGACGGCGTCCTGCAACTGCTGGACGGCGCCGTCTACACCTCCGAGATCCCTTACGTGAAGCCGCATCCCGCCGCTTTCGAGGCGGCGATGGCCGCGCTCGGCTGCACCGACGCGAGCCGCTGTGTGTACGTCGGCGACCGTCCGTTCGAGGACGTGTTCGGCGCCCAGCGGGTCGGGATGCGGGCGATCCTGGTGCCCCACAGCGACATCCCCCTCGACCAGCAGGTGCCGGTCGACGTCCAGCCCGACGCCGTCGTCCACGAGCTGGGCGAGGTGCTGGGCCTGGTCGAGGGCTGGAACGCTAGGTCGAGGCCGGCGCGCTGAGCGCCGGGGCGCCGGTCGTCGCGGGCGCGCTCGGGGAACTCTGGGCGTCCGCCGACCGCCGACCGGGCAGGCCCTCGGTCCGGCCCGACCACCCCGCGGCGCGGCGGGCCGCGAGCACGAGCTGCTCGGCGCCGTCGTCCCGGTCCGCGCCCACGGGGGCGGTCGCCACCACGTCGGCGGCCAGGGTGGCCAGCGCCGCCTCGATCCGGGCGGCCAGCTCGGCGGCCTGACCGGCGGTCGTCGGCACCGGTTGGACGACGTACGCGGGCTCCGACTGCACCGGCGCCACCCCCGCGCTCAGGAGCCGGGCGACCAGCACCTCGCGCCGCGCCCGGTGCTCGGCCCACAGCTGCTGGGCCAGCTTCCGGCGGGCGCCCGTCGTCCGGGCGATCACCAGCGGGTAGGCGTAGACGGCGGCGTGCTCACCGGCCAGTTGGCGGTTCAGGGCCCGCTCCGTCGGCGAGGCGAACACCGACCCCGGGGAGGGCGTGGGGGTGACCGACGGCGTTGCGCTCGGACTGGGGCTGGGGCTCGGGCCGGCACTCGGGCTCACCGAAGCGGCTGCGGGAGAGGCGCTCTCGACGGTGAGTTCCGCCGGAACCCTGGCCTTGGTCGCCGTGGCCGTCAGATCGGCGTGCGCCGCGTCGGAGGCCGCGAGCCGGACCAGCAGCAGCGCGAGCGGACCGCTGGCGATCGACCGCCCGGCCTGGAAGGCCTGCACCGCACTGGACCATTCGGCGTCGAGCTGAGCGGCCGCGGGGTCACCGGCGGCGGGCGAGGGTGACGTCGAGGGGGACACGGACGGGCTGGCGCCCGCCGTCCCGGACGTGGACGCGAACGGTGCGCCCAGCGCGGCCAGCTGGTCCTCGTGGTCGCGGGTCACGTCGAGCATCAGCGCCCGGACCCGATCGCTCTGGGTGACGTCCTGCGCGAGGGCGGCGGCCCCCGTGCGCAGGGCCCGGGCCCGCGCGACGGCGGCCTCGACGGCCTGCTGCTCGGCGCCGCGGGAGGCCTGCGCCGCCGGGCCCGCGCCGTCGGAGTCGAAGGGGTTCGTGCAGCCGGCGATCGCGAACACGGCCAGTCCGGCCAGCACCACGCGACGCTCCAACCCCACCTCCTCCACAGCCGGGATCCTGCCACGTGGCGACCCGTGGGTGTCCGAGGCGCCTCGCGTGGCGGGTAGGGTGCTGACGCACGATCATCGTCGTGCGACCGGCCCTGGCCTGATCAGGGCGGTCGTTCTCGGCGCTCATATCGAGGAGGTGTTCGCATGGGCGCGCCCTCCCCGGTGGACGGCGTGCGGCAGCTGGTCGAACCGCTGGTGGCGGAGGCCGGGCTGGTGCTGGAGGACGTCACGGTCACGCCGGCCGGCAAGCGCCGGGTGCTGCGCATCACCGTCGACCTCCCCGAGACCGAGACCGGCGGCGTCCCGATGGACTCGGTCGCCGAGGCCGCGCAGGCCATCTCGGCCGCGCTGGACGCCGACGCCTCGATGGGTTCCACCCCGTACGTGCTGGAGGTCAGTTCGCCGGGTGCGGACCGCCCCCTGACGCAGCGCCGGCACTGGCTGCGCGCCCGCGGCCGGCTGGTGCGGCTCACGCCCGCCGACGGCGTCAAGACGTCCGCGCCGCAGTGGTCGGGCGACGCGCCCGCCGGGCGCCTGGAGGCGGTGGACGACGACGGCGTCGAACTCGAGGGTGGCCGCCGGTACCCGTGGGGCGAGATCCGGGCCGGCAAGGTCGAGCTGGACTTCTCCAGACCCGTCGAGGGCGAAGAGCTGGACGAGGAGGAGAGCTGATGGACATCGACCTCGCGGCGCTGCGCGCGCTGGAACGGGAGAAGGAGATCCCGCTCGACCTGCTCGTGCGCACCATCGAGACGGCACTTCTGCAGGCCTACCACCGCACCGAGGGCGCGGAGCGGGACGCGCGGGTCGAGCTCGACCGCAGCAGCGGGCACGTCGTGGTCTACGCGCAGGAGAAGGCCGCCGACGGATCGGTTGTGCGGGAGTGGGACGACACGCCCGAGGGCTTCGGCCGGGTCGCGGCCACGACGGCGCGCCAGACGATCCTGCAGCGGCTTCGCGACGCCGAGGACGAGCAGGTCCTGGGCCAGTTCCACGGCACGGAGGGCGAGATCGTCTCCGGTGTCGTCCAGCAGAGCTCGGACGCCCGGATGGTGCACGTCGACCTGGGCACGGTCGAGGCGGTCATGCCGCCCACCGAGCAGGTGCCGGGGGAGAGCTACCCGCACGGCTCGCGGCTGCGGGTGTACGTGGTCGGCGTCCGGAAGGGGATGAAGGGGCCGTCGATCACCGTGTCGCGCACCCATCCCAACCTGGTCCGCAAGCTGTTCGCGCTCGAGGTGCCCGAGGTCGCCGACGGCAGCGTGGAGATCGCGGCCCTGGCCCGCGAGGCCGGGCACCGGACGAAGGTCGCGGTGAAGGCCAACGTGGCCGGGCTGAACGCCAAGGGGGCCTGCATCGGGCCGATGGGGCAGCGGGTCCGGGCCGTCATGACCGAGCTGCACGGTGAGAAGATCGACATCGTCGACTTCAGCGAGGACCCGGCCGCGTTCGTGGCCAGCGCCCTCTCGCCCGCCCGGGTGGCCTCCGTCGAGGTCGTCGACGCCGAGGCCCGCTCGGCCCGGGTGATCGTCCCCGACTACCAGCTGTCGCTGGCGATCGGGAAGGAAGGGCAGAACGCCCGCCTGGCGGCCAAGCTCACCGGCTGGCGGATCGACATCCGTCCCGACACCCAGTAGGACCGCCGGTCACCGGGCCGGAGCGCTCACAGCGGCACCAGGAACAAACCATGGCCCTCCGAGGGCTATGCTCTACGAGGCAGGTCGACGTGGTCACAGCTCGGATGTGCATTCGGATGTGCATCGGGTGCCGCGAGCGCGAAGACCGGTCCGTCCTCTTGCGAGTGGTCGCGGCCGAGGTCGGTGGAGTTCTTTCCGCCGTTCCCGATCCCGACCGTCGGCAGCCCGGCCGGGGTGCTTCACTGCACCCGCGGCAGCACTGCCTCGACCTCGCCGAACGACGTCGGGCGTTCTCCCGGGCCCTCCGCTCGGGGGTTCCGCTCGCGTCCGAACCGGTGCGGGAGTACCTCGCCGGCCGGGCGTAGCACCATCGGAAGTGAAGAAACACGACCGTCCACCGAAAGCGGGTCAGAAGCTGATGAGCACTCGATGAGCGTCCAGCGATGAACGTCCCACCCCGGTAACACGGTCCGCGCCTGCCTGTCTGGCCCGGACCGAGACAGGAGAGAAGTGGCAAAGATCCGGGTCCACGAGATCGCCAAAGAACTCGGGTACGACAGCAAGACCGTCCTGGCCAAGCTGCAGGAGATGGGCGAATTCGTCCGGTCGGCGTCGTCGACCGTCGAGGCGCCCGTCGTCCGCAAGCTCCGAGAGGCCATGCCGGCCGTAGCGGCGCCCGCCCCCAAGACCGCCGCGCGCAAGGCCCCCGCCGCGCGCCCCGGCCCCGCACCCGCCCCGTCGGCACCCGCCCCGTCGGCGCCCGCCCCCGCGGCCCCCGCCGTCGAGGCTCCCGCCCCGACTCCCGCCCCGGCCGCGCCCGGTCCGGCGCCCGCGGCCCCCGCCCCGGCGGCCCCCGTGGCCCCGGCCGCGAGTGCCGCCCCGGCCGCGCCGGCCGCGCCCGTCCCGAGCCGCCCGGCCCCCGCCGAGCGGCCCGCCCCGGCCCCGGCCGACCGGGACGACTCCGGTGGCTCGGCCCCGGCCCCGCGCCCGGCGGGCCCCCGCCCGGGCGCCCGCCCGGGCAACAACCCGTTCGCGTCGTCCCAGGGCATGCCCCGTCCGGGCGCCCCGCGCCCGGGCAACAACCCGTTCGCGTCGTCCCAGGGCATGCCGCGCCCGCAGGGCCGGCCCGGTGCCCCGGGTGCGCCCGCGGCCCGGGACGGCGCCGGTGCCGGTGACCGGCCCGGCGGTCCCCGTCCCGGTGGCCCGCGTCCCTCGCCCGCGGGTATGGGCCCGCGCCCGAACCCGGGCATGATGCCCGGCCGCAGCAACGTCCGTCCGGGTGCGCCCGGCGGCGGTGGCGGCGGCCGACCGGGCGGTGCGCCCGGTCGCGGCGGCCCCGGTGGTGGCCGGGGCGGCGGCTTCGGCGGCGGCCCCGGTGGTCCCGGTGGCGGTGGCCGTCCCGGTGGTCCCGGTGGCGGCGGCGGTTTCGGCGGCCCCCGTGGTCGTGGCGGCCGGGGTGGCACGCAGGGTGCGTTCGGTCGCGCCGGCGGCCGTCCGGTCCGTGGCCGGAAGTCGAAGAAGCAGCGGCGTCAAGAGTTCGACAACATGGCGGCGCCGGCGCCCGGTGGCGTGATCGTCCCCCGTGGGGACGGTTCGACGATCATCCGGTTGCGTCGCGGCTCGTCGCTGACCGACTTCGCCGACAAGATCGACGCGAACCCGGCGAGCCTGGTCACCGTCCTGATCCACCTCGGTGAGATGGCCACGGCGACCCAGTCGCTCGACGAGGACACGTTCCGCGTGCTCGGCGAGGAGCTGGGGTACGTCATCCAGGTCGTCTCGCCCGAGGACGAGGACCGTGAGCTGCTCTCGACGTTCGACATCGACGTCGAGGGCGAGGCCGAGGGCGATGCCGACTTCCTGGAGGCCCGCCCGCCGGTCGTGACCGTCATGGGTCACGTCGACCACGGTAAGACGAAGCTGCTGGACGCGATCCGGCAGACCGACGTCGTGGCCGGCGAGGCCGGTGGCATCACCCAGCACATCGGTGCGTACCAGATCCACACCACGCACGAGGGTGAGGACCGGGCGATCACGTTCATCGACACCCCGGGTCACGAGGCGTTCACCGCCATGCGAGCCCGTGGTGCGAAGGTCACCGACCTCGCGGTGCTGGTGGTCGCGGCCGACGACGGCGTGATGCCGCAGACGATCGAGGCGCTGAACCACGCCCAGGCGGCGGACGTGCCGATCGTGGTGGCCATCAACAAGGTCGACAAGGAAGGCGCGAACCCGGACAAGATCCGGCAGCAGCTGACCGAGTACAACCTGGTGGCCGAGGAGTACGGCGGCGACACGATCTTCGTCGAGGTCTCGGCGAAGCAGCGGCTCAACATCGACGGGCTGCTGGAGGCGATCCTGCTGACCGCCGACGCCTCCCTCGACCTGCGGGCCAACCCCGACAAGGACGCCCGTGGTGTCGCGATCGAGGCCAACCTCGACCGCGGCCGCGGTCCGGTGGCCACCGTCCTGGTGCAGTCCGGTTCGCTGCGGGTCGGCGACTCGATCGTCGCCGGGACCGGTTACGGCCGGGTCCGGGCGATGCTCGACGAGCACGGTGAGCAGGTCGAGGTGGCCACGCCGTCGCGGCCGGTCCAGGTGCTCGGTCTGACGTCGGTGCCCGGCGCCGGTGACACCTTCCTGGTGGCGCCCGACGACCGGACCGCCCGGCAGATCGCCGAGAAGCGTGAGGCGGTCGAGCGCAACGCCGCCCTGGCCAAGTCGCGCAAGCGGATCAGCCTGGAGGACTTCACCGCGGCCCTCGAGCAGGGCAAGGTCGAGACCCTCAACCTGATCCTGAAGGGCGACGTCTCCGGTGCCGTCGAGGCCCTGGAGGACGCGCTGCTGCAGATCGACGTCGGCGACGAGGTCCAGCTGCGCGTCATCGACCGCGGCGTCGGTGCGATCACGAAGAACAACATCAACCTGGCCGTGGCCTCGAACGCGATCATCGTCGGCTTCAACGCGAAGGCCGACGGCCAGAACGCGGAGTACGCCGAGCGCGAGGGCGTCGACGTCCGGTACTACTCGGTCATCTACCAGGCGATCGAGGAGATCGAGGCGGCCCTGCGCGGGCTCCTCAAGCCGGAGTACGAAGAGGTCCAGCTCGGTACCGCCGAGGTCCGGGAGGTGTTCCGTTCCAGCCGGTTCGGCAACATCGCCGGTTCGCTGGTCCGGTCCGGGGAGATCCGCCGCAACTCGAAGGCGCGTGTGCTGCGCGCCGGCGTGGTGATCGGTGACAACCTCTCCATCGAGTCGCTGAAGCGGTTCAAGGACGACGCCACCGAGGTCCGCGAGGGCTACGAGTGCGGTATCGGCCTCGGGTCGTACAACGACATCCGGGTCGACGACGTCATCGAGACCTTCGAGATGCGCGAGAAGGCGCGGATCGAGAAGGCGCGGAGCTGAGTTGTTCGTCGGGACACTGAGTCTCGACCTGCTGCTGGGGGACGTCCGGTCGCTGAAACAGAAGCGATCGGTCGTCCGCCCGGTGGTGGCCGAACTCAAACGCACGTTCGACGTCGCGGCCGCCGAGACCGGCCACCTCGACCTGCACCGGCGGGCCGAGGTGGGAGTTTCGGTGGTGGCGGCGGACGCCGGCCACTGCCAAGACGTGCTGGACGGTTGCGAGCGGCTGGTCTCCGACCGGCCCGAGCTGCAGGTGCTGTCGGCTCGTTCGCGGGTCTGGAACGACGGCGATGAATAGGCACGACGAGTGAGGGATTCATGACCGACACCGCACGCGCGCGGAAGCTGGCCGCCCGGGTCAGCGAGGTGGTGGCCGAGACCCTGGAGAAGCGGATCAAGGACCCGCGCCTGGGCTTCATCACCGTCACCGACTCGCGGATGACCGGCGACCTCCAGCACGCGACCGTCTTCTACACCGTGTTCGGCGACGACGAGGAGCGGGCCGCCACGGCCGCAGCTCTGGCCAGCGCCCACGGCGTACTGCGCTCGGAGCTCGGCAAGCGCCTGGGCATCCGGCTGACGCCGACGCTGGAGTTCGTGGCCGACGAGCTGCCCGAGAGTGCCCAGCACATGGCCGAGCTCCTGCAGCGGGCCAAGCAGCGCGACGCCGAGGTCGCGGCGATCGCCGAGAAGGCGCAGTACGCCGGCGACGCCGACCCGTACAAGAAGCCCGAGCTCGACGCGGTGGACGACGAGCTGGACGAGGACGACAACCTCGACGACGAAGACCTCGACGAGGACGACTGAGTTGGCCGAGTCCGGGCTGGTCGTGGTCGACAAGCCGCAAGGGCTGACCTCGCACGACGTCGTCGCCCGGATCCGGCGGCTGGCCGGCACCCGCAAGGTCGGGCACGCCGGGACGCTCGACCCGATGGCCACCGGGGTCCTGGTGGTCGGCGTCGAGCGGGCCACCCGGCTGCTGACCTACCTGGTGGGCGCCGACAAGGAGTACCGGGCGACGGTCCGGCTCGGCGTCGGCACCCACACGGACGACGCCGAGGGTGAGGTCACGTCGACCCCGGGCTTCACCGGTGACCTGGACCGGGTGGACGTCGCGATACGCCCGCTGCGCGGCGCGATCGAGCAGCGGCCCAGCAGCGTCAGCGCGATCAAGGTGAACGGCAAGCGGGCCTACGCCCGGGTCCGCGACGGGGAGGACGTCACCCTCCCGCCCCGCGCGGTCACCGTGCACGAGCTCGAGGTGCTCGGCGCCCGTGCTCAGCGCCTGGACGACGGGACGCCGGTCCTCGACGTCGACGTCCGGGTGGTCTGCTCGTCCGGTACGTATATCCGGGCGCTGGCCCGCGACCTGGGCGAGAACCTCGGCAGCGCGGGCCATCTCACGATGCTGCGGCGCACCCGGGTCGGCCCGTACGGGCTGGACGTGGCGGCCACGCTGCCGCAGTTGGAGGAGTCGTTCACGGCGCTGCCGATGGCCCGGGCGGCCCGCGCCGCGTTCCCGGCCCGCGAGCTCACCGACGACGAGGCCCGCCGGCTCGCCCACGGGCAGCGTCTGAGCGCGAGCGGGCACGGCGAACCGACCGCCGCCTTCGCACCGGACGGTGGCCTGGTCGCCCTGGTGGCCGACGCCGGGGAGACCGCGAAGCCGCTCGTGGTCCTGGTCGGGTGAGCCCGCCGATGCGGTTGGCACCCGAATACCCGGTCCTGACGGACCGTCTCATGCTGCGCCCGTTCGGGGTGGACGACATCGACGCGATGCTGGCCTACCGCGGCCGCGCCGACGTCTGCCGGTACCTGCCCTTCGAACCGCAGGACGCCGCGGACCTGCTCCAGCGCCTGGCCGGAGACTACGGGCGGGTCGCGCTGACCGCCGAGGGGCAGTCGCTCACGCTCGGCGCCTGGTCCCGCGCGACGGGTGAACTGCTGGGCGACGTCATCCTGTTCTTCCGCAGCCAGGTGCACCGCGGCGGTGAGATCGGCTGGGTGTTCGACCCGGCCCATGCGGGGCGGGGCTACGCGACCGAGGCCGCGACCGCCGTCCTGGCCCTGGGTTTCGCACGGCCGGAGGCCGGGGGACTGGGGCTGCACCGGGTGGAGGCCCGGTTGGACGCGCGCAACGACCGCTCGGCCGCGCTCTGCGAGCGGCTCGGCATGCGCCGCGAGGCCCACTTCGTGCGCAACGAATGGTTCAAGGGCGAGTGGGGCGACCTGCTGGTCTACGCGGTCCTGGCCGAGGAGTTCAGCCGCTCCTGACCGTGCACCACCACCGAATGTACGGTCGGTGCGCCAATTTCCCGCCGATTCCGCACTCATCTGCGCATCAGCCTCACACTCGGTGGGCGGAGCCCGTGATGGACTGGGCATTGGGCCTCCCATGATCGATGCCGACGTGCGACTCTGTGCCCATGGGGACGCATGGGGGACTGGTCGAACGGCTGCGGCCGGCGGCGCGACGGGTGGCGGGGCCGGCCGTCCGCCGGCTGCGGCGGGAGCTCGACTGGCGCCGGCACGGGCGCGCGTTGTGGCTCGATCGCGCGCCGGAAAGCTTTTTCCCGCACGGGGTCTCGGCCCACGCCACCCCGCTGTTCCGGGAGCTGGCCGGGGTGGACCAACAGTTGCAGCGCAACAAGGTGGTCAACCTGGGGCTGGCGATCGAGCGACTCGACGGGCTGGTCCTCGCCCCGGGGCAACGGTTCTCGTTCTGGTGGCACGTCCGCAAGGCGACCGCCCGGCGCGGCTTCCTCGAGGGGCTCGAGCTGCGCAACGGGGCGATCGACACCGGGATCGGTGGCGGCACAGCTACGACGTCTTCCCCAATACCAACCGCAACCAACCCTTCGGTAGCGGGGCGACCTGCGCGTGGCCGGTGCTGGACCTGCAGCTGGAGAACCCGACAGACACCCGGTTCCGGCTGGGCCTGCACCTCACCGGCACGGACCTGGTCGGCGCCTGGACCGCCGATCGGCCCGTCCTGGGCGGCTACCGGGTGTACGAGCAGTCGCACGCGATGACGATCGGCGCGCCCGGGGTCTACCTGCGGCGGAATGTGCTGCGCCGCAAGGTTTTCAACGAGGCGGGCGACGAGGTCGGCGACGAGCTGGTGGCGGTCAACCAGGCCCGGATGATGTACCAGCCCTTCATCGAAGCCGGCTGACCAGCTGCGGGTTGTCGACGTCGGCGGCGGCCGCCCGGGCCGCCCGCAGCGCGTCCGGCTCGCCCAGCCGGTGCCGGTGCAGGTGGGCCCGGACGACCATCTCCCGCATGTCCGTCCGGGCGGCCAGGGCGGACAGCGCCCGGACGGCGCCGCGCGCCGCGTCCGCATCGCCGCGGCCCAGGGCGGCGGTCGCCGTGGCGTCCAGGACGTACGCCGTCACCCACTGGTACCGGTCGGACGTGCGGGTGCACCGCCGTCCGGCCTCGGCCAGCCACTCCTGCCCGTCCGCCGTCGCGCCCCGGGCGCTGTGCAGTAGGCCCAACCCGCGGGCCACCATGCCCTCCCAGCACGGGTCGGCGATCTGCAGCGCCATCACCCAGGCCTGCTCGAGCGTGTCCGCGGCGCCGGTCAGGTCGCCGTCCAACCGACTCAGCTCCGCGGAGAGGGCCTGCGGCCAGGGCTGGAACGCCATCCAGCGCTGCTGGGCGACGACGTCCAGCGTCTGGGCGATCTCCACCCGGGCCTGGCTCAGCTCCCCGCGCAGCAGGTGGGCTCGCGCGACCAACGACTGCGACCAGGCCGCTTGCCGGGCGTCGCCCGCCGAGCGGGCCGCCTCGACCGAGGCCGTCAGCTGCTCGAACGCGGTCGCGTAGTCGCCGCGGTCGGAGGCGTTCATGCCCCGCACGCCGAGGATGGCGCCGAGTTCCGCCGCAGACTCCGCGGCCGCCTGCGCGCGGGCCAGCCAGCCGTCGCCGGTCTCCCGCCGTCCGGCCTGTACATCGATGAAACCCAGCTCCCGGCAGGCGGTCACGGCCGTCGCGGCGTCGCCCGTCGAGGTGGCCAGCTCCAGCCCCGCGTGCAGGACGACGGCCCCCTCCTCGTCCCGCCCGCGCACCGAGTGCACCAGCGCCCCACCCAGGGCGACCAGCGCGCGGGCGTGCAGGGCGTCGTCCCCGCACTGCTCGGAGTCGGCCACCGCCCGGCGCAGGCACTGCACCCCGGCGTCCACCGCGCCGGCCACGATCGCCGCCCGCCCGGCCTCCAGCTGGTTCAGCGCCGCCGCCCGGCCGCCCGCGGCGGGCAGGGAGGGGGAGCCGGGCGCGGCGCCGGCCGCGTCGCGCAGCGCGGGCGAGGGTTCGACGCCCAGTTCGCGCCCGAAGAGGTCCTCGCAGACGGCGACCTGCCGCAGCGCCGCCTCCCGGTCGCCCGCCGTGGCCAGGCTGCGGACCAGCAGCTCGTGGTTGCCCTCCTCGAGCGGGTTGCGGGCGACCGCCGCCGCGGCCAGCCGCACCGCCTCGCGCGGCCGGCCGCCCGCCAGGTGCGCGACCGCCGCCTCGTGCCACCGGGCTTCGACACTCGCCGAGACCCGGTGCCTGGCCACCACGAGCCACGACTCGAACTCCAGCGCGGTCGGCAGGGACACGCCCTCGAGCAGTTCGCCGGTGCTGATCGGCACTCGCTCCGCTCCCTGGGTGCCCTCGGTCACCTCCTCGTGCAGGTCGAGCCGGACGCCGGGCGGCAGCGCGACCTCGATCGGGTCGCCCGTGAACGACTCGGGCAGCCCCAGCGCCCGGCGCAGCTCGGCGAGGCTCCAGCGCAGGGCGCCGAGCGGGTCGTCGGCGTCGGCGAACAACAGGTCCGCCACCTGCCGCCGGCTCGGGGGCCGCTCGGCCAGCACGAGGTAGCCGAGCAGCGCCCACGCCTTGCGCCCGCGGGGTGGGCGCAGCGGTACCTCGGTCCCGTCCGGCTCGTGCCGGACGGCACTCGGCCGTCCGAGCAGCCGGATCGTCAGCACCTGTCCCACCTCCCCGCTCGCGGTGATTATCGCCCCTACTTCCGGACGCCGACGGCCTCGAGGTAGGTGCCGACGATCTTCACCCCGGGCCCGTCACCCGTGACGTGCGTCCGCGCCGCACCGGCCAGCTCGGTCGCGAACCGCGCCCGGGTCACCTCGTCCAACGACCCCGACAGCCGGGTGATCGGGCCGTAATGGGCCACGAACCAGTCGGCGAAGTGCTCGGGGGAGCGGTAGCAGAAGTGGAACTCCTTCTCCTGCAGGGAGATCCACTCCACCCGGTCGCCGAAGATGTCACGCAGGTGGTCGGCGTCGCCCCACAGCACGGGCGGCTGCACCGGCACCGGCGGCTTCGGCGCGTACGACCCGATGATCCGGAACATGTCCGCGACCAGCGAGGTCGGCGTCCAGCTGGCCAGCCCGATCCTCCCACCCGGCTTCACGACCCGGACGAGCTCGGACGCGGTCTGCGCATGGTCGGGGGCGAACATGGTGCCGACGACGCTGAGCGCGACGTCCTGCTCGCCGTCCTCGCACGGCAGATCCTGCGCGTCGCCTTCGACGAACCGCACGGGCAGTCGTTCGGCCTGGGCGCGCTCGCGGCCCTCGGCCAGCAGGTTGCGGGCGTAGTCGACGGCCACGGCCTCGGCGAACCGGCGTGCCGCCGCCAGCGCCGCGTTGCCCTGCCCGGCCGCGACGTCGACGACCTTCTGGTCGGGCCGCACGTCGACGGACTCGACGAGGCGCTCGGCGATGATCTGCAGCGTGTTGCCGACCCGCGCGTAGGCACCGGTCTCCCAGGCCGCCTGCTGGGCCTTCGTCACGCCGCTGTAGTCGTACTTCTCGGTGGTGGTGCTCATGTCGGTGGTTCTCCTTCTCACGCGGATGGATGAGAGGAGTCGACCGGGCGGGCGTGTGAAAGCGCGTGTGAAGGTTCAGAGCATGCACCCCGTCGAGTTGCGTGAGCAGCTGGTTCACCGAACCGCGCTGGGCCGACCCCTGCAGCGCCGTCCGCTTGTGACCGAGGGCGTCGATCTCGTCGAGGAACAGGACGCACGGGGCGCCGTCGTCCTCCGGGCCGGCGCCACCATCCGCCGGGTGGGGCGCCGCCGCGCCCGCCGTGCGGTGGCGGGCGCGTCCCGGCACGTCTGAATGCCTCTGTCTGCAACGGTTCGTGTGGATGGCAGCGATTGGCATACCCGACGGCTTCGCCGGTTGGTCGGCACCAGCGCAGCGACCTGATCGGGCGGATCCGTGCAGGCTTGGACCTGCCGAAATTCACCCAATCCCGCTCGGGGTTAAGGCTGGCTGAAGGACTCGACCTGCACGTCGCCACCCTCCGGCTGTCGGGCTGCCCTCGACACGATGCTCTCCAGAGTTGCCGCCGACGCGGTGCAGTAGAAGCCGAACTTCGCCCGCACCCGCTCGCTCGCGATGGTCAGCGCCTCGGTGCTCAACCGCACGAACTCGTCGACCGGGTAGGTGTTCCCGGGCGTCAGGTACTCCTCGACGACCAACGACGGTGAGTAGCAGCGCTCGCGCGCCCCGTCGGGCCACACGACGTGGAAGTACATCTCGGGCATCGAAATCAGCTCCGTTCTCAGCTCCGGTAGGTGTCGGGACGGCGTTCGGACAGGTGGTCGAGAACCCTTCGGGCGAGGGTGATCTCGGAGTCGACGTCGACCGTGGCGACGGCCAGACCGGCCTTGGCCCACGTGCGCGCGAGGATGTCGCCGGCCGGCCCGACGACCTTGGCCTGACCGAGGAACCGCATCCCGCCCAGGGCGCCGGTCTGGTTGGACGACGCGAGGATCACCTGGTTCTCGGCGGCCCGCGACCGGTCGTAGAGGTCGAAGAGCCGGGACTGGCGGTCCTGGTTCATCCGCGGGGCCCGGTTGCTGATACTGGTCGGCCAGGCCGACAGACAGGCCAGGACGCGGGCACCGTCCAGGGCCAGCGACCGCGCCGACTCGGGGAACGTCTTGTCGTAGTCGATCAGCATGCCCAGCCGCCCGATCGGGGTGTCGAACGCCGAGAACCCGGCCCCCGGCGCGTAGGCGCGTTCCTCGCCCGCGGGCAGGTGCACCTTCCGGTGCCGGCCGAGGACGCCGTCCCCGCTCACCGCGACCGCGGCGTTGTAGCGCGAACCGTCCGGGCCGAGTTCGCAGTACCCGACGCAGACGACCATCTCGGCAGCCGCCGCAGCGACTTTCGCGATCAGCTCGTGGTCGGGCTCCAGCGCCGGGGGCAGCGACTTGGGGTCTGACGGGTCGGGGTTGCGCAGGTCGGGCAGGTAGCCGCCGAGCGCGGCGTCGGGCAGCACCAGCAGCCCGGCCCCGGCCCGCCGGGCCTGCTCGATGAGCGTCTGCACGCGGGCCAGGTCGAAGTCCAGGTCGCGCCCGAAGCTCGCCGCCACCGCGGCGATCGTCAGGGCCGGGCGGGACGCCGCCGGTCCGGCGACGTTCACCGCTCACCCACCGATCGTGACGGTTTCCGCCAGCGGCGGCCCGTAGGCGTCGGGACGCCGGTCACGCAGGTGCCCCATCGAGCGTCGCGCCGCCTCCAACGCCGCCTCGACGTCGAGCGAGGCGACGGCCATCCCGGGCGCGACGCCGGTGTCGGCGAGCACCTCGCCACCGGGGTCGACGACCTTGGCGCTGCACACGAACCGCAGCGACCCGAACGAGCCGCTCTGGTTGGCCGACAGCCACACGACCTGGTTCTCCAGGGCCCGGGCCCGGTCGAACAGGTCGAAACGGTGCTTCCACCGGTCCTCCGCCAGCGTGGGGGCCGCGTTGGTGCGGCTACCCGGCCAGGCGGACACGCACACCACGATCTGGGCGCCGTCGAGCGCGAGCGCCCGCGCCGACTCGGGGAAAGCCTTGTCATAACAGATCATCATGCCGAGTCGCCCGACCGGAGTGTCGAACGCCGCGAAGCCCGCGCCTGCCGCGTAGTGCGCGTCCTCCCGTAGCGGCTGGTGCACCTTGCGGTGGTTGCCCAGCACGCCCGACCCGTCGACGCACACGACACTGTTGAAAACCCTTGTCTCACCGTCAAGCTCGGCCTGCTCGCAGTAGCCGGCGCAGACGACCATGTCCCCGGCCAGCGCCGCCAGCCGGGCGATCTCGGGGCCGTCCACCGCGAAGGCCGGCGGCGGGGGAGCGTTGCCCGCCAGGTCCGACAGGTACCCGCCGAGCGCGGCCTCGGGCAGCGCCAGCAACTGCACGCCGCGCTCGCGGGCCTGGC
The DNA here is from genome assembly GCF_044465595.1 of Spongisporangium articulatum. NCBI lineage: Bacteria > Bacillati > Actinomycetota > Actinomycetes > Kineosporiales > Kineosporiaceae > Spongisporangium > Spongisporangium articulatum. The sequence goes on along the minus strand of NZ_JBITLV010000003.1, from coordinate 388,565 downwards.
CGATCAACTCGGCGATGCGGGCGAAGTCTCCCTCCAGGTCGCGGTCGAACGGTGCGCAGACCGCGGCCATCGTCAGCTCGCCCATGGTTCTCTCCTCACGTCCGACGGGCCCAGGCCCGTGCTCCCCAGACCCGTGCTCCCCAGCCCCGTCACGGCGCCGGTCACGGCCGGCGTCGTCTCACCGTCCGGCCACCGCAGTCGGACGCCGTCGCCCGGCTCGAGCGCTCCGCACACCGCCGTCGTGGTCGGCCCGGGTACCGGTTTCGCCCGGCCCGGCGCGTCCGTGGTCAGCATCGCGAACCCGGGGAAGCAGGTCAGCCAGTCACCCGCCGTAGCACCGTCGGGGCGGGGTACCGCGGCGACGTCCAGCACCGCCCCGCACCCACTGGCCTCGGCCAGCATGCCGAGCGTGCCGACCACCCCGGCCATCGAGACGTCCTTCGCGGCGGCGGGCCGCAGGGCCGCCACCGTGCCGAGCATCGCCCGCAGGTCGGCCGGCGACCGGTGCGAGCTGGAATCCCATTGCCGTCCGGCGTATCCCGGACGCCAGTCACCGCCGAGGTCCACGCTCAGCCGGACGTCGTGCCCGGGGCGGCCACCGGAGCCCGGCACCGGCTCCGGCGCGTGCCCGAGCGCGGTCACCGACAGCGCCGCGGGCACCCCGAGCTGGGTGTGCCCGCCGAGCACGGGCACCCCGTAGGCCTCGGCGGCCCGCCGCAGCCCGCCCAGCACCCGGGCGGCGAAGGACGCGTCGCGGGCGCCGATCGCGTCGAGCAGGCCGACCGGACGGGCGCCCATGGCGGCCAGGTCGTTCACGTTGACCAGCACCGCGCACCAGCCGGCCCAGTCGGGGTCGCGCTCCACCATGGCCGGCAGGATCGCGTCGCAGGCGGCGACCAGGTCGCTGCCCGGGACGGGAGCCCCGTCGTCCCCGACGAAACCGGGCCCGCCCAGGTGGAGCCCGCCCAGCAGCCCGCCCAGGTCGCGCTTGGTGACCGCGGCCAGGGCCGCGATCCGCCCGATCGGCCAACGCATCCCGGCGTGCGGGACACCCTGCACGACAACGGTTCCCGTATGATCCCAGCCGAGCCGCTCGAAGAAGCGCCGGTAGCGGTCCTGCACGGTCGCGTCGAACCGCAGCACGCCCTCCGCCTCGGCCCGGGCGCACGCGGCCCGCACCAGGGCCGCGCCCACGTGGGCTCCGTCCCGGGTGACCAGCCGGGACCCCTGCCACCACCCGATGTCCGGGGCGTGCACCGGGTGCAGCCGCACCCCGCCGAGCACCCGGCCGTCGGGGGCCCGGGCCACCAGGACGACGGTGCGCGGGTCGTCGTCCACCTCGTCGGCGTCCGAGCCGGTGAAGAGCCCCTGGGACACTACGAACTCGTCGTGCCGCAGGCGCCGGTAGGCGGCCAGGGCGGCGGCGTCGGCCTGCTCGACGACGAAGGTCGAGGCCGGCGAGGGGACCGACAGGTCGCGCAGGAGAACCTCTCCGATGACCGTCATCCGCCGGCCGCCTTCAGGGCGCTGCACGCCCCGCAGGCCGCACATCCCGCGCCCTGGTCGGCGCCGAGCATCCCGGCCCCGCGCAGCAGCGCCGCGACCCGGGCCGTCACGTCGGCCACCACGGAGGCCGGGGCCGTCGTGGCGCCGTCCCGCCGGGCGAGGGTGCCGGCCATCGGCCGCATCGGGACGACGAACGGGTAGACCCCCCGCGCGATCAGGCTCCGGGCCCCGGCGACCAGTTCGTCCGGCGTCTCGCCCAACCCGATCAGCAGGTACGTCGACACCTTGTTGCGGCCGAACACCCGCACGGCCTCGTCCCAGGCCGCCTCGTACTCGGCCATCGGCACGGAACCCTTGCCCGGCATCCACTTCCGGCGCAGCTCGTCGTCCATCGACTCGACGTGGATGCCGATCGACGTCGCGCCCGCCTCGCGCAGCTCGGTGAGCACCGCCAGGTCGCGCGGCGGTTCGATCTGCACCTGGACGGGCAGGCCGGGGACGGCGGCCAGAACCGCCCGGACCGAGCGCACGAGGTTCCGCGCGCCCCGGTCCGGGCCGACCGTCGTCCCGGTGGTCATCACCATCTGCCGCACCCCGTCCAGCCGGACGGCGGCCTCGGCCACCTCGGCCAGCTGGGCCGGGGTCTTCGCGGCGATGGTGGAGCCCTGCGTCAACGACTCCTCGATCGCGCAGAACCGGCACCGCTGGTCCTCGACGTAGCGGATGCAGGTCTGCACGACCGTGGTGGCCAGCACGTCCTGGCCGTGCAGCAGGGCGATCTTCTCGTAGGGGACGCCGTCGGCCGTCGTGAGGTCGTAGAACCTCGGCCGCCGCACGGTGTTCACGCTCAGGCCGAGGTCGATCCGGCCCGCCCGCTCGTCGTAGACCCGCCCCTGCCGGATGACGTAGGGGCTGTCGGCCACGATGGGCAGGGCCGCGTTCTCGCCGTCGAGAACCAGGTGCCCGTCGTCGCTCGGCCCCGCGCCCTTGCTGCGCGAGACCGGAGCGTCCACCCGGACACCCCGCACTGCGAGGTTCACTCTGGTGACGGTGTCCATGAGAAGGCTGCTCTCAGAACATGTAGGTCGAGTTGATGATGGCGCCCTTGCGCGCGTAGTGGATCAGCGCGTCCTGGACGTCGAGGGGGTGCGTCGGGATGACGCCCTCGATCAGGTCCTCCTCGCGGGCGCCGTGCAGGGACAGCCCGAACCGGCAGCAGTAGACCTTGCCGCCCTCGGCGATGAACGTCTTCAGCGAGTCGTTGATGTTGTGCTCGCCGGGGAACGCGCTGTTGCCGGTGGTCGGGAACCCGCGGGTGGCAAGGCAGTTCAGCGAGCCCGGCCCGTAGAAGTAGATGGCGGACTCGAAGCCCTTCCGCTGGGCGCGGGTGGCCTGCAGGATCGCCACGAAGCTCACCGACGACTCGTGCGCGATGCCGTGCACGAGGGTGAAGTACACCTCGCCGTCCTCGGCCTGGTAGTCGGGGAAGACCTTCGTCCCGCCGTAGATGCTGCTGCCCTGCGGCAGGCTGGGGTGCGGGATCTCCTCGAGGCTCTTGGTCTCCAGCTCGGTCAGTTCAGTCATCACGGTCCCTTTCGTCGGTGGTTCAGTCGTAGAGCGTGGCGAAGGTGTCTCGGAATGCGAGGGCGGCGAGTTCGCCGTCCCCGAACGCCGCGCTGAGCCGGGCGTATTCGCCGCTGAAGTCGCCCCAGGGTTGATCGCTGGCGAACAGCACCCGGTCGTGACCGAGGCCGCGGGTGGAGATCTCCTGCGCCAGCCAGCGGGGCGCGAAGCCGATCGCCCAGGACAGGTCCGTGTAGACCTGCTTGCCCTGCGCGATCCAGTCGAAGAAGCGACCGCCGATCAACTTCATGTGGCCGCTCATGCCGCCGCCGAAGTGCACCAGGTGCAGCTTCACGTCGTCGGCGTACTGCTCGACGAGCTTGCCGATCTCGTCGATGTCGGAGGCCGCACCGGGAGAGGTGTGGCAGTGCACCACGAGGCCGTGTTCCCGGGCGGCGCCGAAGATGGCGTCCAGGCCCGGCCGCACGTCGTCGTCGTCCACCTTCCCGCCCAGCAGGAAGCTGAGTTTCAGGGCCCGGACGCCGTTCTCCCCGGCCAGGGTCAGCGCCCGCGCCGTACGCTCGGCGTCCGAGGGCTTGGCGCTGACCCACAGGCCGGCCCGGATCCGGTCGTCCGTCTGGGCCGCCTCGACCACGAGCTCGTTGAAGCCGAAGGCGATGTCGGGCTGCGGGACGCCGTAGTTCGGGATGACGAGGGCCCGTTCGGTGCCCTCCTCGTCCAGGTCGGCGATGAGCTCCTTGATCGTGGCGCGGGCCGTGATGTCGGCCCGGATCGGCGGCCCACCGTAGAAGGGGAACTCCGGCATCACGCCGAGGTGCCGGTGGGCGTCGCTGTGCGCCGCGACGTTCGTGAAGAGGCTCATGCCGCGACCTTCCGGGCGACGCGCGCCTGGATCCTCTCGGCCAGGTACTCGGCGTCGTCGGCCACCCCGCGGAACCGACCCGAGCCCCAGGTCCACTGCCACGGCATGCCCAGCACGTACAACCCCGGCACGCTGGTGACGCCGCGGTGGTGGGTCGGGTAGCCGCGCCCGTCGAAGGCGGGCAGGTCGACCCAGGAGTAGTCACGGGTGAAGCCGGTGCACCAGATCACGCTCGTGACGCCGGCTCCCACCGGGTCGAGCGAGGTCGGGGTGTCGTCGCCCGGCTCCCACACCGGGGTGTAGCGCGGCTCCGGCGGCGCGTCGAGACCGAGCGCGTCCACGTGCGCGTCGACCAGGTCCTTGATCGACTCGGCCACTGCGTCGGCGCCGTCGAGGTTGCTGCGCAGGTCGTCGTCGAACGCGATCGTGCCGGTGGCCCGGTCGACGTCCCGCAGCCGCCCGTAGAGCCGCATCCCGTCGCGGGCGAAGGCGCGCAGGTCGATGTCGCGCCCGCCGTCCCGCCCGGTGACGTAGTGGTTGACCTTGTACCGGGTCGCCTCCTGGTCGGGGAACTCGTCGAGACCCTTGGCGTAGTGCCCGATCTCGTCCAGCCAGGTCATGCAGTCCTTGCCGCGGTAGACGCGGGCGACCCGCGGGGCGGTGCCGGTGGCCAGGTGCACGCGCCGCCCGGCCAGGTGCAGGTCCTCGGCGATCTGGCAGCCCGACTGGCCCGTGCCGACCACGAGCACCTCACCCGCGGGCAGCTGGGCGGCGTTGCGGTAGGCGCTGGAGTGCAGCTGGACGACGTGGGCCGGCAACCGCTCGGCGAACCGGGGGGTCTTCGGGATCTGGTAGGGCCCCGCGGCCAGCACCACCTGGTCGGCGCGCAGCGTGCCGCGGCTCGTGGACAGGACGAACGAGCGCTCGTCGTGCGCGAGCCGGGTCGCGGCGACGCCTTCGTGCAGCGGCGCGTCGAACGAGCGGGCGAACGCGCGCAGGTAGCCGACGATCTGGTCCTTGACCATGAACCCGTCGCCGTCGCCCGACCCGTCACCGGTGTAGTCGGCGTAGGCGAAGCCGGGCAACTGGCACTGGTAGTTGGGTGTGACGAGACAGAAGCTGTCCCAACGCCTTTCGGCCCACTCGTGACCGACGCGATGCTTCTCCAGCACGACGTGCTCGAGGCCGCGGGCGCTCAACCGGTGACTGGCCGACAGACCGGCCTGGCCGCCACCGATCACCGCGACCGGCACGTGCCGGCCGTCCAGGCCGCCGGCCAGTTGATGACCGGCGAGATCGCTCGTGGCTGTCATGCCAATCAAGTAGAGAGGCGCTGAGTTACCGAACGGTTTCGTCCGGAACTCCTGCACGTTACTCGCCGTGAGACGACGCCGGCCTCCGCTCGATTCTCAAAAGGGCTGAACGACAGCTACTTTCGAGCCTTCAAGCCGTGTCGCGGCTCACCGCGAATCAGGTAAACACTGGCGAACACGGCCCCGGCGAGCAGGGCGGGGGCCTCGATGACGCCGGGGGGGGGGGGGGGGCGGGGGGGGGCCGGGGGGGGGGGGGGGGGGGGGGGGGGGGGGGGGGGGGGCGGGGGGCGGGGGGGGGGGGGCCCCCCCCCCCCCCCCCCCCCACCGGTGGTCTGGAGCCGGGGCTACGGCTGGGTCGAGATCCGCACCATCTCGTCGCGCGCCACGACCTTCACCCGCGCGCGCCCCTGCGCCTCGCCGAGCGTGACCTCGTGCGCGTCCAGCAGGTCCCAGCCCTGCTTGGTCGTGTACCGGACGCCCAGCCCGTCGAGGTGCGCGGTGACGTCGTCCGGGTCGGGCCGCTCCGCGGGGGTCAGGGTGGCGACGTCCTCGAGCAGGCACGAGATCGTCTCGGAGGCGTCGCTCTTCGTGTGCCCGATCAACCCGATCGGCCCGCGCTTGATCCACCCGGTGACGTACACGCCGGGCACCTGCTGCCCGTCGACGTCCTGCACGCGGCCGGCTGCGTTGGGCACCACATGCCGCCGGTGGTCGAACGGGACGTCGGCCAGGTGTGAGCTGCGGTAACCGACCGCCCGGTACACCGCCTGCACGTCCCATTCGGTGAATTCGCCCGTGCCCCGGGCGGTCCCGTCGCCGACCAGCTCCTGCCGCTCGGTCCGCAGCCCCTCGACCCGCGCCGTCCCGAGGATCTCGACCGGGTTCTCCAGGAAGTGCAGGTGCAGCCGGTGCGGCTTACCGGTGGGCTCCTGGCCGACCCAGGCGTTGAGGGTCTTCATGACCATCTTCACCTGCTTGTCGGTCTGGGCGAGCTGCAGCGAGGCCTCGTCGAACTCGAACCCCTCGGGGTGCACGACGACATCGACGGTGGGGGAGTGCGCCAGCTCGCGCAGCTCCAGCGGGGAGAACTTCACCTGGGCCGGGCCGCGCCGGGCGAACACGTGGACGTCGGTCGCGCGGTTGGCCAGCAGCCCCGCGTGCACGTTCGGCGGGATCTCGGTGGTCAGCATCTCCGCGGCGGTCTTGGAGAGCACGCGGGCCACGTCGAGCGCGACGTTGCCGGCCCCGAGCACCGCGACGCTGCGCGCGTCCAGCGGCCAGGTGCGCGGCACGTCGGGGTGCCCGTCGTACCAGGAGACGAAGTCGGCCGCGCCGTGGCTGCCGGGCAGGTCGACGCCGGGGATGTCGAGGTCGCGGTCGTCCATCGCCCCGGTGGAGAAGATGATCGCGTCGTAGTGGCGGCGCAGGTCGTCGAGCTTCAGGTCCGAGCCGTAGTTCACGTTGCCGAGGAACCGGATGTCCGGGTGTTCGAGCACCCGGCGCAGCGCCTTGATGATCTCCTTGATCCGCGGGTGGTCCGGTGCGACGCCGTAGCGGACCAGGCCGTAGGGGGCGGGTAGCCGCTCGATGAGGTCGATGCTGACGGGGAGCTGCCCGGAACCGGCCTTGGTCAGGATGTCCGCCGCGTAGATGCCGGCGGGGCCGGCGCCGACGATGCCGATGCGGAGGGGGCGCGAGAGGACGGTCGTCATAGTTAGGCGAGCCTAACCTAACAACCCTTGCCCGGGTGCGCCGGACGGGCGTGACCTCAGTCATGCTGGCCTCGTGCGGATCGCCCTGCTCACCTACTCGACCAAGCCGCGCGGCGGCGTCGTCCACACCCTCTCACTCGCCGAGGCGCTGGCCCGAGCCGGGGCGGACGTGACGGTCTGGACCCTGGCCCGGGGCGGCGACACCGGCTTCTTCCGGCCCGTCGACCCCGGTGTCGACGTCCGGGCCGTGCCCTACCCCGAGGTGGGGGGCGAGACGGTCGGCGAGCGCGTCGCCCGCTCGATCGAGCTGCTGGGCACGGCGTTCCGCGCGCACGTGGCCGCCGGCGCCGGCTTCGACGTCGTGCACGCCCAGGACTGCATCACCGCCAACGCCGTACCCGGCCGGGTCCGCACGATCCACCACCTCGACCACTTCACCACGCCGCAGCTGGCCGCCTGCCACGAGCGGGCGATCGTGGAACCCGTCGCCCACGTGTGCGTCTCGGCGTTCGTGGCCGGACAGGTTCGGGACGGCTGGGGGATCGAGCCGGTGGTGATCCCCAACGGCGTCGACGCGGCGCGTTTCGCCGCGGCGCACGCGATCGGCGACGGGGCGAAGGCCCGGGCCCAGCTGGGCCGGTACGTGCTGGCGGTCGGTGGCATCGAGCCGCGCAAGGGCACGCTCGAGCTGGTCCGCGCGATGGCCGTCGTGCAGGCCGCCGAACCCGACGTCCGGCTCCTGGTCGCCGGCGGCGAGACCCTGTTCGACTACCGCGACTACCGGCTCGAGGTCGACGCGCTGGTGGAGATCCTCGGGGTCCGGCTCGACATGCTCGGCGTGGTCCCCGACGGCCTGCTGCCGGGGCTCGTCGCCGGCGCCGAGGCCTTTGCCTTCCCCTCCACCGCCGAGGGTTTCGGCCTCGCCGCGATGGAGGCGCTGGCCGCCCGCCGGCGCGTCGTCGTCCGGGACCTGCCGGTCCTGCGTGAGGTGTTCGGCCGGTGCGTCAGCTACGCCGACGACGAGGCGAGCCTCGCCGCCCGCCTGCTGGACGCCGTCCGCGGGTCGGGCCCGGACCCGGACCTCGGTGCCGCGCTGGCCGCGTCGCACAGCTGGGACGACGCCGCGGCCCGGCACCTGGACCTCTACGAGGCACTCATCGGCGCCGGCCGTCACATCGGCGTCGGGTGAACCGTCACCACAGTAGGAGGTGGCGTAGGTGAGTGACGACGAGCTGGCGGCCCGGTTCGAGGCGGAGCGGGCGCGGCTGCAGGCGGTGGCCTACCGGATGCTGGGCTCACCCGCGGAGGCGGAGGACGCCGTCCAGGAGACCTGGTTCCGGCTGGCCCGCAGCGACCACCGGTCCATCGACAACCTGGCCGCCTGGCTGACCACGGTCGTGGGGCGGGTCTGCCTCGACGGGCTGCGGGCGCGCAAGGCGCGCCGCGAGGCCTACGTCGGCACCTGGTTGCCCGACGCGGTGATCGCGGACGTCGAGTCGGCCCAGCCAGGCCCGGACCGGGACGCCGAACTGGCCGACGCGGTCGGGACGGCGCTGCTCGTCGTCCTGGAGACCCTCACGCCGGGCGAGCGGCTGGCCTTCCTCCTGCACGACATGTTCGGCCTCCCGTTCGGCGAGATCGCCCGAGTGCTCGACACGTCCGTGCCCGCCGCACGGCAGCTGGCCAGCCGGGGGCGACGGCGGGTTCGCGGCGCGCCCGAGCCCGAGCGGGACCGGGCCGCGCAGCGCGAGGTGGTCGAGGCGTTCCTGGCGGCCGCCCGGCGGGGTGACTTCGACGCGCTGGTCGAGGTGCTGCATCCTGACGCCGTGTTCCGGATCGACCCGGGGGCGTCGCCGGGCGGGCGGGGTGCGCCGGCGGAGGTCAACGGCAGCGCCGCGGTGGCCCGGCAGGCGGCGGCCAACGGCCCGTTCTTCGCGCCGACGTGCCGGGTGGCCCTGATCAACGGTTCGGTCGGCATCGTCGTGGGCGCCGCATCGGGTGCCGCATCGGGCACCGGGCCGGGAACCGGGCGCCCCCGGGGAGCGGCCGCCGTCACGGTCGTGGACGGGGTGGTGGTGGCGATCGATCTGGTGCTGGCCCCCGAGAAGCTGCACGTCGTGTCCTGAGGGCCGTGCGCGCTCTCAGCCGTAGTGGGTGACCTGCGGCCACAGCTGCGTCCACGATCGGCGCAGCCCGGTGCAGACCTGGACGCTCGCGCCGTCCTCCTCGTTGTCCACCCCGGTGTCGATCGTGGCCACCGGCCGGCAGGCGGTGAACCAGTCCCCGAGCGTGCCCGGCTCGTACCCGACCACGACCACCGTGGTGGCCGACCCCGGCGGCGGGCCGAGCATGCTGAAGGCGTTGTGCCCCGAGTAGACCGGCGGCAGGTCGGCTCCGCTGCGGCGGGCCCGTTCCAGGGCGCCCGCCTCGCCGTAGTTCCCCGTCAGCAGCACGGTCTCGTCGGCGGGGGAGCCGGCCGCCGTCACCCTCGACGTCACCGCACCCACCTGCGCGGTCAGCCGGTCCCACCCGACGGTCTCCCCGGCGTCGGGATTCGCGGCGACGGACACCTCGTACAGCGCCGACCCCTCGGGCGCGAGCGGCAGGCACACCACCGCCGTCCCGAGCGCGTGCAGCCCGACCAGGGCCCCCGCCGTCCAACGCCGCCGGCGCGCGCCGTCCATCCAGCGCAGCGTCACGTCCGCCCCGGCGGCGAGCAGCGCCGGGTAGAACCCCGACGGGTAGTAGGCCTTCCCGCCCAGCACGACCAGAAGAACGAGCAGGACCACGAAGCCGAGGCCGAGCCAGCGGAAGGCCCGCAACCGCTGCGAGCGCAGCAGGGCCCAGACCCCGGCGATCAGCACGGGGCTGATGAAGACGCCGACCATGACCAGCTGCATCGGGATCAAGGCGGCGCGCGGGGTCGAGCTGGTCGAGCCGCCCGCCGCGATGTCGGCGGCCACCTCGAGCTGGGGCCACCCGTGGACGGCCTGCCAGACCAGGTAGGGCGCGGCGATCAGGGCCGCGAGGAGCGCGGCCAGCCAGGGCCCGGGCCGCCGGAGCCCCTCGCGCGGCCCGGCCACCAGCACGCCGACCAGGCAGGCGAGCAACGTCAGGGCCGGCAGCGTCTGGGCCTGCAGGGCCACGCCGGCGCTCAGGCCGGTGAGCAGCCAGGCCCGCAGCCCGCCGTCCTGCAGGGCCCGGACCAGCAGCAGCAGCGTGAGCGCGGTGAGCAGCAGGGTGAAGGTGGAGGTGGAGAACAGGTGGCCCATCGCCACCGCCGCGGTGGTCAGGGCGGTGAGGACGGCGGTCGCCACCTGGGTGCGCCGGTCACCGCCCAGCCGGGCGGAGGTCGCCGAGGCGACGAGGACGACGCCCGCCACGGCCAGCGCGGGGAGCAGTCGGAACAGCCACAGCTGCCCGCCGACCACGGCGTTCCAGCCGGCGGCGAGCAGGGGCGTCAGGGGTGGCTGGTCGGGGTACCCCCAGGAGGGGTGGCCACCGGCGACCACGAAGTACAGCTCGTCGCGGTGCCAGCCGTACCGGCCCGCGGTCAGCGCGAGGACGCTGAAGAGTGCCCCGGCACTCAGCCAGGAACCGAGCGGGAGTCTCGGGAGACCTAGGAACGAGGACGCATCGGCGGTACGGAAGCCACCTTGCCGGCCTGGGCGCACGGCCACACGCTGCCACAGACGGTGCAGAAACCACCCTCGCTGGTGTGCGAGTAGTGGGTGCCGGTCGGGGCCATCAGGAGCGGGGCCCGGCCGGCGGTGGGAGATGACGGTTCCGTCGGTGCCATTTGCGTCGTTTGCACGTACCTATCCAATCACGTTCAGTCACGGCCCAGAGGATTTCGACCGCAACGAGAGTTGATTTCATCACATCGGCGCGGTGCTCGTGGGCCTGAATGCGATCTGCCGCGAGAACTGGGCCGAACGAGGGAGCTGGGACTCCCACGGGTTACCCGGTCGGCATCGCGGCGGGCGGCATGAGCGTTACGACGCTCGTCCGGACGGCCGTCACCCGCTCGGCGCACGACTTCGGCAGGCAACCTGGCAGAGTATCGGCGTGCCCACCTCGCCCACCCGCTGGAACGAGCTGACCGACGTCCCCGAGGGCTTCGGTCCGTCGGTCGTGACGATCGGGAACTTCGACGGCGTGCACCGCGGTCACCTGGGCGTTCTCGCCCTGGTCGTCGAGCGGGCCCGCGAGCTCGACCTGCGCCCCGTGGCCATCACGTTCGAACCGCACCCGGTCGCCGTCCTGTACCCGGAGCGCGCGCCCGAACCCCTGACCAGCACCGGGCACAAGCTCGAGCTGCTCGGTGGGGCCGGGCTCGAGGCCGTGCTGGTCATGGAGTTCACGCACGCCCTGGCCCTGTGGAGCCCGCGACGGTTCGTCGAGGAGGTCGTCGTGCGGACCCTCGGCGCGAAGCTGATGGTCGTCGGCGGCGACATGCGGTTCGGTCACCGGAACTCCGGAAACGTCGACACCCTGCGGGAACTGGGCGCCGAGTTCGGCTTCGACGTCGAGGTGATGCCCGACCTGCACGACGACGACGGTGACGAGAAGGGGGACGGCGAGCGCCGCTGGTCGTCCACGTGGGTCCGTGAGCTGGTCGCGGACGGTGACGTCGAGGGTGCCGCCGCGCTGCTCGGTCGCCCGCACCGGGTCGAGGGCGAGGTCGTGCACGGCGACCACCGGGGCCGGGAGCTCGGCTTCCCGACCGCGAACCTCGGGCCGGACGCCGTCGGCGCGGTCCCGGCGGACGGTGTCTACGCGGGGTGGCTGGTGCGCGCGGCGGGCGAACGGCTCCCGGCGGCCATCTCGGTGGGCACCAACCCGACCTTCGACGGCGTCCGGCACCGCCGGGTCGAGGCCTACGTGCTCGACCGCACCGACCTCGACCTGTACGGCGAGCAGGTGGCCGTCGACTTCGTGGCCCGCCTGCGGGCCACGGAACGGTTCGACAGCGTGGAGGCCCTGGTCGAGCAGATGGCCGCCGACGTCGTCCGGGCCCGCGAGCTTCTGGCCCCGTAGGGGAGTGTCGCGATTGGGCTCTGACCTGGGCCCGCTGGTAGTGTGCAATGGCCGTCAGATCGGCCGCGGAACCAGAGAGCCCGGGTGGATATGCCCCGGAGCGCCGCGCAGCGACTTCCGGGAGGAATTTCGTGGCACTTGAAGCTGCCGTCAAGTCCCAGATCATGGCCGAGTACGCGACGTCCGAGGGTGACACCGGTTCCCCCGAGGTCCAGGTGGCAATGCTCACCAGGCGCATCAAGGACCTGACCGAGCACCTGAAGGAGCACAAGCACGACCACCACAGCCGGCGGGGCCTGCTGCTGCTGGTCGGGCGTCGTCGTCGTCTCCTGAAGTACATGCAGAAGACCGACATCGCGCGCTACCGCACGCTCATCGAGCGGCTCGGTCTGCGCCGCTAGCACCAGACAGGCCGTGGCCCTTCGGGTCACGGCCTGTTCCACACCTGGAGCGGAGTTCCGGCTTCCGGTCCTCGGTAGTGGCCTCCGGGGTTGAACCCCGTGGGCCTCGATCGAAGACCGGCCGAGCCCGCCGGTGACGCCGCTCCTGCCGATCCGCAGCACCACACGGGTGCTGGGGAGTGACAGACAGGAGAGTGACCCTTGGAGGGTCCGGAGATCACGGCCGCTGAGGCCATCATCGACAACGGCTCGTTCGGTAAGCGGGTCGTGCGGTTCGAGACCGGGCGGCTGGCCAAGCAGGCCGCCGGTGCCGTCGCCGTCTACCTCGACAACGACTCGTTCCTGCTGTCGGCCACCACGGCCGGCAAGCAGCCGAAGGAGCAGTTCGACTTCTTCCCGCTGACCATCGACGTCGAGGAGCGGATGTACGCCGCGGGCAAGATCCCCGGCTCGTTCTTCCGTCGTGAGGGTCGGCCCAGCACCGAGGCGATCCTCGCGTGCCGCCTGATCGACCGCCCGCTGCGCCCGACCTTCGCGAAGGGGCTGCGCAACGAGGTCCAGGTCGTCATCACCGTCATGGCGCTGAACCCCGACGACGCCTACGACGTCGTGGCCATCAACGCCGCGTCGCTGTCCACCCAGATCGCGGGCCTGCCGTTCTCCGGCCCGATCGGCGGCGTGCGCGTCGCCCTGATCGACGGCCAGTGGGTCGCGTTCCCGCGGCACTCCGAGCTGGAGCGGGCCGTGTTCGACATGGTCGTCGCCGGCCGGGTCGTCACCAACGCCGACGGCAGCTCCGACGTCGCGATCATGATGGTCGAGGCCGAGGCCACCGACGAGTCGTGGAACCTGATCAAGGTCGCCGGCGCCACCGCGCCGACGGAGGAGGTCGTGGCCCAGGGTCTCGAGGCGTCCAAGCCGTTCATCGCCGCGCTGTGCGCCGCCCAGAACGAGGTCGCGGCGAAGGCCAGCAAGCCGACCGCCGACTACCCGCGCTTCCTGGACTACCAGGACGACGTCTACGCCGCCGTCGAGGCCGCGGGCGCCGAGCGCACCGCCGCCGTCCAGCAGATCGCGGACAAGCAGGAGCGCGAGGCCGCGACGGACGAGCTGAAGGAGGCCCTCAAGGCCGAGCTCGGCGGGCAGTTCGAGGGGCGCGAGAAGGAGATCTCGGCGGCGTACCGCTCGCTGCAGAAGAAGATCGTCCGGCAGCGCATCCTGCGCGACAAGGTCCGCATCGACGGCCGCGGGCTGCGGGACATCCGCCAGCTGAGCGCCGAGGTCGAGGTCATCCCCCGGGTGCACGGTTCGGCGCTGTTCGAGCGCGGCGAGACCCAGATCCTGGGCATCACCACGCTGAACATGCTGCGCATGGAGCAGCAGCTCGACACGCTCTCCCCGGAGACGCGCAAGCGCTACATGCACAACTACAACTTCCCGCCGTACAGCACGGGTGAGACCGGCCGCGTCGGTTCGCCGAAGCGCCGCGAGATCGGCCACGGTGCGCTCGCCGAGCGCGCCCTGGTGCCGGTGCTGCCGACGCGCGAGGAGTTCCCGTACGCGATCCGCCAGGTCTCCGAGGCGCTCGGCTCCAACGGGTCGACCTCGATGGGCTCGGTCTGCGCGTCGACCCTGGCGCTGCTGAACGCCGGGGTGCCGCTGCGCGCGCCGGTCGCCGGCATCGCGATGGGCCTGGTCTCCGACACCGTCGACGGCCAGACCCAGTACGCGGCGCTGACCGACATCCTGGGCGCGGAGGACGCGTTCGGTGACATGGACTTCAAGGTCGCCGGCACCTCCGAGTTCGTCACCGCCATCCAGCTGGACACCAAGCTCGACGGCATCCCCGCCGAGGTCCTGGCCGGTGCGCTGACCCAGGCCCGCGAGGCCCGGCTGCACATCCTCGACGTGATGGCCGAGGCCATCGACAAGCCCGACGAGATGTCGCCGTTCGCGCCGCGGGTCATCACGGTGAAGGTGCCCGTCGACAAGATCGGCGAGGTCATCGGGCCCAAGGGCAAGATGATCAACCAGATCCAGGAGGACACCGGCGCCGACATCTCCATCGAGGACGACGGCACGGTCTACATCGGCGCGACCGACGGTCCGTCGGCCGAGGCGGCTCGGGCGGCGGTCAACGCGATCGCCAACCCGACCATGCCCGAGGTCGGCGAGCGCTACGTCGGCACCGTCGTGAAGACCACGACGTTCGGCGCCTTCGTGTCGCTCAGCCCGGGCAAGGACGGCCTGCTGCACATCTCGCAGATCCGCAAGATGGTCGGCGGGAAGCGGGTCGAGAACGTCGAGGACGTGCTCGGCATCGGGCAGAAGGTCCAGGTGGAGATCGCCGAGATCGACCCCCGCGGCAAGCTGTCGCTGGTGCCGGTCCTCGACGAGTCCGCGGCGGGCGAGGGCGAGAAGGTCGACGAGCCCGCGGGCGCGAACGCCTGACGTGCCGGTCTCCCTACCGCTGACCCCCGCCGGCCCCGAAGGCCGGTCGTGGACCATCGCCGGGCAGGACGGCGGCGCCCTCGTGCGCCGTTCCGTCCTGCCCGGCGGGGTCCGGGTCCTCACCGAGTCGATGCCCGGTCTCCGCTCGGCCACCGTCGGCCTGTGGGTCGGCGTCGGCTCGCGCGACGAGACGACGAGTCACTTCGGCTCGACGCACTTCCTCGAGCACCTGCTCTTCAAGGGCACCGCCCGGCGCTCCGCGATGGACATCGCCTCGGCC
Organism: Spongisporangium articulatum; assembly: GCF_044465595.1. Classification (NCBI taxonomy): domain Bacteria; kingdom Bacillati; phylum Actinomycetota; class Actinomycetes; order Kineosporiales; family Kineosporiaceae; genus Spongisporangium; species Spongisporangium articulatum. Next base: position 373,416 of record NZ_JBITLV010000003.1, on the reverse strand, counting down.
TTCGACGAGGTCGGGGGCGAGGCCAACGCGGTCACGGGCAAGGAACACACCTGCTACTACGCGCGGGTGCTGGACGACGACCTCCCCATGGCGGTCGACGTCCTGTGCGACATGGTCACCTCGGCGACCCTGGCCGAGGCCGACGTCGAGAGCGAGCGCGGGGTCATCCTCGAAGAGCTCGCGATGAACGACGACGACCCGACCGACGTCGTCCACGAGCGGTTCGCCGAGGCCGTCCTGGCCGGGCACCCGCTGGGCCGCCCGATCGGCGGCACCCCCGACACCATCAACGCGGTCGGGCGCGACGACATCGCCGCCCACTACGCGCAGCACTACCGCCCCGCGGGGCTCGTCGTGACCGTCGCGGGCGGCGTCGACCACGACAAGGTCTGCGCGCTGGTCGGCGAGAGCCTGGCCCGTTCGGGCTGGGACCTGTCGGACGACTCCGCCGCCGACCGCGCGCCGTTCGCGCGCCGGCCCACCACCGGTGGGGCGCAGCTGATCACCCCGGCCCGGCGCCCGGTCGTGGTGCGCCGGACGACGGAGCAGGCCAACGTCGTCATCGGCACGCCGTCCCTGACCGCTACCGACCCGCGCCGGTACGCGATGTCCACGCTGAACGCGGTGCTCGGCGGCGGGATGAGCAGCCGCCTGTTCCAGGAGATCCGCGAGGCCCGCGGGCTCGTCTACTCCGTCTACTCGTTCGCGTCCGGGTACTCCGACTCCGGCTACTTCGGCCTCTACGCGGGGTGTACGCCGGCCAAGACCGACGAGGTCGTGCGCCTGCTCGTCGCCGAGCTGCACCGGCTGGCCGACGGCGGCCTGCCGGCCGACGAGCTGGCCCGGGCCCACGGGCAGCTGCGCGGCGGACTCGTCCTGGGGCTGGAGGACACCGGCTCGCGGATGTCCCGGCTGGGCAAGGCCGAGCTCGTACACGGCGAGTTCATCGACGTCGACGAGGCGCTGGCGCGGGTGGAGTCGGTGACGGCCGAGGACATCCGTTCCCTCGCAGCCGATCTCGCTGCCCAGGAGCTGACCCTGGCGGTCGTCGGTCCCTTCGACGAGGACCGCGAGTTCTCCCTGGGCTAGGTCCCGGTAGGTTGCTCACGTGAGCATCAGAGTCGCCGTGATCGGGGCCGCCGGGCGGATGGGGGCGACCACCTGCGCCGCGGTCGAGGAGGCCGACGGGCTAGAGCTGGTCGCCCGGCTCGACGTCGGTGACGACGTGGCGGCCGGCCTGAAGGGCGCCGACGTCGCCGTCGTGTTCTCCGTGCCTGCGACGGTTCTCGAGCACGTCCTGGCCTGCGTCGAGGCCGGTGTGCACGCCGTGGTCGGCACCACGGGCTGGGACGACGAGCGCCTGGCGGCCGTGCGCTCCGCCCTGGAGGGCTCCGCGACCGGGGTGCTGGTGGCCCCGAACTTCGCGATCGGCGCCGTCCTGCTGATGGAGTTCGCCGCCAAGGCCGCGCCGTTCTTCGAGTCCGTCGAGGTCGTCGAGCTGCACCACCCGAACAAGGTCGACGCGCCGTCCGGCACGGCGCAGCACACCGCGCACGCCATTGCCGAGGCCCGGCGGGCGGCCGGTTCCGCGCCCATCCCCGACGCCACCGAGACCGGGCTGGACGGCGCCCGCGGCGCCGACGTCGAGGGCATCCGCGTGCACGCGGTCCGGTTGCGGGGCCTCGTCGCGCACGAGGAGGTGCTGCTCGGCGGCCCGGGGGAGCAGCTGACCCTGCGCCACGACTCGTTCGACCGGGTGTCGTTCATGCCGGGGGTGGTGCACGCCGTGCGCACCGTCGGGTCGCGTCCGGGGCTCACCGTCGGCCTCGAGCACTACCTCTGACCGGCGCCCCTGCCCGGCTAGAGGCGCAGGAGGGCGGCCGTCAGGGCGGCGGCCGCCACCACCACGATGAACGGCGCCCGCCGCCACAGCAGGACGGCGGCGACCCCGACCGCGGGGACGCGGGCGTCCAGGGCCAGGCGCTCGCCGTCCACCAGGGTCTGCACGGTGACCAGCGCGGCCAGCAGGCCCGCGGTGACGATCGCCGCGGCGCGGACCACCGCGGGCCGCTCCAGGTGGCGCGCGGGCACCAGGTGCCCGGCGAGCTTGAGCACGAAGACCGCCGCGCAGCCGAGCAGTACGACCGTCCAGGTGCTCATACCAGGACCGCCATGCCCAGCGCCGCGACGGCCGCGATCAGCACCGGCACCCCCGCCGGGACGAACGGCACGGCGACCGCCGCGACCAGCGCCGCGACCAGCGCCGCACGCCGGGCCGACAGCTCCCGCAGCCGCGGCCACAGCAGCGCGAGGAACGCGGCGGCGGCCGCCGCGTCGAGCCCGAACCGGCGCGGGTCGCCCGCGGCGGTGCCGAGCAGGGCCCCGGCCAGTGTGGTGGCGTTCCACAGCGAGAAAACCGTGACGCCGGTGACCCAGAAGCCGACCCGGGCCACATCCGGCCGGTCGGGCTGCACCGCCTGCTGGCCCGTGGCGACGGCGGTCGTCTCGTCGATCGTCAGCTGTACGCCGACCAGGTCGCGCACCGGTTTGAGCGGCCGCCGCCAGCCTGTCGGGGCCGGCGCCCCGCGCAGCAACGGCCCCACCTGCAGCCCGTACAGCCCGTTCCGGACGCCGAGCAGCCCCGCCGTCGCGACCGCCGACAGGCCGCTACCACCCGCGCCGACGATCCCGGCCAGCGCGAACTGCGACCCGCCGCTGAACATCAGCAGGCTGAGCACGCAGGTCTGCGCGACGCTCAGCCCGGACGCGGCCCCGAGCGCCCCGAACGACACCCCGTAGGCGCCGACCGCGAGCCCGACCGACAACGCCTGCCGGACGGCGGCCGCCCGGGCCGGGTCCTGGGTACCCCTCGTCAAGCGACTCTCCTCACGACCCGCGCGACGCCCTCTTCGAGCGGCCCACGTTCGCGGGGTGCACCGCAGGCGAGCGCGAACGCTACGGCCGCAGCCAGTTCCACGACGAGGGCCACCGCCGACAAAGTGGCCTCGGGTTCGGCGGGCAGCGCCCCGAGCGTGATCACGTGCAGCGTGTAGAGCGTCAACGTCATCGACCCGGCCGCCGCCAGCGGCCACCCCGCCCACCGCCGGGGCACGACCAGCAGGGCCAGGCCCAGCACCGCGACCGCGACCCCGGTCGTGTACAGCAGGTCGGTGACCGACCCCGAGTGCGGCGCCCGGACCAGTAGCCACACCGGGTCGTGCAGGGGCGTGACCCCGAAGAACGTGTCGTGCAACAGGTCTGGACCCCGATCGGTGAGATCCGCGCCCGGCTGCGGCGAGCCGGCCAGCCGCGCGTTCAACCCGGCCACCCCACCGGCGACGTGCACGGCGACGGCGCCGGTCACGACCGCGACCCCCGCCGCCGCCACGCCGGCGCCGAGCAGCGAACCGGCCACGCGCGTCGAACGCAGGTCCAGCCGGCCGATCGCCAACCCGGCCAGCAGGTAGGTCGTCCAGGTCAGCACGGGGTAGTAGCCGGTCAGCAACACGGTGCTCACCAGAGCGCCCGGCGCCGGCAGCGACAGCAGTCCGAGGTTCTCGAAAGCGACCGAGTCCAGACCGTTCTGGCGCAGCACGTAGCTCAGCACGGGTGTGCCGAGCGCGGCCACCAGAGCCAACGCGGCCAGCGTCCCGGGGCCGAACCGCAGGAACGCGGCGGCCACCACGAACAGCACCCCGTAGTACACGAGGATGATCGCCGCCGGGGTCGGCACCAGTCCGACCACGAGCCCGACGACGACGAGACACAGGCCCCTGACCACGGTGCGGGCCCTCGCGGTGTGCGCCAGCCCGGAACGGGTGGCCAGCCCGAGCCCGACCCCCGCCAGCACCGCGAAGGTGGCGGACGCCGTCCCGGAGCTCACGCGGTGCAGCCAGCCCAGCGGCGCGGGCGCGTCGAACGGCACGAGGTGCACGGCGAACATGCCGGCCAGCGCGACCGCGCGGGCCACGTCGACCGCGGCGATCCGCGGCGCGTGCTGAGCCTCGGTCACGGCTCCCCGAGGGACGCCGCCAACCGCAGCTCGACCACCTCGCGACCCTCGGCGCCGAGGTAGCCGCGCGTGGCGCCGTCCGGCTCCATCCCGGCCGAGGTCAGGAACGTGCGGCGCGCGTAGTCGAGCTCGGGCGACCAGGCGCGGACCACCGTGAGGCCCTGTTCGCGCAGGTGGTCGGCCGCCGCGGACAGCAGCCGCGACGCATGCCCGGCGCGCTGGTGGGCCGGGTCGACCACGAGGACGGCGAGCAGCCCGTCCCCCTCGCCGGCGTCCCCGTCGTCGCTGGGCCCGGCGGTCGCGAACCCGACCACGATGTCGTCCGAGACCGCGACCAGCAGGGCGTTGCGGGTGCCGTTCGCGGCCAGCACCGCCTCCCGCCAGCTCGGCGTCAGCGCGGCCGCGTCCAAGGCCTCGAGCACGTCCTCCGGCAGCAGCCCCGCGTAGGCGGCGCGCCAGCCGCGCGACTGGACCGCCGCGATCGCCGCCGCATCACCGGGCGTCGCGGGCCGGACCGATACCTGTGCCGTCGACGCCATGCCCGTCATCGTGTCATCCCCGGGGCGGTTACCGTGTTCCGGTGCTCGACACCCTGGAGGGGCGCGTGTTCGCCGCCGTCCTGTTCGACATGGACGGCACCCTCATCGACTCCCACCCCGCGGTGGAACGCAGCTGGGTGCGTTGGGCGCAGGAGCACGACGTCCCGTTGAGCAGCTTCGCGGGGATGCACGGGCGCCCGGCCGCCGACATCGTGGCCCTGTTCCTGCCGCCCGAGCGGCGCGAGGCGGCGTTCCGCCGGATCGAGCAGCTGGAGACCGAGGACACGGACGGCGTCGTCGTGCTGCCCGGCACCGTCGACGCGCTCGCCGCGCTGCCGCCGGGCCGGGCCGCCATCGTCACCTCGTGCACCGCGCCCCTGGCCCGGGCCCGGATCGGCGCGTCGGGCCTGGTCCAGCCGTCGGTGCTGGTGACGGCCGACCAGGTGACGGCGGGGAAGCCGGCCCCCGACCCGTACCTGCTGGCCGCGCAGCGCCTCGGCGTGTCCGCCGCCCAGTGCCTCGTGGTCGAAGACGCCCCCGCCGGGCTGGCCGCCGGCCGGGCGGCCGGGGCGGCGACCCTGGCCGTGACGGTCACCCACAAGGCGTCCGAACTGGACGCCGACGCCGTCGTCGAGACGTTGGCGGACGTCCGGTTCGTGGTCGGGGACGGCGGCGTGCGGGTGGTTGCTCCGTCCGGGTGATCATCGGCGCGGGAACCGCTGTCCGGGTAACGACCGCTCACGGGCTGCCGATCAGAACACCAGGTCCTGGTGTGCTCGAACCCCCGAGCGGGCACACCAGGGCCACTCCAGTTTGGGGGGCCGATAGGCTCGGGCCATGCCCCCGACCAGCCCGACGGAACGTCCCGGACGTCCGTTCGGTGCGGTCCTGGTGGCCATGGTCACCCCCTTCGACGCCTCCGGCGCCGTCGATCTCGACGCCGCAGCCGCGCTCGCCGAGCGCCTGGTGGACGACGGGTGCGACGGCCTGGTCGTGTCCGGCACCACGGGCGAGTCCCCGACCACCTCCGACGCGGAGAAGGTCGCGCTGCTGCGGGCCGTCGTCGAGGCGGTCGGTGACCGGGCCACGGTGGTGGCGGGAGCCGGCACCAACGACACCGCGCACTCGTGCGAACTGGCCGGCCAGGCCGAGCAGGCCGGCGCCCACGGCCTGCTGGTCGTGACGCCCTACTACTCCAAGCCCCCGCAGTCCGGGCTGATCGCGCACTTCACCGCCGTGGCCGACGCGACCGGCCTGCCGGTGATGGTCTACGACATCCCGGGCCGTTCCGCACAGGTGATCGAGTCGTCGACGCTCGCGACGCTGGCGGAGCACCCGCGGATCGTCGCGGTCAAGGACGCCGCAGGCGACCTGTACGCCGGGTCGTGGGTGATGGAACGGACGGACCTGGCCTACTACTCCGGTTCTGACGAGCTCAACCTGGCGTGGTTGACGCACGGGGGAGTCGGCGTGGTGAGCGTCGTCGGGCACGTGGCTGCGGCACGATATGCGCAGATGGTCCGGGCGGTGGACGCAGGGGACCTCCGGGCGGCGCTCGCGCTGCACCGGGAGCTGCTGCCCGCCGTCCGCGGGATCATGACCAGGGCCCAGGGGGCCGTGATGGCCAAGGCGGCGCTGCAGCTGGCCGGCGCCCTGGCGAACAGACGAACGCGACTGCCGCTGCAGGACGCGACGGAGGAACAGGTGACGGCGTTGCGCGCCGACCTGGAGGAGGCAAGGGTTTCTTGAGTCAGTCGCATCCCGAACTCGGGCTGCCGCCCGCGTTGAAGCCGGGCGCGTTGCGCATCGTCCCTCTCGGCGGTCTCGGCGAGGTCGGCCGGAACATGGCCGTCCTCGAGATCGACGGCAAGATCCTGGTCGTCGACTGCGGGGTGTTGTTCCCCGAGGACCACCAGCCGGGCGTCGACCTGATCCTGCCCGACTTCGAGTACATCGCCGACCGGCTCGACGACGTCGTCGCCGTGATCCTCACGCACGGCCACGAGGACCACATCGGCGCCGTCCCGTACCTCCTGCGGCTGAAGCCCGACATCCCGCTGATCGGTTCGCAGCTGACCCTGGCGCTCGTCGAGGCGAAGCTGAAGGAGCACCGCATCACGCCCATCACGCTCGCCGTGCGGGAGGGGCAGAAGGAGCAGCTCGGGCCGTTCGGCTGCGAGTTCGTGGCGGTCAACCACTCGATCCCCGACGCGCTCGCGGTGGCCGTGACGACGGCCGCCGGCACGGTGCTGCACACCGGCGACTTCAAGATGGACCAGTTGCCGCTCGACGGCCGGATCACCGACCTGCGGTCGTTCGCCCGGCTCGGCGAGGCCGGCGTCGACCTGTTCATGGTCGACTCCACCAACGCCGAGGTGCCCGGGTTCACCGTCTCCGAACGCGAGATCACGCCCGTGCTCGAGTCGGTCTTCGCGGCCGCCGACCGGCGGATCATCATCGCCTCGTTCGCCTCGCACATCCACCGGGTGCAGCAGGTGCTGGACGCCGCCCACAAGTACCGTCGCAAGGTCGCCCTGGTCGGGCGGTCGATGGTCCGGAACATGGGCATCGCCCGCGACCTCGGGTACCTGAACGTGCCGCCGAACACGATCGTCGACGTCAAGGCGGTCGACGACCTGCCCGACGAGCAGGTCGTGCTGATGTGCACCGGTTCGCAGGGTGAGCCGATGGCCGCCCTGTCCCGGATGGCCAACCGCGACCACCGGGTCAGCGTCGGTGCCGGCGACACGGTGGTGCTCGCGTCGTCGCTGATCCCGGGCAACGAGAACTCGGTGTACCGGGTGATCAACGGGTTGACCCGGCTCGGCGCGAAGGTGGTGCACCAGGGCAACGCCCGGGTGCACGTCTCGGGCCACGCCTCGGCCGGCGAACTCCTCTACTGCTACAACGTGATCCGGCCGCGCAACGTGATGCCCGTGCACGGCGAGGCCCGGCACCTGGTGGCCAACGCCGAGCTGGCCGTCAAGACCGGCGTGCCGCGCGAGCGGGTGGTGATCGCCGAGGACGGCGTGGTGGTCGACCTGGTCGACGGCGTCGCGAAGGTGGTCGGCAAGGTCGACTGCGGGTACGTGTACGTCGACGGGTCGAGCGTCGGGGAGATCACCGAGGCCGACCTGAAGGACCGGCGGATCCTCGGCGAGGAGGGGTTCATCTCCATCATCGTCGTGGTCGATTCGGCCAGCGGAAAGGTGGTGGCGGGCCCCGAGATCCACGCGCGCGGGTTCGCCGAGACCGAGTCCGTGTTCGACGCCGTGCGGCCCCGGATCGTCGACGCGCTGCGCGACGCCGCCAACTCCGGCCCGACCGACACCTACCAGTTGCAGCAGGTCGTGCGGCGGGTCGTGGGCCGGTGGGTCAGCGAGTCGTACCGTCGCCGCCCGATGATCATCCCGCTCGTGATCGAGGCCTGAGGCGTCCCTGGCGCACGCCACGGCGCTTCATTGCGTAGTTTCTGCGCTACGCACGGTTAGGCTCCGGGCGTGTTGCGCACCCTCGTCCCGATCCTCGCCACCGCGGCCGTGCTCGCCGGCCTGACCGCCTGTTCGTCGTCGGACTCCACGGTCTCGCCCTCCGCGCCGCCCGCCGCGGTGCCGACGTCGACCGTGTCGCCGACCGCGGCGCCGACCACCGGCCCCACGGCCGCGCCGAAGCGGGTGAGCGCCGACCTGGAGGCCGCGGCCCGGACCGCCCGGTCGGCCGCGAGGTCGGCGAAGGCCGCCGTCCTGGCCGCGCAGGACACCGACGAACCGGTGCCGTTCTCGTGAGGCGGCGCGTGGTGATGGCCGTGGCGTTCCTGGTGGCCGTGTCCGGCCTCCTGGCCGCGTCCGGCCCGGCCCGGGGCGCCACCCCGAGCGGCACGACGATGCCGAGTTCCATGGCCGGTGACGAGTCGCTCTGCACCGCGAAGGCGAAGGCCCGCGTCGTCACCCTGACCGGTCGGGCCGTCAGCCTGCGGCAGGACCTGCTGAGGCAGCTGGACGGCAGCGCCACCCGGGCCTCCGCCCTGACCGCGAAGCACCGGGCCCAGATCGGCGCGATCACCGATCGCGCCCTCGAGGGTCTGGCCGCGCTCAAACCGGCGGTGCGGTCGGCCGACGGGTGCAGCGTGGCGATCTCCCTGGCCAAGGGCATCGTCACCGACTTCCGGGTCTACGGTCTCGTCGCGCCGCAGATCCGGCTGGCCGTCGCCGGCGACACCGGCGCCCACGCGGCCGCCCAGCTCACCGACGTCCTGCCCGCCCTGAAGGCGGCCGTCGCGGCCATGCCGGACACCGATACGAAAACCCAAGCCCAGAGCCTGCTCTCGAACTACAGCGGATCGGCCACGGCGGCCGCCGAAGCGTTCGGGCCGGTGGCCGACGCCGTCCTGGCGCTGAGCGCCGACGACTACCCCGGGAACCGGGCCACGCTGGAGGCCCAGATGATCGCGGTCGCGCGGGGCGTGCAGGCGCTACGGGTCGCGGCCACCGACGCCGACACCCTCGCGGACCTGCTCACGGCCTGAGCTCCACGGCCGCCTGACAGGATGGGCGGGTGCCTGAACTGCCCGAGGTGGAGACCGCGCGCGCGGCGATCGAGCGGTCCGGCCTCGGCCGGCGCATCGTGGACGTCGACGACACCGACTCCTACGAGTGCCGCCCGCACGCCCCGGGCCAGATCCGCGCGGCGCTGGTCGGGCACGAGTTCACCGTCGCCCACCGGCGGGGGAAGTCGATGTGGGTGGAGACCGACGGCGGCCCGGTGCTGGGGCTGCACCTGGGCATGAGCGGCAAGATCGTCGCCGTCGAGGCCACCCCCGACGGTGCCGCGGTCGCCGACCAGGGCGGCGACTACTGGAACAACAACCGCCCGGTGAACCTCGAGGCGCTGCGCAAGTGGTCGCGGTTCAGCCTGACGTTCTCCGACGGCGGTCGCCTGCACCTGCTCGACCCTCGCCGCCTCGGGCGGGCCCGGCTCGATCCGGACGTGTCCGGGCTGGGGCCGGACGCCTTCGACGTCGGTCGGAACGAGTTCCGGGCGCGGGTCGGGCGCGGCCGGATCCCGCTCAAAGCACGGCTTCTCGATCAGGAGACGATCGCCGGGGTGGGGAACCTGTTGGCCGACGAGGCCCTGTGGCGGGCGAGGCTGGACCCGCGCCGTCCGGCCGGGGACCTGACCACGGAGGAGTTGGACGGCCTGCGTCGTGCGGTGCGGGCCGCCGTCCGGCACGCGATCACGCACGGTGGCGTGCACACCGGTGAGATCGTGCCGTTCCGGAAGGCGGGGGAGCACTGCCCGCGCTGCGGGACCGAGATGCGGCGGGCGACCGTCGGCGGGCGCACCACGTGGTGGTGCCCCGAGGAGCAGCGATAGCTCGTGTCCGTCGACCTCATGTCCGTCGACGCGGTCGTGTTCGACGTGGGCGGGGTGCGCCGAACCGTACCGGTGGCGATCCTGAGCAACTCCGCCGACGGCGCTCGCGAGGAGGAGGAGCGGCGGTACGGCTTCTCCTCGGCGGACCTGGGCTTCGCCGCCGTGCGCTTCGAGGAGACCGGTCAGGTGACGGCCGAACTGGCCCGGCTGACGGGCGTCGCCTGACTGTCGGCGGATGCTCGAGGCCCGTCGTGAGGGCCCCGCTCGGTCCGCCAGTCGTGGCCCCAGGAGACGACGAGCACCGCGCAGAGGGCGGCCAGGGCCACGCTCAGCAGCACGACGAGGGCGCGAGATGCGTTCCCCGGCACGGCGCCCCGCCCCGGGCCGGGCACCGTCAGCTTGACGGCGGGTACGAGCCGGGCCAGCAGATGCGCCCCGGTAACGGTCGCCCAGGCGATGAACACCGCCTGGTGGAGGGTCACGTAGTCCACGCGCAGCAGCGGGAGGGTGAACAGCGTGGTCCGGGCCGGGTCGGGGCCGATCAGCACCAGCAGCAGCCCGGAGCCCAGCAGGGCCAGGGTCGAGATCACGACCAGGGGCCCCAGCGCTCTGAGCAGCGGGACCGGTGGGCCCGCCTGGCCGTAGTCGGCGTCGCCCAGGTAGTACCGGACCAGGCGCCAGCCCGTGCTGCCGGTCTTGAGCAGGGCCGGCGGGACGAGCAGGGCGCCGATGGCCAGGTGCCAGCTGATCAGGCCGCCGACGTCGAGCAGGGTCAGCAGTTCGGCCACGAACAGGACCAAGAGCAGCAGGCCGGTCCAGGCCGTCAGTCGCGCGTTCCCGGCGGGACCCCCGGTCCCGGCCCGGACGGGGTCCCGCCGGTGCCCCCGACCGAGGGCCTCGTCGACCACCTCCGTGGCGAGGACGCTCAGCCGAGTCGGGGCAGGTGTGCTCATGAACCCAGGATGTCCGGGCGGGGGCTCTCACATGAGCCGACACCGTCGTCCGTTCAGACTGCGCTCAGAAACGTGAGGGCCACCCGGCTCACCTGGCTGTACCCGGATGACAGCCGTTCAGTGAGTGTCGGTGGTCGCGTCTAGGGTCGTTCACTGGGGCAGTCTGCTCGGATGCAGGGGCGATGTTTTGCCTTGTGGGAGAGGTGGTTTCGGTCTAGAATCGAACACATGTCGCACTGCCTGGAGGCCCCCTTCGATCCGGAGACGGGCCTGTCTGCGGAGGCGTTGGTGCGGTGGCGGGAGATCGAGCGTGAGCTCCTGCACGAGGGCTGGGTCGACGAGCGGGTGTGGGAGTTGGACTCCGCGCACGGTGAGGTTCTGTCGGTTCGGTTGCACGGGTTGGACGACCGGCGCGTGGTGGCTGACGCGGATGATCGGGTGCTGTTGGCGGGGTTGCGGGGCGTGCAGCGGGCGAAGGCGGCGTTGGCGGCGCAGGAGTTGGAGTTGGTGGCGGAGTTGTCCCGGCGGCGGGCGCCGGTGACGGATCGGGTGCCCGAAATGGAACTGCGGGCGGTGGCGGATGAGATCGCGGTCGAGACGGGCCTGTCCCGGTATGCGGCGACGAAGCTGCAGGACCTGTCGTGCCAGTTGATCGACACGTTCCCCGCGACGCTGGATGCGTTGGCGGCGGGTCGGGTTGATGCGCGGAAGGCGGAGGTCATCGCCGACGGGCTGACGAATGTGGGTGAGGAGTCGGTGCGGCGGCGGTTGGAGGCCGCGGCGATCGAGGCCGCGGCCGGGCTGACGGTGCCGGGATTGCGGGAACTGGTGAAGGGCTGGGTCCTCGCAGCGGAACCTCAGGTAGCCGAGGAACGCGCACTCGAGGCCCGGTTGCAGCGGCGGGTGGTGTTCACGCCGGTCGAGGACGACATGGTCGAACTGTGGGCGCTGCTACCGGCGGAGGACGGGCTGAGGGTCCGAGCTGTCTTGGAATCCACTGCCGCGCAGATGAAGGACTCGCGGACGGCGGATCAGCGGCGGGCGGATGTTCTGGTCGATCTGCTCACCGGCGAGCAGAGTGGGGTGCAGCCGAAGACGCGGGTGACCGTGACCGTGCCGTTGGAGGTGCTGGCCGGGGAGAGTGACCAACCGGCGCACCTCGACGGATACGGGCCCGCGACCGCGCTGCTGGCCAGGAGACTGGCCGCGGATGCGGTCGAGACCGGCACCTTTCAGTGCGCGATCGTCGACGGAGACCACGGCACCCTGCTCGGGTTGGGCCGAGCGACGCGCACCGCCAGGTATGTCGCGTCCCAAGCGTTGAAAGATCATGTGCAGCAGAGGGACCGGTACTGCCGGTTCCCCGGCTGCCGCACCCAGGCGTCCGCGTGCGACTTCGACCACCGCCAGCCCTACGCGGCGGGCGGCGCGACGTGTGCCTGCAACGGCGTCTCGCTGTGTGGGCACCATCATCGGGTCAAACACGAGACGGCATGGCGCGTGCACGCCCCGGCCGAAACCCTGGTCTGGACCACCCCGGCCGGCACCCAGGTGCCCGACCGACCCGCCCGGCTCACGCCGTCCGCGCCGCTCGGCCCGCCCCCGTTCTGAGGTGCACACTGGGCCCGTGCTGGGTGTCGACGCGACCGCCGAGGAGACGGCCGCAACACGGCCGGGGGATGCGCTGGTGCGCGCGGACGTCGTCATGGACCGCGCGTTCACCGTCCCCGGCGCCCCCGAACTCGTGTGGCCGTGGCTGCAGCAACTCGGCAAACGGCGGGCCGGCTGGTACCTGCCCCGGTCCGTGGAGCGGTTCGTCCCGCGCGGGCGGCGGGCGGCCCGGCACCTCGACGACCGCTGGCAGCACCTGGTCGTCGGCGACGTGATCCCCGACTACGGCGGGCGCGACGAGACCTTCACCGTGGCGGTGATCGAATCGCCGCACACACTGGTCTACACGTCGCTGCGCGGCCACACGCACGTCAGCTGGTCGATCACCCTGACGGCCACCGGGCCCGACACCCGGGTGCACCTGCGGCTGCGGCTCGGCCCGGTCAAGCACCGACGGCTGGCGGAGACCCTCGGCGGTCTCTTCGACCTGCTCACCATCGCCGGGATGGCGGCGGGTCTTCGGGAGCGCCTGGCAGAGTGACGCCGTGGACCGGGTGGTGTGCGTGGGCGGCGCGGTCGCCGACCTGAAGCTGACGTTGCGGGCCTCCGCCGTCCTGGAGACCTCGAACCCGGCGGTGTCCGGTACGGCCTGGGGCGGGGTGGCGCGCAACGTCGCCGAGAACCTGGCCGTGCTCGGCGTTCCCGTCGCACTGGTGTCACGGGTCGGCTCCGACCCGACGGGGGAGGCGCTGCGGGCCCACCTGACCGGGGTCGGGGTCGACGTCCAGCACCTGGCCACCGACTCCGGCGCCGAGACCGCCCGCTACGTGGCGGTTCTCGAACCCTTCGGCGATCTGGTGCTGGGTGTCGCGGCCATGGACATCCTCGACGGGCTCACCACCGACGACCTCGACGCGGCGTGGCCGGGACGCCCCGGCGCCTGGGTGTTCTGCGACGCGAACCTGCCGACCACCCTCCTGCGCCGCGCGATCGCGCGGGCGGCGGCCGACGGCGTCCCCCTGGCCCTGGACGCCGTGTCCACGCCCAAGGTGACCCGGTTCCCCGCCGACCTGCGCGGCGTGACCCTGATCAGCCTCAACATCGACGAGGCGCGCGCCTGGCTGGCCGCGCACGGGCGGCCAGACCCGGTCGACGAGACCGGGCTGGCCGAGGCCGTGCGCCGGGCCGGCGCCCGGACCGTGCTGCTCACGCTGGGGGAACGCGGCGTCCTGGTCGCGCAGGAGGGGCGCGTCGAGCTGGTGCTGTCCCCACCCGCCACCCCGGTCGACGTGACCGGCGCCGGCGATGCGCTGATCGCCGGGACGCTGGCGGCCCTGCTCGCCGGGGCGGACATTCTGGACGCCGTCGCCCTCGGGGTCGAGCGGGCGGCCCGGACGGTTGAGAGCCCGCACTCCGTGCTGCCTAGGCTGGAGGCGTGAGTACCCCGGTCAAGGCCAAGAAGGTCAAGCGCGAACTCCTGCACGTCGACCCCGAGGTGGCCGAGGCGCTGGCCGCCGACCGGCCGGTCGTGGCCCTGGAGTCGACGATCATCAGCCATGGGATGCCCTACCCGCAGAACCTGGAGACGGCTCGCGAGGTCGAGCAGACGGTCCGCGACGGCGGGGCGGTGCCGGCCACGATCGCCGTCCTCGACGGCCAGCTGCGGGTCGGCCTCGACCCCGCCTCCCTCGACCGGCTGGCCCGGCCCGGCGAACCGGGGGAGGAGACCGCGAAGGCGTCGCGCCGCGACCTGCCCGTGCTGCTGAGCAGCGGGAGGACCGCCGGGACGACGGTCGCGGCCACCATGTTCATCGCGAACCTCGCCGGGGTGGGTGTGTTCGCCACGGGCGGGATCGGGGGCGTGCACCGGGGCGCCGAGCAGACCTACGACGTGTCCGCCGACCTGCTCGAACTGGCCCAGACCCCCGTCACCGTGGTGTGTGCGGGCGCGAAGTCGCTGCTCGACCTGCCCAAGACGCTGGAGCTGCTGGAGACCCACTCGGTGCCGGTGCTCGGGTACGGCACGACGGAGTTCCCGGCCTTCTTCTCCCGCACGTCCGGGCTGTTCCTCGACCACCAGGTGGACGACGTCTCGGCGCTGGCCGCCGCGGTCGAGGCGCACCGCGAACTGCGGCTGCGCAGCGGCATCCTGGTGGCCAACCCGGTGCCCGAGGCCGACGCCATCCCCGCCGCCGAGATCGACGGCATCATCGAGCAGGCCGTGACCGAGGCCGACGACCAGGGCGTGAAGGGCAAGGACGTCACGCCGTTCCTGCTGGCCCGGATCAACGAACTGACGGGCGGACGGTCGCTGGTCGCCAACATCGCCCTGGTCAAGAACAACGCCGCCCTCGCCGCGGCCCTGGCCTCGGAGCTGGCCCTGCCTTAAGGCTGCAGGTGGTGGCGAGCCTCGGCCAGGTAGCTCTGAACCGCAGCCCGGTCGTAGCCGCGGAACCGGATGGTGAAGGCCGCCTCGTCGAGAGCTCGTGCGGCCTGCGATCTAACCAACGGGTCGGGCGAGTCCTGTGCCGCATCGACGAGCGCGACGAGGGCTGCGACCTCGTCGCGATCGTAGCCGCGCATGACGAGCATGAACTCCGGGAGCGGCGTCATGCCCCGGGACGATAGTGGGCGGGTCTCGGCGCAGGGGACGATTCGGGCGCCCGCGTCACGGCGTGGGATCCCTGGGACCGGCGTGGCGCTCACGTAGTGTCGGGAACATGGCCTTCGGTACGTCTGCTCAGCGCACGAGCAAGCAAAAGGCTGCGTCGCGGGCGAACGGAAAGAAGGCAGCTCAGAGTCGGACCACGAGCCTCAGGCAACCGGCGGCGAAGACCGCCGCCCGCAAGCCCCCGGCCAAGAAGGCCGCCCCCCGGGCTCGCCGGGCGAACGCGACGCACGAGCCCTCGTGGCCGGTGCGCGCCGCGTCCGCGGTCTGGATGGGGCTCGCCCATCTCGTCGGGGGCGCGGCCCGCGGCATCGGGCGCAGCGCGCGCGAGCTCGACCCGGCGCACCGCCGCGACGGGGCGGGTCTCCTGCTGGTCGGCCTGTGCCTGGTGGTCGCCGCCCGCGAGTGGTGGCAGCTGCCGGGGCCGGCCGGGACGGCGGTGCACGCCGTGGTCGCGGGCACGTTCGGCCGCGCCGGGCTGGCCCTGCCGGTGGTGCTGCTGATCGTCGGGGTGCTCCTCCTGATCAAGCCGGAGGAGGTGCCGATGATCAACCGGGTCGGCATCGGCCTGACGGCGATCATGGTGGCCGCCACCGGGCTCGTGCACGTGTCCGCTGGGGTACCCGGCCCGGGCGACGGCATCGAGAAGGTCCGGGACGCGGGCGGTTTCGTCGGTTACCTGGTCGCCACGCCGCTGGTCGCGGGGCTGACCGCCTGGGTCGCGGTGCCGATCTTCCTGCTCCTGGGCGGGTTCGGCCTGCTGGTGGTCACCGCGACCCCGGTGCACGCGATCCCGCAGCGGCTGCGCTACCTGCACGACCGGCTGACCGGCTCGCACGCGGCCGCCGGCGGCGTCGCCGACCCGCTCGCGCCGTGGCGCTCGGGCAAGGGCGGCCCGTCGCTCGACGGGGACGAGGCCTACGAGCAGGCCATGGTCAGGGAGAAGGAGCTGGAGGCCGAGGCGAAGAAGCCGGCCCGCGGCCGCAAGGCCAAGGACACGGTGCTCGACCTCACCACGGCCGACGCCGCCGACACGATCTCGGACGAGCTCGGGGCGGCGTCGGGGATGGCCAGCGGGCGGCAGGCCGCCGAGGCGAAGGCCAAGACGTCCGACGCGCCGAGCCCGGCGCCGTCCCCTCCGCCGAAGGTGCCCTCGAAGCCCCCGCTGGAGGCCCCGCCGACCACGCAGCTGCCCGAGCGGGTCGAGCAGCTCAGCTTGGCGGGCGACGTCACGTACACACTGCCGGCGTCGTCGTTGCTGGCCGCCGGCCCGCCGCCGAAGGAGCGCACCGAGGCCAACGACAAGGTCGTCGAGTCGCTCACCCAGGTCTTCGAGCAGTTCGCGATCGACGCGCAGGTCACCGGCTTCACCCGCGGTCCGACGGTGACCCGGTACGAGGTCGAGGTCGGGCACGCCGTCAAGGTGGAGCGGGTCACGGCACTGAGCAAGAACATCGCCTACGCGGTGGCCAGCGCCGACGTCCGCATCCTGTCGCCGATCCCGGGCAAGTCGGCGATCGGCATCGAGATCCCGAACACCGACCGGGAGACGGTCAGTCTCGGCGACGTACTGCGCAGCAACACCGCCCGCCGGGTCGAGCACCCGATGGTGATGGGCGTCGGTAAGGACGTCGAGGGCGGGTACGTCATCGCCAACCTCGCCAAGATGCCGCACCTGCTCGTCGCGGGGGCCACCGGCGCCGGTAAGTCGAGTTTCATCAACTCGATGATCACCAGCATCCTGATGCGCTCCACGCCCGACGAGGTGCGCATGGTGCTGGTCGACCCCAAGCGCGTCGAACTGACCGCGTACGAGGGCATCCCGCACCTGATCACCCCCATCATCACCAACCCGAAGAAGGCCGCCGAGGCGCTGGCCTGGGTGGTCAAGGAGATGGACGCCCGCTACGACGACCTGGCCGCGTTCGGGTTCAAGCACATCGACGACTTCAACAAGGCCGTGCGCAGCAACGCGGTGAAGCTGCCCCCGGGCAGTGAGCGCAACCTGCAGCCGTACCCGTATCTCCTGGTGATCGTCGACGAGCTGGCCGACCTGATGATGGTCGCCCCGCGCGACGTCGAGGACGCGATCGTGCGCATCACCCAGCTGGCCCGGGCCGCCGGTATCCACCTGGTGCTGGCCACCCAGCGCCCGAGCGTCGACGTCGTCACCGGCCTGATCAAGGCCAACGTGCCCTCTCGGATGGCGTTCGCGACGTCGTCCGTCACGGACTCGCGGGTCGTCCTCGACCAGCCCGGCGCCGAGAAGCTGATCGGCCAGGGCGACGGGCTCTTCCTGCCGATGGGCTCCTCGAAGCCGCTGCGGGTGCAGGGCGCCTGGGTGGGGGAGAGCGAGATCCACAAGGTCGTCGACCACGTGAAGACCCAGCTGCAGCCGGTCTACCGCGAGGACGTCGCGGTGAGCGTGGCCCGCAAGGAGATCGACGAGGACATCGGCGACGACCTCGAGTTGGTGCTGGCGGCTGCCGAACTGATCGTGACCACCCAGTTCGGGTCGACGTCCATGCTGCAGCGCAAGCTGCGGGTCGGTTTCGCCAAGGCGGGCCGCCTGATGGACCTGCTCGAGTCGCGCGGGGTGGTCGGCCCCAGCGAGGGTAGTAAGGCCCGCGACGTCCTGGTCAAACCCGACGAACTTCCGTCCACACTGGCCATGATTCGGGGGGAAGACCTTCCTGACGTCCCCGATGACGACGCCGGGCGGGTGGAAGAACTCTGGGAACCAGGTATGGATGATGACTAGCGAAATTGCTCCGCCCACCCCCGCGGCCGGCCTGCCGCTGACCGCCCAGGCCGGCGACCGGCCCGAGCTCGACCTGTTGGTCTGGGACGCCCCGAACATCGACATGACCCTGTCGAACGTGATCGGCGGGCGGCCCTCGGCCAGCTCCCGGCCCCGGTTCGACGCCGTGGCCCGGTGGCTGCTCGCCGGTGCCGGCGAGCGCGAGGTCGAGGGCTGCGTCTTCGCCAACGTGCCGCCCGGCGGTGCGGCGACCATGCGCGGCTGGGTGGAGGCGATCCGTTCGTTCGGCTACGCCGTGTTCGCCCGCCCCAAGCTGAGCGCCGGCGACGACGTCGACGCCGACATGCTGGCCCACATCGCGGCCCGGGCCACCAGCCACCAGTTGCGCCGGGTCGTGGTGGCCAGCGGCGACGGCCGCAACTTCCTCGAACCGCTGGAGGACCTGGCCCGGGCCGGGGTCGAGGTCACCGTCCTGTCGTTCATGGAGGTCGCCGGGTACGCCCAGGAGTCCGACCTCCTGACGTTCGTCGACCTGGAGGACGTGCCGGGGGCCTTCACCTCGCCGCTGCCGCGGGTCCGGCTCGACAACCTGCCCGAGGGCGGCGCGTGGCTGCAGCCCACGCGGTCGATGCGGGCGCTCCTCACGGACAAGCCGGCCGAACGCATCTCCGACAAACCGGGCGAAGCGGTCGCGTAGGCCACAGCAGCGGGGCGCGGCGCGCCGTCGTCCGGCGGCTACCCTGGGGCAGTGACTGCCTCCCGTTCCGTCTCGCTCGTCACCCTCGGGTGCGCCCGCAACGAGGTGGACTCGGAGGAGCTGGCGGGCCGTCTCGAGGCCGCCGGCTGGCAGCTGGTGGACGACGCGTCCGCGGCCGACGTCGCGGTCGTCAACACGTGCGGTTTCGTCGAGCAGGCGAAGAAGGACTCGATCGACACGTTGCTGGAGGCCGCGACCCTGCGCGACGGCGGCTCGAGCGTCCAGAAGGTCGTCGCCGTCGGCTGCCTGGCCGAGCGGTACGGCAGCGAGCTGGCCGACTCGCTGCCCGAGGCCGACGCGGTGCTGGGTTTCGACGCCTACCCGGAGCTGTCGCGGATCCTGGACGACGTCCTGCACGGGCACGCGCCGGCCCCGCACGTCCCGCGTGACCGCCGGGCGTTGCTGCCGGTGTCCCCGGTGGACCGGGCGGCCGCCCGGGCGGCGCACGCCGCGTCGCGCGAGCTCACCGATCTGCCTGAGGGCCTGGCCCCGGCGTCGGGTCCGCGAGTGGTGCGGCGCCGGCTGGACGACGCTCCGTGGGCCCCGCTGAAACTCGCCTCCGGGTGCGACCGGCGCTGCACGTTCTGCGCGATCCCCGCGTTCCGCGGCGCGTTCGTGTCCCGGCCGCCGGCCGAGGTGCTGACCGAGGCGCGCTGGCTGGCCGAGCAGGGCGTCCGCGAGCTGTTCCTGGTTTCCGAGAACTCCACCTCCTACGGCAAGGACCTCGGCGACCTCACCCTGCTGGAGCGCCTGCTGCCGGAGCTGGCCGCGATCGACGGCGTCGAGCGGGTCCGGGTGTCGTACCTGCAGCCCGCCGAGTTGCGCCCGGGGCTGCTCGAGGCGATCGCCGCCACCGCCGGGGTCGCCCCGTACTTCGACCTCTCGTTCCAGCACTCGGCGCCCGGCGTGCTGCGCCGGATGAAACGGTTCGGCGGCACCGCCGACTTCCTCGACCTGGTCGAGCGGGTCCGGGCCCAGGCGCCGGCGGCGGGTATCCGGTCGAACGTGATCGTCGGCTTCCCGGGGGAGACCGAGGCCGAGTTCGACGAACTGTGCCACTTCCTGGAACGCGCCCGGCTCGACGTCGTCGGCGTGTTCGGCTACTCCGACGAGGACGGCACCCTCGCCGCCGACCTCGACGGCAAGCTCGACGACGCCGAGATCGCCGCGCGGGTCGCGCACGTCACCGACCTCGTGGAGGAGCTGACCGCCCAGCGCGCGCTGGACCGGATCGGTGAGACCGTGGAGGTCGTCGTCGAGGGCGCGGACGACGACGAGCCCGACGTCCTCGTCGGCCGGTCCGCGCACCAGGGGCCCGAGGTCGACGGGGTCACCCTGCTGCCGGGGGGATCGGCGGCCCGGGGGGACGTCGTCCGTGCGGAAGTGGTCGACGCGGCCGGGGTGGACGTGATCGCGAAGGGACTGGCATGAGCGCCCTGCCGAAGCCCAGCAACTGGAACGTGGCCAATGCGTTCACGGCGCTGCGGCTCGTCGCCGTACCGGTGTTCATCGTGCTGCTGCTGCACGACGACGGGCAGTCGGACAGCTGGCGGATCGCCGCCACGGCGGCCTTCGCGGTCGCGATCATCACCGACCGCATCGACGGTGAGCTGGCCCGCCGCTGGGGCCTGATCACCGACCTGGGCAAGATCGCCGACCCGATCGCCGACAAGGCCCTGGTCGGCTCGGCGCTGATCTGCCTGTCCCTCATCGGCGAGCTGCCCTGGTGGGTCACGGTCGTCGTCCTGTTCCGCGAGCTGGCCATCACGGGCGTCCGGTTCGTGGTGATCCGGCACGGCGTGATGCCCGCCAGCCGCGGCGGCAAGTACAAGACCACCGCGCAGTCGGTGGCGCTGCTGCTCTACCTCGCCCCCCTGCCCGACGCCTTCCAGCCCGTCGCCGTCGTCACGATGGGGGTGGCCGTCGTACTCACCGTGGCCACCGGGCTCGACTACGTGGTCCAGGCCGTGCGGCTGCGCCGGGGCAGCGATCGCACCCGGGCCAAGCGGGCCACCGGGCGGGGCGTGCCGCCCGAATCCCACCGGGCCGGGCAGTCCAGCGCGGCCTGAGGAGGGATCGTGGTCGTTCCAGCGGGAGACCTCGACCCGGACGCCGCGGCGGTCCGGGTGGTCCTGCTGCTCGGCGGCCGGGGCGAGACCGTGGCCTGCGCCGAGTCGCTCACCGGCGGCCTGGTGACGTCGGCGCTGGTCGACGTCCCGGGGGCGTCGACGGTGCTGCGCGGTGGGGTGGTGGCCTACGCGACGCCGCTGAAGCACACGCTGCTGGGGGTGGACGACGCGCTGTTGACCGACCGGGGTGCGGTCGATCCTGACGTGGCCCTGCAGATGGCGGCGGGCGTGCGGGAGCGTCTGGGCGCCGACTGGGGCTGCGCGACCACGGGGGTGGCGGGCCCCGACCCCCAGGACGGGAAGCCACCGGGTCGGGTCTACGTGGCCGTGTGCGGCCCCGACGGTGGCGCGGGCGGCAAGGCCGTGCGCGAGCTGGACCTTCCCGGGGACCGGGCGGCGGTGCGGGCCGCCTCCGTGGACGCCGTGCTGGGGCTCCTTCTGGCCCAGGTGGACGTTTCTGCTCACAGCGGAGCCCCCCGGACGCCAGGAACAGGCCCGAACGGCTGATCGTTGCGACCGACATGCCACAGGCTCGAACCCTCCCTGCCCGCACCCTGTCGGTTCCGGGGGGTACGGTGAGATATCCACGGCCCGTCGGCCACACGGCCGTAACCGTGGCAAGGCAGGATGGTGCTGGTTCACCGGCAGGCCCGGCGGGCCCGGTAGGTTCGGCACGGTCGTCGAAGGGAGGGCGCGGCGTGGTGCTTCTACGGCAGGAGATCGGCGACGTGCTCCGCGACGCCCGCCGCCAGCAGGGCCGCACCCTGCGCGAGGTGTCCTCGGAGGCCCGGGTGTCCCTCGGGTACCTGAGCGAGGTCGAGCGCGGCCAGAAGGAGGCCTCCTCCGAGCTGCTGGCCTCCATCTGTGATGCGCTGAGCGTGCCGCTGTCGTCCGTCCTCCGTGAGGTCAGCGAGCGGGTGGCCCAGGCCGAGGGTCCGGTCACCTCGCCGATGGTGCCGGCGGTCCAGGTCCCCGACACCGTTCCCGACGGTCTGGCCGGCGAGCTGGCCGGCGCCGCCTAGCTCGCCCGGCCTAGCGTCTGCGGGCCCCCAGCGGGGCCTGGGGGCGACCGTCGTCCGTCGGGGTGGGGCCGGGCTGGCAGCGTGGGCACCAGAACATGACCCGCTGGGTGGGTGCCTGCCCGATCGGCGCCACGCGCACCGTCGTCCCGCACCGCAGGCACGGCCGCCCCGAGCGGGCGTGCACGTAGTTCTCCCGGCCCCGCCGCGCGTCCCCGGTGGTGACCTGGACGGCGTGCTCCAGGCTCATGATCATCATCTTCCGGATCAGGTCCAGCAGGCGCAGGACGTCGGGGACCTCGCCGGCGGGCGTCCACGGGTTCACGCCGCGCAGGAACAGCCCCTCGGCGGCCCAGAACGTCCCGATGCCGGCCAGGACCCGCTGGTCGAGCAGCGTCTCGCCGATCGTCCGGCCGGGGTCGACGACGATCCGCGCGGCGACGGCGTCCACGTCCCAGGTCGCCCCCAGCACGTCCGGGCCCAGGTGGCCGACGAGCCGCCCCTCGTCGGCTGTGGCCACCAGGTCGAGTTCACCGAGCTTGTGACCGATCGTCGTCCACTCGGCGTTGGCCAGCACGGCCCGGATCTCGTGCGCCGAGCGGGCCCCGCGCCACGGCCGGCCCGTGCGGTGCACGTGCCACGACCCCTCCATCCTGAGGTGGCTGTGCAGGGTGAGCTCGCCTTCCAACCTGTGCAGCAGGTGCTTGCCGGCCGCGACCACCTCGGTCACGGTGCGGCCGGTCAGGTCGACGGTGGCCAGCGACGGCCAGCGCAGGTCGCTGACGGTCAGGACTCGGCCCGCCAGGGCGGCGTGCAGCCGTCGGGCGGAGCGCAGGACGACGTCTCCTTCGGGCACTCGAGGATCGTCTCAGCTCACGAGGATGACGGTGAGCATCCGGGGGCCATGTACGCCCTCGACCCGGTTCAGTTCGATGTCGCTGGTCGCGCTCGGGCCGGAGATCCAGGTCAGCGGGCGGATCGCGACGTCGCCGAGCCGGGCGATCGCGTCGGGCACGTCGGGCACGACCTGCTCGGCACGCACGACGCAGACGTGCCGGTCGGGGACCAGGGTGAGCGCGCGACGACCCTGCCCGGGCCCGTGGTCGAGGACGATCGTCCCGGTGACGGCGATGCCCAGGGTCGCGGTGGTGACGACGGCGTCGACCGCGTCGAGTTCCGTTGCGGTGAGCCCGGTGTCACGCAGGCGCAGCGCGTCCGGCACCAGCCCGTCGGGCAGGCCGTCCGGGACGACGACCCGTGCGGCGCCGGCGAGCGCCGCGCCGACCGCCGTGGGCAGGTCGGCCTCGGAGCACCGGACGACGTCGGCCCGGTAGTCGGCCACCCGCTCGGCGAACAGCTCGGCCCAGTCGGTGCCGTCCGGCGGGGCCGAAACCGTTGTCGGGACGGTGATCTCGGGCCGGGGGTTCGGGCCCCAGGCGGCGCGGACCCGGGCCAGGACGTCGTCGCGGGCGCTCACCGGGACCGCCACCAATCCCGGAACGTCTGCTCCGGTGCGGGCGGCAGGTCGCGGAACCGCGTCCACGCCGACCACGGGCCGGGCAGCCGGCGGGCCAGGCGCAGGCCGAGACCCGTCGACCGGGCGGCGAGCCGCAGCCGCCGGCCCGAGCGCAGGGTGGCGGAGGCCGACTTAATGGCCAGGGCCTCGGGTTTCGGGAGTCCGGGGCGGTGGGCGTCGACCACCTGGGCCCGGAGGTCGACCAGCACGCTCGGGATGTCGATCTTCACCGGGCAGACCTCGTAGCAGGCCCCGCACAGGCTCGAGGCGTAGGGCAGCGAGTCGAGCTGTTCGTCGGTGCCGGGCCCGCGTAGCAACGGGTTGAGGATCGCGCCGATGGGGCCGGGGTAGACCGACGCGTAGGCGTGGCCGCCGACCCGCTCGTAGACGGGGCACACGTTCAGGCAGGCCGAGCAGCGGATGCAGCGCAGCGCCTGGCGGCCGACCTCGTCGGCCAGGGCCCGGGTGCGGCCGTTGTCGAGGAGCACGACGTGCACCTCCTGCGGGCCGTCACCGGGCGAGACCCCGCTCCACATCGAGGTGTACGGGTTCATCCGCTCGCCCGTGGAGGAGCGGGGCAGCAGCTGCAGGAACACGTCGAGGTCGGCGAACGTCGGCACGACCTTCTCGATGCCGACGACGCTGATCAGCACCTCGGGCAGGGTCAGGCACATCCGGCCGTTGCCCTCGGACTCGACGACGACGAGCGTCCCGGTCTCGGCGACCGCGAAGTTCGCCCCGGAGACGCCGACCTTCGCGCGCAGGAACTTCTCCCGCAGGTGCAGCCGGGCGGCGGCGGCCAGCTCGGCCGGTTCGTCGCTCAGGTCGTCGGGGGCGGGGCGCCCGGCCGCGGCCATCCGGGTCGCGAAGATCGCGCGGATCTCGGCCCGGTTGCGGTGGATCGCGGGCACGAGGATGTGGCTGGGCAGGTCGTCGCCGAGCTGCACGATGAGCTCGGCGAGGTCGGTCTCCCAGGCGTCGACCCCGGCGGCGGCCAGCCGTTCGTTGAGGTCGATCTCCTGGGTGGCCATGGATTTCACCTTGACCACCTCGCGGGCACCGTGGGCCCGCGCGACCCGGGCGACGACGTCGGCGGCCTCGGCGGCGTCCCGGGCCCAGTGCACCGTGGCGCCGCGCGCCTGCAGCGACGCCTCCAGGGTGAGGAGGTGTTCGTCGAGGTGGGCGAGCGTCGCATCCTTCCGGGCCGCCGCCTCGGTGCGCAGGGCCTCCCAGTCGTCGACCTCGGCGACGACGTGCGCGCGCTTGGCCCGGATGGTGCCGGTCGCGTGGGCGAGGTTGGCGCGCAGCTGGGCGTCGGCCAGCTTCTGGCGGGCGGCGGTGGGGAAGGCCGGCATGCCGACGAAAGTGCCTGTCATGGCGACCCTTCCGTCGATGCGAGCACCTCGGCCAGGTGTACCGTCCGGACGCCCGACCGCTGCCGGGAGAGCAGGCCGCCGATGTGCATCAGGCACGAGTTGTCGCCCGCGATGAGCACTTCCGCACCGGTCTCGCGCACGTGCCGGGCCTTGTCGGCGCCCATGGCCACGGAGACGTCGGCGTTCTTGACGGCGAACGTGCCACCGAACCCGCAGCACTCCCGCTCGGCGGGCAGCTCCACGAGCCGCAGGCCGCGCACGTGCCGCAGCAGCCGCAGCGGCCGGTCACCCACGTGGGCGACCCGCAGCGAGTGGCACGTCGGGTGGTAGGTCGCGGTGTGCGGGAACCAGGCTCCGACATCCTCGATGCCCAGCAGGTCGACGAGGAACTCGCTCAGTTCGTACACGTGCGGCGCGACCTGCTCGACGGCCGCCGCCAGACCGGCGTCGCCACTGCGCCGGGCGACGAGGGTGTGTTGGTGCCGGGCGGACGCCGCGCAGGAGCCCGACGGCGTGACGATCGCGTCGTACCCGGCGAACGCGTCGACGAAGTTGCGCACGACCGGCACGGCCTCGTCGAGGTAGCCCGTGTTGATCATCGGCTGGCCGCAGCAGGCCTGCGACGCCGGGAAGTCGACGTCGACGCCGAGCCGCTCCAGCAGCCGCACCGTGGCGATGCCCGTGTCGGCGAAGAGGGCGTCGTTGAGGCAGGTCAGCTGCAGGGCCACGCGCATGGTCACGCCCGGAGCCGGAGCCCACGCGGGGTGGCCCGGAAACCCGCGGCCTCCAACGCTTCTGCCAAGGGGCCGCCGGCCAGCACGCCCTCGCCGTCGGCCTTCTGCACGGTCAACCGGCCCAGCGCGCCGTCCTTCACCGACAGGGCCAGCGCATCGGCCGCGGCCTGCAGCAGCGCCGGGTCGTCGCCCCAGGACAGCAGCGTGCGGCCGCCCTTCTCGACGTAGAGGGTGAGCGCCCCGTCGACCAGCACCACCACGGCCCCGGCCTTGCGGCCCGGCCGGTGGCCGGTGGCGGGCCCGCCGGTCGAGGGGACGGCGCGCTCGGGCCAGTCGAGGGCCGCTCCGTAGGGGTTGGCCGGGTCGCAGGCGGCCAGGACGACGGTCCGCATGCCGCCGTCGGTCGCCTCCGGGCTCAGGGCCTCCAGCGGTCGGGCCCCGGCGCGCAGCCGGTCCACGGCGCCGCCCCCCGCGAACTGCGAGGCGCCCAGCCCTTCGACGAAGTACCCGCGGCGCACCCGCCCGGCGTCCTCGGCCGCGGTGAGCACCTTGTACACCGCGGCGAACCCGCCGGGCACGTGCTCGGCCACGACGGCTCCGCGGGTGACCACCCCGTGCCGCTCGAGCAGCACCTCGGCCGCCGCGTGCGCCCGGGCGGTCGGGTCGGGTTCCCGGTCGGGGAGCAGGGCCCAGCGGCCCGCCACGGTCGGCGGGCCCGAGGCGGTCGGCATCGCCGGGCGGCCGAAACCACCGGCACCGCGACGCAGACTGCCGTACCGGCCGCCGTACCGGACCTTCGGCGCGGCCGCGCGCTGCCGGTGCGCCGTGCGGCCGCCGGACAACCGCGACCGCAACGCGGCGAGCGTGTCGTTGCCGACCAGACCGGCCCACACCAGGTCCCACAGGGCTTCGACCAGGTCCGGGTCGTCGGGCCCGCCCACGGCGTCGCTCAACCGGCGGAAGAAGAAGGCCCCACCGCCACCGAGCGCGTCGAGCACCGCCGAATGCAGGGCCCCGGGCTCGAACTCGGCGTCCGGTGCGGCCAGGGTCAGGGGCGCGAGGTCCGCGGGGTGCAGGCTGACCCAGCCGTCGTCGCCGGGCAGGGTGCCGTGGCCGGCCCACACCACCTCGCCCGCGGTGGTCAGCTCGTCGAGCATCGCGGCGGAGTAGCCGGGCACCCGGCTCGGCAGGACGAGCGTCTCCAGGGCGCTGGCCGGCAGCCACGCCCCGGCCAGCTGCTCGACCGTGCGCAGCACACCCTCGGCGCCGCGGACCCGCCCACCCACGCCCTGCCACGCCGGCAGGAACCGGGCCAGGTCGCGGGGCGGCACCGGCTCGACCTCGGCGCGCAGCGCCGCCAGCGACCGGCGCCGCAACGTGCGCAGCACCTCGGCGTCGCAGAACTCCATGCCGTGCCCGCCGCCGGCCTCGAGCGGTCGCAGCTCGCCCTGCACCACGCGACCCGTCGCGACCAGCCGGCGCAGCGCGTCGAGCACCACCGCCTGGCCCAGCCCGAGCCGCCCGGCGAGCTCGGCGGCGGTGAACGGGCCGTGCGTGCGCGCGTACCGGGCCACGAGGTCGCCGAGCGGGTCGGGCACGGGTTCGGTGAAAGCCTCGGCGACACCCACCGGCAGCGGGGTGCCCAACGCGTCACGCAGGCGCCCGGCGTCCTCGACCGCGGCCCAGCGTTCCTCGCCGGCGACCCGGACCCGGATCAACCGGCGCGCGGTCTCCAGCGCGGCGAGCCAGGCCGGGGCCTCGGGGTGGCCGGCCACGGCCGACTCCTCGGACACCTCGGTGCGGTCCAGGACCTCCGCGGTCGACAGGGGCCCGATCTGGCGGACCAGGTCGGCCACCGACTCCAGCGTGCGGGCCCGGCGGCCCGGTTCGAGGCGCTGCAGCTGGCGCTCGGTGCGCAGCAGCGACTCGACGTCGAGCAGGTCCCGCAGTGAGGCGCCCTCCCCACGGCCGAGCAGCTCCGCCAGCAGGGTGGGGTCGAGAGCCAGCGCGGCGGCCCGGCGCTCGGCCAGCGGGGAGTCGCCCTCGTAGAGGAACTGGGCGACGTAGCCGAACATCAGGCTGCGGGCGAACGGCGACGGCTGCACGGTCGACACCTCGACCACCTTGACCTTGCGCTGCGCGACCTGCCGCATGATCTCGCTCAGCCCGGGGACGTCGAACACGTCGCGCAGGCACTCGCGGACCGTCTCCAGGACGATCGGGAAGCTCTCGTACCGGCTGGCCACGCCGAGCAGCTGCGCCGAGCGCTGCCGCTGCTGCCACAGCGGCTGCCGCTTTCCAGGGTCACGGCGCGGCAGCAGGAGGGCGCGCGCCGCGCACTCCCGGAACCGGGACGCGAACAGCGCCGAACCGCCCAGCTCCGCGGTCACGAGCTCCTCGAGCTCGTCCGCGTCCAGCACCACGAGGTCGCCGATCTCCGGCGCGGAGCCGTCCTCGGTCTCGATGTCGGGCAGCCGCAGGACGATGCCGTCGTCGCCGTGGGCGGCCTGCACCTCGACCCCGAACCGCTCCCGGAACCGCGCCGCCAGCGCCAGCGCCCACGGGGCGTGCACCTGACCACCGAACGGCGAGTGCACCACGACCCGCCAGTCGCCGAGCTCGTCGCGGAACCGCTCGATCACGATCGTGCGGTCGTCGGGCACGTGCCGGGTGGCCTCCTGCTGCTCGCGCAGGTAGCCGACCAGGTTGTCCGTCGCCCACTCGTCGAGACCGGCGGCGCCGACCCGCTGCCGCGCCGCCTCGTCGTCCAGGTGGGTCAGCTCCCGCACGAAAGCGCCCACCGCGCGGCCCAGTTCGGCCGGACGGCCGGGCTGGTCGCCCTTCCAGAACGGGAGCCGCCCGGGCTGGCCGGGCGCGGGGGTGACCAGCACCCGGTCGTGCGTGATCTCCTCGATCCGCCAGGACGACGAGCCGAGCGTGAACACGTCCCCCACCCGGGACTCGTAAACCATCTCCTCGTCGAGCTCGCCCACCCGGCGGCCCGCGCCCCGGCGCGACTCCTCACCACCGGCCAGGAACACGCCGAACAGCCCGCGGTCGGGGATCGTCCCGCCGCTGGTCACCGCCAGCCGCTGGGCGCCGGGCCGGCCGGTCAGCTCGCCGGAGTGCCGGTCCCACACGAGTCTCGGTCGCAGCTCGGCGAACTCGTCGCTCGGGTACCGCCCGGCCAGCATGTCGAGCACCGACTCCAGCACCGGGCGGGTCAGCGTGGCGAACGGCGCCGCCCGCCGGACCATCTGCTCCAGCTCGTCCACCGACCACGGCTCCATCGCGACCATGGCCACGATCTGCTGGGCCAGCACGTCGAGCGGGTTCGCCGGCACGGCCAGCTGCTCGATCTGCCCGGCCCGCATCCGTTCCACCACCACCGCGGTCTGCACCAGATCGCCACGGAACTTCGGGAACAGCACACCCCGCGACACCGCCCCGACCTGGTGCCCGGCCCGCCCGACCCGCTGCAGCCCGCTGGCCACGCTGGGCGGCGCCTCCACCTGGACGACCAGATCGATGGCGCCCATGTCGATGCCCAGCTCCAGGCTCGACGTGGCGACCACCGCGGGCAGCCGGCCGGCCTTCAGCTCGCCCTCGATCAGGGCCCGCTGCTCCTTGCTGACCGACCCGTGGTGAGCCCGCGCCAGCACGGCGGGGACGCCGACCGCGGCCCCCGAGGCGGCCATCACCTGCGCCGGGTGCAACGACCGGTGGTCGGGCAGCTCCTCACCCGTCGTGCGCTCCTCCCACAGCTCGTTCAACCGGGCCGTCAGGCGCTCCGCCAACCGCCGCGAGTTGGCGAAGACCAGCGTCGAGTGGTGCCGGGCGACCAGGTCGACGACCCGTTCCTCGACGTGCGGCCAGATGGACGGCGAGCGCAGGGCTCCCGCGGCGGCCCCGGTGAGATCCGCGTCGGGGGCGAAACCGGGGCCCGCCGGCGTGTACGGCTCGTTGTCCGGGTCGAAGTCCTCCGGCAGGTCGGGCCGCATGCCGGACCCGGCGCCCGGGACGCCCGGCATCGCGGCGTCCAGCTCGGTCATGTCCGGCACGGGCACGACGACCTGGAGGTCGAACTCCTTGGCCGACGGCGGCTGGACGATCGAGACCCGCTGCGCGTCGCCGGACAGCCAGCGCGCCACCTCCTCGACGGGGCGGACCGTGGCGGACAGCCCGACCCGCTGGGCGGGGGCCTCCAGCATCGCGTCCAACCGCTCCAGCGAGAGGGCCAGGTGCGCACCGCGTTTCGAGCCGGCCATCGCGTGCACCTCGTCGAGGATCACCGTCTCGACACCCGCCAGCATCTCCCGGGCCTGGGAGGTCAGGATGAGGAACAGCGACTCGGGGGTGGTGATCAGGACGTCGGGCGGGGTGCGGGTGAAGGCCCGGCGCTCCTCCGGTGGGGTGTCGCCGGAGCGGACGCCCACCCGGACGTCGGGCACGGCGACGCCCAGGCGCCCGGCCGCCTGACGGATGCCGGCCAGCGGGGCCCGCAGGTTGCGCTCGACGTCGACCGCCAGCGCCTTCAGCGGGGAGACGTACAGGACGCGGCAGCGTTTGCCCCTCTCCGCCGGCGTGGGCGAGGCGGCCAGTTTGTCCAGCGCCCACAGGAAGGCCGCGAGGGTCTTCCCGGAGCCGGTGGGGGCCACGACCAGGGCGTGCCGGCCGTCGGCCACCGCGTTCCAGGCCCCGGCCTGGGCGGCCGTCGGCGCGACGAAGGCGCCCTCGAACCACGCCCGGGTGGCGGGTGAGAAGCGCTCGAGGACCATGCTCAGATCCTCACACGGACCACCGACAGAACGCTCGGGACGGGCGAAGGCCCCCGCGGACGACGTCCACGGGGGCCTTCGTGCCCTTCAGCGGCGGCCGATCAGAAGTCGGTCGTCCGGATCTTGGCGATGTTGCGCTCGGCCAGCGCCGTGATCGTCAGGGTCGGGTTCACCGTGCCGGTGCTGCCGGGGATGCCCGCGCCGTCGACGACGTACAGGCCCGGGTAGCCGTTGACGCGGCCGTAGTTGTCCGACGCCTGGCCGATCACCGCGCCACCGAGCGGGTGCGCGGTGAAGGTGGTGTTGACGTCGGGCGCCAGGGGCGGGAAGCCGACGCTGACGCCGGCGGCCTTCGCGATCTTGTTGTTGACCGCGCGCATGGCCAGCTTGGCCGCGTCCTGACCCGGCCACGACAGCTTCAGCTTCTTGGCCGTGGTGTCGTAGGTGAACGAGCCACGGGTGTCGTCGAGCACCATGCCCAGCGAACCGATCATGCCCAGGTCGACGGGCAGACCCGGCACGTACCAGTTCTCGAGCGTGACCGGCAGGCCCGGCGTGGTCGTCTCGTCGAGGATCCGGCTGCGGGACGCCGCGCCCTGGGTGAAGCCACCCAGGGTCAGCACGCGCACGATCGCCGCGTCACCGTTGGTGCCCCAGCCCTTGCCGATGGCGCTGGGCAGGTTCGGCAGCGCGCCGGTGGCCTTGGCCTTGAGCAGCAGTTCGGTGGTGTTGATCGAGCCGGCGCCCAGGAACAGCTTCTCGGCGGTGAGGGTGCGGGTGGAGAGCACCTTGCCGGTCGGGTCGATCTTCTGGACCGTGACGGCCCACAGGTTGCCGCTGCGCTTGATGTCGGTGACCTGGTGGCCGGCGTAGATCTTGGCCTTGCCGGTGGCCTCGGCCCACTTCAGGTAGCTGTAGTTGAGGTCCTGCTTGGCGCCGTTGGAGTTGCCCAGGTTGCTCGCGCCCATGATGCAGGAGGGGCTGCTCTTGCCGTCGATCTCCTTCTGGACGGTGTCCCAGTTCCAGATGCCGTTGATCACCTGCGGCGCGTAACCCGCCTTCGCCGACTGCGCGTCCCACGTGCGGGAGTGCGTGAAGGCGTTGGAGTTGTAGATCTTGTCCGGCATCGGGGTGGCGCCCAGGTTGGCCAGGGCCATCGGGTAGTACGTGTTGTGCATCTCGTTGTAGAGCGCGCCCACGTCGCCGAACGTGCCGGTCAGGCCGAAGACGTGCTTGAAGAACCGCTCCTCGGGCTCGATCGTGGCGCCGGTGTAGACGATGGAGCCACCGCCCACGGCCGCACCGTGCCAGACGTCGAGGCCGTCGAACTCGGTGACGTCGAGGACGCCGCCGAAGTCGTCGAAGCTGTTGGTCAGGCCGGAGACCCCGGTGAACTTCGTCCGGTGCCAGAAGCCGCGGCCGTCCGGGTTCGCGTCGGTGGTGAAGATGTTGCGGTTCAGGTCGTTCGGCCAGCGCGAGCCGCGCTCCAGGACGGCGGTCTGGACGCCGGCCTGGCCCAGGCGGTACGCCGTGACGGCGGCACCGAAGCCCGAGCCGATGACGATCGCCTTGTTGGTGGCGGGGGCGTCCGGGAGGGCCTTGAAGATCTCCGGGACGAGGAGCTTGTACTTCGCGACCTGGATCGGGTTGGCGGCCTCGGCCTCGGCGGCGGTCGCGACGCCGACGGACGTGACGGCGGCGGCGGCACCGGTCGCACCGGCAGCCTTCATGAAAGTTCGACGATCCACAGTGATCTCCAAACGGCGTCTTCGTGTCAGGGAGTCCGGGACGTCGTTCGCGCAGGTGGCTTCCTGCGGAGGTGGTCGCCGGGGGACGAACTGGCCATACCTGGCCAGGGCAAGCGTCATCGGTGCCCCCGGGCGGACCTGGGGATGCCGGTCTGCCGACCGGGCCGGGCGGCAACATAACTCGTGACGGGCGCCACAAGCTACCCTTCAGTAAGAATTCGTTTCGGGGTGGTTTCGGACCGAGATTCTTCCGTCGCCGGCGGGTGGCATGCTCGAGGCGTGCGGCAGAGCGAGTTCTGGAACCTGGTGGACGGCGAGTTCGGCGCCGCCCGCGGACGGCTGCTCGCACGCGAGCACGTGCTGCTCGACCTGGGCGGACGCACCGCCGAGCAGGCCCTGGCGGACGGCGATCCGCCCGTCCGCGACGTGTGGTTCGCGCTGGCGCGCTCGCTCGACGTCCCGCAGTCGCGCATCTGGGGCTCGGACGACGCCCCGCCCCGTTCCCGGGGCCGCTGAACTTCTCGCGGCCCTCCCGGCGTGTCGCGCGCCGGAACTCCCTCACGTCGAACATCTGTTCGGATACCGTGACGGGCACGTCCTGCGATCCACACCCGCTCGACCGGCCCGTCGTCCACAGCCTCACCGCTCGTGGAACCGGACTGTCGGTGGTCGGTCCTAGCGTCGGGGCGACGAGAAGACGAACGAGCTCAGACTCGGCTAGCCCAGAGGTGAGGACATGCCCGCTCCCGCAGACCGCGAAAAGGCCCTAGAGACCGCTCTCGCCCAGATCGACCGCCAGTTCGGCAAGGGGTCGGTCATGCGCCTGGGTGACGACGTGCGCCCGCCGATCGAAGTGATCCCGACGGGGGCCATCGCGCTCGACGTCGCGCTCGGCATCGGCGGCCTGCCGCGCGGCCGGGTGATCGAGATCTACGGTCCGGAGTCGTCCGGTAAGACGACGGTCGCGCTGCACGCCGTGGCCAGCGCCCAGCGCCAGGGCGGGATCGCGGCGTTCATCGACGCCGAGCACGCGCTCGACCCGGAGTACGCCAAGAAGCTCGGCGTCGACACCGACTCGCTGCTGGTCTCCCAGCCCGACACGGGTGAGCAGGCGCTCGAGATCGCCGACATGCTGATCCGGTCCGGCGCGCTCGACATCATCGTCATCGACTCGGTCGCGGCCCTCGTGCCGAAGGCTGAGATCGAGGGCGAGATGGGCGACAGCCACGTCGGCCTCCAGGCCCGGTTGATGTCGCAGGCCCTCCGGAAGATCACCGGTGCGCTGAACAACTCCGGCACGACCGCCATCTTCATCAACCAGCTGCGCGAGAAGATCGGCGTCATGTTCGGCTCGCCCGAGACGACGACCGGTGGTCGGGCGCTGAAGTTCTACGCCTCGGTCCGCCTCGACGTGCGGCGCATCGAGACCCTGAAGGACGGGTCCGACGCGGTCGGCAACCGGACTCGGGTGAAGGTCGTGAAGAACAAGGTCAGCCCGCCGTTCAAGCAGGCCGAGTTCGACATCATCTACGGCCAGGGCATCTCTCGCGAGGGCGGCCTGATCGACATGGGCGTGGAGCACGGCTTCGTCCGCAAGTCCGGTGCCTGGTACACGTACGAGGGCGACCAGCTCGGCCAGGGCAAGGAGAACGCCCGCAACTTCCTGCGGGACAACCCCGACCTCGGCAACGAGCTGGAGAAGAAGATCAAGGAGAAGCTCGGTGTCGGAGCCACCCTCGACGCGCCGGTCGAGACGGCCGTCGAAGCACCGGTCGAGTTCTGAAGCTTCCGGGTCGCGAGCGGGCGCCGGTTCCGGGGCGGTCCCGGCCTCCGCTCGTGACCCGGAGACCCGCGACCCTCTGGAGCTCGGTCGTGAGATCGCGCTGCGGCAGTTGAGCATGGGCCCGCGCACACGGGCCCAGCTGGCCACGTCGCTGCGGCGCAAGGGCATCCCCGAACCGGCGGTCGAGGCGGTCCTCGACCGGTTCGAGGAGGTCCAGCTCGTCGACGACGGGGAGTTCGCGCGGCAGTGGGTGGAGTCCCGGCACCACGGTCGGGGCCTCGCCCGCCGCGCGCTCGCCCACGAGCTACGCCAGCGCGGGGTCGAGGGGGAACTCGTGAAACAGGCGGTGGCCCAGGTCGCCCCCGAGGACGAGCTGGCCGCCGCGCGCGAACTGGTGCGCCGCCGGGCCCCCGGCATGGCCCGCGACGACCCGCAGCGGCGGGTGCGCCGGCTGGCGGGCATGCTCGCCCGCAAGGGGTACGGCCCGGGCGTCGCCATGCAGGCCATCCGCGAGCAGCTGGCCGCCGACGACGAGGCGGCCGCAGCCCTCGAGGCAGAGTTCGACTAGAGGCCCGGTTCGACTAGAGGCCCGGTTCGACTAGGCGGAACCGACCAGCTGGGCGTGCGCCTCGAGCGACTGTTTGATGACGGCGCGGCCCAGCAGCATCTGCGCGACCCCCGCCACCGTGCCCAGCGCCACGACCACCGCGCCCGCGGGCAGCGCGACGAACGCGATCCCGACCCCGACGGTGCCCAGCACGAGGTGGGCCAGGTAGGCCGTGAACCAGAGCCGAGCCGTGCGCCGGGCCGGGTTCCCGGGCGGGAACAGGTCGCGCAGGCCCTGGTAGGGGAACCAGAGGCTGATGACCGGGACGAAGAAGCCGGCGACGGTCCAGCCGGGGGAGTGCGTGGCCGGCAGCCCCGCGCGCCGCGCCAGCAGCGCGGCCCGGTAGACCCAGATCGCGAACAGGATGCGCACGACGATCAGCGCGAGCCAGAGCAGCTGGGTGAACCCCTGCGTCACCTCGAGGCCGCGCGGCATCTCCGGGAGCGGCGGCGGGGCGGAGGACCCGCTCTCGGCCGCGTCGAAGATCAGCCGGAGGCTGTCGCGCATCCAGGGCACCAGGTCGCGCAGCATCAGCAGCGCGAGCGCGTCGTAGGCGACGACGAGGACGACGCCGACCAGCTGGGCCAGTCCCGCCCGTCGTCCGCCCGCCCGCTCCGACTCCAGGTCCGCCTGGGCGCTCATCGGCGGCGGGGCGAGGATTCCCGGCGCCGCGGCCGGCGGGGTGGCGGCCGGGGCGGCCGCCGGCAGGGGGGCGGTGTGCTCGGTCCAGCGTTCGCCGTCCCAGTAGCGCAGCCGCGTCGGATCGTTCGGGTCCGGGAACCAGGCGGCACTCACGCCGCTCACGGTAGCGGCTCGTGCTCCTGGCGACGGACCCACAGCAGGAGCGCGAGGCCCAGGGCGCCGGCGCCGGCCATGACGGCCAGCGCGAGGCCCCCTCCGGCGGACAGCGGGTCGTCGGCGTTGGCCCCCACGAGCGCGTAGGCGAGCGCCCAGGGCAGTGAGCCGATCAAGGTGCCGGTCAGGACGGTGCGCAGCCGGAACCCCAGGGCCCCGTAGCCGTAGGAGGACCAGGCATCCGGCAGGCCGGGACCGGCCCGTTGCACCACGACGACGGCCAGACCGAAGCGGTCCCGCCGAGCCTCCAACCAGGCCAGCTGCCCCGGGGGTACGAAGCTGCGCACAGCGTCGTACCCGGCCAGTCGGCCGACGGTCACGGCGAAGGTGGCGCTGATCAGCGACGCGAGGAGGTTGGCGACGGTGCCGAGCAGCGGCCCGTACAGGATGCCCGACGCCGCCCCGAGCACCGGCCGCGGCAGCATCACCGATTCCAGCAGGCCGGCGGCCAGGGCCCACAGCAGCAGACCCGCCGTCCCCTGCTCGTCGGCCCAGGCGCGCACCGCCGACACGTCGGGAGTCGCGCCGAGCAGGACGGCCGTCAGGGCCCCGAGCAGTGCGAGCACGAGCAGGGCGAGCCGCAGCCGCGCCCCGCGACGCCGGGGTGCTGGGGGTGGGCCGGTTGACTCGTCGTGACCCGTCGGCTCGTCCTCGTTCATCGTCGTCCTGTTGTACCGGGTGTGACACGCGAGTCACCGTGCTCAGGACTCCGGAGGCCGTCGGGGATGTTGGGAGGGATATGGTCGACAGCATGACTTCGCACTTCGACGTGGTTGTTCTCGGTGCCGGTCCCGGAGGGTACGTCGCGGCGATCCGCGCGGCCCAGCTCGGTCTGAAGACGGCGATCGTCGAGAAGCAGTACTGGGGCGGTGTCTGCCTCAACGTCGGGTGCATCCCGTCCAAGGCGCTGCTGCGCAACGCGGAGCTGGCGCACATCGTGAAGAACGAGGCCGACTTCTTCGGCCTCAGCTTCCCCGGCGGCGTCACCGCCGACTACGGCTCCGCGTTCAAGCGCAGCCGTGAGGTCGCCGACGGCCGGGTCAAGGGCGTGCACTTCCTGATGAAGAAGAACAAGATCACCCAGTTCGACGGCTGGGGCACCTTCACGGACGCCAAGACCCTCAGCGTCGCGAAGAACGACGGCAGCACCGAGACCGTCACCTTCGACAACGTCATCGTCGCGGCGGGCGCCACCACCCGGCTGCTGCCCGGCACCCAGCTGTCGGACAAGGTCGTCACCTACGAGGAGCAGATCCTCACCGACAGCCTGCCCGGCAGCATCGTGATCGCCGGGGCCGGCGCGATCGGCGTCGAGTTCGGGTACGTGCTGCACAACTACGGCGTCCAGGTCACCATCGTCGAGTTCCTCGACCGGATGGTCCCGACGGAGGACGAGGAGGTCTCCAAGGAGCTGCTGCGCCGGTACAAGCGGCTCGGCATCGACGTGCGCCTCTCCACCCGGGTCGAGTCCATCGACGACTCGGGCGACACCGTCAAGGTCACCGTCTCGTCGGGCGGCCAGCAGAGCGTCATCGAGGCCGACAAGGTCCTGCAGGCGATCGGGTTCGCCCCGCGCACCCAGGGCTACGGCCTGGAGAACACGGGCGTCGCGCTGACCGAGCGCGGCGCGATCGCCGTCGACGGCCGCGGCCGCACCAACGTCGAGGGCGTCTACGCGATCGGCGACGTCACCGCGAAGCTGATGCTCGCGCACGCCGCGGAGGCGATGGGCGTGATCACGGCCGAGACCATCGCCGGCGCCGAGACGATGGAGCTGGACTTCGCGATGATCCCGCGGGCCACCTACTGCCAGCCGCAGATCGCCAGCTTCGGCTACACCGAGGCGCAGGCCCGCGAGGCCGGGTACGACGTCAAGGTCGCCAAGTTCCCGTTCCAGGCCAACGGCAAGGCTCACGGCCTGGGTGACCCGGGCGGGTTCGTGAAGCTGATCAGCGACGCGAAGTACGGCGAGCTCATCGGCGGGCACCTGATCGGGCCCGACGTCACCGAGCTGCTGCCCGAGCTGACCCTGGCCCAGAAGTGGGACCTCACGGTCCACGAGGTGTCCCGCAACGTGCACGCCCACCCGACCCTCGGCGAGGCGATCCAGGAAGCGGTGCACGGTCTTTCGGGACACATGATCAACTTCTAGTCTGCGTGGATGCCCCCACGTGACCTGTCCGTCCTGATCATCGGCGCCGGGGCGGGCGGGCTCGCGGCGGCCGCGGCCATGCGGCGGGACGGCGTTCGCGACCTGACCGTCGTCGAGCAGGCCGGCGAGGTCGGCGGCGTGTGGGCGGCCAACACGTACCCGGGCGCGCAGTGCGACGTCCCCTCGCACCTGTACTCCCTCTCGTTCCGGCCGAACCCGCGCTGGTCGCGCACCTACGGCGACGGCCCGGAGATCCTCGAGAACCTGCGCGACGTCGTCCGGGCCCACGGCCTCGAGCCGTACCTGCGCCTGCGCACCACGGTGCGCCGGGCCCGCTGGGACGACGGGGGCTGGCTCGTCGAGCTCGACCATCCCGAGGAGGGCCTCACCGAGGTGCGGGCGGACGTCGTCATCGCCGCGACCGGGCAGCTGAGCCGCCCCGCGGTGCCGGCCCTCGACGGTCTCGAGTCGTTCTCCGGCCAGGCTTTTCACAGCGCCGACTGGCCGGCGGAGCTCGACCTGAACGGGAAACGGGTGGCCGTCGTGGGGACGGGCGCCAGCGCCGTGCAGTTCGTGCCCCGGATCGTCGAGGCGGCGCAGCGGGTCACGGTGTTCCAGCGGTCGGCGCCGTACATCGTCGGCAAGGCGGACCGCCCCTACCGTGAGTGGGAGAAGGCCGCCTACGCGCGGGTGCCCGGGCTGCTGAGGCTGAGCCGGCTGCGCCAGTACCTCTGGAACGAGATGCTGGGCCTCGGGTTCGTGAAGTACCCCGTGCTCATGCGGTTCGCCGAGGTCGGCTGGCGGCTCCGGCTGCTGCGCGCCGTCCGCGACCGGTCGCTGCGGCGCAAGCTCACGCCCGACTACCGGATGGGCTGCAAGCGCATCCTGCGCGCCCCCGACTGGTACCGGACGCTGGTCCGGCCCGACGTCGACCTGGTCACCGAGCCGATCAGCGGCGTCACCCCCGAGGGCGTGCGCACCGCGGACGGCGCGCTGCACGAGGCCGACGTGTTGATCTTCGGCACCGGCTTCGAGACCACCGACTTCCTCGCCCCGATCGAGATCACCGGACCGGACGGCGTGACGCTGGCCGAGCGCTGGCGGGACGGCGCGACGGCCTACCTCGGCACCGTGGTCGCCGGCTTCCCGAACCTGTTCACCCTCTACGGGCCGGGCACGAACCTGGGCAACACCTCGATCCTGCTGATGATCGAGGCGCAGCTGGGCTGGGTGCGGCAGGCGCTGCGCCGGCTGCGCTCGGGCGGTGCCGAGACCATCGAGGTGCGGCCCGAGGTGCAACAGGCATACCTCGACTGGTTCCACGCGGCGAGCGCGGGCACGATCTGGGAGACCGGGTGCCGCAGCTGGTACCTCGTCGACGGGCACAACGTGAACAACTGGCCCGACTCGGCCCACGCCTTCCGTCGCCGGCTGCGCCGCCTCGACCCGGCGGACCTGATCTCCTGAGGGACGTATCCTGGGCTGGCCATGAGCACCCAGACCGTTGAAGCCGCGCGCACCTACGAGGTGCGCACGTTCGGCTGCCAGATGAACGTGCACGACTCCGAACGCATCTCAGGGCTGCTCGACGCCGCCGGGTACGCCCCCGTCGAGCAGGGCGAGCAGGCCGACGTGGTCGTGTTCAACACCTGCGCGGTGAGGGAGAACGCCGACAACCGGCTGTACGGCAACCTCGGCCAGCTGGTCCCGGTGAAGAACGCCCGCGACGGCATGCAGATCGCGGTCGGCGGCTGCCTGGCCCAGAAGGACCGCGACACCATCGTGTCGAAGGCGCCCTGGGTCGACGTCGTGTTCGGCACCCACAACGTCGGGTCGCTGCCCGCGCTGCTGGAGCGCGCCCGGCACAACACGGAGGCCCAGGTCGAGATCCTGGAGAGCCTCGAGGTCTTCCCGTCCACCCTGCCGACGCGGCGCGAGTCGGCGGCGTCCGGCTGGGTGAGCATCAGCGTGGGCTGCAACAACACGTGCACGTTCTGCATCGTGCCGAGCCTGCGGGGCGCCGAGCGGGACCGCCGGCCCGGCGACATCCTGGCCGAGGTCGAGGCCCTGGTCGCCGACGGCGCGGTCGAGGTCACGCTGCTGGGGCAGAACGTGAACACGTACGGGGTGGACTTCGACGACCCGGCCGACCGGCGCAGCGCCTTCGCCGACCTCCTGCGCGCGGTCGGGAAGGTGCCCGGGCTGGAACGGGTCCGGTTCACCAGCCCGCACCCGTCGTCCTTCACCGACGACGTGATCGA
Source organism: Spongisporangium articulatum (assembly GCF_044465595.1). Taxonomy (NCBI): domain Bacteria; kingdom Bacillati; phylum Actinomycetota; class Actinomycetes; order Kineosporiales; family Kineosporiaceae; genus Spongisporangium; species Spongisporangium articulatum. The sequence continues at coordinate 333,784 of NZ_JBITLV010000003.1, read as the reverse complement.
GGCGATGGCGCAGACGCCCACGGTGATGCCGCAGCTGCACATGCCGCTCCAGTCGGGCTCCGACCGGGTGCTGAAGGCGATGCGCCGTTCGTACCGCTCGTCCCGGTTCCTGGGCATCCTCGAGCGGGTCCGGGCGGCCATCCCCGACGCGGCGATCTCGACCGACATCATCGTGGGCTTCCCCGGCGAGACCGAGGAGGACTTCCAGGCCACCCTCGACGTGGTCGCGCAGGCCCGGTTCGCGCAGGCGTTCACCTTCCAGTACTCGCCCCGCCCGGGCACCCCGGCGGCGACCTACGCCGACCAGGTCCCGAAGGCCGTCGTCCAGGAACGCTACGAGCGGCTCGTCGCGCTGCAGGAGGAGATCTCCTGGGCGGCGGCGAAGGAGCTGGTCGGGCGGCGGGTGGAGCTGCTGGTCGTGCCCGACGGCGGCGGCCGCAAGGACTCCGCCCACCAGCGCCTGTCGGGCCGCGGCCCGGACAACCGACTCGTGCACTTCGCCGTCCCCGCGGGTGGCGAGCTACCGCGCCCGGGTGACTTCGCGACCGTCGAGATCACCTACGCGGCGCCGCACCACCTGGTCGCCGACCCGGTGCCCGCGGACGTGTACGCCGTGCGGCGTTCCCCGGCCGGGGACGCCTGGGACCGGCGCCAGGCCGAGAGCTGCGGGACGGGCAGCCGGACGGCGTCCGCCCCCTCGGGTGGGCCGGTTCCGGTCACGCTCGGTGTGCCCACCCTCCGCCGTAGCTGATATCCGCCGGGAGACCGTCCGGGTGGTTTACACCCACCGCCGTCACGGTTAGCCTCGTGTGTTCCTACTCACGGGTAGCGTAGCCCTGGGCAGTCGATGGAGGGTTCCTGGTGCGAGCGGTCGTTACCGGTGTCGGGCACTACCTGCCGGAGAACGTCGTCACCACGGGTGATGTCGAGGAACGTCTCCGGGGCAACGGGTTCAAGATCCCGTCCGGGCTGGTCCAGCTGCTGACCGGGGTGAAGTCGCGGCACTACGCCGCCGACGACCAGGCGTCGTCCGACCTGGCCGCCGAGGCCGGCCGCGCCGCCCTCGACCGGGCCGGCATCGACCCCGAGGCCCTCGACCTGATGATCTTCGCCGGGGCCTCGCACGACGTGGCCGAGCCGTCGACCGCGGCGATCACGCAGAGCAAGATCGGTTGCCGCAACGCGGCGACGATGGACGTCAAGAGCGCCTGCAACAGCTTCATCAACGGGGTCGACGTCGCCGCCTCGATGATCGAGACCGGCCGGGCCACCAAGGTCCTGGTCACCACCGGTGAGGTCATCACGCCCGTGATCGACTGGAACATCGAGAGCATGGCCGACCTGCGCCGCAAGTTCGCCGGGCTCACCCTCGGTGACGCGGGCGGGGCCATGGTGCTCGAGGCCCGGCAGGACGACGGGGAGGACCCGGCCACGGCGTCCGGGGTGCGGGCCGGTGACTTCATGACCGACGGCGAGTACTGGCGGCTGTGCACCGTGCTGGGGGGCGGCTCGCTGGTGCGCAACGGCGCGCCCGAGGCGATGGTCTTCGACTGCAAGAGCGACGAGCTCGGGGCGCTCGCGCTGAAGCACCTGCCCGACATCTTCCCGAAGACCCTCGAGCGGCTGAACTGGCGCTCGGACGAGGTCTCCCTGGTCGTCCCGCACCAGGTGTCGCGCTCGGTGGTCATCGAGCTCGCCCGCCGGTGGGACTACCCGACGGAGCGGTGCATGATCACGGTCGGTCAGTACGGCAACTGCGCGGCGGCCAGCATCCCGCTGGCGCTCAGCCTGGCGGTCGAGGAGGGCCGGGTGGCCAAGGGCGACAAGATCGCACTGGTGGGCGGGGCGGCGGGGTTCAGCGCCGGCGTCGTGCCGATCGTTTGGTGACGCCCGTGGGTGTGCGTTCCGGGATCGGCGGTGTGGCCACCACGACCGTCCTCGACCTGCTCGCCGAGGCGGCCACGGGTACCGGGGTGTGTCGCTTCGAGCCGTCCGGGGTGGAGAAGTCGCTGGGCGCCATGTGGCAGGACGCCGAGCAGGTGGCCCGCTGGTTGCGGGCCCGGACCGGCACCGGCGGCCGGATCGGTGCTTTCCTGACCAACACCGAGAACTGCCCGGCCGTGGTGATCGGCACCTGGTTGTCCGGCAACGACCTGGTCTCGCTGCCGTATCCGGGCCGGGGGGCCGACCTCGAGTCGTTCATCCGCCAGATCGAGCTCATGTGCGAGCTGTCCGGCGTGCAGCTGTTGCTGCTCGACGACGCCTACCGCGGCCTGCTGCCGCCGATGTCGGTCCCGACGGCCGCCTTCGGCGAGGCGGTGGCCGGCGCGGGTTCAGAAGCGCTGCCGGACCTGCCCACCTTCAGCCCGGCGGGCGCCGGCGCGGAGGCCGGCGGTGGCGGGCTCGTGCAGTTCACGTCGGGCAGCCTGGGCAACCCCAAGGGGGTCGTGCTGACCGGCCAGGCGCTGGCCGTGAACATCATCGACATCCTCGACGCGATCGAGGTCGGTCCCGGGGACCGGGCGGGCAGCTGGCTGCCGCTGTCGCACGACATGGGCTTCGTGGGCATGTTCCTGGCCTGCCTGGCGGCCAACGCCCCCCGGGTCGGCGGAGACATGCTGGTCCTGCAGACCCCCGAGTCGTTCCTGGCCGATCCGGCCTCCTGGTTGCGCCTGTGCGCGACCCACGGGGTCACGCACACGACCGGGCCGAACTTCGCCTTCGAGCTGTCGGTGAAGGCGGCGCCGATGCTGGCCGGGCTCGACCTGTCCCGGTTGCGGGTGTGCATCACGGGCGCCGAACGGGTCAAGGCCGACACGGTCGCCCGGTTCACGGAGACGTTCGCCCCGATGGGGCTCTCGCCCGAGGTGATCTGCCCTGCTTACGGCATGGCCGAGGCCTCGCTGGCCGTCACCATCAGCCGGCCCGCCGACGTCTGGCGGACGTCGGTCCGCCCCGGCACGGAGACGCTGGCCGGTGGGCCGGTGCTCGACGTCGGCAACGGCAGCCTCCTGGAGCGGGTCGACCTGCGCATCGTCGACGACGCCGGCCGCCCCACCGACGGGGTCGGCGACGTGCAGATCCGGGGCGCGTCCCTGTTCAGCGACTACCTCGGCGCCGAGCGCCGGCTGACGCCCGAGGGCTGGTTCCCGACCCGCGACGTCGGGTACCTCGCCGACGGTGAACTGTTCCTGGTCGGGCGGGCCGACGAGAGCATCATCGTCGGGGGCCGCAACCTGTACTCCACCGACATCGAGCAGGCCGTCCGGCACGACGCGGTGCGGGCCGGCTGCCTGGCGGCGCTGCCCACGCTGGACGGGTACGGCCTGGTCGCCGAACCGGTCCGGGCCGCCTCGGCGGACGGCGACCTCACCCGGTTGCGGGCGATCTGCCGTGAGCTGGCCTCCGACGCCGCCCGCCAGTTCGGCGCCCGGCCCGAGTTCGTGGGCTTCGTCGAGCGCGGGCAGCTGATGAAGACCCCCAGCGGCAAGCTGCGCCGGCTGTCCATGGTGGCCGCGCTGGACGCGGGAGAGTTGCCCCTGATCGCCTCGATCGGGCGCTGACCGAGTAGGACCCGAGAAGGAGAGTCCCCATGAGCGCCACTGTCACCGACGACGAGCTGATCGGCTTCGTCCGCGGCTACGTCCGCGACAACGGTCTCGTCGACGAGGCCGAGGTCGACGCCATCACGGTCACGACGACCCTCGACAGCCTCGGCCTCGACTCCATCGGCACGGCCGAGATGCTGCTCGGCGCCCGCGCGGAACTCGTTGCCGCCGGCCGGATCTCGCCCGACGCGACGTTGCTCGACCTGCCCGTGGTGACCACGGTCGGCGACCTCGGCGGGCTGCTGCGCGCGTTGGAGGGCTGAGGCGATGAGCGCCACCCTCGCGGGCAAGGTCGCCCTCGTGACCGGCGGCAACCGCGGGCTCGGGGCGGCCTGCGTGCGGGAGCTGGCGGCCCGCGGCGCGACCGTCGCCGTGCTGGCCCGCGACCCCGAGGCGGCCGCGGTCGTCGTCAAGGAGCTGCCAGGGGAGGGGCACCTGGCCCTGCCGGGTGACGTGACCCGCCAGGAGACCCTCGATGCGGCGGTGGCCACGGTCCTGGCCGAGCGCGGGCAGCTGAACGTCGTGGTGGCCAACGCCGGCGTCAACCGGCACGGCAGCCTCGGCGAGGTGACCGGTGACGAGTACGCCGAGGTCGTGAACACCAACCTGATCGGCACGTACCGCACGGCCCGGGCCACCGCCGACGCGCTGGCCGCCGGGCGCGGCTACCTCATGATCGTCTCCTCGGTCGCCGCGTTCGCCGCGGTCGGCGGGATGGCGCCCTACGCCAGCTCGAAGGCCGGGCTCGAGATGCTCGCCCACACGTTGTGGCTCGACCTGGCCCCGCGCGGGGTGGACGTCGGCACCGTCGTCCCGACCTGGATCACCACCGACATGCTCGCCGAGGCCGAGGCCGGGATCGACGACTTCGCCGAGCTGCGCAACACCACCGAGGGGCTGCTGTCGATGTACACCGACGGCGTCCCCGGGGGCCCGCTGGGCGGCAGCGTGAGCGCCGAGGAGTGCGCCACCCGCATCGTCGACGGCATCGAGGCGCGCGAGCGCCGGATCTGGATCCCGCCGATCCTCGAGGAGATCTGGCGCCTCGGCCCGCTGCTGAACTCTCCGCTGGGTGAGATCCTCACCCGCAAGCTGCTGGAGAGCTGAGCCCTACTTCCCGAGCTGCGAAGTCACGGTCAGCGGCGTCGCGGCCGACGAGACCAGCCTGATCGTCGAACCCTTCGGGTTCTCGCTGGCGTACACCGGGTCCCCGGTGCTGAGGCCCACCGCGAGCCGGTGACCGGCCGGAACGTTGTACGCGGTCGGCTGCAGGGGGAACGAGATCCGCAGGGGCTGGCCGGCCTTCACGTTCTTGAAGGTGTACGGGCGGTGCGAGATCAGGTAGCCGGTGCCGCCCGGGGCCCCCGCGTCGGAGTCGTACAGGTAGGCGACCAGGGTGCCCCGGGTGGCCGACGGCACGATCGTGAAGCTGACCGTCGTGTCGCCGCGCAGCACGAGCGGGGAGGCCTGCTTCGGGCCGACCCACAGGGCGGCCTTGCTGCGGTCGGTGGCCCACAGCAGGTCCGACGGCGGCCGTCCGGTCAGGGCCTCCTGGGCGAACCCGGCGATCGGCGCGCCGAGGCCGCCCGCGACGTCGCCACCCGCCTTGAGGGTCGTCGTCCACGAGGTCGCGGCACCGGTGGTCATCCCGCCGGTCGGCTGGACCAGCCCGGTCGGCGCGGTCAGGGTGAGCGTCTGCGTGCCCGTCGTCATCGCGGCCAGGTTCGGGTAGGTCTCGTTCGCGGGCTTCGCCCCGGAACTGCGCGGCTTGATCCACACCGGGGGCGCCGTCGTGACCGAGGTCGGCTGGCCCATCAGGTAGGTCTGCATCCAGTCGTAGAGGTGGTCGTACTCGACCGTCGCCGGGCCGACCCCGATCGCGCCGGGCACCTCGTTGATGACGTGGTCGCCGGGCCGGATCTCCAGCCGCTTCGGCACGGTCAGCTTGTTGTAGAACTCGGTCATCTGGTCGGTGCCGTAGGCGATGTCGTTCCACGACGTGGCCAGGTAGACGGCGGGGTGGTTCTTGTTGATCGCGTCCGTCATGAACAGGGGCGAGCGGGTCTTCAACGAGGCCAGCGCGTCGGCGATCTCGGTGCCCTTGGGCTCCTTGCCGGTGAGCAGGGCCTGGAACCCGGTCTTCAGCTCGGGGGAGAGCTTCCCGGCGATGACGGCGCCGAACCACAGCCCGGCGATCAGCACGGTGGCACGGGTCCCGTTGGGGGTGGCGGTGCGGGGCAGGTCGGAGAAGCCCTCGAGGGAGCCGACCGCCTTCAGTCGCGGCTCGTAGGCCGAGGCGAGCAGCGAGAGCCCGGCGCCGTAGGAGAGCCCGAACATGCCGACCTTGTTCGTGTCGGCGTTCACGTTCTTCCCGGCCCAGTCGATCAGGTCGCTGACGTCGTGGATGTCGTTGGGGCCCGCCAGCTCGACCTGACCCTGAGACTCCTTGAAGCCGCGGGTCGCGTAGTTGATCGCGATCATCCCGCGCTTCGCGAGAACGCCTGCGGCAACCTGCATCTGACCCTTCTCGCCACCCCAGGCGGAGGGGATCAGGACGAGCGGCTGCTTGCCGGTGACGCCCTTCGGGACGACCACGAGGGCGGTCAGGACGATGCCGTCGCGCATCGTCATCTTGTAGGTCTTGCTCACCGTCTTGTAGACCGGCGGCAGCTCGGGGGCGGCCTGCGCGGGGGAGGCCGGGCCGGACAGGCCCGTGACGGCCAGGGCCGCGCCCACCAGGACGGCGACCGCCGCACGTGCGATCCGTCGGCTCACCTGTCGCGGCATAATGCGTCCTCCTGGCACGTCCCTGTGTCCTGACTCGATCACCTGCAGTTACCGGCAAGTAACCAGGCTCTGGACCCTACCCGACGTGACGGCGGTCTCAGAAGGTTTCCCGGCCTCTTCACTAGGGTGAGCCCGTGCTAGCCGCGGCCGTCGTCCCGCACCCGCCCCTGCTCGTGCCCGCGCTCGCCGCCGGGCGCGCCCCCGAACTGGCCGGCCTGCTGGCCGCCTGCGACGCAGGCGTGGCCGACCTGCTGGCCGTCGCGCCGCAGGTGATCGTCCTCGTCGGGGCCGGTGAGCGCACCACCCGGCACCTGCGCAACGCCTGGGGCACCTTCGCGGGGTTCGGGGTGGACGTGGCCGTCAGCCCGGTCCCGGGTGTCGAGCCGGCCGCCCTCCCGCGGCTGCCGCTGCCGTTGACGATCGGTCGCTGGCTGCTGGAACGCGCCGGCTGGCGCGGCGAGGTGGTGTGCCAGGAAGTGGCCGCGGGGGCCACGCAGCAGCAGTGCGCGGACGTCGCCCGCGGGCTGGTCGGCGAGCTCCCGGCCGGTGCGGCCTGGCTCGCGCTCGCCGACGGCGACGACCTCACGAACCACCCCGCCGTGATGGTGCTGGCCGCGGCGCAGGACGGTGCCCGGCGCGAACGCGAGCTCGTGCAGTACGACGACACCCCCTACGACGTGCGGTACCGGGTCGCCGGCTGGCGGCTCGTGCCCTGATGGACCACCTGATGGGCGACCGGATCGTCGCCGTCGTCGGGGCCACCGCGACCGGGAAGTCCGACCTGGCCCTGGACCTGGCCGAACGCCTCGACGGGGAGATCGTCAACGCCGACGCCCTCCAGCTGTACCGGGGGATGGACATCGGCACCGCCAAGGTGCCCCTCGAGGACCGCCGCGGCGTCCCGCACCACCTGCTCGACGTCCTCGACGTCACCCAGGAGGCCGCGCTCGCGGCCTATCAGCGCGACGCGCGCGCGGCGATCGGCGAGATCCACGCCCGCGGGCGGGTCGCCGTCCTGACCGGAGGTTCGGGCCTGTACGTGCGCGCCGCGCTGGACCGGCTGGAGATCCCGCCGACCGACCCGGCCGTGCGCCGGCGGCTGGAGGCCGAGGCGGCCGATGCCGGGGCCCCGGCCATGCACGCGCGGCTCGCCGAGCGGGACCCGGCCGCGGCGGCGGCCATCCTGCCGGGCAACGTGCGTCGCGTCGTCCGCGCCTTGGAGGTGATCGAACTGACCGGCCGCCCGTTCAGCGCCACCCTGCCCACGCGTGAGTACGCCGCCCCCGCGGTGCAACTCGGGCTCGAGGCGCCCCGCGAGGAGCTCGACGTCCGGATCGCCGCCCGGGTCGAGCGGATGTGGGCGGCCGGGTTGGTGGCCGAGACCGAACGGCTGCTGGGGCTCGGCCTGCGGACGGGCCGGACGGCGGGGCGCGCCATCGGGTACGTCCAGGCCGTGCAGTTCCTGGACGGTGAACTGAGCGAGACCCGGGCCCGTGAGGACACGGTCACGGGCACCCGGCGGCTGGCCCGGCGGCAGGAGTCGTGGTTCCGGGCCGACCCGCGGGTGCGGTGGCTGCCCTACACGGCGCCCGACCTGCTCGAGCGGGCGCTCGCGGCGGCTCGCGTACCCTCGACCCCGTGAGCGGTCGACGGGTCAGGTTCGCCAAGGGGCACGGCACCCAGAACGACTTCGTGCTGCTCGACGACCCGGACGCCGCGCTCGACCTCGCCCCGGCCCTCGTGCGCACCCTGGCCGACCGGCACACCGGGCTCGGCGGCGACGGCGTGATCCGGGTGGTCCGCAGCGCGGCCCTGGCCGACGAGGAACCGACGGCCAAGGAGGCCGCCGCCGCCGGGGCGGACTGGTTCATGGACTACCGCAACGCCGACGGATCGGTCGCCGAGATGTGCGGCAACGGCGTCCGCGTGCTCGTCGCCTACCTGCTCAAGGAGGGGCGCCTCCTGCTGCCCGAGGGGGCGACCGGCGCCGTCGGGACGCGCGGCGGGGTGAAGGCGGTGCGCCGGGAGGGCGGCCCGGACGGCGAGATCTTCGCGGTCGGGATGGGCCCGTGGCGGGTGGACGGTGGGGGCGCGGCCGTGGCGGCCGGCGGCGACGTCACCGTCCGGGTGGGCATCCTCACGGGCGCGGAACTGCCTGCGCTGCCGGGGCTTTCGGTCGACCTGGGGAACCCGCACGTCGTCGTCCTGCTGCCCGACCTGGACACCCTGAGGTCGCTGGACCTGTCCGTGGCGCCACGCGTCGAGCCGGTGCCGCCGCACGGTGCGAACGTCGAGTTCGTCGTGCCCACGGGCGAGGGTCAGCTGGCCATGCGCGTGCACGAACGGGGCGTCGGGGAGACCCGCTCCTGCGGGACCGGGGCCGTGGCGGCCGCCGCCGCCGTGCGGGCCTTCGAGCTCGGCGTCCCCGGCGCGGCGGTCCCCGACGAGTGGCTGCTCGACGTGCCCGGTGGGCGCGTGCGGGTGCGGTTCACCCCGGGGGACGGCTCGGACGGCGGGGCCGCCTCGGAGCTGGCCGGGCCCGCCCGGCTCGTGGCCGAGGGTGAGCTCCTGCACCTTTAGTCTTTGTCTAGCCTTGGCCCGGTCCTCGGGTGACCCTCAGGACGCGGTATCCCTTGGCGCTGCCGGCCCGCACGACGCTCCAGCCGTCGCCCAGCTCGCCCGCGAGCCAGGCGTGCAGGGAGTCGGCGCCGAGGTTGCGCTGCACCACCAGGTGCGCCTGGCCGCCCGGCACCAGGCGGGGCAGCCAGCGCAGCAGCAGCGCGTGCAGTTCCGCCTTGCCGATCCGGATCGGCGGGTTCGACCAGATCGCCGCGAAGCGCACGTCGTCCGGTACGTCGTCCGGCCGGACGGCCCGCACGCGCACCCCGGCCCGTCCGGCGTTCTCGGTGGTCAGGGCGAGCGCGCGCTCGTTCACGTCCACCGCCCACACCGTCGCGTCGGGCTGCAGCAGCGCCTGGGTGATGGCCACCGGCCCCCAACCGCAGCCGAGGTCGAGCACGTCCCCGGGCGGCGGCGGGGGAACCTCGCGGAACAGCACGCGCGTTCCCAGGTCGAGGCGGTCGCCGCTGAACACACCCCCGGCCGTGTGCAGGGTGAGTTCGCGTCCGGCCAGGGTGACGTCCAGCTCGCGGGTCTCGGCCGGGCCGGACGGCGTCCGGAAGTAGTGCTGCTGTTCCACCGTTACACCGTAACGAGGGCGGCGAAATGCGGTCGCGGGGTGGTTCGACGAGCTGGGAAGCTGGGGTACGTGGAAGAAGATTCGGGACGTAGCGCGGCGGTCGAGCGCATCCTCTCCCGGGCCGGTACGGCCGTCGCCGAGGGGCGCACCCAGCACCACGAGCGCGACGGTGAGCAGGCCGACCTGGCCGATCGCCAGGCGTTGCGCCGGGTGGCCGGCCTGTCGACCGAGCTCGAGGACGTCACCGAGGTCGAGTACCGGCAGCTGCGCCTGGAGCGGGTCGTGCTGGCCGGGGTGTACAGCGCCGGGACGGCCACGGAGGCGGAGAACAACCTGCGCGAACTGGCGGCGCTGGCCGAGACGGCCGGGTCGAGCGTGCTGGACGGCGTGCTGCAGCGGCGGCCCGCACCCGACCCCGGGACGTTCCTCGGGTCCGGCAAGGCGGAGGAGTTGCGCGCGCTCGTCTCGGCGGCGGGGGCCGACACCGTGATCTGTGACGGCGAGCTGTCGCCCTCGCAGCGGCGCGGCCTGGAGGACCTGGTGAAGGTCAAGGTCATCGACCGGACGGCGCTGATCCTCGACATCTTCGCCCAGCACGCCACCTCCAAGGAGGGCAAGGCGCAGGTCGAGCTGGCGCAGTACGAGTACCTGCTGCCCCGGCTGCGAGGCTGGGGTGAGTCGATGTCCCGCCAGGCCGGTGGCCAGGCGGCCGGCGGTGTCGGCATCGGCTCGCGCGGGCCGGGGGAGACGAAGATCGAGCTGGACCGGCGCCGGATCCGGACGAAGATGGCCAAACTCCGCCGCGAGATCGCGGCCATGAAGACGGCCCGGGTGACCAAGCGCGACAGCCGGCGGCGCAACGCCGTCCCCTCGGTGGCCATCGCGGGGTACACGAACGCCGGCAAGTCGAGCCTCCTGAACCGGCTGACGGGGGCCGGGGTGCTGGTGGAGAACGCGCTGTTCGCCACGCTGGACCCGACGGTGCGCCGGGCCCGGACGGAGGACGGCCGGGTCTACACGCTCACCGACACCGTCGGATTCGTCCGGCAGCTGCCCACCCAGCTGGTCGAGGCCTTCCGCTCCACGCTGGAGGAGGTCGCGGAGGCGGACGTCGTCCTGCACGTCGTCGACGGGAGCCATCCCGACCCGCTCGGTCAGCTGTCCGCGGTGCGTTCCGTGCTGCTGGAAGTGGGTGCCCAGGACCTGCCCGAGCTGGTGGTGGTGAACAAGGCCGACGCCGCCGACCCGGACGTGCTGGCCGAACTGCTGCGCCGGGAGACCGACGCGGTCGTGGTCTCCGCGCGCACCGGCGACGGCCTGGACAAGCTCCGCGATCGGCTGTCCGGGCTACTGCCGCACCCGGAGGTGACCCTCGAGGTGCTGATCCCGTTCGACCGTGGTGACCTGGTGTCGCGGGTCCACGCGGAGGCGGAGGTACTCGCCCAGGAACACACGGCGAGCGGCACCCGCCTCCGGGCCCGCGTGTCGCCCACGCTGGCCCGGTTACTGAATGCAGCCTCGACGGGCTGAAATCAGCATAAACTTGACGGATCAGGTTTACCCTCAGTAACAGGCGTCGCACCTGATGTCAGATCTGCCCGCCACTCGAACGTATGTGACAACTTCGTGACGTGACTTTGCGCGTTCCGCTGGAATGTCTACTCGTAGGTAGCCTAGGTTGTGTTCGTCACACCCCTGGGGCGCGACTGGTCGCCCATCCCTGACAGAGTGGGCGTACGTGCCTAAGACGACATATGGAGGTCAACGGTGACTGTTGAGAAGAGTGCTGGGCGCCGGAAGACCGCGACCCACTGGAAGCGGTTCGGGCTCATCGCGGTCCCCGCTTTCGTCGTTTCCGGGGCGATGCTCGCCGCCACCGGCACCGGGGCGGTCGCCGCTTCGTTCGCCATCGCCGGCACGAACTTCAAGATCCACGCCAACAAGCTGCACGGCGAGGGCATGACGCAGTACGGCACGGTCGACAAGACCGTCGACGGCAAGAGCCAGGCCGTGGCCGTCAACGCCTTCAAGAAGGTCGAGCTGTACAGCCTCTGCCAGTCGATGGTGATCCCGACCCCGGTCAAGGACATCACCATCAAGCTGACCGCGGGCTCGGACACGGACCCGGTCGAGGCCACCAACATGGTCACCGACCTCGACCTGCTGCAGGGTGACGTGGTCTTCAACAACCCGCGCATCGGCATCGACGCCTCGACGTCGGACCGCGGCCCGGTCTCCGGCGACAAGGGCGCCTTCTCCCTCGACGCCACCTCGGTCGACATCAACGACGTCGACATCCAGGCGTGGGCCACCACGGCCGGCACCTTCAAGCTCAAGGGCCTGAAGATGACCGCCGCCTTCGGCAAGGACGAGTGCTTCTAGTACCTCCTGGGTTCTGAGCCCAGCGGTGTGGCCCGGCTCCTGAGGTCTTCAGGAGCCGGGTGCACCGGCCGAAGCAACTCAAGCTGGAGTGCAACGGAATGCCCAACGACCTGCGCAGCACCGACGCTGCGAAGATCGACGCCGTAGGGAGAGCGGAGGCGAGCTGGAATGGCCAGCCGTAAGGAGGCCTTCGCCGCTTGGCGTCGCGAACGGCCCTTCTGGGGCGCGACCCTCGCCATCGCCGCCGGCCTGGAGATCTACTCGGTCGCCATGGCCCCGATGCACGTGGTGGTCATGCAGGGCCTGCCCGGCCTGCTGACGATCTTCATCGCGCTCGTCGCGGTGATCATGGGCGCCATCACGCTCGCCCAGCCCCCGCAGCGCGTGATCACCGGTTGGGTGATCCTCGTCCTCGGACCGCTGAGCATCCTGGCCACGAACCTCGGGGGTTTCGTGATCGGGATGATCCTGCTGGTCGTGGGCGGGTCGCTCGTGCTGTCGTGGGAGCCCCTCGGGGCCGAGGTCCGTGAATTCGACGACCCGGTCCCCGCGGAGGACGTCTCACCGGTCGCTGCGGCCGGTTACGAGACCGAGACGACCGTGGCCGACCCGTACGAGTCGAACGAGGCGAACGAGTCGAACGAGGACTACTCCTACGACGACTCGTACCAGGGCTCGCACCGGTCCTCCACGTGGGCCGACGAGACCGAGGCGGACGCGGAGCCGGCGCCCGTCGCCGAGCCGGTGAGCCGTTCGGCGTTCGATGACTACTCGTACTCGTCGGGCACGTCGAGCTCCTCCTACTCGGCGGAGCCGGCCGCCCCGGCGGCGGCGCCCAGCGCCGCGGACGAATCCGACGAATCGGAGCGTCCGATGCGCAACCCGTGGCGTTCCCGCATCCCGACCCCCGAGTCGTCCGAGCTGGAGCCGCCCAAGGCCCAGGTCCGGTCGACCCTGCTGGTCCCGCTGGTCATCGCCGCGATCGCCGTGTCCGGCATCGTCGCGGCGCCGGCCCAGGCGGCCGGCAACGCCCAGGCGGGCCTGTTCGACTGGCTGATCCCCCCGGCTCAGCCGGCGCCGTCCGCCTCGGCCAGCCCGTCGCCCTCGGCGACGCCCTCCGCCTCGGCCAGCGCCGGGACGGGCGGCACCAAGATCGGTGGCATCACGATCCCCGGTCTGGGCGGCAACAAGGCCGACGGCAAGTCGACGGACGGCGACGTGGCGGCGGCGGCGAACTGCCCGGACACCGTCACGAGCGCCACCCAGCCCGGGGCGGCGGCCGACAAGGCGGCCTCCGAGCTGAAGGCGTGCACCGCCGCGCAGAAGGCCGCCGGTGACACGGCGGTGAAGAAGGCGGCCGCCCCCGACTTCGTGGTCGCGAACAGCAGCTCCAAGCTCAACGCGAAGCGCCTCACCCTGAACGGCTTCGCCTACCAGGGCACCACGACGGTCACGAAGGCCAACGGCGACACCGTCAAGGTGTTGAAGATGCACGCTTCGAAGCTGGTCGTGAGCGGCATGGAGCAGTCCTACGAGTTCGACGGGCACACGGTTCTGATCACGGACCCCAAGGACGACGTCACCATCTACAACGTCGACCTGTACGTGAAGAAGATGTCGGGCAGCCTCTTCGGGCTGATCCCGACGACGTTCACCCCGGACCTGCCGAACGTCCAGCTGCCGGCCCTGCCGCTCCAGGTCTTCATCACGAACGGCGTCGCCGACGTGGCGCTCGTGAAGGCCGAGAAGATCACGCTGCCGAGCCTGGTGTCGACGGTCGATTGACCCCCGCAGTCCCATCGCAGAACCCGGTCGACCCCTGGTCGGCCGGGTTCTGCGCTGTCCGGAAGCCTTGTCTCACAGGGCGTGCGGGTCGGCGCGCGGCACGTCGAGCGTGACGGTGATCGTGGCGCCGCCGGTAGGGCGCGCCTCGACCGAGACGCCTCGGGCCAGCTGCGCGACGAGGTAGAGCCCGCGTCCGCCGGTGGCCAGCGGATCCTGCGGCAGCACCCACGGCAGGTCCTCGGTCCCCGGCCCGTGGTCGACCACCTCGAGCTGTGGGTACCGGCCGTCCCAGCTCAGGCAGACCCGGGCCGGGCCGCTCGTGTGGACGACGACGTTGGAGAGCAGCTCGCCGACCACGAGCTCGGCCGAGTCGAGGTCGCTGCCGGGGACCGCGGCGTCCCGCAGGGCCTGGGTGATCAGGTGCCGGATCGTGCGCGCGGACCCGGCGTCCCCCGGGCCCAGCGACCACTCCACGCTCACTCCTCGGCCGGCGGAACCGACCGGCCCGTCGTCGCGGTTCTGTTGCCTCGCGCCACCCATGCGCCGCCCCTGAAACCTCGACTGTGGCGCGCCGCCTGGTGATCGGAACGCTCTGTACGAACGGTGCCAGGTCGGCGCGTCCGACACGGGCGGACCGTGGGCATTCAGCAGTTCAGTGGAGGCAGGTTAGGGTTCTTTGGTGCCCGGAGATCACGAGCCGAAGGATGCCGCGCTCGGGCGGGCGGACGTCCCGGTCCTGTTGTCGGCGGCGGTGGCCTCGATCGGCGGCTCGCCGCGTCCGGGTCAGCTCGCGATGGCCGAGTCGGTCGCCAAGGCCGTCGATGCGCACGAGCACCTCCTGGTCCAGGCCGGCACGGGCACCGGCAAGTCACTGGGGTACCTGGTGCCCGCGGCCGCGCACGCCGTCGAGTCCGGCGGGCCCGTGGTCGTGGCGACCGCGACCTTGACCCTGCAGGCGCAGATCGTCGAGCGTGACCTGCCGCGGCTGGCCGACGCACTCGAACCCGCCCTCGGCCGGCGGCTGACCTGGCAGCTGGTGAAGGGGCGCAGCAACTACCTGTGCCGGCACAAGCTGGAGGGCGGCTTCCCGCAGGACGCGCTGTTCGACGTCCCCGACGCAGGCGATGCCACGGAGGCGGCCGACCACCCGGACCCGGCGCCCGCCGCCGTGACCGGACAGTGGATCGGTGCGGGCCCGTCGCGACTGGGCCGGGAGGTGGTGCGGCTGCGGGAGTGGGCCGAGACCACGACCACGGGCGACCGCGACGAGCTGGTGCCCGGCGTCTCGGAGCGGGCCTGGCGGCAGGTCTCGGTGACCGCGCACGAGTGTCTCGGCGCGACCCGCTGCCCGCAGGCCCTGCAGTGCCACGTCGAGATCGCCCGGGAACGGGCCCGCGACGTCGACGTCATCGTCACCAACCATGCGTTCGTCGCGATCGACGCCTTCGGGGGCGGGCACATCCTGCCCGAGCACGACGTCCTGGTCGTCGACGAGGCCCACGAGCTGCCCGACCGGGTCACGTCGGTGATCACCGACGAGCTGACCGCCTCGGGCGTGGAGGCCGCGGCCCGGGCGGCGCGCCGGGCCGGGCTGGCCGACACCGACTCCCTCACGCTGGCCGGCGAGACGTTCGGCGACGTGCTGGCGTCCCTGCCGGCGGGGCGGCTGGAGCAGGGCCTGCCGGAGGGGCTGCAGGCGGCCGTCGTGGCGTTGCGGGATGCCGCCCGGGCCCTGATGTCGCTGCTCGGCCAGGGCGAGAAGGACAAGGCCAAGGACTCGACCGACGGAACCGCCGACGGGGCAAGGCAACTCGCGCGCGCCGCGGTCGGTGAGGTGTTCGACGTGACCGAGCGGCTGGCCGGGGGAGCGGGGGGCCCGGGCAGCTTCGACGTGGTCTGGGTGTCGCGGTCGCGGCGCCCGTCGGGCCCGGGGGACGGCGGGGAGCGGATCGGGTTGCACGTGGCGCCCCTGTCGGTCGCCGGGTTGCTGCGGGAGCGGATCTTCTCGGACCGGTCGGTGGTGCTGACCTCGGCGACACTCTCGCTCGGGGGCTCGTTCGACTCCATGGCCGGTTCGCTGGGCCTGGCCGGTGACGAGTCGCCACCGTGGTCCGGACTCGACGTGGGCAGCCCGTTCGACTACCCGCGCCAGGCGATCCTCTACGTGGCCAAGACGCTGCCACCGCCGGGCCGCGACGGGTTGCCCGCGGCCGTGCTCGACGAGCTCGAGACCCTGATCCGGGCTGCCGGCGGGCGCACCCTCGGCCTGTTCTCCTCGCGACGGGCCGCGGAGGAGGCGGCCGACGCGTTGCGCGACCGGCTCGACGTGCCGATCCTGTGCCAGGGCGACGACACCACCGCGACGTTGGTCCGGACCTTCGCCGCGGAGCCGGAGACCTGCCTGTTCGGGACGCTGTCGTTGTGGCAGGGCGTCGACGTGCCGGGCGCCTCGTGCCAGCTGGTGGTGGTCGACCGGATCCCGTTCCCGCGGCCCGACGACCCGTTGCAGTCGGCCCGGGCCCGCGCCGTCAGCGAGGCGGGTGGCAACGGCTTCATGGCCGTCTCGGCCGTGCACGCGGCGCTCCGGCTGGCCCAGGGGGTGGGGCGCCTGGTGCGTTCGGACGACGACCGCGGGGTGGTGGCGGTGCTCGACCCGCGCCTGGCGACGGCCCGCTACGGCGGTTTCCTGCGCTCCTCGTTGCCGCCGTTCTGGTCGACGACGGACCGGGAGGTCGTGCTCGGAGCGTTGCGCAGGCTCGACGAGCGGGCCAAGGGTTCGAGCTAGGAGAGTGACACGCGGACCGCGGTGGTCAGGTCGGCGTAGGTGTGCAGCCCGTCGAGGAAGTCGTCGGGGAAGCGGACGTCGAGCGCGCGGCCCATCTCGGCCAGCAGCGCGACGGCCTGCTCGTCATCGATCATGCATTCGTACAGGTCGAGGTCGGCGGTCACGTCGTCGGGCGGGACCTGCAGCTGTCTGGCGACGACCGCGCGGACCATCAGATCCATCGTCGGATCACTCACGTGCCAATCCCTTCGGGGACTGAAGTACAGCCCTCCAGGGACTGCTGGACACCGGGACCATACCCGCAGGCTGCGCCCTGGCGGCGGAGAAGGACGCCCGGATCAGCCGTTGACCCGACGAATCGGGTCGAACTCCCCGGCTCAGGCCTGTGCGGGCACGGCGAGCCTCTGACCGACCTGGACGGCGGCCGTGGGCAGCGCGTTCAGCTCGATCAGCGCGTTCACGGTGTCGCGGCGGTCGACCCCCGGTGCCACCTCACCGGCGATCTGCCAGAGCGTCTCGCCCGGCAGCACCACGTGATAGCCGACCGGGACCTGGTGCACGTCGCTACCCGCCTGCGCGGTGCCGCTGAGCAGCAGGGCCCCCAGCACGACCGCGAGCAGCAGCCCGGTGGCCACGAGGAACCCGACGAGGCGCCGGCCACGGGCGGTCAGCCGCAGCGTGGAGGACCTCAGGGCCGGCGCCGGGACGACTGTGCCGACGGTGCCGACGGTACGGGGTGCGACGAGGGTGCTCACGGCGGCCTCCTGCTGGCTCGATCTTCGAACAACTGTCCGTCGAACGGGCGTTCGATCGAACAGGTGTATGTCTATCAGGCGGCACCGACAGAATCGAGACACGTTCGAACACGTGTTTGATTGTGTCGCGTCCGGCCCCTACGGTGATCGCGAAGACAGAGGTTGTCCGCCGGCTCACCAGGGAGGTCGTCATGACAGGTCGTGACCCGCAGGAGGAGGCCGGTGCCCAGGTGCACACGCTGCCCGACGGCCCACCCGGGGGCGACGGGCTGACGGCCCGCCAGCGGCGCGTCCTGGAGACCATCCGGTCGGCGGTCGAGCGGCGCGGCTACCCGCCGAGCATGCGGGAGATCGGCGAGGCGGTCGGCCTGACCAGCCCCAGCAGCGTCGCGCACCAGCTCACGGCCCTGGAGCGCAAGGGCTACCTGCGGCGCGACCCGAACCGGCCGCGGGCCATCGAGGTCATCCTGCCCGGCGAGTCCGGTCGCGTGGAGGTCCAGGTCGGCGAGGGCGCCGGCCTCGGGGTGGGCCTGGGTGAGGGGGCGGCCGGCGACGATCGCCCGGCACCGGCGTACGTCCCGGTCGTGGGGCGCATCGCGGCCGGTGGCCCGATCCTGGCCGAGCAGGCCGTCGACGAGGTGTTCCCGCTGCCCCGCCAGCTGGTCGGCGAGGGTGAGTTGTTCCTGCTGAAGGTGGTCGGCGACTCGATGATCGAGGCGGCGATCTGCGACGGCGACTGGGTGGCCGTGCGCCGGCAGCCCGTGGCCGAGCAGGGCGAGGTGGTCGCGGCCATGATCGACGGTGAGGCGACCGTGAAGACTTTCAAGCGGCGCGACGGTCACATCTGGCTGCTGCCGGCTAACCAGGCCTACCAGCCGATCCCCGGTGATGACGCCACGATCCTCGGCCGCGTCGTCGCCGTCATGCGCCGGGTCTGAGCGCGCGTCAGGTCCCACGCGAAGGTTCGCCGAGCGCCCGGTGCCCCGTCCGCGGGGGCCGGGCGTTCGTCGTCCCGCCCGTCCAGGGGGCGAACGGATGAGCCCCGAACTCATCACGGCGGGTAGAGTTTTGGTTGCGCAAAGTCACGAAGCCGTCGTGACCAGCGGCGGTCCCGCAGGCCGGCCCGGATTCCTCGCGACTTCCGAGCGACGCGGGCGTGGCAGGGTTGCGCCTCCTGGGGTTGAGGCTTAACGTCTACCCCCAGATGTTGTAGTTACACCGATGTGTTTCACCCAGATGTAGTCGCTCTTCCGCCTCGTACGTGGAAGGGGTCGGGGCGCCCGGGTGTTCTACGGAGTGCGACTGCGATACAGGTCGGGATCGCTGAGGAGGGTCGAGATGAACTGCCCGTTCTGCCGTCACGGTGACTCCCGGGTCGTCGATTCCCGCAGCACCGACGACGGCACCGCCATCCGGCGGCGCCGCCAGTGCCCGGAGTGCGGCCGCCGGTTCAGCACGGTCGAGACGGCCAGCCTCACCGTCGTGAAGCGTTCCGGGGCGAGCGAGCCGTTCAGTCGCTCGAAGATCATCACGGGCGTCCGCAAGGCCTGCCAGGGCCGCCCGGTGAGCGAGGACGACCTGGCCCACCTCGCCCAGCGCGTGGAGGAGACCATCCGCAGCACCGGGTGCGCCGAGATCGACGCGCACGAGGTGGGGCTGACCATCCTGGCTCCGCTGCGGGAGCTCGACGAGGTGGCGTACCTGCGGTTCGCCAGCGTCTACCAGGCGTTCGACAACCTCGAGGACTTCGAGTCGGCGATCACGCTGCTGCGGGCCGAACGCGAGCCCACGGGTGTGGAGCCACCCACATGAACCACCGCCGGCGGCGGGGCTGGGGAAGGTTTCGTCGCCGGCGGTCACCAAGCAACTCATACGTCCACTCGCACGATAAGGGGAATTCCAGCATGACGGAGACGGCTTCCGGCCGACCCGCGCATGACGCGCGACAGGGTTCCGAGCACGGCGACGCACCCCGGGTCCAGACCACCGGCCTGACCATCGACCGCGTGTACACCACCGAGGGGGTCCACCCCTACGACGAGGTGACGTGGGAGCGGCGGGACGTCGTCCAGACCAACTGGAAGTCCGGCGAGACGATCTTCGAGCAGAAGAACGTCGAGTTCCCGGAGTTCTGGTCGGTCAACGCCTCGACGATCGTCACCACCAAGTACTTCCGGGGGGCGGTCGGTACCGACGCGCGAGAGTGGAGCCTCCGTCAGCTGATCGACCGGGTCGTCCTGACCTACGTGAAGGCCGGCCGCGAGAACGGCTACTTCGCCTCGCCGGCCGACGCCGAGGTCTTCGAGCACGAGCTGACCTGGATGCTGCTGCACCAGGTGTTCAGCTTCAACTCCCCGGTCTGGTTCAACGTGGGAACCGCCTCCCCGCAGCAGGTCTCGGCGTGCTTCATCCTGTCGGTCGACGACTCGATGGACTCGATCCTGAACTGGTACAAGGAGGAGGGCTTCATCTTCAAGGGCGGCTCCGGGGCCGGCCTGAACCTCTCCCGCATCCGTTCCTCGAAGGAGCTGCTGGCCAGCGGCGGCACCGCATCCGGGCCGGTCTCCTTCATGCGCGGGGCCGACGCCTCCGCGGGGACGATCAAGTCCGGTGGCGCCACCCGGCGGGCGGCCAAGATGGTCGTGCTCGACGTGGACCACCCGGACATCGAGGAGTTCATCGAGACGAAGGCGCGCGAGGAGGACAAGATCCGCGCGCTGCGCGACGCCGGGTTCGACATGGACCTGGGCGGCCGCGACATCGTCTCGGTGCAGTACCAGAACGCGAACAACTCGGTCCGCGTGAACGACGAGTTCATGCGCGCGGTCGAGAACGGTGAGCAGTTCGGCCTGCGCGCCCGCACCACCGGTGAGGTCATCGAGACCGTCGACGCCAAGGCCCTCTTCGACAAGATGGCCCTGGCCGCGTGGGAGTGCGCCGACCCGGGCATCCAGTACGACGGCACGATCAACGACTGGCACACCACGCCGGAGTCGGGTCGCATCACCGCGAGCAACCCGTGCTCTGAGTACATGTCGCTGGACAACTCGTCCTGCAACCTGGCCAGCCTGAACCTGCTGAAGTTCCTCAAGGACGACGGCAGCTTCGACTCCGCGACGTTCGTCAAAGCCGTCGAGATCGTCATCACCGCGATGGACATCTCGATCACCTTCGCCGACTTCCCGACCGAGTCGATCACCGAGACCACGCGGGCGTTCCGCCAGCTCGGCATCGGGTACGCGAACCTCGGCGCGCTGCTGATGGCCTCGGGCCTCGGCTACGACTCCGAGGGCGGTCGGGCGCTGTCCGCGGCCATCACGTCCCTGATGACCGGTACCGCCTACCGCCGCTCGGCCGAGCTGGCCGGCGTCGTGGGCCCGTACGACGGCTACGCGCTGAACGAGACCGCGCACCGCCGGGTGATGCGCAAGCACGCGGCCGCCAACGACGCGATCCGCACGATGCACCCGATGGACGCCGACGTGCAGCGTGAGGCGACCAGGCAGTGGGAGACCGCGCTCGAGATCGGCAACGTGAACGGTTGGCGCAACGCGCAGGCCTCGCTGCTGGCCCCGACGGGCACCATCGGCTTCATGATGGACTGCGACACGACGGGTATCGAGCCCGACTTCTCGCTGGTCAAGTTCAAGAAGCTGGTCGGCGGCGGCTCGATGCAGATCGTCAACCAGACGATTCCGCGGGCGCTGCGCAAGCTCGGCTACGCCGAGGAGACCGTCGAGGCGATCGTCGAATACATCGCCGAGAAGGGCCACGTCGTGGACGCGCCCGGTCTCAAGCCGGAGCACTACGAGGTCTTCGACTGCGCGATGGGCGAGCGGGCCATCAAGCCGATGGGCCACGTCCGGATGATGGCGGCCACCCAGCCGTTCCTGTCCGGCGCGATCTCGAAGACGGTCAACCTGCCGGAGACGGCGACCGTCGAGGAGATCGGTGACGTCTACTTCCAGGGCTGGAAGCTCGGTCTGAAGGCGCTGGCCGTCTACCGGGACAACTGCAAGGTCGGCCAGCCGCTGTCCGACGGCAAGAAGGAGGACAAGGCCGAGCCGGTCGCGACCGAGAAGGTCGTCGAGACGAAGATCGAGTACCGGCCGCGGCGCACCAAGCTGCCCCGTTCGCACGCCTCGACCACGACGTCCTTCACGGTCGCCGGGGCCAAGGGCTACATGACCGCCGGGATGTACCCGAACGGTGAGCTGGGCGAGGTGTTCCTAAAGCTCGGCAAGCAGGGTTCGACCCTGGCCGGCGTGATGGACGCCTTCTCGATCGCGGTCTCGGTGGGCCTGCAGTACGGCGTGCCGCTGGAGACCTACGTCCAGAAGTTCACGAACCTGCGGTTCGAGCCGGCCGGTCTGACCGACGACCCGGACGTGCGGATGAGCGCTTCGATCATGGACTACATCTTCCGGCGCCTGGCGCTGGACCACCTGTCCTTCGAGGAGCGTTCCGCGCTGACCATCTACACGGCCGAGGAGCGGGCCCGTGAGGTGCAGACCGGCTCGTACCTGCCGCTCGAGGACGACGAGAGCGACCCGGAGACGCTGGCCCAGTCGGCGCCGTCGGGCGTGAAGCAGGCCGAGACCCGCGCGGTCGAGGCCAAGGCCAGCGAGGCTCCGACCGAGGCCGCGGCCGAGGTCGCGGACAAGACCGGTTCCGGGGCCGCCGCGGTCAAGGCCGTCCCGGTGCAGGTGCACTCCTCGGCCGAGCTGATGGAGAAGCTGCAGGGCCGCACCAACGACGCGCCGATGTGCTTCACGTGCGGCACGAAGATGCGCCCGGCCGGCAGCTGCTACGTCTGCGAGGGCTGCGGCAGCACCTCCGGCTGCAGCTGAGGTCAGCTCGCCAGCTCGGGCCAGCTAGGACGACGAACCGCCCCGGCGCCACGCAGGTGCCGGGGCGGTTCCACGTCCGGCGGGTCCGTTACGTCCCGATTCCCCAACGTCAGGTGGCCTCTGCCCATGAGTCAGATCGTCGGTGAGATCGCCCGCGTCAGCGGAGCTTTCGACCAGCCGACGCTGCGCCTGCTGCACCGTGCCGACGCCCGCGTCGTCATCGCCGTCTTCCGATCGGCGTTCCCCCGCGACGTCCGCTCGGTCCCGGCGGCCCAGCTGCACGGCATGGTCGAGACCTACACGGCGGAACTGCGTTCCGCGCAGGTGCCGAGCGTGCCCGACGGCACCGGCCGGGAGCTGTGCCTGCGCTGGATGCACGGGCAGTGGCTGGTGCGCAGCATCGAGGACGACGGCACCGAGGTGTACACGCTCACCAGCCACGCGCGCGACGCGTTGGAGCTGGTCGCCGGGCTGATGCGGGAACGCGCCCACCTGTCCGAGCACCGGGTGGCCACCATCGTCAGCGCCGCCCGCCGGTTCAACACCGAGGTCAACCCGGACCGCTGGGCCCGGCTGGAGATCCTGGACAAGGAGATCGCCCGGCTCCAGGCCGACAAGGACCGGCTGCTGGCCGGCGAGGAGGTCGCCGAGGTCTCCGACGACTACATGCTCGAGGGGTACGGCGAGCTGTTGGCCCTCGTCGCCGGCCTACCGGGCGACTTCGCCCGGGTGGAGGAGGCTTTCACGTCGTTGCGCGGTCAGATCCTGGCCTCCTTCCGGCAGGAGGAACGCCCCGCCGGCGCGGTGGTCGACGACTACCTGCGCCGGGTCGAGAACCTGACCAAGGCGACCGCCGAGGGCCGGGCCTTCGAGGGGGCGTTCACGCTGCTGCGGGACGACGAGCTGCTGGTCCAGATGACGGAGGACCTGCAAGCCCTGCTCACGCACCCGAAGGCGCAGGAGATCCTCGGCAGCGACGACCGCCGCGAGCTGCGGGGCACGGTCAGCCTGATCCGCCGCGGGATGGAGAGCGTGCTCAACCAGCGCACGCGGGTCACCCGGGCGCTGCGCGAGTACATCACCACCCACAACGTGGCCCGCGACCGTGAGCTCGACGCGACCCTGCGCCAGCTGGACGCCGAGCTGCAGGACTGGCTCGGCCGCTCCGGTCCGCGCGCGCACGTCGAACTCGCCCTGATCCCGGGGCAGATCGAGCTGGACCACCTCCGCGAACGGTTCCACAACCCGGCGGAGGAGAGGCCCGCCCCCGGGTTGCGTGACGTCAGTGCCGAACGCCCCGAGGAGGTCTCGCTGCGCGAACTGCGGGAACTGGGCGGTCCGAACCTGGGCCGGCTGCGCCACGCCGTCCGCGAGGCCCTGGAGTCGGGCACGCCGGCCGCCTCGCTGGGCGAACTGTTCGCCGGCCTCGACGACTCGTTGCGCCGTCCGGTCGAGATCCTCGGCCTGCTGCACGTGGCCGCCAACACCCCGGGCCTGCCGCCGCCGGGGGAGGGGCGGGAGAGCTACGTGACCGTGCGCCCCGACGGCACCCGGCGCGAGTTCCTCGTGCCCGTCGTCCCCCTGCCCGCCCGGAAGGATCAGAAGGCATGAGCATCACCGACGATGTCGCGGAGCTCGAGGGCGAGCTCGCCGAACTCGACGCCGACGAACGCGAGAGCAGCTCCAGCGTGGCCCTTTTCGAGGGCGACGAGGGGCGTCTCGAGCTGGCCCAGCGGCGCACCCTGGTCGCGTTGCTGAAGCACCGGTTCATCACCGCCCGCACGCACCAGGCCGAGTGGCGCACGCTGCTGGGCAACCCGGGGCTGATCCGGTCCCGGTTGAACGACGTGTTCCTCGACCTGCACCTGGACACCGACCGCGAGGTCGCCTTCAAACGGCAGGCCGTGGCCGAGGGCGGCGGCCGGTTCCCGACGCTACTGTTCGACACCGCCTGGTCGCGCGAGGAGACGATCCTCATGGTCTACCTGCGCTCCCGCAGCCGGGCCGAGGAGGCCACCGGGGTGTCCCGCGTCTACGTGGCCCGTGACGAGATGCTCGAGCACGTCGAGGCGATGCGGCCCGCGCACGCGACCGACCGCGCCGGTGACGCCAAGCGGGCGGCGCGGGCCGTGGAGGCGCTGAACAAGGCGGGGCTGCTGGTCGGCCAGCGCGACGCCGAGCGGTTCGAGATCAGCCCGGCGATCGACGTCGTCCTGCCCCTCGAACGCCTGCAGGAACTGCTGGCGTGGTTGAAGTCGGGGGTGGAAGCCCCCACCGACGAAGAGCTTCCGGAGCTCGAGGACGGGGAGGACGCATGAGCCAGGTCGACGAGGCCGCGGAGCTGACCCTGCTGCCCGAGTCCGCCGTCCGCTCGACCCGGGCCGGGGGGACCGGTGAGGGCCCGCTGTTCTACCTGGAGGGCGCTACCGAGGGCACCACGCAGTGGAAGGCCGAACTGCTCCAGGTGGTCAACTGGGGCGGGTTCGAGGGCGCCGTCAAGGTGCCGTTCAACCCGGGCTCGACCCTCGTGTCGGGGGCCTCCGGCAGTGGGAAGAGCACGCTGCTCGACGCCTACATCGCGCTCATGATGCCCTCCGACGTCGCGTTCAACGGCGCGTCCAACGACGCGGTGTCGGGCCGGGCCCGCAGCGCCGGCCAGCGAAACCTGTTGTCCTACCTGCGCGGTCAGACGGACGTCGTGCCCGACGCGAACGGGCGCGAGCGGCCGAAGCTGCTGCGCGGTGACGGCGAGGCCACGTGGGGCGCCATCGCGATGACCTTCGTCGACGACCACGGGATCCGGTTCACCGCGCTGCGGATCTACTACGTCCCGGCCCGGGCCACGGTCTACGGCGACGTGGTCTCCCGGTTCGTCACCGTCGAGGGGCCGCTCGACCTGGCCGAGCTGGCCCCGCTGCGCGACGTGCAGTTCCAGCCCAAGGCGCTGAAGGCGGCGTTCGACGGCCTCGTCACGCACGACAACTACGGGTCGTTCGCCACCCGGCTGCACACCCGGCTCGGCATCGGCGCCAACGGCGACGGCAGCAAGGCGCTGCGGCTGCTGGCCCGCATCCAGGCCGGTCAGCAGATCCGCACGGTCGACGACCTGTACAAGGAGATGGTGCTGGAACGGCCCGGCACCTACGAGGCGGCCGACCGGGCCATCGAGCACTTCGACGACCTGGACACGGCCTACCGGGCGATGCTCGTCGAGCAGGAGAAGGCCGACGTCCTCCACCCGATCACCGCCAAGTACGAAACCCTCACCGCGGCCCGGGACCTGATCGAGCAGATCGACACCTTCGGGCTCGCGCGCCCGGAGGAGAGCCCGGTCACGCTGTGGAGCCGTTACCGCGAACGCGGCCTGCTGGAGACCGCGGTCGCCCGGACCCAGGCCGAGCGGCGGACGGTCGCCGGGGAGCTGACGACGGCCCTGACCGCCGAGCAGGAGCTGGACGTCGCACTCGCCCGGGCTCGGCGCGAGCACCAGGAGTCGGGCGGCGCGGAACTGGTCGGGCTCGGTGAGCAGATCGCGGCGGCCGGGGTGGAGCGGGAGACCCGCCGGGCGCGGCGCGCGCTGCTGGCCGAGGCGACCCGGGCCCTGCCCCTGCCCCTGGACGACGAGGCGGCGTTCGCGGCCGCGAAGTCCGAGGCGGTCACGTTCCTGGCCTCCGCCGACGAGCAGGCCCGTGACCTGCGCGACCGGCGCGAGGCCCTCGTCCGCGAGGAACACCCGCTGCTGTCCCGGCGCGGCGAGCTGCAGCGCGACCGCGACTCGCTCGACGGCCGGGCCAGTCGCATCCGCGGTCCCCTGCACCAGATGCGCCACCAGGTCGCCGAGGCCGCCGGGATGTCCGTCGACGAGCTGCCGTTCCTGGCCGAGCTGATCGACGTCCGCGCGGGTGAACAGCGCTGGCGGACGGCGATCGAGACCGTTCTCGGGGCCAGCGCCTGCACGCTGCTGGTGCCGAAGGACCGGCTCGCGGCCTTCAGCCGGGCCATCGACGGGGTCCGCCTGGGCGGCCGGCTCTCCTTCGAGGGGGTGCCGGTCGGGCTGTCGGAGACCGGGCCCGCCGACGCCGGAACCGTCGCCGGGAAGCTCGATTTCAAGGACTCGCCGTTCTCCGGCTGGGTCCGGCGGCACCTGGCCGAGGCGTCGCGCAACGCGCGGTGCGTGGAGACCGCGGCCGACCTGGACGGCGAGGGGTACCGGGTGACGGCCGCCGGGCAGACCCGGCGGGGCAGCCGGGGGACGCACGGCCGCTCCGGCGGCTCGGACGTGATCGGCTTCTCGAACGAGGCGGCGCTCGCGGAGATCGAGGCGGAGCTCGAGGGCATCGAGCGGCAGCTGGCCGACATCGACCGGCAGCGCCGCACCATCGACGACGAGGCGGCGGGCGTCGACTCGCGGCGCCGGGCCGGGGAGGCCGTGGCGGCGGTCAGCTGGGCGGAGATCGACGTGGCGGCCGCCGAGCGGCACGTCGCCGACCTGGAGCGCCAGCGGGCCGACATCCTGAGCGCCAGCGACGTGCTCCAGGCGCTGCAGCAGCGCATCGACCGGCTCGGCCAGGAGCTGGAGGCCGCGCGCGAGCAGCGGTTCGCACTCAAGCGCCGCGGCGACGACCTCGAGCGGCGGTGGGCCGAACTCGTGGAGCAGCAGGACGTCGTCAGCGCGGCGATCGAACGCTTGGAGGCCTCGCAGGCCGCGGCCCTCGACGACGGGCAGCGGGCGGCGCTCGACGAGTTCTTCGCCGAGGCCGTCGGGCCGGGCGACCCGGACGACCTCGCCGCGTTCCCCCAGAACCTGGCCCGGCTGAACGCCCGGCTGGCCGACAAGCTGCGCGCGGCCCGCGACGACGTGGCCGCCGCCGAGGCCGACCTGGTGGGCATCTTCGCCGCCTACAAGCGGCGTTTCGAGGACCCGAACCTCGGTACCGCGGTCGCCTCCTACCCCGACTACGCCTTCATCCTCGAGCAGATCGTGGCGACCGGCCTGAACCGGCAGAAGGACGCCTGGCGGCAGAAGCTCATGCAGTGGTCCGGTGAGGACCTGGTGCCGCTGGCGGGGGCGATGGAGTCGTGCGTCCAGGAGATCGAGGAGCGCCTGGAACCGATCAACGACATCCTGCGGAACCTGCCGTTCGGCGCGACCGCCGACCGGCTGCGGATCAGGTTGCGCCGCACCACGCCCGAAGCGGTGACCGACTTCCGGCGCTCGCTGCGGGAACTCGCTTCCGGCGCCACCCGCGACCTGGCCGACGAGCAGCTGGAGAAGCGGTTCGCTGCGCTGCAGGACTTCATGGTCCGGATCCGCCGCCGGCAGGACCCGCGCTCGCACCCCGAGCGCTCCGACCGGGACGGGCTGCTCGACGTCCGGCGGCACGTGTTCGTGACCGCCGAGCGGGTGGGCCCGGACGGCGAGGTGCTGAGCACCCACTCGTCGCTCGGCGACAAGAGCGGCGGCGAGAGCCAGGAGCTGATCGCCTTCATCGTCGGGGCCGCGCTGCGGTTCCGACTGGGTGACGAGCTGCGGGCCCGGCCACGGTTCGCGACCGTGGTCATCGACGAGGGGTTCATCAAGTCGGACTCGGAGTTCGCCGGGCGGGCCGTCGAGGCGTGGAAGGGGCTCGGCTTCCAACTGATCGTCGGCGCCCCGCCGGACAAGGTCTCGGCCCTGGAGCCGCACATGGACGACCTGCTCCTCGTCACCAAGAACACCCGCAAGAACTACTCGTACGTCTCCGCGGTGAGCGACGCGCGGGACCTGGAACTGCGCCTGATGGCCGACGGCCTGCCCCTGCCGCAGTAGCACCGATCGGGCCCGGTTTTCGACACGGCTGTGTCGAAAACCGGGCCTGATCAGTCCTGTTCGGGCGCTCTACGCCCGGCCCGCCGGGGCCCGCCGACCAGACCCGCCGCCGCCCCCTGAGGGGCGCTGGTGGCAGCGTCGCCGGAGCTGATCAGAACAGGGACAGCTGCCCGGTGACGGGTTCGGCGGAGTGCCGCGGCCGGCGCGGCGCGGCCACCGAAGGCCCGCGTACGTCGATCACCGCCGGCTCCGCGCCGAGCGGCCCCGGTTCGGCGGGCGGGTAGAGCCCGGCGCCGTAGTGGTCGCCGGCGGGAGGTGTGCCGCCGACCAGCGCCCACAGCGACGGCCCGAGGTAGATCTCGCGGGTGGCCAGGGCCGTCTGCAGGGTCTTCTTGTCCATCGGCACGGCCATCGCGGCGAGCGGCGGGACGGGCACGTCGCGCCGCATCTCCATCAGCTTCTGGTTGCGGGCCACGTTCTCGCGGGACAACGGGTCGGCCAGGCGGCGCGTGGCGGCCACCCCGATGGCGGCGACCACCTCGGCCTCGCGCCCGGTGTCGATCGCCTCGTAGGCGGCGTCGACCGACGGGAACACCTCGAGGAGCTTGGTCGCCGTCTTCTGCCCGATGCCCATCGCGCCCTGCAGGTTGTCGGAGCTGTCGCCGCGCAGGGCGGCCAGGTCGCGGTACTGACCGGCCGCGACGCCGCACACCACGGGCAGCGTCTTCGGGGTCAGTACGGGGGAGCCGTCGATGCCGCCGTTGAGCACCCGCAGTACGGAGGTCGACTCGTCGATCAGGGCGAACGAGTCTCGGTCGGAGGTGACGACCGTCGTCCGCCAGCCCTCGGCCGCCGCGGACGCGGCCGCCGAGGCCAGCACGTCGTCCGCCTCCCAGCCCGTCGGGCACACGACGCTGAACCCCGCGGCCCGCAACACCTCCGGGGCGTCGGCGAGCTGTTCGACGAGGGGTTCGGGCTTGTCGGGGCGGTGGGCCTTGTACGCCGGGTACGACTCGCGCCGCCGCGACGTCTCCGGACAGTCGAAGCCGATCACCACGGCGTCCGGCGTCAGCCGCGCCGCGGCCCGCGCGAGGAACCCGACCAGCCCGCGCAGCGCCCAGACCGGGCGGCCCGTCGCATCGCGCTGCCCGTGCAGCCCGCCCGGCTCGGGCTCGGCGGAGTGCATGGCGTGATAGGCGCGATGGAGCAAACTGTTCCCATCCACCGCGAGCAGCAGAGGTGTGGGGGAGTCGGGCACCGGTCCAGAATGCCCCCAGGCACCGACAGATGCACGCACCGCCCCGCCGCCTCCGGACACTTGACTTATTGAAGTTTCAATAACAGGAGTAGGATGGTTGCCGTGAGCACCGAGAACGTCGAGCCACGATGGCTCACCGACGACGAGCAGCGCGCCTGGCGCCAGCTCGCCAGCATGCTCCAACGCCTGCCGGCCGCCCTCGACGGCCAGCTGCAGCGCGACGAGGAGCTCACCCATTTCGCCTACTTCGTCCTGGCCATGCTCTCCGAGGCGCCGGACCGGGCCCTGCGCATGAGTCAGCTGGCCAGCGCGTCCAGCTCCTCGCCGTCCCGGCTCAGCCACACCGTGCGGCGGCTCGAGGAGCGGGGCTGGGTCACCCGCACGCGCTCGGCGGACGACGGGCGCGGCCAGGTCGCCCGCCTCACCGACGCGGGCTGGGACAAGGTCGTGGCCACCGCTCCCGGCCACGTCGAGCAGGTCCGGGCCCTCGTCTTCGCGGGCCTGACCGCCGAACAGGTCGGGCAGCTGGAGGCCATCGCCACCGCCATCATGACCCGGGTGGACGGCGACTGCGCCGACCAGGGCTTCGACGTGACGGACCTGCCCGAAACGGCCTGAGATCGGTACAGTCGGCATCCCCTGACTCCACCCCGACGCTGCGGAGCCTCTTCATGCCCACCTCGCTCGACTTCGAATGGGAACTGCCCTACCCCCCGGCCGCCCTCTACGAACAGGCCGTCAAGCGGGAGTTCATCGAGGAGCTGGCCAAGGCCACCGGGCTGCGCGGCCTGAACATCATGGAGCTCGAGCACGGCCCCGAGGGCGGCAACGTCGCGCTGCGCTACGAGATCTCCGTCGAGCTGCCCAAGTGGGCGCTGAAGTTCGTGCCGCCGAACGAGACGATGACCGAGCGCCGGCAGTGGGGCCCGCCCGCGGCCGACGGCAGCATGGAGTACACGGTCTCGATCAAGCTGAACCGGGTACCGATGAGCATCGAGGGCGTCATCTCGCTGGAGCCGCGCGGCAACAGCACGCTGAACAAGGTGCACTTCGACATCGCCGCGCAGATCGCCATCCTGGGCAAGAAGCTCGAGGAGATCAGCGCCGCCGACCTGGAGAAGAACACCATCGCGCAGCGCGACTTCACGCTGCAGTGGATGAAGACCCACTCCTAGGAGAGCGCCGCCAGGGCCTTGGTGATGCGCTGCGGTGAGACGGGGTAGGCGGTGCGGATGCCGCCGCCGAACAGGCTGACCCGCAGTTCCTCGATGGTCCACCGGATCGACGTCACGTCGGGGTCGCCGCGCCGCTCCCGGGGCAGCGCGGCCACCACGGTGTCGTACTCCTCCTGCGCCGAACGCACCTGGTAGAGCAGGGCCTGGTCGCGCTGCGCCCGTTCGGGCAGCCTCTCCAACCGGTGCAGCAGCGCCTGCAGGTACCGCTCCAGGTCGGGCAGTTTGCGCACGCCCGCCTCGGTCACGAAGCCGGGGTGCACGAGACCCTCCAACTGGGCCCGGGCGTCGGCCAGGCTCGCGAGCAGGGCGGGGGACGACGTCCCGCGCACGAGAGTGCCCGCCTGCCGGGCCAGGTCGAGCACCGTGGCGGTCTGCACCATGACCCGCGTGGTCTCGACCAGCAGGGCCGAGCGGACGGCGCCGAGCAGGTCGGCGAAGCCGCTCGCCGTCCACTCGGGGCCGCCGTGCTCGAGCACGAGGTTGTCGATCGCGGCCTGCAGACAGTCGTCGAACAGGGCGCTCGCGTCCCGGTGCGGAGCCGAGGCCAGGGCCAGCTTCTGCGCCTGGCTCAGCCCCGGCAGGACGTTCTTGGCGGGGGAGGGCACCTGGACGGCGATCAGCCGCCGGGTGCCCGGGCCCATCATCCGCTGCTGCTCGGCCCGCGACTCGAAAACCCTGATGCTGACCGACTTTCCGCGGTCGACCAGGGCGGGGAATCCGGTCACCGGGATGCCGCCGCTGCCGGGC
Organism: Spongisporangium articulatum; assembly: GCF_044465595.1. Classification (NCBI taxonomy): domain Bacteria; kingdom Bacillati; phylum Actinomycetota; class Actinomycetes; order Kineosporiales; family Kineosporiaceae; genus Spongisporangium; species Spongisporangium articulatum. The sequence goes on along the minus strand of NZ_JBITLV010000003.1, from coordinate 302,584 downwards.
GTGGGTGGGCCCTCGACCGTCTGCGGGAGCTCGGGCAGGTCGTCCGGCCAGGCGGTCAGGCCGTCCCGGTTCAGCGCGTGCCCCGCCGAGGTGGTGGGCTTCCCGGGGCCGGGCCGGGCGGTGACCGCCCCCGAGATGGCCGCTCGCAGCTTCGCGGCCAGCCGCTCGCGCAGGGCGTCGAGGTCCTTGCCCTCGCCGACCGGACGCCGGTCCTCGTCCTCGATGCGGAACGTGATCCGCAGATGGGTGGGCACCTTCGTCAGGTCGAAGGCGTCCACCGGTACGTCCACGCCGCGCATGGCCGCCAGCTCGGCGGCCAAGGTCGGCAGTAGGGCGCCGGGCGGCGTGGCCTCGGTGGCGTCGAGCCGCTGCAGTACGGTGCGCGCATTGTCCGGGGCCGGGGCGAACTCCTTGCGCACCGCCTTGGGCAGCGAGCGGATCAGCTCGGTCACGAGTTCCACCCGCAGGCCCGGGATCTGCCACCCGAAGGGCTCCGACGGCACCTGGTTCAGCACCGCCAGCGGCACGTGCACCGTCACCCCGTCGGCCGCCGTGCCCGGCTCGAACTGGTAGGTGAGCGGCAGGTCCAGCTCGCCGGCGGGCGTCGGCACCTTCCAGGACGTCGGGTGCTCGGCCTCGTCGACCCCCCGCGCCGCGGGGGTGAGCAGCATCGACGTCCAGAAGCTGAGCAGGTCGGGGCGTTCGCGGCGGGCACCCTTCCACCAGCTGTCGAAGTGCACCGCCGAGACCACGTCGGCGGGCAGCCGCTGGTCGTAGAAGTCGAACAACGCGTCGTCGTCGACCACCATGTCGCGGCGCCGGGCCCGGTCCTCCAGCTCGCCGACATCCTCCAGCAGGCGCCGGTTCTCGTGGAAGAACCGGTGATTGGTGCGCCAGTCGCCCTCGACCAGCGCGTGCCGGATGAACAGCTCACGCGACACCTCGGGGTCGACCCGCGCGTAGCCGACCGTCCGAGCCGGGACCACCGGGACGCCGTACAGCGTCACCTTCTCCGTCGCCACGGCCGAGCCGCGCCTGCGTTCCCAGCGCGGCTCGGAGTAGCTGCGCCGCACCAGATGTCCGGCCAGCCGCTCGATCCACAGCGGGTCGATCTTCGCCGCCGTCCGGCCGAACAGCCGGCTGGTCTCCACGAGCTCGGCGACCATGACCCAGTCGGGCCCGGTGCGGAACAGTGAAGACCCGGGCGCGATCACGAACTTCGCGCCGCGCGCGCCGAGGTACTCCTTCATCGGTGGACGCCGGCCCTTCTGGCGCGCCGCCTGCGCGGCGGCACTGGCGCTGCGCTCGTCCAGCACGCCGACCTGCGACAGCAGGCCGGCCAGCAGGGCCAGGTGGACGGCGTCCGCGTCCACGGTCTCGGCGACCTCACCGCGGGGCGGGGCCATCCGGGCGCGCTTCAGCACCGTCACGAGTTGCTGGTGCAGGTCCTGCCACTCGCGCACCCGCAGGTAGTGCAGGTACTCGGCCCGGCACAGCCGGCGGAACGCCGACGACGACAGCTCGCGCTGCTGTTCCTGCAGGTAGCGCCACAGATTCAGGTAGGCCAGGAAGTCCGACGTCGGGTCCTTGAACCGGGCGTGCGCCTGGTCGGCCTGGGCCTGCGCGTCCGTGGGCCGCTCGCGCGGGTCCATGATCGCCAGCCCGGCCACGATGGGCAGCACCTCGCGCAGCACCCCGCCGTGGTGGGCCTCGACCAGCATCCGGGCCAGCCGCGGGTCGACCGGCAGCCGGGCCAGCGTGCGGCCGATGCCGGTCAGCCGCCGGTTCGGGTCCGACTGGGACGGGTCGATCGCGGCCAGTTCGTGCAGCAGCGCCACGCCGTCCTTCACCTGCCGCGCGTCGGGCGGGTCGAGGAACGGGAAGTCCGCGACCTCGCCGAGGCCGAGCGACGTCATCTGCAGGATGACGGCGGCCAGCCCGGTGCGCAGGATCTCGGGTTCGGTGAACTCGGGCCGGCTCTCGTAGTCCTCCTGGCTGTACAGCCGGATGCAGACCCCGTCCGCGAGCCGCCCGCACCGGCCGGCCCGCTGGTTGGCCGAGGCCTGTGAGATCGGCTCGATCGGCAGCCGCTGCACCTTGGTGCGCTGGCTGTAGCGGGAGATCCGGGCGGTGCCGGTGTCGACGACGTACCGGATGCCCGGCACCGTCAACGAGGTCTCGGCGACGTTCGTGGCCAGTACGACCCGGCGCACGCCGGCCGGGTGCGCGGCGAACACCCTGTGCTGCTCGGCCGCGCTCAACCGCCCGTACAGGGGCACGATCTCGGTGTTCGCAGGCAGCCCCCCGCGCCGGGTGGCATCCCCGAGAGCGTCTGCGGTGTCGCGGATCTCGCGTTCGCCGGAGAGGAAGACCAGGATGTCGCCGGGGCCGCCGCGCTCCGGCTCGGTGGCCAGCTCCTGGACGGCGTCCAGGATGCCCTGGGTCTGGTCGCGCGGTTCGGGGCGGGCCTTCTCGCCCAGCTCGTCGTCGTCCGGTACCTCGGCCTCCAGCGGCCGGTACCGGACCTCGACGGGGTAGGTCCGCCCGGAGACCTCGATGATCGGGGCCGGCTCGTCGGGCGTGCCGAAGTGCCGCGCGAACGCCTCGGGGTCGATCGTGGCGGACGTGATGACGACCTTCAGGTCAGGGCGGCGGGGCAACAGCCGTTTGAGGTAGCCGAGCAGGAAGTCGATCGTGAGGCTGCGCTCGTGCGCCTCGTCGATGATCAGCGTGTCGTAGCGGTTCAGCAGCGGGTCGCGCTGGATCTCGGCGAGCAGGATGCCGTCGGTCATCAACCGGACCAGCGTCGAGGTGCTGACCTGGTCGGTGAACCGGACCGTGTACCCGACGACGTCGCCCAGGTCGGTGCCCAGCTCCTCGGCGAGGCGTTCGGCGACCGAGCGGGCCGCGATCCGCCGGGGCTGGGTGTGCCCGATCAGCCCACGGACCCCCCGGCCCAGCTCCAGGCAGATCTTGGGCAGCTGGGTGGTCTTGCCCGACCCGGTCTCACCGGCGACCACCACCACCTGGTGGTCGCGGATCGCCGCGAGCAGGTCGTCACGGCGTTGGGCCACAGGGAGGTCCGGGTAGGTGACGGAGCCGTCGAGCCGCTCGTACCGGGCCAGGCGGTGGGCGGCCGCGTCACCGTCGCGGCCCGAGATCGGGTCCGTCGCGAGACTTCTCTCGAGCTCGGTGAACCGAGCGGCCCAGGCTGTCGTTTCCATCTGTGAGCAGTTTATGGTCCGTCCGTGTCTGGGAGTGCATCCACAGACTCGCTCGATAGCGTGACGATTCAAATACCCCGCCCCGCTCCGGAGGTTTCCCCGATGACCGACACGACCGCCCTGCCGACCGGCCCCGCCCGCCGGACGATGATCGTCACGGCCGGTGCCGCCTGCCTCGTCGGGGGTGGCCTCGCGGCCTGCAGCAGCGACTCGGGCAGCGCCGGTGGCTCGGACACCGGCACCGGGGCGTCTGCCGACGGTGGGTCGTCGGCCGCGGCGGGGTCGACCGTCATCGCGGTGGCGGACGCGCCGCTCGAGAAGGCCGTGCCGGCCACGATCGGCGGCGAGGAGGTGCTGGTCACGCGCACGGGTGACAGCACGGCTGTCGCCTATTCACCGGTCTGCCCGCACCAGGGCGGTCACGTGGCCCAGCAGGGCACGAAACTGGTGTGCCCGCTGCACGGTTCCACGTTCGCCCTGGACACCGGCGACGTCACCCAGGGCCCGGCCACGAAGGGCCTCACCACCTTCGACGTCAAGGTCGACGGCGCCAACATCGTCACCGCCTGACTCGGCGCCTCGTCAGCCTGGTCAGCCTGGTCAGCGCAGCAGCAACCACCCCGCGCTGACCAGGCAGCCGACCCCGACGACCCAGAAGACGAGCACCCAGAACAGGCCGCCGACGCCGGTCAGCCGGGCCAGCTGGTCGGCGTCGGACGACCGGGAGCGCGACCGGCGTCGGGTGCGCTGCAGCTCGACCGTGGCCCGCACGCCGCCGACCAGCAGCAGCCAGCAGATCGAGGCGCCGTAGACCGCGCTGACCCACGGGGTGGCCCACCAGATCACCGCCCCGGTCGCCGCGGCGGTCGCCAACACGGACAGGGCGCCGAAGGCGTTGCGGATGTTCACCAGCATCAGCACCAGCAGCACGATGCAGGCCCACAGCATGGCCGTGGTCAGGTCGGCCGCGATCAGCACCGCCAGCCCCAGCCCGAGCACGCCCGGCGCCGGGTAGCCCGCCGCCGCCGTCAGCACCATGCCCGGCCCGGTCGGCCGACCCGACGAGACGGTCACGCCGGACGTGTCGGAGTGCAGCCGGATGCCCGTCAGCCGCCGCCCGACCATGACCGCCACCAGCGCGTGCCCGGCCTCGTGCACGATCGTCACGACGTGGCGCAGCACGTGCCATGTGGTCGGCTGGCCGGTCAGCACCACCGCCCCGGCCAGCGTGGCCCACAGGATGAGCGTGGCCGTGCGCACGTCGTGCCCGAACAGCTCGACCGCGTCGGGCATGACCCCACCGCGGTCGATGAGCGAGAGTCGTTCGGCAGCGAGCATTCTCACAGCCAATCGTTCTTCTTGAACAGCGCCACGAGCCCGAGCGAGAGGGCCACGATGATCACCGTGGACAGGACGAACCCCGACCAGTGCCCGTACCCGGGGTAGGGCACGTTCTGCCCGTAGAAGCCGGTGACCGCGGTGGGCACGGCGATCACCGCGGCCCAGCTGGTCACCTTCTTCATGATCGAGTTCATCCGGTTGCCCTGGATGGTCAGGTTGGTCTCCAGCACGGTCCCCACGACGTCGCGCATCGAGTCGGTCCACTCGGTGACCCGCAGCACGTGGTCGTAGACGTCGTGGAAGTAGGGCGTGGCCGCCTGGTCGACGAGCGGCACCTCGCCGATCCGGATGTCGCGCCGCAGCAGCGTGTTCACGACCTCGCGCATCGGCATCGCCAGCTTGCGCAGGTGCACCAGGCTCTTGCGGACCTCGAACGAGCGCCGCTGCACCTTCGTCGTGCTCGGCCGGTCGGCGAACAGCAGGTCCTCGAGCTTCTCCAGCTCGTCGTCCAGCGCCTCGACGGTGGTGAAGTGCGAGTCGACCACGATGTCGACGAGGCCGTGGACCATGGCGCCGACCGACGTGACCGGCAGCCCGCCGGAGTCCCAGCGGCGGAGCATCTCGTCGATCGGGAAGTCGGCCGTGGTCGGCACCGTGATCAGGGCCCGGTCGGTGATGAACGTCGAGACCTTGCACAGGACGAGTTCGCCCGTGGCCGGATCGAGCCGCGTGCCGGTCGCCGTGAGGAACAGGTGCGAGGCGTAGACGTCGAGCTTCGGCCGCTCGTGGTCCTCCAGAGCGTCCTCGACGGCCAGCTCGTGCAGCTGGAACTCCTCGACGATGACGTCCAGCTGGTCGCCGTCCTCCGGGTCGAGGTCGAGCCAGATCAGGCTCCCGTCGTCCGCCTCCAGGTGGTCCGAGATCTCCGCGGGCGGGAAGTTCTCGGCCACCAGCTTCCCGTCGCGGTAGAGCCGGGTGCGCGCCATGGCGGCCACGGTAGGGCGTCCGGCTGAAAAGTGCCTGGACCCTGACGCGGCGTCAGGTCCTAGCGTCGTTCCCATGAGTACCGAGAACGAGGTGAGCTGGTCGGTCGGGGAGGTCGCCCGGGCCGCCGGGGTCACGGTGCGCACCCTGCACCACTACGACCGGATCGGGCTGCTGAGCCCGGGACGCCGGGGGGGCGGGGAGTACCGCGAGTACGGCCCGGACGACGTGGCGCGCCTGCAGCGGATCCTCGCCTATAGGGAGCTCGGGTTCGGGCTGGACGACGTCGCGCGGCTGCTCGACGCCCCCGACGAGGACCCGGTGGCGAGGTTGCGCGCGCAGCTGGCCCTCGTGCGGATGCGGATGGAACACCTGCGGCAGGTCGCCGCGGTGCTGGAGAAGACGATGGAGGCGCACGCGATGGGAATCCGGCTGACCCCGGGCGAGATGCTCGAGGTCTTCGGCGAGCATGATCCGACGGAGCATGCGGCGGAGGCGGAGGAACGCTGGGGCGACACGGACTCGTACCGTGAGTCGCAGCGGCGCACCGCCGGCTACACCAGGGACGACTGGCTGGCCATCAAGGCCGAGGGTGACGAGATCCTGCGTCGGCTGGCCGAGCTGAAGCGTTCGGGGGCCGCGGCCGACGGCTCCGAGGCGACGGACGCCGTCGAGGCCCACCGGCAGCACGTGACCCGGTGGTTCTACGAGCTCTCGAAGGAGGCGCAGGTCGGCCTCGGCGAGATGTACGTCGCCGACCCACGGTTCACCGCGACCTACGAGGCGCTGGAGCCCGGGCTCGCCGTGTGGGTGCGCGACGCGATCGTGGCCAACGGCTCGCGCTGACGGTCAGGGGAGGGCGAATAATGCTCAGAAACCGACACTGACGTGTTGAATTCTGAGCATTATTCATCCCTCGGCCGGGTCGCGCTCGGGGTAGCGGCCCCGGACGATCCGCGCGACGACCAGCGCGCACAGCAGCAGCACCAGCCCGTCGCGGATCAGCACCACGGTCACGAAGTGCTCGGGGGTGGTGCCCTGACCGGGTTCGGCCAGCCCCAGGAAGTACTGCAACCGCGGGTACCAGAGGTAGGCGTCGAACGACATCCAGGCCAGCAGCGGAACGACTTTCGGCAGCGCGAGCACGGCCAGCGGCACCAGCCAGAGCGAGTACTGCGGGCTCCACACCTTGTTGGTCAGCAGGAACGCGGCGACGGTCAGGAACGTCAGTGCGGCCAGTGGTGGGCGCTGCTTCGCGAGGAATCCGAGCGCGCCGATCGCCAGGCACAGCAGCAGGAACAGGCCGAGGCTGACGGCGTTCAGGATCCGCGGGCTCTGGCCGGCGGCCAGCGGCCCGTCGAACCCCGGCCATCCGGTGAGCACCGAGATCGCGTTGTAGACCGAGTCGTGGTCGGCGGCCCGGGTCGAGTTGAGCCGGAAGAACTCCCACCAGCCGCGCGGGTACAGGACGGCGATCGGCCCGTTCACGACCAGCCAGCCCGCCAGGGTCGACAGGGCCGCCTCGCGCCAGGCGCGCATCCGGTGGTCACGCCAGCACAGCACCAGCAACGGCCCGAGCAGCAGCAGCGGGTACAGCTTGGCGGCCGCCCCGAGCCCGAGCAGCAGTCCCGCCCACCCGGGCCGCCCACGGGCCCAGGCCAGCAGGCCGCCCATCGCCAACGCCACGGCGAGCGTGTCGAAGTTGGTGAACGCGTGCACCACGACGAGGGGTGACAACGCGACAAGAGCTATGTGCCAGGGTTTCTCGAGGAGCGGCCGGGTGGCGAGCACGGCCGCCAGCCAGGCCGCGGCCAGCACCAGCGCCATGATCAGGAAGTAGACGACGACCTCGGGCGGGTCGGGGTTCTCCGCCTGCCCGGTGGCCACCAGCCAGGCCTTCGTCACCCGCATCACGCCGTACTGCAGGAGGCCGGTGACCACGGGGTACTCCATGTACCGCAACTCGCCGCCGCCCGGGTCGACCCAGGCGGTCTTGTACGGAAAGCCGCCGTCCGCCAGGCGTTCCAGCCCGTACAGCGGGATCGTGTCCGAGTAGCAGTAGTCGCGGTACTGCCGGTAGTCGTTCCAGTCGATGGACACCGCGCCGTCGGGGGTGCGCACGCTGCTCAGGCAGGCCGCCTTGGTGGCCAGCCCGCCGCCCAGCCCGATCAGGGTGAGCAGGACGACGACCGCGAGGGCGCCGGTACCGGCGCGCCGGACGGTCCGCGACGAACCGGGGGCCAACCTCAGCCGGCCAGGTCGCTCAGGAACGCCTTGGCGATCGGGGCCGCGGTCTCGGCGCCGAATCCGCCGTCCTCGACGATCACGGCGAAAGCCACCCGACCCTGCCAGCCGGTGAACCAGGCGTGGGTCTTGGGCGGGTTGTCGCTGCCGAACTCGGCGGTGCCGGTCTTGCCGTACACGGCGCCGCCCGGCGTGTTGCGCATGACGGTCGCCGTCCCGCCGGTGACCACCTGCCGCATCATGGAGCGCATCGCCTTGACGTCGGAGGCCGGTAGGTCCTTGGTCGAGGGCTCCGTCGAGGCGACCAGGTGCGGCGCGTGCCAGGTGCCCGAGGCGATCGCGGCGGAGACCCCAGCGACGGTGGCCGGGCTGGCCAGCACGGGCCCCTGGCCGATCATCGAGGCGGCGTGCTCGGTCGGTTGGTCGGAGGTCGGCACCGAGCCGGTGTAGGTCTGCACGCCCATCTGGTTCTTGGCGCCGTAGCCGAGTTCCCGGGCCGCCTTGGCCAGCTCGTCGGTGCTGACCTTGCCCGCGCTGCCCACGAACGCGGTGTTGCACGAGTGCGCGAAGTCGGACCGGAACGCGACGGTGCCCAGCACCTCGCCCTCGGCGTTGGAGAACTTCTTGCCGTTGACGGTCACCGACGGCGGGCACTTGATGGGGGTGTCCGGCGTGACCCCCGAGTCGAGCAGCGCCATCCCGGAGACGACCTTGAACGTGGAGCCCGGCGGGTACTGGCCGAGCAGGGCCCGGTTGTACCCGGAGGCGTTGGGCCCGCCGTTGGCGACGGCCAGCACCGCGCCGGTGGCCGTGTCCATGGCCACCAGGGCGGCGGGCTTCTTGGCCTTGGTCAGCGCCTTCTCGGCCGCCTTCTGGGTGGCCGCGTCGAGGGTCAGCTCGAGATCCTTACCGGCCGTCGGCTTCGCCGTGTACAGCGTCTTCGCCGCGCCGGACTGCGGTTTCAGCGTCACGGTGAGGCCCGGCGTCCCCGACAGCTGCTCGTCGAACTGTCGCTGCACCCCGTACAGGCCCGTGTACTGCCCGGCCTGGACGCGCCCCTTCGAGGCCTTGATGATCTCGTCCGTGGCGGGCCCGACCGAGCCGAGCAGGGCGCGGGCGAAGTCGGCCGAGGGGGCCAGGGCGAGCGTGCGCTCCTGGAAGACGGTGCCCGGGATGGGCTGCAGCTCGTCGCGCACCGCCTGGTAGGCGGACTCGCGCAGGGTGATCACCTGGACGAAGGCGTCCTTCTTCGCGGCCTTCACCCGCTTCACCAGGTCGCCCGCGTTCACGTCCACGATCGAGGCGACCTGCTGGGCCGTGGCGGTCAGGTCGTCGGCCCGCGAGGGCTGGATGCCCACCACGACCACCGGACGCTCGGCGACCAGCACCTGACCGCCCTTCCCGAGGATCCGGCCGCGGTCGGCGTCCGTGGTGCTGGCGCTGAGCGTGGCGCCCGTCGTGAGGTCGGGGTGCGTGGTGGCGGGGGACCAGGCGGTCAGCCAGCCGCTGCCGGTCTTCTGCAGGGTGACCGTGCTCGTGTAGCGCCACGTGCGGCCGCCGTTGAGCGTCCAGGTCACGTCGAGCGGCGCGGTGGCGGTCTTCCCGTGCCGGGTGATCTCGCCGGCGCTCACCGCGCTCGGCCGGTCCTGGGCGGACGACGTCACGCCCGCGGTCTCGGCCTGCACCTCCTTGGCCACGGTCGCCGCGTCGCCTCCTGCGTAGCCGATGGTCGACAGGCCGCCGGTCTGCCAGGCGTGCGCGAAGTCCGCGGCCGCGCGCGCGGCCGCGTCGTCGTCCCGCTTCTGCAGCAGCAGGTACCCGCCGCCCCCGCCGGCCGCCAGGACCACGAGGACGACCACCGAGATGATGGCCCAGAACGTCTTCCCCACGTCAGCACCGTAGCGTCCGCGACGCTCCGGCGGCTGGGCCGTGTCGCCGCGCTGGCGGGTCGAGGTCGCCTCAGGTTGTACTTCTGGGGTGTCGTCCTCCCTCGTGATCGGGCCGTTGCTGCGCCACGTCGGCCGGACCAGCGCCACCGTGTGGGTGGAGGTCGCCCAGCGGGGCACCGTGCGGGTCACGTGCGGGGCGGTCGTCGTGGAGGCGCCGACCTTCGAGGTGGCCGGACACCACTACGCGCTCGCCGTCCTCACCGGACTGCCGCCCGGCAGCCGCACCCCGTACGCCGTCGACATCGACGGACGACCGGTCTGGCCGCCCGAGCGGGGCACGGCGCGGCTCTTCGCCGAGGAGGCGGCTCCCGAGCAGGTGCCCGACCCGGTGATCACCACGCTGGACGCCGGCGACCGCCGCACGATCGCGTTCGGCAGCTGCCGCGTGGCCAGCCCCGGGCGCGACACGGTCGACGGCGACGGCACGGGCGGCCTGGGCATCGACGCGCTGGACGCGTTCGCCGTGCGGGCGGCCCGCGGTGAGGGCGAGTTGCCGGACCTGTTGCTCATGCTCGGCGACCAGGTGTACGCGGACGAGACCGGCGACGCCGTGCGGGAACGGATCCGGCGCCGCCGCGGGGACTCGCTGCCGCGCCACCAGGTCGCGGACTTCGAGGAGTACACCTGGCTGTACCGGGAGTCGTGGGGCGACGGGCCGGTCCGCTGGCTGATGGCCACGACCCCCGTGGCCATGATCTTCGACGACCACGACGTGCACGACGACTGGAACACCTCGGCCTCCTGGCGGGCCGACATCGCCCGGCTGCCCTGGTGGCGGGAACGGCTCCTCGGCGGCCTGGTGTCGTACTGGGTCTACCAGCACCTGGGCAACCTCTCCCCGGAGGAGCTCGCCCTCGACCCGGTGCACCGGGTGGTGGCGGCCGCGGCGCACGACGGTTCGGACGCGATGCCCGCCCTGCGCGAGCTGGCCGCCGACGCCGACGCCGCCGTGGGCCGGCGCGAGGGCGGCGGCTACCGGTTCTCGTTCTGGCGCGATCTCGGCGTGCTGCGCCTGGTGGTGCTCGACTCCCGGTGCGGGCGGGTGCTCGTCGACGACGACCGCGACATGCTCGCCGACTCCACGTTCGACTGGCTGCAGGAGCGGTTGGACGACGGCGGGTACCGCCACCTGGCGATCGGCACGTCCGTGCCCTGGCTGCTGACCCCGACCCTGCACGCGGTCGAGGCGTGGAACGAGCGGTCGGTGGCGCGCGGCGGCCGCCGCCGGGTGGTGGGGGAGCGCCTGCGCCGACTCGTGGATCTGGAGCACTGGGCCGCGTTCGGCTCGTCGTTCGAGCGGTTGGCCGCGGTGCTGCGCGCGGTCGGCTCACGGGAGGGGGCGCCGCGGACCGTCAGCGTGCTGTCCGGCGACGTGCACCACAGCTACGTGAGCCGGGTGGACCTCGGCCTGCCGGCCGGGTCGCCGACCCGGGTGCATCAGCTGACCTGCTCGCCGGTGCACAACCTCGTGCCGCGCGTCGTCCGGATCGGTTTCACCGCCGCCTGGAGCCGCCCCGTGGGCCGGATCGTGACGGGGCTGCTGCACGGAGCCCTCGGCGTGCCCCGGCCGACGCCGACCTGGCAAACCCTCGAGGGGCCGGTCTTCGGCAACTGCATCGCGACCCTGCGGGTCGACGGCGACGCGGCCGACGTCGTCCTCGAGACCCCGGTGCCGCAGTCGCGCCGGGGCGCCGACGGGGCGCTGCTGCGCGCCGTGGCCCGGCGCCGGCTGTAGGCGGAAGAAGTGTCGACGATCGGGAATGAACCCTTCTTCTCGATAGGTTACCGATATATCGTCAACGTATCGAGCTGAGAGGAGCTTGACGATGAAGAGCCACACGAGGCATGAGAAGAGGGCCCGCGGCTTCGGCCGGGGCGAGTTCGGCCGGGGCATGGGCCCCGGCTTCGGCGGTCCGGGATACGGACCGCGGTTCGGTCCGCGGTTCGGTCCGGGTTTCGGCCCGGGTTTCGGCCCGGGCTTCGGCCCGGGCTTCGATCCGGAGGGACCCGGCTTCGGTCCCCGCGGCCGCCACGGCGGTCACGGGCGCGGACCGGGTGGACGGCGGGGGCGCGGCAACGTGCGGGCCGCCGTCCTCTCGCTGCTGGCCGAGGAACCCCGGCACGGCTACGCGATCATGACGGAGCTGGCCGAGCGCAGCGGCGGCATGTGGAGGCCGAGCCCCGGCTCGGTCTACCCGGTGCTGCAGCAGTTGCAGGACGAGGGCCTGGTCACGGCCGACGAGACCGGTGGCAAGAAGGTCTTCAGCATCACCGACGCCGGCCGCGAGCTGGTGAACGCCAGCCCGTCCGAGTTCGACGAGCCCTGGAAGGTCGCCGACGCCGGTGGCCGGGCCCGGTTCCGGGCCATGTTCGAGGCCGTCGGCGGGTTGGGCATGGCGGCCCGGGAGGTGTCCCGGCACGGGTCGCCCGAGCAGGTCGAGCGGGCGCTCGCCGTCCTGGACGACGCTCGGCGGGCCCTGTACGGCCTGCTCGCCGAGGCCCCCACCCAGGGTTCGGCCCAGAGTTCGCCCGAGGCGGAAGCCGCAGGTGAGACGCCGGATCCGGAGGCATGAGCCCCGGATCCGGGGGCCTTTCCGGGGGTCGGCCCGGTGATCCCGGCCTCGCCGCGGCGAGCGTCGGGATCATCGGGCGGCCCGGTAGCGTTGCATACCTCGAGGCCGGGAATCGCGGCCTCGAGTGAGCATTCAGGAGGCCCGGGGTGCAGGACCCGCGAGATCTGTACACGTTGTCCGACGACCAACCGGTCGCCGGTGAGCTGGGGCGGCCCGTGATGTTGCACGCGCTCGGCGGTTTCGTCGACGCGGGCTCCGCGGGGCGCCTGGCGTCCGAGAACCTGCTGGAGAACCTGGAGTCGCGCATCCTGGCCACGTTCGACGTGGACCAGATGTACGACTACCGGGCCCGCCGGCCCGCGATGACCTTCGTGCAGGACCACTGGGAGAGCTACAAGGCCCCCGAACTGGTCCTGCGCGCGGTCGCCGACAGCGATGGCACCCCGTTCCTCATGCTGACCGGCCCCGAGCCGGACATGCAGTGGGAGCGGTTCGTGGCTGCCGTCCAGCAGCTCGTGGAGCGCTACGACGTGGGCCTGACGGTGGGCCTGCACTCCATCCCGATGGCCGTCCCGCACACCCGGCCCGCGGGGATCACCGCGCACGCCACCCGTGACGGGCTCGTGGAGAGCCGCCCGAACTGGGTGGGTACCGTCCAGGTGCCGGGCAACGCGGCCGGTCTCCTGGAGCTGCGCCTGGGCGAGAGTGGGCGCGATGCGGCGGGTTTCGCCGTCCACGTGCCGCACTACCTGACCCAGGCCGAGTTCCCCGACGCGTCCGTGGCGCTGCTCGAGGCCACCGGTGAGCTGACGGGTCTGCGACTGCCGATCGGCCAGCTGATCGAGGCCGGGGTGAAGACGCGCGCGGCCATCGCCGAGCAGATCGAGGACCAGTCCGACGTGGCCGCGGTCGTCCAGGCCCTGGAGCAGCAGTACGACGCCTACATGGCTGGGCAGGGGCAGTCGCTGCCGCTGGCCGAGTCGAACCAGGAGCTGCCCACCGCCGACGAGCTCGGCGCCGAACTCGAGCGCTTCCTGGCCGAGGAGAACGACCGCCGCGGCCGCGAATAGCCTCGGGCGCATGCCCAGGTTGCTCGTCGTCCACCACACCGCCTCGCCGGCGACCCGCACGCTCCTCGAGGAGGTGCTCGCCGGGGCGAACCACCCCGACCTGGAGGGGGCGGTGGAGGTGGTCGACCGGCCGGCGCTGGTCGCGAGCGCGGTCGAGACGCTGGAGGCCGACGGGTACCTGCTCGGCTGCCCGGCCAACATCGGGTACATGGCCGGGGCCATGAAGCACTACCTGGACACCGTCTACTACCCCTGTCTCGGGCAGACCGACGGCCGGCCGCTGGGCCTGTGGGTGCACGGCAACGACGACACCGCCGGGGCGGTGAGGGCTCTGACCGCCATCACCGGCGCTCTGGGCTGGAAGCTCGCGGCCGAGCCGCTGAGCGTCACCGCGCCGATCGATGCGACGACCCGCGCGGCCTGCCGGGACCTCGGAGCCACCCTGGCGGCGTCCCTGCTCTGAAGCTCCTCACCCGATCGGCGCAACGCCGGTCGCGGGTCGCCACACGCTTGAGGCGTGGGCGCACAATTCGAGCCCCTCAGCCCATCGGGTTCCGGCGATCGCCTGCCGACAGTGATGTCGTGGACCTGATCTCTCGCCTGCCTCAGGGCGCCCAGCTGACCCAGGAGTCGTGGCTGCAGCGGCACCGGATCCTGACCTGGATCCTCTGGCTGCACGTGCCCGCCCTCGTCGCCGTCGGCCTGTTCGGGCCGATGCCGGACTGGGAGGCGCTGACGTTGCCGCTGATCCCGGCGGCGTTCGGGGCGCTCGCGGTGCTGGCCCGGGGTAACCGGGCGACCTCGGAACTGACGAGTCTGGGCCTGATCTCGACGTCGTTCGTCGCGATCGAGTTGTCCGGCGGCGAGTTGAGCTGGCACCTGCACCTGTTCCCGATGCTCACCCTGGTCGCCCTGTACCAGATGTGGACGCCGCTGCTGCTGACGATCGGCGTCACGGTCGTGCACCACCTGACCCTCGGGCTCGTGGCTCCCGACCGGGTGTTCAGCACCATGGCCGGGATGGGCGGCATGGACATGGGGATGTCCGACGGGGCCGTGATCGCGATGGTCGTCCTGCATGCAGGCCTCGTCGTCCTCCAGGTCGTCGCCATCCTGCTGATGTGGCACTTCGCCGAGCAGACGGAGGCCCAGGCGGACGCCGCGCACGCCGCCGCCGAGAACGCCCGGGTCGACGCGCTGCGCGCGGAGCAGGACGCCGCGATCCGGGCCGCCGAGGCCAAGGCCGCGGAGGCGGCGCAACGCGAGGAGGTGGCCCGCAACCTCGGCCGCGAGGTGGAGTCGGTCCGCGAGGGGGCCCGGGAGGCGGCGACCGCCCTGGGCCGGATCAGCGAGACGCTCGAGGAGTTGGCCGTCGCCGTCCGCGAGATCGCCAGCCAGTCCCAGAACGCCGCGACGTCCGCCGCCACCGCGCACGGCACCGCCGTCCAGGCCGCCGACGAGGCGCACCGCCTGGAGCGGTCGACGAGCGAGATCGCCCAGGTGAACTCGCTGATCGGTCAGCTGGCCGACCAGACGAACCTGCTCAGTTTGAACGCCACCATCGAGGCGGCCCGCGCCGGTGAGGCCGGTCGCGGCTTCGCCGTCGTCGCCAACGAGGTGAAGACGCTCGCGAACGAGACGGCCACCTCGGCCGGCAAGGTCGGCGAGGTCATCGGCGGGGTGATCGGTGAGACCGGGGCCGTGGTGCGCAGCGTCTCGACCACCAACGAGGCGATCGAGGCCATCCAGAGCATCCAGAACATGATCGCCGCGGCGGTCGAGGAGCAGAGCGTCACGCTCACCGAGGTGAGCCAGCAGCTGACCACCGCGACGACGGCGGCGCAGGACATCCACGCCTCCCTCGACCGGTTGTCGGCGGCGGCGTCCGCGCTGTAGGTACCTCGACTCGCGGGAAAGGTTGCCCGGAGCCACCATCCGTACCGGAGGTGGCGCCATGGCCGGTCCATCGACGTCGAGCGGAATTCTCGACCAGGCCCGAGGTCTGACCCCGGACCAACGCAACAGTTTCCTCGCCGCGTTCCTCGGCTGGACCATGGACGCGTTCGACTACTTCATCGTCGTCCTCGTCTACAGCGAGATCGCCGAGGAGTTCGACGTCTCCCTGACGAAGATGGCCTTCATCACGACGGTCACGCTCGCCATGCGGCCCGTGGGCGCGTTCCTGTTCGGCCGGTGGGCCGACAGCGCCGGACGACGTACGCCCCTCATGGTCGACGTCCTCTTCTACAGCGTGGTCGGGTTCGCCTGCGCGTTCGCGCCGAACTACACCGTGCTGCTCGTGCTGCGGTTGTTGTACGGCATCGGGATGGGCGGCGAGTGGGGCCTCGGTGCGGCGCTGGCCATGGAGAAGATCCCGGTCGAGAAGCGCGGCTTCTACAGCGGCCTGCTGCAGGAGGGCTATTCGTTCGGGTACCTCCTGGCGGCGCTCGCGTTCCTCGTGATCGAGCCGGTCTGGGGCTGGCGCGGGCTGTTCGCGTTCTCCCTGCTGCCGGCGCTGGTCTCGCTGTACGTACGGTTGCGGGTCAAGGAGTCCGACGCGTTCATCGCGACCAGGGAGCGGATGCGGCAGACCCGGACCTCACCGGGCCGGGTGTTCCGGAACCCCGTCGTCCTGCGCCGTTTCGGCTATCTCGTGCTGCTGATGACCGCCTTCAACTGGATGTCCCACGGTACCCAGGACGTGTACCCGACGTACCTGAAGGAGGGGCTCGGCTACAGCGGGCACGAGGCCATCGCCATCGCGATCGTCTACAACCTGGGCGCGATCATCGGTGGGATCGCGCTCGGTGCCTGGTCCGAACGGCTGGGCCGGCGCCGCACGATCATGCTGGCGGCCCTGCTGGGGCTGCCCGTCGTCCCGCTGTTCGCGTTCTCCACGGTCACCGGGCTGATCGCGCTGGGCGCGTTCCTCATGCAGCTGTTCGTGCAGGGTGCGTGGGGCGTCATCCCGGCGCACCTGACCGAGCTGAGCCCCGACGAGATCCGCGGCTTCTACCCCGGCGTCACGTACCAGCTGGGCAACCTGATCGCCTCGCTGAACCTGCCGATCCAGCAGGCGCTGGCCGACTCCCACGGCTATCACTTCGCGCTCGCCGTGACCGTCGTACCGGTGCTGCTCGCGGTCGCGTTCCTGACCTACGTCGGGTCGGAGGCGCGCGGTGCGCGGTTCGGGGACGGCGGGACGAGGTCCGCCGGCCGGCCGGCCGCCGTCACCTAACGCTTCGGGGCGGGCGGGTGGACGGGCGGGCGGATGGACACCGCGTCCAGGGGCGGCAGCTGCCAGTCGTCGAAACGGACGGTACGGGTGGCGTTCTTGGGCGCGAGCGTCTTGCTCAAGCTGTGCTGCTCGATCGTCATGCCCGCCTGGTCGAAGGTGAGCAGCGCCCAGTTGCGCAGCGGTCGCTTCGGCGCGTGCACCGTCTTGCGGGCCACGCCCGACGTGACCACCTCGAGCAGCCCGCGGGCCCCGGTCAACCGGTTCACGTGGATGTCGCCCGAGACGACGACCGTGCCGGGCCGGTCGCCCAGCAGGCCGAGCAGCCGCTCGTAGGCGGCGGTGTAGCGCTCCCAGCTCTCGACGTTCCTGTCCTCGACCTCCGGGTCGGCCGCGAAGTTGTGCACGGTCGTCCCGGACAGCAGCACGGTGTACCGGGCCGAGGTCGGCTGGGCCAGCTCGCGTTCCAGCCAGTCCCACTGCGGCCTGCTGAGGAACGCCACCGGACGGGCGGCCTCCTCCGCGTTCAGGGAGTGCCGGTGGTAGCGGCCGTCGACCACGAAGATGTCGACCAGGCCCCGGCGCAGCACCCGGTAGACCCCGCCGCTGTCCGGCGCCTTGACGCCGAACTTCGCGAACTGGCGGACGAACTCGTCCCGCGCGGCCCGGCGCAGCGAGGCGGCGCCGCCCCGCTTGTTGCGGTCGTCGCGGCCGCACCGGTTGTCGCCGAGGAAGTCGTGGTCGTCGTAGATCGGCACGACCTCGCCGCCGCGCCGCTTCAGGTCGGCGAGCAGCGCCTTGAAGGTCGGCACGGCGAACTGCTTCTTGTACTGCGCCCGCAGCCCGGCGGTGAGCGCGGCGGGCGTAGCCAGCGCGTCGTTCGCCAGGTAGACGTTGTCACCGCCGAGCAGCAGGACGTCGGGCTCCGCAGCCTGGATCTCGGCCCACGCAAGTTGTTCGGCGTCCTCGGACAGTTTCGCGCACGACGCGGCAGCGATCTTCACCGTGTTCCTCCCCGTGGGACGTCTGCTGAATCAGACGCCCCGAACCCTTCCGACGGTTGCCCGCACAAGGGTACGAAACGGACAGGATCTTCGCGACGGTCTACCGCCCGGCCCGGGTGCTCGATCGGCACCGCGCCGCCGTGTGCCCCGGGGAACGGGTCGGGCGGAGGGCTGTAGGTGCCCTGGACGTGTGGTTCCTCGGGCGTCGGGCTCGGCGTGGCGGTGCTCACACCGGGCAGGACGAGAGGGCTCTGGGTGGGGGCGATCGCCGAGAGTCCGGCCAGCGCCGCGACGCCCAGGACGCCGCCTACAGCGATCCGTGCGCCGGTCGAGACGTGCTGCGAGACTGCTGAACTCGCACGTCCGGGCCAGCTCGCGTCGTCCACCCCGAAGGCGCTGAAGGCCGCCACGACGGCCAGGCCCAGCGCCCACCCGGCCACGACATCGCTGACGTGGTGCACGCCGAGCAGGACCCGGTCGGCACCCACGCCCAGCGCGAGCACGGTGCCGACCGTCGCGGTGAGAACCCGCAGCCGGGGCCCGATCACCGGCCAGAGGACGGCGGCCGTCGACGCGGTGAAGGCCGCCACGTTGACGGCGTGCCCGGACGGGAACGTGTAGCCGTCGATGTGGACGTAGCTGCCGGGCCAGTCCGGGCGGGAGCGCGCCACCAGGACCTTCAGACCGATCCCGGCCAGGCCCGCGACCGCCATCGTGGCGATCCACCAGAGCGCCGCCGAACCCCGGCCGCGCCGCCAGAGCAGCGTTGCCGCCAGGAGGACGACGATGCGCCACACCCACGGCTCCGTCACGTGGCCCACGACCTCCGCGATCGCCCGCACGTGCGGCCGGTAGCGGGCGTAGTCGAAGACCCGCTGCGACCAGCGCTGGTCGAGCGCGTACCAGGCGTGCTGGTTCACGGTGAGCTCGCCGATCGCGAGGGTCACGGTGAGCAGCAGGACAGCCCCGACGATCAGGGCCGGGCGGCGGAACGCGCGCGGGACGCGGGCGGGGGTCAGGACGGGGCCTCCTCGCCGGGCTGGTGGTACCCGCGCACGGTGGCGACGGTGTCGGCCTGGCTCGCGGGCTTGTCGGGCCGGTGGGCCAACACGCGGGCGAACCGCAGCGCCATCCCGGCCGGGTAGCGCGGCGAGGACTGCACGCCGTCGAACGCGATCTCCACCACCAGTTCGGGTTTCACCTCGACGACCCAGCCGGTGCCGCCCGTCGCGATCGCCTGCAGGTGGTCCGTCTGCCAGCGCAGCATCGCGTCGGTCAGGCCCTTGAACGTCTTGCCCAGCATGACGAAGCCGCCGGGCGGGCCGTACTCGCCCTCAGGGTCGCGCGCCCCGAGGTGCAGGTTGGACAGCAGGCCGGTGCGCCGCCCGTGCCCCCACTCGACCGCCAGCACGACCAGGTCGAGCGTGATGCGCGGCTTCACCTTGACCCAGCCGGCGCCCCGACGACCCATCGTGTAAGGCGCGGTGAGCCCCTTCACGACCACGCCCTCGTGCCCGGCGGCGAGCGCCCCCGCCGCGAACGAGGCAGCCGCGGAACGCTGTTCGTCGTCGCTCGGGTCCTCGACGACGTGCCGGGGGACGAGCAGGTCGCCGCCGAAGGCCTCGAGTCGGGCCCGCCGCTGCGCCCCGGGCCGGTCGATCAGGTCCTCGCCGTCGGCGTGCAGCACGTCGAACAGGGTGAGCTCGAGCGGGACGTCGGTGCTGGCCGCCGCCGCCCGGGTCATCACCCGGGCGTTGGTGATCTGGAAGGGGGCCGGGCGGCGGCGCCCGTCGACCTCCGCACCGTAGGCGAGCAGCTCGCCGTCGAGGATGGTCCGGTTGACGGGCAGTTCCCGCACCCGGGCGACGACCTCCGGCACCCGGTCCGTGATGTCGTCGAGCGTGCGGGTGAACACGGCGACGTCGTCCCCGTCGCGGTGGATCTGGGCCCGCACCCCGTCGAGCTTCCACTCCACCCCGGCCGCGCCGGTCTTGCCGAGCGCGACGTCGAGGTCGGAGCCGGGCTGGGCCAGCATGGGCGACAGCCCGCGCCCCACCGCCAGGCTGAACCCGGCCAGCGACGCCGGGCCGCCGGTCAACGCCGCCAGCGCCACGTCAGGCAGGTCGCCGTGCACCGCGACGGCCCGGCGGACCGCCTCGACCGGCACCCCGGCGGCCGCCGCCACCGCGGGCAGCATCAACCCGGCGCCCGCGCCCTGCCGCAGCTCACCGGCCAGGAGCCCGGCCAGCAAGCGCTGCTCCGGGTGGGTGGCGGCCCCCAGGAGGCGGGCCACGATCTGCTGGCGGACCCCGGTCGACCCGGCCCCGGAGGCGTCGGCGCTCGCGGTGAGGGCGTCGTCCACCTCGGTGACGGTGAGCGAGGCGACCTCGGCGGCCGGCGGCGAGTCCCGCAGGGAGGCCCACCCGAGGCCCGTGCGGCGCTGCAGCGTCGCCCCGCTCAGCCAGGCCGTCACCGCCCGGACCTCACCGGGAGCGGCGTCGCGCAGGGCGCGGGCGAGGGCGGCGACCTTCTCGTTCCGGGCGCTGCTGGCCGCCACGACCTGCGACGCGGCGGCGACCTCGGCGAACTGCATGCCGACAGTCTGTCGGGCGGCACCGACAGGCGCGCGTGTATCAGGACCCCGGGGACCGCCTCTGGCCAGGTGAACAGCCACGGACGATCCGTGCCGAAGCCGCGGGCCGTGGCGTCACCCCTGGGAGGGACCATGGCACCCACGAAGACCGCCGCCCAGAAGGCGGCGGAGGAGAAGAAGGCCGAGGAGCGGGCCGCCCGGAAGAAGGCTCTCGAGGCCGTGGCGACCGGGAACGCCGACGTCTCGGTGAAGGCCCTGGACACCAAGGCCCGGGACACGCTGGCCCGCGCCGTCCAGGCCCGGCTCATCGCGCTCGGCTGCCTCGACCCCAAGGTCGACGGCGAGTTCGGGCCCAACAGCCAGCGGGCGCTGATGGCCTTCGCCAGGCACCAGCACCTGCCCTACGACGGGGCGCTCACGCCGAAGATCGCGCACGCGCTGCTCGAGGAGACCCCCGACTCGTTCCTCCCGCTGACGCTGGGCAAGGACCTGGCCAGCCGGATCGTGAAGTACATGCTCGCCCAGAAGCAGTTCGTGGCCCGGCTCGACGGGTACCTGACGATCGTCTACCTGGAGGGCTCGACCAAGGCCGGTGTCCCGGCCCGGAACGTCTTCGACCAGTGGAACGACCGGCGAATGCTCCTGCGGATCGCGCCCGGCGGGAAGCCGGAGATCGTCCTCAACATCCTGGCCACGACCGAACCGGGCCGGCTGCAGAAGGAACGCGCGGACGGGACCGCGCACATCGCCCTCGGGCAGCAGAAGGGCTGGGTCGTCGGCACCCACACGGGGGCGAGCGGCAACAACCCGCACGAGGCGCTGATCCAGCGGGGCCGCCTGGCGATCGTGCGGGACAAGAACCACTCCGGGCACCGGGACAAGGGTGACACCGCCCTGACCGGCAGCGGGATGGGCATCAACCAGCACTCGGCGTTCCGGGACCCGTCGCACGTCGGGGAGTGGTCGGCCGGCTGCCTCGTCGCCCAGGACCACGAGGGGCACAAGAAGTTCATGCGGCTGGTCAAGAAGGACCCACGCTACAAGGCGACCCACGACTACCGGTTCATGACCGCAGTGATTGCGGCCAAATCGCTTCCGAAGTAAGGGAACTCAGAGTTCGCGAACGTGCCCGTCGTCCACCTCGAGGCGGCGGGTCACGCGCACGGCCTCCAGCATCCGGCGATCGTGCGAGACCAGCAGCAGCGTGCCCGGGAACGACTCCAGCGCCTGCTCCAGCTGTTCGATCGCCGGGAGGTCGAGGTGGTTGGTCGGTTCGTCGAGCACGAGCAGGTTCACCCCGCGGGCCTGCAGCAGGGCGAGGCCGGCGCGGGTGCGCTCGCCGGGGGACAGGCCGGACGACGGGCGTTTGACGTGTTCGGCGCCGAGACCGAACTTGGCCAGCAGGGTGCGCACGTCGGCGTCCGGCCAGTCCGGCAGCTCGGCGCCGAACGCCTCGACCAGGGTCGCGTCACCGTCGAAACGCGCTCGGGCCTGGTCGATCTCGCCGACCAGCACGCCCGGCCCGAGCGAGGCCGAACCGTCGTCGGGGGCCAGCCGGCCCAGCATCAGCGCCAGCAGCGTCGACTTGCCGGCCCCGTTGGCGCCGGTGATGGCCACCCGGTCGGCCCAGTCGACCTGCAGGTTGACCGGCCCGAGCGTGAAGCCGTCGCGCCGCACGACGGCGCCGTTCAGCGTCGAGACCACCGCCCCGGAGCGCTGCGCCACCGCGATCTCCAGCTGCAGCTTCCACTCCTTGCGCGGCTCCTCGACCTCCTCCAGCCGTTCGATCCGCCGGTCGGTCTGGCGGGCCTTGGCCGCCTGCTTCTCGCTGGTCTCGCCGCGGAAGTGCTTGACGTGCTTGTCGGGGTCGGTGGCCTTGCGACGGGCGTTGCGCACGCCCTTCTCCATCCAGGCCCGCTGCGTCCGGGCGCGTTCCTCCAGGCCGGCCCTCGTGTCCGCGTACTCCTCGTAGGCCTCGCGGGCGTGCTGCCGGGCCCGCTCGCGCTCCTCCAGGTACGACGTGTAGCCGCCGCCGTAGACGCCGACCTGCTGCTGCGCGAGGTCGAGCTCGACCACGCGGTTCACGGTGCGGGCCAGGAACTCCCGGTCGTGGCTGACCAGTACCGTGCCCACCCGCAGGCCGGTGACGAACTCCTCCAGGAGGGCCAGCCCGGCCAGGTCGAGGTCGTTGGTCGGCTCGTCCAGGAGGTACAGGTCGTAGCGCGACAGCAGCAGGGCGGCCAGCCCCGCCCGGGCGGCCTGGCCGCCCGACAGGGAGGTCATCAGCGCCTCGGGGGCGGGGACGTCGAGCCGGGAGCGGACGTCGTCCGCCCGCTCCTCGAGGTCGGCGCCGCCGAGCGCCAACCAGCGTTCGAGCGCGGCCGAGTAGGTGTCGTCCGACCCGGGCGCGCCCGCGGCGAGGGCCTCGGCGGCGGCGTCCATCGCCTCGGTCGCGGCCGTGACACCCGTTCGGCGGCCGAGGAACTCGGCGACCGTCTCGCCCGGACGGCGGTCCGGCTCCTGGGCCAGGAAGCCCACGGCCGCGTCGGTGGGGGAGAGCTGGACGACGCCGGTCTCCGGTGTCTCGAGACCGCCCAGCAGGCGCAGCAGCGTCGACTTCCCGGCGCCGTTCGCGCCGACCAGCCCGACGACGTCCCCGGGCGCCACCGACAGGTCGAGGCTCGAGAACAGCACGCGCGCACCGTGACCGGCGCCGAGATCCTTCGCGACCAGCGTCGCGGACATGTGGAGCTCCTTCAGTCCGTGACCCGGCGGTCCCGGTCGGAGGCGACGATCTCCTTGCCGAGCGGGAACAGCGCCACCGCAGCCAGTTTGAGATTGGCCCAGCCGAACGGGATGCCGATGATCGTGAGACACAGGGCCACGCCGGCCAGCACGTGGGCGATCGCGATCCACAGGCCCGCCAGCAGGAACCAGAGCACGTTGCCGATCGTCGACGGCGCCCCGGCCCCCGGCCGGTCGGCCAGCTCGCGCCCGAACGGCCAGAGCACGAAGTTGGCCAGCCGGAACGACGCGATGCCGAACGGGATGGTGACGACCAGGACGCACATCAGCAGCCCGGCCAGCGCGTAGCCGACGGCCAGCCAGAACCCGCTGACCACCAGCCAGACCAGGTTCAGGACGAGCCGGATCATGCGCCTCCTCAGGCCGGTACTAGTGCTGGACGGTGACCTTCGCGCCCTTGGGCTGCCCGATGGCCCCCAGCAGATCATCGAACCAGGGCTGGTCCGTGTCGAATGCTTTTCCGCCCTTGATCCGGGGGAACTCGATGGCCCGCAGCAGGTTGCCGCGTTCCTCGTCGTGCCCGACGACGCCGCTCTCGCCGCGCAGCGCCGCGTCGACGGCGTAGTCGGTGCACGACTTGATCAGCCGCAGGTCGTCGGTGTTGGCCGGCGCCGAGCGGGAGAAGTAGCCGCTCTTCCAGACCATCGTCTTCTCGGCCTCGACCAGCTCGGAGAACTGCGACGCGAACCACTGGCCGGGGTTGACCTTGTCGAGCTTCACGTGGCCGAACGCGTCGCGCTCCGGCTCCTCGCCACGGGCGATCATCTCGTTCACGATCGTCTCGACGCCCGCGCCCTCGGAGAGGAAGACGTTCACGCACCGGTTGGCGTCCATGATCGCCTTCAGCCGCTCCGCCTCGGCCTTGATGTCGAACTCCAGCTCGGGCACGTAGACCGCGTGCACGTCCCACTGCTCCTGCTCGTGGCCGAACCCGATGTACTCCTGCGCGGTGACCCACTCGCGGTACTTCGCGGCCGTGGCGGCGGTCAGCCACCCGCAGTTGCGGCCCATCACCTCGTGGATGATCAGCATCCGGATGTTCGAGGAGTGCTCGGCGATGATGTTCTGCGCGAACCGGGCGCCCTGCTCGGCGGCGGTCCAGGCGCCGAGGCTCTGCCGGATCGGGATCACGTCGTTGTCGATCGTCTTCGGCAGGCCGACGACGGTCAGCTCGTAGCCGTTCTCGTGCAGGTACGCGGCCAGGTCGGCGGCCGTCGTGTTCGTGTCGTCGCCGCCGATGGTGTGCAGGACGTCGATGCCGTCGGCCGAGAGCCGGTTGGCGGCGACCGCCAGTGGGTCCTCACCCTCCTGCACCAGCCCGCGCTTCACGCAGTCGGCGACGTTGGTGAGCTTCACCCGGCTGTTGCCGATCGGGCTGCCGCCGAACCGGTGCAGCACGTGGGCGCGCTCCCGGATGTGCGGGGTGACCTCGAAGTAGTCCCCGCTGAGCAGGCCGGCGTAGCCGTTGCGGTAACCGATGATCTCGATCTCGGGGGCGAGCTCCGTGTACCGCTCGATCAGACCGCCGACGGCGGAGGAGAGGCAGGGAGCGAGGCCACCCGCGGTGAGGAGGGCGACACGGCGGACAGTCATGCGCGTAAGCCTAGTGGGGGTGGGTGGGCGCGCAGGGCTCGGCAGGTCCGGACAGGTCCGAGTCGTCCGGGGGTGGCAGGGTGAGCGGCATGGACACGCTGCAGACGTTCGTCGCCGACGCCGACCGTTACGACGGGCGCATGCCCTACCGCCGCACGGGGCGCAGCGGCCTGCTGCTGCCCGCGATCTCCCTGGGGCTGTGGCACAACTTCGGCGACGACAAGCCGATCGAGACGCAGCGGGCGATCCTGCGCCGGGCCTTCGACCTGGGGGTCACGCACTTCGACCTGGCCAACAACTACGGCCCGCCCTATGGCAGCGCCGAGCAGAACTTCGGCTCGATCTTCGCGCAGGACTTCCGCCCCTACCGTGACGAGCTGGTCCTCTCGACGAAGGCCGGTTACGACATGTGGCCCGGCCCGTACGGCCAGTGGGGGTCGCGGAAGTACCTGCTGGCCAGCCTCGACCAGTCGCTGAAGCGGATGGGCGTCGACTACGTGGACGTCTTCTACAGCCACCGGTTCGACCCGGACACACCGCTGGAGGAGACGATGGGTGCGCTGGACGCCGCCGTGCGCTCCGGCCGCGCCCTGTACGCCGGCATCTCCTCGTACTCGCCCGAACGCACGCGCGAGGCGGCGGCCATCCTCAGCGAGATGGGCACGCCGCTGCTCATCCACCAGCCCAGCTACTCGATGCTGAACCGCTGGATCGAGGAGGGCCTGCTGAGCGCCCTCGACGAGTTGGGCGTCGGCTGCATCGCGTTCTCGCCGCTGGCCCAGGGCATGCTCACCGACCGCTACCTGGGCGGCATCCCCGAGGGGTCCCGGGCCGCGCAGGGCAAGTCGCTCGACCCGTCGCTGCTCACCGACGAGGCGATCGGGCACATCCGCAAGCTCAACGAGCTGGCCGGCAGCCGCGGTCAGACGCTGGCGCAGCTGGCGCTGTCCTGGGCGATGCGCGACGAGCGGGTCACCTCGGTGCTGATCGGCGCCTCGAGCGTGGCGCAGCTGGAGGACAGCCTGGCCGCCGTGCGCGGGCCCGAGTTCACGGACGACGAGCTGGCCGAGATCGACCGCGACGCCGTCGACGCCGGCATCAACCTGTGGGCTGCATCGAGCGAGCACTGAGCGCGCCGGCGGAACCGTTGAGCGAGAGCGGGGTGTTGCACCAGGCGGCGTCGAACGGTCCGGACAGTCCGTGCCAGTCGGCGGCGATCGGCCGGGGCGACCCGAGCTGCGTGCCGGTCCGGGTGTCCAGCCGCACGTACTCCGTACCCCGGAACAGGTAGGCGAAGCCGTAGCCGGGGTTCACCGCGGCGTCCACCCCGGAGCCCAGCCAGGTGTCCGACACGCCCGTGAACAGGCTCGAGACCGGTTGTGGGCGACCTGCCCGGCGCAGCACCGGGTCGTAGCGAACGCAGTACCGCCCGGTGAAGAGGTAGGCGCTGCCGTCGTCCCACGGCGTCGCGGCGTCCAGCCTCGCGACCCCGAGCCCGGGGAAGTCCGCGCGGATCGGGACCGGGCCGTCGTCGTCCGCCCGGTGCGTGTCGCACGGGATGCGCACGCACTCACCGCCTCGGAACACGTACAGGTAATAGGTGCCCAGGTCGAGCGCCGCGTCCATCCCGGCCGCGAAGGCCGGCGGCAACCCGGCCCACACGTCGTCCAGCTGCCAGCGCACGTCGACCGCGACGTCGTCGTCGAGGTCGTACGGCAGCACGGTGCTGCCCTTCACGAAGTAGACCCGGTCGACGCCCATCACCCTGCTCCTGCTCCACCCCGTGATGTCCGCTGAATGCCGTTCACGGGGAAGGAGGCCAGCACCCCGGCCCCTGATACACGGGACGTTCAGCCGATCCAGGGTGTGACGACGCCACCGCAGCGCAGCCGGAACCGACCGGACGCGAACGGGAACGGGGCGACCGCGAAGTAGCCGACGTCGTCCACGGGCACCGGCAGCGGTTCGGCCCCGACCGCCTCGGCGACCACCTCGACGGGCAGCTCGCCGCGCTCAGAGCTGAGCTGGCCGCGCAGCGCCGGCGGGTGCACGTCGAGGTCGACGTCGATCAGCAGGTCGCGGGCGCGGAACGTCAGGGTTCGGGGGCCCTCGTCGGCCCCGGAGGTCGACCGGACCAGCGCCCCGGCCGCCTCCTCCACGAGCTCGGCCAGCTCTGCGTCAAGTGTGCGAAACGTGAACAGGTCACGCCCCGAGCGTGCGAAACCAGGCGGCACGTCGGTGGTTTCGGCCAGAGCCGCAGCCAGCTCGGCCAGCAGTGCGGCATCGTCGGAGTAGTCGGAGTAGTCGGAGTAGTCGGGCCCCTCGCTCATGACGTCACCCCCTCCCGCCGTCGACGGTCAGCAGCGCCGCCAGTTCGGGCGTGCGGCGCAGCGAGTCGAGGCACCGGGCCCGGGTGGGCCCGATGCTGCCGACGGGCATGCCGAGCTCGACACCGATCTGCTCGTAGCCGGGGGCCGGGTCGCGCATCAGCAGGGCCAGCAGCGCCCGGCACCGGTCGCCGAGGGCCGCGAACGCCGCCCGCAGGGCGTCGAACCGCTCGGCCCGCAGCAGCCCGGCGTCCACGGCCGGGGCCCGGTTCTCCGGGACGACGTCCTCCACCAGTTCCTGCTCCTGCCGGTTCCCGCTCACGCGCGTCACGCGCAGGCACTCGCGGCTCGTCGTGGTCGCCAGCCAGCCGGGCAGGGCCGCCGGTTCCCGCAGTCGCGGAAGGTGTTCCAGCAGCTTCAGCCAGACGGCCTGCGCGACGTCGTCGGCGTCGGTGGCGGAGAGCCGGTAGCGGCGGCAGACCGACCACAGCAGCGGCGCGAACCGGTCGACGAGCGCCCCCCAGGCCGCCTCGTCGCCGTCGTGTGCGCGCCGCACCAGGTCGGCCACGTTCCCGCTCACCGTCGTCTCCTCCATCTACGGGGTCGCCACGCCGGGCGTGTACTTGCGGATCTCGCCCGTGGCCGTGCTCCGCAGCACCTCCAGCGCGGCGTGCGCCGACAGGCCGGTCTCGCTCATCAGGCGGGCGATCTCGCCGGTCACGGCGGCGGCGGCGAACGACGTCCCGGTCCACTTCGCGAACCCGTCGAACTCCACCGCGGCGGCCAGCAGCGCCGACCTGGTCTCGGCCTTCGCCTCCTCCTCGGTGAGCGGCACGTCGTCCGCTCGGAACAGCGGCTGCGGCAGCACGGGCCCGATCAGGAAGGGGCCGGTCACGTCGTCGCCGGGGGCCACCAGGTCGAGCCAGTCGCCGTCCACGGACGTGACGAGCGGCTGGTCATCTGCCGGGCTGTTCGAGGGGATCGCGGCAGAGCCGACGGCCGTCACGTCCTCGAAGGCGGCCGGGTAGGGCTTCTTGGGAGCCATCGACTCGTCGACGTCGTCCCGGACGTTCCCACCGGCCGCGACCAGCACGATGCCCGCCGCGTGCAACCGCTGGACCGCTCGGGCCAGGGGCAGCGGGGGCGTGCTCGTCCAGGTGGCGAAGGACATGTTCACGACCTCGACGTCGTCGTCGACGAAGCGCACGAGCCGGCGGGCGACGTCCCAGACGCTGTTCTGCGGCACCGAGTGGTACAGGGCGCGGGGTTCGAGCACGGTGCGCACCACGACCTGCGCATCGGGCGCGCGCTTGAGGATCAGACCCGTGACGAACGTGGCGTGCCCCGGCAACCAGGTCGCGTGCGGACCGGAACTCAGCTGGACGTCGCCGCTCACCCGGCCGTCCAGCGCCGGGTGGTCGAGGGGGCGGGCGTCCGCCACGCCGATCCGCGGCCCGGTGGGCTGTCCCGGGGCCAGCCACGGGCCGGTGACCGGCGTCTGCTCCGGGAAGGGCGTGGACCCCTTGACGTGCGGCAGGCCGGTGACGAGTTCCCCGCCGACGGGCTCCGCGGTCAGCCCCTTCACGTGCGGTTCGGAGTCGACGTCCGCCCCGCCGAAGCCGACCATCGGGGCCGGGACCGTCAGGCGCGCGCCCCAGCGGCGCAGCGCGGTCACGGCCAGCTGCGCCCCGTCGACCGGGCCGTCGGGGAACGCGGCGGCGGCTTCGGCGACCAGCTCGGCGTCGGCCTGCAGCCCCTCCTGTGCCTCGCTCAGGTCGAGGACCAGGCGGGTGAGCCCCAGGTAGGGGTCCGTCTCGCTGTACCGCAGCTTCGCCTGCGGGATCGCTTCGCCGAGGTTGGCGAGGACCAACCGCTCGTCCGCGGAGTCGATGAGCAGGTCGTCCATGGCGTGCCACCCGTTCCCACGGCGTCCGGCCGCGGCTCGTGGCGCCCGCCTTCCGGGGCGCCCTCACAGTCACAGAGTCGTTGGTCGTGCCGGTGATACTTGCGCCATTCTGGTCGGCAGACATGATCTCGACAACGATCGACACCTCGGTCACGGCCGACCTGGCCGCGGCCCACGACGTGCTGCACACCGCCGAGGCCGACCCGGCCCGGGCGGTGGCTCCTGCCACGCAGCTGGCCCGGGCGGCGGTGGCGGCCGGTGAGTACGCCGTCGCCTCGATCGCCACCCGGGCGCTCGGCGTCGCCGCGCTGCACCTGCAGAACACCGACGAGGCGGTGCGGCACCTGCGGGTCGCCGCCGGGCACGGCCGCCGCGCCGGCTCGCCCGAGCTGGAGGCCGAGGCCCGGTTGCGGCTGGCCGCGGTGCTCAGCACCCGGGGCCGGGCGGCGGCCGCGTTGCGCGAGACCGACGCCGCGCTGGGCGGTCTCGAAGGAGTCCAGAAGGCCCGCGCCTACGCGCAGAAGGGTGCGGTGCTGGTCCAGCTGGTCCGGTTGGACGCGGCGGTCGAGAACCTCGAGCTGGCCGTCTCCGGGCTGCGCCTGGCCGGTGACCTGATGTGGCTGAAGCGGGCGCTGGCCAACCGCGGTATCGCCAGCGCGCGCCGGTTGCGGTTCGACGACGCGCTGGCCGACTTCACCGAGGCGCTGCAGATCAACCGCGACCTGGGGCTCGAGCTGCCCGCGGCCTTCCTGGAGCAGAACCTCGGCTGGGCGCACGGCCTGCGCGGGCACGTGCCGCTGGCGCTGGAGCACCTCGACCGGGCCGAGGCCACGATGCGCCGGCTCGGCGCCCAGCTGGGTTTCCTGCTGGAGGACCGGGCCGGGTTGCTGCTGTCGGTCGGGCTGCTCGGCGAGGCCCGGGCGGTCGCGGGGGAGGCCGTGGCCGCGCTGCGCCGCGAACGGCAGTTCGTGGCCGTGCCCGACGTCCGGCTGCTGCTGGCCCGGCTGGCCCTGTTCGAGGGCGATCCGGTCGACGCCCGCACCCAGGCCCGGCGCGCGCTGGCCGAGCTGCGGCGCCTGGGTCGCACCGAGACCGCTTCCCTGGCGCGCTTTCTCGCGCTGGCCGCCGACCATCTCGATCCGTCGTCCGGGCCGGTCTCGGTGGCCCGGGTGCGGGCCGTCGCCGCCGAGCTGGACGACGCGGGGTGGCGGGCCGACGCCACCGCCGCACGGTTGCTGGCCGCCGAGCTGGCCACCCGCAGAGGCCGTTCCCCGGAGGCGGATCTCAGCGCCGCGGCCGCCGCGCGTGGTGCCGGGCCGGCCGCCACCCGGGCCCTCGGCTGGCAGGCGGAGGCGCAGCTGCGGGCCTGGCAGGGACGCCGGTCCGCCGCCTTCGCGGCCCTGACCGCCGGGCTACGCCTGCTCGACGAGGGGCGGGCCGGGCTGGGCGCCGACGACCTGCGCGCCCACAGCGGGCGACAGCGGCTGGCGCTCGCCGACACCGGGCTCCGGCTGGCGGTCGAGAGCGGCCGGGCCGAGACGATCCTGACCTGGGCCGAGCACGGCCGGGCCAGCCACCTGCTGCTGCCCGCCCTGCTGCCGCCCGAGGACCCCGAGTTCGGGGCCGAGTTGGCCGACCTGCGGGCGGCGGCCGGGGAGGTGGCGCAGGCGCGAGCCGGTGGCGGTGACGTCGAGGCGGCCATGCGGCACCAGGTGGCCGTCGAGCGCCGCATCCGGGACCGGGCCCGCCGGCGCCCCGGCGTCCTCGGCCCGGTCTCGAAACCCGTCGCGCTGCAGGACCTCACGGATCGGCTGGGCCACGCGAGCCTGGTCGAGTACGTCGAGCTCGACGGGCGGCTGTACGCCCTCGTCGTGGTCGCGGGGCAGCCCGGCTGGCGCGACCTCGGCCCGCTGGCCCCGGTGCGTGACCTCGTCGAACGGTTGCCGTTCGCGCTGTCCCGCCTGGCCCGGGGGAGTGGATCGCCGGAGTCGGCCCGTGCCCTGCTCACGCACACCGCCCGCGCTCTCGACGCCGCGCTCGTCGCGCCGCTGGGGCTCGGGGACCGGCCGCTGGTCGTCGTCCCGACCGGTCCGTTGCAGTCGCTGCCCTGGTCGGTGCTGCCGTCGATGCGTGGTCGCGCGGTGACCGTGGCGCCGTCGGCGACCGCCTGGCACGCGGCGGTCTCCGCGTCGCCGCGGTCGTCGGGTGGGCGGGTCGTGGTGATCTCCGGGCCGGGTCTGCCCGGCGCCCGGGACGAGGCGGCGGCCGTGGCGGCCCTGCACGGGACGACGGCCACCGCGCCCGGCGTCGAGGCCGCGCTGGGTGCGCTGGCCGGGGCCGACGTCGCCCACCTGGCCACGCACGGGGTCGTGCACCGGGCCAACCCGCTGTTCTCGTCGCTGGTGCTGGCCGACGGGCCGTTGACCGGTTACGACCTGGAGCGGCTACGGCCGATGCCGCGGTTAGTGGTCCTGGCCGGCTGCGACACCGGCCGCCTCGCCGTCCGCGCCGGGGACGAACTGCTCGGGCTGGTGGCGACGCTGCTGGCCCGGGGGGCCCGCCAGGTGGTGGCCTCCGTGGTCCCGGTACCCGACGCCGAGACGGCGCCGCTGATGCGGGCCTTCCACGCCGAACTGGTCGCGGGAGTCTCTGCGGCACAGGCTCTTTCGCGAGCGCAGTCCGCACTGCAGGACGACGGGCACCCGGCCGCCGCCGTGGCCGCCGCGGCTGGTTTCGTCTGCATCGGCGCCTAACCCCTCCCGTTGATCATGCACAAACGCAGCATCCGAGCCGTGATCATGCGCGAATGCATCATGCGTTTGCGCATGATCAGCGACGGGTTCATGCGTTTGTGCATGATCAACGAGAGGGGAGGGTGGGGCGGTCAGCCGGCGGCGGACTAGAAGGCGGCGCAGATCCCGGCCAGCACGGCGGAGCCGGCGGCCAGGCCCAGGAGGCGCATCGACCAGTTGACCTGGCGGTAACGACGGCGCAGCAACCGGGACAGGGCGTGCACCTGCCGGGCGTCGCGCTCGGCGACGTCCTGCTCGGACATGTCGGCGACGACGTCGAGCAGCTGGGTCGGCTTCTCGTAGGCCGCGAAGTCGTTGAAGTAGTCGTGCGCACCGGCGTGCGACGGGGCCAGTCGTGGGGCCACGGCCCGGGCGAGGGTGGCCAGCGCGGCGACCACGAGGACGCCGGCCAACGCCGAGAAGCCGCGCACGCCCCAGTTGCCGTGCTCGATCGCCGGCGGGTTCGTCGACGCGAGGCCGACCAGCAGGCCGGCACCGGTGATCATGGACCCGAGCAGGCGGTTGGCCTTGACCTCGGCCTTCTCGGTCTCGTTGCGGATCTCGTCGAGCAGCCGGACGACGTACGCGGCCTGGGCGTCGGGATCTAGGGCGTCGGACACGGCGTGATTAGACCAGACCAAAAAGTCGACAATCGACCCAGGTCAGCCGGCGGCCGACGCCTGTTCGTCCCGGACGACCTCGCGCAGGGCCTTGGCCGCCGGCCCCGACCGGGCCGCGAACTCGGCGATCCGGTGCCGGTGGGCACGGCGCTCCTTGCCGGTGAACACCGTGTTCCACTCCGCGGCCGCCACCAGGGCGACCAGGGCCGCGTCGGCCGCCTCGACGTCCGCCACCGGCACCCGGTGGTCGAGCACCGCGGCCCGGCACCGGGCGACCAGCTCGTGCACGGTGTGCGTGTCGCGCACCGTGATCCGCGGCCTCGGGACCACCCACAGGAGCGTGCGCTCCTCGACGCGCAGCACCCGCCGGGTGGCGAGCCGGTCGCGCACGGCGCGTTCCGCCGTCCGGTGCCCCCGGCGCACCCAGTACTTCCAGCGGTGCGGCCGGCCCTCCCGGATCTGGCGGATGACGTCGGCCTCCAGGCCGGCGTACCCCCGCGCCGCCCGGGCCGCGGGGACGAGCGCGACCCGGCGCCCGTCGTCCGTCAGCACCCCGGCCAACCAGAGGTCGACCAGGACCGCCGCGTTGACCACGGTGCCGCGCCGGGCGCGCCCGGTCATCCGCTGCTTCACCGGGTCGTAGGCCAGCAGGTAGACGCAGTCGCCCAGGCGGGCGGGGGCCTCACCGTTCATCGGTCGCCTCCTCGGGTTCCACTCTGGCCGGACGGCCGCGCCCGCGCATCCCTGCCGCGTTCGACGGCATCCGGCCGGCCTCGGACAGGGCGCGCCTCAGCATGAACTCGATCTGGGCGTTGGTGCTGCGCAGCTCGGCCGCGGCCCACCGCGCGATCGCGTCGTGGACCGCGGGGTCGAGCCGCAGCAGTACCTGCTTGCGTTCGGGCATCGGTCTCGGAACCCGTTACTGGTAGAGCGATCCCGTGTTGACCACGGGCTGGGCGTCGCGGTCGCCGCAGAGCACGACGAGGAGGTTGCTGACCATCGTGGCCTTGCGCTCCTCGTCGAGGTCGACGACATCGTGCTCGGCGAGCTGCTGCAGCGCCGTCTCGACCATGCCGACCGCACCCTCGACGATCCGCTGGCGGGCGGCGACCACGGCCCCGGCCTGCTGGCGGCGGAGCATGGCCTGGGCGATCTCGGGGGCGTAGGCGAGGCGGGTCAGGCGGGACTCGACGATCCGGACGCCGGCTGCCGCGACCCGCTGCGAGATCTCCGCGCTGAGGGTCTCGGTGATCTCCTCCGCGTTGTCGCGCAGGGTCATGCCCTCGGCGGCGTCGTAGGGGTAGCTGTTGGCGATGTGCCGGACCGCCGTCTCGGTCTGGATGGCCACGAACTCGACGAAGTCGTCGACCTCGAACTTGGCCCGCGCGGTGTCCTGCACCTGCCAGACGACGACCGCGGCGATCTCGATCGGGTTGCCGTCCGCGTCGTTCACCTTCGCGACGCCGGTCTCGTGGTTGCGGATCCGGGTGGAGACCTTGGCCCGCGTGGTGAGCGGGTTGACCCAGCGCAGGCCGTCGGTGCGGATGGTCCCGCGGTACTTCCCGAGCAGCTGGACGACGCGGGCCTGGCCCGGGGCGACCGGGGTGAGACCGAGGAAGGCGACCAGGCCGGCCACGTAGACGACGACGTTCACGACGATCGCCAGCGTCAGCAGCCAGGGGCCGAGATCGCCGTTCGAGCCGGCCACCGCGATGACGGTGGTGGCGAGGGCGGCCACCACCAGGGTGGCGAGGGCGGCGGTGAGCATGCCCCAGCCGGATCGGTCGTGGGCCTCGCGCTCAGTGACGTGCGGGGCGGGCATGTCGACGGTCGTCATCGGATCCTCCTGTGGTTCGGCTAGCAAAGTGATATCACTTTTTCGAACGGGAGGCCAGAGCTGGACGGAGCCGGAGCGGGAGGTCAGGTGGCGCTACGGGTGGCGGCGTCGATGGTCTCCTCCGTCAGGGCGGCCCGCGCGTCGCTGTACTCGTCGGGGCGGCCCCGGCGCAGCAGGTCGCGCCAGTGCTCCATGTCGTGGTCGCTCGGGTCGGTCTCGGCCAGGAACTCGGCCAGCAGGGTGGCGAAGACGGCCGGCTCGGTGTGGTGCGGGAAATGTCCGGCGCCCTCGATGATCTCCAGCCGGCTGCCGGGCATCGCCGCGTGCGCGACGTGCGCGTGCCGGACCGGGATGATCGGGTCGCGGTCACCCCAGACCAGCAGCACCGGCATGCTGCGGGCCAGATAGGCGCGGTCGAGCATCGTCACCATCTGCCCGCGCCAGTCGACCACCGCGCGCAGGGTGCGCACGATCGCCGTCCGGGACGTCGCGTCGGGCATGGCCTCGAAGACCCGCAGGAGGTCGGCCGCGTCGATCCCGATGTCCGTGCCCAGCCGGCGCAGCAGCGCACCGCCCAGCCGGCCCACGAGCTGCGAGCCGGGCAGCCGCAGGAGGAGCAGCCCGGCGTCCGCGTTCGGCATCGAGACCAGCCGCAGCGCCGGGTGCACCTCGCGGCCGACCCCGCCCGTGCTGACCAGGACGAGCCGCTCGCACAACGACGGGTACTGGTAGGCGAACTGCATCGCCACCCCGCCGCCCAGCGAGTGCCCGACCACGGTCACCCGCTCGTGCCCCAGGACGCCGATCAGGTCCCGCAGGCCGTTGGCGAAGGCGGCCACCGAGTAGTCGGCCCGGGGCTTGTCCGAGTGGCCGTGCCCCAACAGGTCGGGGGCGATCACCGTGTGGTCGCGGGCCAGCACCGGGATGAGGTCCCGCCACGTGTCGCTGTTGTCGCCGATGCCGTGCACCAGGAGCAGGACCGGGGCGTCCGGGTCGCCCGAGCCGGCGCGCACGAACGCCCGCCGGTAGCCGTGCACCGTGCGGTACTCCCGCTGCGGCAGCACGTCGTCGCCGACGGGCGCCAGGGCGGCGGGACGGGAACGACTGGGCACGGGCGACCTCTGCACGGGGCGTCAGGGATTTCTCGTGCATTGTCATCGGCCGGGGCACCCTCACGCCATACCCCCGGGTAACTGGAGTTCTGTGTCACGCGGGACGGAAGTGGGTAAGGATCTGGCGACCAATCATGGCCAATCATGGGCAATCGTCGCCGTCGGTGACGGTTGTCTCAGTTGATCGGGTTGTGCAGTGATCGTGGCTGAGTGGGACCATTTCGATACGGGGCGTGTTTGGCGATGCGTCCCAGTCGGGGGTGATGAGCGTGGGCGAGAGCGACTCTCCTGATGAGCACTCGCTGCGCTCGTTGGGTACCGACGAGCACTCGCTGCGCTCGCTGGGCGCCGACCAGCACTCGCTGCGCTCGCTGGGCGCGGTGCCCGTCGCCGTCGGCGACGACCGCCTCGACGGCGCCCCCGTCGTGCGCAACCTCGGGGCCGACTGGGTGGTCCGCGCCCAGGACGGCGACGCCGCGGCCGTGCTGCGCGAGGTCGAGGCTCTGCTGTCGCTCGACCCGAACCCCCGCGACCGCGCCCAGGCCATGTACGCGCGGGCCCTGTGCCTGATCGCCTTCGACGATCTGCCGGGGGCGATCCGGGCGTGCCGGGCCCTCGTCGGCCACTGCCGCACCGCGGGTCTCGACGCCGCGGGCCTGCGCGGCCGGGCCGTGCTCGTCGACCTGCTGCGCCGCGCCGGCCGCCTCGAGGAGGCCATCGGACAGCTGGCCCGGGCGATGGCCATGGAGTCGACGCTGACCGACCTCTCGCAGCCGGACGTGCAGGCCGCGCTGGGCGCGCTGGCCGTGGCCCTGCGGCACTGCGGGGTGGGCGAGGAGGCCGACCGGCTGGAACGGCGGCTGGCCTCCGTCGAGCCGGAACTCAGCCTGCCGCAACGCAGTTCGCGCCTCAGTAACCTCGCCTTCGAGCACGCCGGCCAGGCCATGGAGGTCTCCCGCCGTCCGCCGTACGCGATCGACCGGCTGCTGCTGCGCCAGGCGCTGGTGGAGATCGACCGCGCGCGCGAGCTGGCCGCGCACGGCGGCTACCAGGTCGTCACGGTCGAGTCCGAGGTGCTGCACGCCTTCGCCGAGGCGGCCACCGGTGACGCCGAGTCCGGCCTGCGCCGGTTACGCGGGCTGGCCGACGTCCTCGACCTCGGCCCCGAGGCCACCTCCGCCCAGGTCTTCTGGGTGGCGGGCGTCGTCCGGGCCCTGTGCCGGCTCGGCCGGGCCGCCGAGGCCCTGCGGGAGGGACGGGACGCCGCCGCGCGGGTGGGTGCCTCGGCGCGGGCCGCGTGGGGGCTGTCGGGGGAGCGGCTGATGCTCAGCTACGAGCTGATGCGGGCGGAGAACCCCGACGCCGAACGCCCCGGGTCGGCCACCGCCGACTACCTGGGCCTGGGCGAGCAGCGCACCGACACCGACATCACCCTGCTCGGCGCCCTGTTCCGGGCCCGGGTGGCCCTGCTGCGCAACGCCGACGAACGGCGGATCCTGGCCCGGGAGGCGGCCAGCGACGCGCTCACGGGGCTGGTCAACCGGCGCGGCGCGATCGGCGCGGTGGCCGACGCCGCGGCCCGGCCCTCGCCCGACGCGATCGCCCTGCTGCTCATCGACCTCGACGGGTTCAAGGAGGTCAACGACTCCAGCGGGCACCTGGTCGGGGACGGCGTGCTGCGGGAGGTGGCCGGGGAGCTGCGCACGGCGGCCCGGCAGGACGACATCGTGGCCCGGTGGGGCGGCGACGAGTTCGTTGTCATCGCCGTGCTCGACCAGGAGCGGGCCGTGGCGCTGGCCGACCGGCTGCGCGAGCGGGTCCGGGCCTGCGCCGAGCGCATCGGCGCCCCGGGCATCACGGCCAGCATCGGCGTGGTGGTCCGGAACGGGCCGATCGTCACCGACCAGTGGCTGCGCACCGCCGACGAGGCGATGTACCGGGCCAAGCGGGCCGGCGGGGACGCCACCGTCTGCGGCTGACGCGTTGCTCCGAACGGGGTAACCCGGCTGTAGCCGCGGGGGAGAGCGGTCGACGGGGCTCCTGTGAGCCTGGACCCCGGCCCTGGAGTCGACGCTGCCCAGTCGCAGGTGTCGGTCGGCTCCGGGGACGTCGTCCGGCTGCTCCCGCAGCCCCGGCACGTGGCCGTCAACACGCCCTCCCGGCGTCCCGTGCTGCTGGTCGCCCTGCTCGTCGCGGCCGTCCTGGCCGGGCTGCTGTGCGGGGTGGCCGCAGGCCGCGGCCACGGCCCGTGGGCCGGCACGCTGGCCGGTCGCTGGGCCCGCCCGGCGCTGCCCGCCGACGCCGCCCGCGCACCGCTCGCCGTGCCCCTGGCCGCGCCCTCGGGAAGCGGCGGGTACCGGTTCCTCGAGCTCGAGGACGACGGGTCCGGCACCCCGGTGCGCTGGGACCCGTGCCGCCCCATCCACTACGTCATCCGCCCGGACGGCGCCCCGCCCGGCGGTCTCGCGGCCGTGCGGTCCGCGATCGCCCGCCTCGAGCAGGTCACGGGCCTGCGCTTCACCTCCGACGGCACCACCGACGAGGCTCCCCGCACCGGCCGCCCGTCCATGGACCGGGCCCGGTACGGCGACCGCTGGTCGCCCGTCCTGATCGCCTTCACCGACCCGACCGAGTTCCCCTCGATGGCCGGGTTCGCCGGCCTCGGCGGCCCGGAGTCGATCGGCGGGAACGACCCGGGTGAGCGGCGCTACGTCACCGGCGTGGTGCTGCTCAACCGCGAGAACCTGGCCCAGATCGCCACCTGGGACGACGGTTCGGCGCGGGTCGAGGCCGTGGTCCGGCACGAGTTCGGGCACCTCGCCGGGCTCGACCACGAGAACGACGACGACTCGCTGATGAACCCCCGGCCCGACGGCACGCCCGCCGACTACGCGCCGGGTGACCTACGCGGCCTGGCCAAGCTGTCCGGTGGGCCCTGCTTCCGCGACTACTGAGCCGTGCTCGTCCTGTAATTCACAGGCCCTGAAACGGCTGGTTGTGCACAGGTTCTCGGGTGCACGCCCGCGTCGCGGGTCGATCCGGGCCAGGCTTGCTCGGCATGACGTCGAGTGCGATGCAACCCGGGCCGGGGCCCGATGAGGACTTCGAGTACGACGTGGTGCTGTCCGGTTCCGGGCCGGCCGATGCGGTGGCCGCGGTCTGGTACCGGCTGGGCTACAAGCCCGCCGAGAGTCTCGTGATGGTGGCCGTGCACGAGCCGAAGGGGCGGTTGGGGCTGACCCTGCGCGGCGACGTCCCGCCGGACCTGCCCGGCCGCCGTGAGCTGATCCGCCAGCTGTACCAGCCGATCCGGGCCGCCGGAGCGGTCCGGGTGCTGGTGATGCTCTTCCAGGCCGACCTGTTCGACGCCCGGCCCGGTCGGGCGCCGGGGTCGCGGCCGTCGGTGCGGGTCGCTCAGCTGCGAGACGAGGTACGTCGATTGGGCGGGTCCGTCATGGACGTGATCGGCGTCGGGCGGGACTCGTACCGTTCGCTCGACTGCCGGGACCGGACGTGTTGTCCCGCGGCGGGTTTCCCGATCGCCGAGATCGAGACCAGCCGGGCGGCAGCCACGTTCACGGTGGCCGGCCGGGCCCTGGTCTCCTCGATGGAGGGGCTGCTGGACGACGTCCAGCCCGAGCCGTTCGCGGGTGCGCCTGCGGAGGACCCGGGGCCGTGGACCGTCGCCGATCGCCTCGGGTGGTGGGAACGGTGGGCGGCCGCCTTCGACGCGGACCAGCTGGGCGACGGGGAGGTCGCGGCGCTCGGGCCCACGCTGGACGATCCGTGGCTGCGCGACGCGGTGGTGCTGGCCGGGCTCGGCGGGGACCGCGACGTCGTCCGCGCCGGTCTGCACCTTTCGGAGGACGGCTGGGACGGCTTCCTCACGTCCGGCGGCGGGCCCGAGTACGACCGGGTGCTGGCGCTGGACCCGGAGACCGAGCACCGGGCGGCGCTGCTGGAACGCAGCCGCGTCGTCCTGGCCGCCGTGGCCCGGCGGTCGGCGCCGGGCGCGCGGGGCGGGGCGCTCGCCGTCCTGGCCCTGCACGCCTGGTACCAGGGCGACACGACCCGGGCGCGGCTCCTGGTCGAACGGGCCCTGGCCGACCGGCCCGGGCAGTCGCTGGCCCGCCTCGTCGGCCAGCTGCTGCTGACCGGTACGGCCCCCGGGTGGCTGCCGCCGGCGTGGGTCACCCGGCCGGGTGTGACCCCGGCGACATCCAGGGCCCGCTCGGGCCCGAACACCCAGGAGAAACACGGGTGAAATATCGACCTGTCTGGTGCACAATGGAAGGCACGGTTCCGCAGGGGCGCGGGGTTGGTTATCCTGTGCCCACGGTCATGAGTGCCAGCGACAAGCCCCGGCTAGCTGGCCGGCAACCCTCCTTCCGCGGTGGGGTGCCCCGGGTGATGACCTGGTCGCCGTCCCGGGCGCATCCCAGGGCGGCGGCAAGCGCGGTCGACTCCCCGTCGACGCGTCGGCTGCGGGCCCTGCCCGCGCGGGCACGCCTGGCGTGCCCCTGACCTGGAGGAGAGACACCCATGTCCGACGGCTGGTCCTTCGAAACCCGGCAGATCCACGCCGGTCAGACGGCAGACGGCACCACCGGGGCCCGCGCCCTGCCGATCTACCAGACCACCTCGTTCGTCTTCGAGAGCACCGACCAGGCCGCGGCCCGGTTCGGGCTGGCGGAGCTCGGCAACATCTACACCCGCCTCAACAACCCGACCACCGACGTGGTCGAGCAGCGCATCGCCAGCCTCGAGGGCGGCGTCGGCGCGCTGCTGGTGGCCAGCGGCCAGGCGGCCGAGACCCTGGCCATCCTCAACCTGGCCCAGGCCGGCGACCACATCGTCTCCAGCCCCAGCCTCTACGGCGGCACGTACAACCTGTTCCACTACTCGCTGCCGAAGCTGGGCATCGAGGTCTCGTTCGTGGAGAACCCCGACGACCTCGAGTCGTGGAAGGCGGCCGTCCGGCCGAACACCAAGGCCTTCTTCGCCGAGACCATTTCCAACCCGAAGCAGGACGTGCTCGACATCGAGGGCGTCGCCGGGGTGGCGCACGAGGCCGGCGTCCCGCTGATCGTCGACAACACCGTCGCCACGCCCTACCTGATCCGCCCGATCGAGCACGGCGCCGACATCGTCGTGCATTCGGCCACGAAGTACCTGGGCGGTCACGGTGCGGCCATCGCCGGCGTGATCGTCGACGCGGGCAAGTTCGACTTCGGCGCCGACCAGGCCAAGTACCCGGGCTTCAACGAGCCCGACCCCAGCTACCACGGCCTGGTCTACGCCGAGACGCTCGGCGCGAACGGCATCTTCGGCGTCAACCTGTCCTTCATCCTCAAGGCGCGGGTGCAGCTGATCCGCGACCTGGGCCCGGCGGTCTCGCCGTTCAACGCCTTCCTCATCGCGCAGGGCCTGGAGACGCTCAGCCTGCGGATCGAGCGGCACGTGGCGAACGCGAAGGCCGTCGCCGAGTGGCTGCAGGGTCGCGACGAGGTCGAGTCGGTCTCTTACGCGGGCCTGCCGTCCAGCCCCTGGTACGCCAACGCGCAGAAGTACGCGCCGAAGGGTGCGGGTGGCGTGCTGGCCTTCGAGATCAAGGGCGGGGTCGAGGCCGGCAAGCGGTTCGTCGACGCCCTCGAGCTGCACAGCCACGTGGCCAACATCGGTGACGTGCGCAGCCTGGTGATCCACCCGGCCAGCACCACGCACAGCCAGCTCACCCCCGAGGAGCAGGCCGCGACCGGCGTCACGCCCGGTCTGGTCCGCCTCTCGGTCGGCCTGGAGAACGTCACCGACATCATCGCCGACCTCGAGGCGGGCTTCCGGGCCGCCAAGGGCGACTGAGCGCGCTGTCCGAGCGAGAAGGCTGAGTACACCACGCATGTCAGCGGCTGAGGCGGAGACCCCGTCCCCGGGTGAGAACCCGGGGACGGGGTACCCCGTCGTGCTTCCACCGGCGTCCGGCGCCTGGTTCGAGGGTGACGAGGTCGGGCACCGGCAGTTCGTGGACGTCGGCGACATCGGCCTGGAGCGTGGCGGCCGGCTGGCGGGGGTCCGGATGGCGTACGAGACGTGGGGCGAGTTGTCCCCGGCCCGTGACAACGCCGTCCTGGTGCTGCACGCGCTGACCGGCGACAGCCACGTCGCCGGTGACGCCGGCCCCGGGCATCCCACCCCCGGCTGGTGGAGCGAGCTGATCGGGCCGGGCCGCGCCCTCGACACCGACCGCTGGTTCGTCGTGGCCCCCAACGTGCTCGGCGGCTGCCAGGGCACGACGGGCCCGGCCTCCACGGCCCCGGACGGCGTCCCGTACGGCAGCCGGTTCCCGTACCTGACGGTGCGGGACCAGGTCTCCGCCGAGGTGCGGCTGGCCGATGCGCTCGGTCTGGACCGGTGGGCGCTCGTCGTCGGCGGCTCGATGGGTGGCATGCGCGCCCTCGAATGGGCCGTCATGCAGCCCGACCGGGTCGAGCGACTGTTCCTGCTGGCCACCACGGCGGCCGCCTCCGGCGACCAGATCGCCTGGTGCTCACCGCAACTGGCGGCCATCAAGGCCGACCCGGCCTACCGGGGCGGCGACTACTACGGCGGTGCGCCCGGCACCGGGCCGCACCTGGGCCTGGGCGTCGCGCGCCGCATCGCGCACGTCACCTACCGCACCGAGCACGAGATCAACCTGCGCTTCGGGCGCCGCCCGCAGCCGGGGGAGGACCCGCTGGGCGGGCGCGGCCGGTTCGCCGTCGAGTCGTACCTCGACCACCACGCCGAGAAGCTGGTGCACCGGTTCGACGCGAACTCCTACCTCGTGCTCACCGAGGGCATGAGCAGCCACGACGTGGGGCGCGGCCGCGGGGGCGTCGCCGCGGCGCTGGCCCGGGTTACGGCGAGGACGGCGGTGGCCGCCATCGACTCCGACCGCCTCTACCCGCCCGACCAGAACGCCGAGATCGCCGCCGGCATCCGGCACTGCACCGGGATGCGGCTGATCTCCTCGCCGTACGGGCACGACGGGTTCCTCGTCGAGACCGAGCAGGTCGGCAAGGTCCTCGGCGAACTGCTCTGAGCGCTCATGCTCCCGCTAACCACCCCCTAGGCCGCGAAATAGCCTCTCGAACGGTGGCTTCCGGGAGTATGAGCGTCAGGGGGTCGTGATCCAGGACTGGACGGCGGGCCAGGTGGCCGCGAAGCCCGAGTGCAACGCGAGACCCGGGACGGCGTCCAG
Organism: Spongisporangium articulatum; assembly: GCF_044465595.1. Taxonomy (NCBI): domain Bacteria; kingdom Bacillati; phylum Actinomycetota; class Actinomycetes; order Kineosporiales; family Kineosporiaceae; genus Spongisporangium; species Spongisporangium articulatum. The sequence continues at coordinate 260,138 of NZ_JBITLV010000003.1, read as the reverse complement.
GTCGACCCAGGCCAGCGCCTCGCTCTCCTGGGTCGGCGGGCCGATCGTCAGGTCGTCGGGGGCGAAGGCGAGAACGTACGTGTAGGACCACTCGCCGTGGTCGGTGCCGACCAGCAGCGGGTTCTCGGGGAGTTTCAGGGCTGCGCCGTCCAGCCCGGCCTCCTCCTCCGCCTCGCGCACGGCGGCGGTCTCGATCGACTCGTGCGAGTCCCGGGCCCCGCCGGGTACACCCCAGGTACCGCCCTCGTGCGTCCAGGCGGCCCGCAACTGCAGCAGGATCTGGCGCGGCGCCGGTTCGTCGCGAGCCCCGCGCACCAGCACCAGACCGGCCGCGCCGTAGCGGCCCCAGTGCCGGTGCCCGAGGTGGCAGTGCACCCAGGCGTTCCCGTCACCGGCACTCATGCCGCCACGGTACTTGGCCACTCGCAGCCACCGTGACCGCGACCTGTTCCTGGGGTAGCTTCAGGGGCGGGAGGTGCTTCATGTCGGTTCTGGTCGGATTCGCGCCAACCCCCGAGGGCAGGGCCGCCATCGAACGGGCCGTCGCGGAGTGCGCCATGCGCTCGGCGGACCTCGTCGTGGTCGTCTCGCAGGCCCGCCCCAACCCTCTGGTCGCGGAGCCGGCCCCGGTCACCGCCGGCGACATCCTGAGCCTGCTCGCGGAGCTTGGTGCCGCCGACCTGCCCTGCACCGTCCAGCCCTCCGATCCGCAGATGGACTTCGCCGACCAGGTGCTCGAGGTCGCGGACGACCCCCAGGTCGAGCTCATCGTCATCGGCCTGAGGCGGCGCTCGGGCTCCGGGAAGCTGATCCTCGGCAGCTCGGCCCAGCGCATCCTGCTCGAGGCGTCCTGCCCGGTGCTCGCGGTCAAGGGCGTCCGGGTGAGCATTCCCGCCGACGAAGGTGTCCCGGCCGGCGCCCGCGAGGCGCTCTGAGACAGGGCAGGATGCCGCCATGGGTTTCCAGATCACCGGCCTGCCGGAGGCCGACGCCGTCCTCGACGAGTACCCGCTGGCCCTCGTCATCGGGATGCAGCTCGACCAGCAGTACGGCATCGAGCACGCCTTCCGCGGCGGCTGGAAGATCCTGACCCGGTTCGGGACGCTCGACACGGGCGCGATCGCGGCGGCCGACCCGGAGAGGTTCTCCGAGCTCTGCCGCACCCCGCCGGCCATCCACCGGTTCCCGGCCGCCAAGGCCACCGCCGTCCAGAAGCTCGCGACCCTCGTCGAGGACAGCTACGCCGGCGACCCGGCCCGGATCTGGACCGAGGCCACGACCGGTGACGACCTGCTGAAGCGGCTCAAGCAGCTACCGGCCTTCGGCCCGCAGACGTCGAAGATCTTCGTCGCGCTGATCGGCAAGCAGCTGGGGGTCCGGCCGGAGGGCTGGGAGGCGGCGGCGGGCGACTATGCGCTGCCCGGGTACCGCTCCGTGGCCGACGTCGTCGACGCCGAGTCGCTGACCAGGGTCCGCGACTACAAGAAGCAGAAGAAGGCCGCGGCCAAGGCGGCCGCGACCCCGGCGTAGCCGGCCCGGCCACGCGGACGTAGGGCGGGACATAGGGCACGTACAGGGCCCTCCGGTACGTGACAACCCTGGGGACGTGCCACAATGAATGGTTGACCGGCGTGTGACAGTGGATTGCGGACGACAATACGGGCATGTTTGAGCCGTGCCCGGCGTTGAGTCCTGCGTCTGGCTGCCCGCGCGCCGACTTTCATCTGCTCCAACAGCTGTGCTCGACGAAAGGTAGTCAGTGTCGTCGGTTCCGACCTCCCGTCCGCTTCCGCCCGAGTTCGGGCATCCCGCTCTGCAGGACCTGCTCCGGCTCGCGAAGACGCGGGGGAGCGTGGACGCGATCGTGCTCAGGGAGGCCTGCGAGCAGGCCGACGTCCCGATGAACCGCATGCGTGGCGTGCTGAGGGCGCTCGACGACCTCGGCGTCACCATCGAGGTGCCGCACGCGGCCACCGGTAAGGTCGCCGCTGCGGCGACCTCGCGGGTGACCACGACGACCGCCCGGGCCGGCGCGACCAAGCGTCCCGCCGTCCAGGCCGTACCCGATCCGACCGACGAGCCCGCCGACCAGAACGACGCTGAGGGGGACCTCGTGACCAGGTCCGCGACGAAGACCACCAAGGCCGCCGCGACGAAGACCACGGCCAAGACCACGGCCAAGAAGGCGCCGGCGAAGAAGGCCGCCGCCACCGCCGAGGCGGAGCCGGCCCAGAAGACCACCGCGAAGAAGACCGCCGCCAAGAAGACGGCCGCCAAGAAGACCTCCGACTCCGCGGCCGAGGCGTCGGACGCCGAGGCCACCGACGAGGACGCGGACGCCGAGCTCCAGGAGCCGGACGGCACCGAGATCGAGGGCGAAGAGGTCGAGATCGAGGACGTCGAGGTCGAGGAGGTCGCGGCGGAGGAGAGCGCCGAGGACGGCGACTCCGACGAGGAGGAGTCCGGCGACGCCGCGGCGAAGACCGAGGGGGCCCCGGTCGCTGCGGCCGAGAAGCCCAAGGAGGAGGAGGGTGCGTTCGTCCTGTCGGACGACGACGACGACGCCCCCGCCCAGCAGGTCGTCACGGCCGGCGCCACCGCCGACCCGATCAAGGACTACCTGAAGCAGATCGGCAAGGTCGCCCTCCTGAACGCCGAGCAGGAGGTCGAGCTCGCCAAGCGCATCGAGGCCGGCCTGTTCGCCGAGGAGAAGCTGAACTCCGGCGAGAAGCTGGAGCAGAAGCTGCGCCGTGAGCTGTTCTGGATCGCCGAGGACGGCCGCCGCGCCAAGAACCACCTGCTGGAGGCCAACCTCCGTCTGGTCGTCTCGCTGGCCAAGCGGTACACCGGCCGCGGCATGCAGTTCCTGGACCTGATCCAGGAGGGCAACCTCGGTCTGATCCGCGCGGTCGAGAAGTTCGACTACACCAAGGGTTACAAGTTCTCGACCTACGCGACCTGGTGGATCCGCCAGGCCATCACCCGCGCGATGGCCGACCAGGCCCGCACCATCCGCATCCCGGTGCACATGGTCGAGGTCATCAACAAGCTGGCCCGCGTGCAGCGGCAGATGCTGCAGGACCTGGGCCGCGAGCCCACTCCGGAAGAGCTCGCCAAGGAGCTCGACATGACCCCGGAGAAGGTCATCGAGGTGCAGAAGTACGGCCGCGAGCCGATCTCCCTGCACACCCCGCTCGGTGAGGACGGCGACAGCGAGTTCGGCGACCTGATCGAGGACTCGGAGGCCGTCGTCCCGGCCGACGCGGTCAGCTTCACGCTCCTGCAGGAGCAGCTGCACTCGGTGCTCGACACCCTGTCCGAGCGCGAGGCCGGCGTCGTCTCGATGCGGTTCGGCCTCACCGACGGCCAGCCGAAGACGCTCGACGAGATCGGCAAGGTCTACGGTGTGACGCGCGAGCGGATCCGCCAGATCGAGTCGAAGACGATGTCCAAGCTGCGCCACCCGAGCCGGTCCCAGGTCCTGCGCGACTACCTGGACTGAGTCCGGCCCGGTAGTCGTGGGGGAGCAGCGGATCCTGGTCGTCGAGGACGACCGGGTGATCGCCGACGCCATCACCCGGCGGCTGTCCAGCGAGGGGTTCGCCGTCGACGCCGTGCACGACGGGCTGTCCGCCGTCGAGCGGGCGAGCGCCACCCCCTACGACGCCGTCGTCCTGGACGTCATGCTGCCCGGGCTCGACGGGCTCGAGGTCTGCCGCCGGGTCCAGGCCGAGCGTCCGGTGCCGGTCATCATGCTCACCGCCCGGGCCGACGAGACCGACCGGCTGATCGGCCTGGGCGTGGGCGCCGACGACTACCTGACCAAGCCGTTCAGCCCGCGGGAACTGGTGGCCCGCGTGCGCGCTCTCCTGCGCCGGGTCGAGCGCGCCGCCCTACTCGCCCGGCGCCCGGTGGACGACGGGACGCTCGACCTGGGCGGCGGCCTGCGGCTGTTCGTCGGGTCCAGGCGGCTGGAGCGCGACGGCGTCGAGGTGCACCTGACCCGCACCGAGTTCGACCTCCTGCACGCCCTCGCCCGCCGGCCCGGACACGTCGTGACCCGCGAGCAGTTGCTGGCCGACGTCTGGGACTGGGACTCGTCGGCGCCGGCCCCCGGCAGCGGCCTGCGCGCCGCGGACAGCCATGTGAAGGCGCTGCGCCGCAAGGTGGGTGGCGACCGGATCCGCACCGTGCACGGCGTGGGGTACGCGCTGCAGCAGGCGCCGTGAGGTGGTCACCGTGAAGCAGCGACTCGCCCGGCTGTGGGACGCGCTGCGCCCCCTCGACCCGCTGCGTTCGATCCAGGCGAAGCTCGGGGTGCTGATCGTCGCCTCGGGGTTCCTGATCGCCGCGTTCGAGTGGTTCGGCGTGGTCGTTCTGGGCTGGCGGGTGCGCTACGGGCTCGCCGTCGCGGTGGTCGTCTCGCTCGTCATCACCCGGGTCCTGGCTCACGGCATGACCGCCCCGCTGCGTCAGATCACCCGGGCGACAAGGGAACTCGCAGAGGGCGAACCGATGCCGCCGATCCAGGCGAGCAGCCGTGACGAGGTCGGCGAACTGGCCCGGGCGTTCACCGACATGGCGGGGCGGCTGGCCGCCGTCGACAGCCAGCGCCGGGAGCTGCTCGGCAACGTCTCGCACGAGCTGCGTACCCCGGTCGCCGCGCTGCGCGCGCAGCTGGAGAACCTGGTGGACGGCGTCCGCCCGCCCGACGCCGACGCCCTCGCCGACCTGCTGGGCCAGGTCGAGGCCCTCGGCGGGCTCGTCGACGACCTGCTCGACCTGGCCCGGGTGGACGGCGGCGCGGTGCGGCTGCGCTACGAACCGGTGCCGGTGCGCGAGCTGGCCGAGTCCGTGGCCGCCCAGGTGCGGCTGGCCCGCCCGGGCCCGACGATCGCCGTCCGGGTCGAACCGGCGGACCTGACGGTCGACGCCGACCGGCACCGGCTCGCCCAGGTCGTGCTCAACCTGCTCGACAACGCCGCCCGGCACGCCGGGGCCACCGGCCGGGTCACGGTCGAGGCGCGCGTGAGGCGCGCCCACGTCGTCGTGGACGTCACCGATGACGGCCCGGGCATCCCGGCCGACCGCTGGGAGACGGTGTTCGAACGGTTCCGCGGGGGGACCGGCGAGTTCCCGCTGCCGGGGGCCGCGGGGGCGCCCGGACGGCGGGACGGCGGCACCGGGCTCGGCCTCGCGATCGCCCGCTGGGCGGTGGCCCTGCACGGGGGCACGATCGCCGTCGTCCCGGTCGAGGAGGCGGACCCGACCGCCCCCGGCTGCCGCGTACGGGTGGAACTGCCCATCTCCCGGCCCATCTCCCGGCCGATCTCCACAGAATCTCCAGATCGCGCGCCCGGGAGATCCACAGCCGCCTCCTAGCGTCAGACCCATGACGACGGGAACGAACACAGGGGTCGGTGACCGCAGCGGGTACGCGTACACGGTCGACCAGGTGACGGAGCCGTTCACCGCCGGACGGGCGGCCGGACCGGCGGTGATGATCGCCGGGGTGGCGGCGGGCGGCGTCGCGACGGTCCTGCTGCCGAACGCCGACCGGATCGGCATCGGCGTCACGCTCAGCGCCGCCGCCCTGGCGGTGCCCGGCCTGCTGTCGGCCCGGCGGAGGGGACGGGCCGACGGCAGGCCGTTCGGCCGGGTCAACGCCGCGACGGTCGCGGTGGCCGCCGGCCTGCTGCTGATCCCGACGCTGCGCGCGGCGGACTGGCTGGCGGTCCTCTGCCTGCTGGCCGCCGCGGGTCTGGTCGCCGTCGTGCAGCTCGACGTGCGCCGGCTGGCCCCGATCGTGCTCGCCGGGCCGTTGATCGCCTGGGCCGGCCTGCGCACGCCCGGCTGGGTGCTGACGTCGGTGCAGGAGGAGGTGCCGTCGTTGCCGCGCCCGTCGGGCCGCGCGGCCCGGGCCTGGGCCCGCGGGCTTCTGCTCGGGGCCGTCGTGGTGCTCGTGGTGGGTGCGCTCCTGGCCAGTGCGGACGTCGTCTTCGCGCGCCTGGTCGACCGGCTCTGGCCGTCGGTGGACGTGGGGCAGGTGCCGGCCTATGCGATCACCTTCGTGGTCACGACCGGCCTGGCCCTGGCCGGCGGCTACGCCGGAGCCCACCGGGTCCGCCGCCGCTGGCTCGCCCCGACGGCGGGTCCGGACGACCAACCCCGCCACCCGGCCGAGTGGCTGCTGCCGCTGGTGCTGGCGGGCGTCGTCCTGGCGCTGTTCCTGGTCGTGCAGGTGACCGCCCTGTTCGGCGGCGCCGCCGAGACGGTGCTGCGCGAGGAGGGACTGACGTACGCCGACCGGGCCCGCCAGGGGTTCGGCCAGCTCACGGTGGTCACGCTCATCCTGGTGGCGTTGCTGGCCTGGGCCGGTCGGGCCGGGGCCGGGCACCGGCGGCTGCTCGCCGCCGCCGGTGGCCCGTTGCTGGCGCTCATCCTGCTGCTGGCCGCCTCGGCGCTGCGCCGGCTGTGGCTGTACGACGACGCCTACGGCTGGACGGTCCGCCGGGTGAACGCCGCCGCCTTCGAGATCTGGCTCGTGGTGGCCCTTCTCGGCCTCGGTGTGCTCTGGCTGACCCGCCGCACCGGGCTCGCGCCGAGGCTGGTGATCGGCTCGGCCGGGGCCGGGCTGCTGTGTCTGGCCCTGGTGAACCCGGAGGCGATGGTGGCCCGGGCCGACGTCCACCGCTACGAGCAGTCCGGCTACCGGGCCGAGGCGATCGACGTCGAGTACCTGGCGGCCCTGTCTGCCGACGCCGCCCCCGCGCTGAGCGAGTTGCCGCCCGCGGAAAGGCAACTCGTGCTGGCCCACCTGCGCGACTCGTACGAGCGGCTGCCCGACACGTGGCGTACCTGGAACCTGGCCCGGCACCACGCGCAGGGGGTGTTAGCACCCGGCGGGTCGTCGTCCTAGCCGTCTGGTCGCGACGCGCGGGGCGCGGTGGAATGGCGCCGTGACCCTCGCGTGGCAGTGGCTCCGGCTCGACGCGCGCCGGCGGGCGGCCCAGCTGGTGCTGCTCGCCGTGCTGGTGGCGCTGAGCACGGGCGCGCTGCTGACCGCGCTCGACTCGGCCCGGCGGGCCGACACCGCCGTCGACCGGCTCGTGGCCCGCACCCTGCCCGCGACCGCGGTGGTGCGCACCAACACCAACGGCGAGATCGACTACTGGCCGATGATCCGGGACCTGCCCTCGGTCGCGGCCGTGTCGACGTTCCCCGGCTACTCGGGGTTCTCGGTGGACGGTTCGGCGCAGGACCCGGTGCAGGCCTACCTGCCGCTCGACGACGACGCGATGCGCACCGTCGAGCGGCCCGTCGTCCTGCGCGGGCGGCTCGCCGACCCGGCGCGGCCCGACGAGGCGGTGGTGACCGAGGGGTTCGTCCGCGACACCGGCCAGGACGTCGGCGACGTCGTCACCGTGCGCCTCTTCTCGGACTTCCAGGTCGACACCGGCATCAGCGGCGTACACACCACCGTGCGCCCCGCGCCGGACGGCCCGATCGTGCGCACCCGGGTCGTCGGCGTGGTCCGGTCACCCTGGCTGCGCGACGAGACCGGTCGGCCCGGAAGGCTTTTCCCATCCCAGGCGCTGGCCCAGACCTACGAGCGCAACGTGCTGGGCGCGAACCGCGACGGCGAGAAGTGGGGCCTGGTACGCCTCGTCCACGGGGACGCCGACCTCGGCGCCTTCCGCGCCCAGCTGGCCGCCGCCGGGGTGGGCTTCGCCGACGTCAGCCCCCGCACCCCGGTCCTGCAGCACCTGCGGGACGTCACCCGGTTCGAGGCGGCCTGCGCGCTCGGCCTCGCCGGGTCGGTGCTGCTCGCCGCGGTCGTCGTGGTGGGCACCGCCGTCTCCCGCCAGACGGCGGCCCTGCTGGACGACGTCCGGCTGCTGGGTGCCCTGGGCGCGGCCCACCGGCAGGCGATTCTGGTCGGATCGTTGGGGACGGCGGTCGCGGGCGTGCTCGGGACGCTCGCCGGGCTGCTGGTCGCCGTGGCGGTGTCACCGTGGAACTCGTTCGGCGTGGCCGCGACCCTGGAACCGGACCCCGGCCCGCACGCCGACCCGCTGCTGCTGGGGGTCGGCACCCTGCTGGTGGGGTCCGCGGTCGTCGGCTGGTCCGTGCTGTCGTGCGTGCTGTCCCTCGCCCGGCGCCCGGACCCGGCCGGGCGGCGATCGGTGGTGGCGGTCGCGGCGTCGCGGGCCCGGCTGCCCCTGGCGGTCGCCGTCGGCGTCCGGCACGCCCTCGAACCGGGGCCGGGCCGGGCCCCGGTGCGGACCGCGCTGGCCGGTGCCGTGGTGGGGGTGCTCGGAGTGTCGGCGGCCGTCACGTTCGGGGCGGCGATCGATGCGGCCCGGTCGGCCCCGGAACGGTTCGGGCAGGGGTACCAGCTGGTGCTCGCCCTGGGGATGCTCGGTGAGGACGACGAGATCTCCGACGTGGCGGGTGCCATGCAGGTGGTGCGGGCCGACCCGGACGTCACGTCCGCCGTCGACGTGCTGCTCGCGCCCGTCCAGCTCCCCGCCCTGTCCTCGGCCCCGGGCGCCGACCGCACGCTGACCGTCTACGCCACGGCCCCGGCCCACATGACGGTGCTGCGTGGCGATCCGGCCACCGACCCCGGGCAGGTCGTCCTCGGGCGGGCGACCGCCCGTCGGCTCGGCGTCGACGTCGGGGGCCGGGTCCGGCTCAGCGGGGAACGGGGCACGGTCGACGCCGTCGTCAGCGGGGTCGGCTTCGTGCCCCAGACCAGCTACAACGAGTACGACACGGGCGCGTGGGTGTCCCCGGAGGGGTTCTGGCGCCTGAACCGGGCGTTCCTCAACCGCGAGGCGTTGATCACCGTCCGACCGGGCCGCGACCCCGTGGCCGTGGCCGCTCGGCTGCGCTCGGTGATGGCCCCCCTGCGCTCCAGCGAGTTCCTCTTCCTGGACACGGCGGTGCCGATCCCGCGGCAACTGGAACTGGCCAACCTCCGGGTGCTGCCGATCGCGTTGGGCGGCTTCCTCGGGCTGCTGGCCCTGGCCGCGACGGCCCACGCCCTGCTGGTCTCGGCGCGCCGCCGGCGGGGCGAGTTCGCCGTCCTGCGGGCGTTGGGGATGACGGGCCGCCAGGTGCGCGCGGTGGCCGCGTTCCAGGCGGGCGTGATGTGGCTGGTCGGTCTCGCGGCCGGGCTGCCGATCGGCGTCGCGGTCGGGCGGATGTCGTGGCGCCTGGTCAGCGACGTGACGCCCCTGGTCTACCGCGCGGCCGCGGCCCCGCTCGCGACCGGTCTGGTGGTGGGCGGCAGCCTGCTCCTGGTGCTGCTCCCGGCCCTGCCCGCGGGCCGGAGGGCGGCGCGGATGCGGCTCGCCGACGTCCTGCGGGCGGAGTGAGCCTCAGCTGGCGAGGACCCCGCCGATCCAGGCGACCGTGACCAGCAGGCCGGTGACGAACTCGATCAGCATGCTCAGGCCCACGGCCTTGAGGGCCTGCACCGTCGACGGCCAGGCCTGCGCGGACCCCACCCGGCCCAGCTCGGCCAGGTAGACGCCCAGCACGAAGCCGAGGGGCAGCCCGACGATCGGGACCACGAAGAAGCCGATGACGCCGAGCGCGGCCCCGGCGAACAGCGTGAGCCCGGGGACCCCGGCCGCCTGCATCCGCCGTCCGGGCACGAGGTACTTGACCACCGAGCCGATCAGGACCAGGACGGTCGCCACGCCCAGCACCGACCAGCCCACGGGCTCGCCCAGCGCGACGGCCCACACCAGGACACCGGCCCAGACCAGTAGCAGGCCGGGCAGCAGGGGAACGACGACGCCCACCAGCCCGACGGCGATCATCACCGCCGCGAGGGCGGTCCAGAGCGTCATCGGTACGGGTGGGCGTCGTCTACGGAGCGGGCTCGGTCAGTGCTCACCGTCGGGGGCGATGGCGGGCGTCTTCTCGGCGAGTTCGGACGATTCGTCCTGAATCGTGGCCTCGACGGCCTCCAACGCGGGAGCGTGCGTGCGGCCGTGGTGAGCGCAGAAGAGGAGCTCACCACCACCCGGGAGGGTCACCCGGATGTAGGCCCGTGCACCGCAACGGTCGCAGCGGTCGGCTGCGGTCAGAGCTTCGGGGGCGATGGCTGCGGCCATGGTTACCTCCTCAGGGAACGGACATCGGTGATGCACCTTCCGAAACAGTGAACCAGCCCGAACGCTTCCCGGCCCGCGGTTAACGGGTCGTTCGCTGTCCGCGTAGTCACTCACAGGTGGTTTCGGTGAGCACCCCCTGCACTCGTACAGACGCACGACACCGTCGTCCGGTTGCCTGCGTGTTGCCTGCGTGCCGACCCCTGGTTGACCGATCTGCCAGGTAATCTGCCCTCAGCCCCCCAAAACGTCCCATCGAGGAGTGCTCAGCCCGTGGCCGTACAACCCAGCCAGCTCGCGTCGTCCGACTACACGGCGCGGCACCTGTCTGTGCTGGAAGGGCTCGAGGCGGTCCGCAAGCGCCCCGGCATGTACATCGGCTCCACCGACTCGCGCGGGCTGATGCACTGCCTGTGGGAGATCATCGACAACTCGGTCGACGAGGCCCTGGCCGGCTTCTGCAACCGGATCGAGGTCGTGCTGCGGGCCGACGGCTCGGTCGAGGTGCTGGACGACGGGCGCGGCATCCCGGTCGACGTCGAGCCGAAGACGGGGCTGACCGGCGTCGAGGTGGTCTTCACCAAGCTGCACGCGGGCGGCAAGTTCGGCGGTGGCTCCTACACGGCCTCGGGCGGCCTGCACGGCGTCGGCGCCAGCGTCGTCAACGCGCTGTCGGCCCGGCTCGACGTCGAGGTCGACCGCAGCTCGAAGGTCCACCGGATGAGCTTCCGCCGCGGTGAGCCCGGCACGTTCGCCGGCGAGGGCCCCGAGGCGACGTTCACGCCGTTCGTCGACGGGTCCGTGCTCGAGATCGCCGGCCGGGCCAAGCGCGGCGTCACGGGCACCCGGGTGCGCTACTGGGCCGACCGGCAGATCTTCCTGAAGGACGCGGCGTTCTCGTACGACGAGCTGGTCACCCGCGCCCGGCAGACCACGTACCTGGTGCCCGGGCTCGAGATCGTCCTGCGGGACGAGCGCGACCTCGACGGCTCCGGCGTGCACGAGGAGAAGTTCCGGCACGAGGGCGGCATCGGCGAGTTCGCCGAGTTCCTGGCCACCGACCCGCCGGTCACCGACGTCTGGCGGTTGCAGGGCACGGGCAAGTTCACCGAGACGGTGCCCGTCCTCGACAGCCGGGGGCACATGACCCCGACCGACGTGGAGCGCGAGTGCGAGGTCGACGTCGCCCTGCGCTGGGGCACGGGCTACGACACCGAGGTCCGCTCGTTCGTGAACATCATCGCCACGCCCAAGGGCGGCACCCACATCTCGGGGTTCGAAGCGGCGCTGCTGAAGTCGTTCCGAGCCGTCGTCACCGAGAACGCGCGGAAGCTGAAGTTCAGCGCCAAGGACGACAAGCTGGAGAAGGACGACGTGCTCGAGGGCCTGACGGCCGTCGTCACGGTCCGCCTCGCGGAACCGCAGTTCGAGGGGCAGACCAAGGAGGTGCTGGGCACGAACGCGGTGCGCGGCATCGTGTCCCGGGTCGTCGACCGCGAGCTGACCGCGCTGCTCACCTCGACCAAGCGCACCGAGAAGGCGCAGTCGGCGCTGCTGCTGGAGAAGGTCGTCGGGGCCATGCGCACCCGGGTCACGGCCCGCCAGCACAAGGAGACGCAGCGCCGCAAGAACGCGCTCGAGACCTCCTCGCTGCCGACCAAGCTGAAGGACTGCCGCTCGGAGGACGTGGAGCGCTCCGAGCTGTTCATCGTCGAGGGGGACAGCGCCCTCGGCACCGCGAAGGACGCGCGGGACAGCGAGTTCCAGGCGTTGCTGCCGATCCGCGGGAAGATCCTCAACGTCCAGAAGGCGTCCATCGCCGACATGCTGAAGAACGCCGAGTGCGGGGCGATCATCCAGGTGATCGGGGCCGGTTCGGGGCGCACGTTCGAGCTCGAGGCGGCCCGCTACGGCAAGGTCATCCTGATGACCGACGCCGATGTCGACGGCGCCCACATCCGCACGCTGCTGCTGACGCTGTTCTTCCGGTACATGCGCCCGCTGGTCGAGGCCGGCCGGGTCTACGCCGCGGTCCCGCCGTTGCACCGGGTCGAGGTGATCGGTCAGGGCCGGGCCAAGAACGAGTTCGTCTACACGTACTCCGAGCCCGAACTGCACCGGCTGCTGTCCGGGCTGGAGAAGAAGGGGCGCCGCTGGAAGGAGAACATCCAGCGGTACAAGGGTCTCGGCGAGATGGACGCGGCCCAGCTCAAGGAGACCACGATGGACCCGCGGCACCGCACCCTGCGCCGGGTCCGGATGAGCGACGTCGCCGCTGCGGAGCGGGTCTTCGAGCTGCTGATGGGCAACGACGTGTCGCCGCGCAAGGACTTCATCGTGGACGGCGCGGCCCGGCTCGACCGGGAACGCATCGACATCTGAGGGCGCCTCGGAGGGTTGCAGCGTGCTGCCGGAGCGGGCGGGTCGACGACGACTCACCTGGCACCCCCTCACCCCCGACCTCGTGCCGGCCTGGTGGGAGCTGCTGGGCGCCCTGCGGGCGGCCGACGGTGGCGGGCGGGCGTTCACGGCCGCCGAGCTGCACGACGAGTTGCGCCCGGCCTGGGCCCGGCCGGAGGCGAACAGCCGGATCGCGATGGACGACGACGGCGCGGCGCGGGCGTTCGGCCTCACCCAGGTGCGTCCGGGCGACCACGACCTCGTACGCGCCTGGCTGTGGGGCGGCGTGCACCCCGACTGGTGCGCGCTGGGCCTCGGCCGGTCCCTGCTGCGCTGGCAGCTCGACCGGGCGCGGGCACTGGTCGCCGAGCGCCGGGCGGAACTCACCGGGGCGTCGTCCGCCCGGGTGGTGCCCCGGGCCATGGCGTTCACGGTGGCGGAGAACGAGTCCCCGGGGGTGCAACGGCTGGCCCGGCGGCTGGGGTTCGAGGCGTCCCGGTACTTCGCGGGGATGCGTCGCGACCTGGGCGCGGCCACCGGGCCGCTGCCCCGGCCCCCGGTCCCGGCGGGGGTGCGGCTCGTGCCCTGGCGGCTCGACCTGGACGAGCTCGTGCTCGCCGCGCACAACGAGGCGTTCGCCGAGCACTGGATGTTCCAGCCGTGGCCGCTGGCCAGCTGGCGGCACTGGCAGACCGGCCACCGGACGTTCCGGCCCGCCTGGAGTCTCGTCGCCGTCACCGGGGACGGTGAGGTGGCCGGGTACGTGCTGAACAGCGAGCCGGGCCCGGCCGAGGGGGATCCAGGGCCGGTCGGCTGGACCGACAAGATCGGGGTGCGGCCCGCCTGGCGGGGGCGGGGCCTCGGCCGGGCGTTGCTGGCCGGAGCCCTTTCCGCGTTCCAGGCGGCCGGGATGGTCGCGGCGGGCCTGGACGTCGACGTGGACAACACCACGAGCGCGGTGCGGCTCTACGAGGAACTCGGGTACGTCGTGCACGACCGGGCGGTCCAGCTGACGCTGGCGGTGTAGGGGGTTGGACGATCGGTCCAAGCGTTCTTTCGGACTTGGGACCGTTCGCCGCCGTTCGCTGGGGTTACCCGTCGGTACTGTCTTGATCCACGGCGGCGTCACTGACCGGAGCCGCCCACGTCCCGGAGGGGTGGAACCGACGCGTGCGCAGGAAGTCCGAGCAGAAGTCCGAGCAGAAGCCCGAGCAGAAGCCCGTGCCGGGGCCCGGCAGCGTCTGGATCTTCGTGGACCTGCCGATCGGGGGCCCGACCGGCGCGGCCTACATGGCCGAGTCGTGGGCCCGGGAGCTGCGCGAACTCGGCTGGCAGGCGCGGATCTACTCCCCGACGACCCGGTTCGGTGACCACTGGGAGACCCCCGAGCACGTCGCCTTCCGGACGATCATGGGCGTCGGGTTCAAGGACGACCACCACCCCGTGTTCTCGATGCTGCGCCAGCTCTGGAAGTACCGCCGGCGCCGCGACCGGCCCTCCGCCATCGTCGTGACGACCCCGATGCGGATGGGCTCGCTCGGGCTGGCGCTGGCCAACGTCTTCCGGATCCCGCTGGTGATCGCCGTCTCGACCGACACCACCGCGTGGGCACAGCACCACTCGAGCACCCGGCTGATCCTCGCGTCGTGGCCGAAGTTCCTGCTGTTCGGCCTGATCCGGCCCGACCTGGGCTGGAAGATGGCCTACCCGAGCCTCTGGTGGATCCGGAAGTACGGGTGGTCCTGGTCCGCCGGCGTCGCGGCCCGGTACTCGTGGGTCTTCCAGCACTCCGCGAAGGAGCTGATCCTGCTGGGTGAGCGCAACGCGCTCGACTACGCGCATCCGCACAAGAAGCAGCGGGTGAACACCTTCAGCGCGGGCATCGACCGGCTGCCGGCGTCCGACACCCCGATCGAACTGCCCTGGCGTCCCGGTGCCCTCCGGCTGCTCTTCGTCGGCCGGCTGGTCACCGAGAAGGCCATCCACGTGCTGGTGAACGCCGTCGGCATCTGCAAGGCGCGCGGCCTCGACATCCAGCTCGCCTGCGTCGGCGAGGGGCAGTACGCGGCCGAGCTGCCGCGGCTGGCCGAGTTCCAGGGCATCGATGACCTGATCGTCGCGGGGCCGTTCCCCCGCAACCAGCTGCGCAGCGTCTACGCCTCCGGTGACGTCTTCGGTTTCGCCTCGACGTTCGACACGCAGGGTTTCGTGCTGAACGAGGCCGCCCACGAAGGGCTCCCGCTGCTGGTGGCCGACGACATCAACCGGGTCTGCGTGCACGAGGAGTCGGCGCTCGTCGTCGACCAGACCCCGGAGGCGTTCGCCGAAGCCCTGGGGCGGCTCGCCGACCCGCAGCTGCGGGCCCGGCTCGGCGCGGGCGCGCGGCGGTTGGCCGAGCGGTTCAGCGAGAAGGGGCAGATCCGCGACGTCGCCGTCATCCTCGACCGGGTGACGGGCCGCAGTACCTTCTCCCAGGAGACGACGGCGCCGGAGGTCGTCGACCTGCGCGAGCCGGCCGACGCCGCTGACGAGACCGCTGCTCAGCCCGCGATGAGCTGACGCACCGTCGAGCCGCTGCGGGTCTTCACGACTTCCAGCTGCGAGGGGATGCGCTGGCGCAGGTCGGCCACGTGCGACACGAGGCCCACCGCGCGGCCGCCGCTGCGCAGCCCGTCGACGACGTCGAGGACCAGTTCCAGCGTGTCCTCGTCGAGGGAACCGAACCCCTCGTCGACGAGCAGGGTCTCCAGCCGCAGGCCGCCCGACTCGGCGCTGACGACGTCGGCCAGGCCGAGGGCCAGGGCCAGGGACGTGCAGAACGTCTCGCCGCCGGAGAGGGTGGCGGGGTCGCGTTCGACCCCGGTCCAGGCGTCGACGACGACGAGACCGAGACCGGCCCGGGCGCCGCCGCGGGCGGGACCGTCGGAGTGCTTCAGGGTGAAGCGCTGTTCGGTCATGGCGGCCAGCCGGACGCTCGCGGCCTCGGCCACCTGCTCCAGCCGGGCGGCCAGCACGTACGCGGAAAGCCGCATCTTCAAACGGTTCTCGCCGTTGCCCTCGACACTGCTGGACACCGACTCGACGAGCGCGAACCGCTCGCGCAGCGGGCGGGTGGCCGCCTCGTGCGCCTTCAGCCGCTCCAGCAGCTCGCGCACCTCACCGGTCGCCCCGGTGGCCAGCGTGTGCCGTTGCGCCGCGGCGGCGCGCCGCGTCCGGGCCTGCTGGACGGCGGCCCGCGCGGCCTCCAGGTCGGGTTCGGGGCCCGTCGCGGCGGTGGTCAGGTCGGGGTCGGCGAGCTGGCCCTGCAGCTGCGCGACCTCGTCGGTCCAGGCGGTCACGGCCGTCTTCAGGGTGGCCCGTTCGGCGTCGGGCAGGGCGGCGGCCTCGGCGTCGGTCAGGGTCTCGAAACCGGCGTCGCGGGCGGCCTGGACGCCCGCCTCCTGGAGGTCGTCCAGCCGCTGCTGCAGGGCTCCGTGCCGGGTGTGGGCCTCGGCGAGCCGGGCCCAGGCCTCGACCTGCGCCGTGAGCGCGTCGACCCGCTCGGTCAGCGCGGTGAGCACCGCGTCGGGGGCGGCCGCGGCGGGGGCCTCCACCCGGGCGGCCAACTCGTCGCGCCGGCCCAGCAGAGCTCCGGCGGCACCGGTCGCGGCCTCGACGGCCGCCCGGGCGGCGCTCACCCGGTCGGTGGTGAGCGTGGCCTGCTCGGCGAGGGCGGCCAGCGCCACGTCGATCTCGGTGAGCCGACCGGCCGCGGCGACCGCCTCGGCCTGCCTCTGCGAGGCCTCGCGCAGCGCCTGCGCGGCGACTTCGGGGGTGGCGCCGTCGGCCTCGGCGTCGGCGCCGGCGCGGGCCAGCCGGCTCTCGTCCCGGGCCGCCTCCGCCGCGCGCAGGGCCGCCTCGGCCGACGTGGCCCGCTGCTGGGCGGCCTGTTCGTCGGCCTCGGTGACGTGGCCGACGGCCGGCGCGGCCGGGTGTGGGTGCTCGGGGTTGCCGCACACGGGGCAGGCGTCGCCGTCGTGCAGCCCGGCGGCCAGTTCCGCGGCCATCCCCTCGAGTCGCCGGGTGCGCAGCCGCAGCACTTCCTCGGTGGCCGTGCGGTAGGTCTCGAAGGCGGCCTGAACCACGGATTCCCGCTCCGTCAGCCGGTTCTCGGCCTCGAGCCGGGCGGTCACGGCCCGGACCACGGCCCCGGCCCGCCGGACCTGAGCCTGCGTCGCCTCGACCAGCGCGGCGGTCGTGGCGATCGTCGCCCGCTCCGTCTCGAGGGTCGCGCGCCGCCCGGCCAGCCGGGTCACCTCGGCCTCGGCCGCGGCCAGCGCCTCCCGGGCCGTGGTCTCGGCCGCCGTGGCCCGGGTGAGCCGGGCGGCGACCTCGACGTACTGGCGGGCGGCGGGCAGCGCGTCCCGGGCGGCGGCCAGCTGACCGGTCAGGGCGGCCAAGCGGTCGCCCGGGTCCGCCTGCGCCGTGGGGTCCTCCGCGAGCCCGGCCCGGGCCTGCGCCGCCACCTGTGCCGCCGCCTGTGCCGCCGCCTGTGCCACCGCGTCAGCGGCCTCCGCCGCCTCGGCGCGGGCCGCGTGCAGCCGTTCCAGTACGGACCCCAGCACCGACGCCGCGCCCGCCTGCTCGAGCCGGCGCACCCGGGCGGCCTGCTCCGCCGCGCCCGCCTCCAGCTCCGCGAGCCGGGCCCGCAATGCCCGGCCCCGGGCCCGCAGGGTGGCCCGCGCGGTGGCTTCATGTTCGGCGCGCACCGCCGCCCGTTCGGCCGGTTCGGCCGCCTGGACCGCCGCGTAGGCCTCACCGGTGGCGAACTCGAGCCGCCGCAGCCAGCGTGAGACCCGTTCCACCGCAGGTAGTTCCGCATCGGCCACGGGTGCGGGACCGAAGGCCGGCTCGGCCGGGTCGAGCAGGGAGAGCAGGTCCAGCAGGTCGGGTTCGTCGTCTCCGGCCGGGGCGGCCGGGGGCAGCGCGGTGGGGGAGCCCGCGAGCTTCCAGGCCTGCTCGGCCCTGGCGAGCAGGATGTCGCTGCGCTGGACCGCGGCGTCCACCTGGTTCTTCAGGGTGCGGCGGTGCTCGGCCAGCCAGGTCTCCACCGCGGAGAACCGGTCGGTGCCGAACAGCTTCTGCAGCACCGGACGCCGTTCCTCGGGCTTGGCCCGCAGGAACGCCGCGAACTCGCCCTGCGGAAGCAGCACCAGCTTCGTGAACTGCTCGACGCCCAGCCCGGTGAGCCGGTCGATCAGGTCGGCGGCCTCGTCGATCCGGTTGGTCACGGGCCGCCACTCGCCGCCGACGAGCTCGTTCAGCAGGACCCGCGACTGCTCCCGGACCGTGCCCTCACCGCGCCGTTTGGGCCGGTGCCACTCGGCGTCGCGGGTGATCTCGAACCGGCGCCCGGCGAGGGTGACCTCGCAGACCACCCGCGGCACCTCGCCGTCCGCCGCGTGGTCGCTGCGCAGCCGTGCGTTCCGGCCGCCCCGGGCCCCCGGCACCGAGCCGTAGAGCGCGAAGCAGACCGCGTCGAGCACCGTCGTCTTCCCGGCCCCGGTGGGCCCGTGGAGCAGGAACAGCCCACCCGCGCCGAGCGCATCGAAGTCGACCACCTGACGGCCGCCGAAGGGGCCGAACGCGGTGACCTCCAACCGGTGCAGCCTCACCGCTTCACCCGGCCTTCGCCGCGCGGCGGCGGGTGCCGCGCCCGACCGGCGCGGCGTCGTCCAGGGCCAGCTGGGCGGCCACCGGGTCGTAACCCTCGACGTCCGCGAGCAGCACCGCCTCGAGCGCCTCGTTCAGCAGGGTCGACTCGGGCCCGTTCGTGGCCCGGCCGCGGACGTGCTCGAGGAAGCCGCAGCACACCTCCAGGTCGGGCCGGCCCGCCGTGCGCGCGGCGTACGAGGCCTCGGAGGGGGCCGTGGCCCCGGCCTCGGGTTCGAACCGCAGCTCCAGCACGTCGGGGAACCGCGTGCGCAGCCGTTCCATGGGCGCCGCCGGACGTTCCGCGTCGGTGAGAGTGACCTGGCACCAGGCGTTCTCGGCCTCCGCGTGGGTCACGTCCATCAGCAGGTCGTCGAGCCGGCCGCGCAGCCGGGCCAGGCGCCGCGGCACCGGCGCGTCGACCGCTGTGACGCCGCTGACGCCGTCGGCGCCGAGCTCCACCAGCCAACTGCCCTTCGTGTGCCCCGCCTCGGAGAACGAGAAGGCCAGCGGGGAACCGCTGTAGCGCACCGTCTCGGCCAGCCGCTGCCGCCCGTGCAGGTGCCCGAGGGCCACGTAGTCGACGCCGTCGAACAGCGACGCCGGGACCTGCCCGATCCCGCCCACGGAGAGCGCCCGCTCGCTGTCGCTGCCCTGCCCGCCGGTGACGAAGGCGTGGGCGGCCAGGACCGACCGCGCGCCGGGACGACGCGCCAGGTCCGCCCGCACCGCCGCGGCGGCCGCCCCGAGCACCCCGGCGTGACTGGCCTCCGACCCCAGCGCACGCGCCGCGACCGCCGGTTCCAGGTAGGGGAGCGGGTAGAACGCGACCTCGCCGTGCTCGTCGGCCAGCAGCACCGGGTCGGCGGCGCGGGCCACGTGGGTGCGCAGGTGCAGACCGGTGCCGGCCAGCAGCCGCGAGCCGAACCCCAGCCGCACCGCGGAGTCGTGGTTGCCGCTGGAGACCACCACCTGCGCCCCGGCACCCACGAGGGCCGCGAGCCCGTCGTCCAGCACCTGGACCGCGTCGACCCCGGGCAGGGCCCGGTCGTAGACGTCGCCGGCGACCAGCACGACGTCCACCGCCTCGCTGCGCACCACCTCGACCAGGTGCTCGAGGAACGCGGCCTGCGCCCCGAGCAGGTCGACCCCGTGGAACGACCGGCCGAGGTGCCAGTCCGAGGTGTGGAGGATGCGCACGCCGCGAATCTAGGCACGAGGACCGACAGCCATCGCGCCCAACACGCCGGGCCGCCGGGAGAACCGGTGGAAATCGGACGCCACGCGATCACGGGTGCCACGAGGGATGGTCCCCGACCGCGGAGTGTGGTCGGATCGATCTCGTGGGAGACGAGGTCTCGGCGAGCCGGTTCACGCGCGAGGAGCGCCAGCGCTACCGCGAGAAGGTGCAGCTGTGCCTGGACGTCTTCGAACAGATGTTGGGTGACTGGTCCTACGAGGACCACCAGCCGCTGACCGGCCTGGAGATGGAGCTGAACCTCGTCGGCGACGACTACCAGCCGGCGCTGGTGAACGCGGACGTGCTCGAGGAGATCGCCGACCCCGACTACCAGACGGAGCTCGGGGCCTACAACATCGAGCTGAACGTCCCGCCGGGGCCGTTGGAGCGCCTGGCCGACCTGGAGCAGCACCTGCGCAAGAGCCTCAACGCGGCCGAGGAGAAGGCCCACCGCCGCGGTGCCCACATCATCATGGTCGGCATCCTGCCGACGATCATGCCCCAGCATCTCGCCGACGAGAACTGGATGAGCGCCTCGACCCGCTACGCGGCGCTGAACGACTCGATCTTCGCGGCCCGCGGCGAGGACCTGCACCTCGACATCCACGGCGTGGAGCGGCTTTCCGCGTACGCGACGACGCTGGCGCCCGAGTCCGCGTGCACCAGCGTGCAGGTGCACGTGCAGGTCACCCCCCAGCAGTTCGCGCCCGCGTGGAACGCCGCCCAGCTGATCGCCGGGCCGCAGGTCGCGCTCGGGGCCAACTCGCCGTACTTCTTCGGCCGTCACCTGTGGCAGGAGACCCGCACCGAGCTGTTCCAGCAGTCCACGGACACCCGCCCGCAGGAGTTGCGCAACCAGGGCGTGCGCCCGCGGGTCTGGTTCGGCGAACGGTGGATCACCTCGATCTTCGACCTGTTCGAGGAGAACGTGCGCTACTTCCCGTCGCTGCTGCCGGAGGTCAGCGACGAGGACCCGGTGGCCGTGCTGGCCTCCGGTCGCGCCCCGGTCCTGCAGGAACTGCGGCTGCACAACGGCACCGTCTACCGCTGGAACCGGCCGGTCTACGCCGTGGTCGACGGCAAGCCGCACCTGCGGGTCGAGAACCGGGTGCTGCCCGCCGGGCCCACCGTGGCCGACGTGGTGGCCAACGCGGCCCTGTTCCACGGCGCGGTCCGGGCCATGGTGGACGACGAGCGCCCCCTGTGGTCCAAGCTCACCTTCGCGGCGGCGGAGGAGAACTTCACCGCCTGCTGCAAGCGGGGCATGGACGCCACCGTCTACTGGCCGGGGCTGGGGGAGACCTCGGTCGAGGAGCTCGTGCTGCGCCGGCTGCTGCCGCTGGCCCAGGAGGGGCTGAGCGCGGCCGGGGTGCCCACGGCCGACGTCGACCGGTACCTGGGCATCATCGAGGACCGGGCCAAGACCGGGCAGAACGGTGCCGCCTGGCAGGTGAAGGCCACCGCGGCGTTCGAGGCGCGCGGCGCCGACCGGGCCGCGGCCCTGACCGAGATGCTGCGGATGTACGCGCAGGGCATGCACGCCAACGAACCCGTGCACACCTGGCCGCTGCCCTAGCGGAACCAGCCGGGACCAATCCGCCCGGGCCCGGGCACCGAACACGTGCTGAGCGATCGAGAGCGATCGGATCAGCGCAGAGGAAGGGACGGCATGCCCACGAGCAGCCCCAGCACCGGGTCGGGAGAATCCCGCCGCCCCGGGCTGAGCGCCGTCCCGGCCGGGGAACGCACCCCGGAGGAACTGCTCGAGCTGGTGGCCCGCGGCGACCAGGAGGCGTTCGAGGCGGTCTACGACCGGTTCGCGCCGACGGTGTTCGGGCTGGCCCGCAGCGTGGTCCGCGACCCGGCCCAGGCCGAGGAGGTCGCCCAGGAGGTGCTGCTGGAGGTCTGGCGCACCGCCGCCCGGTTCGACGCCGGCCGCGGCAGCGCCCGGGCCTGGGTGGCCACGATGGCCCACCGGCGGGCGGTCGACCGGGTGCGCAGCGCCGAGGCGTCCCGCACCCGCGACCACGTCGTCGGCGTGGCCCAGCTGGAGCGCGACTTCGACGACGTGACCGAGCGGGTCGAGACCCGCCTGGACGTGGAGCGCGTGCGCAGCTGCCTGGAGGGCCTCACGCCGCGACAGCGCGAGTCGATCGAGCTGTCCTACTACGGCGGCCACAGCCAGACCCAGGTGGCCGGCCTGCTGAAGCTTCCGCTCGGGACGATCAAGACCAGGATGCGCGACGGGTTGATCCGGCTGCGCGACTGCCTGGGGGTGGGTGGCGATGACTGACCTGCATCTGGACACCGGCGCCTACGTCCTCGACGCGCTGGACGACGTCGAGCGTCGGTCCATGGAACGGCACCTGCACGAGTGCGACAGCTGCGCGGCCGAGGTGGCCGACTTCCGGGAGACCACCGCGCTGCTCGCCGAGCGGGTCGCGGTGCCGCCGCCCGCGGTGATGCGGCTGCACGTCATGACCCGGGTGTCCCGCGCCCGCCAGGTCGCGCCCGGACCGCGGCCCCGACGGCCGCGCCTCGTCTGGCGCCCGCTGGCCGCGGCCGCCGCGGTGCTGATCGCCGCCGGGGTCGGCGTCGGCGGGGTCGTGCACGGCCACCAGGTCGCGGGCGACGCGCAGAGCCAGGCCGACGCGATCGTCCGGGTGCTCACGGCGCCGGACCGGGTGCAGGTCTCGAAGCAGATGTCCGGTGGCGGGCGGGCCACGGTGGCCGCCTACGACGACACGGCCGTCCTCGCCCTCGCCGACATGCCCGCCGCGCCGAGCGGGCACGACTACCAGGTCTGGGTCATGCACGGCGACGACCCGGCCCGGTCGGTGGGTCTCGCCACGCTGGAGGCAGGAAGCACCCAGCTGCTGATCGACGACGTCCCGCACGGCTACGAGGTCGGGATCTCGGTGGAACCGACGGGCGGGTCGAAGCAACCGACCACGGCGCCCGTGCTCGCGGTCGAGGTCTGACCGGTCGAAACTCAATCTGACGGGAGGGGTTTGCCTTGTTCAGCCCCGAACGAAAGTCCATGCTGTCCCAGTACTCCCGCGGCGCCCTGAGCGGGCTGCTCGCCGGAGGTCTGGCCCTGGGCGTCGCCGAACTGGCCGCGGGAGCGCTCGGGCGGCCCGTGTCCCCCGCGATCGTCGTCGGGGGCGCGGCCGTCGACCGGACACCGCGGTTCCTCAAGGAGTTCGCGATCCGGACGTTCGGCGAGAACGACAAGCTCGTCCTGCTGAGCGGGGTCTTCGCGACCATCGCCCTGATGGCCGCGCTCATCGGAGTGCTCGCGGTGCGCCGTCGCCGGGCCGGGCTGGTCGCCGTGGCGATGCTCGGTCTGGTCGCCGCCGGGGCCGCCGCCACCCGTCCGACGTTCCGCTGGTACGACCTCCTGCCGTCGTTGCTGGCGGCCGTGGTCGGTGTGGTGGCCCTGGCCCGGCTGCTGGGTTCCCAGGGTCTGGGTGCCGACGCGGAGAGGGAGGACGCGGGCCCGGGACGCCGGGGGCTCCTCGTCACCGGCGGGGCCCTCGTCCTGGCGGGCCTGTCCGGCGTGGGCGGCCGGTTCCTGCTGCGCACCCGCGCCGACGTCGAGGCGTCGCGGCGGGCGGTCGTCCTACCGCGCCCGGTGCAGCCTGCCGAGGCGCTGCCCGACGGCGCCCAGCTGAAACTCCGTGGCCTGAGCACGTTCTTCACGCCGAGCGCCGACTTCTACCGGGTCGACACCGCACTGTCGGTCCCGCGGTTGACCACCGACGAGTGGCAGCTCAAGGTGCACGGGAAGGTCGACCGCGAGCTGACGCTGAGCTACGACGAGCTGCTGAAGCGGCCGGTCGTGGAGCGGGACATCACCCTGACCTGCGTCTCCAACGAGGTGGGCGGCAAGTTGCTGGGCACCGCGCGGTGGCTGGGTGTCGAGCTGGCCCCCCTGCTGCGCGAGCTCGGCGTGCACGCGGACGCCGACCAGCTCGTCGGCACCTCGAGCGACGGGATGACGATCGGCACGCCGGTCTCCGTCGTGCTCGACGGTCGCGACGCCCTGCTGGCCGTGGCCATGAACGGTGAACCGTTGCGGCCCGAGCACGGGTTCCCGGTGCGGATGGTCGTGCCGGGCCTGTACGGCTACGTCTCGGCGACGAAGTGGCTGGTCGACCTGGAGCTGTCCCGGTTCGACGCGTTCGACCCGTACTGGGTTCGTCGCGGTTGGGCCGAGCAGGCGCCGATCAAGACCGGCTCGCGCATCGACACGCCGAAACCGTTGTCACGCACGGCCTCCGGCACGATCGCCGTGGCCGGCGTGGCCTGGGCCCAGCACCGTGGGGTGCAGGCGGTCGAGGTGCGCGTCGACGGCGGCGCCTGGCAGGAGGCCGAACTGTCGAGCGCGGCGTCGAAGGACCTGTGGCGGCAGTGGGTGTGGCGGTGGGACGCGGCGCCCGGTTCGCACAC
Source organism: Spongisporangium articulatum (assembly GCF_044465595.1). NCBI lineage: Bacteria > Bacillati > Actinomycetota > Actinomycetes > Kineosporiales > Kineosporiaceae > Spongisporangium > Spongisporangium articulatum. The sequence continues at coordinate 236,228 of NZ_JBITLV010000003.1, read as the reverse complement.
GCTCCAGGTGCGGGCCACGGACGGTACGGGGGCCGTGCAGACGCAGGAGCGCGAGGAGCCGTTCCCGAACGGGGCGTCCGGCTGGCACTCGATCGTGGTCACCATCGTCTGAGCGACGAAAAGGTTTGACGCGCAACCAAATAAGCGTCGGAACCGGCGAAATCGCTTCAGCCTGCCCGTTTTCGGGGGCCCACATCACGGGAAGGTCACGATCGAGGAATTGAGCAATCCGTGAATCGGTTGGGCCCGAACTCCTTTCGTACTCGGGGACCACTCGAGGAGTGAACGTCACCTCGCTTAAGGAGCGAACGACATGCCTCTCACCACCCGCAACACGCTCACGGTCGCCGTCGCGCTGATGGCCGCCACCGGCCTGGCCGCGTGCGGCGGCACCAGCAGCGGCTCCGGCACGGGCTCGTCGTCCACGCCGATGAGCAGCGCGCCCATGACGACGGCGAGCAACGCCGGCCTGGTCGGGCCCGGCTGTGCCGACTACGCGAAGGCCGTGCCCAGCGGCGCCGGCTCGGTCGACGGTATGGCGCAGGACCCGGTGGCCACGGCGGCCAGCAACAACCCGCTGCTGACCACGCTCACCAAGGCCGTGTCCGGGCAGCTGAACAAGAAGGTCGACCTCGTCGACACGCTGAACAGCGGCGAGTTCACCGTCTTCGCCCCCGTCGACGACGCCTTCGCGGCGGTGCCGAAGAAGACCCTGAACGGGATCGTGGGCGACTCCAAGACGCTGACCAGCGTGCTGACCTACCACGTCGTGTCCGGCCAGCTGGCCCCCGACGCCATCGACGGCTCGCACGACACCGTCCAGGGCGAGGCCCTGAAGGTCACCGGCTCGGGCGACTCGCTCAAGGTCAACGGCGCGAACGTGATCTGCGGCGGCGTCAAGACGGCCAACGCCACCGTCTACCTGATCGACCAGGTGCTCACGCCCCCGAGCATGAGCTGACCCAGCCCCTCTGACGCGGTATGCCCCGGTTGGCGGGGTGATTCGGGCCGGAATCGTCCGAATCACCCGGCTGGCTGGGGCATACCGCGTCAAGAACTGGTGGCGGGGCGCCGATGAGGGGGTATGCGCACCAGTCGACGCTCCGTCGCCGTCACCGGCCCCCTCGTCGCGGGCCTGGCCGTGCTCACCCTCGCCGCGTGCGGGGGCGGAGGCGGCTCCACCGCAGCCGCGGCCAAGCCGACCGCCTCGGCGTCGAAGGCCGATCCGATGGACGGTCTGGTCGGGGCCGGTTGCGAGGACTACGCCCGCCAGATGCCCGCCGGACAGGGCTCCCTGCAGGGCATGTCGAACTCGACGCTGGTCAAGGCCGCGTCCAACAACCCGATGCTGACCACGCTGACCGCGGCCGTCACCGGCAAACTGAACAGCGACGTCGACCTGCAGAAGACCCTGGAGTCGGGTGAGTTCACGGTCTTCGCCCCGGTCGACGACGCCTTCGAGAAGATCTCGCGGGGCAAGCTGGCCCGGGCCCTCGGCAGCGAGAAGCTGCTCAACAAGGTGCTCACCTACCACGTGCTGGTGGGCCGGATGGCGCCCGACCAGGTCGACGGCAAGCACGAGACCATGGAGGGCGAGACGTTGCGGGTGTCCGGGGCCGGCAACGGTCTGAAGGTCAACGGCGCGCCGGTCATCTGCGGCGGGATCAGGACCGAGAACGCGACGATCTACCTGATCAACACCGTTCTCATCCCGCCCAGCCTGAACAAGTAGGCCCCGGTTTAGCCTGGGGCATGTTCGATCCGACCGACCCGGCGTTCCTCGACGACCCCTACCCGACCTTCGCCCGGCTGCGCGCCGACGGCCCGGTGCACTGGCACGAGGGACTCGGGCTGTACGTCGCCGTCGCGCACGCGGCCGCCGACGCCGTGCTGCGCGACCGGGGCCTGGGCCGGATCTGGCAGGACAAGGAGCCGGCCGAGCTGTTCCCGGCCTTCAACCTGCTGCACCGGACGTCGATCCTGGAGAGCGAGCCGCCCACCCACACCCGGCTGCGGCGGTTGGTCGCGGGCGCCTTCGGCCGGGGGCACGTCGAGCGGTTGCGGCCCTGGATCGACACCGTGGCGGGTCGCCTGGTCGAGGACTTCGCGGGGCGTCTCGACGATTCGGGCCCGGCCGCCTCCGCCGATCTCATCGAGCACGTCGCCGAACCGCTGCCGGTCGAGGTGATCGCCGAGCTGCTGGGCGTGCCGGCGGCGGACCGGCACCTGTTGCGACCCTGGTCCAACACGATCGTGAAGATGTACGAGTACGGCCTGGACGACGCCGGCCGGGCCCGCGCCGAACGGGCCTCCGCCGAATTCGTCGCCTACCTGCGCGATCTCGTGGCCGAGCGCCGGGCCCGGCCGTGGGAGGGCGACCTGGGTGCCGACCTCGTGACGGACCTGGTCGCCGCCTCCGACGGGGAGGACCGGCTCAGCGAGGACGAGATCGTCGGCACCTGCGTGCTGCTGCTGATGGCCGGGCACGAGGCCAGCGTCAACGTGGTCGGCAACGGGGTGTTCGCGTTGCTGCAGCACCCCGACCAGTGGCGCGCCCTGACCGCCGGCGCGCCCGTCGCTCCCGCCGTCGAGGAGTTGCTGCGCTACGACTCGGCGCTGCAACTGTTCGAGCGCACCGCCACCCGCGACGTCGAGCTCGCCGGGACGACGGTCCGGGCCGGGCAGAAGGTGGCGGCCCTGCTCGGTGCGGCCAACCGCGACCCCGCCGTGTTCGAGCGGCCCGACGACCTCGACGTGACCCGCGAGCGCAACCCGCACATCGCGTTCGGTTCCGGGATCCACTTCTGTCTCGGCGCGCCGCTGGCCCGGGTCGAGATCCAGTCCGTGCTCGGGCACCTGGCGGCCCGGCTACCCGGCCTGCACCTGGACCGGGTGCCACCGCGCCGGCCGGAGTTCGTGATCCGCGGGCTGCGGGAGTTGCCGGTCCGCCACGCAGGGTAGGGAACCCCGATGAGGGCTCGGGCGTTCGAGCCGACATGACCGTCCCCCCGTACCAGCCGCCCCCGCAGGCCGGTTCGGCCGGTGCTCCCGCCGGCCAGCTCACCTGCCCGAAGTGTCGCGGCGCGATGCGCACCTACGAGCGCAACGGCATCCACCTCGAGCAGTGCGACTCCTGCCGGGGGATCTTCCTCGACTTCGGCGAGCTCGAGGCCCTGACCCAGCTGGAGGCCCGGTTCGTGCAGCAGCCCACCGCCGTGCAGCCCGCCCCGGCGCCCGCGCCCTACAACCAGCAGTACGGCTACGGGCCCGGCTGGGGCAGCCACGGCAGCCACAAGTACCGCAAGGGCGGCTTCGGTCGGCTGTTCTTCAGCTCCTGAGCATGCGCGCGCAGGCCTCGACGAGCACCTCGTCGACCTCCTCCAGGCCGGTCCCGGAGCGGCCGGCGTGCACCAGGCCCGCCGCGGCCGCCTGGACGACCGCCGCCGCGGCCACCGCCTCGAGGGCCGGCCAGGGGTCGCCCCGGGCCGGCACGGCGGGTCCGCCGCCGGCCCGATAGGCGTCGACGACGGCCCGCCAGTCGACGTCCGGCAGCAGGCCGGCCGCCCAGAACCCGGCCGGTCGGGCCAGGTCCCAGGCCGGGTCGCCCAGCCCGACGTCGTCCACGTCCAGCAACCGCCAGCCGCCGTCGAGACGCCCGAGCTGACCCAGGTGCCAGTCGCCGTGCACCACGGCGTGCGGGCGCCCCGGCGCCTCGGCGCGCAGCGCCGCCTCCGGAAGCCGGCCCGCGGCTTGGCGCACGGTGCCGGCGGCCGGCGAGCGGTCGTCGTCCAGCCGGGCCAGTGAACGCAGAAGTCGTTGCGGGGCAGCATGTTCCGGTAGGAGCGGCGGGACGGCGGTGTGCAGCCGGGCCAGCAGCGTACCGGCGTCGGCCCAGGGGGCCGTGTCCGGGTCGGGTTCCGGGACGACGGCCCGCGGCCACACGGTGGCCAGCCGCCCGTCGGGGGCCGGTTCGGGATCCGGGGCCAGGGGCGAGAGCAGGACGTCGGACGCGGTGGCCGCGATCAGCCGTTCGGTCAGCGCGACCCGGTCGGTTCCCACCCGGTGCAGCTTGACCACCACCCGGGCGCCCAGCAGGAGGTCCGCCCCCGAGGGCGTACGGCGCCGGTCGCCGTCCCCGCCCCCGTACCGCGCGGCCAGCTCGCGCAGCCATCCCTCGCTCATCCGCTCAGCCTAGGTACCCGTTCGGCCCAACGGGGGTCGCGCACAGTACTCCGTCGGTTGCGATCCTCTGACCCAGGCGGGTGACGAGGCGTAGCCGACTGTTCCCACAGCCCCGTTCCGCGGTGACTCTGGGTGACATGCCCAGCGCTCGCCGTCCTCTCGCCCGTGCCCTGCTCGCCGTCGCCGCCTGCGCGGCGCTCGCCGCGGGTCTGGCCGCCGCCCCGGCCTCCGCCGGGACCGGGACGCAGGACACCACCGACACCGCCGGGACGGCGGTCCAGGCCACCCGCTCGACGCCCGCCACCGTCACGGGGCAGGCGCTGCCCACGTGGCAGATCGACGGCGTCGTCTGGGACACGGTCACGGTGGGCGACATCGTCTACGCGGTCGGGGACTTCGACTACGCGCGACCGCCGGGTACGCCGACGACGTCGGACCAGCGGGTCGCCCGGCACAACATCCTGGCCTTCGACATCACCACCGGCGTGATCACCGAGTTCGACCACTCGCTCAACGGCCCCGGCTACCGGATCGCCGCGTCGCCGGACGGCACGACCGTCTACGTCGGGGGCCGGTTCACGAAGGTCGACGGGAAGAAGCACAACCACCTGGCCGCCTTCGACGTCGCCACCGGTGAGCTGGTGAACGGCTTCAAAGCCGGTGCGGGCAGCGCGGTGCGGGCCATCGCCGTGTCGGGCAGCACCGTCTACGTCGGCGGCCAGTTCGACTCCGCCGGCGGCCCCAACGGCTGGAAGTCCCGTCGCGGTCTCGCCGCCTTCAGCCGCGGCAGCGGCAACCTGACGAGGTGGCGGCCGACGATGGCCGAGGGCTTCGTCAAGGCGCTGGCCGTGCTGCCCGGCGGCCACCGGATCGCCGTGGGCGGCAGCTTCCAGAGGCTCAACGGCAAGAAGAAGGTCGGCATCGGCGCCGTCTCGGCCACCACGGGCGCGACGCGGGTCTGGAAGAGCCGCCCGATCCCGGCCCGGATCGGAGAGCGGCAGTCGTACGTGTCCGACCTGATCGTCTCCGGCGCCTACGTCTACGCGACCGCGGTCGGCGACGGCGGGCACTGGTACGACGGCCGGTTCGCCGCCCGGGCCTCCGACGGCAAGCTGGTCTGGCTGGACAACTGCTACGGCGCCTCGCTGTCCGGGTACGTCACCGGCAACGTCTTCTACTCGGTCAGCCACGCGCACGACTGCTCCAGCCTCGGCGCGTTCAGGGAGACCAAGCCGAAGACGCACTACTTCGCGCTCGCCGAGACCACGTACGCGACCGGCACCGACCGCTCGGCGCCGAGCAAGAACTCGAACTACAAGCACCAGCCGGTCCCGTCGCTGCTGCACTGGTTCCCGACGCTCAACTCGGGCACCTTCACCGGCCAGCACCAGGCGGCCTGGGCGATCACCGGGAACGGGCGGTACGTCGCCCTGGCCGGCGAGTTCACCAAGGTCAACTTCCACAAGCAGCAGGGCCTGACCCGGTTCGCGATCACCTCCATCGACTCGGGCGCGACCCCCAAGTGGTCCAAGTACACGGTGCCCACCCCGAAGGTGTCGACCGGCAAGATCACCGTCAGCTGGAGGCGGACCTGGGACGCCGACAGCCCGACCCTGACGTACCAGCTGCTCCGCCAGGAGGTCGGGACCGACGCCTGGGTGCCGGTCAAGACCCTCAAGGCGAGCACCAAGCCGTGGAAGCTGGGCACGGCCACGGTCAGCGACAAGGGTGTGACGCCGGGCTGCTCGTACACCTACCGGCTGCTGATCAGCGACCCCGAGGGCCACAGCTACCACCGGACGACGACCCAGGCCGTCACCGCACGGTGAGTGAGCGCCGAGTGAGCCTCGTCACCGGGCTGGCCCCGGCCACGCCGGATGTGGAAGTTACAGTGCTCCGAGATCGGTGATTTCTGACCAGAGGTGAGGTGGCAAGGTGGCCGACGTCCTTCAGCGGGCCCGTGCGCAGGTCCTCGAGCAGGGCATCGGCCTCGGCGCCGACGACGTCCTCGAGGTGCTCCAGCTGCGCGGCGAGGAGCTGACCGAGGCGCTGGCCCTGGCCCACGAGGTGCGGATGCGCTGGTGCGGCCCGGAGGTCGAGGTCGAGGGCATCGTCTCCCTGAAGACCGGCGGCTGCCCCGAGGACTGTCACTTCTGCTCGCAGTCAGGCCAGTTCACCTCCCCGGTGCGTTCGGTCTGGCTGAACATCCCGCAGCTGGTCAAGGCCGCCAAGGAGACCGCGGCCACCGGCGCCACCGAGTTCTGCATCGTGGCCGCCGTCCGCGGGCCCGACGAGCGCCTGATGGACCAGATGCGCAAGGCCGTGCCGATCATCCGCGAGGAGTCCGGCATCAACGTGGCGGCCTCGCTGGGCATGCTCACCCAGGAGCAGGTCGACGACCTCGTCGACATGGGCGTGCACCGCTACAACCACAACCTTGAGACGGCCCGCTCGTACTTCCCCCAGGTGGTCACCACCCACACCTGGGACGAGCGCTGGGACACCCTGAAGATGGTGCACGCGGCGGGCATGGAGGTCTGCTGCGGCGGCATCGTCGGGATGGGCGAGACGCTCCAGCAGCGGGCCGAGTTCGCCGCCCAGCTCGGGGAGCTGCAGCCGCACGAGGTGCCGTTGAACTTCTTCAACCCGCGCCCGGGGACGCCGTTCGGCGAGGTCGAGCCGCTCGAGGCCCAGGAGGCCCTGGCCTGCGTGGCCGCCTTCCGGCTGGCCCTGCCCAAGACCATCCTGCGGTTCGCCGGCGGGCGCGAGATCACCCTGGGGGACCTCGGTACCCGTGAGGGCCTGCTGGGCGGCGTGAACGCCGTCATCGTCGGCAACTACCTGACCACCCTCGGCCGCCCGGTCGAGGAGGACCTGGACCTGCTCGCCGAGCTGAAGATGCCGGTGAAGGCCCTCTCCAGCACGCTCTGACGAGGTTCACCACATGGACGACGTCCAACTCACCTACTGCGGGCGCTGCGGCGAACCGTGGGCCGAGGGGTCGCACGACGCCTGTCTGAAGGCGCTGAACCTGGAGCCGCCGCGCTACTGCGCGCAGTGCCGCCGCCGGATGGTGGTGCAGGTCGTCCCGACGGGGTGGACGGCGAGCTGCTCGCGCCACGGTGAGCTGTCCGGCACGACGTCGCACCGGGTCTAGCCGGGTCTCGATGGACGAGCTCCTGGCGTTCGACGCCCAGCACCTGTGGCACCCGTACGGCCCGTCGGCGGCCGCGCCGGTGCCGGCGGGCGCCGGGCCGCGGCTGGTCACGGGCGCGTCCGGGGTGCGGCTCGACGTCGTGGGGCACGGCGACGTGATCGACGGGATGTCGTCCTGGTGGGCCGCGATCCACGGCTACCGGCACCCGGCGCTCGACGCCGCCGCCACTGCGCAGCTGGCCTCGATGAGCCACGTCATGTTCGGTGGGCTCACGCACGCGCCGGCTGTCGAGCTCGGCCGCCGCCTGGTGGAGCTGACGGGCTACGACCAGATCTTCTTCTGCGACAGCGGGTCCGTGTCGGTCGAGGTCGCGGTGAAGATCTGCCTGCAACGCGCGCTGGGGGTGGGGCGGGGCGGCCGGACCAGGATGCTGACGATCCGCGGCGGCTACCACGGCGACACGTTCACGCCGATGAGCCTGTGCGACCCCGACGGCGGCATGCACTCGATGTGGCGGGGCGTCCTGCCCGAGCACGTGTTCGCCGAGCTCCCGCCGGCCTGGGACGGGAACGAGAACGTGCCGGACGACGACCCGGCCGTCCTCGCCTGGGCCGCCGGGGTGCGGGCCCTGGCGGCCGCTCACGCGCACGAGCTCGCCGGGGTGATCGTCGAACCCGTGCTGCAGGGGGCCGGGGGCATGCGGATGTACCCGCCGGCCTGCCTGCGGGTGCTGCGGGCGGTGGCCGACGAGCTCGACGTCCCGCTGGTCCTGGACGAGATCGCCACCGGGTTCGGCCGCACGGGAACGCTCTTCGGCGCCGATCACGCGCCGGTCCGCGCCGACGTCGTGTGTGTCGGCAAGGCCCTGACCGGTGGATACCTGACGCTGGCCGCCGTGCTGTGCACCGCCGAGGTCGCCGCCGCGGTCGACGCGAGCCCCGCCGGCGGCCTGGCCCACGGCCCGACGTTCATGGCCAACCCGCTGGCCTGCGCCGTCGCCGCCGCGAACCTCGACCTGCTGCTGGCGGGCGACTGGAGGGCGGATGTCGCGCGGATCGAGACCGGCCTGCGCGCCGGGCTCTCCGCGCTGACCGGGGCGCCCGGCGTCGCCGACGTGCGGGTGCTCGGTGCCGTCGGCGTCGTGCAGCTGGAGCGGCCCGTCGACGTCCCCCTGGCGACGGACGTGGCCCTGGACCACGGGGTGTGGCTGCGGCCGTTCCGGGACCTGATCTACACGATGCCGCCCTACCCGTGCACGGAGGACGAGGTGGACACGATCACCGGCGCCATCGCGGCGGCCGTCCGGAAGGTGGCGGCATGAGCCGGTTCTCGGACCGCCTGGCCGCCGCGGCGCGGGCCCGCGAGGCCGCCGGGCTGACCCGCCGGCTGGTCGCCCGCTCCGGGGCCGGCGAGGACCTGCTCGACCTGGCCGGCAACGACTACCTGGGCCTGGCCGGTGACCCGCGGGTGATCGAGGGGGCGGTGCGCGCCGCGCAGACCTGGGGTGGTGGGGCGCGCGCCTCGCGGTTGGTCACGGGCACGCTCGCCCTGCACGCCGAGCTCGAGGCGGAGCTGGCCGCGTTCACCGGACACCCGTCGGCGCTGGCCTTCTCGACCGGCTACCACGCGAACCTCGGTGCGGTCACCGGGCTGGCCGGGCGCGGCGACCTGATCGTCTCCGACGCGCACGTGCACGCCTCGATGGTCGACGCCTGCCGGTTGTCCCGGGCCCGCGTGGCGATCACCGGGCACCACGACCTGGAGGCCGTCGAGGCCACGCTCGCCACCCGGGCCGAGGCGCACGCCCTCGTCCTCGTGGAGTCGGTGTACTCGGTGCTCGGCGACGCGGCGCCCGTGGCCGAGCTGGCCGAGATCTGCGCCCGGCACGAGGCCGTGCTCGTGGTCGACGAGGCGCACGCGCTGGGGACGGCCGGGCCCGGCGGTCGCGGCCTGGTGGCCGGGGCCGGACTGTCCGGGGCGGAGCACGTCGTGGTCACCGGCACGCTCTCGAAATCCCTCGGTTCGCAGGGCGGTTTCGTGCTCGGCTCGGCGGCCGTGCGGGAGCACCTGGTGAACGTCGCCCGGCCGTTCGTCTACGACACCGGGCTCGCGCCGGCCGCCGCCGGCGCCGCACTGGCCGCCCTGCGGGTGCTGCGTGACGAACCGGAACGGGTGGACGCCGTCCGGCACGTCGCCGCCTCGCTGGCGCTGGCCGCGTCGACCCCGGAACCGGCCGCCGCCGTGTTGTCGGTGGCCATGCCGAGCGCCGCCGCAGCCGTCGCCGCCGCCCAGGTGTGCGCCGAGGCCGGGCTGCGGGTGGGCTGCTTCCGCCCGCCCTCGGTCCCGGACGGCATCAGCCGCCTGCGCCTGACCGCCCGGGCCACCCTGACCGACGCCGAACTGGCCACCGCCACGGGCACTCTCACCCGCGCCCTCACCACCGCCCTGGCCGCCCGATGACGCGGTGTGCCCAGCCAAAGCACAGAAATATGGCGTCCCACGGCGGGATTTCTGTGCTTTGGTTCGGCACGCCGGATGACGGGGCGGGCCGATGAGCGAGATCGTCGCCGTCACCGGGACGAACACCGAGATCGGCAAGACGGTCGCCACGGCGGCGCTGGCGGCGGCCGCCCTGCGCGCCGGCCGCAGCGTGTGCGTCGTGAAGCCCGTGCAGACCGGCGTACGCGGGGACGAGCCCGGTGACGTCCACGAGGTCGCCCGCCGGGTGGCCCCGTTGGGTGCTCCCGCACTGGTCGAACTGCTGCGTCTGCCCGAACCGATGGCCCCCGAGGCCGCGGCCGACCGGGCGGGCGTCGCCCTGCCGCCGATCGCCGAGCACGCCGAGCGCATCGAGAAGCTCGCCGCCGAGCACGATCTCGTGCTGGTCGAGGGGGCCGGGGGAGTGCTGGTCCGGCTCGACACCCGGGGCGGCACCCTGGCCGACCTGGCCCGGCTCATCGGTGCACAGGCCGTCGTCGTCACCCCACCGGGGCTCGGCACGCTCAACGTCACCGAGCTCACCGTCGAGGCCCTGACCGCCCGCGGCGTCACCACCCGCGGCATCGTCGTCAGCCGCTGGCCGGTGGAACCCGGCCCGGTGGAGCAGCAGAACCTGCGCGACCTGCCCCGGCTGACCGGCGTCCCCCTGCTCGGCGTCGTCCCCGAACTGGCCCCGGGTGACGTCCCGACCATCACTCGTACTCCCGCTGACCACGCGTAAGCGGCCCGTGCGGCTCCCTTACCGGTGGCGTACGGGAGTATCAGCGGGGGAGGGGCAGGCCGTCCTCGAACCGCTCGGCGCGTAGCCGGCCGTCCAGCAACGGACAGCTCGCGCACACCGACCCGGACGACGGGTGCCCCGAGCAGTCCCGGTAGTGCAGGCAGCACGAACCCCGGACGGGGGCGAGAGCCGTTCCGCGGGAGGCGGTCTCGACCTCCTGCGCGACGCCCCGCCGCCGGATCGGGGCGCCCCGTGACACGAGCGCGTCGACGAGGGCCTCGCCGATCTCGCGACCGGCCGCCTGGGAACCGCCGGCCAGCAGCGGGGCGACGGTCGACGGGCCGAGCGCGGTGTCGGCGGCCAGGTTCCACATCGGGACCACACCGAACCGGGTGCGGCGGTGCAGGTCGTCGATCAGCGGGGTCAGCACCTCCAGCGCCCGGTCGGCCAACCAGCCGACGAGCGCGGCGTCGTCCGGTACCACCACGGCGTCCGCGTGCCCGGACAGCGGGTCGTGCGCGCGCATGGCGACCACCGGCGAGCCGACGGCCGCCTGCTCGACGAGGCCGTCGTCGTCCAGACGCAGCAGGAGGGAGCCGGCCGAGACGTCGGGTACCCGGCGCATCAGCGCCAGCCCGACGGCGGGGCGGCCGAGCGCCGCATAGGCCAGCGACGTCGTCACCCGGGCCGCGGAGACGGCGGGTGAGATCCGCAGGTGCGGGGCGGCCGGGGCGAGCATCGCGTCGAGCACCGTCGCGGGACGGTGCCACCCGTCGGGCAACGTCGCCGGGTCGAGCAGGTCCATCGCGTAGAGGAAGGGCCGGTCGGGGCGCAGCGCGCGGACCCGGTGGGCGAGCCCGACCGCCGGGCGCTGGTAGCCGCGCCGGGCGTACCCGGCGGCGCGCGGGCCGACCAGGCTGATCCCCACGGTGACGGTCGACACCCGACCTCCCCTCACGGTCATATGGCTGAGGTTAGGCAAAGCTAATCACATCCATGGGAGAGACTGCGCACGTGCCGATCGTCGTGCTGGCCCGCAACCCGACCGACTCGTTCATCGCAGGGCTCCTTCCCGCGCTCCGGAGGACCGACCTCGGCGTCGTCCTGCTCACCGACCACCCCGACGAGCACGAACGGCGGATCGCGGGGCCGGCCGTGCAGATCGTCGGCTGCGAGGTGACCCGGCTTGACCGTGTTCTCGCGGCCCTTCCGCCCCGCTGCGACGCGGTGCTGAGCAACAGCGACCACCTGCAGACCCAGACGGCCCTGGCCGCCGACTACCTCGGCCTGCCGGGCAAGGACTGGCGCTCGGCGGCGCGGGCCCGGGACAAGGGGCTGATGCGGGCCACGCTCGCCGCCTCCGGGCTGGACGACACCGTCGTGCACCGCCTCCACGGGTCGCAACTCCCGGCGGGAGTGCCGTTCCCGGCCGTGCTGAAGCCCGCCGCCGGGGTGGCCAGCGAGGACGTCGTGCTGGTCCGCGACGCCGCCGACCTGGCCCGACGGGTGCGGGCCGTGCGCGCGCACCGCGACGGCGACCTCCTGGTCGAGGCGCTGCTGGAGGGCCCGCTGCACACGCTGGAGACGCTGGGTGACGCCGCGACGGTCCGCCCGTGGGGCGGGTACCGCACCACGGTCTCGCCGCCGCCGGCGTTCATCGAGCAACGGCTCACCTGGGCGCCGCCCGGACCGGCCGAGGTGGCCGCCGTGCTGGCCCGGTTGCGGTGTCTCGGTGCGGGTTTCGGGGCCTGCCACACCGAGTACGTCGTCACCCCCGCCGGGGTGCGGCTGGTGGAGGTGAACGACCGGTTGATCGGCGACCACTGCGACTTCACCATGGCCGAGATCGTCGGCGAGGACGTCTTCGACCAGGTGGTCGCCGTCCACCTCGGCGCGCCGGTGCCCGGCCAACCGGTGGCCGGAGGTCGCGCCGGGCTGGTGCACTGGGTGCTGGCGCCGGGCGACGGCCGGCTGAGGACGACGGCCCGCGCCGGTGAGCACCCGGCCGCCGGAGGAGCGATGGTCACCTACCACCCGATCCGGCACGACGGCGACGTCGTGCGCGTCACCGGCACCAACCGCGACTACCTCGGGTCCGTGCAGGTCGTGGCCCCCGACGACGTGACCGCCACGCGGGCCCTGGCCGACTTCGTGGCCCTCCACGAATGGGTGGTGCGGTGAACTCGGTCGACTCGATCAACACGGTCTCCGACGGTCTGGCGCTGCGGTTCCTCGACACCCTGCTGCGGGAGGACGTCGCGGGCGTGCGCACCCGCGGCCGGGTCGTCGGCGGGTTGCTGCTGCACGGCCCGTTGCGGGTGCCGGTCCGCCCCGGATCGCCCGAACGCGGCGACCTGCTCGCCGATCTCGTCGTGCGGGCCCCCTGGGTGGAGGTGACCCGCGGCGTGCGGGTGCACCGGTTCACGGGCCTGCCCGGCGTGGTCGCCGGGGTCCGGCGCGGGCTGGCCGGACGCCTGCCGGACGAGGGACTGCGCGCCCTGCAGGCCGAGGCCGGCGCCGCCCTGACCGCCACCCAGGCCCGGGCCCGGGCCCGCCCCCGCGTGCTACGCGCCCTCCGGAACCGGCCGGACGACACCCGCTTCGAGACCCTGGCCGCCTTCGCGGACCACCCGCTGCACCCCTTCTCGCTGGCCCGGGTCGGCGCCGACGGCCGCCCGGTCACGCCCGCGGCGCTGCGGAGGTTCGCCCCCGAGCACCGGCCCGAAGTCGTGCCGCGCTGGCTGGCGGTCCCGGCCGACCGGGTCGAGCAGCACGGCAAGCTGCCCGACTGGTGGCCCGAGCGGCCCGGGGGTGTAGCCGTCCCGGTGCACCCGCACAGTTCCCGCGCCCTGCTCGAAAGGGCCTGCGCGGAAGCCGGGTTTCGCTTGAACGAGCTCGAGCCGGCGGAGCCGCCGCGCGGGGTCCCGATGCTCTCCGCGCGGACGCTGGCCCTGGCCGGGCATCCGGGGACACAGCTGAAGCTGCCGCTGGCGCTCAGCTCCCTCGGCCGGTTGAACCTGCGCCGCCTGGGCCGGGCCGGCCTGGCCGACGGTGCACTCGTGCAGCGCCTGCTGGAGTCGCTGACCGGGCTGAGCGACGGCTCGGACGACGGTCTGGACGACGGGCTGAGCGACGGGCTGTGCGTCGCCGACGAGTCGACCTGGGTGTGGGCCGGGCACCCGATGCTGGCCGCCCTCGTACGGCGGCAGCCGTCCGGCGGCCGGACCGTACCCGTGGCCGCCCTGGCCGCCCGGGGGCTCAGCGGGCGTCCGGTGGCCGCCGAGCTGGCCGACGCCGACGGTCTCGACCTGCGCAGCTGGCTGTCCGGGTACCTCGACACCCTGCTCGTACCGCAGCTGCGGCTGTGGCTGCGCGACGGCGTGGTGCTGGAGTCGCACGGCCAGAACGTGGCCCTGGTCGGCAGCCCCGGCGCCGGTTCCCGCCTGCTGGTGCGGGATCTCGACAGCGGACGGCTCGACCTCGACGTGCTGGCCGACCGGCTGGGGCCGCTCGCGCCGGGCCGGGACGACGTGGCCGACCCGCGCCTGGCCGCCATCGACCCGGGGGAGCTGCGCGACCTGTTCGTCACCACGACCCTGCACCAGGCGGCCGCGTCCGTGCTGACCGGCGTGGCCCGGGCGCTCGGGTGGTCGCCCCGGGCCGCGCTCGGGCTGCTGCCCTCGGCCCTGGTCCGGGCCCGCGACCGGCTCGCCGCCGAGGGGGTGCCCGCGGCCCGGCTCGCACAGGTCGACGCCCTGCTCGGCGCGCGACGGCTCCCCGTGAAGTGCGGGATGTCCGCCGCGACGCTGCTGCCCAAGTCGGTGACCGGGCCCGGGGACGTGAACAAGTACTACGCCGCCGACGGGCCCACCTACCTGAGCGTCGAGACCGGCTCCGCCCCGGACGTATCCGAGGCCTTCGACCCCGACGCCGCCACCACGTCCGCCCTGCTGTCCTGCCTGACTCGCGAACTCGCCGTCCCGGCCGGCCGGGCCACCCTGGAACGGGGGACGCTCCGTCTGTGGACCGGCGCCGGTCTGCTCCAGGTCGCCGCCCGTGGCCTCGACCCGGCCACGGCGCGCCCCTTCGGCGCCCCCACGCTGGCGTCGGGACCGGCGCCGACGCCCGTCACCTGGTCGCAGCTGGCCGCCCTCGTCGACGCCGAACTCGCCGACCGGGAACCGGCGGACCGCTCGGGCGGGCCGGGCGGGTCGGGCGGGTCGGGCGGGTCCGGCGGGTCGGGCCTGGCCGAACAGGTCCGGGCCAGCCACGCCCTGATGACCGCCTTCGGTGAGCACCCGCCCGCCGCGGAGCCGCTCGACCTGTACCTGGCGAGCGAACAGTCCCTCGTGGCGGGGCACCGCCACCATCCCGCCCCGAAGGCGCGGACGGCGTCGGTCGCCGAGGCCCTCGAGTTCGCCCCGGAGACCGGAGCCCGGTTCGGGCTGCACCACCTCGCGGTCCGCGCGGATGCGGCCTGGGCGCGCACCACCGGGCCGGGGGCGGCCCGGCTCGATGCGCTGGTGGCGGACGACGTGCGCGTGCCGGACGGGTACCTCGCCCTGCCCGCCCACCCCTGGCAGGTCCGGCTGCTGCGCCGCCGGCCGGCGACCGCGGCGGCCTTCGAGCGGGCCCTGGCGGACGGCGTCCTGCTCGACCTCGGGCCCGGCCGTCTGCCCTGGACGCCGACCGCCTCCGTCCGCACCCTCGTCCGGGCCGACGTCGGCGCCGCCGCCGGGTTCCTCAAGGTCGGCCTGTCGGTGCGGATCACGAACTGCGTCCGGGTCAACCCACGCCCCGAACTCGATGCGGCGGTGGCCCTCACCGGCCGGCTCGTCCCGCTGGTGGCCGACCTGGCCGCGACCAGTCCGGGGGTCACCGTGATGCGCGAACCGGAGGGGCGGACGCTGCTCATCGACGGCCCGCTCGCCGACGGCCTGGGCGTGCTGATCCGTGAACCCGTGCTGCCCGACGACGGCGTCCGCGCCGTCCTGGCCGCCGCGCTGGTCGAACGCCGCCCGCTCGACCGGTTGGACCAGGTGCTCACCCGGGTCACCCGGCAACCGGGGCAACTGCTGGACTGGTGGCGGCGTTACCTGCGGCTGCTGCTGCCGCCCGTCTGGCGGGCCCTGGCCCGGCACGGGGTCGTTCTGGAGGCCCACCTGCAGAACGTCGTCGTCGGTCTCGACGGGCACGACCGCCCGGTCCAGCTGTGGTTGCGCGACCTGGAGGGGGCGAAACTGACCGGGCCGCAGCATGAGTCGTTCCTCGCGGCGCTGGCCCCGGCCACCGCGGCCCACCTGCGCTACACGCCACGGCAGGCCTGGCACCGCGCGTCGTACTGCCTGCTCGTGAACCACGTGGCCACCGTGCTGGGCGCCCTCAGCGACCGGGCCGGGGCGGGGGCGACCGTCGAACGTGCCCTGTGGGGGGCGGTCACCGACGAGCTGACCCGCTGCCTCGCCACGACCGGTGACCTGCCGGGCGAGCCGCTGACCGCCGTCCTGGCCGGGGCCCCCGTGCCCGCGAAGACGAACCTGCTGACCCGCTGGCACGACCTGCCCGACGGCGAATCCGGGTACGTCCCGGTTCTTCTCCCGTTGGGAACCGGCCGGTGAACCGGATCGACGAGCTCGCGGCGCAGCTCGCGGCCGTCGGTGACCTGCCCGCCTTCGTGACCGACCTCCAGGCGTTGGGGGAGCAGGGCGCAGCCATCCGGGCGGCCCTGGGTCCGGACGTCGAGTGGTACTACGCCGCCAAGGCCAATCCCGACCCCCGGGTGCTGCAGGTCCTGACCCCGTACGTCGACGGCGTCGAGGTCGCATCCCTGGGGGAGCTGCGCCACGTGCGCGCGCACCTGCCCCGGGTACCGCTCGCGCTCGCCGGCCCGGTGAAGCCGGAGCCCGTCCTGGCCGCCGCGCTGGCGGCCGGGGTCGAGCTGGTCCACGTGGAGAGCGTCCGGGAACTGACGACGCTCGCCGCCGTCGCCGAGGACCGCGTGGTCGACGTCCTGCTGCGCGCCAACCCGGCGCTCGCGGTGGCGGAGGGGGCCGCCCTCGTCATGGGCGGCCGCCCGTCCCCGTTCGGCCTCGACCCCGCCGCCCTCGACGCCTGCGCCGCCCTGCTGCCGCAGCTGCCCGGCGTCCGGTTCCGCGGCCTGCACACCCACCTGGCCAGCGGCCTGACCGCCGCCCAGCACCTCGAGCTGGCCGCCGGCGTCCTCGAGTGGGCCACGGCCTGGTCGGCACGCCACGGCCTGCCGCTGGAGGTCGTCAACCTCGGCGGCGGGATGGCCGTCGACTACCGGGCCGACCGGCGCGAGCCGGGCGCCCGGTTCGACTGGGCCGCGGAAGGCGCCGGACTGCAGGCGCTCTCAGCCGCCTACCCCGGCGTCCGGTTACGCCTCGAACCGGGCCGGGCGGTGTCGGCCTACTGCGGCCACTACCTGGCCCGCGTGGTCGACGTCCGGGCCTCGCACGGCGAGTGGTTCGCGGTCGTGGACGGCGGGACGCACCACCTGCGCACCCCGGCGGCGCGCGGCCACAGCCAGCCGCTGAGGGTCGTCCCGCTCGGCGAGAACCGTTCGCACGTGGCCCCTCTGACCGTCTCGGGGGCGCTCTGCACGCCCCGGGACGTGCTCGCGCACCTCCCGGAGGGGGCGACGGTCGGTCCGGGGGACGTCGTCGTCTTCGAGATGGCGGGCGCCTACGGCTGGAACATCAGTCACCACGACTTCCTGATGCATCCCCATCCGTCGTTCCACCACGTCGGCTGAGCGACAGCACCTGCACGGCGAGCGCGACCCCGGCCGCGGAGAACGCACCCAGCGCCCCCCACCGGTCGGCCAGGACCCCGGCCGCCGACGCGCCGACCGCGATCCCGGTGACGCCCGCGGAGGCCAGCAGCGCCATCGCGGTGGCCACCCGGCCGGCCGGGGCCAGTTCCCCGACCCACGAGTTCAGCGTGATCATCGCCGGGCTGACGAACACGCCCGTGAACAGCACGGCGGCCGCGACCAGCGGCAGCGAACCCGCCCGCGCCGCGGCGCCCATCGCGAGAACGCCCATCAGCAGGCCGGTGCCGGACACCAGCGTGCGCACCCGGTGGTCGAACCGGGCCGGGACGCGCGCCATGAGCACCGCGCTGAAGGCCGAGCAGACCGCCATGCCGGAGTAGAGCAGCCCGCCCGCCGACGGCCGGTCGACGGCCTCGGCGAACGCGGTCAGGGCGGTCTGCGAGGCGCCGAACAGCACGCCCACCGCGCTCATCGACAGCAGCGGCACGAGCAGGCGCCGGACCAGCGCGGAGACGCCGTGACGGTCGGCCCGGGACCCGGCGACCGGTTCCGGACGCGGCAGGGCGAGCGCGTGCGTCGGGTGCAGCGCGAAGGCCAGGCCGGACCCGGCGGCCAACGAACCGGCCACGGTCAGCGCCGCGGCGGGCCCGGCGAACGCCGTGAGCAGCCCCGCCAAGGCGGGGCCGGCGATGTACGAGACCTCGTCGGTGAGGCCCTCCCAGGACATGAACACGCGGGTCAGCTCGTCCCGCGGGGCGCGCCCGGGCCGCAGGGCGGTCAGCGCGATCCACCGGGTCCGGGACATGGCCCCGATCTGCGGCGCGGTCACCCCGGCCAGGACCCCGAGCCCGATCAGGGCCGCGGCCCCGCCGGTCACGGGCAGGGTGAGCAGAGCGCCGGCGTTGAGAAGCGTGGCCAGGGTGAGCACCGGACGCTGGCCGAACCGGTCGACGAGCAGGCCGCTCAGCGGCGCGCCGAGCGCGGTGCCGAGCGCGCACCCGGTGACGGCCAGCCCGGCCGTCGCGAAGGAGCCGGTCCCGGCCGCCACGAAGGCGAGCACGGCGATCGGGGTCATGGCGGACGGGAGCCGGGCGAGCAGGGCGATCGGCAGGTACGCCGATCCCGCCAACCGGGGGAGGTCGCGGTAGCCGGTGCGCGTCTGCGCGGTCGACGCAGTCGGCGCATGGGGAACGAGGAGAGTCATTTCAGGGCACCACCGGTGTACGTGGCCTGCCACCCCACCACTGGCAAACCGGGGACCCTGTGCAGCGAGCGGACGGCCGCTCGCATGGTCGAGTGTACTCGAACCGGGCCCGCCGGATTCACCGGCCCGTGGCATCCTCGAGCCCGTGGAGATCCGCGTGATCGACGGCGAATCCGCCCGGTCGGCGCCGGAGTCCGACCTGGCCGGGTGGCTCGCCGCTGCGGGGGATGTCGAGGGGGATCCGGGTCGGGCCGCCGGGCTGCTGTGGGTCGATGTGCCGTGCGACGACCCGGAGGGCGAGCGCGTGCTGCGCGAGGTGTTCGAGTTCGACCCGCGGGCCGTGCGCGACTGCCTGCGGCGCAACCCGACGCCCAAGTTCCACATCTACGACGGCCGGCACGTGTTCATGGTGCTGCACGTGCCCTACCCGGGGGCGCAGGGCCACGTGCACTCGATCGAGCTGGACCTGTTCATCGGACCCGGGTACCTGGTCACCGTGCACGGGCCGCTGAACCCGAAGGTCGACCCCGGGGTCGCCCAGATCGAGGTGGACGCCGTGGCGCGGCGGCTCTCGGACGGCCGCTGGCTCCCGTCGTCGATCGACCAGCTGGTGCACGCCGTCGTGACCGGCCTGAACCGGCAGATGAACGCCCAGCTGGCCCAGTTGCGCTACGAGACGTGGGAACTCGAGCGCCAGGTGACGTCGGGGGCGCTCGGCGACCCGGAGGCGTTCCTGGAGGAGATGTTCAGCGTCCGGCTCGGGTTGCAGGCGATCCGGACGATGGCGGCCCTGAACCACACCGTCTACGCGCGGATGAGTCGCCTGCGGGTGCTCGGCGACGAGGCCCGGTTCACGGTCAAGGACTCGCTCGACCAGTTCGAGCGGGTGATGGCCTCGGCCGACATCCAGACCGAGTACCTGCAGGGCGTGATCGAGTTCTACCAGACCCGGATCAACACGAAGATGACCGTGGCCGCCGAGCGGCTCGCGGTCATCGCGGCGGTCACGCTGCCGGTGACGGCGCTGTCCTCGATCATGGGCATGAACGTGATCGTCAACGACAGCACACACTGGGGCGAGCTGATCGTGCTGCTCGCCGTGATGCTGACGATGTCGGCCGTGCTGCTCGTCTGGGCCCGTCGTCAGGGTTGGTGGTAGCTGCCTACCCCTGGTTGAAGGCGACCGTCAGTTGCTCGACCGACAGCGGCGTCGAGGGCAGCGGGGCGTCGTCGGCCCGCCCGCTCAGGCCCGCCCACAGGACGGCGAACTGCCGGCGCCACTGCTCGGGCGCCAGGTCGGCGGTGATCGAGCCCGCGCTGGTGACCATGAAGACGGCCAGCATCACGTCGGCCAGTTGGACGTCGGGCCGCAGCGACCCCTCCTGCTTGGCCCGCTCGATGACCCGGTTCAGCACGGGCACGATCGTCGCCTGGTGCTCACCCATCCGGGCCGCGCAGTCGGCCTGGCTGAACATGAGCTCCTTGAGACCTCGGTCGCGCACGTGGTTCTCGATCAGGGTCTCGATCAACCGCCGGAGCCCGGCCCCGGCGTCGCGGGTGGCCTCGCACTCCTCGACCAGCGTGACCATGGCGTCGAGGTGAGCCTCGAAGAGAGCCAGCAGCAGGTCGTCGCGGTGGGGGAACCGCCGGTAGACGGTGCCCACCCCCACGCCGGCCTCGCGGGCGATCTCGTCGAAGCCCGCCTCGAGCCCCGAGCGCGCGTACACCACGGCGGCCGCCGCGAGGATCCGGCGCCGATTGCGTTCGGCGTCGGCCCGCAGCGGCCGCGCGGCGGCCGTATCGAGCGTGTCGGTCAAGGTCAGCCCATCATCGCCGCGTTGACCTCGGCCTGGGCCTCGGCGTCCAGCGGCTCCGGCTTCGACCTGGGCAGCAGGATCGCGGCCACCACGATGGCGATGGCCACGAACGCGACGGCCCAGATGAAGGTGTTGCCGAAGGCGTTGGCCAGCAGCGGGTCGATCACCTTGCGGACGTTCTCGGGCAGCGAGGCCGTGTCGCCGATGTTGGCGCTGCCGGAGGCGCCGGGCACGGTGGCGAACTGGGACACGATCTGACGGGTCAGGATGACCGACAGCACCGCGGTGCCGAAGGACGCGCTGACCTGCTGCACGATGTTGAGAGTCGTGCTGGCAGAGGGGATGTCGGCGTGCTTGAGGGTCTGCATGGCCCCCGAGAACGTCGGCATCATGCTGAAGCCCATGCCCAGGCCCATGACGAACAGCAGCCCGCCGAAGGCCCAGTACGACGTGTCCGCGGCCAGCTGGGTCAGACCGATGAACGACGCCAGGACGGCGAGCAGCCCGAACGGCACGATCCGGCCGATGCCGGTGCGGTCGGCCAGGGTGCCGGCGATCGGCATCGCGATCATGGCGCCCAGACCCTGCGGGGCCAGCAGCAGGCCGGTCGACAGCGCCGTCTCCCCGCGGACGGTCTGCAGGTACAGCGGGGCCAGCAGCATGCCGCCGAACACCGACACGATCAGCAGCGCGAGCGTGATGTTCGAGGCCGCGAACACGCGGTTCTTGTAGAGCCGCAGGTTGACCAGCGGCTCCTCGGCGGTGAGGGCGTGGGCGATGAAGAGACCGAAGACCACGACGCCGGCGACGATCGGGACCAGCACCTTGGCGTGGCCGAAGCCACCCTCGGTGGCCGACTCCGCGAGGCCGTAGATGATCGCGGCCAGGCCGGGGGACAGCAGCAGGACGCCGAGCCAGTCGAGGCGGTGCTCCGGCGACGGGGTGTCGGCGGGCAGGACGCGGATTGCCGAGACGATGGCCGCGGCGGCGATCGGGACGTTGATGAAGAAGATCCAGCGCCAGCTCACGGCGTCGACGAGCCAGCCGCCGAGGATCGGGCCGAGCACCGGGCCCAGCAGCATCGGGATGCCGATGACGGCCATGACGCGCCCGAGCCGCTGCGGGCCCGCCTTGCGGGTCAGGATCATCATGCCGATGGGCATGATCAGCCCGCCGCCGAAGCCCTGCAGCACCCGGAAGAGGATGAGCTGCCAGTCGTTCTGGGCGAGGCCCGAGAGCACCGAACCGACCGCGAACAGCGCGATGGAGGTCATGTACACGCGCTTGGTGCCGAACCGTTCGGCGGTCCAGGCGCTCAGCGGGATGACGGTGGCCAGGGCCAGGGTGTAGCCGGTCGCGACCCACTGGATCGTCGACAGCGGCGACGAGAACTCCTGGGAGAGAGTCTTGATCGCGACGTTCACGACGGTGACGTCGAGGATGGACATGATCGCGCCGAGGACGACGACACCGGCCACGGCCAGTACGTCGCGGGTCAGCCCCTCGTCTACGGCGGGTGCCTCCGGCGTGGCCGGGGCAGGCGTTTCTGACATTTCGCTCCTCGGTAGAGGTGTCCGCGCCGATGGGGCGGGCCTCGGGATGTACGGTCGTCGTCGACCTGTAACCACCCTAGACCAAAGCGGAAAGACTTTTCCACTTTACTGTCGCCTGCACGGGTCAACTTCCCTCGGCGCCGTTACTGTTCCCGGTATGGCCTCGGGCGCCGACCTCGTGATCGGTGTCGACATCGGCACCACCAGCACCAAGGCGGTCGCCTTCGACACCGGTGGGGCACCGCACGGTTCGCACGGCGTCGAATACCCGCTGCACGAGCCCCATCCGGGGCATGCTGAGCAGGATCCGGAGGAGATCCTGGCCGCCGTCCTGGAGTGCGTGCGCACGGTGGCGGAACCGCTGGCGGGCCGGGTGGCCGGGCTGTCGTTCAGCTCCGCCATGCACAGCCTGATCGGGCTCGACCCCGACGGCGTGCCGCTGACCCCCTCGATCACGTGGGCCGACTCGCGGGCGGTCGCCCAGGCCGAGCGGATCCGCGCGTCCGCCGGTGGCCTGGCCCTGCACCGGCGCACCGGGACGCCGGTCCACCCGATGGCGCCGCTGGCCAAGCTCGTCTGGTTCCACGAGCAGGAGCCGAAACTGGCCGAGCGGGTGGGCCATTGGGTGCAGATCAAGGACTACGTGCTGAGCCGGCTGTGCGAGGCGCTCGTCGTCGACCGGTCCCTGGCCTCGGGCAGCGGCCTGATGAACATCGGGACGCTGGCCTGGGACGACGAGGCCCTCGCCCTCGCCGGGGTGCACGCCGAACAACTCCCGGAGCTCGTCCCCACGACGCACGTACTGCCCGGACTCGGTGCCGAGGCCGCGCAGGCGACCGGGCTCCCGGCGTCCACCCCGGTCGTGGTCGGCGCCGGTGACGGCCCGCTCGCGAACCTCGGCCTGGGTGCCGTCCGGCCGGGCGTCGCCGCGTGTTCGATCGGGACCAGCGGAGCCATCCGCGTGATGGTCGAGCGGGCGGGCGTCGACCCCCTCGGCGGGGTCTTCTGCTACGCCCTGACCGACGACCGGTGGACCGTCGGCGGCGCGATCAACAACGGTGGCAACGTGCTCGGCTGGACCGGCGAGTGCCTGGCCCCCGACCTCGGCGAGCACCCGGAGGAGGAGCTGCTCGCGCTGGCCGCGACCGCGCCGCCCGGGTCGGGAGGGTTGATCATGCTGCCCTACCTGCTCTCCGAGCGGGCCCCGCACTGGAGCGCCCTGCCGCGCGGCGCCTACGTCGGGCTGACCAGCGAGCACCGGCGCCCCCACCTGGTCCGGGCCGCGCTCGAGGGTGTGTGCCAGCAGCTCGCCCTGGTGCTCGGTTCCATCCGGGCGGCCGGCATCGACATCCGGGCCGTGCGGGCCACGGGCGGGTTCGCCCGCAGCCCGCTGTGGCGGCAGATGCTGGCCGACAGCCTGGGGATGCCGGTCGAGTTCCCGGCCGGTCACGAGGGCTCGAGCTTCGGGGCCGCCCTGCTCGGCCTGCAGGCCCTCGGGATGCTCGAAAGCATTGATGCCGCAGCGGAACTCGTGCAGATCCAGGACGTCGTCCAGCCCGACCCCGCAGCCCGGGCCGTCTACGCCGCACTCCAACCCACGTTCGCCGAGCTCTACCAGGCGCTGGTCCCCGCCTTCACCACGTTGCGTCGGCTGGCGCCGTCCCTGCCCCTGGGGGACCCTCGCTAGCAGAGCCCCTGGAGGAGTCATGAACGTGCTCGCCGCCGACGCGCCGGCCTCCGGCAACACGCAGCTCCTGACCGCCGCCCTGCTGGGCATCGCGGTGGTCGTCCTGCTCATCACGTGGGCCAAGGTCCACCCCTTCCTGGCCCTCATCCTGGGGGCCGCGGTGCTCGGTCTGGTGGCGGGTTTCTCGCCCGAGGAGACGATCGACAGCTTCACGGGCGGGGTGGGGACGACGGTCGGCGGCGTGGGGCTGCTCATCGCGCTGGGCGCGATGATCGGCGGGCTGCTCGCCGAGTCCGGTGGGGCGGACCGCATCGTCGACGCGGTGGTGGGCCGGTTCGCCGGTCATGCGCTGCCGTGGGCGATGGCCGGGGTGGCCGCCCTGATCGGGTTGCCGCTGTTCTTCGAGGTCGGGGTCGTGCTGCTCGTCCCCGTCGTGCTGCTCGTCGCGACCCGGACCGGCCTCCCCGTCCTGGCGATCGGCATCCCGGCCCTCGCCGGCCTGTCCGTGCTGCACGGGCTGGTCCCGCCGCACCCCGGGCCGCTGGCCGCGATCGACGCGCTGAACGCCGACCTGGGCCTGACGCTGCTGTTCGGCCTGATCGTCGCGGTGCCGACCGTCGTGCTGGCCGGGCCGGTGTTCGGCGGCCTCGTCTCGCGCTACGTGCACACCGAGGTGCCTGCGGCCCTGGTGCCCGGCCGCGACCAGCAGGAGCGCGCCGAGGGGGCCGACGGTGTCGACCGGCGTCCCGGGGTGGCCGCCGCAGTCCTGGCCATCCTCCTGCCGGTCGTCCTCATGCTGCTGCGGGCGATCGCGGAACTGACACTGCCGGAAGACGATTCGGTCCGCAAGGCGCTCGAGGTGGCCGGTGAGCCGGTGGTGGCCCTGCTGGCCGGGGTGCTGGTCGCGATGGTGACGCTCGGCTACGCGACCGGGCGCAGCCGGGCCGAGGTGTCGGCCACGCTCGGCGGGGCGTTGCCCGCGATCGCCGGGATCCTCCTGATCGTCGGCGCCGGCGGCGGGTTCAAGCAGGTGCTGGTCGACGCCGGGGTGGCCCAGGTCATCACCGACTGGGCCTCGGGCGCGAACCTCTCGGCCCTCGTGCTGGCCTGGCTGGCGGCGGTCGGCATCCGCGTGGCCACCGGGTCGGCCACCGTGGCCACCATCACGGCCGCCGGCATCGTGTCGCCGCTGGCGCAGAACCTGGACAAGCCGGAGGTGGCCCTCATGGTGCTGGCCGTCGGCTCCGGGTCGCTGTTCTTCTCGCACGTCAACGACGCCGGGTTCTGGCTGGTCAAGGAGTACTTCGGGATGACCGTGGGGCAGACCCTGAAGACCTGGTCGGTGATGGAGACCATCATCTCCGTGGTGGGCCTCGCCGGGGTGCTGCTGCTGAACCTGGTGGTCTAGCTCGTCGAGCCGTCCGTGCCCCGGCCGGTCTCCTGCTGGAGCCGGTCGATGAGCTCGGAGGCCTGGGCCTTGGTCAGCTCGTCCGGGATCTGCTCATCGGCCTCGCGGGCCAACGTCGCCAGGTAACTCAGCTGCGGCCCCGTGGCCGGTTCGTCCCCGGTCACCCACTCCTCGACCGGCTTGCTGGCGTCGGCGCCGGTCGGGCCGGCGGTGGCGGGGGCGGACGGGCTGTCGAGGCCGGGTTCCTCACTCATGCGGCGACGCTACGTCGGGCCGGCGCAGGGTGCATGACGACCGGTCATGTTCCGGGACGGTTCCGAGCCTGTTCCGACACTGTTCCGGTCCACCCACAACTCGATCACGAAACGGCCACAGACCGCGGATTTCGTCATTTACCCGCTTGTTCGGATGGTCAAAGCGTGGCCGCAGGTTTACTGTCCAACAAATTCGCGTGGTGCGCCTGGGTCGAGAGGAGGCTGCGGATGAGTGCCCCGCTTGATCTTTCCGGCAGTGCCGCCGAGGCCCAGCCGGAGGCCGTGGTCACCGGCGGCGTGCCGGTCACGGGCCGGTCGCTCGGACAGATCGCCTGGATGCGGCTGAAACGGGACCGGGTCGCCCTCACGGGCGGCGCCGTCGTCCTGTTCCTGGTCCTGGTGGCGGTCTTCGCGCCGCTGATCGTGGCCCTGCTGGGCCACCCCCCGAACGAGTTCCACCAGGACCAGGTGAGCCCCGACCTGCAGATCGCCACCGGCCCGTTCGGCGGGGTGAGCAAGGACTTCCTGTTCGGGGTCGAGCCGATCAACGGCCGTGACCTGTTCAGCCGGGTCGTCTACGGCGCGCGGATCTCGATGATCATCGGGGTGTTCTCGACGCTCTTGTCGGTGGTCATCGGGGGCACGCTCGGGGTCACGGCCGGGTACTTCGGCGGCTGGGTCGACACGGTGCTCAGTCGGCTGATGGACCTCTTCCTCGCCTTCCCGATCCTGATCTTCTCGATCGCGATCGCCGGGGTGGCGCCCGACCGGGCCTTCGGGGTCTCCGGCGACGCCCTGCGGGTCCTGCTGCTGATCTTCATCATCGGGTTCTTCCAGTGGCCCTACATCGGCCGCATCATCCGGGGCCAGACCCTCTCCCTGCGCGAGCGGGAGTTCGTCGACGCGGCACGGTGCCTCGGCGCCTCGGACGCGCGCATCCTGCGCGCCGAGCTGCTGCCCAACCTGTTCGCGCCGATCCTCGTCTACTTCACGCTGCTCATCCCCACGAACATCCTGTTCGAGGCGGCCCTGAGCTTCCTCAACGTCGGCATCCGGCCGCCCACGGCGACCTGGGGGCAGATGCTCTCGGACGCCACGCAGTGGTACCAGTCCGACCCGTGGTTCATGGTCGTGCCGGGCACGGCGATCTTCATCACCGTGCTGGCCTTCAACCTGTTCGGTGACGGCCTGCGCGACGCGCTGGACCCGCGGGGCGGCTGACCGCCGTCCCTCGAAGCTTTCTGCCCAGTTCCCGACACGACGAGGGTTCCGACCTCGTCTGAGAAGAAAGTGGTGGTGGATTCTGATGATCCGTAGGCGCTCAGCTGTGGCCGTCGCGGCTGCGGCCGCCGCGAGCCTCGTGCTCGCCGCGTGCGGCGGGGGCTCCAGCGGGGGAGGGTCGTCCTCCACGGAGCTCAAGCAGAACGCAGGCCTCAACGCTCTCGTCAACCCGTCCGACGCCAAGGGCGGCACGATGCGCATCGCCCAGTCCGGTGACTGGGACTCGCTGGACCCGGGCAACATGTACTACGCGTTCGCGTGGAACTTCGCCCGCCTCTACACCCGCAGCCTGACGACGTTCTCGCCCGAGCCCGGCCCGCCCAAGGTGGTCCCGGACCTGGCCGAGTCGCTCGGCAAGTCGAGCGACGACGGCAAGACCTGGACGTACACGCTGCGCCAGGGCGTCAAGTTCGAGGACGGCACGCCCGTCACCTCGAAGGACGTCAAGTACGGCGTCGAGCGCTCGATGGACAAGACGACGTTCCCCAACGGGCCGACGTACTTCAACGACTGGCTGGCGCTGGGCAGCTACAAGAACGCCTACGACAGCAAGGGCAAGACCGACCCGGCCATCGAGACGCCTGACGACCGGACGATCATCTTCCACCTGAAGAAGGCCTACACGGGCTTCGACTTCTTCGGGACGATCCCGGCGACGGCCCCGGTGCCGGCCGACAAGGACACGGGCAGCAAGTACCAGGAGCACGTCGTCTCCAGCGGCCCGTACATGTTCAAGACGTACAGCGCCGGTAAGGGCTTCACCCTCGTCCGGAACCCGAACTGGGACCAGGCGACCGACCCGATCCGCAAGGCGCTGCCGGACGGCTACGACGTCAGCGTCAACGTGAACGCCGACGACGTCGACAACCGGCTGCTGGCCGGGGACCTCGACATGGACGTGGCGGGCGCCGGTGTCCAGCCGGCCGCGCAGGCGAAGATCCTGGCCAACAAGGACCTGACGGCCAACACGGACATCATCCCGGAGACGCGGCTCAACTACCTGACGCTGCACGACACGGTGAAGCCGTTCGACAACATCAACTGCCGCAAGGCGATCGAGTACGGCGTCAGCCGGCAGAGCTACTACCGGGCCTACGGCGGCAAGACCGGTGGCGAGATCGCCACCAACATCACGCCGCCGAACATCGCGGGCGCCAAGTCCTTCGACCTGTACCCGCGGGCCAACAACGGCGCCGACGTGGCCAAGGCCAAGGAGGCACTGGCCGCCTGCGGTCAGCCCAACGGCTTCTCGACGACCATGGCCTACCGCGGTGAGCGGCCGAAGGAGAAGGCCGTCGCTCAGGCGGTCCAGCAGGACCTCGCGGCCATCGGCGTGAAGGTCACCCTGAAGACGTACCCGGCGGCCGACTACTTCGCTCTCTACGCCGGCAACAACGCCTTCGTGAAGAACAACAAGATCGGCCTCAACACGATGGCGTGGGGTGCGGACTGGCCCGACGGCTTCGGCTTCCTGAGCCAGATCGTCGACCCGCGGGTCATCCGCCCGGCCGGTAACACCAACCTCGGTGTCACCGACCCGGCCGTGGCCACGGCGATCGACAAGGCGCTCACCGCGCCGGACCTCGCGGCCCAGCAGGCCGCCTGGGTCGAGGTCGACCGCAAGACCATGGAGGGCGCCTACATCGTGCCCGGGTCGTGGGGCTCTGCCCTGTACTACCGGCCGACCAACGTCACCAACGTGTTCGGTCCGGGTGGTTACGGGATGTACGACTACCTGAACATGGGTCTGAAGAGCGCGTCCTGACGGACGTTCTCGACCCGTAACAGGTAGGCCGACCACGGTGGTCGGGGTGGTGCTCGCGGGCGCCACCCCGACCACCCGGTGTCGGCGTGGGCCAGGCAAGGGAGGTGGGTAGGCGTGCTCGCGTACATCGTGCGACGACTGATCGGCGCGGTCCTCGTGCTCCTCGTCATCACGGCGATGGTGTTCATCATCTTCTACGAGGTGCCGAAGCTGGGCGGCGCCTCGTCCAACGACCTGGCCGCCCGCTACGTCGGCAAGAGCGCCACGCAGGAGCAGATCGAGGCCGCGGCCGAGAAGCTGGGTCTCAACGACCCGATCTACGTGCAGTACGGCAACTTCCTCAAGGGCCTGTTCGCCGGCGAGGACTACGACACCGGCGTGGGCACCGACCACTGCTCGGCGCCCTGCCTCGGCTACTCCTTCCAGACCCAGCAACCGGTCCTGCCCGACCTGATGAGCCGGCTACCGGTCACCTTCTCGCTGGCCATCGGTGCGGCCGTGATCTGGTTGACCCTGGGCGTGGGCACCGGCGTCCTGTCGGCGCTGCGCAAGGGCACCGTCTTCGACCGGGCGGCCATGGGCGTCGCGCTGGCGGGCGTCTCCCTGCCCATCTTCTTCACCGGCCTGCTGTCGCTGTCGGTGCTCAGCTACCGGTTCGGCTGGTTCCCCGGCGGCGGGAGTTACACCCCGTTCCACGAGAACCCCCTGAATTGGGCCTACGACCTGTTCCTGCCCTGGGTCACGCTGGCGTTCCTGTACGCCGCGCTGTACGCCCGGCTGACCCGCGCCGGCGTCCTGGAGACCATGAACGAGGACTACATCCGCACGGCCCGCGCCAAGGGGCTGCCGGAGAAGACGGTCATCGGCAAGCACGTGATGCGCTCGGTCCTGACGCCGGTCCTGACGACGTTCGGTCTCGACATCGGTGTCCTGCTCGGTGGCGCGGTGCTGACCGAAACCACGTATTCGCTACCGGGTCTCGGGTCGTACACGGTGCAGGCGCTGGGCCACAACGACCTGCCCAAGCTGCTGGGGGTCACCCTGCTGCTGGCCATCTTCGTGGTGTTCGCCAACCTGATCGTCGACGTGCTCTACGCCGTCGTCGACCCGAGAGTGAGGCTCTGATGGCCGAACCGGTCCTGGAGGAGATCCCGCCGTTGTCCGGTGGCCGGGCCTATCTCGAGGTCGAGGACCTGAAGGTCCACTTCCCCACGGACGACGGTCTGGTGCGCTCGGTCGACGGTGTGAGCTTCCGGGTGGAGCGCGGCCGCACCCTGGGCATCGTCGGTGAGTCCGGTTCGGGCAAGAGCGTCACCAGCCTGGCCGTGATGGGACTGCACGGGGCCGGCTCGCGCGGCGGGCGGGCCCAGGTCAGCGGCGAGATCTGGCTGGACGGCGAGCAGCTGGTCGGGGCCGACCCCGAGCGGGTGCGGACGCTGCGCGGCCAGAAGATGGCGATGATCTTCCAGGACCCGCTGTCCTCCCTGCACCCCTTCTACCGGGTCGGGGCCCAGATCGTGGAGGCCTACCGGATCCACAACGACGTCTCGAAGGCCGAGGCCCGGCTGCGGGCCATCGAGCTGTTGGACCGGGTCGGCATCCCCGAGCCGCAGAAGCGGGTCGACGGCTTCCCGCACGAGTTCTCGGGCGGGATGCGCCAGCGCGTGATGATCGCGATGGCCCTGGCCTGCAACCCGCAGCTGCTGATCGCCGACGAACCGACCACGGCGCTCGACGTCACCGTGCAGGCCCAGATCCTCGACCTGCTGCGCAGCCTGCAGGCGGAGTTCAACTCCGCGATCGTCATCATCACCCACGACCTCGGTGTGGTGGCCGAGCTGGCTCACGACGTGATGGTCATGTACGCCGGCCGGGCCGTCGAGCAGGCCTCGGTCGAACAGATCTTCGCCCGCCCCGAGCACCCCTACACGTGGGGCCTGCTCAGCTCCATGCCGCGGCTGGACCGGGCCCGCCAGGAACGCCTGATCCCCGTGAAAGGCGCTCCGCCGAGCCTGATCTCGCTCCCGCCCGGGTGCTCTTTCAGTCCTCGCTGCCCCTATGAGCCGCGCACGAACGGAAAGGCCACGCAGTCGATGCCGGAGTTGCGTCCGACCACCGAGCCGGGGCACCTGGTGCGCTGCCACCTCCCGGCGGCCGAGCGGCAGGAGATCTGGCGCGAGGAGGTGCAGCCGTCGTTATGAGCGAAACCACCCAGTCGCCCACCCAGGCGCCCGCGCAGCCGGGTGAGGAGCTGATCCGCGTCGAGGGGCTGCGCCGGTACTTCCCGGTGCGCGGCGGCCTGTTCGGCCGGGTCCGGGGCAACGTCCAGGCCGTCGACGGCCTCGACTTCTCCGTGTACTCCGGCGAGACCCTCGGCGTGGTGGGGGAGTCGGGCTGCGGCAAGACGACCACCGGCCGGCTGCTGGTGCGGCTCGACGAGCCGACCGAGGGCACCATCCACCTCAACGGCCAGGACATCACGCACCTGTCGCAGGCCAAGCTGCGGCCGCTGCGCCGCGACGTCCAGATGATCTTCCAGGACCCGTTCTCGTCGCTGAACCCGCGGCACACGGTCGGCACGATCATCGGGGCGGCGTTCCGGCTCCACCACCTGGCCGAGCCGTCGCAGATCAAGCCCAAGGTGCAGGAGCTGCTCGAACTCGTGGGCCTCAGCCCCGAGCACTACAACCGCTACCCGCACGAGTTCTCCGGCGGTCAGCGGCAGCGCATCGGCATCGCCCGGGCGTTGGCGCTGCGGCCGAAGCTGATCATCGCCGACGAGCCGGTCTCCGCGCTCGACGTCTCCGTGCAGGCCCAGGTGATCAACCTGCTGGAGGACCTGCAGGACGAGTTCGGCCTCACGTACGTCGTGATCGCGCACGACCTGTCGGTGGTCCGGCACATCAGCGACCGGGTCGCCGTCATGTACCTGGGGAAGATCGTCGAGCTGGCCGACCAGGCCGACCTGTACGAGCGGCCGATGCACCCGTACACCAACGCTCTCCTGTCGGCCGTGCCCGCCCCCGACCCGGACATCGCGAACCGACGCGAGCGGATCCGGCTGAACGGCGACGTCCCGAGCCCGCTGAACCCGCCGCCCGCGTGCCGGTTCCACACCCGCTGCTGGAAGGCGCAGGAGATCTGCCGGACGACGGAGCCGCCGCTGGCAAGTGTCCCGGGAGCCCCCGAGACCCAGCTCGTGGC
The DNA here is from genome assembly GCF_044465595.1 of Spongisporangium articulatum. Taxonomy (NCBI): domain Bacteria; kingdom Bacillati; phylum Actinomycetota; class Actinomycetes; order Kineosporiales; family Kineosporiaceae; genus Spongisporangium; species Spongisporangium articulatum. The sequence goes on along the minus strand of NZ_JBITLV010000003.1, from coordinate 204,700 downwards.
CTGCCATTTTCCGGAGAACGCGCCCGCCGGCATCGAGGTCGCCCCCCCGGCGGTCGCAAAGTAGCGCTCAGGCGTGCGCGTGCCGGATCGTGTCGATCAGCTCGGCGTAGCGGCGGGCGCTGGCCCGCACCCGACGCTCCATCGTCCTCCGGTCGACCTCGACCAACCCGAACCGGGGGCCGAAACCGTGGTCCCACTCGTAGTTGTCGAGCAGGCTCCAGTGCAGGTACCCGCGCACGTCGACGCCCGCCGTCAGGGCCTCCGCGAGGCTGCGCAGGGTGGCCTCGATGTACCAGGTGCGGCGTGAGTCGTCGGCGTCGGCCAGCCCCGACTCCGTGACGTAGAGCGGTAAACCGTACCGGGACAACGACTCGAGCACCGGCCCGTGCAGCTCCGGCACCAGGGGCCAGCCCATGTCGCTGCGCGGCACGTCCGGGCCGCGGCGGGGGCCGACGGCCACCCGGTTGTAGTACTGGACTCCCAGCCAGTCGCAGGTCGGGGTGAGCCGGTCGAGGAACCAGTCGTTGTACAGCCGCGACGCGGCCCGCGCGACCGGCTCCAGCACGGAAGTGGTTGCCACGAAAGGGTTCTGGCTGCAGCAGTAGCCTATCGAGAACCTGCTGTCGGCCTGCCGCAGAGCCGCCGTGGCCAGCCGGTGCCCGTCAGCCAGCCCTCGTCGCACCCGCAGGTAGCGCCGCACCGCCAGCCGTCCACCCCCGGGCCACACACCGGCCAGGCACGTCTTCATCGACAGCACCTCGGGCTCGTTGAGCGTGCACACCGACTCGACCCGCCCGCGCAGGGCCTGGCCCACCACACCGCAGTAGATCCCGAACCGCTCCGCCACCTCCGGGGCCGACCACCCGCCCGCCGTCGCCACCCAGCGCGGGAGGGTGAAGTGGTTCAGGGTGATCATCGGCTCCAGGCCGAGCTCGCGGCAGGCGTCGACCACGTCCGAGTAATGCTGCAACGCATCGGGATCGTAGACGCCGGGCCGGGGCTCGACCCGGGCCCACTCCACCGAGAACCGGAACGCGTCGAGCCCCAGGGAGGCGGCCAGCCGCAGGTCCTCGCGGTAGCGGTGGTAGTGGTCGACCGCCGCGCCGCTGACCTCCGGCACGTGCCCGGGTTCCCACGCCGTCCAGTCGTTGTCGTTGCCACCCTCGACCTGGTGCGCGGAGACCGCCGCGCCGAACAGGAACCCCGGGGGGAAGGCCCTCCCGAAACCCGTCGCCGAATCAGTCACAGCGCACGGTGAGCCGGCGGTAGGCCGGGTTGATCACGCCGACCGAGTAGCGCCGTCCGGTCACCGTCCAGGGCCGGCCCACGGCGATCAGCTCGCGCAGGAACATCGCGATCTCCGCCCGCGCCACGGGCGCCCCCACACAGATGTGCCGGCCCGCGCCGAACCACAGCTGCTGGTAGCCCGGCCCGGGGGCGCGCGTCACGTCGAACGGCCCGCTCGCGTTGTTGGCCGTGTGGATGAGCATCAGCACCCGGTCGCCGTCGTGCAGCTGCCGCCCGTGCAGCGCGACGTCACCGGTGACGTGCCGCCCGACCACCGTGGCCGGTGAGGTCACCCGCAGCACCTCGCGGACGACGTCCGCCAGTTCGGGCTCGGGCAGCTCGCCGCCGTGGGCGGCGGCCGAGGCGAGAACCCCGTGCTGCTGGCCGGTGTCGTGCAACAGCGCCACCGCCCGCGTCATCGAGGTGGCGCCGGTCTCGGTGGCCGCCACGAGCATCAGCACGCACAGGCCGCGGGCCTCGGCGAACGACAACCCGATCTCGCGGCAGCGGCCCAACATCGTCGTGTCCGGCGCGGTGCGGAACGCCCGCTCCATCCCGACGGCGAGCCGGTCGACCAGGCGCCGGCTCTCGGCGATCACCGCCTCGTCCTGGTGCGTCGACATCAGGGTCTTGATCGCCAGCCCGGTGAAGTCGCGCACCACGTCGAATACCTGCTGGTACGAGTCGTCCTCGGGGGCCTGTGGGTCGTGTCCGGCGCGCGGGGCGAAGTCGGTGGTGCGGGCCAGGTCGAGCCCGACCAGGTCGGCGGCCATCCGGCCGACCAGCACGCGGGTGACGTAGGCGACGTCCACCTCCTCGCCGGCGGCCAGCCGGTGCCGCATCCGCGCCAGGGCCGGCCCGAACGAGCTCTCCACCAGCGCCCACGAATTCGCCTCGGTGAAGAGGTCTTTCGTCCGCAACCGGGTCGAGCGGTGCCCGGCGTCGGTGAACATCTCGTCCACCTCGGCGCCCAGCACCTGCCGCCACAGGTGCCCCGAACCGCCCTCCTCGAACACCGTGAAGTGGCGGGCATCCGTGAGGACCGTGCGGGCGACGTCCGCATCACTGACCACCCACCCGAGCTTCGGGAACCGGCGTACCGGGCCGAACACGGCCCCGGCCCGGAACAGGGCCCAGGCGCCGGGCCGGGCCAGGTACTGCAGCCGGGCCTCGTGCCGGTGGGCCGCACGCAGGTTGGTCAAAGTGCTCATCAGGACTCCAGTTCCACCACGAGCTTCGCGTACGCGGGGGTCAGCACGCCGCGGCCGTACCGGCGCTCGACGACCCGCCAGGGCGAGCGCAGCCGGGCCATCGCCTCGAGGAACACCCCGATCTCGGCGCGGGCCAGGGGTGCGCCCATGCAGATGTGGCGGCCGCCGCCGAACCAGACCTGGCGGTTCTCCGGCACCGGGTCGCGGTCTAGGTCGAACCCGCCCGCGGCGTTGTTCGCCGGGTGGATCAGCAGCAGGACCCGGTCGTCGGCGCGCAGCGTCCGGCCCTCGACCGTGACGTCGCCGGTGACGTGGCGACCGATGACCGGCGCGGGTGAGGTGACCCGCAGCGTCTCGGCCACCGCGACCGCCAGGAGAGTCTCGTCGTCCGGGGCCGCCCGCAGCCGGTGCTGCAGGCCCGTGTCGTGCAGCAGGGCGAGCGCCCGGGTCATGGACGTCGCCCCGGTCTCGGTGGCCGCGACCAGCATCATCGCCGCCAGGCAGCGGGTCTCGCCGACGGTCAGGCCGACGTCGCGGCAGCGGCCGATGACTGTGTCCGGCGCCGCCACGCCGAAGGCGGCGTCGATCCCACCGGTCAGCTCGGCCAGGTAGCCCTGGGCGGTGGCCACGGCGTCCGCGGGGACCTCCGTGGACCCCAGCGTCCCGAGGGCGAGCGTGGTCAACCGGCGGACCAGCTCGAAGATCGCGCGGAACCCGTCGTCCGGATCGCCGTCCGAGGCCGGGGCGAACCGGGGGTCACGGGTCAGGTCGACGCCGACGATGTCGGCGGCCATCCGGCCGACCAGCACCCGGGTGGCGTCGACGACGTCCACCTGCTCCCCGGCGTCCAGGCGTTGCCCCAACCGGGTCAGGGTGGGGCCGAACGACCGCTCGACGATGCCCCGGGAGTTCTCCTCGGTGAACAGGTCCCGGGTCCGGCGACGGATGTCCCGGTGCCCGGCGTCGTTGAAGATCGCCTCGGCGTCCGGGCCCAGCACCTGCGACCAGAGGTGGCCCGCGCCGCCCTCTTCGAAGACGGAGAAATGGGTCGAGTCGGTCAGCACGCCGCGGGCCACGGCCGGGTCGCTCACCACCCAGCCCAGCCGGGGGATCCGCCGGACGGAGCCGAGCCGGGGGCCCAGCCGGAACAGCAACCAGGCCGCCGGTCGGGCCGCGAACAGCAGCCGGGACTCGTGCCGGCGGGCGGTCCGCTGCAGGTCGAGGGCGGTCACCGGGCGGATGATGCGCTACGACCGCCGCACGGGGCAAGAGCACCTCGGCGTAGCCGTTGACCCGTTCACAGGCGACTCCTACCGTGTGGCTCCGGTTACCGGATGGGGTGTTCATGGGGTTCGAGGGGCGACTGTTCGTCGTCATCCCGGCGTTCAACGAGGTCAAGGGCATCACCAGGACGTTGGAGGCCCTGGCGGCGCAGGGGGACCGTGACTTCGAGCTCGTCGTGGTCGACAACGACTCCACCGACGGGACGGCCGAGCTCGTCCGGGCCTTCCCGGGGCTGTCGGCGCACGTCATCCACGAGGCGCAGAAGGGCACCGGGGCTGCGGCCGACACCGGGATGCGCGCCGCGATCGAGCTGGGAGCCACCCATCTGGCCCGCACCGACGCCGACTGCCTGCCGCTGCCGGACTGGACGGCGGCCGTCAAGCGCGCCTTCGGTGAGGGGCTCGACCTGGTCTCCGGCCAGCTGCTGCCCCGTCTCGACGAGCCGGACGTGAAGCGTTACCAGCGCTGGGTGCTGCTCGGCGCCGTCGAGCTGGCCTCCGCGGTCGGCAAGGTGCGCCCCGGCAACCGGGACCCCGAGTACCTCGGGCCCTACGTGATGACGCCCGGCTGCAACATGGCCATCACCGCCGACCTGTACCTGAGGGCGGGCGGGTTCCCGCGGACCAAGATCGAGGACCTGCACGAGGACCGGGCGCTGGTCAACGCGGTCCGGAAGCTGACCACCGCCTACGGGTTGCGCCGCTACGTACGGGTGCGCGGCTCGTCCCGCCGGGTCGGCGCCTGGGGGCTGAGGAACACGCTGGCCTGGTACGCCGACCACCGGTACCGGCCCGAGCACGTGGACATCCGGTGAGCGGCCCGTCCGATGCGTTCGGCGGGGACGTCGTCGACCGCTGGGAGCGGAAGGTCCAGCTGGGGGCCCACCCGCTGGCCTACCCGTTCATGCGGGCCATCGCCCGGCGCGGCCCGGTCGTGCGGGTCCCGCGGATCGGGGTGGTGGTCAGCGACGCGACGCTGGCCCGACAGGTGATCACCGACACGGAGACGTTCAGCAAGGCCGCCAAGGGCTCGCCCGCCGACCTCTGGACGCCGGTGCTCGGCCCGGCGGTCCTGCTGAACATGACCGGCGACGACCACGCGCGGATGCGCAAGCAGCTGTCCGGGATGTTCACGCCCGGCTACGTGCGACGGGTCTGCGAGCGGACGCTGTCGGGCGTGCTCGAGCGGATGCGCGCCGACCTGGTGGCGGGCCGGGAGGTGGACGTCGTGCTGCAGGCCCGGCTGTGCGCCGGGGCCGTGATCAGCGAGATGGTCGGGATGCCCTACGATCCGGAGGCTTTCGAGGACCTGTACGAGCGCACCACCAGCATCACCGGGCTGGTCCGGTTGCACCGGGCCGGGTTCACCCGCAAGCAGGTCGTCTACGCGCGGTCGGTGCTCGACGAGCTCACCGCGCCGGCCGAGATCGCCTACCACCGCACGGACGTCGAGACGGTCGCCGGCCGGATGCGGGAGCTCGGGCTCAGCCCCGAGGAGGCGCGCTCCACCGTGGCCGCGTTCGTGCTGACCGGCACCGAGACCCTGGTGTCCTTCATCCCGCGCCTGATCGCGATGGCCTACGACGGCGGCTGGCTGGACCGGATGGCGTTCCAGCCCGAGGTCGTGGACCCGGTGGTCACGGAGGCGTTCCGGGTGGCCGTGCCCTCGCCGGTCATGTTGCGCGGGGTGGTCGCGGAGGGACGCGTCGGGTCCGTCGACGTGCACCCGGGCGACCGGATGGTGATCTCGACGCTGTCGAGCGCGCGGGCACTGGGCGGTTTCGACCCGGACCGCCCGCACCCGCCGGCCCTGCGCCAGCTGTGGTTCGGGGCGGGCGTGCACTTCTGCCTCGGGATGCCGCTGGCGATGGCCGAGATCACCCGGGTCCTGGACACGGTGCTGGCGGCGCGGCGAGAGGTGAAGGGGCTGGACGTCGTCCGCCGGGAGGTGGGCCGGCACCGGATGATCCCGGGGTACGAGACGCTGTTCCTGCAGGCCCGGACCACGTGAGCTCAGACCGCGTGAACTCAGACCGCGTGAACTCAGACCGCCTGAACGACGTCCTGGCCGACCTCTTCGCGGCCTGCGACCGGCACGGGCCGCTCCCGGCGCTCAGCACGGAGGCGTCCGGGACGTTGACCTACGGCGAGCTGGCTGCGCAGGTGCGCTCGGTGGCCGCGGGGCTGCGGGCCCGGGGGCTGCAGGACGGCGACCGCGTGCTCTACTCGGTGCGTCCCGAGCCGCTCGGCGTCGTCCTGGCGCTGGGCATCGTCGCCGCCGGGGGAACGGTCGTCTTCGCCGACCCGGGAGTCACGCCCTCCCTGTTCGCCGCGCGACTCGAGTTGGCGGCCCCCCGGTGGGCCGCGAGTGAGTCGCTGCTCTACTGCGCGAGTGGTTTCCGGCTCACCCGGGCGCTGGCCCGGCGTCGTGGGCTGCTGCTGCCCCGGCTGAGTTCCCTGACGTTGCAGCACCTCTACGTCGGCCGGTGGTTGCCCGGCGTCCCGCGCGGCGCGGTGAACGCCCGCGACCTCCTGACCGCGGCACCCGCTCTCGAGGTGTCGGCCGCGCCCGAGCAGGAGGCCGTCATCGTCTTCACCTCGGGGACGACGGCGGCGCCGCGGGCCATCGTGCACAGCCGGGGTTCGCTGGGGGCGGCCGCCGCCTCCATCCGCCGGCGTTCGCCCGCCGGCCCGGGGGACGTCGTGCACACCGACCAGCTGATGGTCGGCCTGCCCACGCTGACCACGGGCGCGCACTGGACCATGCCGCCGTTCGGGCTCGCCGCGCGGGCCGACGTCGTGCGCTACGCGGCCGGGCTCGCCCGGGCCACGGCCACGTTCACGGTGCCCGCCGACTTCGCGGTGCTGCTCGACGCGGTCGAGGCCGGAGTCGTGCCCGCGCCGACGGCGCTGCGCCGGGTGCAGCTCGGGGGAGCGCCGGTGCTCGCCCCGCTGCTGGAGCGGGCCGCGAAACTCCTTCCGGGCGTGGAGTTCGAGGCGGTCTACGGGATGACGGAGATCGTCCCCGTGACCGTCGTGTCGGGGGCCGAGAAGGTGGCCTTCGACGGGCCCGGCGACCTGCTGGGGGAGCCGCTGCCCGGGATCGGGGCGCGCATCGCGGACCACGGGGAGCTGCTGCTGTCCGGGCCGCCGCTGGCCCCGGCCATCCTCGGGGAGGGGCCGCTGCGCGAGCACCCGACCGGCGACCTGGCCCGGTGGGACGGCGACCGGCTCGTGCTGGTGGGCCGCAAGAAGGACATGATCATCAGGCGGTGGACGAACGTGTACCCCGGCCTCTACGAACCCGCCCTGTCCCGGTTGCCCGGCGTCGCGGCCGCGCTGCTCGTCGGGCTGCCCGACGAGGTGGGTGACGAGCGCGTGGTGCTGGCCGTCGTCCCGGAAGGTCTTGCCGGAGAGTCCGACTCCGATGTGCGGGTGCTGCCGGACGACGGTCTCGCGGCCCGCGTGCGGGCCGCGGCCGCCGACGTCCTGGACGTCGACGCGATGCCCGACGACGTCGTCCTGATCTCGGCGGTGCCGGTGACCGGCCGGGCCCGTAAGCCCGACCGGCCGGCGCTGCGGGAGCTGCTCAGTCGCCCTTCACGTTGACGAGCTGCCGCAGCGTGTGCCGGATCTCGACGAGGTCCTCGGCGTCGGCCATGACCTGATCGATGTCCTTGTACGCCGCGGGGATCTCGTCGACGAAGGCGTCCGTGTCCCGGTACTCGATACCCGCCATCGCCTTCCGCAGGTCCACCTGCGTGAACTGCTTCCGGGCCGCCGACCGGCTGTACTGGCGACCGGCGCCGTGCGGGGACGAGTTGAGGGACAACGGGTTGCCCTTCCCGGTGACCACGTAGCTGGCGGTGCCCATCGAACCCGGGATCAACCCGGGCCGGCCGGCATCCGCCTTGATGGCCCCCTTCCGGGACACCCACACCGTCTTCTTGAAGTGCTCCTCCTGCTCGGTGAAGTTGTGGTGGCAGTTGATCGACTCGTCCGCAACCACGGGCTCGCCCATGAACTGCCCGATCACGTCCACGACCCGGTCCATCATCTCGGCCCGGTTCTGGAACGCGAAGTCCTGCGCCCACCGCATCTGCCGGATGTAGGCCCAGAACTCGTCGGTGCCCTCCACCAGGTAGGCCAGGTCCGGGTCGGGCAGCTGGATCCACCACTGCCGGCACAGCGCCCGGGCGACCGCGATGTGGTGCTGGGCGATCTTGTTGCCCACACCCCGGCTGCCCGAGTGCAGGAACAACCACACCCGGTCGGTCTCGTCGGCCGTCACCTCGATGAAGTGGTTGCCCGACCCGAGCGTGCCCAGCTGGAGCCGCCAGTTCCCGGCGTACTGCGCCGGGTCGAAGCCCAGCGAGGCCGCCTGGTCGGCCAGCGCGTCCGTCCGGGCCCGGGCGGTGGTCGTCAGCTCCCGGTTGTACCGGCCGGCCGACAGCGGCACCGCCGCCTCGATCCCCTCCCGCAGCGCGCTCAGCGACCCCACCGCCAGCACCTGGCCGACGGACCACTGGGTGCGCACGGCGACCATCCCGCAGCCGATGTCGACGCCGACCGCGGCGGGGATGATCGCCCCGAGGGTCGGGATCACGGACCCGACCGTGGCGCCCTTGCCCAGGTGGGCGTCGGGCATCAGGGCCAGGTGCGGGTGGATGAAGGGCATGGCGGCAGCCTGCTCGGCCTGCGCCCTGGTCTTCTCCTCCAGGATCGAGGCCCAGCTGAAAAGCCGCTTGCTGAGCTGGTTCACGGTCATGGTCGACGATGATGACGGATGAACCCCACTTGGGCACATGAATTACGCGCGCGCCGCCTTGGCGAGGTTGCAGGCCTGGCAGAGGCCTTGGGCGTTGTCGGCGCACGTCTTTCCGCCGGCTGCGGCCGGGGTGATGTGGTCGATCTGGCGGATGGGCGCGGCGCACCAGGGCGTGGTGCAGTACTGGTCCCTGGCCACGACGAATCGGCGCAGTCCTTCCGGGAAGAACCTGCTTCGCGATTCCATCGCCACCAGTTGCCCGGTGTCGGGTTCGGCCCACAACCTTCGGATCCATCGTTGCGCGTCTCGGTCGGGTGGGTCGGCCAGCTGCCGGGCCAGCGGTGCCGGTATCGGCCCGAACCCGTTCACGTGCCCCGGCTCGTCACCCCCGCCCAGCGTCCGAGCCGGTATCACCAGCTGCACCTCGACCGGCACCGGTTCACTCGAACCCAGGACCCGCTCGCGCAGGGTGTCGGCCATGACCTGCCCCTTGCTACGCCCATCGCCAGGGTCGACCGCCGCCGCATCCGCCGCCCGGGTCAACGCGGCGTAGACCGCGACCCCTTCGGCGACCGGCAGGACCGCGGTCAGGATCGTCATGCAGTCCGGCGCCGGCCGCAGGCTCACCCGCCGCTGCACCTGCGCGGCCTTCGCCCGCTTGTAGGCCAGGCCCGGTTCGAGCGCGAACCCCAGCTTCCGCGCCTGACGCGCCACCCCGGCGTCCCCGACCCCCGACAACCGCAGCCGGGCATCCACCAGCGCCCGGTTCTCCCGCGACAGCAACGCCGTCTCGCGCACGGCGATCGTGGCCCGCCACTCGTTCGTCTCACCCGCCCGCAACGCCGCCAGGGTGCAGGGCATCTCCTCGACCAACACCCTCGCGACCCCGACCAGCGGTGCGGGTCTTCTGCGGCGACTCGTGCCGCGCCGCGGCCACGTCGGCCACGACCCGCCGGGACTCCTTACCCACCGCATACACGACAGTCGTCTCGGCCTGCACCGCAGCCGCCGCCGCCTTCAGGACCTCCAACGTCTCGATCAGCTCCAGCCGACCGGCATCATCCGCGGGCAGCTCAGCGCCGACGAGCCAGTCCGTGAACTCACGGACCTCGGCAGCCGTCGACGGCAAGGCGTGTGGGAACTCAAGAACAGCCACCACGCACCCCGTTTCCCCGCCGAGCCCCTCGAACCTCTGTTCGATTCTTGCCCATCACCCGGCCCGGCGCAATACCTCACGCGAATCTGTGGACAACCCCAAAAGTATTACAGATGAGTGGGTTTCCCTCTTGCTCCGATGCCTATCGGCCTAGCCAGCTTCCACTTCGAGCTTCGACAGTGCTCTGTTGCGTCGCTTCAACAGGTCTTCCACGGCATCAACGCGCACAGCGTCCTGGCCGTAGAGTGCGAGGCCCCGTTCGGCCCACCACAGACACGCTGTCCAGTTCTTGATCTTCTGCTGACGGATGGCCATCTGGCGATAAGTCTCGAGCAGCGGGACCTTGCCCCACTTCCGGCGGAAAGCCGCGCAAATGGTCTCCATCTCGGCGTCGTGCCGACGGCAGGCGTCGTCATACCGCGCCAACGCATCGTCGCGTAGTTCTCGCATGCGGTACAGGCGCGTCTCGAGTTCTGAGAACTGAAAGTGCCTGTCCAGCGGGTCGGGGTCCTGAGCCAACTGTCGTTCCAGGTAGTCGACTGCGAGTTCGTCACCATTCGGGATGCCGTGATACCAGGAGAGGTCGTACGTGTCGTCGTCGAGATCGGATGCCCAAGCCTCGGTCAATCCCGTGCGCATCGAACCCAGTGGATCGACCGCGACCGCCCGACTGCGGTCCCCGTAGGTCGGCCCTGAAGGAGGGGTGACCCCGAATGCAGCCGGATCGTGTTGCAGCCATACGCCGAGACGACCCGGGCCGTCGTCGTAATACCCACCACCGACGATCACGCCTCGCAGGGCCACCAGGCCACCGCAGGCACGCATCAGACCGTGCAAGCCCGAGAGATACTGTGCAGCCTGCCCTCTTGAAAGGTAGCCGACGACACCGCCTCGGACTCGTACTGCGATGGCGTTGGCGTCGAAAGGATTGTCCGGTTCGGGGACCAGAACAGCAATGATCGGGTGCCGGACCCGCTGGCCTGGTCGTGCTCCGCACAGTCGCCAGAGCCAGTCCTGGTACTGGGATTCGCCCACGACCTCCAGGTCGTCATATCCCTCATGCAGTACTTCAGCGGCCGATGCCGCTCCGGCTCTCGCGCCACCACGAATCCTGTCGAGTAGTCCCATTCCTCGCCCCGTAGCTGCGGTCCTGATGCGATCGGACGATCATGGCACTGCTACGTCCGCCGTAGGGGCTCCTGGGCGAATCCCTGTGTCTTCAGGACAGGATGTCACCCATGGACCTGGTCAGGATGTTCGTCAACGGGCAGGGCATGCGCGGCGGCGAGTTCAACGACGCGTTTTCCGACGCCCGCTTCGTTGGGGAGGTGTTCAGCGCGCCGCGGTACCGCTTCTACGCGGTCCGGGACACGTTCCCCGGGCTGCACCCGGCGCAGGAGCCCGAGCTCGGACGACGGGTGCTCGGCGAGGTGTACGAGTTGCCGTACCTGATGCTCGCCGAGCGCCTCCTGCCGCGCGAACCCCCGGAGCTCGAGCTGACCGTCATCGAGCTGGAGGACGGCACCGGCTCTCTCTCGATGCGGATGCGTGACGACGCGGTGGGCGCGCCCGGCGTCGTCGACATCAGCGACGTCGAGGGCGGCTGGCGCGCCTACCGCGGTTGAGTCATTCCAGGGAGGCGAAGGTTGCCTGCTCCGAACGGAACTCCTCGGTGCCGTCGACCGGGGCGAGCTGGATGACGAAGTCGGGCAGAGCGTAGGACGACAGGTTGCCGTCGGAGTCCCTCGACTCCGGATCGTCCTCCCACGCGAGGAGCGCCGCCCGCACGGCGTACAGGCCGGGGACGAGATTGACGGTGACCGGCGCGTCCTCAGTGTGCCCGACGAATTCGATCCCGCTCAGACAGACCGTGCCGACCGGACGGCGCCATCGCGACCGCCGGTCCGTGACCGACAGCAAATACGGCTCGCTCGTGACGACCGTGTGCCGGGCTTCCCGCTCGGTCGGACGGTTCGGTGCCGTCACGAGCCGGACACCGTAGGCGCCGTCGTGACCGATGTTGACCGGCACCAGTTCGCCGCCACGGATTGCCTCCGCCAGGCGGTCCTCGACGCGCCGCTCCCACTCGGCGTAGCCGTCGACCCCTGCGAACGTCCCGGCATCCCACAGGGCGAGCATGCCCGCGCCGGTGTGCGCGGTCGTGGTGACCTCCGCCGGAGAACCCGGCATCAGTCCACCTCGACCGCGGCCTGAGCGAACTGGGCCGAGTAGAGCGCCGCGTAAGCCCCACCTGCGGCCAGCAGCTGCTGGTGCGTGCCCTGCTCGACGATCGCCCCGCCGTCCATCACCAGGATCACGTCGGCATCCCGGATGGTCGAGAGCCGGTGCGCGATGACGAAACTCGTGCGCCCGGCGCGCAGCGAGTTCATCGCCCGCTGGATCAGCACCTCGGTGCGGGTGTCGACCGACGACGTCGCCTCGTCGAGGATCAGGATGGACGGCTCGGCGAGGAACGCCCGGGCGATGGTGATCAGCTGCCGTTGCCCGGCGCTGACGTTCTCGCCCTCGTCGTCCAGCACGGTGTCGTAGCCCTCGGGCAGTGTCCGGACGAACTGGTCGACGTGCGTGGCCTGGGCGGCCGCGACGATGCGCTCCTGCGAGACGTCGGGCGACCCGTAGGCGATGTTGTCCGCGATGCTGCCGCCGAACAGCCAGGCGTCCTGCAGCACCATGCCGGTGCGGGCCCGCAACTCCTCCCGGTCCATGGTGGCGATGTCGACGCCGTCGAGCCGGATCTGCCCGCCGGTCACCTCGTAGAACCGCATCAGCAGGTTGACCAGCGTGGTCTTGCCGGCGCCGGTCGGCCCGACGATGGCCACGGTCTGGCCGGGTTCGACGGACAGCGACAGGTCGTCGATCAGCGGCTTCTCCGGGTCGTAGCGGAACGACACGTGGTCGAACTCGACGCGCCCCCGTACGTGCGTGGGTCGGGCGGGGGAGGCCGGCTCGGCGCTCTGCTCCTCGGCGTCCAGGAGCGCGAAGACCCGCTCCGCGGAGGCGATCCCGGACTGCAGCAGGTTCGCCATCCCGGCCACCTGCGACAGCGGCTGGCTGAACTGCCGGGAGTACTGGATGAAGGCCTGGACCGACCCCAGCGACAGCGACCCCGACGCCACCCGCAGGCCGCCGACCACGGCGACCAGCACGTAGTTCAGGTTGCCGATCAGCATCATCGACGGCTGGATCAACCCGGACACGAACTGCGAGCGGAACCCGGCGTCGTACAGCGCCTCGTTGTGCTCGTCGAACGTCCGGCGGGCCTCGTCCTGCCGGCCGAACGCGGTGACCAGGGCGTGCCCGGTGTAGACCTCCTCGATGTGGCCGTTCAACCGGCCGGTGGCCGCCCACTGCTTGATGAATTGCGGCTGGGCCCGCTTGCCCAGGAAGCTGACCACGAGGATCGACACCGGCACGGTCACCAGCGCGACGAGGGCCAGCAGCCAGGAGATCCAGAACATCATGGCCAGCGTGCCCACGATGGTGAGCAGGGAGTTCACCATCTGGCTCATGGTCTGCTGCAGGGTCTGGGCCAGGTTGTCGATGTCGTTGGTGACCCGGCTGAGCACCTCGCCGCGCGGGCGCCCGTCGAAGTACGACAGCGGTAACCGGGACAGCTTGTCCTGGGACGCGCCGCGCAGGTCGCGCATCGCCGACTGCACGGCGGCCGTGGTCAGGCGGGCCTGCACGTACATGAACGCCGACGCGATCACGTAGATGACCGCCACGAGCACGAGAACCCTGGCCACCGCTGCGAAATCGATGCCCGTGCCGGTACCCAGGTCGAGGGAGCGGAACAGGTCGGCCTGGGTCGTGTTCCCCTGCGCCTCCAGGCCGGCGACGGCCTGCTCCTGGGTCACGCCGCGTTCGGCCAGCTGCCGGTTGATGACCCCGGCGAAGATGAGGTCGGTGGCGTGCCCGAGGATCCGCGGCCCGAGCACCGAGAAACCGACCCCGATCGCGCCCAGCACAAGGGCGCAGAGCACGAGAACCCGCTGTGGGCGCAGCATCCGGACCAGCCGCCGGGCGGAGCCCTTGAAGTCGAGCGCCTTCTCGGTGGAACGACCGCTCATGAACGCGGCGGGGCCGCCGCGGAAGCCGGGACCGGCGGCCGGGCCGGGACCGCGCGGTGGGCCTCCGGCCGGGGGACCTCCGGCCGGTGAGCCGGGCCGCTGCGTGGTCGAGCTGCTCATCAGGCGGCCTCCTGCTCGGTCAGCTGGGACAGGACGATCTCGCGGTAGGTCTCACACGTCTCCATGAGCTCCTCGTGCCGTCCGGTGCCGACGACGCGCCCCTCGTCGAGGACGACGATCCGGTCCGCGTGTCTGATGGTGTTGACCCGCTGCGCGACGATGAGCACCGCAGCGTCCGAGGTCCGGCGCATCAGCGCCTGCCGCAGCGCGGCGTCGGTGGCGTAGTCGAGGGCCGAGAACGAGTCGTCGAACAGGTAGAGCGCCGGACGGCGTACGAGGGCCCGCGCGATGGCCAGCCGCTGCCGCTGCCCGCCCGACACGTTCGTCCCGCCCTGGGCGATCGGCGTCTCCAGCCCCTCCGGCATCGCCGAGACGAAGTCCCGGGCCTGGGCGACGTCGAGCGCCTCCCACACCTGCTCGTCCGTCGCCGCGGGATCGCCGTAGCGGACGTTCGAGCCCACGGTGCCGCTGAACAGGTAGGGCCGCTGGGGGACCAGACCGATCGACGACGCGAGCACCGCCGGGTCGAGTTCGCGGACGTCGACGCCGTCCAGCAGCACCTCGCCGGCGGTGACGTCGGCCAGCCGGGGGATCAGATTGATCATCGTCGTCTTGCCCGCGCCGGTGCTACCGATCACCGCGGTCACCTGGCCGGGTTCGGCGACCAGCGAGACGCCGTGCAGAACGGGTTCGTCGGCGCCGGGGTAACGGAACTCGACGTCCCGCAGCTCCAGCCGGCCGCGCGACCGGCCGGCCGGAAGCCGCGGCGCGACGGGCGGTTCGAGGCTCGACTCGGTGTCCAGCACCTCGACGATGCGTTCGGCCGAGGCCTCGGCGCGGGGGAGCATGACGAACATGAAGGTGGCCATCATGACCGCCATCAGCATCTGCATCAGGTAGCTGAGGAACGCCGTGAGGGCCCCGATCTGCATGCCGCCGGAGTCGATCCGCAGCCCGCCGAACCAGATGACCAGCACGCTGGACAGGTTGATCACGAGGATCACCAGCGGGAACATCATCGACATCAGCCGGCCCATGGCCATCGACACGTCGTACAGGTCGTCGTTGGCGCCGGCGAAGCGGCGGCGTTCGAAGCCGTCGCGGACGAAGGCCCGGACCACCCGGACGCCCGCGATCTGCTCGCGTAGCACCCGGTTGATGCCGTCGACGCGGTCCTGCATGTCGCGGCCCAGCGGGCGCATCCGGCGCACGATGGCGGCCACGCTGAGGCCCAGGACGGGTACGACGAGGACGAGCAGCAGCGACAGCGGCGCATCCTCGTGCACGGCCATGATCGCGGCGCCCACACCCATGATCGGAGCGGCGGCCATCATGGTCAGCCCCATCAGCGTCAGCATCTGGACCTGCTGGATGTCGTTGGTGGAGCGGGTGATCAGCGAGGGCGTGCCGATCTGTCCGATCTCCCGGGTGGAGAACCGCTGCACCCGGTCGAAGACCGCGGCGCGCAGGTCACGGCCCAGCGCGGACGCCGAGCGGGCCCCGGCGTACACCGCGCCCACCGTGCAGATGCCCTGGACCGCGGACACGGCGAGCATCCAGGCGCCGAGGCGCCCGATGTACCCGGTGTCGCCCGTGACGACGCCCTTGTCGATGATGTCGGCGTTGAGCGCCGGCAGGTAGAGCATCGCCATCGTCGCCACGACCTGCAGGGCGACGACAGCGGTGATCCAGGAGCGGTACGGCTGCAGCTTCTCGCGCAGCAGGCCCGTCAGCATCCTCTGATCCTCCCCAGGTGAAGCATTGCCATCAAATGGATTTCAAGGAACCGTGCAGGAACAGGTCGATCAGCTCGGCCATCTCGGCGGCCTCGTCGTGCTCGCCGTCGCCCAGGCTGCCGGGGCGGCCCTGGGACATGGCCAGGAATGCGAAGGCCCGCGCGGCGGTGGGCAGCGGCACCCGGAAGCGGTCGGCGTCCGGCTCCATCAGGACGACGAGCCGCGCCGCGGTCCGGGCCAGCGACTCCTCACGGCTGCGGTGCAGCTGCAGCCGCTTGTCCTGACTCGCGGGGTCGTCGCGGGCCACCTTCAGGCCCGACATCATGAGCGCCTGGACGACGACCCCGACCCGCCGGGCGTGGGCCGTGAGGGTGAGTGCAGCCTCCAGGAGCCGCTCCTCGAGCGTCTGCTCGAGCTCGATCGCGTCGAGTGCCTCGTGCACGTACTCGGGGCGCATGGCCTCGGTCATGCAGGCTCGCAGCAGGGCCGCCTTGTCCTCGAAGGCCCGGAACACGGTGGCCTCGCCGATGCCCGCCGCGCGGGCGATCTGCTGCGTGGTGACCCCGGGCCCGAGCTCCGCCACCAGGGGCAGGGCCGCGCGCACGATCATCTCCCGGCGTTCCTCGAGGGACATGCCGGGCGCGCGCCGACGGGGGGTCTCGACCACGGCACCACTATGCGGAGTGAGTACTCACTCCGTCAAATCACGGAGGTCGCTCCACCCGGTCAGACCTCGTTCCTGGGCTCGTTCGGCGACCCGCCGCCAGGCGGGGGAGGAGCTGAGGACGTAGGAGTCGATCAGGCCGACCATCACGTCGTCGGGGGTGGCCGCCTCCGCGGTCGGGGCCGGTGAATCCCGCACGAAGGCGGCCAGCTCATCCGCGATCCGCTCGATCCGGGGATCGTCCACGTCGGCGTCGAAGAGCTGGTCGAACCCGAGGTACAGGGACCGGAACCGCTCGTCCTCCAGCCCGGCCCGCTTCTCCGCGATCCAGCCCTCGATCACCTCCGGTGTGCGGGCGGCGATCAGGATCCAGCCCTGCCGTTCCATCTCCACAGTTCGCTCGCTGACCCCGATCCCGCGCAGCAGCTCGAGGTAGCCGACGACAGCCTCCGGCAGCCCCAGGGTCTCGCCCGACGCAAGCAGCGCCACGCTGCGTCGGTGCTTCTGGAGCTGCCGGATCCGCTGCCGCAGATCGCCGTCGATCTCGGCCAGCGCGGCGGTGAAGTGGGCGTCGTCGGCGGCCAGCAGGTCCTTCACCCGCGCCAGGGGGACACCGGCCTCGGCCAGGGTCCGGATCCGGATCAGGTCGACGACGGCCTGCGCGTCGTAGCGTCGGTAGCCGCTGGGGTCCCTTTCGGGCTCCGGCAGCAGGCCGCGCGCGTGGTAGTGCCGCACGGCCCGCACGGTGACTCCGGCGAACGCCGCCAGCTGGCTGATCGTGATCACGGGACGACGGTAATCGGCCGGGCGGCCGGCTCAGCCGACCACACGGGACCGGTAGAGGCGCCGCGCCCACAGGTATCCGAGCGCCGCGATCCCGGTGGACCAGCCGAGCGCGAGCCAGACGTCGGACGCCTCGACTGCGCCCGCCAACGATCCACGCACCGCTTCCATCACCGGGGTGAACGGCTGGTACTCGGCGAACCAGCGCAGCCCGGCCGGCATCGAGTCGGTGGGCACGAAGCCACTGCCCAGGAACGGCAGGAAGACCAGGAACATGGGCGTGTTGCTGGCCGTCTCCACACTGTCGGCGGCCAGGCCGAGCGCCACCGTCAACCAGGTCAGCGCGAACCCGAAAGCGCCCAGCACACAGACGGTCACGAGCCAGTCCGGAACCCCGGCCGACGACCGGTAGCCGAGGGCGACGGCCACGAGCGCGCTGACCGCGACGGCGAGCGCCGTCTGCGCCATCGCACCGAGCACGTGCCCGGTGAGCACCGAGGCCCGGGCGATGGCCATGGTCCGGAACCGGGCGATCACCCCGCCGGTCATGTCCGTCGCGATCGAGACCGCCGTCCCCAGCGCGACGCTCGCCACGGCGATCACGAGGATCGCCGGGACGATGTAGATCAGGTACTGCGACCGGCCGCCGCCCAGGCTCGCGCCGAGGCTGCCGCCCAGCACGTAGACGAACAGCAGCAGGAACAGGACCGGTTGGGCCAGAAGCATGATCGTCAGCGACGGGTAGCGGCGCATGTGCAGCAGCTGCCTGCGGAACATGGTCAGGCTGTCTCTCATCGGGAGCCTCCGGTCAGGGCCAGGAACACGTCGTCCAGGTCGGGGGTGTGCAGGCTGAACGTCTCGACGGATGCGTCGTCGAGGTGGGACAGGGCGGCCCGGACGGCGCCGAGCCCGTCGGTCGGTACGCGCAGCTCGAGCGCGTCCGGGTCGGTCTCGACGCCGCCGTGGCCGGCGTCGGACAGGGCGGCGGCGGCCGCGTCGAGCGCGGCCCGGTCGGTGAGGACGACGTTCAGGTGGCCACCGGGGATGCCGCGCTTGAGCTGGGCGGGGGTGCCGTCGGCGACGATCCGGCCGTGGTCGAGGACGGCGACCCGGTCGGCGAGTGCGTCGGCCTCCTCCAGGTACTGGGTGGTGAGGAAGACGGTGACCCCGCCGGCCACCAGCTCCCGCACGCCCTGCCAGAGGTCGCGCCGGCTGCGCGGGTCCAGCCCGGTGGTCGGTTCGTCGAGAAAGATCACCGGTGGGCGACCCATCAGGGTCATGGCCAGGTCGAGGCGCCGCTTCATCCCACCCGAGTACGTGCTCGCGGGCCGGTGCGCCGCCTCGACGAGGTCGAACCGCCGCAGCAGGTCGGCCGCCCGGCGGTCGCGTTCGGCCCGTCGCAGGTGCAGCAGATCGCCCATGAGGCGCAGGTTCTCGGCACCGGTGAGCAGCTCGTCGATCGCCGAGAACTGCCCGGTGACGCCGATTCTCGCACGGACGTCGTCCGCCTGGGAGACGACGTCGTGGCCGCCGACGGCGGCCGTCCCGGAGTCGGGGAGCAGGAGGGTGGTGAGGATGCGCACGGTGGTGGTCTTCCCGGCGCCGTTGGGCCCGAGCAGCGCGAAGACGCTGCCGACCGGCACGTGCAGGTCCAGGCCGTCGAGGACCTTCCGCTCCCCGAAGGAGAGGGTCAGCCCGGCGGCTGTGATCGCTTCTGTACTCATGCGAGCAGGGTCGGGGGTTGACCCTGCGTCAAGGTCAAGCGTCAGGTGAAGGCGTTGTCCGTCGAGACGACGTAGGCGTCGTAGAAGGCGCCCGGGTCCTCGGTCATGTCCTCCCGGAGGATGGCGGCCGTGCCGCCGAACGGGGCCAGGACGCCGCTCAGCTCGCGGGCGAGGCCGGGCCGGGCCTCACCGCGGTCGGGCCAGTCCACGGTCAGCGTCTGGTCGATGGAGAAGGTGGCCACGCCGCTGACCCGGGGGAAGTGCCACCCCATCGGCGACCAGTCGTCCGTCCGGTCCTTCCCGCCGTGCCCGTTGCCGCACCAGACCAGGACCCGGTGGCCGCCGTCGGCGACCGCCGCCAGGTTCTGGGCCTGGGCCAGCTCCCGCCGCTGCCCGAACTCGGTGCTGCCGGCCTCCTCGCGGGTCATCCGGTCCCAGTCGGCGACGATCTCGTAGGGGTGCACACTCCAGCCGAGATCCTTGGCGGCGCGGGGCAACTCGTCGTCGGTGATGGACTCGACGGCCAGCCGGCGGACGCCGAGCGCGTGGGCGGCCCGGACCATCGCGACGCCGACCCGACGGGTGCGTGGGCAGTACCGCGCCCCCGCCCGGGCCTCGTTCAGCATCACCACTGCGGACCGCTCGAAGGCGACCCGGGTCAACTCCTCGACGGTGAGCCAGGGGGCGGCACCTACCACGGTCCGTCTACCAAATGCGCACCCGGTCGGCCTCGTCCAGCCACAGCGCGTCGCCCGGCGTCACGTCGAACGCCGCGTGGAAGGCGTCGATGTTGCGGACCACCGCGTTGCAGCGGAACTCCTCGGGCGAGTGCGGGTCGAGCGTCAGCCGGCGCTTGACCTCCTCGTCGCGCGACTTGCCCCGCCACGCCTGCGCCCACGCCCAGAAGAAGCGCTGGTCGCCGGTCATCCCGTCGAGCTGCGGGGGCCGGGCCCCGTCCAGGGCGATCCGGTAGGCCGCGTAGGCGATCGACAGCCCGCCCAGGTCGCCGATGTTCTCGCCGATGGTCAGCTCCCCGTTCACGTGCTGGCCCGGCGTCTGCCGCGGCTCCAGCGCGTCGTACTGGGTGATCAGCGAGCTGGTGCGCTTCTCGAACTCGGCCCGGTCGTCGTCCGTCCACCAGTCGACGAGGTTGCCGTCGCCGTCGTACTTCGAGCCCTGGTCGTCGAACCCGTGCCCGATCTCGTGCCCGATCACCGCCCCGATCGCGCCGTAGTTGACCGCGTCGTCGGCGTCGATGTCGAAGAACGGCGGCTGCAGGATGGCGGCCGGGAAGACGATCTCGTTCTGCACCGGGTTGTAGTAGGCGTTGATCGTCTGCGGGGTCATGAACCACTCGTTGCGATCGATCGGCCCGCCGAGCTTGCCGAAGTCGCGGTTCAGCTCGAACTCCGCTGCGCGCCGGGCGTTCCCGACCAGGTCGTGGCGGTCGATCTCGAGCGCCGAGTAGTCGCGGAACTCGTCGGGGTAGGCGATCTTCGGGGTGAACGCGGCCAGCTTCGTCAGGGCCCGTTGCCGGGTGTCGGGGCCCATCCACTCCAGCTCCGAGATGCTCTGCCGGTAGGCCTCGACCAGGTTGGCCACCAGCTCCTGCATCCGCTCCTTGGCGGCGGGGGAGAAGTGCCGTTCCACGTAGAGCTTCCCGAGCTCCTCGCCGAGGGCGCCCTCGACCATGCCCAGCGCGCGCTTCCACCGGTCGCGCAGCTGCGGGGCGCCGGTCAGGGTGCGGCCGTAGAAGTCGAAGTTCTCCTGCACGAAGGCGTCCGACAGCAGCGACGCGGCCCCGGTCACCTGCCGCCAGGCCAGCCAGGTCTTCCAGTCCTCCAGGGGTTCCTGCGCGAGCAGCTGCGACAGGCCCTCGAAGAACGGCGGCTGCCGGACGACGACCTCGTCGAAGGCGCCGTCGGGGGCGCCCAGCGCACCGGCCCAGGCCGACCAGTCGAAGTCGGGGGTCAGCGCGGCGAGTTCGGCCCCGGTCAGCTTGGTGTAGGTCTTGTTGGCGTCGCGGTTGGTCACCCGGTCCCAATGGTGGCTCGCGATCTTCGTCTCCAGCGCCAGGATGCGCTGCGCGCTCCCGGCCGGGTCGGGACGGCCCGCGAGGGTGAGCATGCGCTCGACGTGGCCCAGGAACTTCTCCCGCACCTGCGCGTGCTGCTCGTCCCGGTAGTAGGACTCGTCGGGCAGGCTCAGCCCGCCCTGCCCGACGTACACCACGTAGGTGTCGGACTGCTTGGCGTCGTTGTTGACGAAGAAGCCGAACGGCGCGCCGCTGCCGGCCCGGTCGAGCTCACCGAACAGCCGCACCAGCCCGGCCCGGTCGGTGACGGCGTCCACGGCGGCCAGGTCCTCGGCGATCGGGGTGATGCCGCGGGCCTCGATCCCCTCCTCGTCGAGGAAGGAGGCGTACAGGTCGCCGACCTTGCGGGCGCCCTCGCCCTCCAGCGCGTGGATGGCGGCGGCCTCGGCGATCTTCTTCAGCTGCTCCTCGGCCGCGTCGCGCAGCGCGTAGAACGTGCCGTGCGAGGCGCGGTCGTCGGGGATCGCGAACTCGTCCAGCCATCGGCCGTTCACGTGCCGGAAGAGGTCGTCCTGCGGCCGGACGCCGTCCAGCACGTACGCGCTATCGATCCCCGACTTCATCGGTCTCCTTCTGCTGGTCCTGGTGTCCAAGTATGCCTGTTCGACCCCCCACCGCCCGGGTGACGGGGTGGGCGACCGGGCCCGCGCCGGGCCACGCCCGGGGACACTCGGGTTCATGTCGGTCGTGAGCCCGGGGGCCGTGGGACGGGCACCCGTTCGGGTGATCCGTCCGCTGGCGTCCTCCGACGTGAACGACGGCGTCCTGGCCCGGCTGCGGGCGGTCGTGGCCGCCCAGCCGGAGGCGCTCGCGGTGTGCGACGCCGACCGGCGGCTCTCGTACCGGGAGCTGGCGACGGTCGCCGCGCACGTGCGCGCCCGGGTGGCCGAGGCGCTGGACGACGGGCCGGGCGGCCGGAGGCCCGGCGAGCCCGTGGGCGTGCTGTTCGGGCACCACGCCGGGGCGGTCGCCGCGGTCCTCGGTGTCCTGGCCTCGGGGCACCCCCTGCTCGTGCTCGACGCCCGCACCCCGGCGGCGAGGCTGCGCGGCCTCGCGGAGCGGGTCGCCGTCCGGTACGTCCTGAGCGACCCGGGCCACGCCGGGGTCGCGGCCGAGGTGGTCGAGCACGTGCTCGTCGTCAGGCCCGATGAGGCGGCGGAGGCCCGCCCGAACCCCGAGGGGCTGTTCACCGACCCGCCCGACCCGGCCGCGCCCGCCGTCCTGTCGTTCACCTCCGGCTCGACCGGACGCCCGAAGGTGGTCGTCACCGCGCACCGGCAGCTGGTCGGGGACGCCTGGGCGAACTCGACGGCCGGCGGCTGCTACGACGCCGACGACGTGGTGGCCCACACCCTGCCGATGGCCTTCCACGCGGGGCTGATGGCGACGGTCGCCGGTCCGCTCGTGGGCGCGACGCTGGCGCTGTACGACGTCCGCGAGTCCGGGCTCGCCGGCCTGCCGGAGTTCCTGGCCGCCCACCGGGCCACGGTCGTGCACGCCAGCCCGGCCATCCTGCGCGGGCTGGTCGAGGCCCGTCCCGACCCGGCTCAGCTGACCACGGTCCGCTCGCTGACCACGGCCGGCGAGGTCGTGCACGGGCGGGACCTGGCCGCGGCCCGGGCCGTGCTGCCGGCGGGGTGCACCTTCTACAACCGGTACGGCTCGTCCGAGACGGGCCTGATCGCGCAGTACGTGATCGGGCCGCAGGACCCGACCCCGGAGGGGCCCGTGCCGGTCGGGACCCCCGTCGGGACGACGCGGGTGGTCCTGGTCGACGACCACGGCGACGAGGTGCCCGCGGGCGTGAGCGGGACGGTCGTCGTCCGGCGGGAGCACCTCGCCGACGGTTACGCCGGCGACGCGGCGGCCACCCGGTCGGCCTTCGGCCGGTCCGAGGGCCTGCGCAGCTTCCGCAGCAGCGACCTGGCGCGCTGGGACGACGCCGGCCGGCTCGTGCTGCTCGGCCGCCGGGACCACAGCGTGAAGGTCCGCGGGTACCTCGTGGAACCCGGTGAGGTCGATGCGGTGCTCTTCGCGATGCCCGACGTGCGGGAGGCGCTGGTCCTGGGCCGGCCCGACGCGCTGGGCGCGATGCGGCTGGTCGCCTACGTGGTGGCCCGCCCCGGCGCCGTGCTGAACGCGGCGACGGTCCGGGCCCGGCTGCGGGAGACCCTGCCCGCGTACATGGTTCCGGCCACGGTGGTGTTCCTGGAGGCGTTGCCGCGCACCGAACGCGGCAAACTCGACCGGTCCGCGCTGCCCGACCCGCCGCCTGTGAGCCCCGGGCGCAGCGACGGCAGCGACGGCACCGACGTCAGTGACTGGGAACGGGTGGTCGCCGACGCCTTCGCCGCGGCGCTCGGGCTCGACGACCTCGGGCTCGACGACGACTTCTTCGAGCTGGGCGGTGACTCGCTGGCCGCCGAGGCGCTGGTCGCGACGCTGGCGGACCGGGTCGGCGTCGACCGGGGGACGGTGACCGGCAACCTGCTGGCGCAGGCTCCCACGGTGCGGCAGTTCGCGGCCCGGCTGCGTCGCCGCCCGGAGCCGGGCGCCGACGTGCTCGTCCCGGTCCAGCCGGCCGGCTCGCGGCCACCGCTGTTCGTCGCGGCCGGTGGGGGTGGGCTGGGGCTGACCTTCATGGCGCTGGCCCGTGCGCTGGGTCCGGACCAGCCGGTGTACGCGCTGCAGGCCCGCGGGCTGGAACGGCGGGCGGTCCCCGACTGGTCCGTGGCGGCGATCGCCCGGCGTAACGTGCGCGAGCTGCGCCGGGTCCAGCCGCACGGGCCGTACCGGCTGGCCGGGCACTCGTTCGGTGGGCTCGTCGCCTACGAGATGGCGCAGCAGTTGACCCGGGCGGGCGAGGAGGTGTCGATGCTCGTGGTGATCGACTCCTTCCCGCCCGACCCGGCGCTGTTCGTCCCGGACGGGACGCTGACCTGGAAGGACGCACTCGGCCTGCCCCTGACCGGCCTGCGCGGGGCACCCGACGAGCAGTACTGGCGGTTCTACCGGCTGTCGGGTGTGCTGCACCGCCGGTACCGGGGGCGGCCCTACGCCGGGCCGACCGTCGTCCTCGTGGCCGAGTCCCCGCAGAAGGTGGAGCGTTCGGCGTGGGGGCGGTTCCTGACCGGTCCGTGGCGGTTGGCCGAGGTGGCGGGTGATCACCTGTCGGTGCTGCGCGAACCGTACGTCGCCGCCACCGCCGCGGTGATCGCGGCGGCGCTGGAGGAGTAGGCGTCAGGCGTTCTGCAGCGAGCCTTCCAACCCGGCCACGTCGAGCACCCCGCCCCGCGGCGCGGCGTCCAGCAGCGCGCGCAGCTGGTCCAGGATCGGCGCCGGGTCGGGTCGCTGGAACACGTTGCGCCCCAGGCAGAGTCCGGCCGCCTGGCTGTCCGCCACCACCTTGGCCAGGTGGGTCAGCTCCTCGTCGGACGTGAGCGCGCCGCCGGAGAACAGGATGGGCAGGTCCTCCCCGATCCCGTCGAGCAGCTCATCCAGGTCGTCGAGGTGCTCGGGCGGGGCCGTCTTGACCGCGTGCACCCCGAGTTCGTAGGCCACCCGCAGGTAGTGCCGGTGCAGCCGCATCGGCCGGCCGGGGGCGTCGTCCGCCGGCCCGGCCGGGTAGACCATCACCAGGACGGGCAGGCCGAACCGCTCGGCCTCGTCCACCACCCGGCCGAGCTGGCTCAGGTTGTGGCCGTGGTTGTCCGGGCGGTAGTTCACCTGCATGGAGACGGCGTCGGCGCCCAGCCGGACGGCGTTCTCGACCGTCGTGACCATGTGCTTGGTGTCCGGGTCCTCGCCGATCGCCGTGCTCCCGTTGAGGTGGATCATCACGCCCAGACCCTGCAGCAGCCCGTGGGTGGCCAGCTTGTCGACCATGCCCTTGTGGGCGATGACCCCGTCGATGGCCGGGTGCCGCAGCCAGCCCGAGATCTCGTGCACGCTGGACAGGCCGGCCACCGAGCCCATGGTCAGGCCGTGGTCGATGGGGACGATCAGCGACCGCCCGCTCGTCGGGGCGACGAAGCGGGACCAGCGCAGGTCCTTCGCCGGCGCCGACATCAGTACTCCTCGATCGTCTCGTCGACGGGCAGGCCGACGTGCCGGCCGGGGGTCGACACGTGGCCCAGGACCTTGTCGCCGGGCTTCAGCTCGGTGACGTTGGCCGGCTGGCCCTCGGCCGAGTAGACCCGCACGTGCCAGTCGTCCTGCATGATCACGTTGACCCGCTCGCCCCCCTCGAACTCGACCTCGATCAGGCGCAGCGGCCGGATCTCGATCTTGGACCGTCCGACCGGCACCTCACGGGTGCGTCCGTCGAGGCCGACGACGGTGGCCGGCCAGCCGCCCTTGAGCTCGCTCAGGTAGTTGGTCCGGTTGTTGCCCGCGTACACGTAGCTGTGCACGCCGCCCGCGTTCACCCGGAACGGTCGCAGCTCCATGTAGGGCAGGTAGAAGACCTCGGGGCAGCACAGCACGCCGCCCTGCGACGTGGACCCGATCAGCATGCCCTCGGTCGGTTCGAACAATGTGGCCAGGTCGATGCAGGCGCGGTGCCCCATCCCGATCGGGACCGACCGGATCACCGTGGCGACACTGATCGCGATGCGGGGGTCGGAGGCCTCCTTGAGAGCGGCGGCGAACTCGTTGAGCGCGTCGTCGTCGTCGTCGGGCGAGAACAGGACCCCGTCGCTGCCGACCTCCATCACGCCGAGGGCCACCACCGCGTCCTCGGAGTCCTTCGGGTCGGTGATCTCCTTGATCACGATGGTGTGCGACGCCTGCAGGGAGGCGATCACCAGCTCGAGCGGGATGTTGGTCGGGTCGGGGAAGCGCATGGCCAGGAACCGGTGCGCGCGGCCCAGTTCGATCGCGGCCTTGAGGCTGTCCTGGTCGTGCGCGGACATCCGCAGGCAGGTGGCGATGCCGTCCTGTGCGGCCTGCTGGAGGACCTTGGTCTGCTCCGAGGACACGACCCACTTGCGGCGGTCGTCGCCCTGGGGGATCAGCCCGGCCTCCAGGACGCCCTGCAGCTCGGCCTTGTCGGCCACGTGCAGCACCCGGGTGACGTCACCGGGCAGCCTGCCCACGTACCGCTCGGCGGTCGCCGGGTAGAGCACGACGGCGGTGTAGCCCGCGCCCAGCACCCGTCCGAGGAATGCGTCGCCACCCTTCCCCTTGCCCAGCGTGGCGGTGTCGAACCACGCGTGGACCTGCGTGGACTCGTCCTTGACTGTGCTCATCGTCGAGTTCCCCTAAAAGCGTGTGGGTCCGCGGGTGGAATCCCGGGACAGCGGCAATGTAGGCCGCCGGGTGTCCCTTTGCGCCGGGTTCGATGAACCTGTGAAGGATTTGTCTGAGGGCCCGCTGAGAGGCGTTTGTCACGCCCGCGAGAATGTGCATCGTTGACAATTACGGACTAGGTGGGGGATAGCAGGTAGTACGTTCAGAAGTTATGACCTTGCCCCCGCTGGACGCCTCGGTGGTCGAGGCCGGGTACTTCGCGCGGCTGGCCCAGGTCGTGAGCATGCAGCCGGACAAGGTCGCGGTGATCGACGACGTCCGACGCCTGACCTACCGCGAGTTCGCCGCCGAGGCGGCGGGAGTGCTGCGCGTGCTTCGGGACGACGCCGCCGGGCCTGCCGGGTCGGGCGGATCCGTGCCGGTCGCGATGCTGTTCGACCACCGCACCGAGGCGGTCACGGCGCTGATCGGGGTCCTCGCCGCGGGCCGACCGGTGCTCGTCCTCGACGCCCGCACCCCCGTGCCCCGGCTGCGGGCCTTCGCCGAGCGGGTCGGCGTCGGCCTGGTCCTCGCCGACCCGGCGAACGCCGAGGCCGCCGCGCAGCTCGGCGTGCGGGTCCAGGTGCTGGACGCCGGGCTGGCCCCGGCCGACCCCACCGACCTGTGGCGCAACCCGCCGCCGGGCGACGTCCCGGCGGTGCTCTCCTTCACCTCCGGCTCGACCGGCGTCCCGAAGGTCGTGGCCACGGGCACCCGGCAGCTGGCCGGTGACGCCTGGGCCAACTCGACCGCCGCCGGCTGCTACGGCGCCGACGACGTGATGGCCCACACGCTGCCGCTGGCCTTCAACGCCGGCATGTGCGTCAGCACCTGCGGGCCGCTGGTCGGCACGACCATGGTGATGTACGACGTGCGCAGCTCGGGGATCGCCGGCCTGTCGGACGCGGTGGCCATCCACGGGGTGAGCGTGATGCACGCCAGCCCGGCGATCCTGCGGGGCTTCGTGGAGAGCCGGCCCGACCCGGCCAAGCTGGCCACGCTCCGCTCGCTGACCGTGGCCGGTGAGAGCGCCTACGGCACCGACATCGCGGCGGCCCGGGCCGTGCTCCCGCCCGGCCTCACCCTCTACAACCGGTACGGCTCGTCGGAGACGGGGCTGATCGCCGAGTTCGTCCTGCGCCCCGAGGACCCGACGCCCGAGGGGGCCCTGCCTGCCGGCCGGCCCGTCGGGCACACGAGCGTGGTCCTGATGGACGAGGAGGGCGGGAAGGTACGCCGCGGAGAGGTGGGCCGGGTCGTCGTCCGGCGCGAGCAACTGGCCCTCGGGTACTGGGACAACCCCGAGGCCACCCAGGCCGCCTTCGACGTCACCGCGGACGGGTGGCACTGGTACGCCAGCAGCGACATCGGCCGGATCGACGACGAGGGCCGGCTGCACCTCCTGGGCCGCCGCGACCACAGCGTGAAGGTCCGCGGCTACCTGGTCGAGCCCGGTGAGGTCGACACCGCCCTGTTCGGGCTGCCCGACGTCCGCGAGGCGGTGACGGTGGGCCGGCCCCGGCCGGACGGCACCGGCACCCGGCTGGTGAGCTACGTCGTCCCGAGCGGTGAGCGCTCCAGCGGGGCCGGGATCCGGGCCGCCCTGCGGCAGGTCCTGCCCGGCCACATGGTCCCCGAGACGGTCGTCTTCCTGACGGCGTTGCCGCGTACCGAGCGGGGCAAGCTCGACCGGGCGGCGCTGCCCGAGCCGCCCGCGGTCGTGGTCGGCAAGGGGCTGGAACGCCGTGACGAGTGGCAGCTGATCGTGGGTGAGGTCTGGCAGGACGTCCTCGGCCTCGACCAGATCGGCCCGGACGACGACTTCTTCGAGCTGGGTGGTGACTCGCTCGTCGCCCAGCAACTGATCACCGCCGTGATCAAGCGGTTCGACCTGAACGAGGACGACGTCACCACCACGATGCTGGCCCAGGCCCCCACCCTCGGCGGCTTCGCGAGCCGGTTGAAGCGCCCCGCCGCCCAGCTCGGGCACGGCACCCTCGTGGCCCTGCGGGAGACGGGCGAGCGGCCGCCGCTGTTCATGGTCGCGGGCGGTGGTGGGCTGGCCGTCGGGATCCAGCCGCTGGTCACCCATCTCGACTCCGACCAGCCCGTCTACGCCTTCCAGGCGCACGCGCTCGAGCGGCGCGGCATCCCGGACTGGTCGGTCGAGGCGATGGCTCGCCGGCACGTCCGGACGCTGCGCGAGTTCCAGCCACGCGGGCCCTACCACCTGGGCGGGCACTCGTTCGGCGGGGTCGTGGCGGTCGAGATGGCCCACCAGCTGCGCCGGGCCGGGGAGGACGTCGACCTGCTGGTGATCCTCGACTCCTACCCGCCGGATCCGGCGAAACTGCCCGCCACGGAACGCGGTTCACTCGCGAAGCGGATCCGGGAGACGGTCAACGTGTCCCTGACCGGGGTCGTGCACTCCTCGGGCCTGCGGCAGTTCTGGCGGTTCCACGCCCAGAGCCAGGTGCTGGCCTCCCGGTACAAGGCGCCGCCGTGGCCCGGCCGGACCCTGGTCGTCGTCGCGGCCAGCGAGGACCGGGCGATCCGCTCCGACTGGGGCCCGTACCTGTCCGGCGAGTGGGACATGCTCGACGTCGGCGCCGACCACCTGTCGATGATGCGCGAGCCGTGGGTGGCGATGATGGGCAAGGCGATCCAGGCCCTGCTCGACGAGGTCCAAGGGGTGCGCGCCGGGCCGGCCCGGCTGTCCGGACCTTTGCCGTAACACGGTCACTTTAGGGTTGACCGGGTGACCGATCGACCTGCTGAGACAGTGGTGGCCGCCGACCTGGCCGTCTCCGCGCTGGGTGAGTGCCGGGTCGACTCGCCGCTGCTGCCCCTGCTGGACACCCGCCAGGTCAGCGTCAACTACGTCGACGAGAGCGACCGCGTCCTGCTCGACGACACGCTGTCCACACTGGTGGCCCGCGAGGGCGAGGGCGGCCCGCTGGGGTTCGAGCCGGGCGGCCCGCGGCGCAAGATCTACTTCGACCCCACCAAGACCCGGGTCGGCATCGTCACCTGCGGCGGGCTGTGCCCCGGCCTGAACAACGTGATCCGCGGCCTGGTGATGGAACTGACCCTGCACTACAAGGTCAAACGGATCTTCGGCTTCCGCAACGGGTACCAGGGTTTCATCGCCCGCTACGGCCACCCCGTCGTCGACCTCACGCCCGACGTCGTGCGCAACATCCACGAGGACGGCGGCACCATGCTCGGCACGTCGCGCGGGTCGCAGGACCCGGAGGAGATCGTCGACTGCCTGGAGCGGATGAACATCAACGTCCTGTTCGTGATCGGCGGCGACGGGTCGATGCGCGGGGCGGCCCGCATCGCCGAGGTCGCCGCCGCCCGCGGCGAGCGGGTCGCGGTGGTGGGCATCCCCAAGACGATCGACAACGACATCCCGTACATCGACCACTCGTTCGGGTTCCAGACCGCGTTCGGGACGGCGGGGGAGACGATCCTGGCCGCCAAGTCCGAGGCCCGCTCGGCGCCGGGCGGGGTGGGGCTGGTCAAGCTGATGGGGCGGCACTCGGGTTTCATCGCCTGCTACGCCGCGCTGGCCCGCAACCACGCCGACTTCGTGCTGATCCCCGAGGTGCCGTTCGACCTGGACGGGCCCGACGGCCTGCTGGAACAGCTGCGGCGGCGGGTCGAGGTGGCCGGCAACGCCGTGGTGGTGGTCGCGGAAGGCGCCGGGCAGGAACATTTCCCGTCGTCGGAGAACGGGTCGGACGCCTCCGGCAACGCGAAGCTGCGCGACGTCGGGGTACTGCTCAAGGAGCGCATCACCGAGCACTTCGCCGGCTGCGGGACCGAGCTGAACCTGCGCTACATCGACCCCAGCTACACGATCCGCTCGGTGCCGGCCAACCCCTACGACAGCGTGTACTGCCTCCGTCTGGCCCACGCCGCCGTGCACGCCGCCATGGCCGGGCGGACGGCGATGGTGATCGGCCGCTGGCACGGGCGGTTCGTGCACGTACCGATCACGCTGGCGGTGTCCGGCACGAACAAGGTAGACCCGCACGGCGACCTCTGGATGTCTGTGCTCGAGGCAACTGGCCAACCCGTGAGACTCACCGCCTGACCTGCGGCTATCGTCCTCGTTCGTGATCAGAGCCCGGGCGCGGTACCGCTTCGACAACATGATGGCCCGCGGCGTGACCGCGCAGGTGCTGCTGCTGGCCTCGGCCACCGTGGTCCTGGTGCTGATCGCCACGGTCGCGACCGTGCTGCTCGGGGTGCAGCCCGTGGACGACGACGGCCGGGCCGAGTCGTTCGGAAGCGTCGTCTGGGTCTCGCTGATGCATTCGCTCGACGCGGGCATGGTGGGCGGCGACGCGCTGACCTCCTGGACCTACCTCGCGGTCATGCTGGTGGTCACCATCGGTGGCCTGTTCGTGGTCGCGGCGCTGATCGGGGTCCTGAACCAGGGTTTCGGCGACATCCTCGAGGGGCTGCGGCGGGGGCGCAGCGCCGTGGTGGAGCGCAACCACACGGTGGTGCTCGGGTGGAACTCGAAGCTCTTCGCGCTGCTGACCGAGCTGGCCGAGGCGAACGCCAACCGGCGCGGGGCCTGCGTGGTGATCCTCGCCGACCGCGACAAGGTCGCCATGGACGAGGAGATCGCGGCCGCGCTCGAGGGCACCCGCCTGCGCGTGGTGACCAGGCGCGGTGACGCGCTGACCATCGACGACCTGCACCTGGTCTCCCCGGCGACGGCCCGGGCGGTCGTCGTCCTGGCCCCCGAGCACCGCCCGGACGGGGCGCCCGCCACCCCGAGCGAGGCCGATGCAGTGGTGATGAAGTCCCTGCTCGCCCTCCGCAAGGTACTGGGGGACAAGCACGTCCACGTCGTCGCCGAACTGCTCGACGAGCGGACCGTACCCGTGGCCCGGATGGTGACCGGGCCGGCGGCGGCGCTGGTGACCACGGGCCCGCTGATCAGCCGCCTGCTGGTCCAGACCGGCCGGCAGTCGGGGCTGGCCGAGGTCTACGGCGAACTGCTCGACTTCGCGGGCGTCGAGATCTACGTGACCCCGGTGCCGAAGCTGGCCGGGACGACGTTCCGCGACGCGGTCTTCCGGTTCGGCTCCTCGACGCTGATCGGGGTGCTCACCGCCGACGACACCCTGATGCTGCCGCCCCCGTGGGAGCGGGTCTTCGAGGCGGGCGACCGGGTGGTCGCGATCAGCGAGGACGACGACAC
Organism: Spongisporangium articulatum; assembly: GCF_044465595.1. Lineage (NCBI taxonomy): Bacteria > Bacillati > Actinomycetota > Actinomycetes > Kineosporiales > Kineosporiaceae > Spongisporangium > Spongisporangium articulatum. The sequence goes on along the minus strand of NZ_JBITLV010000003.1, from coordinate 173,269 downwards.
GGTCGTGCTCGACGGAGCGCCCGGTCCGGCGTCCGAGGCCCGGACCGCGATCGTGCCGCCGGGGCCGGGCCGGGAGCCGCACCCCGAGCGGGTCCTCGTGCTGGGCAGCAGCCCGCGCCTGCCGCTCGTGCTGCGCGAACTCGACGGGTTCCTGCCCCCGGGCAGCGCGGTGCTGGTGGTGGGCGAGGAACCCGAGCCCCAGCCGCTGGACCACGCGACCCTGGAGGTGCGCGACGGCGACCTCTCCGACCGGGGCGTGCTCGACGCGCTCGACGTGCCGTCCTTCGATCACGTGCTGCTGCTGTCGGAGTCGCGGGGCCGCTCGCAGGACATGGCCGACGCCCGCACGATGGTCTCGCTGCTGCACCTGCGCGACATCACCAAGGAGACGCCGGTGCCGATCACCAGCGAGATCCTCGACGTGCGCAGCCGCGACCTGGCCAGCGGCGGCGACCGCGACGACTTCATCGTCAGCAGCAGGCTCATCTCGCTCGTGATCTCGCAGATCGCCGAGAACCCGTACTTGGCCGCGGTTCTGGACGACCTGCTCAGCCGCGACGGGCACGAGCTGTACCTGCGGCCGGTGACCGACTACGTCGAACCGGGCGAGTGGACGTTCGGCACCGTGTGCGAGGCGGCCCTGCGCCGGGGCGAGCTGGCCATCGGCTACCGGCGGGCGGGCGGCGACCGGGCGACCGTGGTCAACCCCGCCAAGAGCGCGACGGTGCGGTTCGCGAAGGACGACCAGGTCGTCGTCCTGGCTGAGCAGTAGGGCTTACCGGACGCCCCGCGGCCGGAACTGGATGCTGATCCGCGGGCCGGTGGGCCGGGCCGACTTCGGGACGGCGTGCTCCCAGGTGCGCTGGCACGAGCCGCCCATCACGATCAGGTCGCCGTGGCCGAGGTTGTGCCGGATGCTCGCGCCGCCCGTGGCGGGGCGCAGCAGCAGGGCGCGCGGCGAGCCGACGCTGACGATGGCCACCATCGTGTCGTGCGTCGACCCGCGCCCGATGCGGTCGCCGTGCCAGGCCACGCTGTCGCGCCCGTCCCGGTACAGGCACAGCCCCGCGGTCACGAACGGCTCGCCGAGTTCGTCGGCGTAGTGGGCGGACAGCCGCTCACGCATGAGCTCGAGTGACGGGTGGGGGAGCGGGTCGGCTTCGCCGTAGAAGCAGAGCAGCCGCGGGACGGCGACCTCCCGGTCGTACATCTGGCGCCGTTCGGCCCGCCACGGCACCACGTCGATCAACGTCTCGAAGAGCCGGTCGGCGCCGTGCACCCACGCCGGGCGCAGGTCCACCCAGGCTCCGGCTGACAGGTCCTCGCGTCGGGGATCCAGGCCGCCCGGCCCGATCTCGTCGCGGCCGTCGGACGCCAGGTCCAGCAGCGACCCCTGGAAGTCGACCATGCCCTCGACGGTAACACGATATTCGAACAGATGTTCGATCTCTGGCGGGATCCTGCGGGGCCGTGTCAGCATGGACGGGTGATGGACCAGGCCTGGCTGCTCCCCAGCCTGCTGGAGGTCGCGGCCGTACTCGCGGTCGTGGTGCTCGTCGCGCTGCTCGCGCGCATCGCGCTGACGGTCCTCGGGATGGTGAACGCGCCGGTCGCCCCGGTGCGGGTGCGCACGCGGGACCGTGCGCAGGGCGAGCACTGGGCGCCCGACGCGCCGGGTCGCCCGCAGCCCCGGGCGCCGGACTGCGGCCCGTACTTCGACTGAAGTCCGGCCCGCGTCCACCATTCTGGAGTTTCCGTGCCCGTCCCTGCCCTACCCATGCCTGCTCTGATCGTCCTGCTGACCGTCCTCGTGCGGGTCGCGTTGCTGCCGCTGTCCGTACGCATCGTCCGGGCCGACCTCGCCCGCCGCGCCCTCGCGCCTCGCGTGGCCGAGCTGCGCATGCGCCATCGAGGTGATCCGCAACGGCTCACCGAGGAGCTGCTCGCCGCGCACCGTGACGCGGGGATCTCCCCGTTCGCGGGTCTCGGCGCCGCGCTCGCCCAGGCGCCGGTGCTCTACGGCCTCTACCGGCTGTGCAGCTCGTCCGTCGTGGCGAACGCGACCCTGTTCGGGATGCCGCTCTCGCAGCACGGTCTCGCGGCTGTGGCATCGGCCGGGTTCGTGTCGGCGCCGGCCGCGGTGTTCGTCGTGGCCGTGCTGATGTTGATGCTGGTGGCGACCTGGTCGGGGTCGACCGCGGTCGCGCGGCTGGACCCTCAGACCGATCAGGCGGGGCTGAACCGCACTCTGGCCCGGGTCCTGCCGTTCACGACCGTCGGTGCCGCCTTCGTCATGCCGTTCGCGGTCGTCCTCTACCTGCTCACCTCGACGGCCTGGGCCACCGCCGAACGCCGCTACCTACCGCTCATGCTGGCGAAATGAACACTCTGGGCCGGAAATCGGCCGAGAAAATGTGCATCTGGACAGCATGAGCAGTCATGGCCGGCCGGGCCAGGTCTTGCCGGCCCACGGGTCGTAGTCGACCTCCAGGGGCTCCTGCGGCGGGCGCTGGGCTTCGGGGACGTGCTGCAGGTTGAGCCGGATCCGGTACCAGAGCGACGAGCTGCCGCGCATGCCGTCGAGGAGCACGTCGGCGGGCTCCAGCAGTGCGAAAACCGCACCGTGCCGGGACTTCCAGCGCTCCAGCCCTTCCAGTGCCTCGGCCTTGGTCTTGGCCCGGGCGATCTCGATCAGCGGCATGGTCATCGTCCGCCCGCCGGTGCCCTTGGGTGGCTTCTCGGCCGGTCCGAGCTCCTCGGCCCGGGCCAGCAGCGCGTCGAGCGAGCCGACGGCGGCGTCCATGCCGAGCCAGGGGTCGCCGTCCGAGAAGCGTTCCACGGCAACGGACATCGTGTAGAGCAGTGGATCGCACGCGGGTACCTCGTCCCACGTCAGGGGCAGCGAGACCCGTGCGTCGGGCGTGGGTCGCACCGACCAGACGGAGGCGACGGTGCGGTCGTAGGCGTTCTGGTTGAAGTCCGTGAACACCTTCGCCCCGCGCTCCTCCTTCCACCACTTCGCCGTGGCGATCTCGGGGGCCCGCAGCTCGACCTCGCGTGACACCGTCTCGGCGGCCGTCCGCAGCTCGCGGAACGTCCAGTCCCGCGCGATCCGCACGTTGATGTGCATGCCCCGCGAGCCCGACGTCTTAGGCCAGCCGACCAGCCCGTGGTCCTCGAGCACGGACCGCACGACCAGGGCCACGTCCACGATCTGTGACCACGGGACCCCCGGCATCGGGTCGAGGTCGATGCGCAGCTCGTCGGGGTGGACGAGGTCGTCGTCGCGCAGCGGGTGCGGGTTGAGGTCGACGCAGCCGACGTTGATCGCCCAGGCCAGCCCGGCGGCGTCCGACACCACGGCCTCCTCGGCCGATCGGCCGGAGGCGTACTTGAGCTCGGCCACCCCGACGTACGGCGGCCGGTTCGCGGGCGCCCGCTTCTGGAAGAAGGCCTCCTCCTCGATGCCCTTCACGAACCGTTTGAGCACCATGGGCCGCCCCGCGACCCCACGCAGCGCGCCGTCGGCCACGGCCAGGTAGTACTGGACCAGCTCGAGCTTCGTGATCCCCAGCTCGGGGAACACGACCTTGGCCGGGTTGGTGACCTTCACCTCCCGGCCGTCGACCTCGATGACCTGCGCGGCGGACGGCACGCACTCACGATAGGAGAGACGGCATGCGAGTGGGATTCGGACTGCCCGTGGCGGGTTCCTGGGCCACCCGGGAGAACTTCGTCGAGATCGCCACGACCGCCGAACGCCTCGGCTACCACTCGGTGTGGACGTTCCAGCGGCTCGTCTCGCCCGCCGACCGGTCGATCCCGCCCACCTACTGGTCGGTGGTCGACCCCGTCGTCGCCCTCGGCGCCGCGGCCGCCCTGACCGAACGCGTGGAGTTGGGCGTCGCCGTCCTGAACATGCCGTTCTTCTCGCCGCCGTTGCTGGCCAAGCAGCTGGCCGCGGTGGACGTGCTGTCCGGCGGCCGGCTCGTGGCGGGGCTCGGCAACGGCTGGCAGCCGATCGAGTTCGAGGCCAGCGGGGTGCCGATCGAGGGCCGCGGGGTCCGGGCCGAGGAGTACCTCGGCGTCCTGAGACGGTTGCTCGGTCCGGACCCGGTGGCCTACGACGGGCCGCTGTACCGGCTGCAGCCCGCCGAGGTGCTGCCGAAACCCGTCAACCCGGAGGGGATTCCGATTCTGCTGGGCGGAGATGCGCCGACGGCGTTGGCCCGCGCCGGCCGCCGGGCCGACGGGTGGATCAGCAGCAGCCGCGTCCCGCCGTCCGAGCTGCACACGCGCATCGCGCAGGTGAAACGGGCCGCGCAGGACGCCGGGCGCGACCCCGACGCCCTCCGCTTCGTCTGCCGGGGGGTCGTGGTGGGCGGCGAGCGCACGCGCCCGCTGAGCGGGCCGCTCGAGCAGGTGCGGGACGACGTCGCGCAGCTGGCCGAGCAGGGCGTCACCGAGGTCTTCGTCGACCTGAACTTCGACCCCTCGATCGGGCACCCGGCCGCCGACCCCCGGGCCTCGATGGACCGCGCCCGCGAGGTGCTCGAAGCCCTGCGGCCCTAGGAGCTTCCGGACGAGCTGAGCAGCGGCATCCAGCCGCCCGCCGGCAGGTCGTGCGCGGCGTCGGGGCCCCACGAACCCTGCTCGTACGGCTGGACCGCCGGCCGGTCGGCGAGCAGCGAAGTAGCCGCCTTCCAGGCGTGCTGCAGGCCCTCCCGGCTGGTGAACAGCGCCTTGTCGCCCGCCATCACGTCGAGCAGCAGCGTCGCGTACGCGGGCAACGGCTCGGCCCGGGGCACGCGCTCGAGCGGCAGGGCCGCCGTCCCGGTGACCAGCGCGCCCTCCGGGCCGGGTTCCTTCAGCACCATGCCGATGTCGATCTGGCCGTCCCCGGCCAGGGACACCCGCAGGAACGACCCGCGCACCGGGACGTCGCCCACCGGGCCGTCCGGCTCCCGGAACACCAGGGTCACCTGCTGGGCCGAGGCGGCCAGCCGTTTCCCGGTGCGCAGCAGGAACGGGACGCCGTGCCAACGGTCGGTGTCGACCCACAGCCGGGCCGCGACGAACGTGTCGGTCGTCGAGTCGTCGGCCACGCCCTCGACGTCGCGGTACCCCTGGTACTGGCCCAGCACCACGTCGTCCTTCGCCAGTGGCCGGAACGCGGCGATGACCGCCTCCCGGGCCTCCTGCAACGCGAGCGCCCCCGACCCCGCGGGGGGTTCCATCGCGACCTCGGCCGCCACCTGGAAGAGGTGCGTGACCAACATGTCGAGGGTCGCCCCGGTGGCGTCGTAGAACTGGGCCCGGTCGTCGATGTCGAGGGTCTCGGGGACGTCGATCTGCACCTGGGCGACGTGCTCGCGGTTCCAGACGCCGGTGAAGAGCTGGTTCGCGAACCGCAGCACGTGCAGGTCCTGGGTGGCCTCCTTGCCGAGGAAGTGGTCGATCCGGAACACCTGGTCCTCGTCGAGCACCTCGTGCACGGCGGCGTCGAGTTCCTCGAAGCCGGACGGTGAGGTCCCGTAGGGCTTCTCGTAGACGACGCGGGCGCCCTCGGTCAGCCCGTGCGCCGCGAGGGCCTTCGTGACGGGCAGGAACACCGACGGCGGCAGGGCCAGGTAGAAGACCAGCTGGACCTCATCGGCGGAGTCCCCGGCCTCCTTGCGGATCTCGGCCAGCACGTCGGGGAGGGCGCCCGGGTCGTCGGCGCTGAACCCGCCGCCGGCGAACAGGACGCGGGAGGCCACGTCGTCCCAGTCGAGGTCGTCGGGATTGGGGGCGGAGTCGTCGGCCTCGAGGGCGTCGCGCACCGCCTTCCGGAAGTGCTCGTGCGGGTGGTCGCCGCGGCCGTTGCCGACCAGCCACCACCGGTCGGGCAGCAGGTCGCGGTCGGCGAGGGTGAAGAACGCCGGCAGCACCAGCCGGTGGGCCAGGTCGCCGGTGGCGCCGAAGAGGACGAAGACGGTAGGCGCAGCTGAAGAGGGCACACCCCCAAAATGCACCGACCCCCGGCACTCCGCACGCCACGGGGGACGGGCGGCGGGTGCGGCGGGGGTCGGGCCTCACCTCGGGCTACGGGGGGACAGCCACGAGGTGCCTCGAACCCGGGGCCTCAGCCCTGGGTGATCTCGACCTTCCGAGGCGCGGGGGCGGCCGCGCGGGGGAGGGTCACGGTGAGGACGCCGTCCGCGAGGGTCGCGGAGACGTCGTCACGCTGGACGTCGCCCGGCAGCGAGCGCCGCAGCGTGAACGTCTCGCCGCGGGTGGCGGTGACCACGAGGGTCTTCTCGGCCACCTCGACGGAGACGTCCTCGCGCTTCACGCCGGGCAGCTCGACGGTGACCGTGTAGGCCTCGTCGGTGCTGCTGACCTCGGTGACGGGCGCCCAGCGGCGGGTCGGGGCGGCGGTACGGGGCGCGAAGAACGCCCGGACCAGCTGCTCGAACTGGGGGTCATAGGTACGGACGACAGGCAGAGCCATGGCAGCTCACCCTTCCTCTAGCGGGTCTGATCGGTAGGACGTTCGATCTGCTCAACGAGGCTTGAGCGAAACTGATTCCCCAAAGTTGAGCGGGGTTCGCTCAAGGCGAACGTGAGCCGATGTTAGCCACGAACGCGGCGACCGGGGGGATGACCATGGCGATCAGCGACATCACGACCGCTCCCGTCGTCGAGAACGTCCGCACCCACACCCAGGCGACCGTGATCAGCACGAGGCACAGGGCCATCAGGGCCAGGTAGCGCCGGACCCGGACGTCCTGCGGGATCGGCACGGGGGTCTGCAGGGCCCGGTCGGGCCGGGCCGGTTCGTACGGGGGGACCCGCGCGCCCGGCTGGAAGTGCGGGCCCTGGCGGATCCGGTGGACGACGACCGCCACGTCGACGGCGGCGCTCAGCCCGATCGCCGCGAAGAGCACGGCGGCCCCGACCCACTCGTACAGTCCGAAGACGATCGTCCCGGACAGGCCGCACAGCAGCCCGAAGGTCGCCAGCACCAACCGCAGCCCGAGTGCACTGCGGGCCGTGTCGGGTTCGCTGCCGGTGCGGGGCGGGCGAGGGGCCACGTCCTCAGTATGAACCGATTCGTAGGACCACTTAGGCTGGCCCGCGTGACGTCTGCTCCGGCTCCGGCCGTGACGAGCGCGAAACCCGGAGCCGGGCTCACCGCCGTCCTCGCCCTGTCCTGCGGCCTGACCGTCGCCAACCTGTACTACGCGCAGCCGCTGCTGGACGCCATCGCCCGGCGGTTCGACGTCGCCGAGGGCACGGCGGCCTTCGTGGTCACGGCGACGCAGGTCGGGTACGTGCTCGGGCTGCTGTTCGTCCTGCCCCTCGGCGACCTGGTCGAGACCCGGCGGCTGGTCTCCCGCACCCTGGTGCTGACCGCGCTGTCCGCCGCGGTGTGCGCGGCGGCGCCCAGCTACGGGGTCTTCCTGATCGGCAGCCTGATCCTGGGCATCACGTCGGTGGTGGCGCAGGTGCTCATCCCGTACGCCGCGCACCTGGCCGACGACGCCTCCCGCGGCCGGATGATCGGCATGGTGATGACCGGGCTGCTCACCGGCATCCTGCTGGCCCGCAGCTTCTCCAGCGTGGTCGCGGGCGCGTTCGGCTGGCGGTCGATCTTCGCCGTGTCGGCCGTGCTGATGCTGGGGCTGGCCGTGGCGCTGCCGCGCATCCTCGTGCCGCGCGAGCCCGAGCACCGGATGAGCTACGCCCGCCTGCTCGGCTCCGTCGTCGCGCTCGTGCCCGAACTGCCGGCGCTGCGCCGCCGGGCGCTCAGCCAGGCCCTGATGTTCGGCGCGTTCAGCGCGTTCTGGAGCGCGGTGGCCTTCGAGCTGATCAACGACCACGGCCTCGACCAGTTCCAGATCGGCCTGTTCGCCCTGGCCGGCGCCGGCGGGGCGGTGGCCGCGCCGGTGGCCGGCCGGTTGGGCGACCGGGGCCACTCGACGATCGGCGGTGGCCTGCTCATCCTCCTGGGGATCGCGGCGATGGCCGCCGCCGGGCTGGGGCGCGACCGGCTGTGGGTGCTCGTCCTGGCCGGGTTCGCCGTCGACTTCGCGGTGCAGGGGCACCAGGTACTCAGCCAGCGCGAGATCTACGGCCTGCGGGCCGATGCGCGCTCGCGGATCAACACCGTGTTCATGTCGAGCGTGTTCACCGGCGGGGCGATCGCCTCGGCCGGCACCGGCCTGCTGCACGATTCGGGCGGGTGGACGGCGGCCACCTGGCTGGGCGGTGGGTTCGCCGCGGCCGCGTTCGTGATCTGGGGTCTGGCGGCGCTTCGCGCCCGAAGCAGGGAGGTGCGATGACCGACTACGGTCACGACCTGGAGTTCGGCTCGTTCATCACGCCTCTCGCCGACGGGCACGAGACCGTCGTCGCGCTGGCCCAGCTCACCGAGCGGCTCGGCCTCGACCTGGTCACCTTCCAGGACCACCCGTACCAGGCCCGGTTCCTCGACACCTGGACCCTGCTGTCCGTGGTGGCGACCCGGACGACGAGCGTGCGGGTCAGCCCCAACGTCGCCAACCTGCAGCTGCGCCCGCCGGCGGTGCTGGCCAAGGCCGCCGCGAGCCTCGACCTGCTGTCGGGTGGTCGGGTCGAGCTGGGCCTGGGGGCGGGCGCGTTCGGCGACGCGGTGGCCGGTTACGGCGGGCCGAGACTCGGCTCCGGGCAGGCGGTCACGGCCCTGGCCGAGGGAATCGAGATCATCCGCGGGATCTGGGACACCACCCGACGCTCCGTGCGCGTCGAGGGCGACGTGCACCACGTGTCCGGCGCGCATCCCGGCCCCGCGCCCGCGCACGACATCGGCATCTGGGTCGGCGCGTACAAGCCGCGCATGCTCGCGCTCACCGGGCGGCTGGGCGACGGCTGGCTGCCCAGTGCCGGCTACCTACCGCCCGACGGGCTGGCCGACGCCAACGCCCGGATCGACGAGGCGGCGCAGGCGGCCGGCCGCGACCCCCGGGCGATCCGGCGGCTCTACAACATCAGCGGAAGGTTCGGCAGCGCAGGCGGTTTCCTGGCCGGGCCGGCCGAGGTGTGGGCCGAGCAGCTGGCCGACCTGGCGCTCGGCGAGGGCATCGGCACCTTCATCGTCGCCGCCGACGACCCCGACGACCTCCGGCGCTTCGCCGGGGAGGTGGCTCCCGTCGTCCGGGAACTGGTGGACGACGAGCGCCGCGGGGTGCGGGCCGCCGCCCCCGAGCCGGAGCGCGAGTCGGTGAATCTCGTCGAGACCGTCGTCCCCGCCTCGGCTTTCGACGTGGCGCCCACCCCGGACGACGGGCGGCGGCTCAGCGATGCCGCCACGTTCCGGGAGCTCGGCTGGGACGAGTCGACCCGGCCCACCGGGCCCGCTCCCGACCCGGACCGCCGGTACACGAGGCACGAGGTGGCCACCGGCCAGCACCTGGTCGACGTGCACGACCACCTGCGCCAGGAGCTCGCCCAGGTCCGGAACATCGTCGACCAGGTCGCGGGCGGCTCCGTCGACCCCGGCGTGGCGCGCTCGGCGATCAACGAGATGACGTTGCGGCAGAACAACTGGACGATGAGCACGTACTGCCAGTCCTACTGCCGGGTGGTCACCACGCACCACACCCTCGAGGACCAGAGCATGCTGCCGCACCTGAAGGCCAGGGACCCGCGCCTGGCCGGCGTCGTCGACCGGCTGGAGGCCGAGCACCACGTGATCCACGAGGTGCTGGAACGGGTCGATGCGGCCCTGGTGGGTTTCGTGGCCGATCCCCAGTCGCGTCAGAACGTGGTCGTAGCAGTCGATCTGCTCACTGACGTGCTGCTGTCGCACCTGTCGTACGAGGAGCGGGAACTGGTCGAGCCGCTGGGCCGGCTGGGAATGTACTGAGCCCGGTCGTCCGCCGCTCGAGCCAGGCCGCGAACTGCTCCAGCGGCAGCGGGCGGCTGTGCAGGTACCCCTGCGCCTCGTCGCAGCCGATCTCGTGCAGCGCCTGCAGCGTGTCCTGGTCCTCCACGCCCTCGGCGACGATCCGCATCCCGAGCCGGTGGGCCAGCTCGATGGTGCCGATCACGATGTCGCGGGTGCGCTCGTCGTCCAGCAGCCGGCGCACGAACGAACGGTCGATCTTCAGCTCGCAGGCCGGCAGGTCGTTCAGGTAGCTGAGCGACGAGTAGCCGGTGCCGTAGTCGTCGATGCTGATCGCGAACCCGCGGTCCGCGATGGCCCGCATGGTGCGCATCGAGACCTCGGGGTCGAGCATCAGGCTGGTCTCGGTCATCTCCAGAACCATGCGCTGGGGCGGCAGCTCGCCGGCCAGCACGTCGTCGAGCACCTCGAGCAGGTCGGGCTGGACCAGGCAGCCGGCCGACAGGTTCACCGAGACCCGCAGGTCGTGGCCGGCCCGCTGCCAGCGCAGACATTGGGCGACCGCCTCGTGCACCACGCGGGCCGTCAACCGGGACATCAGCCCGTTCTGCTCCACCAGGTCGATGAACCGCAGGGGTTCCACGACGCCCAGCCGCGGGTGGTGCCAGCGGACCAGCGCCTCCGCCCCGATCACCGTGTTCGTCCCCAGCGAGACCTGCGGCTGGAAGTAGACCTGCAGCTCCTCCGCCGAGGGTGAGCCGGGGGCGAGCAGCCGGTGCAGGTCCTCGACCAGCTGCATCTGCTGCTGGGCGCGGGCGTCCAGGCCCGGGTCGTAGACGCCGACCCCCGCCCGGGAGGCCTTGGCCTGGTACATCGCGGTGTCGGCGCGACGCAGCAGCTCCCCGGCGGTCATCCGCTCGACCGGGTCCTCGGGGCCGCCGCGCGCACTTGGGTGCGCGGCCAGTCCGATGCTGGCCCGCAGCCGCACCGACCGGCCGTCGACGTGCTGGTACGGCCCGGTGTGCGCGGCCAGCCGGCCGGCCACGTCCTTCGCCTTGTCGAGGGTGGTGCGCGGCAGCAGGACGGCGAACTCGTCGCCGCCCAGCCGGGCCAGCATCCCGCCGCCCGGCAGCAGTCCGGCGAACAGGCCGGCCACCTGACGCAGCAGCTCGTCCCCGACGGAATGCCCGTACCGGTCGTTGACGACCTTGAACTCGTCGAGGTCGACGAGCAGCAGCGAGATCGGCTCGTCCCGCTCCAGCGCCGCCTCGAGATGGGCCAGCAGGGCCCGCCGGTTCGGGACGCCGGTCAGCTCGTCGGTGAGCGCCTCGTACCGGGACCGGGTCAACCGGGTCAGGTCCTTGACCATGGTGGCGAACCGCAGGCAGCCGCCGGCACAGGCCAGCGAGGCCAGCACGGCGACGGTCAGCCCCGTGTGCAGCCGCCCGGCCGCCACCAGCATCGCGATCCCCGCCACCAGGACCAGCACGACGCCGCCGGTGCTCTGCTCCAGCGACGCCTGGGCCATCTGGTTGCGGCGCGGTCGCAGCGTCGCCGCGAGCACGATCAGTTCGGCGCCGAGCAGGACGGCGACCTGGCCCATCGAGCCCACCGGTGACCCGAACCGCAGGCTGAGCAGCGCGACGACCAGCATGGTCACCGGGGCCACCGCGGTCAGCCACATCCGCACGTCCCGGCCGAGTTTCGCGATCGTGGCCAGCGACAGGACGGTCCCGATCAGCACGGCGGCGGCCGCCGCCAGCCACAGCTGGGCCTGCCGCTCGGCCCCCGCGAGGCCGCGCCACGGCGTGCCGGTCAGCGCGTTGCCGAAGGCCACGCACACCAGGACCGCGCTCGACCCCGACACCCAGTCGCCCGGGTCGGACAGGAAGGTGCGCATCCGGTTCCAGTGGATCAGCCCCTGGTAGAGGGGGACGCAGGCCAGCGTCGAGAGCGTCGCGAACGCGATGCCACCCGCGTGGCCGAACGCGCTCTCGCCCGTCAGCACCCGGGCCAGCGCCCCCGCCTGGCCGAGGGCCACCCCGGACGTCAGGGCCGCCGTCCCCAGCAGGACCATCCGCCAGACGGCCTGCTCGTTGAGCACCGTCGCCTCGCGTCGCCGCACCCGCCAGACCATCCCGGTGGCCACCACCGCGGTCAGGCACGTCAGGGCGCCCGCGAGGGTCTCCGGGAGCTGCGCCATGGACAGGACATCGACAGCCGGGGGCGTCTTCGCGACCCGTCGTAGCTCTGTGTCACACGATCGGCCTCGGCCTATCCCTCGTCCGGCCCAACCGGCCTCGACGGTGTGACGACGTCCGGGGCGCGCGCGGGCCACCACCTAACCTGGCGGGCGTGCCGATCCGCGACTCCGTCCTCGCCCTGCTCGTGACCGTCATCTGGGGAGCGAACTTCGTCGTGATCGACGAGGGGCTGGACGGGATGCCGCCCGTGCTGTTCGTGGCGATCCGGTTCGTGGTGGTGGTCTTCCCCGCGATCCTGTTCGTGAAGCGCCCGGAGGTGCCCTGGCGGGTGCTGGGCACTGTCGGGCTGTTCCTCAGCATCGGACAGTTCGGGCTGCTCTACTCCGCGCTGAAGGTCGGGATGCCCGCCGGACTGGCCAGTCTCGTGCTGCAGGCCCAGGTGCTGCTGACCGTGCTGCTGGCCGCCCTGAGACTGCATGAGCGGCCGACCACCCGGCAGCTGGTCGGAGTCGGGCTGGGCATCGTGGGGCTGGCCGTGGTGGCGGGCGGCCGGTCGGCGGCCACCCCGTGGCTGGGGCTGCTGCTCACCCTGGCGGCCGCGCTGTCGTGGGCGACGGGCAACATCGCCGCCCGGCAGGCCCGCGTCGCCTCCGGTCTGTCCCTGACCGTGTGGTCGGCGCTGTTCGTGCCGGTGCCGATGTTCCTGCTGTCGCTGGCGCTCGACGGGCCCACCGCCGTGGGCCACGCGCTCGGGCACCTGAGCACGGCCAACGTGCTGTCGACGCTCTACACCGCCGTCCTGGCCTCCCTGGTCGGCTACGGCATCTGGAACACGTTGCTCGCCAGACACGCCGCCGCCCAGGTGGTCCCGTTCACCCTGCTGGTCCCGGTGACCGGCATGCTGACCGCCTGGCTGGTGCAGCAGGAACGTCCGGGGCCGCTCGAGCTGACCGGGGGTGTGGTGCTGCTGCTCGGGGTGGCGGTCACGGCGGTCGGCGGGTGGCGGGGCGAAAGGAAAGCCGAGCCGCTGCCGATGGAACCACTGACCGAGGGACGGGCTCGCTGAGACCCCTGGTGACCTCCCCGGGCGGCCGGCGGGGGTGCCATGTCCGCATCGACGCCTGCGACCACGGACGCAGCGGAGGACGACGGGCGGTCCCAGGTCCGGGTGGGGCAGAACGTCGTCATGTCCGTCTACGGGGAATCGATCCCGGGTCGCATCGTCGCGGTCCACGACGCGATGACGGAGATGCGGGTCCTGCAGCCGCAGGCGGCCCAGGTGCTCGGCACCGCGGCGGCCGAGGGGGAGGCGGTCGTGGCCCTCGCCGCCGCCGCCCTGGTGATCCCGGTCGTGTGCTGGGCCGTCGGGGACCGGCTCCGCTGGCGGGCCCGGGGCCAGGCTCGGCTGCTGCAGCGCCGGAAGCACCAGCGGGTCGGGCTCGACGTCGCCACCCTGCTCAGCTGGCGGGAGGCCGCCGGATCTGCGATGCGCCGGGTGGTCTGCCGGACGGCCGACCTCTCCGAGGGCGGGGTCCGGCTGCAGCCCGCCTCCGTGGTCTGGCCGAGTGTCGGGTCTCGCGTGACGGTCACCCTCGACCTCGCCGATGGGCCTGCGCACGTCGCCGCCGAGGTACTGGGAACGACCGAGGACTACGGCCTGCGGCTGCGGTTCTCGCCCGGCGCGGATGTCGCGGCCGTGCGCGAGGCGGTCGAGCGGGTGGTCCGTTCGTCCCGGAATGAGGTGTTCGGGACCTAAGGCCCGGTCGAGTCGGGACCAAGGTCCCGTCTTCCGTGGTGAGCGGGTGATCTTCGCGCTGGTTGTTCAGCGCCTCGCCGACCGTACCGAGAACTACTCCGTCAGAGCCAACCACGGACTGACAATCCCTCACCGGTCCTCAGTCCGAGGAGTCTCAATGTTGCGGCGTACCCGTCTATCCGTCCGGATCAACCTGCTCGTCGGGGTGGTCGCGCTCGCCGTCGGTGTGCTGGTTCTGGCCGGCTACTCGTCGATGCAGGGCCAGCGGCACGTGCAGCAGCAGCTGCTCGCCCAGTCGGATCTCAACGACGCCGCCCGGATCGTGCAGTACGACTTCGCCGACTTCAACGGCTGGCAGACCGCCTACACCCTGGACGCCAGCCGGGTGGGCCCCTCGGCCGCGGCCGACGGTGCCCCCTCGCGCAAGGCGTTCCTGGCCTCCGTCGAGCGCACCCGGCAGGACCTCGCCGCGCTGGACAAGGCGACCCGCCAGGACCCGACGGTCGACAGCGCCAACGTCGACTCCGCCAAGGCCGCCCTCGACGAGTTCATGGTCAACGACGCGAAGATCGTCGCGCTGCTCCGCCAGGGCACGGCGGAGGCGACCCGGCAGGCCGACGACCTGGTCGGTAAGACCGAGATGGCCGTCTTCCAGCGCGGCGCGAAGGCCGTCGCCGCGGTCGCCGCCGACATCGCCGCCGAACAGGACAAGCTGATCGCGCAGGCCAACGACGAGGCCCGGCGGGACACGATGCTGGGCATCGGCCTCGGCGTCCTGGCCCTCCTCGTGATCACCGTCCTCGGCCTGGCCATCGGACGCTCCGTGCGGGGGCCCGCGGAGAACATCCGCACCGCGGCCGAGCGTCTCGCCGCCGGTGACCTCGACTTCGACGTGGACGAGACCGGCAGCGACGAGCTCAGCCAGGCCGGCCGAGCGATGGGCCAGGCCCGGGGCACGCTGGCCGGACTGGTCGAGCAGATGAACCGGATGGCGGCCGAGCACGAGGCGGGCGACATCGACGTCGTCGTCGACGCCGACTCCTTCCCCGGGGCCTACGGCGTCGTCGGCCGCGGTGTCAACGACATGGTGGCCTCCCACATTGCCGTGAAGAAGCAGGCCATGGGCGTCGTGAAGGCCTTCGGGGAGGGCGATTTCGACGCTCCGATGCCGCAGCTGCCGGGCAAGAAGGCGTTCATCAACGACACGATCGAGCAGGTGCGGGGCAACCTGCAGGGGCTGATCGAGCAGATGAACCGGATGTCCGCGGAGCACGAGGCGGGCGACATCGACGTGGTGATCGAGACCGACCGTTTCCAGGGCGGTTTCCGGGAGATGGCCGCGGGCGTGAACGGGATGGTCGCCGGTCACATCGCGGTGAAGAAGCAGGCCATGGCGGTCGTGAAGGCCTTCGGGGAGGGCGATTTCGACGCCCCGATGCCGCAGCTGCCGGGCAAGAAGGCCTTCATCAACGACACCATCGAGCAGGTGCGGGGCAACCTGCGCGCCCTGATCGAGGATGCCACCATGCTGTCGGAGGCCGCCGTGCAGGGCCGGCTCGACGTGCGGGCCGACGCCTTC
Source organism: Spongisporangium articulatum (assembly GCF_044465595.1). NCBI lineage: Bacteria > Bacillati > Actinomycetota > Actinomycetes > Kineosporiales > Kineosporiaceae > Spongisporangium > Spongisporangium articulatum. The sequence continues at coordinate 157,862 of NZ_JBITLV010000003.1, read as the reverse complement.
CGGCACGAGGGTGGCTTCCGCCGGATCGTCCAGGGCGTCAACGACACGCTGGACGCCGTCATCGGGCCGCTCACGGAGGTCGGCGAGGTACTCGCGGCCATGTCCGACGGCGACCTGACCCGGACCGTGGACACGACCTACGCCGGCCGCCTGGAGGAGCTGCGCGTCGCCGTGAACAACACGGTGCACACGATGGCCCGCACCGTCGGTGAGGTGATCGGGGCCACCGACCAGCTGAGCAACGCGGCCGAGCAGATCAGTGGCGCCTCGCAGGCCCTGTCCCAGGCGGCCACCGAGCAGGCCGCGACGGTCGAGGAGACCGGGTCGAGCGTCGACCAGATGGCGGCCAGCATCAACCAGAACAGCGACAACGCGAAGGTCACCGACGACATCGCCGGCAAGGCCGCCCGTGAGGCCGCCGAGGGCGGCGAGGCGGTGCAGGAGACCGTCGAGGCGATGAAGACGATCGCCGCGAAGATCGCCATCATCGACGACATCGCCTTCCAGACCAACATGCTGGCCCTCAACGCCACCATCGAGGCGGCCCGGGCCGGTGAGCACGGCAAGGGCTTCGCCGTCGTGGCGACCGAGGTCGGCAAGCTGGCCGAGCGCAGCCAGGTCGCGGCCCAGGAGATCGGTCAACTGGCGACCGGCAGCGTGCAGACGGCCGAGCGGGCCGGTGCCCTGCTCGGGGAGATCGTGCCGAGCATCCGCAAGACGTCGGACCTGGTCCAGGAGATCTCCGCCGCCTCCTCCGAGCAGGCGTCGGGTGCCTCGCAGATCACCACGTCGATGTCGCAGATGAACCAGGTGACGCAGCAGAACGCCTCGTCCAGCGAGGAGCTGGCCGCCACCGCGGAGGAGATGACCGCCCAGACCGGTCAGTTGCAGGAGCTGATGCGCTTCTTCCGGGTGCCGGGTTCGGCCCGTCCGGGCGGATTCGCTCCCACCCGGGGTCCGGCGGCGGAGCCCGTCGTCGCGGGCATGCCGGCTCCCCGGCAGGCCGACGAGCTGTCGTTCGACGACGCCGACTTCGACCGGTTCTGAGGCCGCCATGACGACGACCGCGACCGGGCAGGCACCCGGCACCGTCCCGGCCCCGGCGGAACCACGCGACGACGTGGTGACGGACGAGCGCCGGTACCTCACCTTCACGCTGCAGGACGAGCTGTACGCCATCGACATCCTGCAGGTCACCGAGATCATCGAGTTCCGGTCGCTGACCGTGGTCCCGATGATGCCGCCCTTCATCCGCGGGGTGCTGAACCTGCGCGGCCGGGTGCTCCCGGTCGTGGACCTCGCGGCCCGGTTCGAGCACGGGGCCACGGAGGTCCGCCGCCGGACGGCGGTCATCGTGGTGCGGGCCGGAGGCGAGGGCACGGCGACCCAGGACGTGGGCGTCATGGTGGACGGCGTCAACAAGGTCATCCATCTCGGGGCCGACGACATCGAGCCGCCGCCGGCGTTCGGGGCCGGGGTGCGGACCGACTTCATCAGCGGGATGGCCCGGGCCGACGCCGGCTTCCTGATCGTCCTGAACACGGCGCAGGTCCTGGCGGGTGCGGCCGAGCTGGCCGACGCCGTGCGGGCCGACGCCGTACGGGCCGACGCCGTGCGGGCCGACGCTCGCGCGGACGGAGAAGCGGGCGGATGACGCCGGGGCCCGTGCCCGCGGCCGCCGCCGTCGGGCGGTCCGGCATCGACGCGGCGGACTTCGCCTGGATCCAGGAGTTCGTGCGCCGGCGCACCGGCATCGTGATGAAAGCCGGCAAGGAGGCGCTCGTCCTCGGCCGGCTGGATCGGCGGGTGCGGCATCACGGTCTACCCGACTTCGCCTCCTACGTCAGGCTTCTCGCGCGGGCGGAGGCCGGGCAGGGCGCGGTCGAGGAACTGCGGGTGGCCACCGACCTGTTGACCACCAACGAGACGTACTTCTTCCGCGAGCCGCAGCACCTCGAGCTGCTGCCGCGCCTGCTCCCGGCCCCGCCGCCGGGCCGTCCGATCCGGGTGTGGAGCGCCGCGAGCTCGACGGGCGAGGAGGCGTGGTCGATCGCGCTCGTCCTGGCGGACACCCTCGGTCCCTCCGGCTGGGAGATCGTGGGGACCGACGTGTCGGGGCGCGTCGTGCAGACCGCCAACCGCGGGTTGTACCCGCTGGCGGCCGCCGAGAAGATCCCGCGCCGGCTGCTCAAGGCTTACGGGCTGAAGGGTCGGGGGGCGCACGAGGGCCGGTTCACCCTGCGGTCGGACCTGCGCGAGCGGGTCTCCTTCCGGGAGGCCAACCTGATCGAGAAGCTGCCGTCCCTGGGGCAGTTCGACATCGTCTTCCTGCGCAACGTCCTGATCTACTTCGACGAGGACACCAAGCGCCACATCCTGAGGCAGATCCACACCCTGATCCGGCCCGGCGGCCACCTCGTCGTCGGGCATGCGGAGAGCATCACGGGACTCCTGGACGGCGTCGCCCCCGTGGTGCCCTCGGTCTACCGGGTCGAGGGCGGATGAGCCCCGGTGCGGGCGGGCCGGCCGGCCGGGACCACCCGTCGCCCGTCGTCCTGCATCCCGGGGACTTCTTCTTCGGCCGGGCGCCCGGCCGGGTGGAGACCCTGCTCGGCTCGTGCGTCGCCATCACCCTGTGGCATCCCGCGCTGCACGTCGGGGGGATGTGCCACTACCTGCTGCCCAGCCGGTCCCGCACCGGCGAGGAGGCCGGGCGCCTCGACGGCCGCTACGCCGACGAGGCGCTGGAGATGTTCCGGCGCAGCGCGTCCCGGTTGTCGACCGACCTGGACGAGTACGTGGTGAAGATGTTCGGCGGGGGACGGCAGTTCGACTGCGATCCCGTCGCGCACCGGATCGACGTCCCGGCGCGCAACGTGGCGGCCGGCCGCGCGCTGCTGAGGCGAGCGGGCCTCGTGCCGGCCGCCGAGCACGTCGGTGGCGTCGGGCCCCGGACCGTCCGGCTGAATCTGCACAGCGGCCGGGTGGAGGTCCGGCATGCCGGTGCCGATGTACCTGATCTGTGGATGAGCGAGGGGGTCTCGGCGTGACCGGGCGGATCAAGGTACTGGTGGTCGACGACTCGGCCGTCGTGCGTCAGGTGCTCTCCAGCGTCCTGGCGCACGATCCCGACATCGAGGTGGCGAGCGTCTCCGACCCCATCTTCGCCATGGAGCGGATGAAGAAGGACTGGCCCGACGCCCTCGTCCTGGACATCGAGATGCCCCGGATGGACGGGCTCACCTTCCTGCGCAAGCTGATGGCGGTCCGCCCGACCCCGGTCGTCATCTGTTCGACGCTCACCGAGAAGGGCGCGGAGACCACGATGCAGGCGATGGCCGCCGGGGCCATCGGTTTCGTCACCAAGCCGACCAGCGGCCTGCGGGACTTCCTCACCGAGGACGGCGGGGAGATCGTGCGGGCGGTCAAGGCGGCGGCCGCCGGGAACGTCCGCAGCCTGCGCGCGACCACGGACACCCTGGCCCGTCAGGTCCCGCCCCAGTCCCGGGGCGCGGGCGACGCCGCCGCCTCGAAGGCCCCGGCGCGGGGCCCGCTGAGCGTCACCACGGACCGGTTGGTCGCCATCGGCACCTCCACCGGTGGTACGCAGGCGCTCGAGCTCGTGCTGTCGGCGCTGCCGCGGGTCAACCCGGGGATCGTCGTCGTCCAGCACATGCCCGAGAAGTTCACGGCGGCCTTCGCCGCCCGGCTCAACCGGGTGTGCGCGGCGGAGGTCGCGGAGGGCCGGGACGGGGAGCGCATCCTGCCGGGGCGCATCCTGATCGCCCCCGGTGGCCGGCACATGGAGGTCGAGCGGGTGGGCGCCCAGTACCGGGTGAAGATCACCGACGCGGAACGGGTCAATCGGCACCGCCCGTCGGTCGATGTGCTCTTCGAGTCGACGGCTCGCCACGCCGGGGCCAACGCACTGGGTGTGATCCTGACCGGGATGGGGGACGACGGGGCGCGGGGGCTGCTGAAGATGCGCACCGCCGGGGCCCGGACCCTCGGTCAGGACGAGCGCTCGTGCGTCGTGTACGGGATGCCCGGGGCGGCGCAGCAGCTGGGCGCGGTGGAGCGGGAGTTGCCACTGGACGAGATGGCCGGGGCGATCGAGAACTACTCGAGGAGTATGCAGTGACGCTGATCGTGGGCTCGGCCCTGATCCTGGCCCTCGCGGCGGGCGCGGTCGGGGGCTTCCTCCTGGGCCGCCGCCGGCCCGTCGAGGTCGCCGCGACCGGCCCGGACGTGGACGGCTTCGTCACCAGCCTGGTCGAACTCGGTGAGACGCTGCCGCCGGTCTGGGCGCGGCAGGTGGACAGCTCACGGCGTCAGATGGAGGACGCCGTCGGCGAGCTGACGGCGACCTTCGGGCAGATCGTGATCCTGCTCGACGAGGCGGTGAACACCTCCCGCGGAGCGATCGCCGCCGGCGACGTCGATGTGTTCGCGTCGGCCCGCGGGCGGCTCGCGGAGGTCGTCGAGGCGCTGGAGGAGACGCTGACCCAGCGCCAGCGGACCCTGCAGGAGCTGGGGCAGCTCGTCGAGCTCAACGGACAGATGAAGAAGATGACCGACGAGGTCACCCGCATCGCCGCACAGACGCACCTGCTCGCCCTCAACGCCGCGATCGAGGCCCGCCGGGTCGGCGACGCGGGGCAGGCGTTCGAGGTCGTGGCGATGGAGGTACGGCAGCTCGCCGACTCCTCCGGCCGGGCCGGGGAACGCATCAACGACCTCGCCGAAGAGGTGGGCCGCGCGATCCGCGGTGCCCTCGACATCGCCACCGAGACGGCCGAGGCCGAGGGCAGCATGGTGCTCGACGCCAACTCCAAGGTGCAGGGCGTCCTGGACGACCTGCTCGGCTTCGTCGGCGGGTTGCGTTCCTCCTCGGAGCAGCTGGGGCAGGTCACCGAGGGGATCAAGGACCAGATCGCGGAGTCGTTGGTGCAGTTCCAGTTCCAGGACCGGGTGGGCCAGACCCTCACCCACGTCCGGGACTCCATCGAGACGTTGCCCGCGGTCCTGGCCGGCGCGCCCACGCTGGAGGCGGTCGACTCCGCCGCGCTGCTGGAGCAGTTGGCCGGCAGCTACACCATGGTCGAGGAGTACGAGCTGCACGGCTCGCCGACCTCGGCGATCCCGCCCGCCCGGACAGCCCCCGGCGCCTCGTCCGCCCCGTCGTCCGATTCCGACATCACCTTCTTCTAGGAGCCCTCGACATGAGCAAGACCATTCTCGTGGTGGACGACTCGGCCTCGGTCCGTCAGGTCGTCGGGATCGCCCTGCGCGGTGCCGGTTACGAGGTCATCGAGGGGGTGGACGGGGCCGACGCGTTGAAGAAGCTCGACGGCCGCAAGGTGCACCTGATCATCTCCGACGTGAACATGCCCAACATGGACGGCATCACGTTCGTCAAGGAGACGAAGAAGCTGGCGGACTACCGCTTCACCCCGATCATCATGCTCACCACCGAGTCGGAGGAGAGCAAGAAGAAGGAGGGCCAGGCGGCGGGCGCGAAAGCCTGGGTCGTCAAGCCCTTCCAGCCGGCCCAGATGCTGGCCGCCGTGTCCAAACTGGTCATGCCGTGACCTCGTCGACGACGGCCGCCGCGCCCCTGACGCTGCCCGCGCCGCACGAGCTCACGGTCGCCCACGCAGCGGCGGTCAAGGACTCGTGGTTCGGCGCGCTGTACGCCGCGGAGCCCGTCACCGGCCGGACGGTGGAGCTCGACCTGTCCGAGGTGACGGAGCTGGACACGGCCGGTCTGCAGCTGCTGCTGATCGTGTACCGCGAGGTGGCGGCGCGGGGCGAGTCCCTCACGCTGGCGGGTCTGACGGAGCCGGTCCGCCAGGTCCTGCACCGGGTGGGGTTGCGCGAGGACCTGACGATCGGGGGTGGTGACCGGTGAGCTTCGAGGCCGAGATGGAGGCCGCCCTGGTCAATTTCCGGGTGGAGGCCGCCGAGCTGCTGGAGGCGATGGAGACCGGTCTGCTCGCGCTCGAGGGTGGCGACCACGACGCCGAGACGGTCAATTCCGTCTTCCGCGCGGCGCACACCGTGAAGGGGTCGGCCGGCCTCTTCGGCCTGGACGACATCGTCTCCTTCACCCACGTGATGGAGAGCGTGCTGGACCGGATGCGCGACGGGGAGATCGAGCCGTCCAGCGCGGTGGTCGGCGCCCTGCTGCCGTGCACCGACCACCTGGGGGCGCTCATCGCCCGGCTGTCGGGTGGCCCCGAGCCCGACCCGGCCGCCGGCGAGCGCCTGCTGAGCGCGCTGACCCCGTTCCTGGTACCCGGTCAGGCCTCGGCCGCAGACGTCGAGCCGGCCACCGAGAACGCCGCCGACGGCGGCCCGGCCGCCGAGGCGGCCGACGTTCTGGTGCTCAGCATCCGCTTCGGGGTCGAGTCGCTGCGCAACGGCATGGACCCCCTGTCCTTCCTCGGGTACCTGTTCACGCTGGGCCACCCGGAGGCCGTGCGCACCGTGCACGAGTTCCTGCCGGAGGCCGACGAGCTCGACGCCGAGTGCTGTCACCTGGCGTTCCTCGTGGCCCTGCGGACCGACGAACCCCTGGCGACGGTCCTGGACGTGTTCGAGTTCGTCGCCGACGACAGCGACATCCGGGCCCTGCCCGCGGGCGCCCCGCCCGAGGACGTCGAGGCGCTCGTGGACTCCTACGGCGAGCTGGCGGGTGTGGTGCGTGAGTTCCTCACGCAGATCACGCCGGTGGCGGCGGACGAGACCCCCGTACCCGCCGTCCCGGCCGTTCCCGCCGACTCGGTGGCGCCGGTCGCCACCCCGGCTGCGCCGGGCGGTGCGGCCCGGCCCGTGCCGGCCGCGCCGTCCGCGGAGGCCCAGTCGATCCGCGTGGACGCGGGGCGGCTCGATCGCCTCGTGGACGCCGTGGGTGAGCTGGTGATCGCCGGGGCCGGCGCGGGCATGCGCGTGCGCACCAGCGGTGACGAGCAGCTGGAGAACGCCTTCGCCGAGGTCATGCGCCTCGTGGAGGAGGTCCGCGACAGCACCCTCCAGCTGCGGATGGTGCCGATCGGGACGACGTTCAGCCGCTTCCAGCGCGTCGTGCGTGACGTCAGCTCGGCGCTCGGCAAGGAGGTCACCCTCGCGATCAGCGGCGGGGACACCGAGGTCGACAAGGCGCTGGTGGAGCAGATCGGCGACCCGCTCATGCATCTGGTCCGCAACGCCCTCGACCACGGTGTCGAGTCGCCGCAGGTGCGCCGTGAGCGGGGCAAGAACCCACGGGGCACGTTGACGCTCAACGCCTTTCACGACTCGGGCAGCATCGTGATCGAGATCAAGGACGACGGGGCGGGCATCGACGCGGCACGGGTGCACGAGATCGCGGTGCAGCGTGGGGTGATCGCGCCGGGCACGGTACTCACCGAGCAGGAGACCTTCGCCCTGATCTTCGAACCCGGTTTCTCGACGGCGCAACAGGTTTCCGACCTGTCCGGCCGGGGCGTGGGCATGGACGTGGTGAAGCGCAACGTGACGGCGCTGCGCGGCACCATCGACGTCAGCAGTCGGGCCGGTGAGGGGACGACGTTCCGGATCCGTCTGCCGCTCACCCTGGCGATCATCGACGGCTTCATGGTGGGGGTCGGCGACGCCACGTACGTGATCCCGCTGGACCGCGTGCTGGAGTGCGTCGAGCTGCCGGCCCAGAACGGGCGGCAGGAGGTCATGAACCTGCGCGGTGAGGCGCTGCCGTACGTCAGCCTGCGGTCCCTGTTCGGCCTGCCGGGCCACCGGCCGCGCCGGGAGAACGTCGTGGTGGTCGAGTACGCGGGCACCAAGACCGGCCTGGTCGTGGACACGCTGCGCGGCGAGTTCCAGACCGTGATCAAGCCGCTCGGGGACATGTTCGGTCAGGTCCGAGGGGTCGGCGGGTCGACGATCCTGGGCAACGGCGACGTGGCGCTCATCCTCGACATCCCGATGCTCGTGCAGCACGCCACCGAGGTGCTCGGCTCCGTCCCGGCCTGAGCCGAGGGGGTCACAGGTGGACCGGCAGCCGGACGGGTAGCGCCTCCAGGCCGTGGAAGGTGGACGACGCCCGCCACCTCGGGCTCGGATCGCGCCGCTGCGCGCCGGGGAACCGGGCGAAGAACCTCGTCAGCGCCTCGGCGGCCTCCAGCCGGGCCAGCGCGGCCCCGAGGCAGAAGTGGATGCCTGCGCCGAAACCGAGCCCCGCCGGGCCGTTCCGGGTCAGGTCGACCCGGTCGGGGTCGGGCCAGCGGCGCGGGTCGCGACCGGCGGCGTCGACCAGCAGGAGGACCTGGCTGCCCGCGGGCACCTGGACGCCGCCCACCGTCTGGTCGCCGAGCGCGGTCCGCCCGATGAGCTTCACGGGGCCGTGCAGGCGCAGCAGCTCCTCCACGGCCCGGGCCGGGTCGGCGTGCAGGTGCGTGACCTGGTCGGGGTGCTCCATCAGCGTCTGCGCGCCGTTGGCGATCAGGTTGGCGGTGGTCTCGTGCCCGGCCGCCAACAGCAGCACGCACGTGCCGAGTACCTCGTCGAGGCTCAGGTCGGTGGCCAGCAACGAGCTGATGAAGTCCGTGCCGACCGTGCCCTCCGGGCCGGCGGCCCGCCGCTGCGCCAGCACCGGGGTGAGGAACATCGTCACCTCGAGCGCGGCGGCCACGGCCTCCGAGAGATCGTCCGGGCCGGCGTCGATCTCCAGCAGTTTGACCAGGCGTGGGGTCTGCTCGAGGAACACCTCGGCGCCGTCGACCCCGACGTCGAGCAGTTCGGCGATCACCGCCATCGGCACCAGGTAGCCGAAGTCGGCCAGCAGGTCGACCTCCTCGCCGTCGGCGACGAGCGCGTCGAGCTCGTCCAGGCAGGCCTCGACGACCGCGGCCACCCGGGGCCGCAGCGCCTCGATGCTGCGGGCGGTGAACGAGGGCGCCACCAGCCGGCGCAGCCGGGTGTGGTCGGGCGGGTCGCGGAACAGCATCAACGTGCTGGGCACCTCGGTGGCCTCCGGCGGGGCCAGCGGGCTGTTGGCGGGGTCGCTGCTCCAACCGGAGCCGCGCAGCACGGCCGACGCCTCCTCGAAGCCGGTCACCACGAACGCGCCAGTCCCGGCGTCCCACCGGACGGGCGCCACGTCCACGGCGCTCACCGCGAAACCCGCTCTCGCCAGGCTGCTTCCAGCTCGCCGTAGGGTGTGCTCGGGGGAGCGTCGAGGTCGAGCTCCTCGCGGATGCCGGCCCACGCGCTGCTCGCGCCCAGGGTGCCCAGGACGGCCGTCATGCCCAGGTCGATGCGGGTCAGGGCCAGGTACTCGCCGGGCAGGATCAGCTTCTGCACCGTCTCGGCCCGCGGCCCGCGCGGCGAGAACTCCAGGTCGACCAGTCGGCCGGCGTACTCGGTCGTGTACCGGAAGGGCTGCGGCTCCAGCACGGGCGCCAGCGACTCACGCGCCCACTCCAGGATGCCCGCCGGGGTGGGGGAGTCGGCCGGGTCGACGAAACCCTGGTCGGCATAGAGCTTCAGGACCAGCTCGCCGTCACCGTCGATCGCCGCCTGCACGGCCCGGCGCATCCAGTCGACCTGCTCGGGGCTGAAGTGCTTCACGCACCCGAAGTCGAGGAACGTGACGGTCCCGTCGTCGTGGAACAGGTAATTGCCCGGGTGCGGGTCGGCGTTGAACACGGCCATCCGGCGCAGGCTGCCGAGGGTGAACCGGTAGATCGCCTCGCCCCACCGGTCCTTCAGCTCCTGGGGCGCGGACTGCGCGGCGGCCCAACGCATGCCGGTGCTGCGCTCGCTCGTCAACACCCGCCCGGTGCTGAGGTCGGGCAGGACGTTCGGGACCCGGATGAACGGGTGCCCGGCGTAGGCGTCGGCGAACGCCTGCTGGTTGGCGGCCTCGGCGCGGTAGTCGATCTCCTCGCCGATCCTCATCGTCACCTCACGGGCCAGCGACCGGGCGTCGGTGCGCCCCAGGTCGGGCAGCAGCCCACGGACCAGCTGGAAGAACGTGGCCAGCAGTTCGGCATTGGCCAGGTCGGCCCGGATCGCCTCGTCGACGCCCGGGTACTGCACCTTCACCACGACGTCGCGCCCGTCGTGGGTGCGGGCCGCGTGCACCTGCCCGATCGACGCGGCGGCCAGCGGTTCCGGCTCGAAATGCGCGAACACCTCGCCCGGCGGCGCCCCGAGCTCGGCGGCGACCACCCCGGCGGCGACGTCCGGGTCCATGGGCGGGGCGTCGTCCTGCAGGCGCGCCAGCGCGGCCTGGTAGACCGACTGCCTCCCGCCGTCCACCAGCGAGCCGAGCGAGACGAACGACAGGATCTGCCCGGCCTTCATCAGGACGCCGCGCGAACGCCCCAGCGACTCGGCGTAGCGCTGGGCCGCGCGCTCGCGCGAGGCCTGGTCGGATGCGTTCCCGCGCCGCCGGCGCAGGGCCGAGACGACCGCCTCACCCGCGGTCCGGCCGGTCAGCGCCACCAGCGGGGCGGCCCGCGCCACCCGCCCCGTGCGCACTGCGGGGGCGGGCCTGTCGTTGTTCGGCATGGGGCCAGTGTCCGACAGGGGTCGGACGGCCACCAGCCGCGGGGGCCCGGGGCCCTGGCACGGGGGTGGGGTACCCGGCGCGGACCTGGTTGCGGCCCTCCTGCTTGGCCCGGTACAGCGCCCCGTCGGCCGCCGCGACCAGTTGCGCGGGAGTGATCCCCGGGGTCAGCTCGGCGACCCCGAAGCTGGCCGTGACGGGCACCGGGCCCGGTGCGGCCTCGACGACCTGGCGCAGCTTCTCGGCCAGCACCTCCGCGCCGCGCTCGCGAGGCAGCAGGACGGCGAACTCCTCACCGCCGTAGCGGGCGACCGTCGCCCCCTGCGGGGCCGCCGCGACCAGCACCGCGGCCACCGCCTGCAGCACCTGGTCGCCCGTCTGGTGGCCGTAGGTGTCGTTGACGGCCTTGAAGTGGTCGACGTCGACCAGGACCAGCCCGCCGCGCCCGGCCGCGGCCATCGCGGCCAGGGTCGAGTCGAACCGGGGCCGGTTGGCCAGGCCGGTCAGCCCGTCCGTGGTCGCCGAGCGGCGCACCGCCTCGAACAGCACGGCCCGCGACATGGCCAGCGCCGCGGTCGCCGACGCCTGCCCGGCGGTGGCCAGCACCCGTCGGGTGACCCGGATGCCGCGGCCCCGGTGCTCGAACACGATCCACGTCCGGGTGGTGCCACCGACGCTCAACGGCAGGACGACGACCCGCCGGGCCCCGGGCAGGGCGCCGGCCAGCCAGGGGTCGAGGCGGGGGTCGAGGGTGAGGACGCGCACCGTGTACCCGGCCCGGTCGGCCAGGGCCAGCAGCGGCGACGGTTCGCGCCCCGCCGGGCGGTCGGCGACGACCGGGCCGACGGCGTGCAACGCGCTCAGCTCGCCCTCCGACCACTGGCAGGCCAGGACGCGTCCCGCGTCCAGCTCGCGGGCCACGAACCCCACCGTGCGGGCCACGACGGCCGAGGCCGCCTCGTCGCGGTGCAGGGCGGCGGCGAACGCCTGCAGGGCCTCCGCGTCGTAGCGGCGGCGGCGCAGCTCCCGCTCGTTCACCGACGCCGCGACGCAGGTGGCCAGGGTCAGGATCCAGATGAGCACCAGCTGCACGGCGAGGCCGTGCTGCTGCGGGGCGCCCGCCGGGAACAGGCCGGAGGCGGTGCCGCGGTCGTCGACGAGGATCAGGAGTGACTGCCAGATGGCCAGTTTCACGCCGGTCCGGAAAGAGGCCAGCAGGCAGGCGGCGGTCAGGAACGTGGCCAGCACGAGGTCGGCGCCCCAGGTCGGGCCCAACCCGTGCCGCACGACCTGCACCGCTACGCCGTCCAGGCACAGCAGCAGTCCGAACCCGGCCACGACGACCGAGCGCCACCGCACCAGGATCAGGGCGCCACCGGCGAGCGCCGCGCCCAGCACGTACGTGAGCGGCAGCACCAGCTGGGCCGGGGACGTGAGCCGGTCGGCGGCCAGCGCCACCGGGACCAGGAGGACGGCGAGGACGGCGCGCAGCGCCGACAGCAACGTCACCCGCACGGACAGGGGGACGACGTCCCCGCTCGCCGCCCGTCCGCCGGCGGTCGTCCCGGCGGCAGTCACAGGTCCTCGCTGCGCTGGTAGCGGACGGGGAACGGCAGGGTGAGGTCGCGGCCGGTGCGGGACGCGTCGGCCAGCTTCGGGTCACGCCGGTCGATCAGGTGCTGCATCAGCAGGAAGGCCAACGCCACCAGCACGGGCCCGAACAGGAACTGCGGCTGCTCGACGATGCTCTGCAGGGTGCGCCCGACGCGCAGCACGAACTCCGGCTGCAGGGTGAGCGCCGGCGTCCCGTCGCCCGCGCCCGTCCCGCCGGCCCCGCCCGAGCCGCCGGGGGCGATGATCGCCGGGGCCGTCGTCGCGCTGCCCGACGGGGTGGCCGCGACCGAGGCGTCCGGTGTGCCGTCGCCACCGATGCCGGGCGCCGTGGTCGGGGCGGTCGTCGGGTCGGAACCCGGGACGTCTCCGCTCCCGCTGTCCTCGCCGCCGGCGCCGCCGCCCGAATCGCCGCCCGAGTCGCTGCCGCCGTCCTCGCCGTCCTGGCTCCCGCCGCCGGAGCTGCCCGGATCGGCCGGGGTCGTCGTCGGGGCGGTCGTCGTCGGGCTGGTCGTGGGTGTGGGCGTGACGGACGGCGTCGGGGTGGGGGTCGGCGTGGGCGTGGGGGTCGGCGTGGGACTGGCCGGTGGGGTCGAGGTCAGCCGCCACGAGAACGTCGCCTGCGCGTGGTGCCCCATCGCGGTCACGGCCGTACCGGCGGGCATGGTCACGGTGAACCGGAAGGTACGGGCCGGGGTCTGGTCCGGCTGCCAGCCGGTGCTCACCCCGTCGCTGGAGCCGGAGAGGTCGGCCAGGTGGGCCAGCGTGCCGGTGTAGACCCGGCTGCCCGAGAACCCGGAGCAGTCGCCGTAGGAGCCGCCGCTGCCCGCGTCGATCGCCACGGTCAGGTCTGCGGCCAGGTCTCCGGTCAGGTTGTCGGCGGCGACCAGCACCCGGTCCCCGGCCACCGCGCCCGACGTCGAGATCGTGATGCACGCGCTCGCGCCGACCCCGGGAGACAGGTTGGTCAGGGCCGGGAACAGGGCGACACCGCCGCTGTCGTCGACGAGCGAGGCGGTGGCCGCGGCGCTCGAGGTGGGGGCGAACGCGGCCAGCAACCCCACGGCGCCGAGTGCGAGTACTCCGGCGGCCGAGGCGGCCAGCAGAGGGCGCGCGCGAACCACGAGATGCCCTCCGCCTCGGTGAGTGTTGTTTCCCCAGGAGGCATATCGGTTCGTACGGCCCTCCGGTTGAGGGTGCCGGGCACGCCCTGTGACCGTTCACCCGGGCGGATGCGGCCGGCCGGGTGAAGGGTGCGCGGATGGTGACCGGAGCGCTCATGTGTGCGCCCTACCCGCCGATGGATCTTGTGGCACTCGGGGTCGGCAGCGGTCAGACCGCGGCGGAGGAGATGGTGTCGGTGACCGGTCGGCGACTCGACCTGGTGCGTCCCGTGGCGGCGCGGCCTTCCGTCGTACCCGCGCAGCCATCCGTCGTGCCCGCACCGGCCACGCACGGCACCGGGCGCAAGATCGCCCTGACCCTGGCCCTGCTCGCGCTCGTGGCCGGCTTCGGCACGATCGGCTCGTGGGCCGCCTGGACGGTCAGCGACTCCAACTCGGGCAACACGTTCAGCACCAGCACCGTCCTGCTCCAGGACAACCAGGGCGGCCAGGCCGGCTCGGCGACGTCCACCGGTACGGCGATGTTCAACGTGACCAACCTGTCGCCCGGCTCGTCGGCGACCACGGCGTGCATCGGGGTGAACTTCTCGGGTGCCTCGGCGTCCACCCTGACCCTGGCGGCGACCTTGGGTGGGGCCGGCCAGTCCACGCTGCAGAGCGAGTTGACGATGAACGCCGCCACGTACAACACGAGCGGCACGGTCAGCGTCACGGGCGGGTCGAACACGAACAACGGCAGCTGCGCCAGCTATCCCGCCGGTGGCACGAACACCACGATCGGCAGTCAGGGGGCGACCCTGCAGAGCTGGGCCGCCGGCGGCCCGTACACGATCTCCTCGCCGGTCACGAACACCTGGTACAAGTTCACCGTCAGCGGGCTGCCGAGCGGCGACACCAACTGCAACACCTACTGCAACAAGACGATCACCGTGTCCCTCACGTGGACGCTCACCACGACGTGAGCGTGAGAGACGTCAGAGTGGTCGCGGACCGGGCGTCGACGGTCGCGCTGGGCCTGGCGCTGCTCCTGCTCGGGGGCCTGCTGTTCGCAGGCCTCGACGGGGTGCGGCCCCTGGTGATCCGCAGCGGGTCGATGACCCCGACGATCGGCGTCGGCGACGTCGTGCTGTCCCGGTCGGTGCCGGCCGTCTCGATCCGGGCCGGGCAGGTGGTCACGTTCCACGACCCGTCGCGGCACGGGGAGCTGGTCACCCACCGCGTGCGGGCCGTCTCCTACACCCCGTCCCAGGTGGACGTGGAGACCCGCGGGGACGCCAACCAGGTGTCCGAGAAGTGGAGCGTCCCGATCGGCGGCAGCGTCGGCCGGGAGGTGTTCGTCGTCCCGAAGGTCGGCCTGGTCGTCCCGTTCGCGCAGTCGCCGTGGACCCGGATGGCGGTCGTCGTACTGGTCTGCGGGTGCCTGGGAAGCGTTCTGCTGCGCAAGATCTGGGCCGAGGCATGAGAAGGGTCCTGACCGCGGCGTTGAGCCTGCTGACGCTCGTGGCCGTCGCGGCCGGCGTCCGGTTCACCGCGGCCGGGTGGAGCGCCGCCGACGCCAACCCCGGCAACACGTTCACCACCGGCACGTGGACCAGCCCGCTCAACGTGTGGGGGTGGGGCGCGAACGGGCGCACCAGCGTCCTGATGCCCGCGGCGAGCACCGGCACCGCCGGGGCCGCCCGGATGCCCGGCCCCGAGACCTGGTCGAGCGTGAGCGGCGGCTACACGTCGACCTGCGGCCTGACCACCGCGGGCGCGCTGTACTGCTGGGGCGACAACGCCTACGGCCAGCTCGGCGACGGCACCACGACCGACCGGTGGGAGCCGGTCGCGGTCGCGGCGGGCACGCAGTGGTCGAGCGTCTCCAAGGGGTACGTGAACACCTGCGCCATCAGGGCGTCCGACTCGACGGCCTGGTGCTGGGGGTACAACCCCGACGGCGAGGTCGGCGACGGGACGACGGCCAGCCCGGTCACCACGCCCGTCCAGGTCAGCACCACGGGGGTCAGCTCGTGGTCGATGCTGGCGGTCGGGCAGTACTTCACCTGTGGCATCAAGACCGACGGCACCCTGTGGTGCTGGGGCTACAACGCCAGCGGCCGGCTCGGCGACGGCACGACGACCAGTCGCAGCGTGCCCACGCAGGTCGGCAGCGGCACGTGGCTCACGGTCGACGCCGACTACCACAGCGCCTGCGCCGTCAAGGCCTCCGACCAGAGCCTGTGGTGCTGGGGGTACGGCGGCATCGGCCAGCTCGGCAACAACTCCACGGCCGACCAGTCCTCGCCGGTCACCGTCTCCGGTGGTGGCACATGGAGTTCGGTGGCGCTCGGCTGGGACCACGGCTGCGGGCTGAAGACCAACGGCACGATCTGGTGCTGGGGGTACGGCGGGCACGGCGACCTCGGCCGGGGCAGCGTGACCGACTCGTCCGTGCCCGTGCAGGAGAGCACCGGGTCCACGGCGTGGACGGCCCTGACCTCCGGTGGGTACTCGTCCTGCGCGCAGCGCAGTTCCGGCGCCCTGTACTGCTGGGGCGACAACGACCACGGCCAGCTCGGCGACGGCACGACCAGCGACCAGCAGACCCCGGTCGTCTCCGGCAGCGACACCACCTGGGGCTCGATCTCCGCGGGCTACAACCTCTTCTGCGGGGTGCGCGACGACCAGGCCGTGTGGTGCCAGGGCGACGACGCGCTCGGCCAGCTCGGCCAGCACTACAACACGTCGGTCGGGTCGCCGACCCCGGTCGGGGCCTCGGCCATGTCGTGGAGCACCGGGTCGGTCGGCTACGAGGGTGGCTGCGGCATCGCACAGGCGGGCACCATGTGGTGCTGGGGGGACAACACCTACGGTGCGGCAGGTCAGGGCGACACCGGAACCGACTACGACTACCCGGTGCAGGCCGGCTCCTCCTCGGCCTGGAGGTCGGTCTCGGTCGGCACCTGGACCGTCTGCGCGACGCGCACCGACAACTCTCTGTGGTGCTGGGGGACGGCGACCTACGGCCAGACCGGCGTCTCGGGCGCCACCGGGTCCATCACGACGCCGACGGCGGCCGCGGCCGGCACCTGGTCGAGCGTGTCGGTCGGTGAGACGCACACGTGCGGGGTGCGCACCACGGGCGCCCTGGCCTGCTGGGGCGACAACACCGACGGCGAGCTCGGCATCGGCAGCACGACCGATCAGGACACCCCGCAGGCCGTCACGGTGTCCGGCGTCAGCAGCTGGGCGAGCGTGTCGGCCGGCTACTACTCGACGTGCGCGATCGCCGCGACCGGCGCCAATGCGGGCAGCCTCTACTGCTGGGGTAAGGGCAACTCGGGGCAGATCGGCAACGGCGGCACCTCCGACGTGACCAGCCCGGCGAAGATCGGGTCGGCGACCTGGTCGGCCGTGACCGTCGGGCGGGCCACGGTGTGCGGTGTGCGGACCGCCGGCACCCTGTGGTGCTGGGGCCTGAACGACTACGGCCAGCTCGGCCAGGGCGGCACGGCGGGCACCCCCGCCTCGGTGAGCTCGCCGCAGCAGGTCGGGTCGGCGTCCACCTGGACGCAGGTCTCCTCGGGCTGGGGCATCTCCTGCGGGACCCGCGCCGACAAGAGCGTGTGGTGCTGGGGCCGGGACGACGACGGCGAGCTCGGCGACCGTGGCTCCACCACGGTGACCAGCCCGCAGCAGATCCCGGGGTTCACGGCCACCTGGCTGGAGTCGCACACCAGCGCCCGCACGACGCTGGCCATGTAGGCGCGCGCCACTCCTCGATAGTCTGCCGGGATGTTCGAGTTCATCACCCTGGAGCGCGGGGGCGTCGACGGCGTCGACAAGAGGGTCGCCACGCTGACCCTGAACCGGCCGGAGGCGATGAACGCCTACCACGTGGCGATGAAGGACGAGATCCTCACCGCCCTCGACGAGGTGGACGCCGACGACTCGGTCGCCGCGCTCGTCGTCACCGGGGCGGGGCGCGCGTTCTGCGCGGGCATGGACCTGTCGAACCCGGAGGCGTTCTCCCGCCGGGACGAGACCGAGGCCGAGCGCCGCCGCGACAGCGGCGGCTACATCGCGCTGCGGCTGTACGACCTCACCAAGCCGGTGATCGGGGCGATCAACGGGGCCGCCGTCGGCGTCGGGGTGACCATGACGTTGCCGATGGACATCCGGCTGGCCAGCACCAAGGCCAAGTTCGGCTTCGTCTTCTCCCGCCGGGGGATCGTGCTGGAAACCGCCTCGTCGTGGTTCCTGCCCCGGCTCGTCGGCCCGCAGCAGGCGGCCGAATGGGCCTACACCGGGAGGGTTTTCGACGCCGCCGAGGCCTTGCGCGGGGGTTTGGTACGTTCGTTGCACGAACCCGACGAGTTGCTGCCCGCTGCCTACGCGCTGGCCGAGGAGATCGCGGCCAACACCGCGCCCGTGTCGGTGGCGCTGAACCGGCAGCTGCTCCTGCGCGGTCTCGGGTACGACCACCCGATGCGCTCGCACATCGCCGAGTCGCGGGCGATGTACGAGCGGGGGCGGAGCAAGGACATGGACGAGGGCGTCGCATCGTTCCTGGAGAAGCGGTCGGCGGTGTACCCGAACACCGTCCCGGCCGACCTGCCCGACGTGTTCGACGACTGGGACCCGCCTGCTTTTAGGATCTGAGCATGCCGCTGCCGGGGGTACCGCTGGAGAAGCTCGGATTCCTGACCATCGGCCTGTTCGACGGCGCCGACCCGGGGCCCGGGCACGAGAGCACGCTGCAGGTCATCGAACTCGGCGAACGGCTCGGCTTCGACAGCGCTTGGCTGCGGCACCGGCACGTCCAGTACGGCATCTCGTCCCCCGTCGCCATCATGGCGGCGGCCTCGCAGCGGACGTCACGCATCGAACTCGGCACCGCGGTCACGCCGCTCGGCTGGGAGAACCCGCTGCGGCTCGCGGAGGACCTGGCCACCGTGGACGTCCTGTCGGGCGGGCGGATCAACCCGGGGGTCAGCGTCGGTCCGCCGATGCGCTGGGACGACGTCCGCGACGCCCTGTATCCCGACACCGCCGACGTCGAGGACTTCTCCTACGAGCGGGTCCTGCGGTTCCTGCGGTTCGTCCGTGGTGAGCAGGCCAGCACGTTCAGCGGGGTGCAGGGCATCGAGACGTTCTCGTCGCGGGTGGAACCGCACTCACCCGGGCTGGCGTCCCGGGTCTGGTACGGCGCCGGATCGCTGCGCTCGGCCGTGTGGACGGGGGAGACCGGGCTGAACCTGCTCGTCTCCAGCGTGGTCAAACCCGAGGGGGATGACGGCCCGTGGGACTTCGGGGCGATCCAGGCGGAGCAGATTCGCGCCTACCGCACCGCCTTCGCGGCGGCCCACCCCGAGCGCGGGGCGGGCCGGGTCTCGCAGGGGCTGGTCGTCGTCCCCACCGACTCGGCCACCGCGGCCCAGCGGGAGAAGTACGCGGCCTACGTCGAGTCGCGCACCGCCCGCACAGCCGAGCCGCAGGGGCCGGCGCGCCTGCTCTTCGCGAGGGACCTGCTCGGCACCAGCGACGAGATCGCCGAACAGCTTTACGCGCACGAGGGTTTCCGCGAGGTGAGCGAGGTGGCGTTCGCGCTGCCGTTCTCGTTCGAGCACGAGGACTACGTGCAGATCCTCACCGACATCGCCGAGCGCCTCGGCCCCGCGCTGGGCTGGTCAGCCGGCTGATCGTGGGGCCGACGCTCATCATTGGGGTACTCAGCGGCCCTTAGAGGGCGCCGAAAGTACCCCTATCTTCTTCTGAGGCCATAGGTCAGTGGGGGCCGCTGCTCGCGCGGCCGTACCGCTCGTACACGGCGGGGCCGAAGGAGCGGGTCTCCAGCAGCTCCAGAGGAACGGTCCTCGTGACCGGCGGCAGCAGGGGCGTCCCGCCGCCGACGATGACCGGCAGCCGGAAGATCCGGAACTCGTCGACCAGGCCGAGCTCGATCGCCTGGCCGGCCAGATTCGCGCCGCCGATCTCGACAGGCTTGCCTCCGGCCAGCGCCTCGTCCACCTCGTCCGCCACCGATCCCTGCGCGAGCCGCGCGTTGCCCTCCACGGACTCGAGCGTGCGGCTGAACACGATCTTGGGCAGGGCGGTCCAGATGTCGGCGAACGCGGAGAAGTCGTCGCTGCGGCGCATCGCCGGATCGGTCTCCCAGGCCCGCATGTCCTCGTAAAGCCTTCGGCCGCAGAGGTATCCGCCCAGCGAAGCGACCCGCTCGGTGTGGAACCGGAACAGCTCGTCGCTGGGGGCGCCCCAGTCGAAGCCGCCCTCGCGGTCCTTGATGAACCCGTCGACGGAGACGCTCATCGAGAAGATCAGCACGTGGCCACCCTAGGCCCGGATGTCTAGGTTGGCCCGATGGACGACATGACCCAGCGGTTGCTGGACGGGGCTCGCACTGCGGAGATCGTCGATCTGGACGGGGGCGCCCTCCCCGCGTCCGCGCTGCTCGACGTCCTGACCGGTGCGACGGCCGAGCGCGTCCACCCGCGCGGAGTGCGGGTGCGCAACGCCCGGGTCACGGGCGACGTCGACTGGGACACCCTGCGCCTGGCCGCCGACCTCGGGTTGCGGGCCGTCGCCGAGGGCGTCGAGGACGAGACCACGCTGGGGGAGCTGGAACGCATGGGGTGCCGGCACTTCCAGGGTTTCCTGCTCGGGCGGCCCGCTCCGGCCGGAGCCGTCCCGCAGCTGGCCCGGCGGGTCGACCTGCCGGTCTAGAGAGTCCGGGCCGCGGCCTGGCGGAGGTCGAGGTCCTGGACGGCGCGGCGGGCCGTCTCCTCGTCGATCTCGCCGAGCACCAGCCCGGTCTCGACGGCGTGCCGCTGGGCGTCGAACTCCTCGTCCGAGAAGGGTTCTGCGTGCTCGACGGCGCCCGCCACCAGTTCGCGGGCGCGGGCGCGCATCCGGGCGTCCTCCGCGTCGTCGGCCGCCGTGTCGAACCGCAACCGCCGGATCAGCCTGGGCAACGTCGTCCCCTGCACGAGCAGCGTTCCGAGGGTGACGATCAGCGCGATCGCGGCGATCGCGTCCCGGCCGGGAAAGGGCTCGCCCTCACTCGTCAGCTCGGGTACGGCGGCGGCTGCGGCCAGGGTCAGGATGCCGCGCATCCCGGTCCAGCCGACGACGACCGTCTCCTTCGCGGTGGGCGGGACCTGCCACGGCTGCGGCCAGGAGCCGTCGCGCCGGACGGGCGCCGGGAGGTCGCGTCCGTCCTCGGCGGGAGTGCCTCTGCGGAACCGCCGCTCGGCCCGCTCCCGATACCTCGCGTCGAGCCGGGCCCGCAGCGCGGGATCGCGCTCGAGGCGGCGCTCGACGGCGCGGTGCCGTAGCCCCCACCAGCCGAAGACGCCGGACACGTAGGCCATCCGGAACACGATCGCCACCACGAGCAGGACGCCGGCCGCGACCAGGGTGCGGCCCAGGCCGGGCCCGCTGTCGGCGTCCCGCAGGTCCTCCAGGACGAAGCGCAGCTGGAGGCCGATGTAGGCGAACACGAACGTCTCGAGCAGGAAGTCGAGCACCGGCCAGAGGTTCGCCTCGCGCAGCCGGGTACGGTACGCGCCGGCGTACTCGTGGTTCGGGTCGAGCGCGACGTTCACCGTGATCCCGAGGGCGGCCACCACGACGGCGAGGATGCCCGAGGCGTGCAGCTGCTCGGCGGCCAGGAACCCGGTGAAGGGGACCAGCAGGACGAAGGTGGTCTCGAGCGTCGGGTCGCCGAGATGCGGACGGATGAGCAGGGTCACCGTGACCAGGACCGCCCCGATCAGAATGCCGATCCCCGCGTTGTACGCGAAACGTCCGACCCCCGAACCGATCCCGGTCCGGTCGCCCTCGGTCGCGGCGACCGCGATGCTGAACAGGGTGAGGGCGGTCGCG
Source organism: Spongisporangium articulatum (assembly GCF_044465595.1). Lineage (NCBI taxonomy): Bacteria > Bacillati > Actinomycetota > Actinomycetes > Kineosporiales > Kineosporiaceae > Spongisporangium > Spongisporangium articulatum. The sequence goes on along the minus strand of NZ_JBITLV010000003.1, from coordinate 136,688 downwards.
TCGTTCACCAGGCTCTCGCCGGTCAGGATCGACACCACCCGCCGGGGCATCCCGAACTCGCGGGCCCCGGCGACGATCGTCGCCGTGTCGGGCGGGGCCAGCACGGTGCCCAGGGTCAGCGCGGCGGCCAGCCCGATGCCCGGCAGCAGCCACGAGGAGACCAGGCCGAGCGCCCCGGCGGTCAGGACGACGAGGGTCACCCCGAGCGTGAAGATCGGCCGCAGGTTCTGCCCGAGCCCCGTGACGTACGCGCCGCGCGCGGCCGAGTACAGCAGGGGCGGGACGACGAGCGCGAGGATGAGCTCGCCGTCCAGGACCAGGCGGGGCATGCCCGGGATGAACCCGGCCGCGGTGGCCAGCAGGACGATGACCATGCCGGACTGGACGCCGCGGCGCTTGGCGAACGCGGCGACCACCACCCCGGCCGCGGCGATGAGCAGGACCTGGACGCCGTTCACGAACCGTGAGCGTACGCGCTGAGACCAAGATCGCCGACCGGGTGCGCCAATCCCGAGTGGGGCTCGTGATCGGTGCACTCAGGCGGTGATCTTGAGGGCGGCGCGGATCTCGGCGATCACCTCGCGCGCCGGTTCACCAGGTCGTCCCAGGTGAACCGGAGCACGCGGTACCCGGCGTTGACCAGCGCGTTCTGGCGACGCCGGTCGTGCACGAAAGCGTTCCGGCCGCCGTGCGCCGCCCATCCGTCGACCTCGACAACGATTCGTTCCGCGGCGAACAACACGCCGGCCACCGCCACCATCACTCCGGCCACCCGGACCGGCTCGTTCGCCTCCCAGCCCGTGATCCGGCTGCGACGCAGCAAATCGTGGAGGCGATGTTCGGCGACGCTCGCGGCGCCCGTGCGCGTCAGGGCCAGGAGCGCGAGCAGGTTCGGTGTGCCGTCCCGGCCGAAGCGGGCCCGGGCAGCAGCCGCGAGCTGTGAACGGTCCAGCACGCCCCGCGTCGCCAGCCACCCCCAGAGGTCGATCGCCCGGTCGCGGGGGAGAACGGTCAGGCAATCGATCGCCGCGCGGGGGCGGTTGGTGACCGGGATCCCGTTGAACCGCAGCGTCTGGAACGGGGTCCAACTCCGGTGAGCGACGATTCCGCGGGTCCGGCTCTGACGGGAGACGAGGACGTGACCGGCGCGGTCGTCGGCCAGTGCGGAGTTCAGGTCGGCAGCGAGTGGGAAACCGTGCAGCCACCCCGCGGTCAGGTGGCTGACGACCCCGTCGGGCGCGGACAGGTGCGTGGCCCAGGCGAGGGCCGCCGGGGTCACCTGGTGACTCGCCTCGCACAGCCCTCTGCCGAGCAGCACCTTCCACTGCCCGTCGGCCAGCCGGCGCCGAATCCGGTAGTCGGACCACCCGGCCGCCCTGGCCTGCGCCCTGGTGAACACCCCCGCCTGGCGGCTCGATTGAGGTGGGACGCGAGTGTGGGTCATGTGATCAGCCTGGCCGGATCGCGAATTCGGTCGGCGTCGAAGCGGTTCCGCCTGTGCACAAGTCGCGCACCTGGCGGCTGTGGATGGGGGTCCCACCGGGCTAGATCATCGCGTGTGTGCGAGAAGTGCTAGTTCGACTGCGGGTCAGTGCACTGAGGCGATGATCTTGGCCGCCACCTACTTGCTGAAGCCGGCCGTGAGGCCGCTGACCAGCTGCCGCCGCCCCAGGACGTAGAGCACGACGATCGGCAGGGTGGCCAGGACGACTGAGGCGAGCACGGCCGGGATGTCGATCTGGAACTGCCCCTGGAAGGATTGCAGCGCCAGGGGGAGGGTCCGCTGACTCGGGCTCTGGGTCAGGATCAGCGGCAGGATGAACCCGTTCCACACGGTCAGGCCGTTGTAGATCGACACCGTGACCAGCGCGGGCCGCACGAGCGGGAACGCCAGGTTCCAGAGCGTGCCCCACTCGCTGGCGCCGTCCAGCCGCATCGACTCGAACAGCTCCTTCGGCACGTCGCGGATGAAGTTGGCCAGGATCAGCACCGACAGCGGGATGGCGAACGCGATCGACGGGAGCACGATGGCCAGCAACGTGTCGTACAACCTGAGCCTGATGATGATCAGGTACACCGGGATGACGACCGCCTGCAGGGGCAGGGCCAACCCGGCCAGGAAGAGGATCGTCGTCCAGCGCAGGAACCAGCCCGACCCGCGCACGATGGCGAACGCCGCCATGAACGAGATCGTGACCGCCGGGATGATCGTGCCGACCGTGACGATGACGCTGTTCAGGAAGTAGCGCGGGAAGTCCGACTCCAGCACCCGCTTGTACGGTTCGAGGCTCGGGTCGGGCGGGGGCCGCATGGTGTTGGTGGCGAAGTACGTGCTCTGGTCCTTGAAGCTGGTGATGATGATCCAGTAGATGGGCACGATCACGATCGCCAGCCACAGGATCGAGATCAGCGCACCGAGCCAGTTGGGACGTTGTCCGCCGCGGGTCCTCACCTAGGCTCCTTCCAGCTGGCTGTCCGACGCCGAACCGCCGCCGATGCGGCGGAACAGCAGCGACAGCCCGAGTCCGAACAGCACGAGGATCACGGCGATCACGCTGGCCGGGCCCATCTGGTTGCCCCGGAACCCGCGGATGTACATCTCCAGGGCCAGGGTGCGGGTCGCGTCGCCGGGCCCGCCGGCCGTGAGCACCCAGATCAGGTCGAAGAAGGTCAGGGACCCGACGACCATCAACGTCGACGACGTGACGATCGTGTAGCGCAGCGTCGGCAGCGTGATGCTGAAGAACGTGCGCACCCGGCCCGCGCCGTCCAGCTGCGCGGCCTCGTACAGCGACACGGGGATCTGCCGGATCGCCCCCTGGTAGAGCAGCGCGTGGAACGGGATGAACTGCCAGGACACGATGAAGATCAGCACGCCCATCGCGAGCTTCTCCCCGCCGAGCCAGTCCTGCGACAACCACGAGATGCCGAGTCCCGTGCCGAGCCCGAAGTTCGGGTCCAGCAGGCCCTTGTACGTGATGGCCAGCGCGGCCGAGCTGAACAGCAGCGGGATGAAGTAGACGACGGCGATCCACTCCCGGTACCGCTGGTGCCCGGCCAGGAACGCCCCGATCAGGACCGCGGCCGGGGTCTGCACCGCCCAGGACAGGACCATGATCAGGAACGTCACCCACAGGGCGTGCCGCAACGCCGGGTCGGTGAGCGTGTCGCGCCAGTTGCCGAGCCCGGCCGGGTGGATGGCCCCGATGCCGTCCCACTGGCTGAAGCTCAAGTAGAAGATCCCGATCAGGGGCACCACGCCGAACGCGACGAAGAACAGGAGCGCCGGGACCGCGAGGTAGTTGACCGAACCGCTCCGCCCGGCCCCACCGGACCTGCCGGACGCCGGGACGACGCGGGCCGCCTCGAGGCCGGGCGGAGCGACGGTCACTTGTTCGTGACCTTGTTGAGGTTGGTGGCGAACTGCTGCGGGGTGACCTTCAGCTGGAACAGCTTGGCGATGTTGTCCAGCAGCACCTCCGCCGCCGCCGGGCTGAGTGCCTGGTCCCACGACTGGGCGAAGACCTTGGCGTTGGCCGAGGTGTCGTAGATGAACTTCAGCCAGTCCGCGTCCTTGGCGCCGGTGAAGAGGGAGTCGGAGCCCTTGACCACCGGCACCGAACCGGTGCCCACCCACTCCTTCTGCTCGAACGCGGAGTTGACCTGGGTGGTGAAGAACTTCTTCGCGACCTCCTTCTCGGCGTCGGTGGCCTTCGAGGAGATCGACAGGTACTGGCCGGGGTTGCCGACCGTGTCGCTCGGGTCGCCCTTGCCGCCCTCGACCGGCGGGAAGTTCATGTAGCCGAGGTTGCCGCCCGAGACGAACTTGCCGCCCTGGTCCTTCATGCTGCCGTACGTCCAGGCGCCGTGGACCATCATCGCGGCCTTGCCGGTGTACAGCAGCGCCTGGTCGGCGTTCTGGTCGGCCACGGTGGAGGAGAAGCCCTTCTGGAAACCCTTGGCCTTGACCAGTTCCTGCGTCTTGGTGAGCGCGTCGATGGCCGCCGGGTTGTTCCAGGCGTCCTTCTCGCCGGCGAAGATGGCGTCGAAGACCTCGCTGCCGCCGATGCGGTCGAAGAGGAACTCGAGCCACATCATGTTCGTCCAGCGGGAGCCGCCGGCCAGGGAGAAGGGGGCGATGTTCTTGGCGTTGAAGCGGGGGACCAGCGACATGATCTCGGCCCAGCTCTGCGGCGGAGCCGCCTGGCCGATCTTGTCGAAGGCCTCCTTGTTCCAGTAGAAGACGATCGGCGTCACGGTCTCGGTCGGGATCGCGTACAGCTTGTCGTCGATGGTCGCCGCGCCGAACGCGGAGGGGAAGATCTTGTCCTTCACGGCGGCGTTTTCACCGAACCACGACGTGAGGTCCTCGACCTGCCCGGCGTCGACCCAGCTCTTCAGGCCACCGCCGCCCCAACCCCACATGATGGTCGGGGCCTGGCCGGCGCCCAGGGCCGTTTTGATCTTCGTCTTGTAGTCGTCGTTGGCGAAGAGCGTCAGCTTGATCTGGCTGTTCGGGTTGGCCTTGTTGAAGGCGTCGACGTTGGCCTGGCGCACGGTCTCCTGTGGCTTGCCCGACAGGCTCCACATGCTGGCCGTACCGGAAGCGGCTGAGCCGCTGCTGCTTTCAGAACTCTTGGGGCCCGAGCTGCCGCACGCGGCGACACCGGCCGCGACCGGCGCCGCCAGGGCGAGGCTGAGGAAGCTGCGTCGGGTGGTCTTCGAGAAATCCACGTTGATCTCCGTTGCACTCGCGCCTCGCGCGGCGGCGGGCGGATGGGACCGGACACGCGCCGCGTCCAGTCATGTCCCGGAGGTGCGGCATTCCGGCGACAACTTTCGACGGCGACCGCAACCGAACGTAGGTTTCGAGAATTCTGGTGTCAAGAGGGTTGCGCAAAAGTTACGGACGACCGAGAGTTGGTGCCCAGTGATCTGCGAAAACACGCTCTGAAACAACAAAGTCGGCCAGCGGTTAAGGTGGTGCCATGTTCGAAACTTTCGAAGGGCAGGCCTGGTCCGACCCGGCGCTCGAACCGGACCGCCGCGTCGCACTCCTCCTGGCCGAGCTCACGCTCGAGGAGAAGGTCGGTCAGCTCGGGAGCCGCTGGCTCGGCAACGACATGCAGGACGAGGACACGCCGCCGGACGCTGACGCGCTCAACGTCGCGCCGATGCAGGACGTGTTCGCCGCCTCCGGCACCGTCCCGCTGGAAACCGCTGCGGCACAGGGGATGGGCCACCTGACCCGGATCTACGGCAGTCGGCCCGTGAGCCCCGAGGAGGGGGCGGCCGAACTGGTCCGCCAGCAGCGCATCGTGGTGGCGAACTCGCGGCTGCGGATCCCGGCGATCGTGCACGAGGAGTGCCTGACCGGCCTGACCAGCTACGGCGCCACCGTCTACCCGGCCCCGCTGGCCTGGGCCGCGACCTTCGACCCCGAACTGGTCGAGCGGGTCGGTTCCGCCATCGGCCGCGACCTCGCCGCCCTCGGCGTCCACCAGGGCCTCGCGCCGGTGATGGACGTCGTGCGCGACTACCGGTGGGGCCGCGTCGAGGAGACGATGGGTGAGGACCCGTACCTGGTCGCCACCACCGGTGCCGCCTACGTGCGCGGCGTGGAGGGCGCGGGCGTCATCGCCACCCTGAAGCACTTCGCCGGCTACTCGGCCAGCCGCGGCGCCCGCAACCACGGGCCCGTCTCGATGGGCCGGCGCGAACTGCTGGACGTCGTGCTGCCGCCCTTCGAGCACGCGATCCGCCTCGGCGGGGTCGGCTCGGTGATGAACTCCTACTCCGACGTGGACGGCGTACCGGCCGGTGCCGACCCGTGGTTGCTGACCGAGATCCTTCGTGATGCATGGCATTTCGACGGAACCGTGGTGTCCGACTACTGGTCGGTCCCGTTCCTGGCCACCATGCACCGGGTCGCCGCGGACTTCGCCGACGCGGGCGTGCTGGCCCTGCAGGCCGGGATCGACGTCGAGCTGCCCGACACCCTCGGGTTCGGCCCGACGCTCGTCGAGGCGGTGCGCGACGGCCGGCTCGACGAGGCGGTCGTCGACCGCGCGGCCGCGCGCATCCTGCGGCAGAAGGTCCGGCTCGGCCTGCTGGACGACGGATGGACGCCGGAGGGCTCGGTCGCCGGCGCCGCCGCCGTCGAGCTGGACTCGACCGCCAACCGGGCGCTGGCCCGCGAGGTGGCCGAGCGCTCCGTCGTCCTGCTCGACCCCGGCACCGCCCTGCCGTTGCTCGGCGACGACCGCCCGGCGGCGCTGTCGAGGGTGGCCGTCGTGGGGCCGACCGCGGCCGACCCGCGCACGTTCATGGGCTGCTACGCCTTCCCCAACCACGTGCTGCCCCGGTACCCGGGGCTGGGGCTCGGGCTCGACGTCCCGACCGCGCTCGACGCGCTGCGCGCCGAACTGCCCGGGGTGGACGTCGTGCACGAGACGGGCTGCGAGGTGACCGGTTCCGAGCGGGGCGGCTTCGCCGCGGCCGTGGACGCCGCCCGCGGGTCGGACCTCTGTCTCGCCTTCGTCGGTGACCTGGCGGGGTTGTTCGGGTACGGCTCGTCGGGTGAGGGGTGCGACGCCGACGACCTGAACCTGCCCGGCGTCCAGGCCGAACTGCTGGCGGCCCTGCTCGACACCGGCACCCCCGTGGTCGTCGTCGTGGTCTCCGGAAGGCCCTACGCACTGGGCGATTTCGCAGACCGGGCGGCGGGGCTCGTGCAGGCCTTCATGCCCGGCGAGGAGGCGGGGGCGGCGATCGCCGGGGTGCTGTCCGGGCGCACGGTGCCGACCGGCAAGCTGCCCGTCCAGATCCCGCGTACCCCCGGCGGCCAGCCCGGCACGTACCTCCAGCCGCCGCTGGGCACCGAGGACGCGGGCATCAGCAGCCTGCACGCCGCCCCGCTGTTCCCCTTCGGGTTCGGACGCTCCTACACGACGTTCGCGCTGTCGGACCCCGAGGTGAGCGCCGCGGAGGTGCCCACCGACGGGGAGCTGACCCTCGGCGTCCGGGTCACCAACACCGGGCCCCGCGCCGGGGCCGAGGTGGTCCAGCTCTACCTGCGGGACGTCGTCGCGCCGGTCGCCCTACCCACCCGTCGCCTGATCGGTTACGCGCGGGTCGAGCTGCGTCCCGGCGAACAGGCCGACGTACGCTTCACGGTGCATACCGACCGCACGGCGTTCACGGGGCGCGACCTGACCCGCGTCGTCGAACCAGGGGAGCTGGAGCTGCTCGTGGGAACCTCAGCGGGCGACCTGCCCGGTCGCGCGACCGTGCACCTGACCGGGCCGGTGCGCACCGTCGGGCACGACCGGGTGCTGCTGACGCCGGTCGATGTGAGGCCGGTCGACGTCAGGCCGGTCGGCCGTGACTGAACCCCGGGCCCCCCGCGCGACACTGTCCACGATCGCCGAGGCGGCCGGCGTCTCGATCGCGACCGTCTCCAAGGTGCTCAACGGCCGCTCGGACGTCGCCCCGAGCACCCGCGCCCTGGTCCAGGAACTGTTGCGCCAGCACGACTACGTGGGCCGGCAGCGCACGGAGCCCGACGGCCAGCGGTCGGCCCGGGCGTTCCAGGTCAGCGGGCCGAGCGTCGAGCTGTTGTTCCACAACGACCTCAACGCGTACGGCGTCGAGGTGGTGCAGGGCGTGCTGGACGCCGGGGCCGCCGCCCAGGTGGCCGTGATCGTCAGCCGCCGCGAGGACCAGCCCGCCGGGGGCACCGGGGCCGACTGGGTCGCCGACCTGGTCCGGGCCGGTCGCCGGGCGGTCATCTCCGTGGTCGACGAGCTGTCGGCGGACGACATCGCCGCCCTCGACAAGGTGCGGCTGCCGCTGGTCGTCGTCGACCCGCTGAACCTGCCCGACGCGCAGATCACCAGCATCGGTTCGACCAACTTCGCCGGGGGCCTGTCCGCCACCCAGCACCTGCTCGAGCTGGGGCACCGCCGCATCGCCTACATCGGCGGGCCGGTCACCGCCGCCTGCAACCAGGCCCGGGCGGCGGGTTTCCGGGCCGCGGTCGAGGCCGCCGGCGAGGAGGTGCCGGACGCCTACGTGCGCACCGGTGACTTCATGTTCGACAGCGCGCTCAAGCAGGCGATGGTGCTGCTCGACCTGCCCGAGCCGCCGACCGCGGTGTTCGCCGGCAGCGACGAGACCGCCCTGGCCGTGATCGAGGCGGCCCGCTCGCGTGGGCTGCGGGTGCCCGAGGACCTCAGCGTGGTCGGTTTCGACGACACGTTGATGGCCAAGATGTCGTCGCCCGCGTTGACCACCGTGCGCCAGCCGCTGCGCGAGATGGGGGCCGTCGCCCTGCGCACCGCGCTGCGCCTGGTGGCCGGGGAGGAGCTCGACTCCCACCATGTCGAGCTGGCCACCCGGCTGATCGTGCGTGACTCCACGGAAGCTCTGCGCGAGGAGGCGTGATGAGTGACGTACTGTTCCCGGCCGGGTTCGCCTGGGGGACGGCGACCGCCAGCTACCAGATCGAGGGCGCGGTCAAGGAGGGCGGCCGGTCGCCGTCCATCTGGGACACGTTCTCCCACCTGCCGGGCCGGGTCGCAGGCGGCGACCACGGCGACGTCGCCGACGACCACTACAACCGCTATCGCGAGGACGTCGCGCTGCTGGCCGACCTCGGGGTCACGCACTACCGGTTCTCGCTGGCCTGGCCGCGGTTGCAGCCCGCCGGCCGGGGCGGGCTGAACCCGGACGGCGTCGACTTCTACTCGCGCCTGGTCGACGAGCTGCTCGCGCACGACATCCAGCCGTGGGTCACGCTCTACCACTGGGACCTGCCCCAGGACCTGGAGGACGCCGGGGGTTGGCCGGCGCGGGACACGGCGTACCGCTTCGCCGACTACGCGGCCGCCGTGCACCGCCGGCTGCACGACCGGATCCGGTACTGGACGACGATGAACGAACCCTGGTGCTCGGCGTTCCTCGGGTACGCCTCCGGGGTGCACGCGCCCGGGCGCACCGAACCGGCGGCCGCGCTGGCCGCCGCGCATCACCTGATGCTCGGCCACGGGCTGGGCGTGCAGGCCATGCGGGCCGCGGATCCCGACGCCTCGTACGGCATCACGCTCAACCTGACCCCGACGGTGCCCGCCACCGACTCACCCGCCGACGTCGACGCGGCCCGCCGGGTCGACGCCGTGTCGAACCGGATCTTCCTCGACCCGATCCTGCGCGGTCGCTACCCCGAGGACCTGCGGGCCGACGTCGAGGCCGTCAGCGACCTGGGTTTCGTGCAGGACGGCGACGAGATCGTGACGGGGACCCCGCTCGACGTCCTGGGCGTGAACTACTACTTCCGGGCCGCGGTGTCGGCCGACGAGGGGAGCCTCCGCTACGAGGGCGCCCCCTCGGCGTGGGTGGGCAGCGAGGACGTGCGCCAGGTCGGGACCGGGTTGCCGGTCACGGACATGGGCTGGGAGATCGACCCGACCGGGCTGTACGACGTGCTCACCGGGCTGGCCCGCGACTACGACCCGATCCCGTTGTACGTGACGGAGAACGGCGCCGCCTACCCCGACGTGGTCTCGCCCGACGGCGCCGTGCACGACCACGAGCGGATCGCCTTCCTGGACGGGCACTTCCGCGCCGCGGCCCGGGCCATCGACGACGGCGTCGACCTGCGCGGCTACTTCGTCTGGAGCCTGCTCGACAACTTCGAGTGGGCCTACGGGTACGCGAAACGCTTCGGCCTGGTGCACGTCGACTACGACACCCAGGTGCGTACGCCGAAGGACAGCGCCCTCTGGTTCGCCGAGGTCACCCGTCGGAACGGCCTGCGGGGGCCGGGCTGAGCAGCCCCAGGTCGCCGTCGAGCCGGCGGTACAGCACGCACCCGCGGCCGGTCGCCCGGTCGGTGAAGAAGAGGTACGGCTCGTCGAGGATCACCAGCCGCGTGACCGCCTCCTCCTCGGTGAGCACCGGCGGCGGCTCGGTGTCGAGGTGGACCGCGGTCTCGAACGGCACCAGGTTCCACGGCTCGGGGACGGTCTGCAGCAGGGCGTAGCCCGCGTCCGCGTCCCGGACGACGACACTGTCCGTGCCCGAGCTGTCCTCCACGAACAGGTGGAAGTCGTAGTCCATGAACTCCAGCTCGTCGACCGCGACATCGATCGTGCAGGTCGACAGCAGCGCGGACTTGCGGCGGCTGACCCGGGGTTCGGCACCGGGGAGCGGGGCCGGGTGGGCCGCCCGGTCGCGCGGCCGGCGGTCGAGGTTCTCCAGACGTGACCGCAGCCGGTCGGCGAGCCGGTCGACGGCCTCGGCCACCGTCGTCCCCCGGGTCTGCACCCGCACCGGGCGCCCGGCGACGTCGAGGCGCACCTGGGCCACGATCACGGCCGGCTTCTCGTGCTCGTGCCGGGACAACCGGCCGCGTACGTGACCGACGGGCCCGGGGGCCCCGCGCAGGGCGGACTGGAGCCTGGTCTCCAGGTAGTCGGCCCCGTCCGGCGTGACCTCGCCGTGACGCTGCACGTCCAGTTGCCAACGTTCGCTGAGCATCGAACTGCCTCTCGTCCTGCGCGGCCGGGCGCCGTCGCGGGCCCAGCCTGCTGCTGAACGGGGTCGGGCAGTACGGCCGGACGGTCTGCCGGACAGGGACTTTCGACCTGCCGTCGACTCCCGGCCCGACCGGGTCAGGTCGAGCGGGTGACCTCGAGCAGCGGAGCGGCCACCGCCCCGGACAACCGGCGGCTGGCCGACCCCAGCGCCCGGGGCGGTGCGTCGTGGTTGCCGCGGTCACCGAGCACCAGGACGGCGCACGAGCGGAACGGTTCGACCTCGGGGTCGACCTCGTCGAACGAGAGCACGTGACAGGCCACCCGAAGCCCCGGTCGCCGGACGGCCAGGTAGGCGCGGGCCTCGTCGAGCGCCCGGCGCGCCACCTTGCGGGCCTGGCGGCCGTAGGGCGGGCGCTCGCTCAGGCACTGGGCGTCGTCCTCGACCCGGATCAGCGTCACCAGCGACAGCGGCACGCCGCGCCGCTCGGCCTCCGCGGCCGCCGCGTCGAGCACCTCGGGGCCCTGCCACCGTCCGTCGTAGCCGACCACCACGCGACCCTGCGTCATGTCGATCTCCCTTCCCTCGAGCTCAACGTGACTCTGCCACCGCCGGTTCCACGGCGTCAGGGGCGAAAGTCCCGCACGGGAAGGCCGTTCAGGGCCCGGCTCAGAGGGCGACGAGCCGCCGGCCGGTCACCCGTTCCAGCGGGATGGCGATGACCAGGTCGTGCTCGCCCCGCACCCACGGGTCGTCCGGGATGCGGGCCGGGTTCGCGACCGTGCTGCGCCCGATGACGGTGATGCTCCAGCCGGTGCGGGCGACCGGGTCGATCTCGTCCACCTGGAGGGCGACCACGGTGTTCAGCGCGGCCCGCGCCGCGCGGGACCGGAAGGACACCCGCACGAGGAGGGCCTCGTCGTCCAGCCGGATGTTGACGGGGATCACCTCCGGCAGGGCGCCGTACGTGTAGACGAGCCGCCCGAAGGGGGCGGCGGCCAGCAGCCGGCGGGCCTCGACGGGGCTCATGTCCTCCGTCGACCGTGCGGCCGGCGGGCCGGGGGACGCATGGGTGGTCGGCTTGCTCATCCCTCGACGGTAGGCAGGCGGGGACGGCCCGGTCAGGGCCGGAAGTCCCGTTCCCGGTGGGACCCGCGGGTGGCAGGCTGGGGCCATGGCAGCCCTCAGGTCGAACCCGAAGCTGTACGTCGCAGGCCGGTTCGTCGACGGCACCGGCGCGGGGGCCACCCCGGTCGTCTCGCCCGTCACCGGGCAGACGCTGGCCGAGCTGCCGGACGTCGGGCGCGCGGACGTCGACGCGGCCGTGGCGGCCGCCCGGGTCGCCTTCGACGACTACCGGCACTGGACGGCGTCCGAGCGGGCGCAGCTGTGCCACCGGGTGGCCCGCCTGATCGAGGCCGACGCCGCGGAACTGGCCCGGCTGACCACCCTGGAGCAGGGCAAGCCGTACGCCGCCGAGGCGGTCGTCGACGTCGAGGACACGGCGGCGCTGTTCACCGACTCGGCGGAGGACGCGAAACGCCTCTTCGGCGAAGTGATCCCGTCGACGTCGCGGACCAAGCGGATGTTCACGTTCCGGGTCCCGGTCGGGGTCTGGGCCGCCGTGACGCCCTGGAACTTCCCACTCATGATCATGACGGAGTTCGTGGCGCCGGCCCTGGCCACGGGCAACGCGGTGGTGGCCAAGCCGCCGGGCCACACGCCACTGGCCTGCCTGCGGCTGGGCGAGCTCCTCACGGAGGCGGGCGTTCCCGAGGGCCTGGTCTCGATCCTGCCGGGCGACGGCCCGGTGGGGGAGCAGCTGGTCACCCACCCGGGGGTCGACGCGATCGGGTTCGTCGGGTCGAGCGCCACGGCCGAGCGGATCGTGCGGGCGGCCGGGTTGAAGCGGTCGATCATCGAGGCCAGCGGGAACGGGCCGGTCGTCGTCCTGGACGACGCCGACCTGGAGCACGCGGCCGAGGCGGCGGTGTACGGCGCGTACTGGAACGCCGGCCAGGTGTGCTGCGCCACGGAGCGGGTGCTGGTCCAGGCCGAGGTGCACGAGGAGTTCGTCGCGGCGGTGCTCAAGGCGCGCTCGGCGGCGGTGCTCGGCGACCCGTTCGACGACGCCACCACGATGGGCCCGCTGAACAACGAGACCAGCGCCGCGAAGATGGACCGGCACGTCGCCGACGCCGTCGCCCAGGGCGCCTCGGTGCTGGCGGGCGGGGCGCGCCGCGCGGGCATGCCGACCGACCTCTACTACGAGTTCACGGTGCTGGACGACGTGACCCCGGCCATGGCCGTGGCCCGCGAGGAGTCGTTCGGCCCGGTACTGCCGATCGTGCCGGTGGCGGGCGGGGACGACGAGCTGCTGCGGGTCGCCAACGCCGACCCGCTGGGCCTGCAGGGGGCGGTGTTCACCTCGTCGCTGCCGCGGGCGTTCCGGTTCGGTGAGGAGCTGCGCTGCGGTTCCGTGGTGGTGAACGACTCGACCGACTACTTCGAGGGGGCCCAGCCGTTCGGCGGGGCGGCCGGGAGCCGGACCGGCTGGGGCCGGGTCGGCGGCCTGGCCCAGCTTCGGGACATGACCGACACTCGGTGCATGATCGTCGGGCTCGACCGAGGCATGTGAAATAGCTCACACGCGTTTCCGCAGGCTGTCCGGACAAAGTGCCGGGAGTAACACGCTGAACGCCTGGCTGTTACCGCAGGGTCCACTACCGTCGAGCCCCAGTACACCCCGCAGTCGCAGGGGACTCGGACGCAGGAGGTTCCGACGTGGCAGACGTTTTGGCAGTGCTCGACGAGGCGGGTGTGAAGAACCCGCACGTGCGTGAGTACGTGGCCTACTGGGCCGAACTCACGGGTGCCGCCCGCGTCGAGGTGGTGAGCGCGGCGGACGACGCGCGCCTGCTCCAGGAGGCCGTGGCCGCCGGTGAGCTGCTGCCCGCGGGCGACAACCTCTACTACTCGCGCAGCTACCAGAAGGACACGGCGCGCTCCGAGGAGCGCACGATCGTGGCCTCGAACAAGGAGTCCGACAAGGGCGCCTACAACAACTGGCGGCCCGCCTCGGAGATGAAGCCGAAGCTGGAGTCGCTCATGCGCGGCGCCTCCGTGGGCAAGACGATGTACGTCGTCCCCTACCTGATGGCGCCCCCCGGCTCGCCGCTGGAGGCGTACGCGGCCGGCGTCGAGCTGACCGACAGCCGCACCGTCGTCCTGCACATGATCCGGATGGCCCGCGTCGGCAAGGACTTCATCGAGAACCTGGCCGACCCGAACAGCTTCGTCCGGGCCGTGCACGTGACCGGTGACCTGGAGAACCTGGGCCACGGCACCCCCGACGACAAGCGCTACTTCGTGACGATCGGCGACGAGCGCACGATCCTGCACTTCGGGTCGTCCTACGGCGGCAACGCGCTGCTGGGCAAGATCGCCCACGGTCTGCGCCAGGCCGCCTACGACGGCTGGGCGAGCGGCAAGTTCCTCGCCGAGCAGTTCATGCTGTTGGGCATCACCGACAAGGAGACCGGGAAGAAGTACCACATCTGTGGTGGCTTCCCGAGCGCCTCGGGCAAGACCAACCTGGCCATGACCCTGGCGCCGGACGCGCTCGGCGACCGGTACCACGTGGAGTTCTACGGCGACGACATCGCGTGGCTGTGGGTGGACCCCACCGACGGCAAGCTCTACGGGATGAACCCGGAGTTCGGCGTCTTCGGGGTCGCCAAGGACACGAACGAGGTCACGAACCCGACGGCGCTGGACGCGATCGCTCCCGGCACCGGCGCGATCTTCACGAACATCGCCTACAACGAGAAGACCCACGAGGTCTGGTTCGAGGGGCGCACGAAGAACCCGCCGGAGGACCTCGACGGCTGGCTCGACTGGAAGGGCGAGCGCATCGCCGACCGCGAGCCGGGCGACGACTCGCCGTGGGCGCACCCGAACAGCCGGTTCACCACCACGCTGGCCAACGTGCCGAACGTGGCGCCGGACTTCGAGGACCCCAAGGGTGTCCCGATCGACGCGATCATCTTCGGCGGCCGCACCCGCGACCGCGAGCCGCTGGTGCGCGCGATCAAGGACCTGGCCGAGGGCGTCTACGACGGCCTGACCCTGGGCGCCGAGGCGACCTTCGCCGCGGACGGCCTCGACGGCCAGCTGCGCTACGACCCGATGTCGATGCGGCCGTTCATGTCCTACCCCGAGGGTGACTACGCGGCGCACTGGCTGAAGATCGTCGGCGCGGCCACGGAGCAGCCGATCTTCGCGCACGTCAACTGGTTCCAGCGCGGCGACGACGGCCGGTTCCTGTGGCCGGGCTACCGCGAGAACCTGCGCCCGCTGCTGTGGCTCATGCAGCTGAAGAACGGCGAGGTCACCGGCGTCGAGACGCCCGTCGGCATCATCCCGACCGTCGAGGAGCTGAACCTCGAGGGCCTGGAGGTCGACGCCGACGACCTCAACACCATCCTGACCATCGACGTCGAGCGGTGGAAGCAGGAGATCGGGTTCCGCGAGAAGCACCTGGCCGGGTTCCCGAACCTGCCCGAGGAGATCTGGGCGGCGCACCGCCGCGTGGCGGACGCCCTCAACGCCGAGTGATCCGCAGTTAGCCGCAGAGAGCGGGGTGATCAGGGCCGGGAACGGCTCCGATCACCCCGCTTTCTGCTGCCCGCCGCGGTGCGCTCGTCGGTCAGGGCAGGCCGCGGCGGGTCCGGGTCAGTTCGTGCATCATCGCCCAGGCGTCGGCGACCGGCCCTAGGTGGGCGAGCTTGTCGGGGTTCACGACCGTGCGGATCGCCTGCACCCGCCCGCCGAGCACGTCCAGCGCCATGGCCCCCGCGACCCGCCCGTCCCGGTCGCGCAGCATCGCGCCGGGCTGGCCGAACCGACCGAACCGCTGTCGGTCACGGGACGAGGCAGCCCCGCGGGCCGTGACACGGACCTCTAGCGCAGCAGCTGGCGGGCCATCACGATGCGCTGGATCTGGTTGGTGCCCTCGTAGATCTGGGTGATCTTGGCGTCGCGCATCATCCGCTCGACGGGGAAGTCCTGCGTGTAGCCGGCCCCGCCGAGCAGCTGGACGGCGTCGGTCGTGACCTGCATGGCGACGTCCGCCGCCTTGCACTTGGCCGCCGCGCCGAAGAAGCCGAGGTCGGCTTCGTTGCGGTCGGACTTGCCCGCCGCCACGTAGACGAGGGCCCGGGCCGCCGCGAGCTCCATCGCCATGTCGGCGAGCATGAACTGCAGGCCCTGGAACTCGGCGATCGCCTTGCCGAACTGGCGGCGCTCCTTCACGTAGGCGGTGGCCACGTCGAGAGCGCCCTGGGCGATGCCGAGCGCCTGTGCGCCGATGGCCACGCGCGAGTGGTCGAGGGTGCGCAGGGCGATCTTCAGGCCCTCGCCGGGGGCGCCGATCATCCGGTCGCCGGGGATGCGCACGTGGTCGAGGATGACCTCGCGGGTGGGGGAGCCCTTGATCCCCAGCTTGCGCTCCTTCTCGCTGAAACTCACCCCCTCGTCGGTCTTCTCGACGACGAAGGCGCTGACGTTCGCGCCCCGCCGGCCGTCGGGGTCGGTGACCGCCATGACCGTGTAGTACTCGGACTCGCCGGCGTTGCTGATCCACGCCTTGGTGCCGGTGAGCACCCAGTCGTCGCCGTCGGGCACGGCGCGGGTCTTCATCGACGCGGTGTCGCTGCCCGCCTCACGCTCCGACAGCGCGTAGGAGAACAGGGCGTCACCGTTCGCGACGGGGGTCAGGTACTTGTGCTTCAGCTCCTCGCTCGCGCCGAGCATCAGGGGGAGCGTGGCCAGCTTGTTGACGGCCGGGATCAGCGAGGACGACGTGCAGGCCCGCGCGATCTCCTCGATCACGATGCAGCTGGCCAGCGCGTCGGCCCCCACCCCGCCGTACTCGGCCGGGATGTGCGGGGCGTGGAACTGGCCGTCGATCAGCGCCTGGTACGACTCCTGCGGGAAGCTGGCCGTCGCGTCGACCTCGGCCGCGTGCGGGGCGATCTTGTCCTCGGCGAGGTGCCGCACGGCGGCGCGCAGCTCCTCGTAGTCCTCGGGCACGCTGAAGAGGCCGGGGTCGTTCGTCTGACTCGCCATGGCCCCATTGTCGGCCCTCGCCGGGGGGTCAAGCGGAGGGGGTCTCCTGTCCGGTTGATCACACGGCTGCGCGAGGGTTCAGGGTTCGAGCGCGTACCCGACCGTCACCCCGGCCGTGACCGTGATCCGGCCCGGCGGCAGGCCCGGGTCCGCGACGTCGGCCTTGAAGGCGACCGCGGGCCCACCTCCGCCCGCATCGCCGTCCTCGATGTGCAGCACCCGGCCCACCCGGACCCCGCCCGCCTCGGCGAGGAGTTCCGCCTTCCGCCGGGCCGCCTGCATCGCCGCCCGACGAGCGTGGTCGAGCAGGGCCTCCCGGTCGGCGACGTCGAAGTCGACGGACTGGATGCCGGTCACCCCCGCGGCGATCAGGTCGACCATCAACTGCGGCGCGTCGTCCGGGGTGCGGGTCTCCACGACGAACGTGGCGTCGCACTGGTGGCCGTCGAGGACCTGACGGCCCTCCGGGTAGCTCCAGACGGTGGTGAGGCGCAGATGGGCGTCCAGCACGGCGTCGGCCGCCACGCGGTGTTCGCCGAGCACGGCCCGCACGGCGGCCACAACGGCCCGCGCGCCGGCGAACGCCGCCGCCGGCTCGGTCGCCAGGTGGGTCACGCCGAAACCGATCCGCACCAGGTCCGGGGTGGCCTGCGCCGTGCCGGTCGCGGTGACGGACAACCCCCAGGGCGTGGCGATCACGACGACAACTCCCTCAGGTGGGGGACCGACCAGCGCCGGTCGAACAGGCTGGAGTCGCTCTCGTCCTCGGTGCGCAGGCCCTCGATCAGCCGGACGTAGCCGGGCAGGTCGAGGCCCCGCAGCAACTCGAGCAGGTCGGCCGCCGCTCCCACGGCCGGGGCGACGGGGGCCACGAAACGGTCGTACAGGCCGACGATCTGGTGGACCATCGCCAGGTGTCCGGCGCCGGGGTCGACGGACGGGAAGTTGGTCGCGGCGAAGTCCTCGGTGAAGACGATCGGCTCGACGGCCAGGGCCTGAGCGCCGTAGCGCTGGGTGAGGTGGATGAGCAGCTCGACGTCGAACGTCGCGTCGAAGCTGGACATCTCGGCGAGCACGGGCGCCAGCGCCGCCGCGTCGAAGGCCTTGAACCCGGCCTGCGTGTCGAGCACGTGGGCCAGGTCCGGGATCAGCAGGGCCCGCACGAAGTGCCGGAACAGGATGATCACCTTGTCCGGTTTCCCGCCCGTGCTGCGGGGTTCCGTGGAGATCCCGTCGGCGCGGACCAGCACCGCACCGGGCATCCCGTAGCGCTGCCCGAGAGTCGCGGCCACGCCGTCGGTCTCGAGGATGGGCCCGGCCAACGTGCCCGACATCGCCAGGTTCGAGGACAGGTCGGCGTCGGTGTAGGCGACGACGTGCCGCGCCTCGGGCGGGGTCTCGGCCCGGACGGCGTGCGCCAGGCCCGCGAGGATCGAGCCACCTTTGCGGGACTGGGCGGGGGAGGTCAGGACGTCGAACGCTCGCCCGATGCCCCGGCCGCCGCTCGCGATGTCGGCCAGGACGTCGGCCAGGCGGAGCACCGTCACGCCGCGGTGCCCGGCCGGCGGGTACCCCTCGGCCGCGACGATCTCCTGCATCACCTCGGAGCTCGACGGCACGTCGGGGCAGCCGTCGTCGACCGCAACGATGCTCCACGTGACCGGCAGGCCCGCGGTCAGCCAGTCGAGCTGCCGGACCTTCTCACGGACGAAGTCCTCACCGTGCTCGTGCTGCTCGCGCGGCACGATGCGACCCGTCTCGCCGTACATCGCCCACACCACGCTCAGGTGCACCGCGCCGCGCTCCGAGGCGGCCGCCAGTCGCGTGCGGGAGGCGGCCACGGCGGCGGCCTCGGCGGCGACGGCCGGCCCGCGCCCGTCGTCCACCGGTTCCCCGGCGAGCAGGCGGGTGGCGAGGCCGAGGACCGCGCCGTTCTGCTCCGAGTCGGTGAGGTCGCGGACGGTGTCCGTGGTCGGCATGGGCCCGAGCATCCCACCTGTGCGTTTCGTCCTTCACCCGATCGGGCGCCGAAAACGGAGAGACTTTTCCCTTTAGCTGGGTTATAACCGGAGGGTGCATCCGAATCTGACCCTGACCGGATGGCCCGCCCGGCGGCACGTGCGGCGCGGGTTCGTCGAGGCACTGCTCGTGCTCGGTGCCTTCGGGCTGTACAACCTCGGTCGCGTGCTCGCCGTCTCCGGGCGCCCGCGGGCCGACGGCGACGCCCGGCACGTCCTGGCCGTCGAACGGTGGCTGCACCTGCCCACCGAGGCGTGGGCGCAGGACCTCGTGCTCCCGCACCCGGCGCTCCTGTGGTTCGCCGACCACTACTACGAGTTCGTCCACTTCCCGCTCACCGCAGGCGTTCTCGTGTGGCTGTACCGGCACCGCCCGGCCGCCTACGAGTGGGCCAAGTACGCACTCCTGATCGGGACCGGGCTCGGCCTGCTCGTGCACATCGCGTTCCCCGTCACACCGCCGCGGCTGATGCCGAGCCTGCACATGGTGGACACCGGCGTGCAGTCCGGTTCGTCGGTCTACCAGGCGCCGGTGCTGTCCAGCCTGTCGAACCAGTACGCCGCCATGCCCAGCCTGCACGTCGGCTGGGCGTTCCTGCTCGCCGTCGTGATGATCGCGGCCACCCGCGGCCGGTGGCGCCCGCTGTGGCTGCTGCATCCGCTGGTGACCCTGGCCGTCGTCGTGGTCACCGCCAACCACTACTGGCTGGACGCCGTCGTCGGCGTCGCGTTCGTGGGCGTCGGTCTGGTGCTGGGCGCGGGGGCGGTGGCGGGCAGGGAATGGGACCGGCCGGCCCGGGTAGTACCGGTCTGATCGCAGGAGGCGACATGACTGGACGACCGACCCTGGCCATCGGGCTGGTGAGGATCCATCCGAACATGCTCCCCATGGCCCGCAGCGCTCTGTCCGTCGCGATGGGCGGCTTCGCGGCGCAGCGGGGGATGGCCCTGGAGGCGGTGGTCGGGGTGGGCGGTTCGCCGCTGCAGGACGAACTGGCCGTCCGGGCCCTGCTCGACCGGCTGCAGGAGCGGCAGGTGGGGGCGGTGGTCCTCGCGGACGACGTCCCGGCCTCGGTCCTCGTGCTCCTGCGTGCGCTGCCCGTGCGCATCGTGCAGGTGCCGAGCTCCGGGCTGACCCGCCGCGACTGATCCTCGCCCGGGCGGGTAGTGATCGGAGCATCAGCCGCGGACCCGAAGCCGAGGAGGTCGAGATGCGCGATGACGACGCGCAGGTCACCCGCGACCTGCTCAAGCGGGTGCTGGCCCTGCAGACCGAGGTCGACCAGCTGAAACGGGCGATGGAGACCCGCTCCGAGATCGGCATCGTCCTCGGCCTGCTGGCCGCGGGCTTCTCCCGGTCGACCGCCGACGGCTGGCGGATGCTGCGCGAACTGTCCAACTACTGCAACGTGCGGCTCGCCGAGGTGGCCCGGCTGCTGGTGGCCGTGCACGACGGCACCCCGCTGAACCGGGACGAGCGGCGCACCGCGACGCGCGTGGCCCCCGCCCTCGACGGCGTGATCGAACGGGCCCGGTCCCGCGAGGCGGCAGCCGGCGACGGGGTGCGCGCGGCGGGTGCGAGCGGGGGTCCCGCCCGGTCCGGGGGCGACGGGCCCGTGGCGGCGTGACGGGCTCTCCGGGCCGCCGCCGGGGAGGGGAGCGGCGGTCCGGAGCACACGCCCCTGCGTGCTAACCTCGACTCCGCTCTCCGGCTCCCCGCCGGGGTCGCCCACGTCCGGGTGGCGGAATTGGCAGACGCGCTAGCTTGAGGTGCTAGTGCCCGAAAGGGCATGGGGGTTCAAGTCCCCCCTCGGACACTCAGAACACATTGTGTAATGGGTGCGCAGAGCGCTGGACGGTCACGCCTCCCGTCGCTCACCAGGTCGGCCACCGGCGCGGGCCGCCAGCGCGGCGAGCCGCGCGTTGTAGTCCTTGAGGGCGGCGTCGCCGTCCCGGTCGGCCTGGCGGTCGAAGCGGCGGGCCTCCCGTTCGGACTCCCTCGCCCACAGCACCGCCACGGCCAGGGCCAGCAGCGGGGTAGGGATGTCCCCCGTGGCCCACGCGATGGCTGCGCCCGTGTGCTGGTCGTGCAGCAGGGCGGCGGTGTCGGTGATCCCGAGTTCGCGCCACCAGCCCGCGGCCAGCACCGTGCTGCTGCTCATCAGGACGACACTGAAGAAGGCGTGCACGGCCATGGTCATGATCAGGACGAGCAGCTTCAGCGGGTATCCGCTGCGCTGCGCCCCCGGGTCGGTGCCGATCAGCGACCAGGCGAAGAGGTAGCCGACGACGAGGAAGTGCGCCGTCATCAGCATGTGGCCCGTGTGGGTGGCCATCGCCAGTGGGAACAGCCGTGTGCTGTAGAAGACCACCAGGCTGCCGCTGAACAGCAGGCCGGCCACGGCCGGATGGCTGAGCAGCTGGTTGAGCCGCGAGTGGACGACGGTCAGCAGCCACTCACGGGGCCCGGCGCTGGAGTCCGCCCGGGCCGGGACGGCGCGCAGGGCCAGGGTGACCGGAGCCCCGACGACGAGCAGGGGCGGGACGCCGAGCATCAGCATCATGTGCATCAGCATGTGGCCGCTGAACGAGGTCATCCCGTACACGGTGGGTCCGCCACTGGTGAGCCAGGCCAGCAGCAGGCAGCCGACCGCCCAGGCCGTCGTGCGCCACCAGGGCCAGGCGTCGCCGCGTCGGCGCAGGCGGGCGGCCCAGGTGAGGTAGACACCGGCCAGTGCCGCGCTGATCGCCAGCAGCAGCCAGTCGACGTACCACTCGGTGAACACCGTGGTCGCTGACATCGGGGGCGGTGGGGCGAAGCCGACGAGGGCGCGGTAGGCGGCGTGCGGGCCGGCGGCCACGCTCTGCGGGACGGGCGGGGCGCTGCGCGACAGGGCCACGGCCGCCCCCGTCGCCAGACCCATGACCGCGAGCTCCGCGGCCAGGAGTCGTACGAACGGTCTCACGGCCCCCGGGTCGCGCTGCAACCTCGGCAGCGTGACCCGCCGGTGCATCCACCCGGCGAGCCCCAGGGCGAACAAGGCGCCGGTCTTGGTCAGCACCAGGACGCCGTAGCGCGTGTCGAGTCCCCGGAGCCCGCCGACCCGCAGCCAAGCGCTGTCGAGGCCGGAGAGGGCCACCGCCGCGAAGCACCAGGCGGCCACGACGGAGAACCGGGCGGCGATCCGGTCCAGGCGCAGCGGGCCCACGGAGCCGGTCATCCCAGGGAGGACGAGCATCAGGAGCGCCGCTGCGCCACCGACCCACACCGTGACGCCGACCAGGTGGGCCGCCAGGCTGTTCACCGCGTTCATGTGGTCGTTCGATCCCGAGGCGTGCCCGCCCAGCGCGAGCGGCGCCAGGGCGGCGAGCGAGGCCACTGTGGCCCAGGCGGCCGTCGTCAGCCGGCCCGCGAACAGCGCGAGGTAGGCACAGAGCAGGACGACGGCCAGGGTCACCAGGTAGATCTGGCCCAGTTCGATCTGCCCGGCGAAGAACACCAACTGCCGGCCGAAACCCGGCTGATCCAGCGGGATGCCCGTGATGTCGCTGCAGGTGAGCACCTCCATCGCCACGATCGAGGCGCCCCAGGCGCAGGCCGCCAGACCGCCCCACCGCACGACCCGCCCCCGCAGTCCCCGCAGCGCGAACCGGTCCTGCCCGTCGTCCGGCAGCATCGTCACGGCCACGACCAGCAGCCCGATCGTGCCGGCCGCGCACAGGTCGTGCACCGCGCGCACGACGGGCAACCCGTAGCGGACCACCGGCCCCGGGTCGAGGAGCTGCTGCCCGGCCAGCTCCCCGGTCAGCCCGAGGCCGGCGAGGGTGGCGAGTGCGGCCAGCACCGGCGCGGTGACGAGCCCGGCGCGGGCCCAGGGCCGAGCGGCCCCCGGCTCCGCGGGCGGGGGCGACGCGGAGGGCGCCCGCGGGGAGGCGCTGGACGGGGTGGGCTCGGCAGCCGTCGGCACAGGGCATCTGCTCTCAGGCGGTACGCCGTCGCGTGCTGGTGGCCGCTCGCGACGCCAGGGGTGATCATTGATTGAAGGCAAATATTGCATAATGCATGGATTATGACGTCGCTCCCCCTTCTCGTCCGCCGCTCGATCCCGCCTCGCCCCCTCCGCGGGTGGGGTGAGGCGCTGCGTGGGTCGGAGTCGGGTCTGCTCATGCTGGCCCTCGTCGTCGGCGCGGGCGCCGGCCTCGGGGCGGTGGCCTTCCGCTGGCTGATCCTCGCCGTGACGAAGATCTTCTCGGGGTACGACGACTACTCGGCGGTCGGTCGGGCGGCGAACCCTCACGTGCCGTGGCTGGGCCCGTGGTTCCTGCTGCTCGCACCGGTGATCAGCGGGCTCCTCTACGGACCGCTGGTCTACCGGTTCGCCCGGGAGGCGCGTGGGCACGGCGTCCCGGAGGTGATGTACGCGGTGGCCCGTCGGGGAGGGCGCATCGCCCCCCGGGTGGCCGCCGTCAAGGCCCTGGCCTCGGCGTTGTGCATCGGCGGGGGAGGATCGGTCGGCCGGGAGGGGCCCATCGTCCAGATCGGGTCGGCGCTCGGGTCGACCGTCGGGGGGCTGGCCCGGCTGGAGGAGGAGCGGTTGCGGGTGCTGGTCGCATGCGGCGCGGCCGGCGGCATCGCGGCGACGTTCAACGCCCCGCTCGCGGGCGTGTTCTTCGCGATGGAACTGATCCTGCGCGATTTCGCGGGCCGCGCGTTCGGCATGGTCGTCCTGTCGTCGGTGACCGCCAGCGTGATCGGCCGCGCGGCCCTCGGCGACGAGCCGTTCCTGCACCTCGCGGCCTTCCGCGTCGACCACCCCTCGCAGTACGGCTGGTTCGTCCTGCTGGGGGTCGTGGCCGGGGCCGTCGGGGTCGCCTTCACCCGGGTGCTGTACCTGATCGAGGACGCCTGCGACCGGGTCTGGCGGGGCCCGGAGTGGCTGCGCCCCGCGGTCGGGGGCCTCCTGCTGGGGGCGTTGCTGCTGGCCGTGCCGCAGATGTACGGCGTCGGCTACCCCGTCCTGGGGCGGGGGATCGCGGGGGACTACACGGTCGCCTACCTGCTCCTGCTCCTCGTGGCCAAGGTGGTGGGAACCGGCCTCACCATCGGGATCGGTGGCTCGGGAGGCGTTTTCGCGCCCAGTCTGTTCGTCGGGGCCATGCTCGGTTCGGCGTACGGCCAAGCCCTCGAGTGGTTGTTCCCGGCGACGGCCGGCTCACCCGGGGCCTACGGCCTGGTGGCCATGGGAGCGGTGTTCGCCGGCGCGGGACGGGCCCCGATCACCGCCGTGATCATCATGTTCGAACTCACCGGCGAGTACTCGATCATCCTGCCGCTGATGGCCGCCATCGTGGTGGCCACCGGCATCAGTCGTCTGTTGATGCGGGACACCATCTACACCTTGAAGCTGCGCCGTCGCGGCGTGGATCTGGATGCGGCGACGCCGCTCGGCGTCCCGGTGGCGGGCCTGCTGGAGCAGCGGCCCGGATCGGTCGATGCGGACGCCACCGCCCTCGAGGCCGCCCGGCTCCTGACCGCGACGGGGCACGCCCAACTGCCGGTCACCGATCCGCACGGCGCCTACCTGGGCGTGGTCGAGGCGCGCCGGCTGACCGAGGTGCTGGCCGACGGGCGGCACGACGCCGCGGCCGTGGACCACCTCCTCGATCACCCACCGACCCTCCGCCAGGACGACGACCTGGACGCGGCCCTGGAGGCGCTCGACCGGTGGCCCGGTCCCGTCCCCGTGCTCGCCGCGGACGGCACGACGGTGGTCGGTTGGCTGACGCACCGCACCGTCCTGGCGGCGGTGCGCGACGTGCGGCTGCGGGCTCCCGCCGCGACGGGTCGCCCTCCATCCGTTCCTTCAAGCCCGACCGGATCAACAGCGCATTCGCCGGCAGGGCCGTGAAGAAGCCGATCACCATCGCCACCTGCATCAGGAACCAGTAGCTGGCCGTGGTCTTGGCGGGGCCACCGGCCCCCAGTAGAGGGCCGTGACCGGGTAGACCGGGTTCATGATCCACAGCTTCTGCCGGGCGCCCCGCGCGATGTCGGCCGTGATCAGTCCGGCGGACACGAAGGCCGACCCGAGACCGATCCAGGCCAGGACCTCGAGCCAGGCCAGTGGCTGGGTGTGCATCATCGCCTGCCTTCTTCCGGGGACTGCGGGGCGAGGGCCACCATCGGAAGCTGCTCGACCAGCCGCCGTCGGGCCGCCGGGGTCCCGTCGTACGGCCAGCCGACGAGGGCCGACAGGACCCGCCGGACCACCGGACCCGCGAGCCGGTTGCGACGCTCGTACCCGCCCAGAAGGGATTCAGCCTCCTCGGCCGGCACGGACCGGCAGCGGGCCGCGAAGTCGCGCCGGCCCAGATGGACCCGCGCCGGGCCGCCGGAACGCAGGTTGAGCAACCAGTCGGACGTGGCCCCGAAACCGGCCAGCACCGCGACCTCGCCGGTCCCGGGCACGTGCGCCACCACCTCCAGCACCGTGTGATGGGTGCGACCGGTCCGCCGTCCGACGTGCTCCAGCTCGAGGAACCGCTCACCGAGCAGGAAGCCCCAACCGTGGTGGTAGAGCGCGGTCGGCAGCGCGAGGAGCCGGCGCAGCAGGGGGCCGGGCCTGCTCACGGATGGGCCACCCGCGCGTCGCCGCCCAGCAGGTCGCTGAGGCCGGCCTCGTCGATCCCGGCGCGGGAGGCACCCGGCAGGAGCAGTTCGGCGACCCCGGACGTGAACCCGTCAGGCCAGCAGGACAGCTCGACCGTGGCCCGCGTCCAGCCGCTGTCGAGCGGTTCGAGGTGTACCGAACCGGTGTAGCTCGGGCCGGTGAGCGCCGTCCAGACGATGCGCCGTTGCTCGGGGTGCACCCGCACGGCCACCCGTACCGAGCGGTCACGTCCCGGTGGGCCTCGGGCAGGTCGAGGTCGAGCTCCAGGAACTCCCCGCCGTCCGCGCGGTGCACCCGCGCGTCTGCGGCGCCGTCCAGGCGGAACCGGAGGGGGCCGCGCCGGGCGGTCCACACGTCGCGGTGCCGGCGCAGGTCCTCCAGGGGTGCCTCACCCGGATCGGCGCGCAGGTCGAGCCGTACCCGGACGTGGTTGCGGCCCGCACGCGAGAGTACCCGGCGCATCAGCACGGTCACGTCGGGGTGGCCGGGCAGGGCCAGGGCGTCCTGCGACTCGGTCACGCCGCGCACCGAGACCCAGCGCCCGTGCCAGACCAAGGATCCCGGCTCGTAGTACCCGCCCCACACCGAACGTTCCTCGGGATGGATCTGGAAGAACGACCCGCCCCCGAGCAGGGAGGTGAGGACCCCGTCGTCCGACCAGCCCGGGTGGCACAGCCACCCGATGTCACCACGCGGGCCCACGAGGGCGCCGCGCCGACCATCAGCGAGCAGCGCGTAGTCGCGCAGGACGTGGGGAGGCGGGGGCTCCGACGACGAGGCGGACGACAGAAGGACACCTCCTGCGAGAAAATCCATGTATGAATACATGAATCACTATCCGGGAAGACCGGCCGGCTGCAACCCGAGACGACCCGTCGGGCGGTTCAGGTCTGGGCGAGCATCGCGACCGCCCCGGTCGCCGGGGCCGTCAAGAGCCCTTCACGCAGCCGGAGGAGGCCGTCCGCGCCGGGGTGGTCGCGCAGCGACGCCAGCACGTCCGGGGGCTCTTCGAGGAAGGCGGCCGAGCAGAGCAGCAGTACGTCGTCCGGAGCCACCCGGCAGCGCACCCCGGGTGACGTTGCGTCGCAGAGCGTCTCGGCCGGCCGGTCGGGGTGGACCACGACCGGCGGCGGCCCGCCGCGGGAGGCGAGGTCCAGCCATCCGTCGGCCCGCAGGTCCACCACCGTCACGCCCGAACAACCCCGCCGCCACGTCGCCGGTGCGGCCAACGAGTCGGCGATCTCGTCCGGGCGCCCGTACCGGCATCGCTCGCGCAGGCGCTGACGCGCCGCCACGCCCTCGCGGCCCACCACCGGCACGAGCGTCGAACCCCACTCCAGGAGGACCACCCGCAGGCGGTCCCGACGCTCGACGGCGAAGGCATGACCGGGGGCATGGCTCGCCATCGCCGCGGACCAGGCGGTCCGGGCGTGGTGCGGTCCCGGCAGGCCCGGGCGGACCATGAGCTCCGGGCCGGCGCTCATGCGGAGGCTCGCCTCCGCACGAGCGCCGACGCAGGCTCCTCGACGGGGAGGACGCGGGCCAACCCCGACTGTTCGAGGATCCGGCGGTTGCGCCGGTCGACGCCGCTGAGCACGACCACTCCGCCCCGGGCCCGGCATCGTCGCTGGGCCCAGAGCAGGGCGGTCACCGTGGTCGAGGAGAGTTCTCCGAGTGCTGCGACGTCCACCCGCAGCACCGGCGAGCCCGAGCGCACGACATCGATCACGGCGTCCCGCAGAGCGGTCATGCCGTGTACCGGACGGGCCCGGTCGAGCCGGACCTCGATGTCGTCCCTACCGCGCTCGGGGAGCGCTCCGTCCCTCGTGTCCACGCCCTCGACGATGCCCGAGCCGCTTTGCGAACCGTCCGCCGACCGCTTTGCGGTTTCATGACGAAGGGCCTCCGGGCGCGGCGGTTTCCCGCCCCGGTGGCAGCATGAACCCGTGCGGTTGCTGCTACTGGAGGACGACGACGGCATCCGCACGACCCTGCGGATGGGGTTGGAGGACGAGGGCTACGAGGTGACGGAGCACTCTCGGGCGGAGGCGGCGCTGACCCATCTGCAGGGCGCTGGCGCCGACGTGGGGCTCATGCTCGTCGACCTGATGCTCGGCGGGATGGACGGCCTGACCTTCATCCACCGGGTCCGCCAGTTCCACGACGCACCCATCGTCGTGGTCAGTGCGCGCGACGACACGTACGACATCGTCACCGCCCTGGAGGCCGGGGCGGACGACTACGTCACCAAGCCCTTCCAGTTGCGTGAGATCACGGCGCGGCTGCGAGCGCTGCGACGGCGAGGACGCACGCAGGAGGTGGACGCCGGGCCGGCCGTCCGCCTGGACGGGCCGCCCGAGCGGCCGCTCGTGCTGTGGCCCGAGGCCGGGCGGGTCGTGCGCGGAGACCAACCGGTGAACCTGACGCTGACCGAGTTCCGGCTGCTGTGCGAGCTGGCTGCGGTGCCGGGGCGGGTGCTGGCCCGCCCGGTGCTGCTGGAGCGGGTCTGGGACCGCGGCTTCTTCGGTGACGAACGCATCGTGGACGTCCACATCCGGCGGCTGCGGACGAAGATCGAACGCGACCCGGCCGATCCGCGGGTGGTGGTGACCGTGCGCGGTCTGGGCTATCGCCTCGACGCGGAGCCGGACCCGTGAGCCGACCCGTGACCGACCCGTGAGCGGGAACGCGTGAGTGGCCGGGGGCCGCGGTTCGGGCTGCGTCGCCGGGCGACGCTCGCCTTCGCCCTCGCGGCCCTGCTCTCCTCCGTGGTGCTCGCCAGCACCACCTACGTCGTCGCGCGTGGCTACCTCCTCCAACAGCGCGAGCGATCGGCCCTGCGGCAGGCCTACGCCGAGGCGGGCTACGTCCGCGACCGGTTGCTGACGGCGGGCGTCGACCCGTCCGACGTCCTGAACGACATCGCTCCCCGCCCCGACGCGCGGATTCTCGTCGCCGTCGGCGGACAGTGGTACTCGTCGGACCTGACCGACACCAGCAAGCAGTTGCCCGGCCCGCTGACCCGCGTGGTCGGCTCCGGCCGGCCGGGGCTTTCGTGGGCGAGGCTGGACGGCGCCCACGCCCTGGCGGTCGGCGTACCGCTGCCCGCCGTGAAAGCGCAGTTCTACGAGATCAGTGCCGTCACGGAGCTCGACCGCACCCTGCGGATCCTCCGCACGGTCCTCGCCGCGGTCGGCGCCTCGACCTCGTTCGCGGCCGCGGTCCTCGGCCGCTACGTGGCCCGTCGGGTGGTGCGGCCGCTGGACGAGGTGGCCACCGCGGCGGGCGCCATCGCCGCCGGGCGGATGGATACCCGGCTGCCGCCGAGCACCGACCCCGACCTCCTTGCCATCGTCGCCTCGTTCAACGCCATGCTCGACGCGCTCCAGGACCGCATCGAGCGGGAACAGCGGTTCGCCGCGGACGTCAGTCACGAGTTGCGCTCGCCGCTGACCACCCTGGTCACAGGCGTCGAGCTGCTGGCGGCCCGCCGCGACGAACTGTCACCGCGCTCGCGCACCACTCTCGACCTGGTGCGCACCGAACTCGGGCGGTTCCAGACCACGCTGCAGGACCTCCTGGTCCTGGCCCGGCTCGACGCGGACGGCGAGGACTCCGACCGTCGCTCCGTGACCGACCTGGCGAACCTGGTCCGCGAGATCCTCCGGCGGGAGGGCCGTCCGGAGTCGCTGCTGCGCGACGAGACGCACGCCCTGCCCCCGGTCGTACGCGCCGAGAGGGCACTTCTCGAGCGGACCGTCGTCAACCTGCTGTCGAACGCCGACCACTACGCCGGAGGGCCGACCGCCGTGACGGTGCGCATCGACGCGGATCGCGCCCTGGTGCTGCTTACGGTCGAGGACGACGGTCCGGGGGTGCCCGACGCCGACAAGGACCGGATCTTCGCCCGGTTCGCCCGCATCGAGACCTCGCGGGGGTCGGTCCAGGGCACCGGTCTGGGCCTGAGCATCGTGGCCGAGACCGTTCGCCGTCATGGCGGCGTCGTCTGGTGCGAGGACGCCGCGGGCGCCGGCGCGCGCTTCGTCGTCCAGCTGCCCAGAGAGGTGGGATCGTGAGCCTGACGACGGGTCGGCGGGTCGTCGCGCGCCGGCTGGCGCCGGTCGCTGTCGTGGTGGCCGTCGCCGCCTGCGGAGTCCCGACGGGAGGCACCTCGACGGTGGCGGCCACTGCGAGGGTGCCCTACGGGCTGCTGAACACGGCGGCCCCAGATGCCGGCGCCGTCACCAGCCTCGCACCGGCCGCGGCCCGGAGGACCCGGATCGCGCTGGTCGCAGGCGACGGGCGGATCCGCATGGTGCCCAGGGCGCGACCGGTCGATGCGTCCGTGAGTACCGTGCAGAGCCTGCTCGACCAGCTGGCCGCGGGCCCATCCGATGAGGAGCGTCGCACCGGACTGGGCTCGGCGCTGCCCACCGGTGTCCGGCTGCAGGCCGGCGGTCCGCGTTCCGGCATCCTGACCGTCGACCTCTCCGAGGGGACGCCGGTGCAGGCCGCCGACCGGTTGGCGGTCGCGGTCGGCCAGATCGTGCTGACCGTGACGGCCGTCCCCGGGGTCCGCGCGGTCCGCCTGCAGCGACGCGGCCAGCCGGTGGACGCGCCGTTGCCGTCCGGAGCCCTGACGACCCGGGAACTGGTCGCCGCCGACTACCAGACCCTCCTCGACGACCCGCCCTCGGGCGGCTGACGGGGCGGCTGACGGGCGGCTGACGGGCGGCCTCGGCACCCTGGACGCGTCGGGGGTCAGCCTCCTTCGTCGTCGGGCGGTTGGTCGGGCGGCTGGTCGGGCGGCTGGTCGGGCGGGGGAGATGGCGGGGCGCCCGGCTGCTGGAGCCCGGCATGGACGGCGGCGCACAGCGGCACCGCGAACACAGCACCCTGCAGCCCCGCGATGAGCCCGCCGCCGGTGACCGCGGCCACCACGGTGATCGGGTGGAGCGAGACGAACCGCCCGACCAGGAACGGTTCCAGCAGGTGGGCCTCGATCTGGTTGTCGATGATCAATATGCCGAGGAGCACGAGGGCGCTGACCGGCCCCTGGGTGGCGAAGGTGACGAGGACGGCGACACCGCCGAACAGGAAGGCCCCCAGGATGGGGACGAAGCTGCCCAGGAACACGAGGAAGGCGAGGGACAGGAACAGCGGCACGTGCATGAGGGCCAAGGTGGCGCCCACGACCACGCCGTGGAACAGAGCCACGAGCGCGGTGGCGCGGACCCAGGCGGAGACGGCGGCCCACACCGCGAGGCCGCGGGCCTGGACGCCGGTTCGTGCCGCCGGTGGGAACAGTTCGACGAACCACCGCCATACGCCTTCGCCGTCATAGGCCAGGTAGACGGTGAAGAACAGGGTCAGGGCGAGGCCGCTCAGGGTCTCCACCCCCGTCCGGAGCCCGGACAGGACCTGGGCGGCGGCGCCTCCACGCCCCTCGGCGGCGTCCGCGGCCCGCTGCTGCCAGTCCTGCAACGTCGCCTGGTCGACGGGCAGGGTGCGCAGGGCCCGGGTGAACTCGTCGACGAGCTGCGGGGCCTGGCCGGCCACCCGGACGGCGACCCCGGCGATCGCGCACCCGACGATGAGCGCCAGGGCGAGCGCGCTGAGTGCCGCGGCCGGCCCGGGCGCCAGGCCGCGCCGGCGCAGGAAGGCCACCGGTGGGCGGATCAGCGCGACCAGGAGCAGGCTGGCGGCGAACGGGACGGTGAGCAGGCTCAGGCGCAGGAAGATCTGCAGCGCCACCCACAGGGCGACGGCCAGGATCATCAGGTGCAGCGCCCAGCCTGAGGCCCGGGTGAGCCGTTCGGGGACCATGTCAGAGCCAGTTCCGGGCGGCGCGGGCCTCGATGTCCGCGAGCCCGGCGTCGGCGGCCGCCGGGCTGACGCGACCGCGACCGCGGGCGATCAGGACCACCTCACGCTCAGCGCCGGCGGCCTCTTCCAAGGCTGCGGCATACCGCCCGGTCCGTGAGCGGGGGTCACTGCCGGTCCCGTCCCGCTCCGCGGCGGCGATGACGTCGCCCGAGCTCTTGTGGGGATCGCAACCGGCCCCGGTAGTCCTCCCGGGCCGCGCGTGAGGCGGAGTCGGCCTGGCGCCCTTGTCGCGCGACCGGTCGCTGTCACCGCCCACCTCTCGCTCCGGGGTCCGAGCGCGGGCTCAGGAGCACCGGTAGACCCGTGTACGGATACACGGATCACTATGCGGCGACGGCGGCCCCTCGCAACCGGGCCGGTCACCCTGTACCCCTGCTACCGCCCGGTCGGACGGTGCGGGGGGTTGGCGCTCAGGCGCCGATCTGCGCGGCGGCCGCCTCGTAACCGGGCTCGTCGAGAGCGACGGCGAGCAGCTGCATGCCCTCGAGCACGGTCCGTCGCTGCTGCGGGGTGAGCGGCTCCAGGGCGGCGCGGATGTGTTCCGTGCGCCGCTGCATGACCCGTGTGACCAGCCGACGGCCAGAGGCCGTCAACGACACCAATACCTCGCGGCGGCTGTTGGGGTTGGGTAGGCGCCGGACCAGGCCCGCGGCGACCAGCCGGTCGGCCGTCCGGCTGAAGGTGGACTGATGGATGCCGAGGCGCTCCGCGAGCGCACCCGTACGGCTGGGCCCGAGGGTGTCGAGCAGCACGAGCGCGCGGAACTGCGGCACGGTGACCTTGTCGAGGACGGGCTGCAGCGAGACGGCCACCACCCCGAGCAGCGCCCGGGAGGCGACCATGGCCGCCTCGGTCGCGCGGTCCAGATCACCGGGGCCGGGCGCCGGCGAGGGCGACGCTGCCGCTCGGGCGAGGGGTCGGGGAGCCATGAATCCACTATATGAGCCTCGCGGCCGGACTCCCGGTACGACGCCCGTCCCGTTGCGACGCCTGCGGCGTACGACCGGGGTCGACGGATCCGTGTCGAGCACCGACATATGCCACGATGCATGAATCGTGCAGCCGACGAGCGCGGGACGGGTGGATGGAGGAGACGTGGGGCCTCGAGGAGGAGTTCTGGGCCGCCGGCGTCACCGGTGATGTGCCCCGGTACCTGGCCCGCGTGCTGACGGCCGACGCCTTCGTGGTCCTCCCCGGAGTCGTCCTGACGCGCGAGCAGTTGTTGCGCGAGTGGGAGGCCCGTCCCCTGTGGTCCTCGTATGCGTTGGGGTCTCGCCGTGGAGTGCTGATCAATCAGGAGACGGCCGTGCTGTCGTACCGGGTGGAGGCCACGGATGCCGACGGTGTCGGCTACCGGGCGCGCGTCTCCAGCGTGTACACCTGGGTGGGGGCGTGGGCGCTGGCCATGCGCCAGCACACACCGGAACCCGGCTCGGACCTCAAGCTGTACCGGGAGCCCTGACCACGTTCCATCCGGTTCACCCGGCCAGCCAGCGGGTCGTCCGGGCCAGGGCGCGGGCGCCGCTGCCTGCGAGGGCCGCTCCGTGCAGCACCGCCGTGGCCGCGATGCCGCCCGGGCCACCGTGCACCCCGCCCCCCGGGTGGGCTCCGGCACTGGCCAGATAGAGCCCGGCGACCGGTGTCTCCGGTCGCCCGAGGCCCGGCGTCGGCCGGAACACCAGCTGCTGGAACAGCTGGGCGGTGCCCCCGTTGATGGCGCCGTCGAGGAGGTTGGCGTCGTCGGCCTCGAGATCCTGCGGGAGCTGCCGCAGGCGGGTGCCGATGAGGTCGCGGAAGCCCGGCGCATGGCGTTCGACCGTCTCCTCCATCCGCTCGGCCAGGCGTTCGGCCGCTCCGGCGTCGGGGTTACCGCGAGGGAGATGGCTGTAGGCCCAGAGGGTCTCGTGCCCTTCGGGGGCTCGGGTCGGGTCGGCGACGGCGAGTTGCCCCATCAGCTGGAACGTGATGTCGCTCGGTTGGCCGGTGCTCAGCGCCGCCGACCACAGCGCGAGCTGGCCGTTGTCGGCGCCGACGTGCAGGGTGCCGGCCTCAGCCAGCCCAGGCACTTGCCAGGGGACCCGGCCGCGCACCGCCCAGTTCACCTTCACCGTCGGTAGGTCCGCCGTGAAAAGCCCGTCGATCTCCTCCAGCAGCCGCCGGGGGACGGCGTCGGCCGGCAGGAGGCTGCGGTACAGGGTGGGCGCCGCGACGTCCGCCAGCACCGCGCGTCGGGCCCGGAGCCGGCCGCCGCCGGCCAGCCGCACGCCGACGGCCCGGCCGCCGCGGACCTCGACGCCCTCGACCTGGCAACCCGTGACGACCTGGGCGCCCGCGCTCTCGGCGCGCCGTAGCAGCGCGGCGGCCAACCGTCCGGCACCTCCCTCCGGCACCGGGAACCCGACGTCCTGGGCGAGCATGCTCATCAGCCAGCCGAACGCGCCGCTGCCCGGCGCCACGACGGGAACGTCGGCGTGCATCGCGTTGCCGGTCAGCAGGAGCGGGCCGTGCCGCCCGCCGAACAGTTCGGTGCCGAGCCGGGCGACCGGCAGCATCAGGGTGCGGGCCAGCCGAAGGGCGTCGCGGGTGCCCACGGCGCGCAGTAGCCCGACGGTCCCGCGTACGGGTGGGAAGGGCGAGAAGAGCAGGTGCAGGAAGGGTTCACGGATTCGCTGCCACTGCGCCAGCAGGTCCAGCCAGGCCCGGCCGTCGCCGGGGTGGTCCCGGTCCAGACCGTCGGCGGTCCGGTGGGGGTCGCGGTACAGGACCGCGGCGGCGTCGGCGTCGGGTCCGGACGGGTGGGCCAGGACGGCCGGGGCGTGTCGCCAGGTCAGCCCGTGGTCCTCCAGCGCCAGGGCCCGGATGTAGGGCGACGCGGCAGCCATCGGGTAGAAGGCGCTGTAGAGGTCGGTGACGTACCCGGGCTGCAGTTCCTGTGACTTCACCGCCCCGCCGACCTCGTCGGCCGCCTCCAGCACGCAGACGTCCCATCCGGCGTCCGCCAGCATCGCCGCGGCGACGAGTCCGTTGGGCCCGGCGCCGATCACCACCGCGTCCGCCGTGGCGTTCGTCGTACGCACGTCGTCCACGGTCACGTCGGTCACGTCGGTCATGTCCGTCTCCTCTCGTCGAGCACTCGCCGCCGCGATGTGCCTCGGCCGCGGATCAGCAACGCGACCGCGACGCCGACAGCGACGACGGCTCCAGCGGCGACCAGGGACCGGGGCACCCGGACGGCGGGCCCGTCCTGACCGGGCCCGGCGTCCAGGACCCGGACACCGGGGAAGGCGACCTCGGCCGCCCCGACCGCCTCCGCTCGGTCGGTGTAGGTCAGGGAGGCGGGCAGCACCACCCCCGGGGCCCGCGCTCCCGGCGGCCATGTAGCACCAGCGCCACGTGCCCGACCGCTCCTGCCATACGCGGACCGTGGCCTGCGTCGCCTCCGCAGTCACGACCGGCGCTCCCGCGCGCGACCGGAGGGCGTGGGCGCCGCCTCGGGAGTCAGGCGGAAAGCGATGAGGCTGTCGGGCAACTGGGTCCCGGCGACGACCACTGCGAGGACGGCGACGACCAGGATCGCCTCCAGGACCTGTTGCAGGGAAGCGGCGCGGTACGTCAGGGGCCGTGGGCCCCGCACCCCGAAGACGTCCAGCAGGACGAGGACGACGGTCTGGATGGCGATGCCACCCAGGATGTTCCCGACGGCCACGCCCACGTTGCCGCTCACCGCGGCGCTGGCCACGATGGCGATCTCGGGCAGGTTGGTGGCCACGGCCAGCAGGACGAGGCCGCCGAGCGCCGACCCGAGGTGCCAGCGCACGGACAGCACATCGGTCTGGTCGGACAGCTGAACGCCCGCCGCTCAGATCAGGGCCGCCGCGACCCCGAAGATCAGTAGCAGTGCGGGCAACGGCAGATCCGACATGCCTCCGGCTCCCTCGAGGTCGTCATACCCCAACCCTCACGGGTCCGGCTGGACCCGGCGACTCGGAACCAGAGAAATCCCCATGGGAGCTCAGCGAGGCCTGAGCTTTCACTCGCCGCCCCTGGGTGGTGGTGAGTCAGGGGCAGACCCACGCCCGGTAGATCTGGGCTTGGTCTCAGCGCGGTGTCGGGCGTCCAGCGCCGAGGTCCACGTTCAGCATCACGGTGCGGGCAGGGGACTCGGGGTGTTCCAGGCGGGCGAGCAACATCTGAGCGGCAGCCTTCCCCACGTCGTAGGCAGGTTGGGGGAGGACCGCGATCTGAGCGCCCAGCAGGCGGGTCCACGGCGCGTCGTCGAACGTCGTCACGTGGATGTCCTTGCCGGCCGAGAGTTCCCGCTCCGACATGACCTCGAGCAGGCCGACCGTCATCAGGCTGTTGGCAACCAGGATCGCATCGACCTCGGTGTCGTCGAGCAGTGACTCGGCCGCGGCCCGCCCGCCCGCGACGTTGTAGTCGGCGTAGCGGATCAGCTCGTCGGCACCCGCGGAGCCCACCAGCCCGGCGTCCGCCAAACCCTCGCGGTAGCCGACCGCCCGCTCCTCGGCGGTGAATACGCGCCGCGGTCCGGTCAGGCAGCCGATCCGACGAAAACCCGCGTCTGCCAGACCTTCTACGGCGGCACGGGCGGCGCGCCGCGTGTCGACCAGGACCGTGTCGACCTGCTTGCTGTGGTGCAGAGGGCGGTCCATCGCGATGACGGGGAGGTCGCGGGCGATCAGGCCCTCGATGTCGGTGTCGGGCGACGTCGGCGTGATCAGCACCCCGGTCACCCGGCTCTCGATCGCCAGGGCCAGGTAGCTGTCCTCCTTGTCGGGGCTCTCGTCGCTGTTGCACAGCAGGACCGAATAGCCGGCGGACTGGGCCACGTCCTCGACACCACGTGTGAGCTGCGTCAGGAAGGGGTTCTCGACGTCCGCGATGATCAGGGCCCACGTCATCGAACGCTGCTGGCGCAGGCTGCGGGCCACGGTGTTCGGCACGTAGTTCAGCTCGCGGGCCGCGGCCAGGACCCGCGACAGCGTCTCCGGCGCCACCCGGGTGTCGGCGCTCAGGGCTCGGGACACGGTGGCGGTGGAGACCTGGGCCCGCAGCGCGACGTCGCGGATGGTCGTCATCCCGGACTCCCCTCGTGTCGCCGACTGGTTGCGGCGTACAGCCGTCCGACGTCCATCTCGGCAGGAAGCAGGGTGCCATGAACGTCGGTGTTGAGATCGTTTACATCTGTCGAGTGGTCAAGTTGAGCACGTCTAGCTGCTGTTTTTCAATTCGTTGTGTGGAGGTTCTTGACGACTTCGGTCACAGCGAGCAGTATCCAGTGCAATCGATTACATCCGTTGCCACGGCAGCGGGTCATCACGAAATCGCGCGCGATTCGTCACCGACGACGAACAGGAGACCTCATGGCTCGCATCGGGTTGATCAGCCTTTCCGACGGCCGCGACTACGTGAACAAGGACATCGACGCCTTCATCCGCTCGGCCGAGGACCGGCTGGCGCAGGCGCTGTCCCGCGCCGGCCACGAGGTCGTCCGCACCCCCGGACCCGTCACCTCGAACCGCGACGCGACCGCCTACGCCCGAGAGGTCGCCGCACAGAAGGTCGACCTGACCGTCCTGCACTACGCCGTCTGGGCCTTCCCCCACTTCACCATGCTGGTCGCCGACGCCACCCCGGGCCCGCTGCTGCTCCTCGGCAGCCTCGACCCCGTCCAGCCCGGCATGGTCGGCCTGCTGGCCGGCGGCGGAGCGCTCGACCAGATCGGGCGCACGCACACGCGGCTGTGGGGCGATGTGGACGACGCGCTCCTCACCGCGATCGGTACCCAGGCCGCCGCCGGCGCAGCGGTCGCCGGTCTACGCGGCCAGACCTTCGGCCGGATCGGTGGCCGACCGATGGGCATGAACACCGCGGTCGCCAACACCGACGACTGGATGCGGCTCTTCGGCGTGGACGTCGAGGAGGTGGACCAGTGGGAATTGGTGCTGCGCTCCGAGAAGGTCGAGCAGTCCCGAGTCACGGCGGGTCGCGAGTGGCTGGAGAAGACCGCCGCCGGCGTGCACTACAACGGCGCCAACCTCACCCCCGAACTGCTGGAGCGCCAGATCCGCTCCTACCACGCGATGCAGAGCCTGATCGACGAGAAGGGGCTCGACTTCACCGGGATCAAGGGGCAACCCGAGCTCACGGAGAACTTCGCCACCATGGACGTGGCGGAGGCGTTCCTGAACGACCCGTACGACTGGGAGGGCCCGAAGGCCACCCATGTCTGC
Source organism: Spongisporangium articulatum (assembly GCF_044465595.1). Taxonomy (NCBI): domain Bacteria; kingdom Bacillati; phylum Actinomycetota; class Actinomycetes; order Kineosporiales; family Kineosporiaceae; genus Spongisporangium; species Spongisporangium articulatum. Next base: position 99,194 of record NZ_JBITLV010000003.1, on the reverse strand, counting down.
GCGACCGAGGCCGACATGGACGGCGCGCTGACCATGCAGATCCTGAAACTGCTGACGCAGAAACCCGTGCTGTTCGCCGACGTCCGGCACTATCACGCCGACCGCGACGTGTGGGATCTGTGCAACTCCGGCCAGCACGCCACGTGGTACGCCGCCCGCAGCGACGACCCGGCCGAGAACCTCGCCAAGGTCCACCTCTATCCGGAGGTGTTCTTCTTCCCCGCCGGGGGTGCCTCCGTGCACCACCTGGCCGCGCCGGGGGCGATGACCCTCGCCCGCCTCACCCGGCTCGACGGCCGGTACCGGCTGCACCTGATGCTCGGCGACTTCGAGCAGTACGACGAGGAGACGAACGAGCGGCTGATGAACCAGTCGACCCGTGAGTGGCCGCACGCCTTCGCACGTCTGGACACCCCGGGCGCCCGGTTCCTGGAGACCTTCGGGGCCAACCACATCCACGCCGTGCCGGGCGACGTCCGGGCCGAACTGCGCGCCGTCGCAGCCCAACTCGACATCGACCTCGACGAGATGACCCGCTGAGGCACCGAACCCCACCAGCAGCACGACTCCGCAAGACCACCGCACCACAGGCAGAGCACCACCCACCGAGAGGACGGAAGCGATGAGGCTTCGGAACAAGCTCACCGTGGCGGCACTCAGCGCCGCGACTCTGACCCTGACCGCGTGCGCCGGCGGCGCCACCTCGGGCGGAGACACCGGCGGCGGGGCCAGCGGCTCCGGCACCGTGACGTTCCGCTCGTGGAGCCCGATCGAGCAGACGACGACCCAGATGGTCGACGCCTTCACCAAGGCCAACCCGGGCACGTCGATCAACTCGACGATCTTCAACTACCCCGAGTACCTGGTGGACCTGCAGACTCGCGCCTCGTCGAACACGATGCCGGACATCGTCGGCCTCCAGCCCGGGGCGCTCACCCAGCAGTACCGGGACAAGCTGATGCCGCTGCAGGACTGCGCCGAGAAGACCTGGGGCGCTGACTGGAAGGACAAGTTCTACCCGATCGGCCTGGAGCAGGCCCGGATGGGCAACCCCGACGGCGACGAGAACTACTACGACCTGCCGATCCTCGTGCAGACCGTCAACCTGTGGGCCAACACCGACATCCTCAGCGCCAAGGGCGTGGCCATCCCCAAGACCTGGGACGAGCTGAAGGCCGCCACCCAGAAGCTGAAGGGCGGCAAGTACGCGCCGTTCATGCTGCCCGCCAAGGACAGCTGGCTGCGCAACGTCGTCTACCTGCAGATCGCCAACAACGTGGCGCCGGGCCTGGCCTACCAGGCCGAGGACGGCAGCGACTCGTGGACCAACCCGAAGCTGGTCGAGGCATTCGACTACTGGGGCAAGCTGTTCACGGACGGCATCGCGCAGAAGGGCGCGGTCGGCCTGGACGCCTACCCGTCCGGGGCCAACCAGTTCGAGGCGGGCAACGCGGCGATGATCCCGCTCGGTGCCTGGTGGATCCAGCAGTCCGACCCGAGCCGGTCCGGGACGCCGAAGCTGTCGCAGGGGATGTCCGGTTACCAGCCGTTCCTGTTCCCGACGATCCCCGGCGGCGCGGCGACGTCCCAGTACGTGGGCGGCATCGACGTCTCCCTGGGGATCGCCAAGAACACCAAGAACCCCGACCTGGCCTGCAAGGTGCTGACCGACTGGATCGCCGGCCAAGGGGCTCAGGTCCTGATCAACACCTTCAACGACCTGCCGGCGGTCAAGGGCATCAACCCGCAGAAGTTCACCAGTGACAAGCAGCAGCAGATCTGGAACACCATGACCCAGGACTGGATGCCGAACGTCAAGTACTCCCGGTACCTGAAGAGCCCCGCCGTGGACACCGCCCTGGGTGATGCACTGGCCGGGGTCGCGACAGGCGACCTCACTCCGCAGAAGGCGGCGGAGAAGGTTCAGGCGGCGCAGGTCAAGGCCAACCAGGGCTAGATCCTCGCCGTCCGTGATCGGCGGGTGCGTCGGGTTCCCCCGGCCCGGCGCACCCGCCCCACCGAGAGGAGCCTCATGATCACGCATCGGCGCGAGCGGCTCGCCGGCTTGGCCTTCCTGGTCCCGGCCCTCGTCCTGTTCGCGGTGTTCGTCGTCTATCCGATCATCTACAACGTCCAGGCCAGCACGCTGAAGTGGGACGGAGTCAACGCCGGCCAGGCGGTGGGGCTCGGCAACTACCGAGACCTGTTCCACGACCCCGTCTTCTTCACCACCCTGAAGAACTCGGGCTGGTGGATCCTGCTCACGATCGTCCCGCAGGCCGTGATCGGCTTCGCGCTGGCCTACGCGCTCAACCATCAGCTGCGGGGCCGGAACCTGTACCGGGTGATCTTCTTCGTCCCGGCCGTGCTCTCCCCGGTCGTCGTCGGCATCGTCTGGCAGCGGATCTTCGACCCGTTCAACGGCGTGTTCGCCTCGATCGGCCAGACCACCGGCATCGACGCGCTGAGCCAGCCCTGGCTGAGCGACCCCAAGACCGCGATCTTCGCCTGCATTGTCGTGAACGTCTGGATGTGGACCGGCTTCTCGATGCTCTTCTACCTGGCCGGGCTCCAGCTGGTCGACCAGAGCGTGCTCGAGGCCGCGCGCATCGACGGCGCCAGCCAGTGGCAGACGATCACGAGGATCCTCTTCCCGCTGCTGAAGTCGACGCACCTGTCACTGCTGCTCCTCGGGATCATCGGCTCCCTCAAGACGTTCGAACTGGTCTACGTGCTGACCGAGGGCGGTCCCAACCACGCCTCCGAGATGCTGCCCACCTACACCTTCAAGCAGGCCTTCCAGCTGCAGTCGGTCGGCTACGGCTCCACGATCTCGGTCGTGCTGCTGGTGATCGCGGTGGTCAGTTCCCTGTCCATGGTCCGGGCCTTCGGGGCCGGCTTCATCACCGGGGACGACGAATGAGCGCCACTGCGAACCGCACGCACCAGGCATCCCCCCGATCGCAGTCGCCGGCTGCAGCGGCCCACCGTCGCCGACTGCTCGGCCGCCGCGACCGCACGGGCCTGCTGCACATCGTGCTGTTGCCCCTGGCCGTCCTGTGGCTGGTCCCGCTCGTGATGGTGGTCGGTCTGTCGCTGCTGCCCTCCGACGACCCGGGCGTCACCGCCTGGGGGCTCGTCCCGCAGGCGCCGAGTTTCGGCAACTACGTGAACATCTGGCAGGACAACCCGATCTTCCGGAACCTGCTGAACAGCCTGCTGATCACCGTGCCGTCGGTCGCACTCGTGGTGCTGTTCGGCTCGATGGCGGCGTTCGCGCTCGCCCGTCTGCGGGTGCCGCTGAAGGCCGTGATCTTCGCCATGCTGATCCTCGCGCTGATCCTGCCGATGTCGAGCATCATCGTGGCGACGTTCAAGATCCTTCAGTCGTTCGGGCTGTACAACAACCTGCTCGGTCTGGTGCTGGTCTACACGGCGCTCGGCATGCCGTTCGCCGTCATCATCATCCGCACGGCCTTCCTCGCCGTTCCTCAGGACACCTACGAGGCAGCCCTTCTCGACGGTGCTGGACCGTGGCAGATCTACTGGCGCATCTACCTGCCGCTGGCCCGTCCGGCGCTGGCCGTCGTCGTGATCTGGCACTGCATGATGGCCTGGAACGACTTCCTGCTGCCGCTGGTCTCGATCAGCGACAACGACCTGAAACCGCTCACCCTCATCCCGCTCGCCTACCGCGGGATCTTCCTCAGCCAGCCCGGCGCCCTCTTCGCCATCCTGGTGCTGATCTCGCTGCCGATCGTGATCGTGTTCCTGTTCCTGCAGAAGTACCTGGTGAACGGGCTCGCGGGAGCCATCAAGTGAGTCTCGTCGGCCTGGACCTCGGCACGAGCGGCGTGCGGGCGGCAGCGTTCGACGTCGCCGGCCGGCCGCTGGCCGAGGTCGCCCGCGCCACCACGCTGCGCCGGCCCGGCCCCGGGCTCGCGGAACTGGACGCCGAGGAGCTGCTCGCCGCGGCGGTCGCTGTACTCCGCGAGGTCGCGGAAAGCCCTGCGGTGCGGGCCGATCCGGTCGAGGCGCTGTCATTCAGTGTCCTCGGCGAGGCCGTGGTCGGGGTGGACGACGAGGGCCGGGCGCTCGGCCCGGCGCCGGTCAGCATGGACCGCCGTGGAGCCGACCTGGCGATGGCCGTCGATCGCGAGCTCGGCGCCGACGAGGTCCAGCGGATCACCGGACAGCCGCTGCACGCCATGTTCTCGGTCTACAAGGTCGGCACGGTCGCGCAGTGGGTGGACGCCGGAGTGCGGGTGCGCACCATGGGCGAGTTCGTCGCGGCGCGGCTTGGTGCCCGAGCCGCGATCGACACGACGATGGCCGCGCGGACCGGCGCCTTCGACGTCGAGTCAGGCACGTGGTCGGCCGAAATGGCCGACGCCACCGGCGTTCCCGTGACCATCTGGCCGGACGTCGTCCCAGCCGGAACGACGATCGGCGCCGTCGGTACGGAGGCCTCCGGGGCGACCGGATTACGGCCGGGGACGCCGATCGTGGCCGGTTCCCACGACCAGGCCTGCAGCTACTGGGGGGCCGGCGGCCGGGTGGGCGCGACGTCCGTCTTCGCGTTCGGCTCCAGCGACTGCCTGACGGTGGGTTCTCCCACCCGCCCCGAGGGTCTCATCGGCACGGGCCTGGCCACTTACGCTGCGGCGCAGAATCTCTGGATCACGCTCGCCGGGACCGCGGCCGGTGGCTGGGCCCTCGAGTGGTGGAGCCGCACCGCCGGGGCGAGCGACGCGGCCGCCACGGCCGCGCTGCTCGAGGACGCGCACGACGTCCCGCCGGCCCTGCTCGTCCTGCCCTACCTGGCCGGGTCGGGGACCCTCGACAACGACGAGGCCGCCGCAGGTGCCGTGCTCGGCCTGACTCTGGAGACCTCGCGCGCGGAGCTGACCCGGGCCTTCCTGGAGGGCGCCGGGTACGAACTGGCCCGCATCGACGAGGCGCTGCGGGCCCGCGGCGTCGAAGTCGGCGCGATCCGGGCGGTCGGGACCGGGTCGCAGTTCCCGCTCGCGCTGCGGATGCGGGCCTCGGCCGCGGGTCTCGCCCTGCACGCCGTACCCGGCAACTCGTCGGCCCGCGGCGCCGCGCTGCAGGCCGGCGTCGGGATCGGGTTGTTCGGGTCGCTCGCCGACCTGCCCGAGCCGGTCCTCGGGGACGGCGGCCCCGCCGTCCCCGAGGACCAGGACTGGTACGCCGCGCAGCGCCGCCGCTACACGGACCTGGCGAAGACGATCGCCCCACTCAGCCACGGCCTGACGGCCGGACGTCACACAACCGAGGAGAAGAGATGACCGAGACCGATCTGCGGGCCGCCAAGCAGGAGATCCTGGACTACTGCCTGCGTTCCATGGAATACGGCCTCAACTTCAACACCCAGGGCAACATCAGCGTCCGGCTGCCCGAGCCGGACCGGTTCCTGATCACGCCCACCGACCTCGAGTACGACCGGATGACCGCCGACGACATCGTCGTGGTCGACGCGAACTCGAACCTGATCGAGGGTCCGCACCAGCCGTCGTCCGAGGTGACCGTGCACATGGCGGTCTACCGGCGCCGCCCCGACGTCCAGGCGATCGTGCACACCGAGCCGGTTTTCGCGAACGTGTGGGGCGTCATCGGCGAGCCGATCGAGGGCGCGCTCGTGAACATGGTCATCTACACCAAGGGCGCCGTGCCGATCATGCCGTTCGCGCTCAGCAACCGGACCGAGTTCGGCGACGCCATGTGCGACGTCATGGGGGACCTCAACGCCGTCGTGTGGGCCAATCACGGCCTGCTCACGGTCGGCCCGAACCTGCGCGACGCCTTCAAGACCTCGGTCGCGGTGGAGAGCGCCGCCCAGGTGCTGCTGCACGCACGGTCCGTCACCAGCAAGCCGATCGTCCTCGACTACGCCGGCCTCGGGATCACGGAGTCGCTCTGACGATGGATCTGCTGATCGGGATCGACGTCGGGACCGGCTCCTCGAAGGGCGTCCTGACGACGCTCGAGGGTGCCGTGGTGGCCCGCGCCGAAGCCGTCCCGGCGCGGGCGTCCGAGCGGACCGTGATGCCCGCGCCGGGGCACGTCGAGCAGGACGCAGACGCGGTCTGGTGGGACGACGTGCGTGGGCTGCTGCGGGAGCTCACCGTCGCTGCCGGTCGGGCCGGCGGGTCCGTGGCCGGGGTGTGCGTCAGCGGCATCGGCCCGACGGTGCTGCCCGCGGACGCCGCCGGGCGACCGCTGCGCCCGGCGATTCTCTACGGCGTCGACACCCGCGCGGTCGACGAGATCGCCTGGCTGGAGAAGGAACTCGGCGCCGAGGCCATCGTGGCCACCGGCGGCTCGGCGCTCAGCACCCAGTCCGCCGGGCCGAAGGTCCGGTGGCTGCAGACGCACGAGCCGGACGTCTGGGAACGCACCCGTTACCTGTTCATGGCCAACTCCTACGCCGTGTTCCGGTTGACCGGCGCCTACGTGCTCGACCACCACTCGGCCAGCCAGAGCAGCCCGCTGTACGACGTAGGCGCCCGGGCGTGGGTGCCGGAATGGGCCGCGGTCGTCGCGCCGGGGCTGGAACTGCCCGAGTTACGCTGGCCCGGCGATCTCGCCGGCCACGTCACGCCCGCGGCCGCCGCCGAGACCGGTCTGGCCGTGGGTACACCCGTGGCCGTCGGAACGGTGGACGCCTGGGCCGAGGCCGAGAGCGTGGACGTCGCCTCGCCGGGCGAGCTGATGCTGATGTACGGCTCGACGGCCTTCTTCGTCGCTCCGACCGCCGCCCCTGTGCGCCACGCGCCGCTGTGGACGACCGTCGGGGTCCGGCCCGGCGCATACTCGCTGGCCGGGGGGATGGCCTCGACCGGAAGCCTCACGGGGTGGTTCCGCCACCTGACCGACCCGGCGGGCGGTTTCGCCGAGCTGTTCGCCGAGGCGGCAGCGGTGCCCGCCGGCTCGCGAGGACTCCTGACCCTGCCGTACTTCCTCGGTGAGCGGACGCCGGTCAGCGACCCCGAGGCACGCGGAGCGATCCTCGGTCTGACCCTGCGGCACGGACGCGCTGACGTGTTCCGCTCGATCCTCGAGGGCGTCGCCTACGGCATCCGGCAGAACCTGGAGTTCATCGCCGCCAGCGGCACACCCGTCGAACTGATCGTCGCCATCGGCGGCGGCACGACCGGCGATCTGTGGACGCAGATCGTCTCGGACGTCACAGGGCTCGCCCAGCAGGTGCCGCGCGAGCGCAGCGGTGCCTGTTACGGCGACGCCAAACTGGCGGGCGTCGCCATCGGCGCCGTCGACCCGAACCAGCGATGGAACGCGCCCGGGATCACCATCACGCCTCGGGAGTCCGATGCCGACGTGTTGTCCACGGGGTACCGCTTGTACCGAGAGCTGTACCCGGCCACGGCGATGATCCAGCACGGTCTCGCCGAGCTCGAGCGATCGGCCGTCGGAGGTGCTCGTCGACCTGCGTGAGCAGCGTCGCGGGCCCAGAAGATCCGGGTCGACGTGGCCATCGCGTGGGGCGGGGTTTTCCCGAGGCGCGGCAGGGAGGATCATCATCCAGGTGGACGCGACGCCCGGCCCCGAGCCGGAGGACCGCGGGGGAGCACGGCCGGCCCGGCTTACCTTCCCCGAGCTGCAGCGCTTGGAACTGGACGACCTGCTCGGCCAGCTGATCGAGCGGGCCCAGGAGGTGCAGGCCACCCAGGGGAGGTTGCGGGGGCTCCTGCAGGCGACGGGCCTGATCGTGGGCGACCTCGACCTCGAATCGTTGTTACGGCACGTCGTGGAGGCGGCCCGCGAGCTGGTCGGGGCCCGCTACGCGGCGCTGGGTGTCGTGGGCCCGGAGGGAGGCCTGGCGCAGTTCGTGCACGTCGGCATGGACGACGACGCGGTGACCCGGATCGGTCACCTGCCGGAGGGCAAGGGGCTGCTCGGTGCCCTGATCGAGGATCCGCGCCCCATCCGGCTGGAGCGGATCGCCGATGACGACCGCTCGTCGGGTTTCCCGCCCCACCACCCGCCGATGCACAGCTTCCTGGGCGTGCCCATCGAGGCCCGGGGCCGCGTGTTCGGCAATCTCTACCTGGCCGAGAGCGACCGGGGCACCTTCAGCGCGGAGGACGAAGAACTCGCCCGGGCCCTGGCCGCGACCGCGGGCGTGGCGGTCGAGAACGCCCGGCTCTACGAATCGGCCCACCGGCGGGGCGAGTGGTTGCAGGCCAACGCCCTGATCAGCCGGTCGCTCCTGTCGGGGGATCTGGGCCGCGACGAGGTGCTGCGCCTGGTCGCTGAACGCAGCTGTGAACTCGCCGCGGCCGATTTCGTGACGGTCTGCCTGCCGGCCGAGGACGGCGCCGACCGCCTGCACGTGGCGACCGCCGCCGGCGTCGTGCCGGAGGGGGTCGCGGGCCGCCGATTCCCGATCCGGGGTTCACTGAGCGGTCAGGTCTTCGACACGGGCGTGGCCGTGCGCCTGAGCGCGCCGGAGGACTCCGGGCCGGTGCGGCCGTCCACGGGGCCGGACGTCGGACCCACCCTCGTCGTGCCGCTGCTCGGGTCGGAGGGGCCGCTGGGCGTGCTCGGCGCGTTCCGGATGCGGGGCGGTGCTCACTTCACGGCCGAGGACCTGGAGCTGGCCAGCGGCTTCGCGAACCAGGCCGCGATCGCGATCGAGTTGGCCGAGGCGCGGGCCGAGCAGCACCGCGCGGCGATGCTGGACGACCGGGAGCGGATCGCCGCCGACCTGCACGACCTGGTGATCCAGCGCCTCTTCGCCGCGGGCATCAGCCTGGAGGCCGTCGGAGGGCGCCTCGGCGCCGGTGAGACGGCCGACCGGGTCGCGCGGGTGGTCGACGACCTGGACGCCACGATCAGCCAGATCCGGACCACCATCTTCCAGTTGCAGACGACCGCGACGAACGCCCACGGCGTGCGGGCCCGCCTGCTCGACGTCGTCCACGAGGCGCGCGAGGTGCTGGGCTTCGAGCCCGCCCTGCGGTTCTCGGGGTTGCTGGACACCCTGCGCGGGGACGTCGTCGAGGATCTGCTCGCGGTGACGCGCGAGGCGTTGAGCAACACGGCCCGCCACGCTGCGGCGACCGCCGTGGCGGTCGAGGTGAGCAGGACCGCGGGGGTCGTCGTGCTGACGGTGACGGACGACGGGGTGGGCGCAGGGGAGTTCACCGGAGGCAACGGGATGGCGAACCTGCGGCGCCGGGCCGAGAGTCATGGCGGGTCGCTGGTGGTCGAGAGCCCGCCTGGTGACGGTTCCCCGCACGGTACGACCCTGCGGTGGACCGCCCAGTTGTGAACGGGGCCCGAGCCCGGGACCAAAGACTCTGACGGACAGCGGCTCCGAGCCTGCACGGTGGAGGTCTGTCGAGGACCGAGGAACCCACCATGCCCTTTGCCGATCTGCCCGCCGCCGTACCGGCCGGTCAGGAATCGCGCGTCGACGGTCGCGCCGCCGGTGGTGACCGCACGGCGCAGGAACTGAGCCGGGCCGAGTGTCTCCGGCTGCTGCGCACCACGGGTGTCGGGCGTCTGGTCTACACCGACCGCGCGCTGCCGGCCATCATCCCCGTCAACTTCGTCATCACCGATGACCACGTTGTCGTGGCACTCCGTAATGGTTCTCGCGCCGCCCAAGCCGCCAACGGCAACGTCGTGGCCTTCGAGGCAGACCGCATCGACGAGGAGACCCGCACCGGCTGGAGCGTCGTGGTGGTGGGGCCCGGGGTGGCCGAGCGGGTCGGGACGACGGACGTCCTCCTCCGTTCCTGGATCACCGGGGAGCGCGACGTCCGGCTCCTGATCGCCCTGCAGCGGGTGACCGGCCGGCGCCTGCTGTCCGCCTGAACCCTGAACCCTCACCCGGTCCGGCGCAGCCCGGCCAGGGCCACCCCGAGCTGGGCCACGACCGCCGGAGCCGTCGCGGCCCCGAGCGTCAGCCCCCACTGCGCGGCGGTCAGCGGGACGGTGCCGAGCAGCGCCTGCAGAGGCGGCACGTAGAGGCCCGCGACGACGAGGACGGCACTGAGCAGCACCGCCCCCAGCAGCATGGGGTTGCCCCAGGGGCTCAACCGCCAGACCGCCACGTGGTCCGAGCGGGTGCACAGGGCCACGCCGAGCTGTCCGAGAGCCAGGGTGGCGAACAGGACGGACTGCCACGGGCCGCCCCGGGCGTGGGTGAGCCACGCCGCGCAGATGCTGCTCAGAGCGAGAACCGCGGCCAGCACGCCGATCTCGGCCGCCAGACGGTGCCCCAGGAGGGCGGCGTCCGGACGGCGGGGCGGCCGGGCGAGGACGTCCGGCTCACGCCGCTCCTGGCCGATGGCGACGCCGGGCAGGCCGTGGGTCAGGAGGTTGATCCACAGGATCTGGGCGGGCAACAGGGGGAGCGCGAGCCCCAAGAGCGGGCCGGCCAGCATGACCAGGACCTCGGCGATGCCACCGGCCAGACCGTAACGCAGGAAGCGGCGGATGTTGTCGTACACCCGCCGCCCCTCGGCGACCGCGCGCACGATCGTGGCGAGACTGTCGTCGGTGAGCACGATGTCGGCGGCCTCACGAGCGACGTCGGTGCCCCGTCGGCCCATGGCCACCCCGACGTCCGCCGCCCGCAGGGCCGGCGCGTCGTTGACGCCGTCACCGGTCATCGCGACGACGTGGCCGTCCCGCTGCCATCCGGCGACCAGGTCGAGCTTGCCACCGGGGTCGATGCGGGCCCGGACCCGCTCCTCGGGGGCCGGACCGGGCAACGGACCCGACCGGACGTCGTCCAGGACACCGGTCCGCCGGGCCACCGCGGCCGCCGTCCCGGGGTGGTCGCCGGTGACCAGCACCGGGGTGATCCCCGCCTCGCGGCAGGCACGCAGAGCCGGCCCGGCCTCCTCGCGCACCGGGTCGGCGACCGCCAACAGGCCCGTGGTGGTGGGTGGAGCGTCGCCGCTGCGCACGACGACGGCCAGCACCCGTCGTCCCTCCCGGGCCCACCCGGCCGAGACCTCTCGGCCCAGTCGCTCGTCGTCGGCCAGGACGACGTCGGGGGCGCCCTTCGTGATCGTGAACCGGCGGCCGCCCGGGTCGACGTGGACGCTGCTCATGTCGCGGCGCTGCGCGTCGAACGGCACGACCGCGACCCGGGGGCAGGCGGCCCGCGCGCCCACGACCTCGAGTCCAGCCCCGGCCGCACCGGTCACGAGGGCGACCTCGGTCGGGTCGCCACCGCCCTGCAGCTCGGCGTCGCTGCACAGGGTCGCGAGGCGCATGAGCTCGAGGGCCCCTGCGTCGGCGGGGTTTCCGGCCTCCCAGACGCCACCGTCCGGGGTCCACGCCGCCACCAGCCGCATCCGTCCGGTGGTCAGGGTGCCGGTCTTGTCGGTGGCCAGCACCGTCACCGACCCGAGGGCCTCGACCGCCGGCAGCGATCGGACGATCGCGCCGCGCCGGGCCATCCGCCGGGCGCCGGCCGCCAGCGAGAGGGCGACGACGGCGGGCAGCGACTCGGGCACGGCGGCCACCGCGAGGCTGACCGCCGTCACGACGACGAGGCCCCAGTCCTTCCCGGCCGCGAGCTCGAGACCGGCGACCAGGAGGCACGCGAGCGCGACGCCCACGGACAGCTGCCGGCCGAGCCGCCCGAGCCGGCGTTGCAGCGGCGTGGCCGGGCTCGCCGTTCGGTGCAGCAGTTGGGAGAGACCGCCGATCGCCGTCCCGGTGCCCGTCGCCGTCACGACCGCACTGCCCTGCCCGTGCACCACCAGTGTGCCGCCGTGCACCAGGCAGCGGCGCTCGGCCGTCACGGCCGAGACGTCGACCGCGTCGACCGTCCGGGGCGAGGGCAGGGATTCTCCGGTCAGGAGCGATTCGTCGACCTCGAGGTCGTCGGCCGAAAGCAGCCGGGCGTCGGCGGCGACGACGTCGCCCTCGGCGAGCAGCAGCACGTCACCCGGCACCACCTGGGCAGCGGGCAGCTCGACCGGACGCCCGTCGCGACGGACCCTGGCGGTGGGCGCGGCCAACGCCTGGAGCGCCTCGATGTCGCGGCGGGCCCGGCGCGCCTGGGCCGTGCCGATCGCCGTGTTGACGGCGACCACGAGCAGGATCACGACCGTGTCGGCGGCGTCGCGCAGCGCGGCCGTGAGCCCGGCGGCGCCCAGCAGCACGAGGACGAGTGGGTCCCGCAGCTGGCTGAGCACCGTCTCCAGCGGCGAGACGACGGGGCCCGCCGGCACGACGTTGCGGCCGGATCCAGCCAGGCGTTCGACGGCCTCCGGTTCCGTGAGGCCCTCGACCGGGTCACTGTGCAGGGCAGCGACCACGGCCGCGGAGGGAACCGCCCACGGTGACCCCGACGGTTCGGGCGTCACGACGGGGCGCGGAGCGGTCGGGTCCGTGCCCGACGGTGTTCTGGACGGTGATGCTGACGCGCGACCCATGTCGGGGACGCTAAGCGGGCCACGACCTGTCCGGTCAGGGTCTTTGTGCCCTGGTAGCGGCGCCGTCGGGCAGGAAAGGGTGGGCGTGCCGAACGGTTGACGCCGACCCTGAGGAGGAGGGGTCACCATGAGTTCGACGGGTCCGGTCATGGTCGGAGTCGACGGTTCCCCGGCATCGCTGTGCGCCGTCGAGTGGGCCGCCGACGAGGCCGACCGGCGTGGCCTGCCGCTGGAGGTCGTGCACGTGGACCCGCGGGCGACCCGGTACGCCAGCGGCTGGCCCGCCTTCACGCGTTGGGACCGTGGGGCGAGTGCCGACGTCGCCCGGGGCATCCTGGCCGAGGCCGCTCGCGCGGCCGCCGACCGGAGTCCCGGCGTCGAGGTGACCTGCACGACCGTCGCCGAACTCCCGGTGCCGGGCCTCGTGGGGGTGGCCCGGCGGGCCGCCCTGCTGGTGCTCGGCCGCCGCCGGATCGGGGTGGCCGACGCACTGCTGGGGTTCACGGCGCGCAGCGTCGTGGAGCGGGTCTCCTGCCCGGTGATCCTGGTACCGGCCGCGGGCGGGGCGAGCCGACGGGAAACCGGACCCGGGGTCGTGGTGGCCGTCGATCCGGATGAGAACTGCCGTGCGGTGGTCGATTTCGCGTTCGAGGAGGCGTCGAGGCGACAGGTGCCGCTGTCCGCCGTCCACGCCTGGACGGCGTTGAGCCCCGGCCCGGGCCTCCAGGTCCTGGCCGACGACCCGGACCACGCCGGCTTCGAACAGCGGCGGTTGCTGGCGGAGGCCGTGGCCGGTCGGCAGGAACGGTTCCCGGACGTCGCCGTGCGGCACCACGTCGTGCGCGGCCCGGCCCGGCGGGTGGTGCCCGAGGCCGGTGACGGGGCCACCCTGCTCGTGGTGGGAGCCGGGGGCGCGCGGGTTCGGGGCCGGACGGCACTCGGACCCGTCAGCGATGCAGCGATCCGCCGGGCACCGTGCCCGGTGGCCGTCGTCCACGGATCGGACACGACGAGGGGGCCCAGGACGTGATCAAGGTATTCCTGCTCGACGACCACGAGGTCGTGCGTCAGGGACTCACCGCCATGCTGGAGGCCCAGGGCGACATCACCGTCGTGGGGGAGTCGGGGTCGGCGCAGGAGGCGACGCGCCGGATCCCGGCGCTGCGCCCCGACGTGGCGGTGCTCGACAACCGGCTGCCCGACGGCAGCGGCATCGATGTGTGTCGCAGCATCCGCTCGGTCGACCCCCGCATCCGGGCCCTCATCCTGACCTCCTTCTCGGACGACGAGGCGCTGTTCAGCGCCATCCTCGCCGGCGCGTCCGGGTACGTGCTCAAACAGATCCGCGGCGGTGACCTCGTCGACGCGGTCCGGCGGGTCGCAGCCGGGCAGAGCCTGCTCGACCCGGCCGTCACGGAACAGGTGCTGGAACGGATCCGTCACGGCGGTGACGACGACCCGGAGGAACTGGCGACGCTGACCCCGCAGGAGCGGCGGATCTTCGAGCTGATCGCGGAGGGTCTGACGAACCGGCAGATCGGCGAACAGATGCACCTCGCCGAGAAGACCATCAAGAACTACGTCTCGAACCTGCTCGCGAAGCTGGGGCTCGAACGACGCACCCAGGCGGCGGTGCTGGCCAACAAGCTCCTGACCCGTTCCCACCCCTGACGCTACGTGGTCCCCGCAGGTGCGGACCTTCGTCCCTGTCGGGGCGAGCAGGTCTGCGTCCACCCTGTTCCCATGAGCGAGCAGTCGCGGCGTCGCCCGGGCCAGCATCCGGTCGTCCGGTCCATGTCGGCGGCACGCACCGCCGACGCCCAGCTACGGCTCGCCGACCGGATCACCGCGTTCGCGGGCTCCATGCCGTTCGTCTACGTGCACGTCGTCTGGTTCGCGACCTGGATGCTCCTGGTCGAGCACGACCCCTGGCCGAAGCTGACCCTCGTGGTGTCGCTCGAGGCGATCTTCCTGTCCACGTTCGTGATGATCGGCCAGAACCGGCAGGCGGCCTTCCAGCAGGCCAAGGCCGATCACGAGTTCGTCGAGCAGGAACTCGAACTGAAGCTGAACACCGAGATCACCCGGGCCGTCCACCAGCTCGCCCTCGACCTGCACCGCAGCCTGCTCGAGCATCGGGACGAGCCGGACGCCCTGACCGCGACAGGGGACCGCTCGTGACGCTCATACCGCTCAACGATCCCGTCCCCGTGCCCGTCGACGACGACCGGCAGGGGTGCGCCGTCACCGGCTACGTCCACTCGTGGGACGTCTCGCACGGTGTGGACGGGCCCGGGATGCGCCTGTCGGTCTTCCTGGCCGGCTGCCCGCTGCGCTGCCAGTACTGCGAGAACCCGGACACGTGGCTGCCCTCCGGCGGGCGGCTGACCCCGCTCGGGGAGGTGGCCGAGCGGTTGTGGCGCTACCGGGACATGCTCGCCGCCACCGGCGGCGGCCTCACGGTCACCGGCGGCGAACCGCTCGCCCAGCCGGCCTTCACCGCGGCCCTCCTGCACCGGGCCCGGGCGCTGGGTCTGCACACGGCCGTCGACACGTCGGGCTTCCTCGGGGCGCTGGCCTCCGACCAGTTGCTGCTCGACACCGACCTGGTCCTGCTCGACATCAAGTCGTCGGACCCGGACCTGTACCGCCGGGTGACGGGCCAGGACCTGGCCCCGACCCTGCGGTTCGCCCACCGGCTGGCCGAGCTGGGCCGCCCCGCCTGGGTCCGGTTCGTGCTCGTGCCCGGGCTCACGGACGGCGAGGCGAACGTCGAGGGCGTGGCCGACATCGTCGCCGGCCTGCCCAACGTGGAGCGGGTCGACGTCCTGGGTTACCACCGGCTGGGGGTGCCCAAGTACGCGGCGCTGGGTCTGCCCTACCGGTTGGCGAAGACGCCGCAGCCCACCCCCGCGGAGCTGGACCGGGCCCGGGAGATCTTCCGGGCCCGCGGTCTGCGCACCACCTGAGCGCCGCCACCGACCGGGGCCTTCACCGGTGCTCACCGGGAGCGGGCCGGCACCGGGAACTTCTCGAGGATGCCGCGCAGCCGCTCGACGAAACGCAGGCTCTCGTCGTGCTCCCGCTGCCAGACGTTGCGGCCGAAGATCAGGCCGGTGGCCCCGGCCTCCATCGACTGCCGGGCCTTCTCGAGCATCGCCTCGTCCCCGGCCCGCGTGCCACCGGAGACCAGCAGCATGGTCCGGTTCGCGGAGCGGACGACCGCGTCGATGGCCTGCCGTGCGCTGAACCCGGTGTCGTACTCGGCCTTGACGTGTTCCCGCTTCTCGGGGTGCGGGAAGTTCACCTTGACGACGTCCGCACCGAGTTCCGAGGCGGTGCGGGCCGCGTAGTCGACTGCGTAGAACGAGTCCTTGCCGCCCTTGGCCTCGATCGCCGAACCGCGGGGGTAGGCCCAGACGATGAGGGGCATGCCCAACCGACGAGCGTCAGCCCGGACCTGGCGGTACTGGGCGAAATCGCTCTCCACGGCGGGCGTTCCGACGTACAACGTGTAGCCGACGGCGTGCGCGCCGAGCCGGACCGCGTCCTCCACGCTCGCGTGCAGTGGTGACAGCGCCTCGCCGTCGGGCGGGATGTCGGTCTTGCCGTTCAACTTCAGGACGAGCGGGATCTCGCCCGCGTACTCCGCGAAGAACTTCTCGGCCAGGCCGATCTGGAGGACGACGCCGTTGAAGCCGCCCTCGACGGCCAGGTCGAGCACGTAGCGCGGGTCCGAGGCGGCCGGATTGGCGAAGAAGTCCCGCGGTCCGTGTTCCAGGCCCTGGTCGTAGGGCAGGAAGATCGCCGTGCCGTTGCGTAGGCCGTTGCGGTACAGGATGTCGTGCAGGCGGGCCTGTTTTCCGGTGTCCAGCCCCACCTGGTCGATGGCTGCTCTCGTCATGGTCGTCACCTCTGGGTACGGATCTGAGGGCGTCCCGTCAGCGGACGACGGCGACGGGGCAGGGTGCGATGTGCAGCAACCCGTGGCTGACGGAGCCGAGCACCAGTCCCGTGAACGCTCCGCGACCTCGGCTGCCGACGACGAGGAGGGCCGCGGCGTGTGCGGCGCGGGCGAGCCCGAGGGCCGGACGCCCGTGGGTGGTCTCGGCGTCCACGGCCAGATCGGGGTGCCGTTCGCGCGCCGCCTGCGCAGCGGCCACGATCACCGACTGGGCCTCGGCCCGGATCGCCTCGTCGGACGACCAGTCGTCGAGGTGGTCGCGGTGCGGTGCGACGTCGGACCACCCGGGAGCGAAGAACTCCGGGTAGACGGCGACGACGGCGAGTCGGGCGCCGGCTCGCGCCGCGACATCGGCCGCGAACCGGACGGCTCGCATCGAGGCCTCCGAACCGTCGACGCCGACCAGTACCGGCCGGTCCGGACCGAGCGGCCGGTCGTGCTCGCCGCGCACGACGACCACGGGGCAGGCGGCATGGGCGGCCACCGCGTAGGCCGTCGAGGCGAGGACCAGGGCTTCGAGCTCGTTCGGCCCGCGGGTGCCGAGAACGAGAAGCTGGGCCTGCTTCGACCGCTCGGTCAGCGTCGTGACCGGGCCGGCGATCACGTCGTGCGTGGCCACCTCGAGGCCGGGGGCCGTCTCGAGCGCGAGTTCGCGGGCGGCGTCCAGCAGTGCCTGCCGTTCCTTCTCGAAGACGGCGTCGGGGTACGGCCCGGTGCCCAAGGGGCCGGCGACGAACGCGTACTGGGCGGCGTGGACGACGTCCAGACGTACCCCGCGCTGCCGGGCCTCGCCGGCGGCCCACGCGACGGCGCGGCCGGCGCTCGCGGAGCCGTCGTACCCGACGACGACCGGTCGGGTGTCCGCGGCATTGCTGTTCTCGGTCATGGTGTTCCTCCGATGAGGTCGGTGCGGGCTCGGGTGAACACGCGCAGGTAGGTGATCAGGGCGACCAGGGTCAGGGCGGCCAGGACCAGGAAGGGCGCGACCATCGACGACGCCACGACCGGGGAGCTCGGGTCCGCGCGGGAGCCGAACCACTGGTCCACCGCGACCGACACGCCCTCGAGGGTCCACATCGCCAGGTACGCGCCGCCCAGGACCACACCCCACGGACGGGACCGCCAGAGCAGGACGACGGTCAGCACGCCCAGCGGCAACCAGAACGAGAAGTCCTGCACGTAGATGGGGTTCGTCGTCAGTCCGGTCCCGACCAGGAACTGCGGGGCGTCGGCGTGCGCCAGCCCGGGGACGACGTCCGACAGCCAGATCGCGGTATTCGCGACCACGAGCACCCCGAGGAACGCAGCGAGGCCTCGAGCAGCGCCCGGCGAACGCCAGCGGTCCGCAACGGCTTTCGTGTCCACCGAGGCGGTCAGGGTGACGAGCGCCGCCAGGGTCAGCGCCGTCATGCTGGTGTACAGCAGGAACAGCTCGTTGAACGGGGTGGCGAACAGGAACAGCACGCACTGGTAGAGCACGTAGCCCAGCACCCCCAACCACACCGGTCGCAGCCACGCGACGGCGGGGGTCCTCGTCGCGACCAGGACGAGACAGGGCAGCCCGAGCAGCAGCAGCACGAGGGCCGTGCCCCGGGCTGAGCCGTTCATGGCCGGGTTGCCGTGCAGGAGAGAGGGCCGCACGAGCGTCAGGGCCGCCGCCGGGGCGGCGGGCGCCACCAGGGCCAGGCTCAGCCAGGACGGCGCCCGCCCCGCCCGCGGCCGGGCCCGGCGGTCCTCGTGGAGATGTAGCTGACTCATCGCCACGACCTCCCGCGCACCAGATCCCGGCCGGAGAGGCGTGCGACGGGGCCGAGGGCCGGTTCCGTCCGGTGCGCCCACAGCGCCAGGGCCATGACCAGCAGGCCGAAACCGAGCATGACCGGCTGGAGCACGTGGTAGAGCTGGAACACGTACAGCTGTGCGGCGATCCAGGCCACCTGAGCGCCGCCCGCGGCCAGTGAGGCGGGCGCGGCCCAGGGTGAGGCGCGCAGCTCCAGCACCGCCGCGACCGTCATGGGGGCCGCGACGACGAGCAGCAGCAGGACGCCGGGCCACAGCCATGAGTGGAACGGCGAGCCGGCCAGCCAGGAGTCGAGCATCCCCAGCCGGTTGTCCCAGGCCAGGCCGACCCCGCCGTAGACGGCGGCCGCGGCGACCAGGAGCTCGATCGCGGCCAGTACCCGGTTCCAACGCATCGTCGACACCTCTCCGTCTCCGGCCGCGACTCAGCGCCGGGCGATCCGGGCCATCTCGGCCTGGACCTGGGCCTCGGACGGGCCGGGTGAGTAGACGTCCCAGGCGTTGAAGGCCACCCCGATACCCCAGCCGAAGAGCGGGAAGACGGGCCAGAAGAAGGTGTGGGGGGTCGCGGTGGCCCAGATGACGATCAGCAGGGCGTTCACCATCACGTAGGCCAGGAGGTGGCCCTGGAAGTCACGCTTCTTCTTCAACCGGGCCAGGGCGGCCCGGCGGAGCTGGTCCTCGGGCGACTCGGGGGTCGGCGTGGGGGCTTCGTCGCTCATGGTCGTACCTTCCGAGAGATGGTGTGAGTCAATGGTTTGGGGGTGCCGACCGGGGGAGACCAGCTGGCCGAGGCTCGTCAGGAAACCGATCGCCGAACCCGCGACGCCGATCACCAGCAGGACGACGACCACGCCTCTCCACGGCTGGTCGAGGTCGAACGGGAAGACCGCGAGGATGCGCGCCGAGCCCATTGCCCCGATGACGGAGGTGACCAGCCCGCACAGGGCCTTGAACCGGCGTCCGTCGTGCGCGATCCACAGCAGGTTGGTCACGACGCCCGCCACGAGGCCGGCGTCGACCCAGCCGATGACCCGCTCCGTGTCGGCGGTGAGGAACGGGACGGCGTCCCAGCCCGGGTTCACCTCCACGAGGTACAGCAGGACCGCGTTGATCAGCGCGCCGACGACGTACCCGCCGCGCCGGGCGGCGGCCCCGCCGGCTGGGTCGGCCCGGTCGGCCCGGTCGGTGCTCACGGCCGGCTCCCGGCCCGGGCCGCCTCCAGGAGGACGGCGCGTTCGGCGGCGGCGATCGCGCGCCGGGTCGCGGGCACCGCGTCCGGGTTCACCGAGATCGACGTGATGCCTTCCCGGACGAGGAATTCCGCGAAACGGGGGTCGTTCGACGGCGCCTGGCCGCACAGCGACGAGGTCAGCCCGTGGTCGTGGCAGGCGTGGATGATCCGGCTGATCGTGTCGAGCACCGCGGGATCGGCGGTGTCGAAGAGTTCCTGGCACGTCTCGGAGTCACGGTCGACCCCGAGCACCAACTGGGTGAGGTCGTTGGAACCGATCGAGACGCCGTCGATGCCCAGGGCGGCGTACGTCGGCAGCCAGTAGGCCACCGACGGCACCTCCGCCATCACCCACCGCTTGAGGCCGCGACGGCGTCCCAGGGGGCTGGCGTCGATCAGCGCCAGGCACGCCTCCAGCTCCCAGCGGGTGCGCACGAACGGGATCATCAGCTGGAGGTTCGGCGTCTCCTCGTGCACGCGCGCGAGGGCGGCCAGCTCCAGCTGGAAGACCTCCGGGTCGCGCACGTAGCGGTAGCAGCCGCGGTAGCCGATCATCGGATTGGCCTCGGCCGGTTCGTAGGCCTCGCCACCGGCCAGGCCACGGAACTCGTTGCTGCGGAAGTCGGTCGTGCGGTAGACGACGGGCCGCGGCGCGAACGGTCGGGTGATCCGCAGCAGCTGCGCCGCCAGGCGTTCCACGAACTCGTCGCCGTGCCCGTCGGCCAGCAGCTGCTTCGGGTGCCGTCCGCCCAGGGCGTCCGTCAGCATGAACTCGGCCCGCACCAGCCCCACGCCGTCCACGGGCTGGGCGGCCACCTCCTCGGCGTGGTCGGCCATCGCCAGGTTCACATACAACCGGGTGGCCGTGGCCTGGACCGCGGGCTCGCCCGTCCGTCCGGCGTCCGGCGTCCCCGCGGCGACCGCGGCGACCGTGGCCGACGCCGGGGCGACCGGTGCCCGCCCGGCCTCGACGAAGCCGCGGCGCCCGTCGACGGTGACCTCCTGACCGTCGTGCAGGACGTGAGTGGCGGTGCGGGTCCCGACCACGCAGGGCACGCCGAGTTCGCGGCTGACGATGGCGGCGTGGCACGTGCTGCCTCCCCCGTCGGTGACCAGCGCGGCGGCCCGTCGCATGATCGGCAGCCAGTCGGGAGAGGTCATGGGGGCGACGAGGATCTCGCCGTCCTGGAAGCGCACGGCCTGTTCCAGGGACGTGAGCACCCGCACCCGACCGGACGCGGTGCCCGGGGAGGCGCCCTGCCCGGCGACCAGGCGGTAACGCGGGGCGGCCTCGGCCGGGGTCTCGGGCCGCCCGTCCAACGTGGTGATCGGCCGGGACTGGACCAGGTAGGTGCGCCCGCCCTCGATCGCCCACTCCATGTCCTGCGGCGCGCCGTAGTGCTGCTCGACGCGCAGGGCGAGCCGGGCCAGGTCGACGGCCTCCTCGTCGCTCAGGACACGGCGGGTGGCGGTGTCGGGGTCGAGCTCCTCACGCACGTCGGCGCCGCTGGGACCCGCGACGATGCGGTGCGTCTTGTACCCGATCCGGACCTCGAGGAGCCGGGGCCCGGACTTGTCGAGAACGTAGGTGTCCGGGACGAGTTGACCGCCGACCACGACCTCGCCCAGGCCGAAGGCGCCCTCGACGACCACGTGGCCCCGGTCACCGGTCGCCGGGTCGGCCGAGAACATCACGCCCGACCGTTCGGAGTGGACCATCCGCTGGACGACGACGGCCACGGCGGGTTCGTCGGCGACCCCCTGGCTCGCGCGGTACGCGATCACCCGGGCCCCGTAGGCCGACGCCCAGCACTCGCGCAGCATGGCCAGCAGGGCGGCCTCGCCGCGGACGTCGGTGAACGTCTCGTTCATGCCGGCGAACGACGTCCCGCCGGTGTCCTCACCGGTGGCCGAGGACCGGACGGCGACGTCGGGCGCGCCCAGCTCCCGGTACTGGGCGAGGACGGCCGCCTCGAGGTCCGACGGCAGCGCGACCGCCCGGATGCGGGCCTGGAGGCCCCGGGCCAGGGCGTCGAGCGCGGCGGGGTCGTCCAGCGGTGGGGCGGCGGCGTCGTCCAGCAGACCACGCCGGATCCCCGCCTCGTCGAGGGTGCGCAGGTAGGCGCCCGCGGTGACGACGAACCCGGGCGGCACGGGGAAACCCGCCCGCGTGAGTTCACCGAGGTTGGCGCCCTTGCCGCCCGCGACCGAGGTGTCGTGCACCCCGAGCTCGGCGAAGGTGCGGACCAGCTCTGCGGTGGGTGCGGTCCGGGAGGTTGCTGTCGTGGTCATGACTGCTCCGGGGGTCGGTGGGAGGACGGGGCGCGGTTGAAGCGGCGCCACTCCGCGTCGAGCGCGCGGTGCCGGCCCCGGTCCAGGAAGCGGTTCGTGGCCCGAGCCGCCAGCACCAGTGCGCCCAGCGCCAGGGCCGCGACCCCGAGCCCGGCGGCGGTCGCGGTGACGGCCACGTCGCCCGCGCTCTGCGGCGTCACGGCCGGCTCACCGGTGGCGTCGAGCCAGACGGTGAGGTGGTCACCGATCCGGGTGTCGCCGGGCACCCAGGCGTCGTACGTGCGGCGACGGCCCGAGGCGTCGATCCAGGTGAGCACCCGGTCGCGCGCCCACTGGGCCGTGGACGGGTTGGCGATGACCGTGGCGTCCACCCGGTGCAGCGCGGCGCGTTGCGAGTCGGCGCGGGCGCCCAGTTGGCGGAAGGCCAGCATGGCCACCATCAGCGCCAGCACCACCGCGACCAGGCCGAGTACGGTGAGCATCAGCAGCACGGCCGCCTCGACCCGGTCGCTGCTGCGGCGCAACGGGTTTCGCCCGACGGCGTAGTGCACCCGCAGTGCGCCGCGAGCTCGCTCGAGCAGGTGGCCGGTTCTCATGGTCCGATTCCACCCGGCCCGGGCGGCTCGTCACAGTGGCCTAGTGCCCGGCTTCCGGGACCTTGGTCATGGAGTCCTGGCGGAGACCGGCTGGCTCAGCCGGATCACGATGTCGCGCAGTTTCAGCACGCTGGCCTCCACGACCCCGAGGACGCGGTCGAGGCGCCCCCGCAGGTCATCGCTCGCCGGCTGCGCCGACAGCTCGTAGCTCAGGGCGATCAGGTCCTGCATCACGGTGTCGTTCAGGTCCCGGGCGATGCGGTGCCGCTCCTGCAGCACCGCGAGTTGCTCCTGGTCGACCAGCGCGTCACCCAGTTCCACCGCGAGTCCCGCCTGCCGGGCCAGTCCCGACAGGACGTCCACCTCGTCCGTGGCCAGAGGCTGCGCGACCTCGCGCGTCACCAGCAGCACTCCGTGCGTGCGCGGATGCTCGCTGAGCCACACCGCGACGGTCTCGGCCGGCGGCCGCCTGGATGCGAAGTCCATCAGTTCCTGCTCGCGCAACCGGTCCGCGTCCAACAGCCGCCGGACCCGGTCGTGGCCGACGTGTCGCGAACCCGACCCGGCCGACCACGGGCCGGCCACCGCGAGCGGCACGAGCAGACCGTCGTCGGGCACGGGCAGCCCCACGAAGACGTCCACCGCCTCGAACGTGGCCGCCACATCGTCGACCAGGGTCCGGTAGACCTCGGCGGTGTCCCCGCCCGACAGCACACTGGTGGCCAGCCGGGCCGCCGACTCCGCGGTGGCGGCGCGTTGCCCGCGCATGCGCTGGGCCTCGTGGTCGGCCGTCGCGTCCAGGACGTGGACGAGGACGAGGACGTCGCGGCCCGTGTCCCGGGGCACGTCCAACACAGCGTGCCAGGTCCGCAGCCAGCGGACGCGCCCATCCGGATGCCGGTACGGGAACGGGTCTTTCAACGACCCCGCCAACCGTCGCAGGTCCTCGGACGGCAGGCTCTGCACGGGCCGCCCGAGCGTCGACTCCAGCGCCGCGTTGGCCTGGACGACGACGGGTGGGCCGCCGTCCTGGCGCAGCAGGACCATCCCCGTCGGCGACTGCTCGAAGGCCGCCGCCAGCAGTTCCTGGCTGACGGCCAGACGGGCCTCGAAGCCGATGTCGTCAGACGCGGTCATCGCGCACCTCGCCTCCACACCTCCGGGGATGCCCGCGGTCGCGGCCGAAAGCGTGAGTCAACGCTCGGGGCGGGCCCGGCGACGCACCAGGGGCATGGTGTCCTCCCCCAGGGGACCAAAGACCCGGGCGCCCGGTACCGCCGGCGCCTGGCCGCCGGTCGGCGCGCGGGTGAGACTCGAGACATGAAGGCATGGGTGGTGGACAGGTCGCGCCCCGGCGCGGCCCGGGCCGGCGGGGTCGAGGCTCTGGAGCCGGTGGACCTGCCGGAGCCGGCTCCCGGCCCGGGCGAGGTAAGGGTACGGGTACTGGCCTGCGGTGTCTGCCGCACCGATCTGCACCTCGTCCAGGGCGATCTCGCACCGCGCCGGCCACGCACGGTCCCCGGTCACGAGGTGGTCGGGATCGTCGACGCGGTGGGGCCGGGGGCCACGCGGTTCGCGATGGGTGACCGGCTCGGCATCGCCTGGTTGCGCGGCACCTGCGGCCGGTGCCGCTGGTGCCGGAGCGGGCGCGAGAACCTCTGTGCGGCAGCTGTGTTCACCGGTTGGGACGCCGACGGGGGTTTCGGCGAGTACGCAGTCGTGCCCGAGGCCTTCGCCTATCGGCTCCCGGCGGAGCTGGACGACGTGACCGCCGCCCCGCTGCTGTGTGCCGGCATCGTGGGCTACCGGGCCCTGAAACGCGCCGAGCTCCCGCCGGGCGGGCGGTTGGGCATCTACGGGTTCGGTGCCTCGGCGCACGTCGTGGCCCAGGTGGCGCTCGCCCAGGGGGCGACCGTGCACGTGTGCACCCGGGGCGGCGCCGCGCGCGAACTGGCCCTCCAGCTCGGTGCGGCCTCCGCGGGCGACGCGTACGCCGTCCCGCCGGAACCGCTCGACAGCGCGATCGTGTTCGCGCCGGCCGGGGAACTCGTGCCGGTGGCGTTGCGGGCGCTGGACCGCGGCGGCGTCCTGAGCCTGGCCGGCATCCACCTCAGCGACGTACCGGTCCTCAACTACGAGCGGGAGCTCTTCTACGAGAAGGAGGTCCGCAGCGTGACGGCGAACACCCGCGCCGACGGCGAGGAGTTCCTACGGCTCGCCGCCGCGCTCGACGTCCGGCCGAGAGTCCTCACCCGCCCGATGTCCGCGGCGGCCGAGACGCTGCGCGACCTGGACGCCGGGGCCTACGCCGGCGCGGCGGTGCTGGTGACCGACGGCTGATCGGCGGGAGGCCCGCGAACCCGGGCCCTTGGTCCCTGGTCGGCCGCCACTGCGGCGGGGAGGCTCCCGGTAGGACGACGGCCGGAGGGCGGAGCTCATGACCTACCGAGTGGCGATCAACGGGTTCGGGCGCATCGGTCGCAACGTCCTGCGGGCCGGTCTCCACCGCGGACTGCTGGAGGACGGCGTCGAGATCGTGGCCGTCAACGACCTGTGGCCGGTACCGGCTCTGGCCGAACTGCTGCGGTGGGACTCGACCTTCGGGCGGCCGCCCGCCGAGGTGGACGTCGTCGACGGCGGTCTGTCGGTGGCCGGGCACCGCATCCCGGTCTCCGCCGAACGCGACCCCGCCCGCCTGCCGTGGACGGAGCTGGACGTCGACCTGGTGATCGAGTCCACCGGGCGGTTCCGCACCCGAGCGGCGGCCGCCGCGCACCTGCAGGCCGGTGCCGACAAGGTGCTGATCTCCGCCCCCGGCAAGGGGGTCGATGCCACCGTCGTGCTCGGGGTGAGCGACGACCTGGGTGTCGACCCGCGCTGCGAGATCGTCTCGGCGGCGTCGTGTACGACCAACTGCGTGGCCCCCATGATCGACGTGCTGCACCGGGGGTTCGGTGTCCGGCACGGGTTCCTGACCACCGTGCACGCCTACACGAACGACCAGTCCCTGCTCGACGGCCCGCACAAGGACCCGCGCCGCGCCCGGTCCGCCGCCGTGAACATGATCCCGACCAGCACGGGCGCGGCGAAGGCGGTCGGGGAGGTGATCCCGGCCCTCGCCGGTCGGCTGGGCGGCGTCGCCGTCCGGGTGCCGGTCGAGAACGGGTCGATCACCGACCTGACCGTGCAGCTCGAACGAGACGTGTCGGTACGCGAGGTGAACGAGGCGTTCGAGCAGGCGGCGCACCTGAGGCTGTCGGGGATCCTGCGCTGCAGCCACGACCCCCTGGTCTCCCGGGACGTGATCGGGGACAGCGTCTCGTGCATCGTCGACAGCGCCCTGACCCAGGTCGACGGGGACTTGGTCAAGGTCTTCGGTTGGTACGACAACGAGTGGGGTTACACCAACCGGTTGCTGGACCTCGTCGAGATCTACGCCGACGTGCTGGACGAACCGCGGCTCGGCACCGAGACCGAACCGCTCGAGACGGCTGAGGCGCCTGAGGCGCCTGAGGCGGAAGCGGCGGCCCAGTCATGACCGCCGTCGCGAGCCGGCCGGGTCCCGGACCGGCGCCCGAGTGGCCCGGGACCGGCGACGCAGGGTGGGCCGGCTTCCGCCCCGGACCGTGGTGCGACGGCATCGACGTGGCCGACTTCATCCGGCGCAACGTCACGCCGTACACGGGTGAGCCCACGTTCCTCGTAGGGCCCACGAAGCGCACCGAACGGGTCCACGACGCCTACCGGCGCCTGCGGGCGGACGAGCAGGAACACGGCGTCCTCGACGTCGACACCGCGACGCCCTCGAGTATCACCTCGCACCGGCCGGGGTACCTGCTGCGCGGGGACGAGTTGATCGTCGGCTTGCAGACCGACGCCCCGTTGCAACGGGCGATCATGCCGCGTGGAGGCCTGCGTATGGTCGAAACGTCTCTGCGAGCATATGGTTTCGAGCCGGACCCCCGGGTGGTCGAGATCTTCACCCGGTACCGCAAGACCCACAACGACGGTGTCTTCGACGCCTACACGCCGCGGATCCGGGCCGCCCGCCGGTCCGGCATCCTCACCGGTCTCCCTGACGCCTACGGCCGCGGGCGCATCATCGGCGACTACCGCCGGGTGGCGCTGTACGGTGTCGACGCGCTGCGGGCGGCGAAGGCGGCCGAGCGCCGGGCCCTCGACGAGCAGGCGTCCACGCCGGACGTCGTGCGTGATCGGGAGGAGCTCGCCGAACAGGTCCGCGCCCTCGACGAACTGGTCGAGATGGCGGCTGAGTACGGGTTCGACGTGCGCCGCCCGGCCGCCACCGCTCAGGAGGCCGTCCAGTGGCTGTACCTGGCCTACCTGGCGGCGGTGAAGGAGCAGAACGGCGCCGCCATGTCGCTGGGGCGGACGTCGACCTTCCTCGACGTCTACCTGCAGCGGGATCTCGACGCGGGCCGGATCACCGAGGAGCGGGCCCAGGAGCTGGTCGACGACCTCGTGCTGAAGCTGCGGATGGTCCGGTTCCTGCGCACCCCCGAGTACGACGCGCTGTTCTCCGGAGACCCGACGTGGGTGACCGAGAGCATCGGTGGCCTCGCGCTGGACGGCACGCCGTTGGTGACGCGCAGTTCGTACCGGTTCCTGCAGACGCTCTACAACCTCGGCCCCGCGCCCGAGCCCAACCTCACGGTGCTGTGGTCTCCCGACCTGCCGGCCCCCTTCCGGCGCTTCTGCGCCCGGGTCTCGATCGACACCAGCGCGATCCAGTACATCAGCGACGAACTCCTGCGCCCGCGCTACGGCGACGACACCGCCATCGCGTGCTGCGTCTCCGCCACCCCGGTGGGCCGCAGCATGCAGTTCTTCGGGGCGCGGGCCAACCTCGCGAAGGCGTTGCTCTACGCGATCAACGGGGGCCGTGACGAGCTGACCGGCGAGCAGGTCGGGCCCGCGGCGCCGCCGGTCACGGGGGAGGTCCTCGAGTACGACGAGGTCGTCGACCGCCTGCTGCCGATGCTCGACTGGCTGGCCGAGACCTACGTCGAGGCGCTGAACGTCATCCACCAGATGCACGACAAGTACGCCTACGAGCGCATCCAGATGGCCCTGCACGACCACCCCGTGGAGCGGACGATGGCCTGCGGGATCGCGGGGTTGTCGGTCGTCGTCGACTCGCTGTCGGCAATCCGGTCGGCCCGGGTCCGGCCGGTGCGGGACGCCACGGGGCTGGTCGTCGACTACGAGGTGGACGGCGCGTTCCCGACGTTCGGCAACGACGACCCGGAAGTCGACGAGCTCGCCGCCCGGCTCGTGCACGAGTTCGTCACCCGGCTGCGCCGGCAGCCCACCTACCGGGACGCCGAGCCCACCCTGTCCGTCCTGACCATCACGTCGAACGTGGTGTACGGGAACGCGACGGGCAACACCCCCGACGGCCGCCGGGCGGGCGAACCCTTCGCGCCGGGGGCCAACCCGATGAACGGGCGCGACACCCACGGGTTGATCCCGGCGGCCCGCAGCGTCGCCGCGATCGACTACGACGACGCCCGCGACGGCATCTCCCTGACGACCTCCGTGGTGCCGACCGCGCTGGGCCGCACGCCGGAGGAGCGCGTGGACAACCTGGTGAACATCCTCGACGAGTTCGTCCGGTTCCGCGGCTTCCACCTCAACGTGAACGTCCTGCGCCGGGAGACGTTGCTGGACGCCATGTCCCATCCCGAGCGGTACCCGGACCTGACCATCCGGGTGTCGGGCTACGCCGTGAACTTCGTGAAGCTCACCCCCGAGCAGCAGCGGGACGTCGTCTCGCGCACCTTCCACACCCGCGCCTGAGGGCGCGGTCGACCCACCCCGAGGAGAGATGATGAGTACGACCAGAAGCGGTGCGACGCCGGGGATCATCGTCGTCGGCCTGGACGGCGGCGAGCACGGCGACGACGCCCTGCGATTCGCCCTCGACGAGGCGGCTCGCACCGGTGACACGGTGGAGGTGATCACCACCTGGGAGGTGCCGGCCGAGCTGTCACCTCTGACCGTCCTGGAGGGCGCGGTCAGCCTCGACGGTCTGGAGGCGGAGGCCCGGGAACGGCAGGACGCCGCCGTGGCCCGGGTCCGGGCCGGCCGACCGGAGACGGAGATCTCCGCCCGGCTGATGCGCGGCGACGCCGGGGTTCTGCTGGTCCAGGCAGCGCGCAACGCGCGGTTGCTGGTGGTCGGCAGCCGGGGTCTGGGGCCTTTCCGCGCGGTGATGCTGGGCTCGGTCGGCCAGTACTGCGCACGGCACGCCGTGTGCCCGGTGGTCGTCGTGCCCAGCCACCCCGGGGCCGCGACCGAGAAGGCGCACGCCCGGTCGGCGCAGGTGGCTCTGACGGACTCCTGAGCGGACGGGCTCCCGAGCGGCCACGCGGAGGGGACGGCGGCGGCATCCGGGCGCGCACCCGGGGCCGCCGCCGGTGCGGCGTCCTACTCCAGTCCGCTCGGCCACGTCCTGTGCAGGGGCGACGCCGAGGCCGTGGGGGCGGCGCGGGTGAACCGGCGGCCGTGGACCTCGTCCGGCTCGAGCCGGATCAGCAGGTTCTTGGGGCCGGCCTGCCACGGGAAGATCGGCAGCCCGGCGCCGGCGACCAGTTCGTGCAGATTGCGGACCTGAATGCAGCGTCCCTTGACGGTCACGCTCCACGCCCGGTCCACGTCGCGGGTGTAGCCGTCCACCTGGAACGCGACGACGCCCGCGGCCGTGGCCGCCGCGACCAGGGAGTCCGGTGCCGTACGGAACACCAGGGAGCCGTGGTCGACGACATGGTTGACGGGCAGGACGTGGGGACGCTCGTCGACCCACAGCACGAGCCGCCCGTAGGGGGCCTCGCGCACGAGTCGCCAGCACTCCGCCGTCCCCAGGTGTTCGACCTCGTGCATCTCCACCTCCGGCACGGTTCAGCGGACGACGGCCACCGGGCAGGGCGCCCGGTGCAGAAGGGAGTGGCTCACCGAGCCGAGGATCAGCCCGCTGAACGTCCCGTGCCCGCGGGTCCCGACGACCAGGAGGCCGAAACCCTGCGCGCAGTGCGCGATCGTGGCGCCCGAGTGGCCGCACGCCACCATCTCGCCGACGGTCAGGTCGGGGTGCTCGGCGCGTGCGGTGTCGGCGGCCCGCCGGACGAGTTCCTGCGCCTCCTTGCGGACGCCCTCGTCGAAGATCCACGGGGACTCGGCGTCGAACAGCGAGTCGGTCCAGCCGGGATAGCGGGGCATCGGGTACACGGTCATCACGGTGAGGCTGGCTCCCGCGCGGAGCGCGGCCTCCGCGGCGAAGCGGAGCGCCACGAGGGCCCCCGGCGATCCGTCCACGGCGACCATGACCGGGCCGTCGAGGCCCGGCCGCCGCTCCGAGTCACCGCGCACGACGACCACGGGGCAGGCGGCGTGCGACGTCACGGGGTAGACGGTGGAGCCGAGCGCCAGGGCGCCGAGCTCGCCGTACCCGTGGGTCCCCAGCACGAGAAGCTCCGCCTCGCGGGATGCTTCGACCAACGCGGGCACCGTCGCCTCGCTCACCGCCTCGGTGTGGAACTGGACGTCGGGCGCGGCGCCGGCGGCCAGCAGGCGGGCCTCGCCGAGCACCTTCGACGTGGTGTGCTCGAAGACGTCGGCGCGGTAGGGCACCGAGCCGAGCGGCCCCGGCACCAGCGCGTACTCCACGGCGTGCAGGATCTTCAGCCACGTCCCGCGGCTGCGTGCCTCGCGCGCGGCCCAGCGTACGGCTGCGTCGGCGGGCCCGACCCCGCCGTAGCCGACGACGACCGGTGCCTGGTGGCTTGTGGGTCCGGTCTCCATGGTGTCCTCCAAGTCCTCTGATGCCCTCTGGCGCACTGATTCACGAGTGAAGATCGCGACGCTCCAGCACGATCGCCCCCGCGGCGACGAGAACGGCCGCCGCGCCCAGGAGCACCCCGGCCCCGGCCCAGTCGAGGCCGTTGACGACCGCCGGGGAACGCGCGTACCAGTGGAACGGGGACAGCGGGCGCAGCGGCTCGAGGGCGTCGGCCATCGGGGCCAGGACGTTCACCAGGTAGCCCAGGACGGCCACCACGCCGCACACCGCCCGGGCCGCGCCGGCCTGGCCCGTCGCCGCGCCCGCGGCGATCGCGAGGGCACCGAAGAACGTGGCCAGCGCGCCGAGCTGGACGCACGCCGCGACGAGATGGCCTACGGGGACGTCGAGTTCGAACGGGTCCCGGACGACCAGCAGGACCGTGAGGGTGGCGGCGCACAGCCCGGCGGTGCCCACGACGACCGTCGCCACCTGCACGAGGTACCACCGGGTCCGCCCGAGCGGCCCCGCCAGCAGGGTCTCCAACCGGGTTCCACGTTCCCAGCCCACGGTCAGGCCGGTCCCGAGGGCCACCGCCTGGACGATCAGGAGGAGCGGGGCGGTCAGGGCGAACGTCTCGGCCTGCAGGTAGCCGGCCGCTGTCGTCAGGTCGATCCCGCCGGAGGCATCGATGATCGACCGATAGGCCTTCGGCATCTGATCGAGAATGTCTGCGTAGGAAGAGTTCCCGCTGATCGACGGCCAAAGTGCGGCGTACAGCACGTCGAGGGCGGCCAGCGCGAGCCCCCACAGGACCAGGCCGCGCAGGTGCAGCCGGACGTTGAGCCGGGCGAGGCCGTGCGCCGGGTCCAGACTCAGGGTGCTCATCGTCCACCTCCGCCGTGCGCCCGCGCCCGGGTGAAACCGTCGAGCGCGTCGTCGAACCACTCGTCGAGGCTCGTGTCCTCGACGCTCAGGTCCAGCACCGGCCGCGCCGCCAGGGTGTGGACCACGTCGTTCATCACCGTGCTGGAGAACCGGCACCGCACCGTCCGGTCCTCGACCTCCACGGCTCCCACCCCGGGCGTGTGGCCCAGCGCCTCGGCCAGGTCGACGGCCTGCGCCGCGGTCGCCACGATCGCCTTCAGCCGGTGCGGGGTCCGACGCCACAGCTCCGCCATGTCGGCCCGGTCGATCACGCGACCGTGATGGAGCAGCACGACGCGCCGGGCCAGCTGCTGGACCTCGCTCAGCACGTGGGACGAGAACAGCACCGCTGCGCCGTCGTCCGCGGCGCCGGTCACGAGGTCGTGCATCACGTCCTGCGCGAGAGGGTCCAGTCCGGTGCTCGGTTCGTCGAGCAGCAGGACGTCGGGGCGGTGCCACAGGGCCAGGGCGAGTGCGAGCTTCTGCCGGTTGCCGCGGGAGAGTTCGCCCACCCGGCGCCCGGTGTCGATGCCGAGCCTCTGGACGGTCCGTTTCCGGGCCTCGCGGTCGGCGGCCCGGTCCCGACCGCGCAGGCGCCCGGACAGGCTCAGCAGTTCGGCCCCGGTCAGGCGGGGGTCGTAGTCCGGCTCCGACGGCACGTAACCGAGTCGTTCGTGCGCGCGACGGCGGTCGGACCAGCAGTCGTGCCCGAAGAGGCTGGCACTGCCCTCCGACGGCCTCAGGGCGCCGGTGAGCAGTCGCAGCGTGGTCGTCTTCCCCGACCCGTTGGGTCCGAGGTACCCGACCACGTCGCCGGGCCCGATCCGCAGGTCGAGTCCGTCGAGGGCCTGCATGCTGCCGTACCGCTTGCCGAGTCCGCGGCACAGCAGGGGCACGTCGGTCGGTAGGTCGGTCTCGACGCCCATCGCGACCGCGTCGACCGGGTCGACGGCCTGCACGGTCCGGTCGGCGCTCACGGGCCGACCCCGATCGATTCCTGCCGGGCCGCGGCCGGGGACGACGGGGTGGGGGACGGCGGCGCCGGCTGCGCGTCGGCGTGGCCGCGCCCGATACCGGCTGCGCCCCAGGCGATCAGGGCGACACCGAGAAGCAGGACGATCAGCCCGCCGGCCAGGAGCCCGGAGGAGACGCCGGTCAACGACGGGATTTTGGCGCCCACCGCCGCGCGGGCGTTCACGGCTCCCGTGCCGTCGGCCGTGGCGATGACCAGCGTCCAGTCGCCCGTGCGTGGGCGCCAGGTCAGCTGCTGCGATCCGGTCCCGGTCACCGACGCGCTCCAGAAGCTCTGGGCCGTGGGTGCCGCCACGGGGGTCAGACCGGCGTGCCGCTCGTAACGCAATGAGCCGGAACGGAAGTCGGTGATCTCGTCATGCGCCCGGCCGGCGAGCCACCCGTCGACGGCGGCCTGCGGCGCGATGCCGACGAACAGGGCCTGCGGGGAGCGGTCCTCGATCCGGATCCGCACCTGACCCAGGTCGTTCTCGTCCAGCCAGGTGGCGGCCGCGCGATCGATGTCTAGGTGTACCCCCTCCACCGTCACCACGGGGGCCGGGCGGGCGACGGAGGTGGTGTCGGTGCTCACGAAACCGGCGTCGTCCCGCTGGGTGTCGAGCCACAGTCCGGCCCCGCCGACGCCGGCCACGGCCAGCCCCGGGAGCACCAGGAGGACCCCGAGGACCAGCGCCACGACGTGTCCCGTGGCCGACGTCGGTCGCGCGGCGGTCGAGTCCCCTCCGCTCGGCGCCGGCGGGGCGCCGGGGACGCCGGGCTCCTCACCGCCCTGGTCCAGTCGGAAGGGCGGGTAGGTGTCCGACATGAGGGTGGCGTACACGAAGACCCGGGTGCTCCAGCGGTTCACGCCCATGAGGAGGTCGAACAGGCCGTGCGGGTAACGGCCGGCGCGGAACAGCAGCGAGACGCCCACGATGGCCACGGTCACGCCGAGCAGGCTCACGCCGCCGGTGACCGATCGGCCGTCGCGGTCGGCGGCCACGGCCAGGCCGCCGCTGATCGCGGCGAGCAGCAGGTAATGAGGCAGGGCCAGCAGCCACCACTTGACGAGTACGAGCCCACGCGACAGGTGCGCCGGGTACTCCAGCTCGAGCCGGGCCGGGTAGTCCGGCACGTCGGCCAGGATGAACGGCGGGTACCGATCGGTGCCCAGTGCGGAGTAGCCGTAGTACGACACCCGCCAGCTCCACCGCAACACGCCCCGGTTGAAACCGAAGAGGGTGTGGGGGTACCGGCCCGTGAACAGGATCGCGAAGAACGCGACGACGGTGACCACCGCGAAGCCGACCCAGAGAAACGCCAGGATCACGAGATGCGGTATCAGCAAGAGCCATTTCACGAGCCAGAGGCCGCGGCTGAGTGGCTGCTCGAGCCGACCCGTGAGACGTAGCGGGTGAACCGGTGCTGGCTGCGCCGCGCTGGGTGGCGGCTGCTCGACGTCCGACATCACTTCTCCCCGAGTTCGACGGTCCGGTGGTCCGGGCTTCGACGCTAGGCGCCGGCACAGCCCGTGCCGAGGGCAGAAGGTCCCTATCGGGCAGGGACTTTGACGACCGCCTTCGACCGGCGGGGGATCTCGGTCCGGTGAGGACCAACAGCCCTGGGCCGCGCCCGGGTCGTTTGGTCGAGTGGAGGTGAAGGACAGTCCCGGAGAAGGAGACAAGATCATGTCCTGGCTCGAATGCGTATGCCTCTCGGCGCCCGACCACATGCGGGTCGCGGTCTTCGGCACGGCCGGACGAGACGGCATGGGGCTGGTGCGGGAAGGAATGAACGGCGCTCACCGTGCGGCTCCCGACCGCCCGTTGGTCATCGATCTGCGCGGCGTCGACCATCTCTGCGCCGCGTCGGTCTGGGAGCTCGACCGAGCCGTCTCGACGATGGAAAGGCTCGGGACGAGGGTCGTCGTCGTGGGTCTGGACCCGACCGCTCTCGTCCTGCGAGAACGGTCGCCCTTTGCGTCCGTCCTGGAGGAGGCTGTGCTGGAGCCCGCGGGAGACTCGGAGGTGTGGCACGAGACGGAGCCGATGGCCGTGCGCTCCGATGCCTTGAATGTTCTGCCCTCCGGTGCAGATGCCGCAGCCTGAGCGGGCTCTCAGGTCGGCTGGTCCAGGGCGCGGGACCACACGTCGACCACCGAGTCCGGGGTGCGGTGCTGCCCGGGCGTGAGCAGGCGGACCTTCACGTCGACGGCGACCACGCCGGCGGGCGTCACGATGAGCGGGTTCAGGTCCAGCTCGCAGATCTCCGGCACGACGTCCGCCAGCCGGGAGATCCGCTCGAGCACGGAGACGACGGCCGCCCGGTCGAGCGGGGGAGTTCCGCGGAAGCCCGAGAACACCGGCGCGAGACGGAGTTCGGCCAGCATCCGGGCCGCCGTCCCGCGTTCCAGCGGCAGCGAGCGCATGGCGTGGTCGGCGAGCAGGCTCTCCTGGACGCCTCCGGCCCCCACCACCACGACGGGTAGTCCGCCCGCCGGTGCGGACACCCCGACCAGGAGCTCGAACCCACCGGCGCGCCGCTCCTGGACCAGGACGTCCGTGCACCCGGTCGCGGCCATCACCTCCCGGCACGCCGCGGCGGCCGCGTCCGGGTCCGGGACGTCGAGCACGACCCCACCGGCCCCCGTGCGGTGCCCCGGTCCACCCGTGCCGGACTTCACCACGACCGGCACCGCCCATCGCCGGGCCAGGCGCGCGGCCTCGACCGGGCCGGTGACCACGTCGGTCCGGGCGTGGGGCACACCGATCAGGTCCAGCAGCCCGAGGGCGTCGCCGGCTGCGACGCGCCCCTCGTCGTTCCGGGCGCACGTGGTGACCCACCGGCGCAGCCCGGCCGTGTCGAGGCCCGGGCGGCCGTCGTCCGGAACGTCCGACAGCGGCGCGTGGTCCCGGGCCCGCCACCGACCGGCGTCCCCGGCCCGCACCAGCGCGAGGGCAGCCCCCTCCGGGAACTCGAACCACGGCACGCACGAGTCGACGGGCGCCGGTGAACCGATCAGGACGGCCGCCGTCGGCAGCGCACCCGGCCGGGCGGCCTCCGCCTCCACGGCCGCGACCACTCCTCCGGCGGGCCGGGTCCGGACCGTGGCGTGCACGGCGAGCACGGCGTCGACCTGACCCGATGCGTAGACCGCCCGCAGGGCGTGCCGGTAGCCGTCGGCGTCGGCTCCCGCGCCCAGGTCCAGCGGGTTGTCGACGGCCGGGGCGTCCGGGACGGCGCGGTGCAGTTCGGCGCCCGTCCGGTCGTCGAGGACGGGAACGGTGCCGCCGGCCCGCACGACCGCGTCGGCGGCGAGCGCACCCGGCCCACCGGCGTTGCCGAGTACCGCGACCCGGGTGCCGGCGGGCAGGGGCTGCCGGGTCAGGAGATGCAGCACGTCGAGCAGTTGCTCGCTCGTGTCGGCCGCGATGACGCCACTGTCGCGCAGCAGGGCGGCGGCCACCGCGTCCGGCCGGGCGACGGCGGCCGTGTGCGACGCGGTGGCCCGCGCGCCCGCCGCTGTGCGGCCGCTGCGCAGGGCCACGACCGGGGTCGCGGCCGCCGTCTGCGCCGCGATCCGCCGGAACCGCCGCGGGTTGCCGATGGACTCCAGGTAGAGCCCGACGACCCGCACGTGCGGGTCGTGCCGCCAGGCCAGCAGGAGGTCGTTGCCGCTCACATCGACCTTGTCGCCGAGTGACACGAACGCCGCCACCGGCAGGTGCCGCCGGGCGGCGGCGTCGAGAACGGCGATGCCCAGCCCGCCCGACTGCGAGGCCAACGCGACGCCGGACGCGACCTCGGGCGTCAGCGGCAACGAGTCGAATGTGGCGTTCAGCCGCACGTCGGGATCGCTGTTCAGTACCCCGAGGCAGTTCGGCCCCACCAGACGCATGCCGTACCGGTGGGCGAGGGTGGCCAGGCCCCGCGCGGCCGATCGCTCGAAACCCGACGACAGGACGACGGCCGCGCCGGCCCCCGCCCGACCGGCGTCCTCCAGCACAGCGGCGGCCTGGGAGGCGGGCACCGCGACGACGACCAGGTCGAGGGGCCAGGGGATCTCGGACAGCGATCGGAACACCGGCACGCCGTCGAGCGTCGACCCGCGGGACAGGTGCTGGTTCACGGCGGCCACGGGGCCGGGGAAGCCGCCGTCCACGAGGTTGGCGAGGACCGCCTTGCCCACCCCGTGGCCGTGACGCCCGACGCCGACCACGGCCACGCTGTCGGGCGCCAGCACCGAGGCCATCGACAGTTGCTCGGCGATCTGCTCGCGTTCGCGCAGGAACGCGTCGGACAGCTCGGTGCGCCCCAGGTTCACGGTCAGGGACCGGACGCCGGCCGTCGTCCCCGCGTCGTGGAGGTCCAGTCCGACGCCGCGGAAGACGTCGAGCATCGCCGCGTTGTCGGACAACAGGTCGGCCGTGAACGCGGTGATCCCGGCCGCCCGCCCGGCCGCGGCCAGGTGTTCGAGCAAGAGGGTGCCGACCCCGTGTCCCTGCCAGGGCTCGGCCACCAGCAGCGCCACCTCGGCCGTGGTGGGACCGGTCGGCTTCTCGTCGCCCACCTCGCGCGGGAGTTCGGCCGACCCCACACCGATGATCTCGTCGTCCGTCACCGCCACCAGGGCGAGATGGTCGCTGCTGCGGGCGAGGTGCTCGGCGTACCGGCGGGCTCCGGACCGCCCGAGGGTGAAGAACCGGGTGCGCAGGCTGGCGTCCGAGGCGGCCTCGTGCAGCCGGGCGAGTGCCGGTTCGTCGCCGGGCCGCACGGGCCGGATCCGGGTCACCCGCCCGTCGGCCAGCAGCGCCTCGATGCCCTCCGACAGGCGGGATCCGTCCATCAGGGGTGTCCCCGGACCTGACCGGGGTCGTCCTGCGGGGCCGTGCCGTCACGCAGGGTGCGCAGCCGGGACCGGTACTCCTCGGCGTCGATCTCACCGCGGGCGAACCGGTCCCGCAGCACCTGCTCGGCATCGCGGCCGGGGGCCCGGCCGGGGGCACGGCCGGGGTGCGGGGTCAGCCAGTACCAGATGACGGCTCCGGCCACGAGAAGGAGCAGCAGCCAGAGCCCGATCCCGGCGCCGTCGTCGTGCATCGGCATGTCGTTCCACCAGTTCATGTTTCCCATCACGCCCACCTTCAGAGCCGTTCAGAACCCTTCAGAGCCCTTCAGAACCGTTCAGAACTCGAACACGACGCGGGCCGGGACGTGGCCGGCCAGCACCTCGGCGATGCAGTCGTTGACGTCGTCGAGCTTGCGGTGCTCGGACAGGACCGACGTGCGGCCTGCGGCGTGCAGCGCGAAGACCTCGGCCAGGTCCTGCCGGGTGCCGACGATGGAGCCGATGATGCTGATCCCCTTCAGCACCGTGTCGAAGATCGGGATCTCCATCGTGCCGCCGGCCGGCAGGCCGACGCAGACGAGCCGGCCGCCGCGGCGCAGGGACCGGAAGGCCTGCTCGAACGACTCGGGTGCGGCCGCCAGCGCGATGGCGACGTCCACCCCGCCCTGCGCCTGGAGCGCCTCGACCGCGTCGGTCGCGGCCGCGTTCACGACGTCGTCCGCACCGAGATCCCTGGCGAGTTCGAGCTTCTCGTCTACGACGTCGACGGCGGTCACCAGCGCCCCGCGCAACCGTGCGTACTGCAGCGCGAGGTGGCCCAGCCCGCCGATCCCGAACACGGCGACCCGTTCGGCCGGGCGGATGTCGGCGACCTTCACGGCCTTGTAGGTGGTGACGCCGGCGCACGTGAGCGGGGCGGCGTCCAGCGACGAGAGGGCGTCGGGGACGGGCACGACGTAGTCGGCGTCCGCGACGGCGTACTCGGCGAGCGCGCCGTCCACGGAGTAGCCGCTGTTGCGCTGCTGCAGGCACAGGGTCTCCCAGCCGCTGACGCAGTAGTCGCAGTGGCCGCAGGCGTGCCCCAGCCAGGCGATCGCCACGCGGTCGCCCGGACGGCGGGTGGTGACCCCGGAGCCGAGTTCGACCACGGTGCCGATGCCCTCGTGGCCGGGGGTGAAGGGGAGGGAGGGCTTCACGGGCCAGTCGCCACGGGCGGCGTGGATGTCGGTGTGACACAGCCCGGACGCCTCCATCCGCACGAGGACCTGGCCGGGGCCGGGTTCCGGGCGCGGGATCTCTCGCACGTGCAGGGGTTCGCCGAAATCGGTGACCACGGCTGCCTTCATCATGTCTCCCTGGGTCGGGCCCGGCCCCTCAACGGGTCGGGGTGGAGGCCGCCGGTCGGGGCGACCGGCGGATGGACCGGGTCAGCGCCTGCTCCTGCAGGAGCGCGTCCTCGGCACGCACGACGAGGACCGGGCACTGGGCCGAGGCGACGACGGTCCGGCTGACCGATCCCATGACGGCCCCGGTCAGGGATCCGGCCCGGCTGCCGAGCACGATCAGATGCGCGGTGCGCGAGGCCCGCAGGAGGCACCCGACCGCCGGCTCCCGGGTCAGGGTGATGTCGACGACGCCACCCGACTCGGTCTGCGCGGGAAGGGCGGGGATCGAGGCGGCCACGGCGTCCAGACCGCGCACGGCCGCGCGCCCGAGCGGCTCGTCCGAATCCGCCAGGCTGTGCACGACGTGCAGCCCGTCGTCGCGGCGCAGCGCCTCACGGGCGGCGATCTCCCCGACGCCGCTGTCCGAGGCCTCACCCGAGAGGGCGGCCACGATCTGGCCCACGCCGAGCCGGGGCTCGCGTGCGAGGGCCGCCTCGGTCAGCGTCAGGACCGGGCAGCCCATCGCGGCGAGGAACCGGTTGCTCGCGGAGTCGGGGGCGAACGCGAGGTGCCCGTGCAGATCTCGGGCTCCGATCACGAGCAGACTCGCCCGGGACAGGACGGGCTGGCCCGGCGCGACGTCGCGGTAGTCCAGGCAGTGCGTCGCGACCGGCAGCGTCGGGAAGTGTTGGGCGAGGTCGTCGCCGATGCGGGCGAGGCGGATGCTCACGGCGCCCGGCCCGGTCCACCGGTTCTCGTCCGTCGGCGTCGGCGCGTCGTCGGCCGGGGTGTGGACGAGCGTGACGATCGACAGGGCCTGGCGGCGCCGCAACGCCTCGGCGGCGGCCAGCGTCAGCAGTTTCTCGGGTTGCCATCCGGCGTCGAAGGCCACGACGACCCGGTCGGGTGCCTCACCGGTGCTCTGCGCGCGCATCGCCTGTCCTTTCGTGGTCGTGCCTTCCACCCTTCACTGCGGCCGGTGCGCGGCCCAGGGCAGTTCGTCCCGACGACCGGCCCGAGGCACTCGGGACCTTCCCGGGACCTACGGCCCGTGCCGCCGTGCCGTCCGGGGTGATGACCTGGGTCGCGAGGAGGTCTCCCATGCCCGTGCCCATGCCCGTGCCCGCGCTCCGCGCAGACGTGGCCCGCTCCAGCGGGGTCGTCGAAACCCATTGCGCTACCGTCTTCTTCACCGGCGATCTCGCCGTCAAGGTGAAGAAGGCGCTCGATCTCGGCTTCGTCGACTGGCGTACGGGGGCCGCCCGCGAGCGGGCCTGTCGTGACGAGGTGACGCTCAACCGCCGCTTCGCCCCCGACGTGTACCTCGGCGTCGCCGACGTCCGGCTCACCCAGCGTCCCGACGGGACGTCGTCACCGGACGCGTGTGAGTGGGCCGTGGTGATGCGGCGGATGCCCGGCGACCGGCGGCTGTCCGCGCTGATCGCCGCGGGCGAGGACGTCGACGACGGCCTGCGCGTGGTGGCCCGGTTGCTGGCCGCGCACCACGCCACGGCGCGGCGGTCGGGGTCGATCGACGCGCAGGGCACCCCGGAGGCCCTGGGCCGGCGGTGGACCGACAACCTCGACGCCCTCGACGGTTTCGTCGGACGGGTGGTCGACCCCGAGCCGCTCGAGCAGGTCCGGGAGCTGGCCCTGCGCTACGTGGCCGGCCGGCACCGGCTGCTGACGTCGCGGATCGAGCACGGTCACGTCCGCGACGGGCACGGCGACCTGCTGGCGGACGACATCTTCTGCCTCGACGACGGCCCGCGGGTGCTGGACTGCCTGGAGTTCGACCCGGCCCTGCGCGCGCTCGACGCCCTGGACGACGCCGCGTGCCTGGCCATGGACCTGGAGCGCCTCGGGG
Source organism: Spongisporangium articulatum (assembly GCF_044465595.1). NCBI lineage: Bacteria > Bacillati > Actinomycetota > Actinomycetes > Kineosporiales > Kineosporiaceae > Spongisporangium > Spongisporangium articulatum. The sequence goes on along the minus strand of NZ_JBITLV010000003.1, from coordinate 59,025 downwards.
CGGGGCGCCACGCGGTCCGCTTCCTGCGCTGGTTCGGCGAGTTCTCGGGTGACCCGGGCCCCGCCGGACTCGGCGATCACTACGTGGCCTACCGGGCGACGATGCGGGCCAAGGTCGCGGCGCTGCGCTGGGCGCAGGGCGACGCGGCGGCGGCCGACACCGCCCGGCAGCTCGTGGATCTCGCGCTGCGACGGTTGCGGCGGGCCGAGCCGCGGATGGTCCTGGTGGGCGGTGCGCCCGGGACCGGCAAGTCCACCGTGGCGGCCGGTGTGGCCGACCGGATGGGGGCGGTCCTCCTGCGCTCCGACCGGATCCGGAAGGAGTCGGCGGGCCTGGACCCGCTGGGTCCGGCCGGCGCGGCCCTCGGCCGGGGGCTGTACACACCGGCCGCCACCGACGCCACGTACGCGACGATGATCGCGCGCGCGGGGGAGTTGCTCGGCCTCGGCGAATCGGTGGTGCTGGACGCGACGTGGGGGAGGAGCGAGCACCGGTGGCAGGCGGAGGCCGTCGCCACCGCGACGGCCTCGCGCCTGGAACAGTTCCGGTGCCGGACCTCCCCGGCGACCGCCCGCGACCGGCTGGCCCGGCGTCGGGGGGACGCCTCCGACGCCGGACCGGCCGTCGGTGCCGCCCTGGCCGCGGCGTTCGAGCCCTGGCCCGAGGCGCAGGACGTGGATACCGAGGCAGCGGTGGAGGATTCGGTGCAGTCCGTCGTCGGGGGCTGCACCTGATGTCAGCCTGACGTCAGCCTGACGTCAGCCTGACGTCAGCGCAGCAGGACGCCCCCGTCGACGACCAGCTGGGCGCCGGTGACGTAGGAGGACAGGTCGCTGGCCAGGAACAGCGCCGCCCGCGCGATGTCGTCGGGCTCGCCGAGCCGGCCCATCGGGATGCGGGCCGTGAACGCCGCCATCAGCTGCTCGAGGTCGACGGCGCCCATCGCCGCCGTGGACTGTTGCACCCCGGGGGTGGCGACCCCGCCCGGAGCGAGGGCGTTGACCCAGATCCGGTGTGGCGCCAGCTCGAGCGCGGTGTTCTTCGTGTAGCCCCACACGCCGTGCTTCGACGCGTCGTAGGCGGCGAGTCCGATCGACGACGGGTGCAGCGCGTCGATCGACGTCACGTTGACGATCCGCCCACCCCGGCCCTGGGTGATCATCTGCCGGGCCGCGGCCTGGGTGGCCAGGTGCACGCCACGCAGGTTGACCGCGAGGACCCGGTCGAACTGGTCCGGGGTGATCTCCAGCATCGAGAGGTTCGGGTAGATGCCGGCGTTGTTGACCAGGACGTCGAGGCCGCCGAACGTCCGCACGGCCGTGGCGACCATCTCCTGCGCCGCGCCCGGGTCACTCACGTCACCGCAGAACTCGGCGACCCGCAGTCCGGCGTCCGTGAGTTCCTTGGCCGCGCCCGCCACGGCCTCCGCCTCCACGTCGGCCAGGACGACACCCGCGCCGGCCTCGGCCAGGCGGGTGGCCACGGCGAGGCCGATGCCCATGGCGGCGCCGGTGACCACCGCGGTCCGTCCCTCGAGGCCGACCAGTTGTTCGATGGTGGGGTGCGCAGTCATGACACGGTCCTGTCCGTGAGTCGGATCTCGTGGTGTTGTTGGGATGTTCGGGGGACGACCAGGACCGGGACCGGGCTCTGCTCGATCGCGGTCCGGCTGATCGAGTCGCGGACCAGGCCGTAGACCGCGGCCGGTCGCGCGCCGACGACCAGCAGCCCGGCGTCCGGCAGCTGCTCCTGCAGTGCGGTCGCCGCGGTCTGTCGGGTCAGGGTGAACGAGGTCCGGTCGGGCAGGGCAGCGGCGGTGGCGATCGTGGCGGTGAGCTCGCACCAGGCGCGGGCGACGTCGGCGTCGGCGCTCGCCGCGTGCGTCGGGTGGGCGTGGACGACGTGCAGCGGCCAGCCGCGCTGGTGGGCCTCGGCCGCGGCGGCGTGCACGACACCGGCGTCGTCCGGGTGCTCACCGACGCAGGCCAGGACGACGGGTGGGCGGGTCCGGCGGCCCGCGTCGGGGCCCGGCGCCGTGGGCCGTTCGGGCACGAAGAGCACCGGTGAGGCGGCCGCCTTCAGCAGTACCCGGCCGAGCGACGTCAGGCCCAGCGGCATCCGGTCGTAGCGACCCCGCGAGCCGAGGACCACCAGACGCGCCTCGCGCAGGGGGCCGGTACCGGCGCGGACGTCGTCCTCGCTCCAGCAGAAGATGCCCACCGGCCGCCCGCGCAGGGCGGGCGACCCGGCCACCGCGTGGCGCAGGTGCTCCAGGGGCGGCTGCCGGTCGTCGCCCGCGCCCGGGACCACCGTGACGACGCTGAGGCGGGCGTGCAGTCGGTCGGCCTCCACGCAGGCCGCGAGGAACATCTGTTCGGGGTCGGACATCCCGTCCACCCCGACCAGGACGTGCCCGTCGCGCAGGTCGATCTCCGGTGCAGCCATCCGTCTCTCCGTCCGTGCGAGGTGTGGGCTCCATTCCGTCACCCGCACCGGGGCGCGGACAGGGTCCTTCGTCCCGGGGTGTCCGGACGGTGGTCGCCGACGACCGCAGGCGGCGGGACCTTAGCCCCTGGCCGGGGTCCTTCCGGGCGACGCATCCTCGACGCAGCGGCGGACCACGGGGCGCGACGCGTAACGGTCCGCACCGGGAGCAGGCATGGAAAACGACAGTGCAGCCGAGGTTCTCGACACCCAGGCCGGTCGGATCGTCGTCGGTTACGACGGTTCGGCCCCGGGTCGGGTCGCGTTGGACTGGGCGGCCGGTGAGGCGCGGCGTGCACACCGGCCGCTCACCGTCCTGCACGTGAGTGATCCGCTCGCCGGAGCGTTCGGGCTGCCGCCGGCGAGGTTCGCCCCCGGGGCCGACGTCGCCAGGGCGCCTGGTTCCCAGGCCGGGACGGCGGAGACGGGGGCGCGCCGGGCCCGGGAACGGGCGCCGGGGGTGGATGTCGCCGCGCTGGCGGCGACCGCCCGGGTGGCCACGACGCTGGTGCGCGCCTCGCGTTCGGCGGACCTGCTGGTGCTCGGCACCCACGGTCACGTGGATCCGGCCTCCGGAGTGCTCGGTTCGGTGGCGTACGCCGTTGCCGTGCACGCCCTCTGCCCGGTAGTCGTGGCCCGGGGCGACGCCGGCCGGGTCCCCGGGCCCACGCGTCCGGTGGTCGTCGGGGTGGACGGGTCGTCCGCCTCGGGCGTGGCGCTCGCGGCCGCCGCCGAGGCGGCCGAGCGCGCCGGTGCGGAGTTGATCGTCGTCACCGCCTATCCCGCGCGGCGGACGCAGCCGTGGACGGACGGCGGGCGGCCGGGGGAGTCCGCGGGGGACGGGGAGTTCGCGGACCTGTCGAAGCAGGCGGCGGACGCGGTCGCGGCCCACGCGGCGGTGGCGGCGACCGCGAACCGCCCCGACCTGAAGGTGACGCCCGTCGTCGTCGAGGGCGCCCCCGGCCAGGTCCTGGTCGACGTGGCGCAACCGGCCGCGCTGCTCGTACTCGGGTCCCGAGGGTGGGGCGGCGTCCTGGGCATGCTCGGTTCGGCCACCCACTGGGCGGTGCACCGGGCCTCCTGCCCGGTGATGGTCGTCCCGAGACCGTCGGGCCGGCCCGCCTCCGAGATCTCAGGCTTCCCCGGCCAGCTCGACCGATGAGCGCCGGCCGGCCCGGCGGAACAGCTCGTCCACCCCCCACACCAGGAACGGGAAGGGGGCCAGCAGGGCGAGGGTCGCGCCGTCGAGCGCGGCGGTGCCGAACACCGCCTGCAGCGGTGGCGCATAGATCACCGCGAACCCGAACAGCAGCTCGACGGCGACGCCACCGAGCAGCAGCCGGTTGGTGGTCACTCCGACCGTCAGGAGGGAGACCCGGTCGGTGCGGGCGGCGAACGCGGTGCCCACCTGGCAGGCCACGATGGCGGCGAAAGAGGCCGTGGTGGCCTGCAGGTAGGCGTGGTGCAGGGCGCTGCCCGGTCCGACCGCGGCCCCCGGGTGCCAGCCCGCCCGCCAGAGCACCTGCAGGAAGGCGAAGAGCGTCAGGGCGGCGGAGACCGAGCCCAGTACCGCCCAGGCGCGGACCAGCATCCGCCGGTTGATCACCCCGGCCCGGCGCGGCCGGGGTGGCTGGTCCATCAGGCCGGGTTCGGCGGGCTCCCGGCCCAGGGCCAGCGCCGGCAACGTCTCCGTGCCGAGATCGATCGCCAGGATCTGCAGCACGGTCAGGGGCAGCGGGACGGCCCCGCCCGACAGGGCGAACAGCAGGAAGGGAACGACCTCCGGCACGGCGTGCGCGAAGATGTAGAGGATGAACTTGCGGACGTTGTCGTAGACCCGGCGTCCCTCCTCGACCGCGGCCACGATGGTGGCGAAGTCGTCGTCGGTCAGCACCATGGTGGCCGCCTCGCGGGCGACGTCCGTCCCGCTGCGCCCCATGGCGATCCCGATGTCCGCCCGACGAAGGGCGGGCGCGTCGTTGACCCCGTCGCCGGTCATCGCCACGACGTCCCCGCGACGGGACAGCAGGTCGGCGATGCGCAGCTTGTCCTCCGGAGTGGTCCGGGCGAAGACCACCTCGTGCCCGCCGTGCAGCACCAGATCCAGGGCCTCGTCGGCGTCCGAGGCCAACTGCTCACCGGTCAGCACCGGACTGCCCTCGTCGCCGATTCCGACCGAGCGCGCGACGGCGGCGACGGTCAGGGGGTTGTCGCCGCTGATCACGTGGATCCGCACGCCCGCCCGGTGACAGGTGGCCACGGCGTCGGCCACGGCGGGCCGGGCGGGGTCCATCAGACCCACGAGACCCACCAGCCGGAGCCGGGTCTCGACGTCCTCGCGCCGGTCGGGGACCGGTCCCGTGAGCCGCGCGGTGGCCACGGCCAGCACCCGCAGCCCGCGGCTCGCCAGCTGCCGGACGGCGTCGTTCGCCGCTTCCCGTGACTGCGTGTCGTCGCACAGCGGCAGCACCGCCTCCGGCGCGCCCTTGGTGGTGACGACCGCCCCGGTCCCGGTCTCCGTCACCGTCGTCATGCGTCGCAGGTGCGGGTCGAACCGGTGGACGGCGTACCGCCGGCCGGCGTCCGGACCGGGCCGGTCACCCGCGAAGCGGAGCAGGGCCGTCTCCGTCGGGTCACCGCCGCCGTCGCCGTCCAGGTGGGCCTCGGTGCACCGACGCAGCGCGGTGGCCAGCTCGTCGTCCGAGGCCCCGCCGCACAGGACGTGGGCCTCGACGTGCATCCGGTTCTCGGTGAGCGTGCCGGTCTTGTCGGTGCAGATGACGGTGGTGGAGCCGAGCGTCTCGACCGCGGACAGGCGCTTCACGACGGCGCCCCGACCGGCCAGGCTGCGCACGCCTGCGGCCAGCGCCAGCGTGATGGTCGGCAACAGGCCTTCGGGGACGTTGGCCACGAGCAGGCCGACGGCGAAGACGAGCGCGGAGCCGAGGCCGAGGCCGGCGAACATGCCGAGCGGTAGGAAGGCGGCCCCCACGGCGACCGCGATCACGGCGATCAACCAGGCGGCGCGCCGGACCTGGCCTTCCAGCGGGCTCTCGCCACCTGCGGTGTGGCCGGTCAGGGCCGCGATCCGGCCGATCTCGGTGGCTCCTCCGGTGGCCGTGACCTCGGCCCGCGCGGCGCCGGACGTACAGAGGGTCCCGCGGAACACCCGGTCGGCCCGGTGCAGGTCGGTGGCCGCGCGCCCGCCGACCGGCGGCCGGGCGCCGCCCGCCTCCCGGAGCACGGGTACCGACTCACCGGTCAGGGCGCTCAGGTCCACCTCGACGGCCCCGTCGACCAGGCGGGCGTCGGCCGGGACGGCGGCGCCCTCCTCGAGGAGGAGGAGGTCACCCGGCACCACCTGCGCCGCGTCGATGTGGTGGGGCACGCCGTCCCGCAGCACCAACGCCTGCGGGGGCAGGTAGGCCGACAGGGCCTCCACGGAGTTCACGGCCTGCCGTTCCTGCCAGAACGCCAGGGCGGCGTTGAGCAGGATGACGCCGATGATGGCGTAGGTCAGCGTCGGCGTCCCGGCCGGCCAGGAGAGCGCGGCCGCACCCCACAGCAGCAGGGCCAGCGGATGGGTGAGCTGCTTGAGCAGTTCGCGCGCCCAGGACAGGCGCCGCCCCTGGGGTAGCGCGTTGGGCCCGTACTGCAGGAGCCGGCGGGCCGCCTCGTCGGAGCTCAGCCCACCCACGTCGTCCTCCGAGTTGTCCTGCCGGTCATGAAGTTTCAGGCGTAGGCGGGCGGTGCGGGAGCCGGGAGCGCGGGAGCCGGGAGCAGCAGAACCGGGCAGGGCAGGGCGCCCGGGGTGACGAACTCCGCCGCCGCGCCCGGCAGCACCACGAGGTCGCCGCCGGAGGCGTGCTGCCGGATACCGGTCTCCCAGGTGGTGTCCACGACCAGGTCCTCGACCGCCGTCGGATCGTCCAGACCGGCCCGTAGGGCGCCGGTGAACAGGTCGTGCACGAGCTGCAGCTCACCGCCGCCGGACGCGGTCCCGTCGGCCACGCCGATCGTGAGGACGCAGATCCGACGGTGCGCGGCCTGGGCGACCAGCCAGGCGTGGACGTCGCCGTCGGGGTCCCACAACGAGGAGGTCACGTACCGCTCCACGGGGACGGCGGGCACCCGCCGGCCGACGAGGACGACCCCGTGACCGCGGTCGAGACCCTGGGTGGCCGCAGCGCAGAGCCCGGTCGTGGCCTGGTGCGGGCCGTCGTCGCAGCCCAGCACCACCAGATCGTCCGGCCGCGCCACGGCACCGAGGACCTGGCCACCCCGACCAGGGCCGGTGAGGGCGGCACACCCCACGAGGCCGCCGGTGAACGTGGTGACCTCGTCGCAGGCGGCCGACAACGCGTCGAGGGCGGGCGGTTCCGCTGCCGGACCCCGGCCCGGACCTCGGGGGGCCGAGGGTTCGGCCAGGACGACGAGCACGTCGGCGTTCGTGCGGGCGGCCTCCACGGTCGCCCAGCGCAGGGCGGCCCGGGACGCGGGCCGGCGATCGAAGCCGACGACCAGCCGCCGCCGCCGCGGGCGCTCCGTCGTCCCCCTGAGGGTCGTGGTGCCGGCCGCGGGGCCGGCGTCGGTGCGGGTGGGGGACATCGTCACGTCACCGGACGATGGCGACAGGACAGGTCGCGCGCAGGAGGCAGCCGTGCCCCACGGAGCCGAGGAGCAGTCCGGTGAAGGCCCCTCGTCCGCGTGAGCCGACGACGAGAAGACCTGCGCCGCGGGCCGCTTCGACCAGTCCGTCGGCGGCGCGGCCCTCGATGATCCGTTCGGTGATCGGCAGGGCGGGGTGGGTCGTGCGGACGAGCTGCGCGGCGGCCGAGACGGTCTCGTGCGCCTCGGCCGTCATGATCTTCTGGAACTCGACGCGCCCACCGGCCTCCAGGGAGAGGCCGACCGCCTCGGTCCAGACGGGCGAGCCGATCGTGGGGCTGACCGCCACGATCGTCAGTGCCGCGCCCCGCTCGGCGGCCTGGTCGGCGGCGAACCGGACCGCCTGCGTGCAGCTGTCGGAGCCGTCGGTCCCCACGACGACGGGGTGCTCCGGTCCGGGCAGCGCCGCCCCGTCCCGGACGACGACCACCGGACAGTGGGCGTGCGCCGTCGCGGTCAGGGCCACGGAGCCGAGGAGAACGGCCCCGACCTCGGAGTGACCGTGCGAGCCGACGACGAGCAGGTCCGCGTCCCGGGACAGGTCGACCAGCGTCTGGGTCACCCCCGCGATCACCGTGCGGCCGGCGACCTCGACGTCGGGGAATTCGCTCTTCGCCACCTCGATGCCGGCCGACACGATGCGGGCGGCGGACTTCTCGGCCAGGTCCGGCCGGTAGGGCGGTGCCCCCATCGGCCCGGGGATCAACGCGTAGTCGGCCGCGTGCACGACGGTCAGGGGACGCCCGCGTCGCGCGGCCTCAGCGGCCGCCCAGCGCACGGCCGAGTCCGCGGACAGGGTGCCGTCGTAGCCCACCACGACGCCCTTGGGCAGCTGCGGTCCCTGGGGAAGCTCCGGCATGGTCCGTCCCTCTCGATCAGCGCGGCGCCGTCCGCCCGGGCCGCGATCCGTGACCACTGTCGCGGCCCCGCCCGCCGCTCCCCAGAGCACTAGGTCCCGGCTCCGCCGTCCCTTTCGACCCTGGTCGCCGATCCGGCCGGATCGCACGCTGCTGGTGTCGGTTCGTCGGAGTCGTCGGAGTCGCAGCAGTCGTAGGAGGGGAGAACGTCGATGTCGGTCCTGGTCGCCGTCGCGACACGGCACGGATCCACCGAGGAGATCGCCGATCGGATCGGGTCGGCGCTCGCTCACGCGGGCCTCGGGGTGGACGTGGTGAGGTTGCCCGAGCCCGGCGCGTACGGCCCGAGGCCGGCCGTGGAGGCGTACGACGCGGTCGTCGTCGGGAGCGCCGTCTACTTCGGTCAGTGGCTGAGGGCCGCTCGTGACTTCGTCCGCGAGAACCGGCAGCTGCTGGAGCAGCTGCCGGTGTGGAGTTTCAGCAGCGGCCCCGTCGAATCGGTGATGCACCGGGACCAGGCCGAGGTCGAGGCTGCGCCGGACGTCGTCGCGGGCCTCGGCGTCGTCCAGCACCGGACCTTCGCCGGGCGGCTGCGGCGCGACGGGCTCGGACGGGGAGAACGGGTCGTCGTGGCGGCCCTGCGGGCGAGCGACGAGGACGACCGCGACTGGGCCGAGATCGACGGCTGGGCGCGGAGCATCGCCGACGTCCTCGTCGCGTGGCGGGCCTCGCGGACGGGTGCCGCCCCGGGGGCCTGATCGTGCCCGAACGCGTCACGGGCGACGGCCCGCCGGTCGCGAGGTCCAGGGGATGTCACGTCGTCCGTCGGGCGTGAAGCGCCGGCGCATCGTGAACGCCTGGGGTGTGGGGCCGTACCGGCGCAGCTGCGCGAGGCGGGCGCGCGCCTGCGCGTCGGTGGGCCTGCTGCCGGCGGTCACCCACCACAGCGCGGACGTCGGGTGTTCGCTCGGCTCGAACCACGCGGCCCGGCGGCGCAGGTGGTGCATGTGCCGGGTCCGGTAGGTGTACTCGTGCAGGCGCAGGTAGTCCGTCCACACAGAGACGTTGACCATGAAGCCCGCCGACCCGTCCGGAACCAGCGATTCGCGCGTGGTGGGCCGTCGCCAGACCAAACCCGGCGCGTGGTCCGCCAGCGCGTAGACCTGGTCCAGCGCGCTGACGAGTTCGGCGCAGCGACGGTCGCCGGGCGGGAAGCGCAACCGGGCGACGGTGACGTGCGCGAGCTGCCAGTCGGTACCTGACACGGTCGGACACTACGCCCGGCCCTCCACCGAAACGATGCCGTCCGCGTCGCCCTTGCCTTCAAGCGCTTGAGGGGTGACAGGGTCGGGACATGACGGCGATGAGCATTCACGAGGTCGCGCGGGAGAGCGGGCTGAGCGGGCCGACCCTGCGCTATTACGAGCAGGTCGGCCTGATCGGGCCGGTCGAGCGTGACGAGAACAGCCACCGGATGTACGGCGCGGACGACGTCCGCGTGGTGCAGACGCTGTCGTGCCTGCGGGCGGTCGGCATGGGCATCGAGGACATGCGCCGTTACGTGGCCAACCTCGAGCGGCGCGGCGAGACGGCTGCCGAGCAACGTGATCTCCTCCTCCAGCACGCCGAGCGGGTCGAGGAGGAGATGGCGGCCAAGCGGGTCCGGCTGGCGTACCTCCGGGCGAAGGCGGCCATGTGGGACGCCCGGGACCGGCAGGACGCCGCGGCCGAGACCGAGGCGACCGACGAGGTCCGGCGGGCCGGGCTCGAGCTGCGGGTGATCGCGTGAGCGCGGCGAGCCGCCCCGTCCTGGTCACCGGCGGAACCGGCTACCTCGGGACGCATCTGGTCGCCGCGCTGCTGCGGTCCGGCCGGCCGGTGCGGGTCACGGCCCGCTCGACGGCGGCCGAGACCGGGCTGCGGGACGCGGTCCGACGCGGTGGGGCCGACGACGCCGGCCTGGAACTGGTGGTGGCCGACCTGGAGTTCGACGCCGGTTGGGCGGCCGCCGCCGCCGGGGTCGACGAGGTCTTCCACACGGCCACGCCGTTCCCGCTCACGGCACCTGACGACCCCGACCAGGTGGTCGGGCCCGCCCGGGAGGGCACCCTGCGGGTGCTGCATGCCGTGCGCGAGGCCGGTGCTCGGCGCCTCGTCCTGACGTCGTCGTTCGCCGCGATCGGGTACACCCCGAAGCCGGGTGCGGAGTTCACCGAGCACGACTGGACCGACCCCGCCACGCCGGGACTGGCGCCTTACCCGCTCTCGAAGACGGTGGCCGAGCGGGCCGCGTGGGACGCCCTGGAGCGGGGCGGCGGGGACACCGAACTGGTGGTCGTCAACCCGACGTTCATCCTCGGTCCCGCGCTCACGACCGAGGTGCGCTCCACCGTGCAACTGGTCCGGATGATGCTGGAGGGTGCGATGCCCGTGGCGCCCCGGGCCCGGTTCGGCCTGGTCGACGTCCGCGACGTCGCGGACCTCCACCTGCGGGCGATGGCCGCCCCCGAGGCGGCGGGAAAGCGGTACCTGGCCGTCGCCGACGGTCCGACCATCGACTACCTCCAGATCGCCCGGGTCCTCCGCGAGCGACTCGGCCCGGCCGCCGACCGGGTGCCGACCGAGGAGGCGCCCGGCGACGACCTGCCCCGGCCCGTCATCCACAACGACCGGGCGCGCGAGCAGCTGGGCTGGCGGCCCCGGCCGTGGGCGACGACCGTGGCGGACACGGCCGACGACCTCATCGCGCGCGGCCTGATGGACATACCGGGCTGAGCAGCCGGGGGCGGACCCTCCTCAGAACCCGCCGTCGAACAGGGCCAGCAGGGCCGGCGCGGGGTCGCGCGCGACACCCGTGTTCGCGACCAGCAGCAGGACGGCGAAAAGCGCCGGCAGCGCTGTGAACCCTGCCGCCCAACCGATCACCCGTCGGGTTCGGCGGTCGGCCGATCGCGCCCGGCCGCGCCAGAGCAGCACGCCGAGGCCGACGGAGGCGATCAGGAGGACGACGGCGATCACCGCCATCGCGACGTGGTAGCGGGCGCAGTCGCCCACCATGACGTCGAGCGCAGGTGGGGTGTAGCCGTCGACCCGATGAGAACCCGCCAACTGGAGCCTTGCCTGGGCCAGTAGTCGGGTGGTGGCCGGGTCCGAGGTCTTGTCCAACTCCATCGGCAACAGGGACGAGAAGGGCGCCACGGCCCCCTGCAGGTTGGCCATGACCATCGCCAGCACGAACGCCGTCGACAGCGTGACGGCGGCGCCGACCGCGCCGAGCGCGGCCCGACGTCCCCGAGGGCGCCCGCCGGCTCGCGCGAACTCCCTCCAGAGCCGGACGGTCAGCACGCCGAGCACCCCCAACAGCAGGATGGCCACGCCCGTCTTGATCAGGTGGAACCGCAACCAGTAGTCGACCACGTGCTGCAGCGCGGGCGGGTAGTTGCGGGCCCCCGAGCTCCAGTAGCCGGCTACCGCGGCGCGGAAGGCCGCACCGATCTGGGCCCGGTCGTGCAGGCCGCCCCCGGCCAACCGCTGCGGGGCGAGGAACACGGCGCCGGTCAGAGCCGCGGCGGCCACGGTCAGCATCGCCGGGGTGCGGGCCCCGAGGGGCCGCGTCGTGGTCGGCTCGATCATGGGGATTCTCCTCAGTGTGCTTGCGGCGCAGCCGGGTACGCAGCCGAATACGCGGCTGCGCGACGATCCAGCCAGGTGCCGACGGAGTCGATGCTGCGGTTGATGACACCGAGGTGGTCGGCGCCGGCGACGATCTGTGTCGTCGCCCGGGGCGCGTGCCGGGCGAAGGTGCGCACCGCGGCGGGGTCGAAGACCTCGTCGTCGGAACCGACCCAGACGCCGACCGGCCGGTGCGTGCCGGCCAGGACGGCCGCGCTGTGGCCGGCGTTCTGGGCGATCGCCATCGTCGAGGTGTAGCGGCTGACCAGCCCGGCCCGATGGATCTCCGCCGGCGCGTAGGCGAAAGCCACGGCGTAGGCGTGCGCGTCGAGCAGGCCGCCGGTCAGGACGTCGGCGATCAGGACCCGGTGGCTGATGGTGGCGAAATTCGCTGCTTCCGAATGTCTTTCGGTCCCGGAATGCAGCCCGAAGTCGGGGGCGAGGTACACGTACCCGGCCACCTCGTGGTCGATGCGGCTCTCGCTGTTGAGGACGAGGCCGGCCCCGGCCGAGTGGCCGCCGACGTACTCGGGCAGCCGCGGGTTCGTGTGCTTGACGAAGTCGACCGCGGTCCGGGTGTCCGCGAACATCTGTCGCCGGCTGGGTGCGTCGCCGCGCCGTCCGCCGGACTTCCCGTGACCGCGCATGTCGAACAGGTACGTGGCGACGTGGTAGCGGTCGGCCACTTGGCGTCCGAAGTCCAGGTAGCCGGCGCCCTCGTTGGCTCCCGACCCGTGGTAGAAGACGAGCGTCGCGACCGGGTCGGCCGGGACGTCGGCGAAGTACGCGAGCCGGGTGCCGTCGCTCGCCCGCAGGTACCCGGTCGGGTCGGGCTCCGGCGGTGTGGTCGGGCTCTGGTCGTCGGACAGCGCCGGGGCGTTCGCCGAGACCGGGAGGTTCGCCGGCACGAGGGCGACGACGAGCCCGGCGCCGGTGAGACCGGCCAGGGCGGCGGCGGTCAGGGGAACGGCCCGTCGTCCGCTCGTGGCGCCTGGGCGGCGTAGCCGGGCGACCAGCCACCAGAGCAGCAGCCCGACCGCGACGAGGGCGCCCCCGAGCACCCTGGTCAGGGGTCGCGCCTCCGGACCGCATTCGATCGCCCCGGTGAGGACCGAGCCGAAGCCCCCCAGCGTGAGAATGACTCGCATGACGGTCACGGTCGGCTCCTGGACAGGTCGGCCTCGACCCGGTCGCACCAGTCGATCGCCGTCTGGGCGAACTCGAGCCCGTAGTCGCGGATGTAGTCGGGGGTGGGCAGCGACGCCTGTCGTTCCTCGTCGGTCCAGCCGGTGCGGGTGGCGACGGAGGCCAGGTGATCATGCAGCCACCGGAACGACTCGCGGCGCTCCTGGATCAGCCGGACCGCCTCGGCCCGGTCGAGCTGTGCGGCGAAGAGGATCTTGACCAGATTCTCGTCGCGGGTCTGCAACGCCTTGGACGGTTCCCGTAGCCAGGCCAGGAACGCCTCCCGGCCCTCATCGGTGAGTCTCCAGAGCTGGCGGGCGCGCGGGCCCTCGGGTGGGTCCACCGTCTCGATCAGCCCACGAGCCGCCAGCAGCTTCAGCTGCGGGTAGAGCTGACCGTCGCTCACGCCCCAGAAGAAGGAGACAGCCCGTCGGGCCGCCTCCCGGATCTCGTAACCCGAGCGCGGATGGGTGGCGAGGAAACCCAGGATCGTGCGAGCCGTGGGTGTGAGTTCTTCAGACATGAATATCCCTCTGGTAGAGCTATCTCTGGGAGAGATATTAGATCGGAGTGCCGCCCATGTCGACCGCCCCCGGGACGGTACGGATGGTGTGGTCTAGCGCGGTCCGCCAGGCCCCGTACCCGGCGCCGAGCTCGCCAGCTTCGACAGCAGCTCGCCGAGCAGTGCGACCTCGCCGGGCGACAATTCCGTGTCACCGGCGTCGAGCGAGGCGCGCAGTCGGGCCGCCAGCAGCGTTCGCGCGCCGGCGGCGTCGTCGCCCGTCGTCTCGTCTTGGGCGGCGAGGACGCTGGTCAGGATGGCCTCGCGCGTGGCGAGGGACAGCTGGGCATCCCTGTGGCCCGGCGGTTGGGCGATCAGCGCCAGCGTGATGCCGACATTGGCGGCCAACAGACGTTCGGCCGCCTCCTGGGCCGTCGTCAGCAGCCGTCCGTCGGCCGCGAGCTCGCCGAACAGCCTGGTCAGGCGCTCCAAGGCGGGGCCGGTGATCGCGCAGGGGATCCCCTCGCGAACCCGCCCGTAGAGGAGTGCGTAGTACGCCGGGTGGTCCAACCCGAAGTCGACGTGCTTCTCCCAGCCGGCCCGGACCCTGTCGAGCGCGTCCCCGGAACCGTCGTCGAGGTACTGGCTGAAACCGTGGTTGAGGACCTCGTCGACGAGGCCCTGCTTGTTGCCGAAGTGGTGGTAGAGCGTCGGGGCCTGGACCCCGGCGCGGGCGCAGATCTCCCGGGTGGAGGGCTCCGCGGGGGCTTTCTCCTCCAGGAGTTGGGTGGTCGCGGTCAGCAGACGGTCACGGGCGGAGCCGATGCGTGCGGCGGCTTCCGGTGTCTCGTCTGTCTCATCGTCTCGGCCCACGTGAGTCAGTGTAGCGATGTGTAACGCGATGCAGGAGCCTGCTATACACCGCTATATAGCGCTGCTACATTCACTCGTGTCAGGCACCCGTGAGGACACTGAGAGAGCGGAACAACCAATGGACGACATCACCCTGCCCGTGGCCGTCGACACCTTCGTCGCGGCCACCAACGCGCATGACGCGGACGCGCTGAGCGCGATCTTCGGCGACGGGGCCACCGTGCGCGACGACGGAAGGACCCACACCGGGGCGGCCGAGATCGGCGCGTGGATCCGGAGTCACCTGATCGCCCCCCCGGATCGTGCTCACCCCGACCTCGTTCGAGGGCGACCGGCTGGTGGCTTCCGGGGACGGCGATTTCCCGGGTGGTCCGCTGTCCTTCGCGTTCGTCTTCGCCATCGAGGACGACCGCGTCACGGATCTCGTGATCGACCCCGTCTGACCGCCACCGGCCAAGGGCTCGACGGTTCACGTTTCAGAGGAGAGGGAGATGTCTGGTTCAGGTCGCGATCGGCTCGACGGTCGCCGGGCGCTGGTCACGGGCGGGTCGAAGGGGTCGGGCAAGGCGGTCGTCCAGAGACTGCGGGAGATGGGTGCCGATGTGTACACCACGGCCCGGACGATGCCCGAGGGGTACAAGCACCCGGACCGGTTCATCGAGGCGGACACCTCGACGATCGACGGCGTCGACGCCGTGGCCGCCCGAGTCTCCGAGGGAGGCGCGCTCGACATCCTCGTGCACGTCGTCGGTGGGTCGTCGACGCCACCCGGCGGCTTCGCGGTCATCACCGACGAGCAGTGGCTCGCGGAGTTGAACCTCAACCTCCTCGGGGCCGTGCGACTGGATCGAGCGCTTCTGCCCGCGATGATCGAGGCCGGGTCGGGCTCGGTGCTGCACTTCACGTCGATCCAGCGTGAGATGCCTCTGTATGACGCGACTCTGGCCTACGCCGCGGCGAAGGGCGCGCTGCGTACCTACAGCAAGGGGCTGGCCAACGAACTGGCGCCGCGCGGTGTGCGGGTCAACGCGATCAGCCCGGGCGGGATCGAGACCGAGGCCTACGAGGCTTTCGTCGACCGGCTCGCGGAGGGCAACGGACTGGCCCGTGAGGAGGCCAGGCGATCGATCTTCGACTCGCTCGGGGGAGTGCCGCTGGGGCGATTCGCGACGACCGACGAGATCGCCGACCTGGTGGGGTTTCTCGTCTCGGACCGCGCGGCGGCGATCGTGGGCGCCGAGTACGTGATCGACGGCGGAACCGTCCCGACGGTCTGAATCGACACGCCCGACGTTGGGTGGGGCGGGCTCTGATGGTGGAATGGGCTCCTCGGCCTCGTGACGGAGGAGCATCCCGTGACCGCAGAAGCGCCCGCCACCGGAACCCCCGCGTCGATCGGAGGTGACACCTCCGCGGACGACGTCAGCACCGGTTCGGGGGAGACCCGCGCGCCGTCGGGGTACACGCTCGACGATGTCGACGGGCCGCTGACGCGGCCCGAACTGGAGGCGCTCGACGCCTTCTGGCGGGCGGCCAACTATCTGTCGGTCGGGCAGATCTACCTGATGGACAACCCGCTGCTCACGCACCCGCTGCGCGCCGAGGACGTGAAGCCGCGGCTCCTCGGGCACTGGGGGACGACGCCGGGTCTGAATCTCGTGTACGCGCACGCGAACCGGGCGATCCGGGAACGCGACCTGCAGGCCGTGTACGTGATGGGGCCCGGGCACGGCGGCCCCGGCCCGAACGCCTGCGCCTGGCTCGAGGGCACCTACTCGGAACTGTCCCCGGAGATCGGGCCCGACGGTGAGGGGATGCGCAAACTGTTCCGGCAGTTCTCGTTCCCCGGTGGCGTCCCGAGTCACTGCGCGCCCGAGACGCCTGGGTCCTTCCATGAGGGCGGGGAGCTGGGCTACTCGCTGCTGCACGCCTACGGTGCGGCCCTCGACGACCCCGACCTGACGGTGTTCTGCGTGGTCGGTGACGGCGAGGCCGAGACCGGGCCGCTGGCCACCAGCTGGCACGTGAACAAGCTCATCAACCCCGCGACCGACGGCGTCGTGCTGCCGATCCTGCAGCTGAACGGCTACAAGATCGCGAACCCGACGGTGCTCGCGCGCATCCCCGAGCCCGAGCTGCTGTCGCTGCTGCGCGGCTACGGGTACGCGCCGCGCGTCGTGGCCGCCGACGTCGACACCAACCCGGCCGTGGCGCATCAGGACCTGGCCGCCGCGCTCGACGCCTCGCTCGATGAGATCGCCGCCATCCGTGAACGGGCCCGCGCCGGCGACCTGAGCCGCCCGGCCTGGCCGATGATCGTGCTGCGCACCCCGAAGGGCTGGACCGGCCCGCCGGTCGTCGACGGGCAGCAGGTCGAGGGCACCTTCCGGGCGCACCAGGTGCCGCTGGCCGCGACCCGGACGGACGACGTCCACCGGGCCACGCTCGAAGGCTGGCTACGCTCCTACCGCCCGGAGGAGCTCTTCGACGAGACGGGAAGGCCTGTCGCGCAGGTCGTTTCGCAGGTGCCGGCGCCGCCGCGCCGGATGAGCGCCAGCCCCGTCGCGCACGGGCAGCGGCAGCTCGCCCTCGACCTGCCGGACTTCCGCGACTTCGCGGTGGACGTCGAGCGGCGCGGCGTCTCGGCGCACGAGGCCACCCGGGTGCTCGGCTCGTTCCTGCGGGCGGTGACCGAGCGGAACCTCGACCGCTACCTCACCTTCGGGCCCGACGAGGTGGCCAGCAACCGCCTGCAGGACGTTCTCGAGGTCGGTGGACGCCGCTGGCTGGCCGAGGTGGTGGACGGCGACGACCGGCTCTCGCCGCGCGGCCGTGCCCTCGAGCTGCTCTCGGAGCACGTCTGCCAGGGCCTGCTGGAGGGCTACCTGCTGACCGGCCGGCACGGCGTCTTCACCTGCTACGAGGCCTTCATCCACATCGTCGACTCGATGTTCAACCAGCACGCCAAGTGGATCGAGGCGAAGAAGAAGGTGCCGTGGCGCGGCCGCGTCCCGTCGCTGAACTATCTCCTGACGTCGCACGTCTGGCGGCAGGACCACAACGGCTCCACCCATCAGGACCCAGGCTTCCTCGACGTGGTGATGAACAAGAAGCCGGACGTCGTGCGGGTCTACCTGCCGCCGGACACCAACTGCCTGCTGACGGTCATGGACCACTGCCTGCGCAGCCACGACTACGTCAACGTCGTGGTGGCAGGGAAGCAGCCGCAACTCGACTACCTGCCCATGGACGAGGCGGTGCTGCACTGCGAGCGCGGCATCGGGATCTGGGACTGGGCCGGCACGGAGCAGCCCGGCGCGGCGGGCGAGCCCGACGTCGTCCTGGCCTGTGCGGGCGAGATCCCCACGTTGGAGACCCTCGCGGCCGCGTCGATCCTGCGTGCGGAGCTGCCCGACCTGACGGTGCGAGTGGTCAACGTGGTCGACCTGATGCGGCTGCAGCCGGAGACCGAACACCCGCACGGCCTGCCCGACCGCGAGTTCGACGCCCTGTTCACCACCGACCGACCGGTGATCTTCGCCTTCCACGGATACCCGTGGCTGGTGCACCGGCTCACCTACCGGCGAGCCAACCATCACGGCCTGCACGTGCGCGGCTACAAGGAGAACGGCACCACCACAACGCCTTTCGACATGGTGATGTTGAACGACCTGGACCGGTACCACCTGGTGCTCGACGTCATCGACCGGGTGCCCGGGCTCGGCGCGCGGGCGGGCGGTCTGCGTCAGCGGATCGTGGACGCGCGGCTGCGGGCCAGGGCCTGGACCCGCGAGCACGGGGAGGACATCCCCGAGGTCGCCGGCTGGACCTGGCCCGCGGAGTGAGCCTGTCGCGGAACCGCCTGTCTCAGTGGAGGACCGGGAAGTCGCGTACGACCGGCAGTCGCCGCCAGAGCCGGCCCAGACCGACCGTGTCCTCCGCGCCGGCCAGGGCCAGGGCGACGAGCAGCCCGGCGTAGATCAGGTGGTCGTCCATGAAGACGTTGTTCTCCGGGGGCAGGACGACGGTCCACATCATGACGAGCAGGAGCGCGCCGCCGGCCGCGGCGATGCGCATCGCGACGCCGGCGATCAACGCGACCCCGATGCCCAGCAGGCCGATCATGAACAGCCAGTCCGCCCAGGCGTCGCCCGCGATGGAGTGGTACAGGTCGGTGAACGGTCCCGTGGCCGCGTGGGCCAGGAAGCCCTCCGTCGGCGACCCGCCGTTGACCCACGCCTGCGCCGAGGTGGTCTCGTGGCCCAGGCCGAAGGTCTTGTCCAGGAACGCCCACAGGAAGACCCAGCCGAGGCTGATCCGCACGGCGGCGAGGACGTAGTGCAGCGCACGGGCGCGTGGCGTCCGGTCGTGGACGACGGCCGACGGGCCGGAGACCTCGACCGTGAGGGAGGGCTCGTGGGGGTGGCGACGGCGGGGAACGGTGAGTGCCATGGTGACTCCTTGACCGAGGATCGCTGGTGCTACCCACGTTCCGGCGGCCCGGGGGTGGGGCGACAGGGTCTGCGAGCACGACCGGCCCGGGACCTTGGTCCGTGCGTCGCGAGTCGTGCGACCGTGCCCTCCGGGGCCCGGCGAGGCCACGGTGGTCGGATGGAGACCACGATCACCCGGCACGTCCCCCCGCAGCACCTGATCGATCTGATCAACCCGGTCGTGCGGGCCGCCCTGCGCTCGCGGGCGCACGCACCGCTGGACGACGCCCTGCTGATCCTGCACGTCACCGGCCGTCGCAGCGGCCGCACGCTGGACATCCCCGTCACCTACCACCGGTTCGGCGACGAACTGCTCGTCGTCACCCAGCACACCTGGCGTGCGAACCTGCGCGGTGGCGCCGAGGTCCAGGTCACCCTGCAGGGCCGTTGCCGCACCATGCACGCCGAGGTCGACGAGGACCCGCGCTCGGTCGCCGCCACGATCCTCGAGCTCGTGCGCCGGGACGGGCTGCACGCCACCCAACGACTGGTCGGCCTGACCTTCCATCCGGAACAGGTGCCCGAACCGGCGGAACTGGAGGGGGCCGTCCGCCGGTTCGACCTGGCGTTCGTCAGGCTGACTTCATGTCGTTGACTGACAGTCAAGGATTCTCCTAGAGTCCCTCGGCGGGGCGGCCCACCGGAAGCCCGCCCCGGATGGAGCCGGAATGTCCCTGATCGACGGAATCGCGACCCGACCGGTGGACCTGGCCACGCTGCGGGAGGTGTCCCGGCGGGTCCTGTGGCTGTCCACGGCGATCGTGGACGCCGCCAACCATGGCCGCCCCTCCAGCGGGTTGAAGGTGGGTGGGCATCAGGCGTCGTCGGCCTCGATGGTCGACATCATGGTGGCCCTGTGGTTCCAGGAGCTGACCGCGGCCGACCGGGTCTCGGTGAAGCCGCACGCGTCTCCGGTCCTGCATGCGGTGAACTACCTCCTGGGCGACCTCGACGAGGCCCACCTGTCGACGTTGCGGGCGAAGGGTGGGCTGCAGTCCTACCCATCCCGCCTGAAAGACCCCGACACCGTGGACTTCTCGACCGGCTCGGTGGGGATCGGGGCCACGGCGCCGGTCTGGGCGGCCCTGAGTCACCGCTACCTGCGCTCACACCGCGCCGACACGCCCGAGGCCGGCCGGTTCATCTCCCTCCTGGGGGACGCCGAGCTCGACGAGGGAGCCGTTTGGGAGGCCGTGGCCGACCCGCAGGTGTCCCGACTGGGGGAGCTGCTGTGGGTGGTGGACCTGAACCGGCAGTCGCTGGACCGGGTCGTGCCCGACATCCAGATCGACCGGCTGCAGGGGATGTTCGCGGCGGCCGGCTGGGAGGTGATCACCCTGAAGTGGGGCCGGTCGGTGTCGGCGCTGTTCGACCGGCCCGGCGGGGCGGCCCTGAGACACCGGCTGGAGTCGATGCCGAACGAGGAGTACCAGCGGATGCTGCGGGTCGCCCCCGCCGAGGTCTCGCAGCGACTCCTGGCCGGCGCCGACGGGATGCCGGACCCCGGGCTGCGGGAGCTCGTCGAGTCGCTGCCCGCGGACGACCTCGCCGCGGCGGTCCGGGACCTCGGCGGGCACGACCTCGGGCTGCTGGTCGACGCCTTCGGATCGGTCGCCACGGACCGGCCCACGGTCGTCTTCGCCTACACGGTCAAGGGCCGTGGGCTTCCGATCGAGGGGCACCCGAACAACCACTCGGCGCTGCTCACCGAGGCCCAGCTGGCGGACCTGGCCGTGCGGTGCGGGGCCGACGTCCAGCAGCCCTGGCAGCCGTTCCCGCCCGACAGCCCCGCGGGCCGGTTGTGCGAGCGGCGCGGGCAGGACCTGCGTCGCACACCGCCGGCGCCGCCGCCGCGGATCGCGATCCCGGCGGCCCTGGGCCACCCCTACCGCAAGCCGGTCTCGACCCAGTCGGTCCTCGGGCGGGTCCTCGCCGACCTGCCCCGCGACGCCCCCGATCTGGCCGCCCACGTGGTCACCACGAGTCCGGACGTGGCGTCGTCGACCAACCTGGGCGGATGGATCAACAAGACCGGCGTGTGGTCCGTGGCCGAGCGGCACGACTGGTTCGCCGACGACGCCCAGCGCACCCTGCGCTGGTCGGAAGGCCTCGGCGGGCAACACATCGAGCTGGGCATCGCCGAGGTCAACCTCGTCAGCCTGCTCGGCGAGCTGGGCGCCACCTGGAACCGCTGGGGGCAGCGTCTGATCCCCATCGCCACGCTGTACGACCCCTTCGTCGGCCGGGCCCTGGAGCCCTGGTCGTACGGCATCTACGCGGGCGGCCAGTCGATCCTCGTCGGCACTCCCTCCGGCGTGACCCTGGCGCCGGAAGGTGGCGCCCACCAGTCGATCACGACACCTTCGATCGGTCTGGAACAGCCCGGCTGCGTGGCCTGGGAGCCCGCCTTCGCCGAGGACCTCGAGTGGTGCCTGTTGCACGCCATGGACCAGGTCGGCGTCCCCGGCGGGACGTCCGCGTACTTCCGGCTGTCCACCCGGGCCGTCGACCCGGCCCTGGCCCGCGTCCCGGAGGGGCCCGAACTGCGCGAACGTCGCCGGCGCCAGGCCGTCGCCGGCGGGTACCGGATGCCTGCCGCACATCAGCCGGCCCCGGACGACGTCACCCTGGTGGGCGTCGGCGCGATCATGCCCGAGGTGCTGGCCGCCGCCGACCTGCTGGCCGCCGAGGGGGTGCGGGCCGGCGTGGTCTGCCTGACCAGCCCCGACCTGGTCTTCCGCTCCTTCCAGGCTGGTGGGGGCGTCGTCCACGACCTGTTCCCCCGCGAGCACCCGGCCCCCCTGGTCACGGTGCTGGACGGCCACCCGCACACCCTGGCCTTCCTGGCCGGGGTCCGCGGCGACCGGATCCGGTGCCTGGGCGTCACCGAGTTCGGCCAGTCCTCGGACCTGTCCGACGCGTACGCCCTGCACGGCATCGACACGACGGCGATCACGGCCACCGCCCTCACGCTCCTGGGCCGATGAATTCCGGTCCCTCGAGCTGGCTCGACCGGCTGTCCCCGCGCGACCCCGCCGCCGTCGACGATTCCCTGCTGCCTCCGGGGGTTCTGACCGGACTGGTCGAGGAGGTCGGCCCGCGGGCGGTGGCCTGGGCGGTGGAACTCGGTCAGGGGATGGCCGCCCGCATTCTCGAGGAGCTGCCGACGTTGGCGGTCGAGGGCGTCGTCCAGGAGATCCGCACCGGGTGCGAGTCGGTGGCCGTCGGGGCGCTGGCCACGGTGGCCGGCGGACAGCCGCCGGCCTGGGTGGCGGCCCAGCTGCTGCAGGGCCCGGCCGAGCTGGTCGGGCGTGGCATCGGGATGGAGGAGATGCTGCGCAGCATCCAGGTGGCGCAGTCCTTCGCCGCGCGGGCGGCCGTGGCCGCCGTCCAGGACGTGGTGCCCGAGCCGGAACGGTTCGCCCAGACCCGGTGGGTCCTGGACCTGATCTTCGGCGCCGCCGAGCAGGCGGCCGCCGCCCTGAGCCGCGAGTTCGCCCAGGCCCAGAAGGCGTGGCTGACCAGTTCGTCGGCGGTACGCCAGGAACTGGTGCGGGAGATCGTCGCGGGGGAACCGGTGACCCCGTCCAGGTCGTCCCGGACGCTCGGCTACGACCTCTCCCGCCAGCACACCGCCCTGATCCTGTGGGTCGAGGCCGAGGAGGCGGATCCCCGCGAGTTGCCTCGCCTGGCCGAGGACCTGCTGCGGGCCCAGGGCTGCACCGCCAGCCTGGTGCTGCCGGTGGGACGTCGTCGCGTGTGGGCCTGGGGGTCGGGGCTGAGCGCGCCCGACACGACCCGCCGGGACGAGTGGCCGCCCCCACCCGCGGGGGTGAAGGTGGCTGCGGGCCTGCCCGGCCGGGCCGGGGTCGAGGGCTTCCGGCGCAGCCACCTCGAGGCGGTCGAGGCAGCCGCGGTGGGCGAGCGCTCGACGTCCGGCCGTCGCCTGTTCCGCTACGAGGACGTCGACGTCCTCGTCCTGCTCCTGCAGCAGCCCGAGCTCGCCCGCGAGTTCGTGCGCCGCGAACTGGGCGCCCTCGCCGGGCCGGGGCCGGCCACGGCCACTCTGCGGGCCACCCTGAAGTGCTACCTGGACGTCGAGCGCAGCCTCACCGAGGCCGCCGCCCGCCTTCAGGTCGCCCGCAACACCGTCTCCTACCGCGTGCACCGAGCCGAGCAGCTGCGCGGCCTGGACGTCGCACAGCGGCGGATGCCGTTGCAGGCCGCGCTCGCCCTCGCGGCCGAGTTCGACGACCTGGTCACGGAAGGCCCGGCGACGTAGCGGGACCTGGCTCCTGAACCAACGGCGGCGTCAGTCTCTGGGGTCGAGCCCAAGCGCTGGCCGGCCCCTTCGGCGTTTGCTGGATGCGTGCGCCTGTGGGCGTACGACCCCGCACCCCGGCCGATGGAGGCTCTCGTGGTACCGCACCTCGCCAGGTTCCACCAGGCCGGCTCCGTCGACTTCGGGCTGGTCGTGGACGGCGGAATCGTCCCGTTCCGGGAGCGGTACGCGACGCTGCCGGAGCTGATCGAGGCCGAGGGCCGCGACGTCCTGGCGGCCAAGCTGTCGGACCGGCGGCTGGGCCTGGACGAGGTGACCCTCCTGGCGCCCACGACCCTGCCCTGCCGGGTCCTGTGCCAGGGGGTGAACTACCGGCAGCACGCCATCGAGTCGGGCCTGGATCCCGATCACCGCGCCTTCAACCTCTTCTTCGACAAGACCGACGCCGCCGTGACCGGCCCCCTCGATCCGGTCGTGCGGCCCGGCCACGTCCGCCTGCTCGACTTCGAGATCGAGCTGGCCCTGGTCATCGGCAAGCGCATCGACGCGCCCGTGGAGGTCACCGACGCCAACCTGCACGAGTACGTCTACGGCGTCGTCATCGCCAACGACCTGTCGGCCCGCGACGTCCAGCTGCCGCAGGGGCAGTACCTGAAAGGCAAGAGCTACCGCGGGTTCTGCCCGGTGGGGCCCTACCTGGCCGTCCTGGGCGCCGACACCGTCGGCCTGCTCGACGACCTGGACCTCCGCCTGGAGGTCAACGGGCAGGTCCGCCAGGAGGACAACACCCGCAACCTCGTGTACCGGCCGGCCGAGACCCTCACCGAACTCAGCACGTTCGCCAACCTCGACCCGGGCGACCTGCTCCTGACCGGCACGCCGCACGGGGTCGTCGCGAAGGCGCCCCACCCGATCGTGCACCGCCTGGCCCGTGCCCTGCTCCCCGAGGACCGCCTGTGGTCGGCGTTCGTCCGGACCAACCTCTCCAAGCCGTACCTGCAGCCCGGTGACGTCGTGGAGTCGACCATCCGCAGCCGGGACGGTCGCATCGACCTGGGTCGGCAACGCAACCGCATCACCGCCCCCGAACCGTCTCCCGCCGGAAAGGCCTGACCGATGAGCACCGAACAGCCCGACGCGCCGACGACCTTCTACCGGGACCAGAAGTTCGTCCCCGACCTGCTGGCCCACTTCGTCGTGAAGACCGCCCGCCCCGAGGCCATGATCCGCTGGTACGGCGAGGTCTTCGGCGCCGAGGTGGTGCACCAGGACAAGCAGATCGCCTTCCTCACCTGGGACGACGAGAGCCACCGGCTCGCGCTGGTCAAGGTGCCCAAGGTGCTGCGCTTCGTCTTCCCGTTCGCCCGGTACCGCCGGAAGGCCTACGGGGTGGACCATCTCGCGTTCACATACCACTCGATCGAGCATCTGCTGGTGACCTACAAACGGCTCAAGCGCGCCGGCATCCTGCCGGTGTGGACGATCAACCACGGCCCGACGACGTCCCTGTACTACGAGGACCCGGACGGCATCCGGCTGGAGTTCCAGGTGGAGAACTTCGCGACCGCGGCCGAGACCGCACAGTTCTTCGGCAGCCCGGAGTTCGCGCAGAACCCGATCGGCGTCGAGATCGACCCCGACTACCTGCTGGAGCGGCTGATCCGGGGCGACGAGCCCGCGACGCTGCTGCGGCCCGGCGCCGGCACCCGGCCCGGCACCACCCCGCGGGCCAACAAGCGCACCATCACGTGGAAGACCCTGTGACCGAGGCGGTTCAGGCTGGGCCTCCGGTCGTGGTGATCGGGGCGGGACCCACGGGCGCGACCCTGGCCCTCCTCCTGGCGGCTCAGGGCGTGGCCAGCATCGTCCTCGAGCGGCGCACGACCCCGTTGACGCATCCGGCCGCGCACGTCGTCAACGCCCGCTCCTTCGAGATCTGGAACTCCGCCTCGCCCGAGCTCGCCGCGCGGATCGCCGCGCTGGCCCCGCCCGAGGAGGAGGTCAACATCATCCGCTGGTGCGGCGGCCTGGACGCCGAACCGCTGGGCGAGATCGACCTGCTGTCGGAACCGGACCTGGTCGCCCGGGTCAAGGCGAGCAGCCCGTTCCTGATCTCGCACATCGGCCAGCACCAGCTCATGCCGGTGCTGTGGGAGGCGGTCCAGGCCGAGCCGCTGATCGATCTGCGGCTCGGCCACGAGGTCACCGACCTGACCGTGACGCCGGAGGGGACCGTCGAGGTGGCCGTGGGTGAGCCGTCGGGCGCGAGCACGAGACTCGCCGCCCCGTACGCCGTCTCGGCGGACGGTGCCAACAGCCGGACCCGTGACCGGATGGGCTTCGACCTGATCGGGCCCGTGCTGGCCACCATGGGCAGCGTCTTCTTCCACGCTCCCGGCCTGCACCGGCCGGGAACCGTGCGCCCGCTGCTGACCTGGATCTACCAGCCCAGCTTCTGTGGCGTGATGATCGCCCACGCCGACGACGACTACATCCTCATGACGGCCTACCTGCACCCCGGGCAGTCGATAGCCAGGCAGCCTCGCCGGTACTGGGAGCGCACCCTGCCCAAGGTCCTGGGCGACGGCGTGGCCACCACGATCCGCTCCACCAGTCTGTGGACGATGAATTCCCAGGTGGCAGAGCATTTCCGGAGCGGGCCGGTGTTCCTCGCCGGCGATGCGGCGCACCGCTTTCCGCACACGGGCGGGTACGGGCTCAACAGTGGCGTCCAGGATGCGCACAACCTCGCCTGGAAGCTCGCCGCCGTGCTCGACGGCTCGGCGTCGGAGTCCCTGCTCGACACCTACGAACCCGAGCGGCGCCCCGTGGTCGAGCTGTTCGCCCGGCAGAGCACCGCCAACCACTTCCTGCTCGACGAGGTCACCCGGTACATCGGGGTGACCAACAAGATCCTGCAGAAGGCCACCGGCGTCTTCGCCGGCCCCGTCTTCTCCCGGGTGCCGCGCTCCGTGGGGGGTCGGGTGGCGGCGGGTGTCATCGCCGCCGGCCAGGCCCAGACCTCCGTGCTGGCGTCCACGGGCCGGCGGGGTCGGAAGGTGCGCGACCGGATCGCGGCCAAGATCATGGGCCAGGCCGAGCACTTCGTCTCCAGCGGTCTGGAGCTCGGCTACGCCTACGGCGGGCCGTTGATCTGCACCGAGCCGGGACCGCAGCCGGTCGCGGTGGACGACGTGGTCCTGTACCGGCCGACGACCTGGCCGGGCGCCCGGTTGCCGCACGCCCGCCTCCGGCACGGGGGAGCGGGCCGCGACGCCCACGACCTCCTCGCCCCGCAGGGGATGACCCTGTTCACCGCCGACCCCCCGGGCTGGCGGGCGGTGCTCGGCGCCCGGGCGGACGACGGGCGCTACCCCCCGGGGCGCTCGGTGCGCATCGTCGGGCTCGATCCCGAGGACCCGACCCGGGCCGAGGACCTCGTCCGGCTCTACGAGGTCGGCGCGCGCGGCGCGGTCCTGGTCCGACCGGACGGGCACGTCATGTGGCGGACGGCGGGAGCCGCCGAGGACGCGGGACCGGCGCTTCACGCTGTGCTGCAGGAGGTCTGGGACCTCTTCTTCCCGGGCGAGAGCCCCGCCCGGCCCGCTGCCCGGAAGGCAGGGTTGTCGGCATGAAGGGTCTCGTCCGCCTGGTCGGTGTCTCGGCCGCACCGGCCTTCTTCGGCGGGCTCGCCGTGGGCAAGCTGGCCGCCCTGCCGCCGCTGCGCCGCAGGGCCGCCCACCTCGGCTACGACGTCAACACCTATCGGCTGATCGGGACGG
The DNA here is from genome assembly GCF_044465595.1 of Spongisporangium articulatum. Taxonomy (NCBI): domain Bacteria; kingdom Bacillati; phylum Actinomycetota; class Actinomycetes; order Kineosporiales; family Kineosporiaceae; genus Spongisporangium; species Spongisporangium articulatum. The sequence continues at coordinate 32,227 of NZ_JBITLV010000003.1, read as the reverse complement.
CGGAGCTGGCCGGCGCGGCCGGGCTCGTCGTCGGGTTGCGGTACTCCCGGCTCGGCGATGCGGCCGGCGTCGGGCTGGTGGCGCTGCTCGGCGGGGCGTGCGTGGCCCACCTGCGGGCGGGGGACGGGCCGTCGAAACTCCTGCCCGCCGCCGCCGGGGTGCTCGCGCTGGGCGCCTACTGGACGTCAGTGCGCGACCGGGCAGCCTCCGGAGGACGGCGGGCCGTCGTCCGGGACGGCGTCCGCCTCGGCGACCGCGGCCGGTGATGAGGCCGCTGAAGCCGCGGGGATGCGGGGCCTCAGGGTCAGCGTGAACCTCTCCGGCATCAGGGTGAGCCGCTCCGTGATCTGCAGGGTGTAGTCGGGGTCGCCCGCGATGTCGTAGCGGTGCAGCACCCGCGACAGCACCAGGACGGCCTCGTGCAGGGCGAACTGCCTTCCGATGCAGGCCCTCTCACCGGTGCCGAACGGCTTGTAGGAGTGGGGGAGCCGGCCGTGGGACCGCTCCGGCAGGAACCGGTCGGGGTCGAACTCGTCGGCGTCCTCGCCCCAGACCGCCGGGTCGCGGTGCGCCATCGCGGTCAGGACCAGGGCCCAGTCGCCGGGGCGCATCCGGTGCCCGGTGGGCAGCGTCAGCTCCTCGCGCGGGGTGCGAGGGAAGGCCGGCACGGTCGGCCACAGCCGCAGGCTCTCGTCCAGGACCCGCCGCAGGTAGCGGAACTTGGCGACCTGCTCGAAGGTCGGTTCGGCGTCCGGGTCGGGCCCGAGGACGGCGTCCGTCTCGGCCTGCGCCCGGGCCAGCGCCTCGGGGTGCCGGGACAGGTGGTAGAGCGCGAAGGACAGTGCGCCCGAGGTCGTCTCGTGCCCCGCGACCAGGAAGGTGAGGATCTGGTGGCGGATGTTCAGGTCGTCCAACCGCTGCCCGCTGACCGGGTGCGCCGAACCGAGCATGATGCCGAGCAGGTCGCGCTCGTCGGGCTCGCCCTCCGCCCGGCGCTGCGCGATCAGGTCGTCCAGCAGCCCGTCGGCGTAGGTCACGTGGTGGGCGTTGGCCCGGTCGATCCGGCGGCGCAGCAGCCCGCCGCCCGGAACCGAGCCCAGCATCCCCTTGCGGCGTCCGGCCTTCAGGGCGGCCACCATCGCGGCCACGAACGGGTGCGGCAGCTCGTTCTCGAAGGAGCCGAAGTCCCGGCTGAACGCGGCCCGGCTGATGGTCTCGAGCGTCAGCTTGGTCATGTCCCGTGCGACGTCCACGGGTTCCGGCGTCGACGGCCAGTAGTCGAACAGCTCCCGCACGGTCTGCAGCATCACCGGGTGGTAGCGGCGCATGGCCGAGCGGGAGAACGCCGGCAGCAGCAGGTCGTGGGCCAGCCGCCAGTTGGGCTCGTCGTCGTAGGCGGTGAAGAGGGCGTCCCCGACGTAGTCGCGCAGGGCGTCGACCGCGGGAGCGACGCCCTTCGCGAACCGCGCCTCGTCGCACATCAAAGCCGCCAGGTGCGCGCCGCCCACGAAGACCAGCTTCTGGCCGAAGACCTTCAACTCGAAGATGGGGCCCAGCCCCTGGGCGCGGCGCATGGTGCTCTGCAGCGGGCGGGCGCCGTCCGTGCCCAGCACGTCCCCGATGAAGGGCCGCCGTCCCGTGGGGTGCGGCAGGACCTGGCCGCCCCAGTCGTTCCTCATGCGCTCCTCGCCCCTCACCGGCGGCATCCGCTACTGAATCGCTGTCCAACAGGCAGCATCGGATGCTATTGAACGAGTGTCAAGTAGGCTGCTGGCGTGACGACCCGGACGCGACTGACGCCGGGGGAGCGGCGCGCCCAGCTCCTCGACCTCGGCGCGCAGCTGTTCGCCGAGCAGCCCTACGACCAGGTTCGCATCGAGCGCGTCGCCGAGCTGGCCGGTGTGTCGAGAGGTCTTCTCTACCACTACTTCCCGACGAAGCGGGCGTTCTTCGTGGAGCTGCTGCGGCGCGAGTCGGAGCGGATCACCGAGCGGACGGCGCCCGACCCGGACCTACCGCCGCTCGACCAGTTGCGGCACGGCATCGACGGCTTCCTGGCCAACTGCCGGGGCCGGATGCACGGGGCTCAGGCGGTGTTCCGGGGCACGGCCTCGGCGGACCCTGACGTGCAGGCCATCATCGACCGGGGCAGTGCCGAGCAGACGCGGCGCATCCTCGCGGCCGTCTCCCCGGGAGAGGAGCCGCACCCCCTGCTGGGCATCACCGTGCGCAGCTGGCTGCTCTTCCTGCGCTCGGCCTGTTTCGAGTGGTTGGAGAACGGGTCGTCCGCCGATCAGGAGGAGGTTCGAGAACTGGCCGTCGGCGCGCTCGTCGGAGCGTTCCTGGCGTTGCCGCGGTACGCCCGCCCGGCCCTGGTCGACGAACTCACCCTGTCCGGCCCGCCCGGTTCCCGGACGACCTGAACTGCTGTCTCCGTCGAACGCTCTCCGGCGTGGTCGTCCTGGGCCGCCGGCGAGGCTCCAGATCGTGGCCCGAGACGAGCGGCGAGCCGCCCCGTCTTCGGGGCGTCCGGCTCAGCCCGGTCGTTCTCGTCGGCCGCGGAACCGGTCAGGTCCAGGACGACGTCCTGCACCGCCCGACGGGTCGCGGGAAGTCTCAGACCGCCCAGCGCAGGCAGCGACACCAGCGCCGACCCGTGCTCGTGGCTGACGTCCAGCACCAGCTTCCGGCGCTCGGCGTGCAGCGGCAGATCGGAACTGAAGGGCTCACCGACCACCTCGACGGTGAACCGGCGTCCGGCATCCCCCCGTCCGGTGAGGTGGGTACCGAGCTCCCCGGCCAGGTGCCGCGGCCCCGTCCCGGCTAGGCCGGGAGCTTGTCGGCGAGCACGTCGAGCTTCTCGATCTGCGGCTCGGAGAAGAGGACCCCGGTGTTGGGTCCAAGGGCCTGGCCCACACCGCCGGCGAGATGGGCTTCGCGCGCCTCGTCGTCGGGGAACACGTCGTACACGCCGAACGTCCAGGGGCCCAACCGGATCGCGAACCATGCGATGGTGCCTGGTTCCTCCATCACGATCGAACGCGCGCCGGTGAGGAAGTCTGCGAGCTCTGCCTCCTTGCCCGGCAGTGCCTCGAGACGTACGAGGAGAGCTTTGGTCACCATCGGTCGGACTCCTTCAATCGGGAGGGGCCTGCGACGGCAGCCCGTCTCTGTGCCTGCAGGAGCCCTACCCCGGTATCGCGGTCGGCAACCGCCGATACCTGAGCGAACCTACGCGGTGGGTCAGGTCGAGGCCCGCGTCCGGGTGACGTTCGGCTCCGAGAGCAGGGGGCCCTGGGCCACCTGGACGCCCAGCGCCCGCAGGCAGTGCAGCTCGGCGTCCGTCTCGACGCCGTCGGCGATCACGACGGCTGCGGTCTTCTTCGCGAAGGTGACCATGGAGGCGACGAAGGCCTGGCTGGGGAAGTGCCGGTCTATCCCGCCGGTCAAGCCGGCATCGAGCTTGATGTAGTCGGGAACGAGCTGCAGGACGTGTCGCATCCCGGCGTGACCTGCTCCGGCGTGGTCGACGGCCACGCGCAGTCCCGCGGCTCGCAGCGGGGCGAGCACGGCCTGGACGGCCTCGTAGTCGGTGACCGGGTCGTGCTCGGTGATCTCGATCATGAGCGACGTGAGCGGCAGGCTCGCGAACGACTCGGTGAAGGCGTCGGAGGTGATCGTGGCCGGCGAGACGTTGACCGAGAGGAAGCCGGGCATCAGGTCCACGACACCGACGGCGTTGCGGACGGCCAGCAGTTCGAACTCCACCCCGAACCCGTGGGCGTGGGCGGTGGTGAGCCAGGCCTCGTACGAGGGGAACCCCTCCGGAAGGGTGCATTTCGCCTCCGAGCCGATGACCTGCATCCGGTCGAGGGTGCAGACGGGTTCGTAGCGGGGGAGTGGACCACCCTGGCCCTGGAGAGCGGTGAAGCGCTCGACCTGCCGCCGGCGCTCGTCGTCGAGCCGGTCCTCCTCGTGGGCCAGCTCGTAGATGACGTCGGCCAGCCCCGACAGGACCGCGGCGTCGCGTTCGCGCAGATCGTGGTCGGCCGCGGGCGAGAAGGCGCACAGGGTCCCGTAGACGCTCCCGTCGTGCCTGCGGACCGGCACGCCGATGTAGGCGGCGATGCCCAGTTCGGCGGTGACGGGTAGCTCGGCCAGGACCGGATGGAGCGTCGCGTCCGGAATGACCGCCTCGACCAAGCCCTGCGTCATCAGGTGGCAGTAGGTCTCCGTGACGGGATGGGACTGCCCGACCGCGATCGGCGCCTCCGAGGACGACGACACGTTGCGGAAGACCCGGGCGTCGTCCTCGAACCGGGAGAGGAAGGCGACATCCATCCCCAATTGCCGCCGGACGACGTCCAGGAGCAGGTCGATCCGGCTGGCGCTCATGACCTCTCGTCGGCATCCGAGGCTGCCCGCAGGAGGGGCGCAAAGAGTGACGCCCTGCCGCCGCGTGGGTCGGCCCGGCTAGCCCGCCGGCTGCTCGTGCGGCAGGTCCGGCAGGGTCTCGTGGATCATGTCGAGCACGTCGGGCAGGGGCGAGTGGCAGATGGCGACGGCCTCGTCCGGCGGGACGCCGAACATGCGCAGGAGATCCTCCGCGACCTGATCGGTGAGGTCCGCGTCGTCGCGCTCGGGGTGGTCGTGGATCGCCTGCCCGAGGGCCAGGGCGGCGCCCCCGGCGATGAGCAGGGCGGAGTAGGCGTCCCGGACTGTGAACCTCCCCGTCGCACGACCCTTCTCGATGTCACGCAGCGCTCGCGGTCCCAGGCCGAAGTCCGAGTTGATCATGCTCAGGCCGCTGGCGAGGATGACCCGGCTGAGCTGCGGTTCGATCCGGTGCAGGCGGCCGGTCAGCCGGAAGCTGCGGGCGAAGACCTCGGCGGGGTCGTCGAGGTCGCGGGTCCAGGCGTCGAGCGCGACCCCCTGCAGCTCGAGCGCGGACTCCACCGCGGCCTGGAAGAGCTCCTCCTTGGTCGCGAAGTGGTTGTAGAAGGACCCCATGCCGACGTCGGCGAGCTCGGTGATCTCCAGGACCGCGACGCTCGTACGCCCCTCGGCCAGGAGCTGCTGAGCGGCCCGGACGAGCGCCGCCCGGGTCTGGGCCTTGCGGCGTTCGCCCCGTTTGCGAGCTGCGGCGGCCACTGCTTCCGACATCGTGCCTTCCCCCTCTCCGGGGCCCGCATGCTACCAATCCCTGCGGCACGTCTGACGATATCGTCAGGAAGGGTTGACCGCTGCAGACCTATTGGGTGAGGATTTCGTCAGTGACGACGAAGAGGTTGGGATGACCACTCACCACACGCACAGCGACCTGCACAGCGAGCAGGGCGCGCTGCCGGGGGAACACCGGGGCCGGGTCGCGAGCCCGGTCATCAAGGTGCGTGACCTCGCCTGGTTGGAGTTCGAGAAACCCGACCTCGACGGCGCGGAGGTCTTCGGGCACGCCTTCGGTTTCGCGACCAGCTTCCGCGGCGCCGACGAGCTGCACCTGCGCGGTGCCCTGGCCGGAACCCCGGCAGTCGTCATCCGTCGGGGTGCCCGTTCGCGGTTCGTCGGTCCGGCGTTCCTCGCGGCGGACGACGTCGACCTGGTCCGGCTCGGCGATCACCTCGGGGTGCGGGTGCAGCCGCTGCCCGACCCCCTCGGCGGGCTCACCGTGGACACCCTCGACCCGAGCGGGGCTCGGGTCCGCGTCGTCAGCAGCTGCCACCAACTGCCCGCGCTGCCCGTGCAGACGCCGCTGGTGCACAACGTCAACGGCGGCACCACCCGCACCAACGCCACGCAGCGCCCGGCCCGCGAACCCGCCACGGTGGAGCGCCTCGGTCACGTCGTCCTGCAGACCACCCGCTACCGGCAGGCTCTGGACTGGTACCTGGAGAAGCTCGGCCTCATCGTCAGCGACTTCCTCTACTACGACGGCCAGCGGGCCAAGGGCCCGACGATGAGCTTCATCCGGTGCGACCGAGGTCGCGAGCCCGCCGACCACCACACCCTCGCGATGACCCTGGGCCCGCGGACCCGCTACGTGCACTCCGCGTACCAGGTCGCCGACCTCGACGCCCTGGCGGCGGGCGGTGAGTTCCTCAAAGACGCGGGCTACAAGCGCTCCTGGGGCATCGGCCGGCACATCCAGGGCAGCCAGATCTTCGACTACTGGCGCGACGACAAGGGTTTCCTGGTCGAACACTTCACCGACGGCGACATGTTCGACGACACCCTCGAGCCCGGCTGGGCCCCCATGACCGCCTCCGGGCTCGCGCAGTGGGGGCCACCGGCCACCCCCGACTTCCTCGGGATCAAACCCGGCCGGGAGTCGCTCGCCGAGTTGCGCTCGATCCTGGCCAACGTGACCCGCTCCGACAACGAATTCGACCTGACCCGACTGCGGGGACTCCTGAAGGTGGCCAACTCTTGAGCATCGACGTGATCCGTACCCGTGGCCGCTGGTACGTCCAGAAAACCGACACGACAGGCGTTCTCGTCGACTCGACGGCCGAGACCACCGGTGCGCTCCTGACCGACCGGGCCGCCGTCGAGGAGGCCGCCACCGTCGGCCGGGAAGAGCCTCTACCGGACGGCGACCTGCAGTCGCCCGTCACCGCCCCGTGCCGGGTGGTCGCGCAGATGACGAACTACGTCAGCCACATCCGGGACTCGGGCATGGACCCGCGCACCGTGCCGATGACGTTCTTCCGCAAGACCTCCCACTCCCTCAGCGGACCCGTGGCGGACATCGTCAAGCCTGCCCACGTCCGGTTCCTGGACTACGAGGTCGAGATCGGCCTGGTCATCGGCCGTGACATCCCCGTCGGCACCGTCCTCACCGCCGACACGATCGCCGAGCACGTCGGCGCCCTGGTCGTCACGAACGACGTCTCCGCGCGCGACCTGCAACTGCCCAAGACCCAGTTCTACGAGGCCAAGTCGTACCCGACCTTCACCCCGGCCGGACCGCGGCTGGTGGTGCTCGAACCGGGGGACTGGAAGCGGTTCGAGCAGCTGCGCCTCACGCTGCGGGTCAACGGCGAGGTCCGCCAGGACGCCCTGGTCGGGGACGACATGCTGTACAAGCCGCTCGAGGCGCTCAACGAGCTGGCCCGGTTCCAGCCGCTCGCGGCCGGCGACCTCGTCCTGACCGGAACCCCCGGCGGGACGGCGCTCAAGGCCCCCGCCAAGCCGATCGAGCTGATCGGGGCCCTCCTGCCGCCCGCGACGAAGTGGAAGGCGTTCTTCCGGGCCCAGGCCCGCAATCCCCGGTACCTGGCCGACGGTGACGTCGTCGAGGCCGCCATCCGCACCGACGACGGCGCGCTCGACCTCGGCCGCCAGCGAACCGTCGTCCGCTTCGCCGCGGAGGTCGCCCGATGAGTCTCACCACCCCCGGCGGGACGCCGGGCACGAGGCCCGCCCGCGAATGGCCGGCGTTCGCCGAACCCGAGGACGTCGAGCGCATCGAGGCGGTACCGCTGGCCGAGCGGGACCTGCCGGCCACCACCTACGAGATCCTCGTGCGGGCCGCCGAACAGTGGCCCGACCGGGTCGCCGTCAGCGTCATGCCGGACGCCGCGCGGTGGGCGGAGGCGGTCGACGTCACCTACGCCGAACTGCTCGCCACGACCGCCCAGGTCGCCAACGTCCTGCGGAGCCGGGGCGTCACCCCGACGACGCCGGTGGGGATCCTCTCTCCCAACTGCCTCGGGCTGGTCCCGGCGGTCCTCGGGGCCCAGGCGGCCGGTGTCGCGGTCCCGCTGAACGGTGGCCTCAGCCCGCAGCACCTGGCCACCCTGATCGAACGCAGCGGGGTCGAGCAGCTCGTCGTCGCCTCACCGGACCTCGACGAGGCCGTCTGGGCCAAGGTCACGGAGTTGGCGAGGGGCGCAACCCTGCGCCGCGTCTACGTTCTCGACCCCACCGACGGGACCCGCACCGCGCGAGCGAGCCTCGACGGCGTCGACGTCGAGTACCTGCTCGACGCCGCCCGGGCCGAGGCGCCCGCGTTCGACGACCCGCACACCGCGGACGACATCGCGGCCGTCTTCCACACGGGCGGCACGACCGGCATCCCCAAGCTGGCGGCGCACACGCACGCCAACCAGGTGACGGACGCCTGGCTCATCGCGGCGGACTCCGAGGCGGACGCCGACGAGGAGGCGACCGTCCTCGCCGCGTTGCCGCTGTTCCACGTCAACGCGCTGCACGTGACCATGCTCGCCCCGATGCTCAAGGGCCAGCAGGCCGTGTGGGCCGGCCCGCTCGGCTACCGCGACCTCGCGCTCTACGGCCAGATCTGGAAGATCGTCGAACACTTCCGGATCGCGGCCATGAGTGCCGTGCCGACCGTCTACGCCGTCCTGTCGCACTGCCCGGTCGACGCGGACATCTCCTCGCTGCGCTTCGCGGTCGTCGGGGCCTCCGCACTGCCCCAGGCCGTGCGCACCTCGTTCGAGGAGCACACCGGTGTGCCCCTCCTGGAGGGCTACGGCCTGACCGAGGGCACGTGCGCGAGTGCCCGCTCGTTCGCCTCGCACCCCCGGCCGGGCTCGGTCGGCAAGCGCCTGCCGTACCAGCCGATGCGGGTCGTGGAGGTGGCGGACGACGGCACCTGGACGGACGTACCCGAAGGCGGCGTCGGGACCCTGCTGATCGGCGGGCCCACCGTGTTCGCCGGGTACGTGACCGGTCGCACCGCCGACGGTTTCGTTCTCGACCACCTGGGCAAGGTGCGCGACGGTTGGCTCGACACCGGTGACCTGGCCCGCCTCGAGGACGGTTTCGTGTACCTGACCGGGCGGGTCAAGGACCTGATCATCCGGGGCGGCCACAACATCGACCCGGCCGCCGTCGAGGCGGCGCTGCTGGCCCACCCGGCGGTCGCCGACGCCGCCGCCGTCGGGCGCCCTGATCCGCGCGCCGGTGAGGTGCCCGTCGCCTACGTGACGTTGAAGCCCGGGACGACCTCCACCGAGGCGGAACTGGAGGCGTTCGTCGCCGACTCCGACCTCGAGGCCGCCGCAAAGCCGAAGACGGTCACCATCCTGGAGGCGCTGCCGGTGACCGACGTGGGCAAGCCCTACAAGCTCGCCCTGCGCGCGGACGCCGCCGGCCGGGCCCTCGGCGGCGCGCTCGCCGACCTGCCGGGCGTGACCGGCGTCGAGGGCGTCGTGGGTGACGGGTCGGTCCGGGTCGTCGTGCACGTCGACGCCACGGCCGACCCGGTGGCGGTCCGCCGGCGCCTGGACGAATATGCGGTGGCCAGCGAGGTCGTCGAGAGGTGAGCGCCGTGGTCCAGCCGGACGTGGTGGTGATCGGCGCCGGTCCGACCGGTACGTCGGCCGCGATCCTGCTCGGGCAGGCCGGGGTCCGGACCCTGGTCCTGGACAAGCGTTTCGACGTGTACGCGCAGCCCCGCGCGGTGCACCTGGACGACGAGGTCTACCGCATCCTGGCCACCCTGGGGGTGGCCGAGCGGTTCGCCGCCCTCTCCCGCCCCGGCGCCGGCCTGCGGCTGCTCTCGCCCCGGCACCGGACGCTGGCCCAGTTCGACCGGACCGATCCGCAGACCTCCAACGGGTACCCGCAGGCGAACATGTTCGACCAGCCCGATCTCGAGGCCGCGCTGCGCACCCGGATGCACGAACTCGAACCCGTCACCTTCCGCGGGGGCGTCGAGGTGACGGCGGTGCGGGCCGAGGCCTCCGACGGTTCCGGCCGGCCGGAGGTCGAGTTCAGCGACCCGGGCACCGGCGAAAGACACGTCGTACGACCGCGGTTCGTCTTCGGTTGCGACGGCGCCAACAGTCGCACCCGCGCCGCGATCGGCGCCACCATGAGGGATCTCGGGTTCCGGCCCCAGCGGTGGCTCGTCGTCGACATCGCCACGCCCCGCGACCTCGGCCACTGGGACGGCGTCCACCAGGTCTGCGACAGCCGGCGGGCGGCGACCTACATGCGCATCGGTCACACCCGGCACCGGTGGGAGTTCCAGCTGCTGGACGGCGAGCGCGCCGCCGACTACCAGACCCTCGACGCGCTGGCCCCGCTGCTGGCGCCGTGGGACACGGACACCCGCGACTTCGCCGTCCTCCGCGTGGCGGAGTACACCTTCCGGGCCCAGCTGGCCGACCGGTGGCGCACCGGCGGCGTGTTCATCCTGGGCGACGCCGCCCACCTCACCCCGCCCTTCATCGGGCAGGGGCTGGGCGCCGGCATCCGCGACGCCGCCAACCTGTCGTGGAAGGTGGCGGCGGTCGTCCACGGAACCCTTCCGCCCGGCGTCCTGGACAGCTACGAGGCCGAACGCCGGCCTCATGCCCGAGCCCTGGTCCGGCTCGCGGTCGTCGTCGGCCGGTGCATGACGGGCGGCGGACGCGCCGGCGACCGGCTGCGCGAGGTCGTGCTGCCGTGGGTGGTGCACCTGCCCGGCCTGCGCCGCAAGGTGCTCGACAGCACCACCCCGGCCCTGAGGCGTTCGGTGCTGATCGGTCGTCGTCGGTTCCGGCGCGGTCCCGCCGGGCAGCTGTGCCCCAACGTGACCCTGGGCTCCGGGGACCGGTTCGATGCGATCTGCGGCTGGGGGCCGACTCTCGTCGTGCGCGTGCCCCCCGGCCCGGCGGACGCCGAACGGCTGGCCGCGCTGGGGATCGCCGTCGTCCGGGCCGCGGAGTCGCCGGAACTGCTCGCCTGGCTCGGCCGGCGCCCGGCCGTGCTCGTACGCCCCGACCGCACGGTCCTCATGGCCGGGACCGTCGCAGACGTCCTGCGGCGGGCGCCGTTCCGACCGGCGGCGGTGCTGGCGCCCGGCCCGGCATGAGCGGGCTGACCGACGTCCACGCCCACTTCCTGACCGAGCGGTACGTCGAGGCGGCGACGGCCGCGGGGCACGCCGAACCCGACGGCATGCCGGCCTGGCCGGAATGGGACGCCGGCCGCCACCTGCGGCTGATGGACGCGACCGGGATCGACACCGCGGTGCTGTCCATCTCCTCACCCGGCGTGCACTTCGGCGACGACGCCCGGGCGAGGGCCCTGGCCGTCCACGTCAACGACCACGCCGCCGACCTCTCGGGCCGGCACGACGGCCGGTTCCGGTTCTTCGCGGCCCTGCCCCTGCCGGACCTCGAAGGCGCTCTCGACGAGGTGCGACGGACGGCGGGGGCGCCCGGGCTGGCGGGGTACGTGGTGTTGTCGAACGCGCACGGGCGCTACCCGGGCGACCCCCAGCTCGAACCCTTGTGGCGCGCCCTCGACGCCGCCGGGACGGTGGCGTTCCTGCACCCGACGTCGCCGCCCGGCTGGGAGTCAGTGTCCCCGAGGCGGCCGCGTCCGATGGCCGAGTTCATGTTCGAGACCGCGCGGGCGGTCGTCGACCTGATGGACGCGCGGGTCGCGGAGCGGCATCCCGCGATCCGCTTCGTCGTGACCCACTGCGGCGGCGCGATCCCCGGTCTCGCCGATCGGCTGCAACTGTTCCGCTGGGGCGACGCCATGGACGGCGTGCCGGAGTCGGTGGACGAGCAGCTGCGCCGGCTCTGGTTCGACGTCGCCGGCACGCCCCTGCCCACCCAGCTACCGGCCCTGCTCCAGCACGTGGGCGAGGACCGCATCGTCTACGGCTCGGACCACTGCTTCACCCCCGCTTCCGCGGTGGCGCTGCAGCTGGGCGCCCTGGACGCCGGGCGGGACGGCTGGCGGGCGCTGTGCTCGCGCAACGTCGAGACCCTGCTCGGTGCAGGCCGGCCGGCGGCACCGCCCGGGGTCGTGCCGCGGGCCCGCGCCGAGCTGGTGCGGCGGGTGTTCCGGCGGGCCGCCGAGAGGCTGCTGCTCGGGCAGGGGTGAGCGGCTCCCGCTACGGGAGGTGGGCCTGCATCGCGGCGAACGAGGGCAGCCGGTCGCGTTCGATGTGGGCGTAGGCGCAGGCCTCGGCGACCCGCTCGTTGCCCGAGGCGATCGCGTCGCGCAACGCGACGTGGTCGTCGTAGGCGTCCTCCGCCGGGAGGCCGCTGGTCAGGTAGAACAGCCAGGTCATCCGGCCCGAGATGGTGCGCATCATCTTCAGCATGAGGTCGTTGGCGGCGGTCTCGACGATGGCCTCGTGGTAGGCGGTGCTGGCCCGCGCGATCGCGTAGGTGTCGCGTTCCTCGACGACGTGGTGCGCCTCGTCGAGCGCCGCGTTCAGCCCGGCGAGGGACGCCCCGAGCGACACCTGGCGGGCGGCGTGGCGGGCCGCGCCCACCTCGAGGCAGAGCCGGACGTCGAAGAGGTCGTCGATCGCCTTCTCCGACCACGTGGTCACGACCGCTCCGCGGCGGGGCATCGTGCGCACGAAACCGTCCCGCTCCAGCAGCGGCACGGCCTCCCGCAGGGGAACCCGGGAGACGGCGAGCTCCTCACCGATGCGTTGCTCCGGCAGGCGGCTGCCCTGCTCGTAGCGGCCGAGGATGATGCGTTCGCGGACCGTCTCGTACACCAGCTGCGACAGGGACTGCGCCGGTTCCGTGAGGATGCTGTCGGCCAAACCGTTCTCCTTACCCGTGGGCCGGTCGGACGGGCGGACGGGCCGGCGGCCCACCAGAGGTCGCCGGCCCGTCCGTTCCGATCCAGATCTAGCCGAGATGTCTAGCCCGAGATCCCCAGCAGTGAGAAGTTCAGCTCGTTCGCGCCCAGGTTCTGCGCCTCGGCCACACCGGTCAGCCAGCTCTTCGCCACGACCCAGTCCTTGTTGTACGACAGGTTGAGGAAGCAGCCGGTCTGCCCGTAGAGCGCGCCGGCCTGGTTGTACTTCGCGGTGTCGCCGGTCTTCACGGCGTCGTCGAGGAGCGAGTTCACCTGCGCGGACTGGCATCCGAAGTAGTTGATGCCGCCGGAGGCGTCCCAGAACACGTGGCCCCACATGTACGGGTCACCGCCGTCGGGGCCGTTGTTGCCGTCGATGAAGGCGTCCGGTCCCTTCTTCGGGTCGTTGATCCAGCCGAACACGGTCGAGGTGTCGTAGCCCTGCGCCGAGGCCGTCAGGCCCGCGGCCTGCAGGTTGGCGACGACGAGGTTGGTCATCTGCTGGGCGTTCACGTTGCCGTTGGCGTAGCCGATCGTCAGCTTCGTCGCCTTCTGCGCCCCGGACAGCCCCGACACGTAGGTGCCGAGCGCGGCCGCGTCGTACGAGATCGGCTGCTGGTCACCGGAGGCGACCATGCCCTTCGCGTACATCGTCGTGGCCACCTCGCTGCGCTTGCCCAGGACCTGGTCGACGAGCTTCTGCTGGTCGATGGACTTCAGGAACGCGACTCGGGCGGCGGCGTCCCGGAAGAAGGCGTGACTCGGGTTGACCGTCACCATCGCCCCCTGCAGGGTCGGCAGGAAGTAGTTGGTGACGCCCTCGGCCTTGCCGTACTTGTCCAGGCTGGACGACGGGAGGGCGGCCACGATCGTGTCGACCGTCCCCTTGTCGAAGGCCAGCTCGAGCGCCGACTCGTCCGTGTACACGGGCAGGTCGATGCGGGTGAACGGCGACTTCGGGCCCCAGTACCCGTCGTACTGCGAGAGCACGTACTTCTGCCCGGTCTCGGCGGTGGTCAGCTCGTAGGGGCCGGTGCCGAGGTCGTGCGTGGTCAGGTAGGTCTGGGCGTCGTCGTCGCCCGCGTGCTTCTTCAAGCCGGTCGGGGACTCCATCTTCGGCCCGAACGGGGAGGCCAGGTAGCTCAGGAACGCGGAGTTGGGCGTCTTCAGGGTGACGACGGCGGTCCGGTCGTCCGGCGTGGCAACGGATTTCACGACGTCGACCATGTACGCGGCGCCCCCCTTGACCGCGATCCGCCGCTTGAAGGCGACGTCGACGGCGGCCGAGGTGAACGGCGTCCCGTCGTGGAACGTCACGCCGTCCCGCAGGTGGAAGGTGTAGACGGTGTTGTCGTCGTTCACCTCCCACGACGTCGCGAGCCGGGGCGCGATCTCGACCTTGTCGGTGTTGTTCTTGTACTGCACCAGGCCTTCGTAGGCGTTGATCATGATCGCGGTGCCGTTGTTGGCGTAGTAGATGTCCGGGTCCGGCGGCTGGCCGATGTCACCCAGGAGGCCGACGGTCAGCACCCCGTCGGTGGGTGCGGCGCCCGCGCCGTCGCCCGACGACGTCCGGGTGCCCGAACTGCAGGCGGTGAGGGTCAGGGACAGGACGGCGCCGAGGACCACAAGGCTCTGGGTCGCGCGCCGGGAGGGGATCTGCACGTCGGGTGCTCCTAGGTGAGGGCGGAATTCTCGGAAGGGGCTGTGCGGGAGGTGCGGGTGGTGCGGGTGTTGCGGCGGCGACCCTCCCCACCGTCGCGGCCGCGCCCGCGCGCCGCCGCCGCGGTGACCCGCGGATCGGCGAGGCCCTGGAGCAGGTCCACGACGGTGTTGGAGAGGACGTAGACGGTCCCGAGCACGAGGGTCACCCCTGCGATGGCCGGGAAATCGGCGACGGGGATCGACGCGGCGAGGTAGTTGCCGATGCCGGGCCAGGAGAAGACCTGCTCGACGACGACCACCCCCGCGAACATGAACCCGAGCTGGAGACCGGCCATGGACAGCCCCGGGCCCAGTGCGTTGCGCAGCACGTGCCGCAGCAGCACGCGGCGCTCGGTCAGCCCCTTCGACCGGGCCGTGCGGACGTGGTCCATCACCAGGACGGCGTCGAGGGAGGCCCGCAGGACCCGGCCGATCGCCACGGCGGGGGCGATGGACAGCACGAGCGCGGGCAGGGCCAGGTGCCAGAGCGCGTCGGCGAAGGCGTCCGGCTGGCCCGCGAGCAGGGTGTCCAGGGCCTGGGCCCCGAACGGTCCCGGATCCTCGAAATCGCCTACGCCGCCGGCGGGCAGCCAGCCGAGGTGCCCGAAGAACACGACGACGCCGACGATGGCCAGGAGGAACGGCGGGGCGGTCGCCAGCACCAGCAGCACCCCGCGCGCGAGCCTCCCGCCGGGCCACCGCAGCACCCCCGAGAACGCGAACAGGGTCCCCAGCAGCAGCGCGAGCGCGAACGCGGCGAACACGAGTTCGGCGGTGGCGGGCAGGAAGGCGGCGAGATCGGTGGTGACCGGATGCCGGGTCCGCAACGAACGCCCGAGATCACCGCTCAGCGCGTGGCCGACGAACCGCACGTACTGAACGAGGAACGGGTCGTCGTAGCCGAGCCGGTGCCGGGCCTGTGCCACGGTGTCGTTCGACGCGTTCGCCCCGACGTAGGCCCGGGCCGGGTCGCCGGGCGCGATCTGTGCGAGCGAGAAGACCACGAACGACAGGACGAGCAGCAGGACGACGGCCGCGGCCAGCCGCTGCACGAGGAACCTCAGGACGGTGGTCGGGTTCACGGTCATCGCCTCACCGGCAGCAGGTTCCGGATGCCGTCGCCGCCGACGTTGGCCACGAGGCTGAGCAGGAGCACGGCCAGCCCCGGGATGCCGGGCACCCACCACTGGCTGAGGAGCTGGCTCAGTGCGCGCGCCGTGTCCGCGCCCAGTTCCGGCGCGGGAGCGGGCTGTCCGAGACCGAGGAACGACAACCCCGCGAGCAGGACCACGACGTTCCCGACGTCCAGGCTGGCCGTGACGATCGCGGTGGGCACCACACCGGGGAGCAGGTGCCGGCGGACCAGCCGCACGCGCCCGGCCCCGGCCAGGCGCGCGGCCTCCAGGTGCGGGCGGGCCGCCAGGGCCACCGTCTCGCCGCGGACGATGCGTGCGTAGTAGGGCCACCAGACGACGGCGACGCCGAGCAGCGTGTGTCCCAGGCCCGGGCCGAGCGCGGCCACGATCGCGATCGCCACGAGCGCCCCGGGCATGGCCAGGAAGAGGTCGGTGACGCGCATCAGCAGGGCATCCACCCAGCCGCCGGTGGCTCCCGCGACGAGGCCGACGGTCCCGCCGACGAGCAGACCGCTCGCCACGACGGCCAGCGCGCTGAACCAGCTCACCTGGATGCCGATCAGCGTGCGGGAGAACAGGTCCCGGCCGATCTGGTCGGTGCCGAGCAGGTGCCCGGGGCTGAACGGCGGGAGGTTGAGGCCACCGATCGGCTGGACCGGGTCGTACGGGGCCAGGTAGCGCGCGACCAGCGCGACCAGCGTGACGATCACCAGCAGCGCCGCCAGCCCCCACGCCACCGGGCGGGACACGGGCACGCCGCCTACCGATCCGGGGCGGATCCGGGTCCGGGGCGAGGGCGCGCCCGCGGCGGCCACGTCGGGTTCCATGGACATCAGGCGACTCCCCGCACGTCGTCGACACCCTCGATCGCGGGCACCGCCGCGAGCAGGTGGCGGGTGTACTCCTCCTGCGGTGCGCCGATGACCTGTTCGGCCGCACCGAGTTCCACGACCCGGCCCTGCTGCATGACGGCGATCCGGTCACCCATCAACCGGGCGACGGCCAGGTCGTGGGTCACGAAGAGCACGGTCATGCCCAGCCTCAGGCGCAGGTCGCGGATCAGCTCGAGCACGCTCTTGGCCAGCGAGGCGTCCAGGGCGCTGGTCGGCTCGTCGCACAGCAGGACGGCGGGCGGCACGATGGTCGCGCGGGCCAGGGCGACCCGCTGCCGCTGCCCGCCGGACAACTCCGCGGGCCGGGCCTTCGCCACCTCGGCGGGCAGCCCGACGGCGTCCAGCGCCGCGTTCACCCGGCGGGCCGTCTCACCGCGCGAGAGTCGTTCGCGGCGAGGCCGTCCGGCGCGGAGCCGTTCGCCCAGCAACTCACCGACCGCCAGCCACGGGGTCAGCGACGAGCCGGCGTCCTGGAACACCATCTGCGCGCCCCCGGTCCCGGACAGCTGGACCGACCCACCGGTGGCGGTCTCCAGCCCGGCGACGATCCGCAGCAGAGTCGACTTGCCCGATCCGCTCTCCCCGACGATCGCCAGGGCCTCGCCGGCCCCCACGTCCAGGCTCACGCCGTCCAGTGCGGTCAGCGTCTCGCGGTGCGCCCGGTACTCGCGGCGCAGGTCGCGGATCCGGACCGCGGGCGGCGCCGGGACCGCGGCCTCCACGGCCGGGAACCGCTCGTCGCGCGGCGTGGACAGCGAGAGCCGGGACGCCAGGAGGGATCTCGTGTAGGAGTGCTGGGGGTCCCGGACGACCTCGGCCGCCGGACCGACCTCCACGAGGTCGCCCCGGTAGAGCACGGCCAGCCGGTCGGCGATCTGGTCGGCGACCCCGAGGTCGTGGGTGATCAGCAGGACGGAGCAGCCGAAGTCGTCACGCAGCTCCCGCAGCAGGTCGAGGAGCTTGGCCTGGACGGTCACGTCGAGCGCGGTGGTCGGCTCGTCGGCCACGATCAGCCTCGGACGGCCCGCGACCGCGATCGCCGCCATGACCCGCTGCCGCAGGCCGCCCGAGAGCTCGTGGGGGAAGACCCGCAGGCGCAGGGTGGCGTCGCGCACGCCGACCGTCTCCAGCAGACGGACCGACTCCTCGTCGTCGCCCGTGGTCTCCGCGATCTGCCGCCCGATCTGCATGGTCGGGTTCAGCGACGTCATCGGGTCCTGGAAGATCGCGCCCAGCGCCTCCCGGCGCACCCGGCGCAACTCGTCCGGGGCGGCCGTGAGCATGTCGACCCCGGTCACGCGGACCGCACCCGACGTCTCGGGGTGCGCGGCGTCCGGCAGCAGGCCGAGCAGCGCGAGCGCGAGAACGCTCTTCCCCGAGCCGGATTCGCCGACCAGACCGAGGATCTCGCCGGGGGCGAGCGACAGGTTGACACCGTGCAGCACCTCGCTGCGCCGCCCGTTGCGGACCAGGGACAGGCTCAGGTCCTCGACCTCGGCCACCGCGGCCCCGACGCCGTCCGCCGCGCGGTTCGTCGCGCCGTTCATCGCGAGACCTCCTCGGGGGCCGGGAACAGGGCGGGGGAGGCGACGACGGCGTCGTAGATCTCCCCGGGCGTCGTCAGCCAGACGTCCGGCAGCGCAGCGACGGCCTCGAGCGCCCGCATGACGGGCCGCAGGCGGAAGGGGGCACCGCTGATGAACGAGTGCAGGACGACGCTGAGCACCAGGGGGTGCTCGGCCGCCGCCGTGTGCAGCTCGGCCGCCTCGTCCTCGATCATCCGTGCGAACTCGGGGGCCGAGAGGCTGCGACCGATCATCGTGCTGGAGTCGTTCAGCTCGGCCGCGTACGGGATCGCCAGCAGGGGGCCGGATCTCGTCGTCAACCACACCGGTTGGTCGTCCAGGCGCAGGTCGAGCAGGTACCGGTACCCCGTCTCGGCGAGCAGGTCGACGGTGTTGGGGGTGTGGGCCAGCCAGGGGCTGGACCAGCCGCGGGGGGCGGCCCCCTCCTGCCCCCGGATCGCCTCGGCCACGGCCGCGAGATAGCCGCGTTCGTCGTCCTCGTGGCGCCCGCTGAGCGAGTCCGAGTTGCTCAGCCCGTGCCCGACGAACTCCGCGCCCGCCCGGCGGGCGGCGGCCGGCACGTCGGGGGCCTGCGCGTAGACGTCGGTGTTCAGCAGCACCGTGGGCCGGACGCCGAGTGCGGCCAGCCGGTCGAACAGGCGGAAGGCGCCGACCCGGTTGCCGTAGTCCCGCCAGGCCGTGTTGACCAGGTCCGGCGCGGGGGTGCCGGGCAGCACGTCCTCGGTGAGGCCCTCGCCGAACCGGTAGGACTCGACGCCCACGCACACCACGACCGCCAGCCGCGCGCCGTTCGGCCACGTCCCGCGCGGCCGCCCGGGCAGGGCGCTGTAGGACCATCTCTCCCGGTGCGTTTCGATGCTCATCGCACCTCCACCCAGCGGGTGAGGCCGACGTCGGTGGCCGCGGCCCGCCGGACCATCCCCTGGTAGGCGGGCACCAGCACCCGGGCCGTCCGGCGGGCGGCGGCGATGCGGGGCAGCTTGGCGGCGAAGAGTTCGCGCGCCTCGGCCAGCAGGGCGGTCTCGTCGACCGTGGTCACGTGACCCTTCTCGGCGACGACCCGCCCGGCGACCATGGTGAGGACGACGTCCCGCCCGTCCTGGCAGTGCACGAGTTGCTCCCGGAGGTCGTTCAGGGGGGTGAAGGCGATCGTGTGCAGGTCGAGCAACGCGAGGTCGGCGAGCATCCCGACCGCCACGGCCCCCAGCTCGCCCTCGAGCCGCTGGGCCCGGGCGCCGCCGAGCCAGAGCGCGTCGAGAACCTCGGCCGGGGTGGGCCAGTCGTCGCTGTCGAGGCCGGTCACGGTGTGGATCAGGCCGGCGGTCTTGGCCACCGACCAGAGGTTGATGGTGTCGTCGCAGATCGCCTCGTCGGTCCCCAGTGCGACCGGGATGCCCCGCGCGAGCGCGGCCCGCCAGGGCATCACCCCGCTGCCCAGCCGCAGGTTGCTCACGGGGTTGTGCGCCACGGTCGCCCCGGCCCCGGCGATCAGGTCGAGGTCGGCGTCGTCGACCCACACCGCGTGGATCACGTTCGTGTGCGGTTTGAGCAGTCCGAGGTCCGCCGTGTACGCCACCAGCGACCGGCCCGCGAACCGGGGCTGCTCCCGCATCAACGCCCGCTGCGCCCGGGTCTCCAGCATGTGCGCGTACAGGGGGAGCCCGTGCCGCTCGGCCAGGTCGTCGAGGGCGGCGAAGTACGCGGGGCTGACCCGCTGCGGGGCCGACACCGACACCGCCGCCCGCAACCGGCCGCCGCCGGCGCCGTGCCAGGTGCCGATGAGGTGGTCGTAGGCCTCCAGCAACTGGGCCGCGGTGGCCGGGGCCGGTTCGTCGAGCAGGCCGGCGCGGTCGCCGAGGGCGGCCCGCATTCCGTCGACGAACGGCAGCTTCTCCGCCTCCGTCAGCTCCGGCTGGTCGAGCGCGAGCGTGGCCCGGATGCCGCTGTCGAGGTACGCCTGGGCGATCGCGTCGACGATCTCCGGGGTGGGACGCGGCATCACGAAGGCGTCGTCCTGCACGCTGGTCACGCCCCGCTGCAGCATCTCGACCGCCCCGAGCATCGTGCGCAGGTACGCCTCGCGGGGGGTCGGGGTGAGGTCCGGGTCGGCGGGCGACTCGAACAGCATGAACAGCTCGAGCGGCAGGCTGGGCACCGAACCCTTGAGATGGTTGGCGGGGGAGTGGAAGTGGGCGTTGATCAGCCCCGGCACCAGCAGGTGCCGTCCCCGGCCCTCGACCACCCGCTCGGCCGTCGTGTCGCCCAGCGAGCCGATCGTGGTGATCCGGTCGCCGGTGACCAGGACGTCGGTGGGGCCGGACATCCCGCTCGGCGCGGCGGCGTCGTAGACCAGCACGTCACGGAACAGCACGCTCATGCCTTCACCGCCGACAGCCGGAAGCCGGGCAGGGCCGGAACCGGGGCGAACGTCGATCCGCGTGACGTGCCCACCCCCATCGCGACGAGTGCGGCCGCGAAACCCACTGCGGCGGCGACGCCTTCGACGACCGGGACGCCCAGCTGTGCGCCGAGCGGTCCGACCAGGTCGGCGAGCCCGGCGCAGCCGAGCACGACCGCCTCCGCGCCGTCCTGGGCGATCGCGCGCCGGCCCTCGGCCGCGAACGTGCCCAGCAGGTGCACCGATCCGGCCTCCAGGTCGTGCACCGGGACGTCGACCGCTCGCACTGAACACCGGTGCTCGAGCCCGAGGGCGCGGACCACGCGCTCGCTGTGGGCGATCGTGCGCGGGGGCATGGTGACGACCGTGAACCGGTGGGCGATCAGACAGGCCGCCTGCAGCGCGGCCTCGGTCATGCCGACGACGGGGCCCGAGGCGATCTCCCGGGCCGCGGCGACGCCCGTGTCTCCGAAGCAGGCGACCACGAAGGCGTCGCTGCCGGCGTCGTGCGCCCGGACCTGTTCGAGCACGCCGAGCGCGGCCACCGCCTCCTCCGCGTGACTCTCCACGCTGTCGACCCCGACCGTGGGGCGCGCGCCGGCCACCTGGACACCGGCGGGCGCCACCCGCCGGGCGGCCTCGGTGATCACCGCCGTGAGCGCGTCGGAGGTGTTGGGGTTGACGACGGTGATCCGGGTCATCGCGGCACCGCCCCGAGCGTGGCGACGGCCGTGAGCAGGGCGTCGAGACCGGGCCCGCCGACCGCCACCCGGGCGGCGGCCGCTCCGGCGCGCGCCGCGGCGACGGCGTCACCGCTGCGCAGGTGCTCGGCCGCGAACGCGCCGCAGAAGGTGTCCCCGGCGCCGGTGCTGTCCACGGGTTCGACGACCTCGGCCGGGACGGCGACGGGCCGCGGCGTCGTGCGGGTGGCCACCAGGCAACCGGCCTCGGCGCGCTTCACCACGACGGCGGACGGGCCGAGCTGGAGGAACCGGGCGACGGCCTCGTCGAGGTCGTCGGTCCCGGACAGGGCGACGGCCTCCACCTCGCTGGGCAGGAACACGTCGCAGGCGGCGACCGCCTCGAGCAGGGCCGCCTCGTGGCCGGCGACGTAGTCCTCCTGCGGGTCGAAGTAGATCGTGGCGCCGGTGCGGGGCCGCAGCCAGGCGGCCAGTTCGAGTTGGGGCCGCAACGCCATCGCCGACAGCAGCAGGCCGTCGGCGGCCAGCGCCGCGGTCGGCACGTCGGCGGGCCACACCGACAGTTCCTCGAAGTGGGACTCGCCCAGCACGAGTTCCCAGGTGCGGCCGCCGGTCTCGGCGTAGCGGACGACGTTGCGCACCGTCGGCGTGCCGCGGCGGGGGAGGGTGTCCGGGTCGGTGCCCGCGGTCCGCAGGGCGGCCAGCAGCGCCTCGGGTGCGTCGGCGCCCAGCGGGGCCAGGACCCGCGGCGACCCACCGGCCAACCGGGCTCCGAGGGCGGCGAAGAGCGCGTCCCCGCCGACCGACTCGGTGCGTTCGCCGGTCGGGGACACGGCGTCGTCGACGGTCAGGTTGCCGACGCAGACCAGGACGGGGTCAGTCATCGGACGCCGCCTCGGCGGCGGCGAAACCGGCCAGCCCCAGGTGGTAGCCGACCAGCTGAGCGGGCAGCAGGTACAGCAGCGGCGACAGCGACTCGGGCACGGCCGGGATCTCGAGCACGGCCTCGGGGTCGAGGGCGTCGAACGCCCGCTCGCCCTCGGTGGTGACGACGTAGAGCCGCCCGCCCCAGCGGTGCGCGTCGGTCCCGGTGTCGACCGCCCGCGGCACGGACGGCCCGCTGGGCACGAGCAGGAACAGCGGCTCCTCGGCCTTCTGCGAGTTGTAGTGGTGGTATTCCTCGACCTGGATCTCGGTGGCGCGCAACGGGGTGCATTCCTTGACCTTCGCGGCGCCCACGACTGCGGCCGCGACGTTCGGGCCCCCGCCGGAGAACAGCACGGTGGGGGCCGTGACCTCGCGGGCGGCGATGGCGGCGATCGGGCCGTCGAGCCGGCCCAGCACCGTGCGCATCGTGTCGGGCAGCGCGTCGAGGGCACTGCGCAGCGCTGCCGCCCCCGCGACGCCGCGGCGCCGGCCCACGCGGACGGCGAGTTCCAGCAGCAGGGCGAGGGCCGCCGTCGACGACTGCGTCGGCCAGCCGACGCGGGTCGCCTCGACCAACAGGGCCACGTCGGCCTCGGTCTCGAGGGTCGACCCCGAGGTGTTGGTCACCGCGACGGTATACGCATTGCGGTTCTGGGCCACGAGCAGCGCCTCGACGGTGCGCGTGGTCTCACCCGAGCTCGACAGGGTGATGACGGCCGTGGAGGCATCGATGAGGCCGGCCTGGTAGTACGCGAACTCCAGGCTCTGCACCGGTTCGCAGGGCACCTCGAGCATCGACTCGAGCGCGTAGCGGGCTGCGGTGACCACGGCCAGCGAGTCACCGGCACCGACCAGGAGCACGCGCCGGATGCCGTCCGACAGGGCCGTTGCCACCGACTCGAGCGCCACATCGTTGCGGGTCAGCGTGGCGCGCACGGCCTCCGGCTGGCCGAACAGCTCCGGCCCGGTGGCCTGCACGCGCGCCCGGCGCTTCGCGTCGAGCGGATCGTCGCTCGGCAGCGCCAGGATGTGGGCGCGTTCCGCGGCCGACACCCGCTCGACCACCCCGCGCTGCCGCTCGTCGAGCACGTCCGAGCCGGGAGCGAGCAGCGGGCTGACGACGGCGACCATCGGGGCGAACTCCGTTCGAGTCGGGGGCCGCTGAGTGATCAGCGGCCGACGACGCGAGACGGTATACAGTTCGTGTTTCTAGGGGATGACCCCGAACGTCGGCGGCGTTACGGCCGAACTCGGGGGGCGAGGAACACCTAGCCGGGCGCCCGCTCGGCGGGCTGTCTGACCGGCGCGCTCAGACCATCGCCGGAGCGACCTGGGACGACATGACCAACTCGGCCCGCTCCCAGACCCGGTGCAGGCCCAGTGCGGCCACGAGGTCGGCGCTGAGGCGGGCGGTCACGGAGTCGGCGACCAGCACGCCCGGCCCGTCGACCGGGATGCCGGCCAGGCCCAGCTGGGCCGCGCCGCCGCCCCAGGCGCCGACGGCCTTGAGGTGCCGGTAGGCCTCCTGCAGCAGGATGACCGCCTTGATGTTGTTCGTCGGCGTGGTGCCGTCGGCGATCACGAAGGCGTCGAACTCGATCGAGCGCGCGGTGTCGAAGGTGCGTTCGACGACGACGCTCGTGCGGCCCTTCTTCAGCACGCCGCCCACCGGGGCGATCACGTGGGCCGTCACGCCGACCTTCTCGAGCGCCTTCGTCAGCTTGTTCACCCCGCCGAGGTCGGCGCCCGCGTCGGCGATCACGCCGACCTTGCGGCCGGCCACCGGCCCGGATTCGGTGACGATCTGCGACAGGGCCGGGCTCACGTCGTCCAGCACCGGCGGGGTGCCCTGCGGGGCCCGCAGGCCCAGCCCGGCGGCGACCTGCTCACACAGCTGGGCGTCGACGTTCGCCAGGACGGCGAGCTCCCGCTCCTTGACCGACTGCTCGTAGCACTTGCCCAGTTCGAACGTGAAAGCCTCCGCGACGTGCGCCTGTTCAAGGGGCGTGAGCGACCGGTAGAACAGCGCGGCCTGCGTGAAGTGGTCGTCGAACGAGACCGGGTTGGCGCGTACGACCGACCCCTCGACGGGGCGCGGCACGTTCACGTAGCCGCCCTCGGCGAAGTCGGCGACCGCGGGCAGCCCACCGTCCAGGCTGTTCGGCCGGTAGGGCGCGACGCCGGTGTGCACGGCCGTCTGGTGCATGCCGTCGCGCAGCATGTCGTTGACGGGGGCGTGCGGCCGGTTGATCGGGATCTGGGTGAAGTTGGGCCCGCCGAGCCGGGACAGCTGCGTGTCGAGGTAGGAGAAGTTGCGGGCCTGCAGCAGCGGGTCGTTCGTCGACTCGATGCCCGGCACCAGGTGCGCGGTATGGAACGCCACCTGCTCGACCTCGGCGAAGAAGTTCGTCGGGTTGCGGTCGAGGGTCAGCTTGCCGATCCGCTGGACCGGGCACAGTTCCTCGGGCACGAGCTTCGTCGGGTCGAGCAGGTCGATGCCCTCGAACGTGTCCGTGCCGTCGTCGGGCATCACCTGGATGCCGAGTTCGTACTCCAGCGGCGCCCCCGCCTCGATGCCGTCGAACAGGTCGCGGCGGTGGAAGTCCGGGTCCACCCCCGCCGCGATCTGCGCCTCCTCCCAGACCAGGGAGTGGACGCCGGCCACCGGCTTCCAGTGGAACTTCACCAGGCTCGTCTCGGCCCTGGCGTTCACGAGCCGGAACGTGTGGACGCCGAAGCCCTCCATCGTGCGGTAGCTGCGCGGGATGCCCCGGTCACTCATGTTCCAGAACACGTGGTGGGTGGCTTCGGTGTGCAGGCTGACGAAGTCCCAGAACGTGTCGTGCGCGCTCTGCGCCTGCGGGATCTCCCGGTCGGGGTGGGGTTTGGCGGCGTGGATGATGTCGGGGAACTTGATGCCGTCCTGGATGAAGAAGACCGGCATGTTGTTGCCGACCAGGTCGAAGGTGCCCTCGTCGGTGTAGAACTTGGTCGCGAAACCCCTGGTGTCGCGCACCGTGTCGGCGGAACCCCGCGACCCCAGCACGGTCGAGAAGCGCGTGAAGACCGGGGTCACGGCGCCGCGTTGCAGGAACGCGGCCCGGGTCAGGTCCTTCACGTTGCCGTACGCCTCGAACACGCCGTGCGCCGCGGCGCCCCGGGCGTGCACGACCCGCTCCGGGATCCGCTCGTGGTCGAAGTGCGTGATCTTCTCCCGCAGGTGGAAGTCCTCCAGGAGGGTGGGCCCGCGCTCACCGGCCTTCAGGGAGTGGTCGGTGTCGGGCAGTCGCACCCCGCCCGCGGTCGTCAGCACGTCGCCGGTCTGGCGCAGCGCGTCCGGGTCGAGGGCCCCGTCGAGGTCGGCTCCCGTGGGACCCGACGGCTTGGGGGCGCTCTGGTCGGGCTTGCGGCGGGCGGTGGGCATTCGGGGACTCCCTGCGGGTGTGCTGGACGCGCATCGGTCGGACTGCCCATCCCATACCCGCTCGACGTCACGGCAATCCGAGATGGCCCCTGGAAAACGCAAGGTGCCAAGATCTTTCGCGCGCGGCGCGCGGACGGGCCACGATGCGTCCATGACCATGATCGAGCTGACCGACGGCGAGCTGGACCTGCTGCACGCGGTCCTCGACCACGCCCGCAGCGGCGCCACCGAGGAGCTGGAGTTCCTGCTGGACGCCGGGGTGCCGGTGAACCTGACCAGTCCGCGCGGCGATTCACTGCTGATGCTGGCCGCCTACCACCAGCAAGCGGCCACCGTCGCCGTGCTGCTCGGGCGCGGCGCCGACCATGCCCGGGTGAACGACCGGGGCCAGACGGCGCTGGGAGCGGCCACCTTCCGCCGCAACGAGCAGATCGTCCGGTCACTCCTCGACGCCGGCGCCGACCCGGACCTGGGCCGCCCGTCGGCTCGCGAACTGGCCGACCACTTCGGCCTTTCCGACGTGGCGGCCCTGCTCGGCGGCTGACGTCGAAGTGGCTCAGACGGGTGCCGGATCCCTACCCGCCGGTTCGAAAGGCGGTCCGTACAGGCGGAGGTACCGTCGGTCGAAAGGGGCGCTCCGCCGATGACTCACCTAGCTCCGGCGGGGCGCCCTCGCCACCTTCTGGACACCGATCACGCCGCGGAGGCGCACATGTTCCGCTCGAGGAATCCCCGGTGAAGGCGCTGACCTGGCAGGGGCGGCGCGACGTGCGGGTGACCGACGTCCCCGACCCGGTGATCGAGCTGCCGACCGACGTGGTGATCGAGGTGACCTCGAGCGGGCTGTGCGGCTCCGACCTGCACCTCTACGAGACCCTCGGGCCGTTCCTCGACCCCGGTGACGTCCTCGGCCACGAGCCCATGGGCATCGTGCAGGAGGTCGGGTCCGAGGTGCGCAACCTCGCCGTGGGCGACCGCGTCGTGATCCCGTTCAACGTCTCGTGCGGCACGTGTTTCATGTGCGCCGCCGGGCTTCAGTCCCAGTGCGAGACCACCCAGGTGCACGAGTACGACAGTGGAGCGGCGCTCTTCGGCTACACGAAGCTGTACGGGCAGGTGCCCGGCGGGCAGGCCGAGTACCTGCGCGTCCCCTTCGGCGACACCATGCCGATCAAGGTGCCGGACGGTCCGCAGGACGAGCGATTCCTCTTCCTGTCCGACGTCCTGCCGACCGCGTGGCAGGCCGTGGAGTACGCCGCCGTCCCCGACGGCGGGTCGCTGGTCGTCCTCGGGCTGGGGCCGATCGGTGACATGGCGACCCGTGTGGCGCGGTATCGGGGCGTCGAGACCGTCATCGGGGTCGACCTCGTGCCCGAGCGCCTCGCGCGGGCCGCCGAGCACGGCGTCATCACCCTCGACCTGAACGAGCACGACGGCGACCTGGCCGAGGTCGTCCGGGGGCTGACCGGGGGGCGCGGCCCCGATTCCGTGATCGACGCCGTCGGCATGGAGGCGCACGGTTCGCCCATCGCCCAGTTCGCGCAGTCGGCCACGGGCCTTCTGCCCAGCGCGCTGGCCCGCACCCTGATGGAGAAGGCCGGCGTCGACCGGCTGCACGCGCTGTACACGGCCATCGACCTGGTCCGGCGCGGCGGCACGATCTCCCTGGCCGGTGTCTACGGCGGGGCGGCCGATCCGATGCCGATGCTCACCATGTTCGACAAGCAGATCCAGTTCCGGATGGGCCAGGCCAACGTCTGGCGTTGGGTGCCCGAGATCCTGCCCCTGCTCGTGGACGGCGACCCGTTGGGCGTGGACTCGTTCGCCACCCACACCGTGCCGCTGGCCGAAGCCCCCGACGCCTACGAGATGTTCCAGAAGAAAGCGGACGGCGCCGTCAAGGTCGTGTTCAAGCCTTGACGCTGCGCGTCACGCCGGTCGGTCGGCCTTCGCGTTGGCCACCTTGCGGGCCCGTCGGGAGTACCGGCGCAGCTGCAGGATCCGGGCGGCGCCCACCGCCACGGTCAGGGTCGCCGTGCCCACCCCGGCGATGAGCAGCGCCACCGCCAGCGGCAGGCTGCCCTGCATCCACAGGAACGAGACGGTGACCTGCTGGGTGTTCTGCAGGATGAAGACGATCAGCAGGATGAGCGCCAGCAACGCGACCGAGATGGCGATCCAGGTGGAGCTGATCCGCGTGCCGGCCGGTTTGTTCAGGGGCGCCGGCTCGGGACGGGTCTGCGGGCCGGGGGCCGGCCGGTCGAGCCCGTCGGGCCCGTCGAGGGTGTCCCCGTCCGGCGAGATCGGGCGTGGGAGGTCGGGATCGGGCTCGGCGACCGGCTGGCTCAACGTGGCTCCTGCTGCTTGATCGGTTCTGCCCTGTCAGGTTAAGCGGGGCGGCCGGTTTCGGCGCTTCGAGGTGCTGACGGGCCCAGCGTCAGGGGACGCGCTCGGTCCACAGCAGAGGGCCGGGGCGGAACCGGATCTGTTCGCCGGGCCCGCGGGTCTGCGGTCGTTCCACCGTGAAGCTGCCACTGGCCTGCAGGGCCCACGGCAGGTGGAGCAGCCCGGCGGCCCGGTACCGCTCGACGGCGAGCCGTGCGCAGGCGTCGTGCATGCCGGGGCGACGGCACCGGCCGCCGTCCAGCTCGGCCACCGGGCCGACGAAGACCAGCGGGAAGCCCTGCGGCTGCGCGCAGTATGCGCACAGCCGGGACAGGGCGCAGCGCACGGCGGCCGCCTCGACGACGGTCGCGAGATCTACCCGGCCGTCGGCCTGCACGTGCACGAACGGCGCGGCGTCGGGCGCGGCCACCACCGTGGGCCGCCGCCGTTCGAGCAGGCGGGTGAGCACACTCATCGCGCGCTCTCGGACCACAGTCCCGTCTCCAGCCGTCGGGCCGGTCGCTCGCTGTCGCGCAGCCGGCGACCCGGCGCCAGCGGCGGCACGTCCCGGCCCCCGGACGCCTCCGGATCGTCCCGGTCGGGCCGGTCGGGCCGGTCGGGGAAGGTCAGCAGCATGAGCGTCCGGAAGACCTGGCCGTACTGCCGCCAGAGCGGGCCGGTCGTGTACGGGATCCCGTACCGCTCGCACAACGCCTGCACCTCGACGGCGATCTCGGCGTAGCGGGTGCTCGGCAGGTCGGGGAAGAGGTGATGTTCGATCTGGAAGCTGAGCTCGCCGGAGAGGATGTGCAGCAACCGGGGCCCGGTGAAGTTGGCCGCGCCCAGCATCTGCCGCAGGTACCACTCGGCGCGCGTCTCGTCCTCCAGCTCCTCGGCGGTGAAGTGCTCGGCGCCGTCGGGGAAGTGCCCGCAGAAGATGATCAGGTAGGCCCAGAGGTTCCGCGCCAGGTTCGCGGTGAGGTTCGCGGTCAGGGTCTCCCGGTGGCTGCCCACCGACAGCGCCGGATAGAGGACGTAGTCCTTGCCCACCTGTCGGCGCACCTTGCGCCAGATGGACCTCAGCTGCCGCCGCATCTCCTTCGGGTCCTTGGTGCCCTTGCGGATGGCTCCGATGTCGAGGTCGTGCAGGGCCACGCCCCACTGGAAGAGCGCGGCCAGCAGGGCGTTGTAGACCGGCTGGCCGTAGTTGATGGGGTGCCACTTCTGCTCCCGGGTGACCCGCAGGATGCCGTAGCCGAGGTCGTTGTCGTGGCCGAGCACGTTGGTGAACTGGTGGTGGATGTAGTTGTGCGAGTGCTTCCACTGCTCGGACGGTTGCGCGGTGTCCCACTCCCAGTTGCTGGAGTGGATCTCGGGGTCGTTCATCCAGTCCCACTGCCCGTGCATCACGTTGTGGCCGATCTCGATGTTCTCGAGGATCTTGGCCAGGCTGAGCATGGCCGTGCCCGCGTACCAGGCGGGTCGGTACCGGCTGAACAGCAGGGTGGCTCGTCCGCCCGCGGCGAGGCCGCGCTGGATGGTGATCACGCGCCGGATGTAGGCCGCGTCCCGCTCGCCGCGTTCGGCCTCGATGCGGGCGCGGATCGCGTCGAGCTCGGCCCCGATCTCCTCGACCTGTTCGCGGGTGAGGTGGCAGTACTCGGCGACGTCGGCGATGGCCATGGGTCCTCCTGGATCGGACTTCTCAGACGTCCAGCTCACAGTCGCCGGAGGCGACGCTGATGCAGGTCTGGACGTAGCGGTTGGTCTCGTCGGCGGTGTCGCCGCTGCGGATGTCGACGACGGTCCCGGCGCTCAGCGGGACGACGCAGGTGTGGCAGATGCCCATCCGGCACCCGAACGGCATGTCGACGCCGGCCTGCTCGCCGGCCTCGAGAAGGGTGGTGGCGCCGTCCACCTCGACCGACCGACCGGACTTGCGGAAGGTGATGGTGCCGCCCGTGCCCTCGGCCGCCTCGCCGTCCACCCCGTCCGAGTAGCGCTCGACGTGCAACCGCTCCGTCAGGCCCGCCCGGCCCCAGAACGCCTGACACTCGTCGAGCAGGGCCGCCGGTCCGCAGGCCCAGACCTGCCGGCCCCGCCAGTCGGGAACCGCGTCGGCGACGGCCGCCGGGGTGAGATGCCCGGCGTCCGCACTCCAGTGCTCGACCAGGCGGAAATTCGGCTCGCCACGGGCCAGTTCGCTCAGTTCGGCCCGGAAGAGGGCTGTCTCCTCGCTGCGGAACGACGTGACCATGACGACGTCGCTCAGTGTGCCGCGTCGACGCATGGTGCGCAGCATCGAGATCAGCGGCGTGATGCCGCTTCCGGCCCCCAGCAGCAGGATGCGCGCGGGCGGTGGGTCGGGCAGCACGAACTCCCCGGCGGGGGCGGCCAGCCGGACGACGGTGCCGGGCTCGATCGCGCTGGTCAGGTGAGTCGACAGGAAGCCCTCGGGCATGGCCTTCACCGTGATGGTGAGGGCGCGCCGACGGCGGGTCGGGGGTGAGGTGAGCGAGTACGAACGCCAGTGGAACCGGCCGTCCACCGCCACGCCGATCGAGATGAACTGCCCGGGCAGGTGCTCGAACCGCCAGCCGAGGCCGGGCCGGATCACGAGGGTCACCGCGTCCGGGCTCTCGGGGACGACCGAGACGACGCGCCCGCGCAGCTGGCGGTTGTTCAGCAGCGGGTCGACCAGGGCCAGGTAGTCACCCAACCGCAGGGGAGTGGTGATCGGGCGCGTCAGGCGGGTCAGCCGCTCGACCGCCCGGTCGACGACGGCACCGGAGACCACGGCGTCCTTCGCACCCATGCATCGACGTTACGTGCGAGTAGCCAGGTCCGCGAGACGTCGTGCACGAGGCCCGACTCGAGTCATCGGCGGGCCTAGCGGTCCGCGTGGTGCATGCCGAACCGGTGGAAGCCGGCGATCTCCTCGGCCGGCCCGCCGAGGACGAACCGGACGCCCGCCGACAACGCGGCCGCCAGCTCCAGCCCGTCGTTCACCTGGAGGTCCGCGGTCCGGTAGTCGTCGGAGGCGGTGTCGACGTAGTCGAGGCACAGCTCGCCCGACCCCCAGGCCTGGGCCACGACCGCCCGCTCACCGGTGTCGAGGTAGGCCGTTCTCGACGTCGTCTCGGCCGGGCCTTCCGCGCCGACCCCGGCCTCGACGCCCTGCACCGCCAGGCCGAGCTCGTGCTCCTCGATCCAGCTCTGCAGCAGCCGTGTCGCGTCGGTCACCTGCGGAGCCTACGGCCGGAGATCGGTAACCTCGGCCCGAACCGGCCCCGGGATCACCCACCGGGACCAGCGGAGCAGGAGGTCGCGATGTCCGGATGGACGTGGCACACGACGGCAGTCGTGGCCGGGCTGACCGCGGCGACCCTGCTGGGCGCCTCGCCTGCCGCGGCCGCCACGTGCCCGACGTCCCCGAAGACTGCACAGGCCGCCGCCGACGCCTATCTGGCCGCCCTGACCAGCCATGACGCCTCGGCGGTGCCGTTCGCCGCGGACGTGCTGCGGGTCGAGAACGGGCTGGTCACGGGGCGTTCCGCTGAGGGGATCCGCACCGACCTGAACACGTCGGTCAAGTATCGGATCATCACCGGGCTGCGCGACCGGCAGTACACGGCCGGCCCGGGGCGCGTCGACGTCCGCTACCGGCTGGACGTCGGGTTCACCGCTCCCGTGGTCGGCACGGTGCGGGTGGTGACGGTCTCCGTGAACGAGCGCTTCGACGTGACCTGCGGGCGGATCACGTTCATCAAAGCCACCATCAGTCCCGCCTAGCCGTGCTCGTCCTCGACCTGGTGGCGACCCTCGTCTTCGGGGTCTCCGGCGGCCTGACGGCCGTGCGACTGCGGCTGGACGTCGTCGGCGTGCTCGCGCTCGCGACCCTCACCGGTCTGGGCGGCGGCTGGATTCGCGACGTCCTGATCGGGGTCACACCGCCGGCGGGGTTGGCCGACTGGCGCTACCTCACGGCCCCCATGATCGGCGGGCTGGTCACGTTCTTCCTCCACCCGCAGCTGGACCGGATCAACGCGACGATCAGCGTGGTCGACGCCTTCGGCCTCGGGCTGTTCAGCGTGGCCGGTGCGCTGAAAGCCGTCGAGCACGGTCTGGGCCCGCTGCCGTCCACCCTGCTCGGGCTGACCACCGGCGTGGGTGGCGGAGTGCTGCGCGACATCGTGATCGGCGTCATCCCGACCGTCCTGCGCAAGGGTGAGCTCTACGCCATCCCGGCGGTCGCCGGGGCGGGCGTCGCGGTGCTGGGCAGCCGGCTCGAGCTCACCACGCCCGTCGTCGCCGCGGTCGCCGCGTCGGTCACGACCGGGTGGCGGCTGCTGGCCCTGTGGCGGGGCTGGACGGCGCCCGAGCCGGTCCGGGCGGCGGCCGCTCCCTGAAAGCGGCCTAGGTGTAACCGGCCAGGACGTTGGTGACGGTCGGCGCGGCAGCTTGATCACGTAGTGAGACCTCCGGTGCGGTGGTGATTGCGAAGTCAGT
>NZ_JBITLV010000002.1:0-723089 GCF_044465595.1 Spongisporangium articulatum | reverse complement strand
AGACGTACAACACTCAGCGAGGTCACCACGCCCTCGGAGGCCAGCCCCCGATCAGCCGCGTCGTGTCACCAACCTGATGGCCGGTTACACCTAGGACGCTGGGTTTTGCCGAACGGGGAACCCTGGCCCACTGCGCAGCGTCCCAATCCCATGAGGATCACGGGGTGGGTGGCGGTGGGGCTGGCGCTCGGGCTGGGCGGGTGCGGCGGGACGGCGTCCGCGCCAGGGGGCGGCCCGTCCCCTTCGACGGTGGTCACCTCTGCTGCCGCGCCCTACGCGGGACCGCTGTACGTGCCGACGTCGCCGGCGGACCCGGCCACGGTGGCGAAGCGCAGCGGAGCCGCCGGACGGGCGCTGGAGTGCGACGGGCGACCGTATGCCGGTGGGGCCGGGGACTTCTCCCGCGACGCGACGTCACTGCCGGACGGCGGGCTGGACCGGGTGTCCGGATCGGCGGACGCGGCGTTCGGGCACTGGGCGGCGCTCCAGAACTGGCCGGTGCAGGGGTGGCCCGTGCCGTCGTCCGGCTACCGGGTGGAGCGCACGGGGCTGGACGCCGGGGTTCGGCGCGAGTTGCGCTCCTACGACGTCGAGGGGCGCACGAGGGTCGCGGTGGTCGTGGCCGACGGGTTGCTGGACTACCGCGGGAAGTCCGGGTGGGCGGTGGAGGCGTGGGCGCAGTGCGACCCGTCGGAGTTCCCCGCGGCGGTCACCGACGCGCTGCACCTGCAGGTCTGGACGGACGCCGCCGGACGCCGGGTGCCGCTGACCGTCGTTCACTCCTTCCCGGGGGCCGAGCACTGCGACTGGCAGCAGGCCACCTTCCTGACCCTGTACGACCCGGACCACCCCGGCGACGGGCAACGACCCGGTCGAGAGCTCGGCTATTACGTGCGCGACGTGCGGGGCCAGTTCACCGGGCACACGTCGTCGACCTACGCGGCTGCCGTGCCGGTCCCGGCCACGGCCCGGGACAGCGGATACCGGTATCAGGGCCGCGAGCTCTGGCTGTCCCCCACCGGCCCGGACACCGGCCCGGACACCGGCCCGGAGCGCCGGCAGGCCCCGGCCGCCTACCTGGTGTCCCCGGAGGTGCCCGGGGTAGGTGAACGGTGGCCGGCGTTGAAGCAGTTCGTGGGCTGCGCCTGACGATCGGTTCGTGGACTCACCGCGTTACGCTCGGACTACGTTTATGTTTCCAGAGTGAGTCATCGCCAAAGTAGATATCTACTTAGATAGCACTTGCCATCTACGTAGATGGAGTGCATCATCGACTCATGAGCACGATCACGATCTCCTTCGACCCCGACAACCCGGTCGACGTCGCCCAGGCTCGGGCGATCTTCGACCGGCTCACCGAGACCCCCGCGACGAACCTCGACCCGGACGTGATCCGGCAGAAGGTCATCGCACTCCTGCGCGGCTACGGCACCAAGCGCACCGAGTACATCCGGCTCGTGGCCCAGGCGGCCCCGGGTGCGGCCCAGTACGAGGACCTGGTGGCCGTGGTCGGCAACGCCAAGGCCGTGGGCGGCACGCACTCCGCGATCGAGCGGGCGTGGCGCGCCAAGGGCATGGCCGGCCCGTTCGTGATGACCGACGACTTCGGCAACTCGAGCATGGACCCGGTCCTGGCCGACATCGTCCTCAACGTCATCCACGACGTCATCGATGAGCCCGACCCGCTGGTCGCCGCGACCTTCTGAGCCGCGCCGTCCGAGCAAGACCTCGTCAACCCGTCCCTTCTGGAGCACACGGAACAGCACGACAAAACGGCAGAAGGGCCCGCAGCCGCCGGAATCGGCTGCGGGCCCTTCTTCTTTGCCCCCGGACGTCACACCCCGGGGCGTTCAGTTCTCAGTCGTCCCAGGAGCTGGTGGGCGACTCCTCGCCGGCGAGCGCGGAGCAGCACGTGTTGATCATCATCATCGACACGACGTACGGGTCGACGTTGGCGTTCGGACGACGGTCCTCCAGCCAGCCCTTCTTGGCCTTCTCCACGGCCCACGGGATGCGGATCGACGCGCCGCGGTCCGAGGCGCCCCAGCTGAACTTCTTGAAGCTCGCGGTCTCGTGGGCGCCGGTCAGGCGGTCCTCGATGCCCGAGCCGTAGGCCCGCACGTGCGCCGGGGCGTTGCGGCCCAGCGCCTCGCAGGCGGTGACGATGGCGTCGTAGCTCTCCATCGTCGCGCTGGTGGAGAAGTTGGTGTGCGCACCGGCGCCGTTCCAGTCGCCCTTCATCGGCTTGGCCGCGAAGGAGACGACGACGTCGTAGTCCTCGGCGATGCGGTGCAGCAGCCAGCGGGCCATCCACATCTGGTCGCCGATCATCGGGGCCGGGAGGACGCCGATCTGGAACTCCCACTGGCCCATCATGACCTCGGCGTTGGTGCCCTCGATGGACAGCCCCGCGTCGAGGCACGCCTGGGTGTGCTTCTCGATGATCTCGCGGCCGACCATCTTCTCGCCGCCGACGCCGCAGTAGTACGGGCCCTGCGGGGCCGGGTAACCGTTCTCGGGCCAGCCCAGGGGGCGGCCGTTCTGCATGAACGTGTACTCCTGCTCGATGCCGAACATCGGGCTCTGGTCGGCGTACTTCTCCGCAGCGGCGACGCACCCGGAGCGGGTGTTCGTCGGGTGGGGGGTGAAGTCGGTCAGCTCGACCTCGCACAGGACGAGGATGTTGTCGCCCTTACGGATCGGGTCCGGCACGGTGTACACCGGGCGCAGCACGCAGTCCGAGTTGGCCCCCGGAGCCTGGTTGGTGCTCGAACCGTCGAAGCCCCAGATGTCGGGCTCCTTGCCGTCGGCCACGATGCGGGTCTTGCTACGCATGATCGGATCCGGCTTGGTGCCGTCGATCCAGATGTATTCAGCCTGATACGGCATGAACGGACTCCTCGGTCGGTGAGCATCGTTGGCAAAGGTGCTCGACGATGCTCACCCCGAGTTGCGCTGCGGTGATTTCTTGGTAGTGACGTCTGTGTTAAGCAGCCTGTGACCCTGCTCGCACGGCGTCGGCCGCGGGGTCAGCCTGCGGGCCGGCCCCGGGTGCCTTGGCCCCCACGTGGCGACGGACCACCAGGCAGACCGCCGCCCCCACGAACAGCGCCGCGATCGGCAGCACCATCGTCGGTCGCTGGGCCTCGACGAACCCGTGCCGGAAGACCTCCCCGGCCACCGCCTGGACCTGCTGCGCCACCCCGGCCGGCAGCCCCTGGCTCGAGGCGCCGGCCTGACCACCCCCGACCTCGAGCCCGGACGACGCCGCGTCGGCGAAGCCCTGGACGAAGCGGCCCCGGACGGCCGGTGGCAGCGCCGCCGCACGCGCCACCGCCTGCTCGTGCAGGTGGGAGACCAGCTGGGCCTGCAACAGGGCGCCGACGGCGGCGCTGCCGATCACTGAGCCGACCTGACGGATCGTGTTGTTCAGCCCGGCGGCGGCCCCGGCCAGCTGCGGCGGGACGCCGCGCATGGCCTCCGTGGCCATCGGGGCGAAGATGCCGCCCATCCCGATGCCCATCACGACGGCGGGCGCCATGAAGACCGGCCAGTGGGTGTCGACGCCGGCCGCCGCGACCAGCCAGGCCCCGCCCACGGCGAAGACGCTCAGGCCGGCCATCAGGATGTACTTGCCGCTGAGCCGGTCGGACAACTGCCCCGCGAACGGGGCCACGACCACCGACACCAGGGACATGGGTGCCAGCACCAGCCCGGCCTCGAGGGCCGAGAAGCCCAGCACCGACTGCAGGTAGATGGTCAGCGGCAGGAAGAAGCCCATGATGCCGACCGAGACCAGGGCCCCGACGGCGCTGAGCGAGGCGAAGTTCCGGTCGCGGAACAGCGCGAACGGGACCAGCGGCTCGGTCTGCTGCCGCCGGCCCTGCTGGACCAGGAACGCCACGAGCAGGACGGCGAACCCCGCCACGAGACCCCAGATGCGCCCGTCCCAGGAGAACCGCTCACCCTCGATCAGCGCGAAGGTCAGGCAGAACAGCGACGCCGTGGACAGCGCGACCCCGGTCAGGTCGAGCTTGTGCCGGCGCTCCAGCCGGGTGTCGGGGATCAGCGTGAAGGTCAGGAACAGGACCAGGGCCCCGATGGGCACGTTGATGAAGAAGATCCACCGCCAGTCGGCCACGGTCACCAGCAGGCCGCCCAGCGTCGGGCCGGCCACGGTGGCCAGCCCGGCCACGGACCCCCACACGCCCATCGCGGTGCCGCGCCGCTCGGCCGGGAACGTGGCCACGATGATGGCCATGGTCTGCGGCATCAGCAGGGCGGCCCCCAGCCCCTGGAGGGCGCGGAAGGCGATGAGCAGGGCGGCGTTCGGCGCCAGCCCGCAGGCCAGGCTGGCCAGCGTGAACAGCGCGACGCCGGCCGCGAACAGTGTGCGCTGACCGCGCAGGTCGCCCAGCCGGCCCGCGGTGATGAGCAGGACGGCGAGCACCAGCACGTACGAGTTGATCACCCACAGCACCTCGTCGAGCGAGGCGTCGAGGCCCTCGATCATGCTCGGGATGGCGATGTTGACGATGGTC
This sequence comes from Spongisporangium articulatum, assembly GCF_044465595.1. Lineage (NCBI taxonomy): Bacteria > Bacillati > Actinomycetota > Actinomycetes > Kineosporiales > Kineosporiaceae > Spongisporangium > Spongisporangium articulatum. Next base: position 718,548 of record NZ_JBITLV010000002.1, on the reverse strand, counting down.
AGGTCGAGCAGGGTCATGAAGAACCCGAGCGAGAGGGTCAGCAGGATCGCCCAGGGATTCCCGTGCCAGGTACGCATGGGCTAGACCCAACCACGGGTCACCGACAGTTTCCTCTCGATGCTTCGCGCGGGCTAAAGATCGTCACGTCGTGAGCACGAGCGCACCGGTCGCGGCGGCCGTCGCGGTCACCGCCAAGAGGGCACCGGCCAGCAGGAACCGTCCCCTCGGCACGCTGACGCCGGCCGAGCGGCAGCGGCCGAACCAGATCAGCGTGGCCAGCGAGGCCCAGGGCGTGATCAGCGGCCCGACGTTCACCCCGATGAGCAGCGCGAGCAGGGCCGACGTCGAGCCGGGCCCCAGGGCCGACTCCCCCGCCAGGTAGGCGGGCAGGTTGTTGATCAGGTTCGCCGACCCCAGACCGGTCGCCGCGGCCCGCCACGGCGACCCGTCGTCCCCCACCAGGGCCTCGACGACGCCGGACAGCCCGTGATCGGTCGCGAACCCGACCACGGCGAACATCGCGGCCACCAGCGCCAGCACCGGCCACGGCACCAGGCCGAGCCCGCCGAACGGACCCAGCGCCGAGCGTCGCCGCACCGCGAACGCCACCGCCACGACCAGCGCCGAGACCGCCGATGCGGCCCACAGCGGCGCGTCGGCCAGCACGGCGACCAGGAACCCCAGGACGGTCGCACCGGCGATCCCGGTCAGCACGGGGTCGGACGGCGCGTGCGGCTCGGGCACGTCGTAGCGCGGCGTGCGCGCGTGCACCGGCCGCCAGAACAGGACCCACAGCAGGACGGCGGTCACGGCCACCGCGGCGAACGCGGGCGCCGCCATCCGCGCGGCGAACGCCAGCGGCGACAGGTCGAGCCGACCGATGGCCAGGAGGTTCGTCAGGTTCGAGACCGGCAGCAGCAGGCTCGCGGTGTTGGCCAGCCAGACCGTGGTCATCGCGAACGGCAGAGGGGGTAGGGAGATCCGGGCCGCGAGGGCGAGCAGCACGGGGGTCAGCAGGACGGCGGTCGTGTCGAGGTTCAGGGCCACCGTCGTGGCCGTGGCCAGCAGCACGCACAGCCCGAACAGCCGCAGCACGCGCCCGCGGGCCGCGCGCGCCAACCGGGCCGCGACGACGTCGAAGACCTCCGCCTCGGCCACCAGCTCGGCGAACACCACGACCGTGGCCAGGAAGGCCAGCAGCGGCAGGACGCGCTCCCACAGGTCAGCGTTCATTCAGACACTCATCTGTCCTCAGCTGTAGAACACCCGCTCCACGACGGCCCGGCAGCGCCGGGTGGCCCGCTGGTAGTCGTCGTCCATCCGCGCCGCCGAATGCGGCGGGTAGCCCGCCAGCCGCGCCACGCCGTCCAGGCCCCGGACATCCGTCGGTGGCAGGTCGGACGGCCGCCCGCGCCACAGCATGATCGCGTTGCGCAGCCGGGAGGCGAACGTCCAGGCGGTCTCCAGGACCCGGGCGTCGTCGGCGGCGACCAGGCCGGCGGAGGTGGCGGCCCGCAGCGCCGCCAGCGTGCCGGTCACCTGCAGTTCCGGGACGGCGTGGGCGTGCTGCAGCTGCAGCAGCTGCACGGTCCACTCGACGTCGGAGAGCCCGCCGCGGCCCAGTTTCAGGTGCCGGTGCGGGTCGGCGCCGCGGGGCAGCCGTTCGGCCTCCACCCGGGCCTTGATCCGGCGGATCTCCCGCACGACGCCGTCGTCCAGCCCGCCGAGCGGCCAGCGCAGCGGGTCGATCAGCGCGACGTACTCCCGGCCGAGCGCGGCGTCGCCGGCCACCGGACGGGCCCGGGTCAGCGCCTGCGCCTCCCACGGGGAGGACCAGCGCGCGTAGTACTGCCGGTACGAGTCGAGCGTGCGGACCAGCACCCCCTGCCGGCCCTCGGGGCGCAGGTCGACGTCGACCGGCAGCGGCGGCTCGGGTCCGGTGGTGGACAGCAGCCGGCGCAGCTCGGCGACGATCTGCAGCGCGGCGTCGCGCGCCTCCTGCTCCCCCGCGCCGGGTAACGGCTGGTTGACGAAGATCAGGTCTGCGTCGCTGCCGTAGTTCACCTCGTGGCCGCCGAGCCGGCCCAACGCGACCACCGAGATCAGCGTCGGCAGCTCGGCTCTCGTCTTCTCGCGGACGACGTCGCAGGCGGCCACGAGCGCCCCGTCGATCGCGGCCACCCAGGCGTCCGACAGCGCGGCCCCGACGGCCTCGACGTCGGCCAGCCCGACGACGTCCGCGATGGCCGTGCGGACCAGTTCCCGGCGACGCACCGACCGGGCCGCCATCCCGGCCGAGAACGGGTCGCCCGCCCAGCGGGCGGCCCCGCGCCGCACCGACGTGATCATCGCGTCGAGCCCGATCGGGGTCAGCCCGTCGTCCGCCTCGAGCAGGGCGACCGCCTCCGGCCCCTTCTCCAGCAGGTCCGTGACCAGCTGGCTGGCCGACAACACGTGCGCGAGCCGTTCCGCCGCGGCCCCGCTGTCCCGCAACATCTTGAGGTACCAGTGGGTCGCGCCGAGCGCCTCGGACAGTGTGCGGAAGGCGAGCAGCCCGGCGTCCGGGTCGGCGCCGTCGGCGAACCAGCCGAGCATCACCGGCAGCAGCTGCCGCTGCATCTGCGCCCGCCGGCTCACCCCCGTGGTCAGGGCCGCGATGTGGCGCATCGCGCCGGCCGGGTCGCGGTAGCCGAGCGCCGACAGCCGGGTCCGTGCGGCCTCGGGCGTCAGCCGGGCCTCGTCGGTGGTCAGCGCGGCGGCCGCGGCGAGAAGCGGCCGGTAGAAGAGCTTCTCGTGCAACCGCCGGACCTCACGGGCGCGCGCCCGCCAGGCCTTCGTCAGCTCGTCGGCCGGGTTGGCCCGGTACCCGAACGAGCGGCCCAGCCGGCGCAGGTCGCCGATGCCGGAGGGCACCACGTGCGAGCGGTGCAGCTTGTACAGCTGGATCCGGTGCTCCAGCGCGCGCAGGAACCGGTACGCCTGGTCCATCTCGTTGGCGTCGCCGCGGCCGACGTACCCGTAGGTGCTGAGCGCCTCCAGGCCGATCCACGTGTTGGCCGTGCGCACCCGCGGGTCGGCCCGCCCGTGCACGAGTTGCAGCAGCTGGACGGAGAACTCGACGTCGCGCAGCCCGCCGGGCCCGAGCTTGAGCTGCCGGTCGGCGCCCGCCCCGGAGCCGTTGACCCCCGCGTGCTGCTCGACCCGGCGGCGCATCGCCTGCACGTCGGGGACGAAGTTCTCCCGCTCCGAGGCCACCCACACGAGTTCGGTGACCCCGGCCAGGTACCGCCGGCCGAGCTCCCGGTCGCCCGCCACGATCCGGGCCTTCAGCAGCGCCTGGAACTCCCAGGTCTGCGCCCACCGCCCGTAGTAGGCGAGGTGGCTGGCCACGGTCCGCACGAGCGGGCCCTGCTTGCCCTCGGGGCGCAGCCCGGCGTCCACCGGCCACAGCGTGCCCTGCGCGGTCACGGCACCGCAGATCTGGGCCAGCCGGGACGCGAGCTGGGCGCCCGTGCGCAGTGCGGCCTGCTCGTCGGCCGGCGAACCGTCCTCCAGCACACCGGGTTCCGCCACGTAGATGACGTCGACGTCGCTGACGTAGTTCAGCTCGCGGCCCCCGCACTTGCCCATCCCGATCACGGCGAGCCGGCAGGGTGCGGCGCCGGGCGCGAGATCGGCACGGGCCAACGCCAGGGCGGCCTCGAGCGCGGCGGCGGCCAGGTCGGCCAGCTCGGCGGCCACGTCGGGCACGATCGAGACCGGCTCCGGGTGCGACAGGTCGCGCCCGGCCAGCGCGAGCAGACGCCGGTAGTAGGCGACCCGCAACGCATCTCCGCGCGTCCACCCGGGGGCCGCGCCGGACGGCGTCGGCTCGCGCGGGGTGGGTCGCGCCACCGGTTCGGCGTCGGCGGGGTCCGCACCGACGGCGACCAGCAGTTCGGCCCGCAAACGGTCCGCGCGGGCCTCGTCGACGATCTCGGGGGGCAGCTCGGGGTCGGGTTCGGCCAGCACCTCCCAGTGTCGCGGATGGCGGGCCAGGTGGTCGGCCAGCGCGGCCGACGTCCCGAGGACGGCGAGTAGTCGCCGCCGGACAGGCGTGTCCTCACCCAGCAGCTCACCCCGCAGGGCGTTCATGGACGACTCGGAACCCGCTGCCGCCGTAAGGGATTCGAGCAGGCGGAGGAGTCCCAGCAGGGCCAGATCGGGGTCGGCGGCGTCGGCGACCGCGGCCAGCAGGCCCTGGGCGCCGCGCGGTCCGTTCCCGGCCAGCACGTCGTCCACCGTGGGGATCAGTCCCGCGAACGCCCGGTCGGCCAGCAGGGTCTCCGCCCGGCCCGGGTCGGCGAAGCCGAACCGCGCCAGCCGCCCGCCGAGCGTGACCTGCCGCGGCGTGCCACCGGCCGCACCCGACGTCCCCGGGGTCACACGGACTCCTGGGGCCGGCCGGCCACCTGGGCGACGCCCATGGCGTGCGCGGTGGCCAGCTCGGCCTGGACGCCGTCCGCCGCCCCGACCTCGGCCCGCAGCTGCGCGACGTCCCCGCCGCGGGCGCCCACCTCGTCGGCGAGGGTCGCGCTGGTGTCCATCCAGTGCTCGAAGGCCCGCACCGAGACCTCCGGGTGGTACTGGACCCCCCAGGCGCGGGCACCGACCCGGAAGGCCTGCACGGGGTAGCGGTCGCCGGTGACCAGCAGCTCGGCGTCCGCGGGGAGCCGGCCGACGACGTCCCGGTGGTACGTGAGGCTGGTGAAGTCCGCGGCCGGTACGACGGGGTCGCCGTCGGCCCCCGGCAGCACCCGCAACGGCACGGCCCCCACCTCGAGCCCGTCGTCCCCGCGCATCGCCCGCCCGCCCGTGGCGTGCGCGAGCAGTTGTGCGCCCAGGCAGATGCCGAGGGTCGGCAGCTGCGTCCGCACGGCCTGGGCGAGCAGGGCGCGGGTGGCCGGTAGCCACGGGGCACGCTCGTCCTCCCAGGCGGCCATTTCACCGCCGAGGACGACCAGCCCTGCGAAGGCCGTCAGGTCGGCGACGCCCGGCAGCGCCTCACCGAGGTACGGGCGCACGACCACGACCGGACTCGCCGCCCGCAGCGGCGGGTCCATCAGGTCGAGGCTCGCGTCCGCCTCGTGCTCGACGACGAGCAGCGGCCTGGTCACAGCTGGGTCAGGTACCGGTCCAGCTCGAACGGCGTGACCTGCTGGCGGTAGTCGTGCCACTCCTGGCGCTTGTTGCGCAGGAAGTAGTCGAAGACGCCCTCGCCGAGGGTCTCGGCGACCAGCTCCGACTCCTCCATCGCCGCCGTGGCCTGGGCCAGGCTCTCCGGCAGCCGGGTGATGCCCATCGCCCGGCGCTCGGCGTCGGTCAGGCTCCAGACGTTGTCGTCGGCGCCGTCGGGCAGGTCGAGGCCGTCCTCGATGCCCTTCAGGCCGGCGCTGAGCAGGACGGCGAAGGTCAGGTACGGGTTGGCCGCCGAGTCGATCGCCCGGTACTCGATACGGGTCGACTGACCCTTGCCGGGCTTGTACATCGGCACCCGGATCAGCGCGGACCGGTTGTTGTGGCCCCAGCAGACGTAGGCCGGGGCCTCGGCGCCGCCCCACAGCCGCTTGTACGAGTTCACCCACTGGTTGGTGATGGCGGTGGCCTCACCGGCGTACTTCAGCAGCCCGGCGATGAACTGCCGGCCGGTCTTGGACAGCTGGTACTCGGCGCCCGCCTCGTGGAAGACGTTGCGGTCGCCCTCGAACAGGCTGAAGTGGGTGTGCATGCCGGAGCCGGGGTGGGCGCTCATCGGCTTCGGCATGAAGGTGGCGTAGAGGCCCTGCTCGAGCGCCACCTCCTTGATCACCGTGCGGAAGGTCATGATGTTGTCGGCCGTGCTGAGCGCGTCGGCGTAGCGCAGGTCGATCTCGTTCTGGCCGGGGCCGGCCTCGTGGTGGCTGAACTCGACGCTGATGCCCATGCTCTCCAGCACGCCGATCGCGGCGCGGCGGAAGTCGTGCGTGGTGCCGCGCGGGACGTGGTCGAAGTACCCGGCCTGGTCGACCGGGGTCGGCTCGATCCCGGGCAGGATCGGGTCCTTGACCAGGTAGAACTCGATCTCGGGGTGGGCGTAGAAGGTCAACCCGTGCTCGGCCGCCTTGTTCAGCGCGCGCTTCAGGACGTGCCGCGGGTCCATCAGGGCCGGCTCACCGTCGGGGGTGAGGACGTCGCAGAACATCCGGGCGGTGCCGAGGTGCTCACCGCGCCACGGGAGCACCTGGAAGGTCGAGGGGTCGGGCTTGAGCAGCATGTCCGCCTCGTGCACCCGGGCCAGGCCCTCGATGGCCGACCCGTCGAACCCGATGCCCTCGGCGAAGGCGCCCTCCAGCTCGGCGGGGGCCACGGCGACGGATTTCAGGCTGCCCAGGATGTCCGTGAACCAAAGCCGGACGAACCGGATGTCCCGCTCCTCGATCGACCGGAGGACGAACTCCTGCTGCCTGTCCATCGTTTCCTCTCGTAGGCCGTGCGGCCGCCCGTGGTTCCGTGCCCAGGATGACGCATCCGGTGGCATCGGCACGACCATGGTCGCGATGTATGCGTCACGTACCCCTCTTACTCTGTTCGCATGCCTCAGTTGCGCGTCGCCCTGGCCCAGGTGGACACCACCGTGGGGGACGTCGCGGCCAACGCCGCGCTGATCCGCTCGTGGACGGCGCGGGCCGCGGCGCAGGGCGCCCACCTGGTCGCCTTCCCCGAGATGGCCCTCACCGGGTACCCGGTGGAGGACCTCACGCTGCGGGCCTCGTTCGTGGAGGCCTCCCGGGAGGCGCTGGCCCGCCTCGCCAAGGACCTGGAGGCCGACGGCTACGGCGAGGTGGTCGTGGTCCTGGGCTACCTGGACCGCGCCGCCGACCAGACCGGCAGCCCGATCGGCGTGCCCAAGGGCCGCCCGCAGAACGCCGCCGCCGTCGTGCACCGCGGCCAGGTGGCCCAGAAGGTGGTCAAGCACCACCTGCCGAACTACGGGGTCTTCGACGAGTACCGGTTCTTCGTGCCCGGTCGCGAGCTGAGCGTCGTCCGGGTGCACGGGGTGGACGTCGCCCTGGCCATCTGTGAGGACCTCTGGCAGGAGGGCGGCCCGGTGGCCGCCGCCCGGGACTCGGACGCCGGGCTGCTGCTGGTGATCAACGCCTCGCCGTACGAGCGGCTGAAGGACGACGTCCGCCTGGAACTGGTCACGCGGCGCGCCGCCCAGGCCGACTGTCCGGTCGCGTTCGTGAACCTGGTCGGCGGGCAGGACGACCTGGTCTTCGACGGCGACTCGCTGGTGGTCTCGACGGCGGGCGAGGTCCTGGCCCGGGCGCCGCAGATGGTCGAGCACCTGCTGGTCACCGACCTGGAACTGGCGGCGGCGACCGACGGCGTCAAGGCGACCACCACGCCCACGGCCGCCCGCCCGCAGGAGGAGCCGAGCGTGCCGGTGGTGCGGCACGTCGTCCTGCACGACGAGCCGGTGGCGCCGTACGAGGCCCGGCCCGGCGAGATCGCGCCCCCGCTGGACGACCTGGCGGAGGTCTACGCGGCGATCACGCTGGCGTTGCGGGACTACGTGCGCAAGAACGGTTTCCGCTCGGTCGTGCTCGGCCTGTCGGGCGGCATCGACTCCTCGCTGGTCGCCGCGATCGCCGCCGACGCGATCGGGGCCGAGAACGTCTACGGCGTCTCGCTGCCCAGCGAGTACTCCTCCGACCACTCGAAGTCGGACGCCGCCGACCTCGCCCACCGCATCGGGCTGCACTTGCGCACCATCGCCATCGCGCCGATCGTCTCCGCGTTCCTCGGTGAGGTGGCGCTGACCGGGGTGGCCGAGGAGAACCTGCAGGCCCGGGTGCGGGGCATGGTCTGGATGGGGCTGGCCAACCAGGAGGGGCACCTGGCCCTGACGGCGGGCAACAAGTCGGAGCTGGCCACCGGCTACTCGACGATCTACGGCGACGCCGCGGGTGGGTTCGGGCCGCTCAAGGACGTGCCGAAGACCCTGGTCTGGGCGCTGGCCCGGTGGCGCAACGAGGAGGCCGTCCGGCGCGGCGAGACCCCGCCGATACCCGAGAACGCCATCACCAAGCCGCCGTCCGCGGAGCTGCGGCCGGGGCAGGTCGACCAGGACTCGCTGCCCGAGTACGACCTGCTCGACGCCCTGCTGGAGGCCTACGTCGAGGGTGCCCAGGGGCGTTCGGAGCTGATCGCCGCCGGGTTCGACCCGGCCGTGGTGGACAGCGTGGTCACCCTGGTCGACCGGGCCGAGTGGAAGCGCCGGCAGTACCCGCCGGGCCCGAAGATCTCGCCCGTGGCCTTCGGCCGGGACCGCCGGCTGCCGATCACCTCCCGGTGGCGCGAACACGAGGCGTGAGAAGGATGGGCTCATGGACGAGGTGACTGCCCCGTACGGACACGGGCCGGGACGCGAGCCGGCGAGCGCTCCGGCGTCCCCCAAAAAGGTACGAATCCCCTACCTGCACGGGCTGAAGCAGCGCGGCGAGAAGTGGGCCATGCTCACCGCCTACGACCAGTACTCGGCGGAGATCTTCGACGCCGCCGGCATCCCGGTGCTGCTGGTCGGGGACTCGGCCGCCAACAACGTGTACGGCTACGGCACCACGCTGCCGGTCACGATGGACGAGATGCTGCCGCTGGTGCGCGCCGTCTCGACCGCCGCGCAGCGCGCGCTGGTCGTGGCCGACCTGCCGTTCGGCAGCTACCAGGGCTCCCCCGAGCAGGCGCTGGCCTCGGCCGTGCGGATGCTGAAGGAGGGTCTGGCCCACGCGGTGAAGCTGGAGGGCGGCCGGCAGTTGGCCCCCGCGATCGAGCTGATCACCGGGGCCGGCGTCCCGGTGATGGCCCACCTCGGGTTCACCCCGCAGAGCGAGCACGCCCTGGGCGGGTACCGGGTGCAGGGCCGGGGGGACGCCGCCGAGAAGCTGGTCGAGGAGGCGCTGACCGTGCAGGGCGCGGGGGCGTTCGCCGTCGTGCTGGAGATGGTCCCGGCCCCGGTGGCCGCCCAGGTCACGAAGGCGCTGGACATCCCCACCGTGGGCATCGGCGCCGGCCCCGACACCGACGCGCAGGTGCTCGTCTGGCAGGACATGGCCGGGCTGCGCGGCGGCAAGGCGCCCCGGTTCGTGAAGCGCTACGCCGACCTGCGCTCGGAACTCACGCGGGCCGCGAGCGAGTACGCCGACGACGTCCGCGCCGGCACCTTCCCCGCCCCGGAGCACTCGTTCGAGGAGTAGCTATCCCTTGACGTACGAGAGCTTCTCCGCGACCAGGTCGCCCTCGACCCGGAACAGGTCGATGCCGCGCACGTGGGCGTTCTGGTCGGCTGAATCGTCGTCGCCCCACCGGTAGACCCACCGGACGACGACCCGCTCGCCGAGCGCGACGACCTCCTCGGCGTCGAACACGGCGCCCGGGGACCCGGCGAACAGCTCCTCCCACGCGCCGCGCACCTCGGCCTGCCCGGTGTAGCGGCGACCGTCGGGCGGGGCGGTGTTCTCGAAGACGCAGTCGGCGGTCATCAGGGCCATCACGGCGTCGACGTCGTGCTTCCCGAACGCCGCGTTGAAGCGGTCGATCACGGTCAGGGCATCCATGAGGCGGTCCTCCCGAACATGGCCAGCAGGGTGGTGGTGCCGTCGGCCCCCTCGACTCCTTCGACGGCGTCGGGCAGCTGCGGTCGCGGGCCGATCACCCCAGCCTCGCGGTACCCCCGCTCCTCGTCCTCGAACCACGCCGCGCAGGCCGCCACAAGATCGGCAGGCAGCTCCGGCGGGTGGCCGAGCGCCGCCCCGAGGTCCCAGGCGTGCACGAGGTGGTCGGCGAACAGCTGCATCGCGTACTCGTGCGCCGGGGTCCGCCCGAAGGACAGCTGCACGGTGCGCTCCATCGCCCCTGGGGCGCCGATCGCGACCCGGGCGGCGGCCGAGGCGGCCGACCAGGCCGCGCGGGCGTCGTCCCCCAGCTGGTCGCCGTCCAGCGCGTCCCCGACCTCCTCGATCGCCCGCCCCTCGAAAAGTGGCGGCACCCAGAGGTTCTCGACCACCACGTGGTTGACCAGCTCCCGGACGTCCCAGTCGGCGCAGGGCGTGGGGCGCCACCAGTCGGCGTCGGTCTCGACCTGCCCGAGGGTGGCCCCAAACAGGTCCATGGCGGCCAGCAGCAGGTCGGCCGCGGTGCGCGTCGTCATCGGGCGCCTCCTGGAGAGAACCGGACACCGGAACGCTAGAACCTGTCAGGGGCCGCGGGCCACCCCTGCGGCGCCCCGGCCTGCGAGGTAGTTTCAGCCCATGAGCGACCTGACGATCGGTTACGCGGCGATGCTGGAGCAGTTCGACCCGCAGGAGGTCGTCGGCTACACGGCCCTGGCCGAGCAGCACGGGTTCTCCGGCTGCATGGCGGCCGACCACTTCCAGCCGTGGGTGCCGCAGCAGGGCAACGCCTCGTTCGTGTGGTCGGTGCTGGCGGCGGTCGGCGAGCGCACCGCGGGCGACATGGGCCCGGGCGTGACCTGCCCGAGCTTCCGGTTCCACCCGGCGATCGTGGCCCAGGCCGCCGCCACCCAGGAGGCCATGTACCCCGGCCGATCGTGGCTGGGGCTGGGCACCGGCGAGGCGCTGAACGAGCACATCGTGCCCCAGTACTGGCCGGAGGCCGGTGAGCGCAGCCTGCGCATGTGGGAGGCCATCGAGGTGATCAACAAGCTGTTCACGGCCAGCCTCGAGGGTAAGGACGTCAAGCACGACGGGAAGTACTTCAAGATGGAGTCGACCCGGTTGTGGACGATGCCCGAGCAGGCGCCCCCGATCCTGGTCGCCACCGCCGGCCCGATCAACGCGAAGAAGACGGGGAAGTTCGCCGACGGGATCATCACCGTCGGGGCGCCGCTGGAGAAGATCGACGGACTGTTCGCGCGGTTCGCCGAGGGCGCCCGCGAGGCCGGCAAGGACCCGGACACGATGCCGAAGGTGCTGCAGCTGCACATGTCCTGGGCGGCCACCGATGAGGAGGCCCTGCAGAACGCGCTGACCGAGTGGCCCAACGGCGGCATGAAGTTCGGCAAGGCCGACATCCGCTCACCGCACGACTTCGCCGCGATGGCCGCGCTCGTGCGCCCGGAGGACTACGAGGGCCGGATGATCATCGACTCCGATCCCGACGTGCACCGGGCCTACATCCAGAAGTTCGTCGACCTCGGGTTCGACCGGATCTACCTGCACAACGTGGGTCGTAACCAGAAGGAGTGGATCGAGGTCTTCGGCCGCGAGGTGCTGCCGAAGCTCAAGCGATAGCGACAACACGCCGAAGCCTTATTCTCATTTAGCGGCTAAGTGAGAATAAGGTAGGTCCGTGTTCTCAGCAACGACGTCCGCACCCGGAGCCTGGCCGGCGATCGGGTACGAGTCCTGGCCCTGGACCCCGTCCGAGCACAGCCCCGGATCGTCCCGCACCGACGCACGACGCCATCGCGGCCCGTACCAGGCGGCGGTCCCGCCTGACATCGCAGCACTCCCCCTCAACCTGCCCGCCGAACTGCTGGCCGAGGCGGAGGATGCAGCCACCGCGATCGCCCGCTTCGATGCCGAGCTGGGCGGCGAGATCGCCCCCTTCTCCAGCGTCCTGCTGCGCTCGGAGTCCGCGGCCAGTTCGCAGATCGAGAATCTGACCGCCTCGGCTCGAGCGATCGCCGAGGCCGAGATCGGATTGAGCGGACGACGGAACGCAACGGAGATCGTGGGCAATTCCAAGGCCATGTCGGCCGCGATCACGCTCGCGGAACGCCTCGACGGTGATGCCGTGCTGGCCATGCACCGCGCCCTGCTGGAAGACACGCACCCGGACATGGCCGGGAAGTGGCGGACCGAGCAGGTCTGGATCGGGGGCAGTTCGACCGGCCCGCACCACGCCATGTTCGTACCGCCGCACCACGACCGGGTACCGGCAGCGATCGAGGATCTGGTGACCTTCGCCGACCGACAGGATCTGCCGCTGCTCCCCCAGGCCGCCATCACCCACGCGCAGTTCGAGACCATCCATCCGTTCCCTGACGGGAACGGGCGCACCGGGCGAGCGCTCATCCACTCGATGCTGCGGGGCAAGGGACTGACGCGTGCCGTGACGGTGCCCATCTCCGCCGGCCTGCTCGTGGACACCGCTACGTACTTCGCGGCCCTCGACGCCTACCGGGACGGTGACGTCGCGCCCATCGTCAGCCGGGTCACCGAGGCGACCTTCCGCGCCTTGGCCAACGGCGGACACCTCGTCGACGATCTACGCGAGGCCCGCGAACGCTGGTCGGAAGCGGTTACCGCCCGGGCCAATTCGGGCATCTGGCGAGTTGCTGACCTCCTGTTGAGGCAACCCGTCGTCTCCGCCTCGACCCTGAGCACCGAACTGGGCATCAAACTCAGCAACGTCTACCGGCACCTCGATGCACTGGTTGCCGCGGGGGTGTTGACGGAGTTCACCGACCGGCGGCGCGGCCGGGCCTGGCGGGCCCCGGAGGTACTGACCGCGTTGGACGCCTTCGCCGAACGCGCCGGTCGCCGCGGCGGCGTCTGAGCCTCAGCGGGCGGCTCAGCCGGCCCGGAAGTCGCGGAACGCGGTGAGCAGCCCCTCGCGGGTCGCGGGACTGAGCGCCTGGACGGGCACCTGCCCCAGGGCCTCGGACGTGCGGCGGATCTCGGCGACGTACTCCACGCAGTGCGGGCACTCCGCCAGGTGCTCCTCGAACCGGGCGCGCACCTCGGGGTCGAGGGCGCCCTCGAGGTAGTCGGTGACGAGCCCGACGAGGCGCCGGCAGGTGACTTCCTGCGGCTCCTCGCTCGCGTGCGGGCCCGGGTTCATACGCTCGAGCGTAACGCCCGGGGCGCGAGGCGGGACGCTAGAGGCGTGGAACAGACACAGGCGACGCAGGTGGTCCGGGCCCGACAGGTGCTGCACGCACTGGCTGAGCAGCTCCTGGCCGGCCCACAGCACCGGACGACGGGCGAGATCGCGCTGGCCGTGACCGATGGGGGGTTCGCGACGACCGCCTCGCCGGGCGGCGGCCTCGAACGGCTCGAGGTGCGGGCCGGCGGCGTCCACGCCGAACCCGGTGGACGGGAGGTCCCGCTGGGCCGCCCGGTCCGCTCACTGGCTGCGGTGCTCGGCGTGCGGCCGGGCATCCCGGTGAACCTCTACCTGGAGCACGCCGAACTCGGCCCGGACGACGACCTGGGCGCCGACCCGGCGGCGCTGTCCGTCGTCCTCGGCGCGCTGTCCGACGGGGCCGCCGCCCTACGCGCGCTGGCCCCGGACGAGACGCCGGTCCTCTGGCCCGAGCACTTCGACGTGGGCCTCTCGGTCGACGAGGTGAACTACGGCGTGTCCCCGGGGGACGCCGGGCACGACCTGCCCTACGCCTACGTCGGGCCGTGGACCCCGCGCACGGGCGATTTCTGGAACGAACCCTTCGGGGCCTCCCGCCCCCTGACGCAGCTGGCGGGCGTCGACGGGATCCTCGCCTTCTTCCTCGAGGGCCGGGAGCTCGCCGCGGGTACGTGACGCCCGACCAAGATCAGACATACTGCATGCGTGGACGACGCGCAGCTCGTGGCCGCGTTGCGTCGCGGGGAGGAGACGGCCTTCGCAGCCCTGGTCGACCGGTGGTCGCCGGCGATGCTGCGGATCGCGCGTACCCACGTCGCGACGTGGTCGGCCGCCGAGGACACGGTCCAGGACACCTGGCTGGCGGTCATCGGTGGGCTCGACGGGTTCGAGGGCCGGTCCAGCCTGCGCACCTGGGTGTTCACGATCCTCGTGAACCGGGCCCGCACCCGCGGCACCCGCGACCGGCGGACCGTGCCGTGGTCGTCGCTGTCGGACGGCGACGACCCGCGCGAGGCCGGTTCCTGGGTGGACGCAGCCCGGTTCCGCGGTGCCGACGACCCCTACCCGGACCACTGGACGCCGAGCGGCAAGCCGGTGCCGTGGGCCGAGACGCCCGAGGGCTCCGCCCTGTCCCGGGAGGCGATGTCGGTCCTGGAGTCCGCACTGGCCGCCCTGCCCGAACGCCAGCAGACCGTGGTCCGGTTGCGCGACGTGCACGACCTGACGTCGGCCGAGGTCTGCGAACTGCTCGACATCTCCGCCGAGAACCAGCGCGTCCTGCTGCACCGCGGCCGGTCGCGGCTGCGGGCCGTCCTGGAGGACCTGTACCGCAGCGAGTCCGCCTGAGGCTGTAACGGTTCGCCGTCGCCCGTGACTGATCCGCACGTGATCATTCGAGGAGGCGGGGCATGGCAACGGCGGAATGGCACCGGGTCCGGGCGGAGGACGTGCCGGACGACGGGCGGGTCCGGGCGGTCGAGGTGGACGGTCGCTCCGTGGCGCTGACCCGGTGCGGCGGCGCACTCGGGGCACTGGCCAACCACTGCCCGCACCAGGGTGGCCCGCTCGGCGAGGGATCGATCGAGAACGGCTGGCTGCGCTGCCCCTGGCACGGGTACGACTACGACCCGCTGACGGGCCGGCCACCCGAGGGGTTCAGCGACGCCCCGCAGGCCTACGACGTGCAGGAGCGCGAGGACGGCGTGTACGTGCAGCTGCCGCCTCGCCCGGAGCCGGTGCGCACCGTGGCGGACGTGTTGGTCGAGACCCTCGTCGCACACGGCGTGACCCACGTGTTCGGCATGGTCGGCCACTCGAACCTCGGCTTCGCCGACGCGCTGCGCCGCGCGGAAGAGCGCGGCGAGCTGACGTTCGTCGGCATCCGGCACGAGGGGGCGGCGGCGTTCGCGGCGAGCGCGTTCGGCAAGCTCACCGGGCGACCCGCGGTCTGCTTCGCCATTGCCGGGCCGGGGTCGACGAACCTGCTCACGGGGTTGTACGACGCCCGCCTGGACGGCGCCCCGGTGATCGCGATCTCCGGCCAGGTGCCGTCGAAGGTGCTGGGGCGCGGGGCCTTCCAGGACCTGGACCTGTCGGCGGCGTTCCGCGAGGTGGCCGCCTGGACCGCCACGGTGCACGCCGGTTCCGACCATGCCGAGCTGGCGGCCCTGGCGGTCAAGCACGCCGTGGACGCCCGCGGCGTCGCGCACCTGGTGCTGCCGGACGAGGTGCAGGTCCTGCCGAGCGAGGCCCCGGCGGCCGCCCCCGACGGGCGCAGCGGCGACCTGCGCCTGCGACCGCCCGTGGCCGCGCTGGAGCGGGCCGCCGAACTGGTGCGCTCGGCCCGCCGACCCGTGCTGGTGGCCGGCCACGGGGCCCGCGGGGCCACCGCCGAGCTGCGCGCCTTGGCCGAACGACTGGGCGCGCCGGTGCTCACCACGTTCAAGGCCAAGGGCCTGGTGCCCGACACCCACCCCCTGGGTGCGGGCGTGCTCGGACGCAGCGGCACGCCGGTCGCCAGCTGGCTGATGAACGAGTCGGACCTGGTGATCGCGGTCGGGGCGTCGTTCTCCAACCACACCGGCATCGCCGATTACAAGCCGATCGTGCAGGTCGACGACTCCCCCGCGGCGATCGGGCGCTTCCACCCGGTCACCGTCGGCGTCCTCGGCGACGCCGCCGCGACCCTCGGCGACTTGCTGGCCGCCGTCTCCGGTGACGTGAAGGCCGAGGACCAGACGGGCGACGTCGCGGCGCGGTGGGCGCTGTGGCGGGCCGAGAAGGCCCGCCGGGTGGCCGACGACCGCGGCCGGGGCGTCTCGGCGGCGGCCGTGTTCGACGCGCTGTCCCGGCACCTGCCGTCCGACGCCGTGGTGAGCGTCGACGTCGGCAACCACGCCTACTCCCTCGGCCGGTACCTGGAGTCCGCCGGGCAGCCCGTCCTGATGTCCGGGTACCTCGGCTCCATCGGGTTCGGCTTCCCGGGCGCCCTGGGCGCCTGGGCCGGTGCGCCGGGTCGGCCCGTGGTCGCCGTGACGGGGGACGGCGGCTTCGGCCAGTACGCGATGGAGCTGACCACGGCGGTCAAGCACCACATCCCGGTGAAGCACGTGCTGCTCGACAACCGCTCGCTGGGCAAGATCGCCAAGGAGCAACTCGCCGCCGACTACCCGGTCTGGCACACCTCGCTGGTCAACCCCGACTGGTCGGACTTCGCGCAGCTGTGCGGCGCCACCGGGCTGCGGGTGGTCCGCCGCGAGGAGCTGGACGCCGCCATGGCGGAGCTGTTCGCCGTCGACGGCCCTGCGCTGCTGCACGTCGTCCAGGACCCCGAACTGCTCTGAAGACGCTGCCCGACAAGGAGAATCCCATGACCGACATCGATCTCGACTTCAGCGACCTGACCGCGCTGTTCATCAACTGCACCCTCAAGTACTCCCCCGAGCCCAGCCACACGCAGGGGCTGGTCGACGTGAGCGCGAACATCATGCGCAAACACGGCGTGACGGTCGACGAGTTCCGCGCCGTCGACCACGACATCGCGACCGGCGTCTGGCCCGACATGACCGAGCACGGTGCCGCGTCCGACGAGTGGCCGGCGCTGTTCGAGCGCGTGGCGGCCGCCGACATCCTGGTGATCGCCGGCCCGATCTGGTTAGGCGACAACAGTTCCGTGACGAAGCGGGTGATCGAGCGGCTGTACGGCAACTCGCACCTGCTCAACGACGCCGGGCAGTACGCCTACTACGGCCGGGTGGGCGGGTGCCTGATCACCGGCAACGAGGACGGCGTCAAGCACTGCGCGATGAACATCCTCTACAGCCTGCAGCACCTCGGCTACGTGATCCCGCCGCAGGCCGACGCGGGGTGGATCGGCGAGGCCGGTCCCGGCCCCTCCTACCTCGACCCGGGCTCGGGCGGTCCGGAGAACGACTTCACGAACCGGAACACGACGTTCATGACCTGGAACCTGCTGCACCTGGCCCGGATGCTGAAGGCCGCGGGCGGCATCCCCGCGTACGGCAACCAGCGCGCCGCGTGGGACGCCGGAGCCCGGTTCGACTTCCACAACCCCGAGTACCGGTAGGCCCGCCGTGCCGCCGGTCGGGTTCACCAACCTGCTGATCGTCACCGTCGTCGCGCTGCTGGCGCCGCTGCTGCTGGGTTTCGCGCCCCGGCTGCGGCTGCCAGCGGTGGTGCTCGAGATCGTCGCGGGCGTGGTGCTCGGCCCCGGCGGGCTCGGCTGGTTGAAGGTCGATCTGGCCGTGCAGGTGGTCGCCGTCCTCGGCCTGGCCTTCCTGCTCCTGCTGGCCGGTCTGGAGATCGACCTGGTGGCGCTGCGCGGGCGCTGGCTCGGCCCGGCCGTCGCCGGCTACGCGCTCACGCTCACCCTGGGGGTGGCCGTGGGATTCGGCGCCCGTGCGGCGGGCTGGGTCGACTCGGCCCTGCTCCTGGCGATCGCCCTGTCGGCCACGTCGCTGGGGCTGGTCGTGGCGGTGCTGAAGGACGCCGGCGCGCTCACCGGGGACGTCGGGCAGGCCGTGGTCGCCGCCGCCACGGTGGCCGACTTCGCCGCGATCGTGCTGCTCTCGCTGCTGTTCTCGGCCGACGGCGGCGGCACGGGTGAGCGCGTCGCCCTGTTCGCGGTGTTCGTGGTCGCGGTCGCGGCGATCGCCGCGGCGGCGCTCACCGCCCGCCGGTCGATGCGCCTGGGCGACGTGCTGGAGCGGTTGCAGGACGGGACGGCCGAGATCCGGGTGCGGGGCGCCGTCCTGCTGATGATGGGGTTCGTGCTGCTGGCCCAGCACGTCGGGCTGGAGAGCATCCTCGGCGCGTTCCTGGCCGGGGCCGTGATCTCGGCCGTCGACCGGGACGCGGCCTCCCACCCGCACTTCCGGGTCAAGCTCGAGGCGCTGGGCTACGGGTTCCTGATCCCTGTGTTCTTCGTCGCCAGCGGCGCGCGGCTCGACGTGTCGGCGCTGCTCGACGAGCCGTCGGCCCTGGCCCAGGTGCCCGTGTACCTGGCGGCGCTGCTCGTGGTGCGGGGAGTGCCGGCGCTGCTGTACCGGCGCCGGATGGCGACCCGGCCCGTCGCGGCGGCCGGGCTGCTGCAGGCCACGAGCCTGCCCTTCCTGGTCACGGCCGCCGAGATCGGCACGGCCACCGACCGGATGTCGGAGGTGACGGCGACCGCGCTGGTCTGCGCCGGGCTGGCGTCGGTGCTGATCTTTCCCACGACGGCGACCGGGCTGCTCGCTCCGATGAAGATCACCGACGGCGCCGGAACCGACCGAGCAGAACTCGGTGTCTCCCGGCTCTCGCGATGATCTCGGGTTACTTCTGGCCCTCGTTCCAGCGGCGGTCCTCCTCGTCCCACTTCTCGGTCCGCTCGTGCGCGGTCTCCAGCGCACGGGCGGCCGCCTCGCGGGACGGGTAGGGCCCGAGCAGGTCCTTGGACTGACCCTTCTTCGTCAGCTCCTCGACCTGCCCCGTCCTGGTGTTGAAGAAGAACTGCGGCGTCTCGCTCATGATCGCGACGATAGCCCCCGGGCGGGTTCGCGCAACCCTTCTAGAATCGGGCGCATGAGCACCGCCGGCCCCACGACCACCGCCCCGCTCGGCACGCTGGTGCCCGGCGAGATCAGCCCGCGGCGCGCCGTCCCGGCGGACATCGTGCGACCCGAGTACGTCGACCGGCCGGCGCCGGCCCCGTACACGGGCCCGGAGGTGAAGCCTCCGGAGGTGATCGAGGGCATGCGCATCGCCGGGCGCCTCGCGGCGCAGGCGATGGCGGAGGTCGCGAAACACATCGAGCCGGGGGTCACCACCGACGAGCTCGACCGGATCGGCCACGAGTTCCTGCTCGACCACCACGCCTACCCGTCGACGCTGGGTTACCGCCGGTTCCCGAAGTCGTTGTGCACCAGCGTGAACGAGTGCATCTGTCACGGCATCCCCGACTCGACGGTGCTGACCGACGGCGACATCGTGAACGTCGACATCACCGCCTTCGTGGCCGTCGACGGGCTGGAGCACGGCCCGGGCGTGCACGGCGACACCGACGCCACGTACCTGTGCGGCGACGTCGACGAGGAGTCGCGGCTGCTGGTCGAACGCACCCACGAGGCGATGATGCGCGGCATCAAGGCCGTGAAGCCCGGGCGCGAGATCAACGTGATCGGGCGGGTGATCGAGGCCTACGCCAAGCGGTTCGGCTACGGGGTGGTGCGGGACTTCACCGGGCACGGGATCGGCACGGCGTTCCACTCCGGGCTGGTGGTGCCGCACTACGACGCGGCGCCCGGGTACGCGACGGTGATCGAGCCGGGCATGACCTTCACCATCGAGCCGATGCTGACCCTCGGCACGGCCGAGTGGGACATGTGGGCCGACGGGTGGACCGTCGTCACGAAGGACCGCCGGCGCAGCGCCCAGTTCGAGCACACCCTGCTGGTCACCGACGACGGCGCGGAGATCCTCACGCTCCCCTGAACACCCCTGGAGGACGGCATGACACGCACCGGGTTCGGCATCGACATCGGCGGCTCAGGCATCAAGGGCGCCCCCGTCGACCTGGAGGCGGGCCAGTTCGCCGCGGAGCGGCTGCGCATCCCGACGCCCCAGCCGTCCGTGCCCGAGTCGGTGGCCGGCGTCGTCCGCCAGGTCGTCGAGTCGTTCGGCGAGACTTCGGGCTCGCTCCCGATCGGGGTCACGTTCCCGGCGATCGTCCGGCACGGGGTCACGCTCTCGGCGGCCAACGTGGACAAGAGCTGGATCGGCACGGACGCCGACGCCCTGTTCACCGAGACGCTCGGGCGCCCCGTGCACGTGGTGAACGACGCCGACGCGGCCGGGGTCGCGGAGGTCGAGTTCGGCGCGGCCAAGGGGGTGAAGGGGGTCGTGATCATGTGCACCCTGGGTACCGGCATCGGCTCGGCCCTGCTGCTCGACGGCAGGCTGGTGCCGAACACCGAGCTGGGGCACCTGGAGATCGACGGGCACGACGCCGAGAAGAAGGCGGCCGACAGCGCCCGCGAGCGCGACGACCTGAGCTGGGAGAAGTGGGCCCACCGGCTGCAGAAGTACTTCTCGACCGTCGAGGCGCTGTTCACGCCCGACCTGATCGTGGTCGGCGGCGGGGTGAGCAAGAAGAGCGAGAAGTTCCTGCCGTTGCTCGACCTCGACACACCGATCGTCCCGGCGCAGCTGCTCAACGACGCCGGGATCGTCGGCGCGGCCGTCCTGGCCGCGCAGAGCAGCGACCTGTGAACACCACTCAAACAGCCCACTCACGTCACATGGAATTCACATGCATGGCAGTCTGTGCGGATGCGGACCGGCACGGTTGACAGGACGAAGCCGACGCGGCGTGGGCTGGCCGGTCTGGCCGTAGGGCTGTTGACCGCCGGGGCCCTGATCGGCCTGACCGGCTCGGCGTCCGCCGCGACCTGCGACCCCGAGACCAGCTCCCGCGGTGACCTCGACGGCGACGGCCGCACCGACGTCGTGGTGGGCCTGCCCCGACTGAACGAGTCGGTCGGCGGGGTCGACGTCCGGTACACGGGCCGGGCC
Source organism: Spongisporangium articulatum (assembly GCF_044465595.1). NCBI lineage: Bacteria > Bacillati > Actinomycetota > Actinomycetes > Kineosporiales > Kineosporiaceae > Spongisporangium > Spongisporangium articulatum. The sequence goes on along the minus strand of NZ_JBITLV010000002.1, from coordinate 698,067 downwards.
TCGCTGCTCCTTAAGCCCGACCTGATGCACTCCGCCGCCTCGGAAGGCAGCCGGTTCGGTGGCGCACTGGCCGTGGGCGACCTGGACGGCGACGGGTGCGCCGACCTCGTGATCGGCGCCGACAACCAGGGCCCGCTCGACGAGGCCACACAGAGCCCCGGGCTCGTGCACATCCTCTTCGGCAGCCCGACCGGCCTGCTGCTCGACGACGCGGTGACCATCACCCACCCGAAGTTCAACACCCAGTACAACGACGAGTTCGGCAGCTCGCTGGCCGTCGTCCAACGGCGCAGCGGGACGACGGTCGACCCCGACGTGCACGACCTCTACGTCGGCGCACCGGGCCTCGAGGTGGGCGGCCTGCGGGGCGCGGGCGGCGTGTACCACTACACGATCACCGCGGGCGGGGCCGACCGGGTCACCGTGACCCCGAACGAGATGCGCAGCCAGGATTCCCCCGGCGTCCCGGGTGCGGCCGAGAAGGGCGACCGGTTCGGCGAGGAACTCGCGGGCGCCGAGTACGGCGGAGGCGTGGTCGCCTCGGCACCTATGGAGGACGTCGGCGAGGCCACCAACGCGGGTGCGGTCTGGTATCTCGGAACGAAGGACGACGGGACGCCGGGCGCCGCGGCCACGTTCAGTCAGGACTCCGCGGGCGTCCCCGGCAAGGCGGAGACCGGCGATCACTTCGGCTCGGCCGTCAGCATCCGCGGCTCGCTGCTGGTCGTCGGCATTCCCGACGAGAACGACGGAGCGACGAAGGACAGCGGCGCGGTCCAGCTGTTCACCCAGGACTTCACCACCCGGAAATGGACCGTCCGGCGGTCGATCTCGCAAGACAGCCCGGGCATCCCCGGCGCGGTCGAGGCCGGCGACCGGTTCGGCGCCGCGGTCCAGGCCACCTACGCCCTGGAGTGCCAGGAGTTCACCGACATGGCGATCGGCGCGCCCGGGGAGGACGTCGGGTCGCGGAAGGACGCCGGCACCATCACCGTCGTCCCGTACGACCTGAAGTCCGGCTGTACGGCCCGCTCGCTACGCCAGGGGTCGGGTCTCAACGGCGCGACCGAGGCCGGCGACGGCGTGGGCGGCGTGCTCGGCGTGACCTACGGCCGAACCGACCTCGAGGAGGACTACAGCGACCGCCTGCTCATCGGCGTCCCGTTCGAGGACGTCGGTGCCCAGCCGGACGCCGGGCTGGTCCAGTCCGACGGGCCGGCCATCACCGTGAACGGCCAGGCGCTGACCACCCTCACCCTCTCGACCGGCTTCGTCGGTTCCCAGGACTACGGCATGGTCGTCGGCCGAGCCTTCGACTGAGCCCTCCGATTCCGCGTGACAGTCCGACAGATACAAAGGTGAAGAGCATGAAGCGCACCGGAAGTGCCCTGCTGGCAACGGTTCTCACTGTCGGGGGGCTGATCGCCGTGGCCGGTCCCGCCACGGCGGCCGGCTGCGACTCCGAGGTGCAGACGCGCGGCGACCTCGACGGGGACGGCACCACCGACGTGGTCGTCGGGATGCCCAGTCAGAACGATCAGGCGGGGGTGATCGACGTCCGGTACACCGGGCGGCCGTCGCAGGTGATCACCGCCGGGCAGCTCGGCGGCTTCGGCGGCGAGGGCACGTACTTCGGCAGCGCGGTCGCGGTCGGCGACCTCGACGGCGACGGGTGCGGCGACCTGGTCGTCGGGGCGCTACGCGAGGGCGACACCGGCAGCGGCTACCCCGGCGCGGTGCACATCGTGTTCGGCAGCCCGGACGGTCTCGTCATCGGCTCCGCCATCACTCTCCCGTACACCAAGTCGACGGGCACCTCGTTCGACGACTTCGGCTCGGCGCTGGCCCTGACGAAGCGCGCGGGCACGGACGACGTGCACGACCTGTACGTCGGCGCCCCCGGCCGCACGGTGGGCGGGCACGCGAGCGCGGGCGGCGTCGTCCACTACACGATCACCCCGAGCGGCACCGCGAGCCGGGTGACGGTCGGCAGCCCGAGCGTGGCCACGCAGGACTCCCCCGGTGTGCCCGGGGCGGCCGAGGCGAACGACCGGTTCGGCGAGGAGCTGACGGCGGACTTCTACCGGGCGGGCGTGTTCGCCGGGGCGTCGCTGGAGGACGTCGGGTCGGCGAAGGACGCGGGCGCGATCTGGTGGCTGGGGCTGGCCGCGGACGGCGCCTGGGGCACCTCCGCGACGTACTCGCAGAACACCGCGAAAGTGCCGGGCACGGCGGAGGCCGGTGACCACTTCGGGGCCGCCCTGAGCATCCGCGGCGCCTACCTGGCGGTCGGCGTGCCCGACGAGAACGACGGCTCGAAGAAGGACTCCGGGATGGTGCAACTGTTCCGGCAGACCACCGCGGGCACGCTCTCCCCCTTCAAGACGGCGTTCACGCAGGACAGCCCCGGCGTGCCCGGCGCCGTCGAGGCCGGCGACCGGTTCGGCGCCGCCGTGGCCATGGGCTCGGCGATCTTCTGCCAGGAGTCGGTCGACGTCGCGGTCGGTGCGCCCGGCGAGGACGTCGGCTCGAAGGCGGACGCCGGCACGGTCACCCTGTACTCGCTGGTGAACGTCTGCCCGGCCAAGGCGCTGCGGCAGGGCTCGGGGCTCAACGGCGCTACGGAGGCGGGCGACGCGGTCGGCGGTGTCCTGACGATCTCGCGCGGGCGTACGGACCTCGACGAGGACTACAGCGACCGCCTGCTGGTCGGCGTCCCGTTGGAGGACATCGGCGCGGTGACCGACGCCGGGATGGTCGAGTCGACGAACCCGAGCATCCGCGTCAACGGGGCGTCGCTGACGAACCTGCAGTTCTCCGGCGGCTTCATCAACACCCGCCGGTACGGTCAGGTGCTCGCCTCGTCGTCCGACTGAGGCGACGGGAGGGGACGACATGCGGGGAACCACGGTGCGCGGGACGGCGGTCGCGGGGTTGGTGATCGCCCTGATCGCCGGGGCGGGGGGCCCGGCGGGCGCCGCGAGCCGTGCCGCAGCGGCGGTACCCGACTGCGGTAAGGGCGCGAAGAACCTGGCCGACGTCGACGGGGACGGTCGGACCGACACCCTGGTCGGGGTACCGGCTCACGGGGTGACGAAGGCCGCCGCGACGGGAGCCGTGGACGTGCACGGCACCGCCAGCGGCGCTCACCTGCTCACCCCCGCCTCGCTGGGCGCCAAGGCCGCCGCCGCGGGTGGCTTCGGCAGCGCGATCGCCGTCACCGACCTGGACGGCGACGGGTGTGTCGACGCCGTGATCGGCGCCCCGGACGAGGTGTCGGACCTCGGGACCGCCGGTGCCGCCGGGCCGGGCCAGGTCTACCTCGTGTTCGGCGGTCCCCACGGGCTCGACGCCGCCTCGGCCGTCCGGTTGCCCCGCCCGGCGACGAGCGGGTCCGACGGCTTCGGTAGCGCCCTGGCCCTGGTCGACCGGAGGACCGCGGCGGACGCCGCCCGGGACCACTACCTGTACGTCGGCGCGCCCGGCACCACCGTCGACGGCCGCGCCGACGCGGGACAGGTGTGGCGCTACCGGATCACCGCCGGCGGCGCCGGCCGGGTGACCGCGACGGTGCTGGAGGCTCGCCACCCCGGGGCCGACGGGGTGCCCGGGGTGGCCACGGCCGGCGACCGGTTCGGCGCGGTGCTGGCCCCCATCGCCCACGCGAGCGGAGGGGTGCTGGTGGGGGTGCCACGCACGGACGTCGCGACCGATGCCGGTCCCGCCGTCGACGCCGGGGCGGTGTGGTCGATGCCGGTGGCGGCCGACGGAACTCCGGGACCCGCCGCGAGGTGGACGCAGGGCTCGGGGGGCGTTCCCGGCCGGCCCGAGAGCGGCGACCGGTTCGGCGCCGCCCTCGGCAGCGCAGGCCGCAGTGTGGTGGTCGGCGGTCCCGGCGAGGACGTCGGGACCGTGCGGGACGCCGGGCTGGCGCAGGTGTTCACCATCGGGGACGACGGGAACCCCGTGCCCCGGCGGGCGATCACCCAGAGCTCACCGGGCATCCCGGGCGCGTCCGAGGCCGGCGATCGATTCGGGTCGGCCGTGGCCGTCGGGGGTTCCCTGGACGGCCCCGGATCGGGCACCGCGGACGCCGCGATCGGGGTACCCGGCGAGGACCTCGGGTCGACCAAGGACGTCGGGTCCGTACTGCTCGTGCCGGTCAGCGACCTCGCCGACGGGGACACCGGGGTCGCCCCCCGGTTGTTGCGGCAGGGCAAGGGGCTGCAGGGTCGGGCGGAGGCGGGGGACGGCGTCGGTTCGGTGCTGGCCACGGCCGGCAACCTGCTCGGCTTCGACGAGGACTACACGGACCTGCTGACGATCGGCGTGCCCGGCGAGGACGTCGGGGACCGGAAGAACGCCGGCCTGGTCCAGTCGTCGCCGCTCGGGCTGCGCCCGCCCGACGTGCTCGTGCACTTCTCCGGCGGCGACCGGGCCGGCAACCGCTACGGCGCGGTGCTGCCCTCGTCCGCCGACTGACCGGCCGCCAGGGCGCGCATCGCGAAGGCCCCGGCGAGCGGACCGACGGCGAGCAACGCGACGGCGACCCGCCAACCGGCCACGTCGACCACCTGGGGCAGCCCCTGGATGCTGACCACGGTCAGCGTGAATCCGATGGCGGTCTGGGTGGTCAACGCCGTGCCCAGGTAGCGCGGGTCGACGCTGTCCGCCAGCGATGCCGAGAACATCGCCGAGTCGGCGATCACCGCGGCCCCCCAGACCAGGCACACCACCAGCAGCAGGGCCGGGGCCCGGCCGAACGAACCGGCCGCGACCAGGCAGCAGGCCCCGCTGACCCACATCGCCCCGGCCGCCACCCGGGCTCGCCCCACCCGGTCGCCGAGCAGCCCACCGATGAGGCACCCGACGAGGCCGGCGCCGCCGATGCAGGCGAAGGCGGCCAGTTCCGGGTCGAGGCCGCCGGGCAGGTCGGCGCCGGCCCGCAGGACGGCGGCGGCCAGGAAGGCGGGCAACCACGTCCACACCGCGTACAGCTCCCACATGTGCCCGAAGTACCCGAGATTGGCCAGCCGGGGCGCCCTCTCGCGGAACGGCTCGAGCAGGTAGCGAGGGTTGAACGGTGGTGAGGCGGCCCCGTACGGGCCCGGCCGCACCGCCGCGGCCGCCACGAGCGACCCGGCCACGGCCAGCCCGCTCGCCGTGAGCAGCACCCCACGCCACGGCAACGAGCCCAGCCCGTTGACCAGGTGCGGCAGGGCGCTGCCGACGGTCAGCGCGGCCACCAGCACGGCGATCGCGAACCCACGCCCCCGCCGGAACCAGGTCGCCATCAGCTTCATCCCCGGCGGGTAGACCCCGGCCAGGGCCACCCCCGTCAGGAACCGCAGCAGGACGCCGACGGCCAGGGTGGACGCGACCGTCGCCACGAGCACGGTGGTGGCGGCCGCGGCCAGACCGCAGGCGGCCACGAGCCGGTGGGTGGGGACGACGTCCGCCAGGTTGAGCACGGCCGACGTCACCGCGCCGGTCACGAACCCGAGCTGCACCGAGGCGGTGAGGAGCGCGGCCCCCGCGCTCCCGACGTCCCACAGGCTCTTCAGGTCCCCCACCACGGCGGAGGCGCTGAACCAGGTGGCCATCACGCACACCTGGACGGTGGCGATCAGCGCCAGCTGCCGGTACGCGCGATCCATGCCTCAGACGGTAGGCGAGGCACCGGTTGACGGTCCGGGTGACGAGCTATTCGACGGGGGCGGGTTCGGCCAGGACACCGGCCGCCGCGGTCGACCAGCGCAGCCCCCGGTACGGGTCCAGCATCGGCGTCGGCGGGCGCACGTCCGGCCCGGCGAGTACGCGGTGGTAGGCGTAGTCGAGGATCTGCTCGGTCGGCGTCGACCCGTCGTCGTCGGCGCCGAGCGGCTGGGCGCCGACGGCGTGGACGACGGTCTGCGGGAAGTCCCACATGCCCAGGAGGTAGGCGCTCGCCGCGGGCACGGTGCAGCCGAAGGCGCGGTGCTCCTGACGGGCCCGCTCGACCGGGTCGGTGAGCGTCTGGTCGAGGTCGGCCACCGCCTCGGGCCGGCCCTGGGCGAGGGCGAGGATGCCGACGTCGCGCAGCATCGCGGCCAGGGAGACCTGGTCGGCGTCATGCGCGGGCCACCCGTCGGCCACCGCGACCGCACGGGCCACGGCCGAGGCCTCGACGGCGGCCCGCTGCAGCTGCGCGGCGTCCAGGCCGGCGGGCAGGGCCCCGGCCCGGAACAGTGACCCCGCCAGCACGAGCGCGGACACCGACTTCACCCCGAGCATGCTGACCGCCTCGTCGACCGTGACGACGGCCCGGGGCACGGCGAACATCGCGCTGTTGACCAGCTTCAGCAGCTCGACGGACGAGGCGACGTCGCCGGCGATGACGGCGGCGATGTCGCGCATCGAGAAGTCGGGGCGGGAGGCGACGTCCACAATGCGCTGGTAGACGTCCGGCACGCTCGGCAGCCGGTCCACCGCACCCATCAGCTGGCGCAGGTGCGGGTCGTCCAGCTTGCGGCGCACGGCCATGACGCGCTCGATGGCCACCGCGGCGGCCTGCGCGTCGAGCGGCTTGGCCAGCATCTGGTGGCAGACCTGGGCGGCGGAGGCCAGCTCGCCGTGCGAGGCCTCCCCACAAACGATCAACCGGGCGATGCCGGGGTCGCGCTGCTGCACCACGGAGAGGAACTGGGGACCGGTCATGTCGTCGAGCCGAAGGTTGCTGACGACGGCGTCGAACCGGTGCTGCTGGAGCTGCTCCAGCCCCTGGGCCCCGGACCCGGCGATGTACAGGTCGCGTCCCTCGAACCGGCCCACCAGTTCGGGGACGAGGGTGGCGAGCTCGCGGCTCGCGTCGTCCACGAACAGGACGTCGCCATCGGTGGTGCCGTCGGGGGCCATGATCAGAGTCCTCCAGCAGAGTGCTAACCGTCAGTACAATTGTGGGCACTCTAAGTCACAGGACAACCGCCGGACGGGGCGACGCGACCTACTTGGTGCTGTAGATCGCCACCGGGGTCTCGGGAGTCACCAGGATCGAGGCCGCCCCGCCCTCGACGTCCAGGTAGACCATGCCGCCGCCGGTCTCGACCGTCTCCTTGATCCGGGCCTGGAGCTGACCGACGTCAGCCCCCTCCTCGAGCGGGAAGTCCCGCCCGTCGTACCTCACCGCGATGTGCATGAAATCGCTCCCCATGGGATCGGACTGACTACTGAAGGTTAGAACCGAACGCGGAGAGTGCACATTGAACCCGGCGGCGGGCCAGAGGCGAGCGAGCCGGACTGTAAGCCGGATCCTGTCCCGGCCGGTTCGCACCGGCCGGGGGCGACCATCCATCTCGGGACGGCGTCGCCGCCGTCCTCCTGCGGCCTACCCGGGTGCTCGGGCGGGCCGCCCTCGAACGCACCCTGTCTGGCCTTGCTCCGGGTGGGGTTTACCGAGCCGCACCGGTCACCCGGCACGCTGGTGGTCTCTTACACCACCGTTTCACCCTTACCGGCCGGGCCTCACGACCCGACCGGCGGTCTGTTCTCTGTGGCACTGTCCCGCGGGTCACCCCGGGTGGGCGTTACCCACCACCCTGCCCTGCGGAGTCCGGACTTTCCTCGGCAGGTGTCACCACCTGACGCGGCCGCCCGTCCGACTCGCTCGCGCCGACGATCCTAGCCGTAGCCGGGGGACGACGGGGGCCGGGCGGTCGGCGCGGGCCGGTTCACCGCCGGGTCACCCGGGCGCGCCCTGCGCGCCACCTGGGAACGCCCAGCCCGTCGTCGCCCGGTCACCCGACGCTCGCGAAGCGGACAGTTGGCGCACGGCTTCACCTTCTCGACCGGACATCTGACGTTGTCACCGTCGGCGTGACAGGCCCACCTCGTACGGAGGAGACCTCAGATGCGCAGGCAGACAGTTCGTTCCAGCATGCTCGCGGCGGGCGCCGCCCTCGGCGTCGGACTCGTGGGGTGGCTCGTGCCCAGCACCCTCTCCGGACCGCAGGCCGCCGCCCAGAGCAACAACACCGCCGTCGAGCCGGCCGCCGCCGGGAAGACGGTGAAGGCGCAACTCCTGGCCATCAACGACTTTCACGGCCACCTCGAGAGCAAGGGCCTGAGCATCAGCGCCCGGACGGCGACCAGTCACGGTCCGGGTTACGTGCCCGCCGGTGGCGCGGCCTACCTGGCCGCGAAGCTCAAGCAGCTGAAGCGGGAGAACAAGAACTCACTGGTCGTCTCGGCCGGCGACATGGTGGGCGCGAGCCCGATGATCTCCGGGTACTTCCACGACGAGCCGACGGTCGAGGCGATGAACAAGATGGTCGACGTGGGGGCGGTCGGCAATCACGAGTTCGACGAGGGCAGCAAGGAACTGCGCCGGATGGTGAACGGTGGCTGCGGGCCGTCGCACTCGTGCGCCGCGCACACGTACAAGGGCGTGACGTTCGACCTGCTGGCCGCCAACGTGGTCGTGCGCCGTACCGGCAAGCCGATGCTGCCGCCGACCGTGGTGAGGTCGGTGGGCGGCGCCAAGATCGGCTTCATCGGGGTGACCACGATCGACACCCCGAAACTGCTGATCCCGAGCGGGGTCGTGGACATCGCCTTCCTCGACCCGGTCGAGACGATCCGGAAGTACGCGCCGCGCCTGCGGGCTCAGGGTGCCGACGCGGTCGTGGTGATCGCCCACGAGGGCGCCGCCCAGAACGACGGCTCGACCTCGAAGACGAGCGGCATCAACGCCTGCGACGACGTCCGCGGCCCAGTCGTGGACATCACGAAAGCCGTCGCCTCCCAGGTGGACGCAGTGGTCAGCGGGCACACCCACAAGGCCTACAACTGCCGGGTCGACGGCACCCTGCTGACCGAGGCCGCCACCTACGGCCGGCTGGTCACCAAGATCGACCTGACCATCGACACGGGTGCGCACCAGGTCGTGAAGTCGTCGGCGAAGAACGTCGTCGTCGACCACGACCGGAAGCCCGACGCGGCGGTCGCCAAGGTCGTGAAGACGTACGAGAAGCTGATCGCGACGAAGGCCTCGAAGAGCGTCGGAACCCTCACCAAGGCGGCCGACCGGGCCCCGAGCCGGTCCGGCGAGACCCGACTCGGTGGCCTGGTCGCCGACGCACAGCTGGCCGCCACGCGGAAGACGAAGGCCAAGGCCCAGCTGGCGATCGTGCAACGCGGCGTACTGCGCGGCGACCTGCCGAAGGGGAAGGTCACCACCGAGGACGTCTACCTGGCCCAACCCCAGGCGGTGAAGCTGATCACCAAGACCTTCACCGGCAAGCAGCTGGACGCCGCCCTGGAGGGGCAGTTCTGCAACGACGCCTCGACCACCAACGACCGGATGGTCCCGCTCAACCCGAGCGCCAACTTCACCTACCGGTACGACACCTCGAAGCCGTGCGGGAAGCGGATCCGGATGGCCGACACCACGCTCGACGGGAAGGCCATCACGTCCACGGGGAAGTACCGGGTCACGATCAACGCCTTCCTCGCGGCCGGCGTCGACGGGATGGCCGGGTTCGCCGAGGGCACCAAGGCGGTCACGGGTGTCACCGACCAGCAGGCGCTGACGCAGTACCTGAAGGCGAAGAAGACGGTGACCCCGCCCAGCCGGACCCGGGTCCGCCCCCTCTGACTCGCGCTATGCCCCGCCAGTGGGGGTGAATCCGGCCGTCCGCGGGCCCGGAACACCCCCACACGCGGGGCATACCGCGCTGCTCAGACGGCGAACCGGGTGGTGGCGGTGTCGGGATCGGCCTCGGTCAGCCGCGCCGCCACCACCGTCCCGGCCACGAGCGGGCCGGTGCACCGCGCCACGACGGGCGGTTCGACGAGCTGCACCCGCCCGCCGTCACCGTCCTTGTCGGCCTCCACGACGACGGCCGGGAACGACTCCCCCACGCGGCCTTCGAGCAGGGCGGCCTCGACGACGTCCACGCAGCGCCGGTCGACCTCGCCGGCCAGCCGCTCGGACGTCGACATCGCCTCCGGCAGCAGGGGCAGACCGGCGCGCACCCAGTCGGGCACGTCGAGACCACGGGCCACGCAGTAGGCGGCCTCCAGCCCGAACCGGTCGACCAGCCGGCGCAGGGGCGCGGTGACGTGCGCGTACGGTGCGGCCACCGCTGCGTGCATCGGCGCCGTCGGCACCACCCCGTCGAAGGGCACGTAGGCCGACCCGCGGAACAGCGACCCGGCCGCGTGCAGCAGGGCCAGGTGCTGCGGCACCCCGACGTCCAGGCGACGCAACATCGCGCCGTACGGTTCGTCGTCCGGCCACTCGACCCCGACCCGCTTCGCCAGCCGGCGCACCGCGCCCAGTGCGCCCCGGTCGGCGGGCGGCAGGGTGCGCAGTACCCCGACCCGCCCCTTCAGCATGAGTTCCGCGGCGGCGATCCCCGTCATCAGCGACAGCTGGGCGTTCCAGTCCTCGACCGGGCGCGGCGGGCGCAGGCGCAGCACGAAGCCCAGCGGCGCGGCGTCGTCCGTCAACACCTCCTGCTCGGGCAACGGCAGGCTGGCGCCACCCCGGGCCACCTCCAGAGCCTGTCGGGCGGAACCGATCTCACGCAGCAGCCCACCCAGTTCGGCCAGTTCGGCCGGCCCGGAACCGTCGAGGGCCGCCTGCACCGAGGCGTAGTCGAGCTGCGCCCGGGAGCGCACGGTGGCCCGCACGACGTCGAACGTCGTCACGGATCCGTCGCCGGCGAGGTCGAAGCGCCAGACCAGCGCGGGCCGGTCACCGTCGGGCAGCAACGACGCGCGGTCCTCCGACAGCACCGGCGGGTGCAGGCCCGTACGCCGGTCCGGCGCGTAGACCGTCTGGCCGCGCCGCATCGCCTCGGCAGCCACCGCGCCGGACGGTGCGAGCCAGGCCGGGACGTCGGCGATGGCGTAGTCGACGTGGAAGCCGTCGCCGCGGCGGGACAGGACCATCGCCTGGTCGAGGTCCGTCGAGCCGGCCGGGTCGAGGGTCACGAACGGCAGGTCGGTCAGGTCGACGCGCCCCTCACTCGACGGGACGGCGGCCCGGGCCTCGGCGAGCACCCCGTCCCCGAACGCCTCGGGCACCTTCAACTCGGCCCGCACGGCGTCGAACCGGGTGACGAGACCGGTGACCTCCGGCTGCGCGTCGCTCGCCGGTGAACTCAGGGCCGGGTTGGCCAGCAAGCGACGCCGCATGGCGGGAGCCTACGCGCGGGTACGCCGTCCGGCCCGCGATCCGTCCCCCGGCTCAGCTGTCGAAGAGGCCCGTCGTCACGGTCGAGGACGGACTTTCCAGGACCCGTCCGCCGGTCCGTCCGGTGGACCGGCGTCCTAGTATCGCGCCGTGCTCATCCTGCTGCCGCCCTCGGAGTCGAAGGCGGCGCCGGCCCGCCGCGGCAGGCCGGTGGACGTGGACGGCCTCTCGTTCCCCGACCTCGCCCCGCTCCGCCGCAAGGTCCTCGCCGCCCTGGTCGAGACCAGCGCGCGCCCCGACGCGGTCGACCTGCTCGGGGTCGGCGCCTCGTTGGCCGGCGAGGTCGCCCGCAACACCCGCCTCGAGCAGCTACCGACCTCCCCCGCGCACGCGGTCTACACGGGTGTCCTCTACGACGCGCTCGGCTGGGCCACGCTCAGCCCGCCGGCCCGCCGGCTCGGCACCCGCCGGGTGCTGATCGCCTCCGCGCTGTGGGGGGCGGTGCGCCCGAACGACCGGATCCCGCCGTACCGGCTCTCGATGGACGGCGACCTCCCGGGCCTCGGCGCGCTGGCGCGCCTCTGGCGCGAGCGGCTGCCGCAGGTGCTGGACGACGCGAGCCGGCGGGGCGTGGTCGTCGACTGCCGCTCGGGGACCTATGCGGCCGCCGCGCCACTGGCCACCTTCGGGGCGCGCGGCGTGGCGATCCGGGTGCTGCGCGAGGAGAACGGGAAGCGCAGCGTCGTCAGCCATCTGGCCAAGCACACCCGCGGTGAGGTGGCTCGGTTCCTGCTGGAGTCGGGCGAGACCCCACGCCGGGCAACCGATCTCGCCGATCTGCTGGCCACCCGCTGGCCGGTGGAGCTCGACGCGAACCGGCTCGACGTCGTCCTGCGCGACTAGTTGTCGAGGGCGCTCAGCCCAACGCCTGGTCGAGGTCGGCGAGCAGGTCCTCGACGTCCTCCAGCCCGACCGACAGCCGCACCACCCCGTCGGTGATGCCCGCGGCCGCGCGGGCCTCGGGCGTCAGGCGCCGGTGCGTGGTGGTGGCCGGGTGGGTCACCAACGACTTGGCGTCGCCCAGGTTGTTCGAGATGTCGACGACCTGCAGCCGGTCCAGCAGCGCGAACGCGGCCTCCTTGCCGGACAGCTCGAACGTCACCACGGTGCCGCCCGCCGACATCTGCCGCTTGGCGAGGTCGTACTGGGGATGCGACGGGAGGTGCGGATAGCGCACGGAACCCACGCGGGCGTCGTCCTGGAGCCACTGTGCGATGCGCGCAGCGCTCGCGCACTGGGCGTCGACCCGCAGCCGCAGGGTCTCCAGTCCCTTCAGCAGCACCCAGGCGTTGAACGGGCTCATCGAGGGCCCGGTGTGCCGCATCAGGTTCTGCACGCCGTCGGCGATGAAGTCCTGCGGCCCGAGGATCGCGCCACCGAGCACGCGGCCCTGACCGTCGATGTGCTTGGTGGCCGAGTACACGACGATGTCGGCGCCCTGCTCGAGCGGCTTCTGCAGCAACGGCGTGGCGAACACGTTGTCCACCACCACCTTCGCGCCCGCCGCGTGGGCCAGCTCGCAGACGGCGGTCACGTCGATCAGCTCCTGCATCGGGTTGCTGGGCGACTCGAAGAACACGGCCTGGGTCGGGACGCTGAGCGCCTCCTGCCACTGGGCCAGATCGGCGCCGTCGACGAAGACCGACTCCACGCCCCAGCGCGGCAGGATCTCGTCGAGGATGACGAAGCACGAGCCGAACAGCGCCCGCGAGGCCACGACCCGGTCGCCGGCCTTCAGCAGCGCAGCGAGCGCGTTGAAGACCGCCGCCATGCCGGTCGCCGTCGCGAAGCAGGCCTCCGCGCCCTCGAGCAGCCGCAGCCGCTCCTCGAACATCGCCACGGTCGGGTTGCCGTAGCGGGAGTAGACGAAATGTTCGACGTCGCCCTTGAACGCGGCCTCGGCCTGCCCGGCGGAGTCGTACACGTACCCCTGGGTGAGGAAGAGCCCCTCGGCGGTCTCGTCGAGGTCGGAACGGATCAGCCCGCCCCGCACCCCGATCGTCGAGGGCCCACCGCTGGTCACGGCCCCGCGGCGCCCGGCGCCCGGGAGTTCGCCGAAGCTCACGACCGCGTCCAGGGCAGGCCGCGGGCCTTCCAGCCCTCGACGTCACGGGCCCCGGTGGGGCCGGGGTTGCCCTCGAACCCCTCGAGCACGTTGTAGGCCTCCTTGAAGCCCGCCGCGGTGGCGGCGTTCGCGGCGGCCACGGAGCGCACTCCGGAGCGGCACAGGAAGATCACCGGGACGTCGTCGGTCACCTCGGCCTGCAGGCTCGGCACGAAGTCGGCGTTGGGCCCGTAGGCGGTGTTCCACTCCAGGAAGACGGCCTCACGCCCCAGCTCGCTGAGGTCGGGGGTGCCGATCTGGGCCCACTCGGCCTGGGTGCGCACGTCCACGAGGACGGCGTCCGGCCGCTCCTTGAGCAGGTCGAAGGCCTGCTGCGGGGAAAGGTCTCCGGCGTAACTCAACTGATCTCCTCGAGAAGGGGCTGCTCAGTAGTTCTACCTCAGGTGGGCCGTGTCGTTCACGGCGGCCACCTCGATGCCCCCGTCGGCCCAGTACCGGACGACGCTCAGGGAGGCCGGGTCGACCCGCAGCCGCCACAGGGCCTCGTCCCCGGCCGCCAGGGCCGCCGTGAGCACCGCCCGGATCGGACCGGCGTGCGTGACCACGGCCACGGTCTCGCCGGGATGCGCCCGCAGCACCGCGGCCACGGCCCCGGTCATCCGCGCCGTCAGGGCGGCGAGGCCCTCGGGCTCCAGCGACTCGACCTCGCGCCAGTCGGCGTCGACGACCGCCTCTAGTTCCAGGTACTCGGCGATCGGTTCGGAGGTCTGCCGGGTCCGCGCGTAGGGGGACACGATCAGCGCGGTCACGGGTTCGGCGTAGGGCCCGGTGTAGTCCTCCTCGAGCCGGCCGGCGACCAGTTCGGCCTGCTGGCGGCCGTCACCGTCGAGGTCGGGGTCTGCCTCGGGACCCCCGCTGAAGTCCCGGCCGGTCAGCTCGGTGTGCCCGTGCCGGACGAGCACGAGGGTGGTCGGCGGGCCCAGGTCCGGCTGCGCGCTCACCCGGCCTCCCGGCGTCCGGCTCAGAGACCCGAGTCGCCGGTCCGGACGAGGATGCGACCGCACTCCTCGTGCCGGTACACGAGGTCCTCGGGGGCGGCCCGCAGTTCGCCCAGCTCCTGGTTGTTCAGCTCGAGCCGGCAGCCCTCGCACCGGCGCTGGAACAGCTTGGCCGCACCCACCCCGCCGGTGCGCTCCCGCACCTTCTCGTACAGGTCGAGCAAGGGCTTCGGGACGCCGGCCGCGGCGTCCGAGCGCTCGCGGGTGGCCTTCTCGACGTCCGCGTCGATCGCCGCGACCTGTTCCTCCAGCGCGGCCCGCACGGTCACCAGCTGCTGCTGCACCTCGTCGAGCTCGCCCTCGACGGCCGCGAGCGTGACCTCGGCGGTCTCCTGGCGTTCCATCACCTCGAGCTCGACGTCCTCCAGGACGCCGATCCGGTTGGTGAGGCTCTCGACCTCGTGCTGCAGGTTCGTCAGGTCCTTCGCCGACCCCGTGCCCGAGTCGAGCCGCTGCTGGTCGCGGGTCAGCCGGGCGCGGACCTGCTCGACGTCGGCCTCGGCCTTGCTCACCTCGCGGCGCAGGTCGCCGAGCTCGGTGCGGGCGCGCACGGCGTCGTCCGTCTTCGCGCGTTCCTGGGTCTCGAGCTCACGCAGCTTCTCGTGCTCCGGCAGGGTGCGACGCCGGTGCGCGAGCTGCGCGAGCCGGGTGTCGAGGTCCTGGACGTCGAGCAGTCGCCATTGGTCCTGCGGGGCAGCGGTAACCACAGACTCACCCTAGTGGTGCCGTAGTGGTGCTCAGCGCACCATTCCGCCGGGACTGGGCACCCGGAACGTCCACGGGTCGGTGCACTTGCTGGACACGAGCACCTCGATCGGCGTGCCCGCGTCGTCCATCGCGCCCTCGAGCCGGTTCGAGACGCCCGCCAGCCAGGGCCACTCGCTGGCCCAGTGCGGGACGTCGACCAGGAACGGCGGGGCCGTCTCGGCAACCGCGTCGCGCACCTCGGACGCCGGGTGGTGGCGCAGGTCGGCGGTCACGTAGACGTCGGCGCCGGCCGCGCGGACGGCGTCGAACAGCGAGTCGCCCGACCCACCGCACACGGCGACGCGGTGCACCTCGGCGGTCGGCTCGCCGGCGATGCGGACGCCCTGCGCGGTGCCGGGCAGCGCCTCGGCGACCAGCATGGCGAACTCGCGCAGGCTGGTCGGGCCGGGCAGCGTGCCGACGCGACCGATGCCGCGCGGGCCGGACCAGGCGGCCAGCTCGTACAGGTCGACGGCCGGTTCTTCGTAGGGGTGCGCGGTGCGCAGCGCGGCGAGCGCCTCGTGCCGGCGCAGGCGCGGCACGATCATCTCGATGCGACGCTCCTCCACGGCCTCGCGCTCGCCGGGGGAACCGACGACGGGGGTGGCCTGCGCGCCCGGGATGAACGTGCCGGTGCCGACCGTCGTCCAGGCGCAGCGTTCGTACTCCCCCAGTTCCCCGGCGCCCGCCCCGGACAGCGCGTCGATGACCTTCTCGACGTGGCTCTCGGGCACGAAGGTGACGAGCTTGTCGACCGGGTCGGCGGGGTCGGCCGACAACGGCACGAGGTCGGTCAGGCCGAGGACGCGGGCCAGCGCGTCGGACACGCCGGGCGCGGCGACGTCGGCGTTGGTGTGCGCGGTGTAGAGCGCGCAGTCCCCCTTGATCAGCGCGTGCAGGCGCCGGCCCTTGGAGGTGCTCGCGGCCACCGAGTGCACGCCCTTGAGCAGCAACGGGTGGTGCGTCAGCAGCAGGTCGGCCTTCCAGGCCAGGGCCTCCTCCACCACGGACGGCGAGGGGTCCACGGCGAGCAGGACCTTGCGGACCGGCTGGGCGGGGTCGCCCGTCACGAGCCCTACGGCGTCCCAGTCGCGGGCCCAGGAGGGGTCGTACATCCGCTCCAGGACGGCGACGACTTCGGCGAGGGAGGCAGCTCTAGATTCCGTCACGCTAGGAAGCGTAACGGGCACGCACCGTTCACCGGGAGAGAAATCTTCACTCCAAGAGCCCAGCGAGACGACCAAGATCACCAGTTCTGCCCGGAAATGCCGAGTGGAACTCGCAAATAGTGGGCGCTGACGGTGATCTTGAAAGCGGATTGTGGGCCCGGCCGGGTTCGAACCGACGACACCCGCGGTGTAAACGCGGTGCTCTACCAGCTGAGCTACAGGCCCCGACGGTGCGGCTACAGCGCCGCGAGCGCCTCCTTGTACTCGGCGAGCGGCCGCGCCTCACCGATCTCGTTCACCACGGCCCAGCGCAGGACGCCCTCGGTGTCGATGAGGAAACTGCCGCGGATCGCGCAGCCGACGGCGTCGTTGAACACGCCGTACGCCTGGGACGTGGCCCCGTGCGGCCAGAAGTCGGACAGCAGCGGGAAGGGGTACTTCTGCTGGTCGGCCCACGCCCGCAGGGTCGGCACCGCGTCGGTGGAGACGGCCAGCACCTGCACCCCGGCCGACTCGAAAGCCTCGATGTTGTCCCGCAGCTCGCACAGCTCGCCGGTGCAGATGCCGGAGAAGGCGAACGGGTAGAAGACGACCGCCACGGGCTTCTCACGGCGCACCTCGGAGAGCGTGATGGTCTGGCCGTGCTCGTCGCGCAGGCTGAAGTCGGGCGCGGGCTGACCGATCTCGAGCGACATGGGGGTCCTTCCGGTGGCGGGTCTACGCCCGCGAGCCTACCGGCGACCGCTGCGGGGGGCCGCCAGCCGGGTGCCGGTCCAGTCGGCGCACACGCTGATCGAGCTCGTGGCGTGCAGGCCGGCCGTCGGTGCGGCCTCCTCGATCTCGCTGGGACGCACGTGTGCCTCCCGACCCGACTTCGGGGTCAACAGCCAGATCACGCCACCGTCGACGAGGTTGGTCAGCGCGTCGACGAGCGCGTCGACCAGGTCGCCGTCGCCCTCGCGCCACCAGTAGATGACGGCGTCGACCACGTCCTGGTCGTCCTCGTCGGCCAGTTCGGAACCGGTCAGGGTCTCGACTGCCAGGCGCAGGTCGTCGTCCACGTCGTCGTCGTAGCCGAACTCCTGCACCACCTGACCGGGTTTCACCCCGAGCCGGGCGGCCATGGCCTGCTCAGCAGGCTCAGCCGTGGCGCCCACCCTGTCCGACCTCCTCTGGTTCTGTTCCCGGGTAGTAGCCCGGTGATCCTGCCCGATCACCGGTGCCCCTTGTCAATCATTCCGCCTGGTCGCCTCGGCGAACAGGCCCTCCGGCCACGATGTCGGACCGTTCGGCCCGCCCCTTGACGGCCGGTGGCCCTGTTCCGCGTCGTGGCCAGGCAAGACGCTAGTCGACAACGGGCCCGGACACCCGTCCGGCGGGCTCCAAGATCACTACCCGTCGGTAGATATGACGGCGGCCTCCGGTGCGCGAGAGGATGTCGGCGGAGGGCGTCGGGTGCGATCCACCCGGGCCCTGTGTCGAGCATGAAGCCAGAGGAGAAAAGCCGTGGGCGAGCGGGAATCAGCGGGGCCGATCCTGAACGGGCTGCCGGGCCGACTGCCGGACACCGATCCGGACGAGACCGCGGAATGGATCACGTCGCTGGACCAGGCCATCGACGAGCAGGGCCGCAACCGGGCGCGGTACCTGATGATGTCGCTGCTGCAGCGGGCGCGGGAACGGGGCGTCGGCGTCCCGAGCCTCACGGCCACCGACTACGTGAACACCATTCCGCCGGAAGCCGAACCGTGGTTCCCCGGCGACGAGGACGCCGAGCGGACGTTCCGCCGCTGGACCCGCTGGAACGCGGCGATCATGGTGCACCGCGCGCAGCGGCCGGGTATCGGTGTCGGCGGGCACATCTCGTCGTACGCGTCGAGCGCGACGCTCTACGAGGTCGGCTTCAACCACTTCTTCCGCGGCAAGGACGACCCGAGCGGCGGCGACCACGTCTTCATCCAGGGGCACGCCTCCCCCGGGATCTACGCGCGCGCCTACCTCGAGGGCCGGCTCGACGCCGACCGCCTCGACGGGTTCCGTCAGGAGCGCTCGCACCCGGGCGGCGGCCTGTCGTCGTACCCGCACCCGCGGCTGATGCCGGACTTCTGGGAGTTCCCCACCGTGTCGATGGGCCTCGGCCCGATGAACGCGATCTACCAGGCTCAGTTCGACAAGTACCTGAAGAACCGCGGCATCCGTGACACCACCGACCAGCACACCTGGGCGTTCCTCGGCGACGGCGAGATGGACGAGCCCGAGAGCCGCGGCCTGTTGCAGGTCGCGGCGATGGAGGAACTCGACAACCTCACCTTCGTCGTGAACTGCAACCTGCAGCGGCTCGACGGGCCGGTGCGCGGCAACGGGAAGATCATCCAGGAGCTGGAGGCGCACTTCCGGGGCGCCGGCTGGAACGTGATCAAGGTGGTGTGGGGCCGCGAGTGGGACCCGCTGCTGGCCCTCGACCGCGACAACGCGCTGGTCAACATCATGAACACCACCCCGGACGGCGACTACCAGACCTTCCGCGCGGAGGACGGCGCCTACATCCGCGAGCACTTCTTCGGGCGGGACTACCGCACCGCCAAGCTGGTGGAGAAGATGTCGGACGACGACATCTGGCGGCTCAAGCGCGGCGGCCACGACTACCGCAAGGTGTACGCGGCGTTCCGGGCCGCGATGGAGCACCACGGCCAGCCGACCGTCATCCTCGCCCAGACCATCAAGGGGTACGGCCTCGGCAGCCACTTCGCGGGCCGCAACGCCACCCACCAGATGAAGAAGCTGACGCTGGAGGACCTGAAGCTCTTCCGCGACGGTCTGCGCATCCCGATCACCGACGCGCAGCTGGAGCACGACCCGTACCTGCCGCCGTACTACCACCCGGGTGAGCAGAACGAGACCCTCAAGTACATCCGCGACCGGCGGCGCCGGCTCGGGGGCGCCGTCCCGCAGCGGCGCGCGAGCGCGGGCGAGCTGAAGCTGCCCGACGACGCCGCGTACACCGGGATCGCCCGCGGCTCGGGCAAGCAGAGCGTGGCGACCACGATGGCGTTCGTCCGGCTACTGCGAGACCTGATGCGGGACAAGGAATTCGGGCAGCGGATCGTGCCGATCATCCCCGACGAGGCGCGCACGTTCGGGATGGACTCGTTCTTCCCGACGGCCAAGATCTACAACCCGCACGGTCAGAACTACACGTCCGTCGACCGCGACCTGATGCTCACCTACACCGAGGCCGTCGACGGGCAGATCCAACACGTCGGCATCAACGAGGCCGGTTCGGTCGCCGCGTTCACCGCGGCGGGCACGTCGTACGCGACGCACGGCGAACCGATGGTGCCGATCTACATCTTCTACTCGATGTTCGGTTTCCAGCGCACCGCCGACAGCCTGTGGGCGGCCGCCGACCAGATGGCCCGCGGCTTCCTGATCGGTGCCACCGCAGGCCGGACGACGCTGACCGGCGAGGGCCTGCAGCACGCCGACGGCCACTCGCCCCTGCTGGCCAGCACCAACCCCGCCGTCGTCGCCTACGACCCGGCCTACGCCTACGAGATCGGGCACATCGTCAAGGACGGCCTGCGCCGGATGTACGGGCCGACGCCGGAGGACGTCTTCTACTACCTGACCGTCTACAACGAGCCGATGCAGCAGCCGGCCGAACCGGACGGCCTGGACGTCGAGGGCGTGCTGCGGGGCATCTACCGCCTGGCGGGGCCGCCGGAAGGCGTCTCCGGGCCGCAGGCCCAGCTGCTGGCCAGCGGGGTCGGCGTGCCGTGGGCGCTGGAGGCACAGGAACTGCTCGCCCAGGACTGGGGCGTGGCCGCCTCGGTCTGGAGCGTCACGAGCTGGTCCGAGCTGCGCCGCGACGCGCTGGCCTGCGACGACCACGCCTTCCGGCACCCGCAGGAGGAGCCGCGCGTGCCGTACGTGACGAGCGCGCTCGGCGGCGCCGAGGGCCCGGTCGTGGCGGTCAGCGACTACATGCGCGCCGTACCCGACCAGATCCGGCAGTGGGTGCCGCAGGAGTTCGTGTCGCTGGGCGCCGACGGGTTCGGGCTGTCCGACACCCGCCCCGCCGCCCGGCGCTGGTTCGGCATCGACGGGCCGTCGATGGTCGTGCGCACGCTCCAGCTGCTGGCCAACCGCGGCGCCGTGCCGCGCGAGGCCGTCGTCCAGGCGATCGAGAAGTACCGCCTGCACGACGTCACGGCGGGAACGTCCGGCAACTCGGGCGGCGACGCCTAGCTCAGATCGTGATCATGCAGAAAGTCCCCTGGGGGGACTTTCTGCATGATCACGAACGGATTATTCGGAGGCTTCGGAACCCCGGCGCAGGAGCTGACGCAACCGGGACGTGGTGCTCACGTCGATGACACCGGTGTTCGGCGAGAAGTGCGCGGGCTGACCGGCCTGCACCGCCTCGTCCGCCAGCGCGATCCGCGCCTCGAGCTCCTCGCGCATCGCCGCGACCGTCTCCTGGTCGGGGTGCTCGGTCAGGGCGTCGAGGTGCCGGCGGGCCTCACCGGTGCGACCGGCCTCGACGGCGGCCTGCACGAGCTGGCGCCCGGCGTCGACGACGTGCTCACGCGGGCGCCAGTGCCCGACGCCGAGGTTCAGGGCGTCGACGGCGTGCCCGGCGTCGCGCAGCATGGCCAGACCCTGCGCGAGCGCGACGCCCGACGCGTCCCGCTCGGCGGCGGTCGACAGCCGGCGCAGGGCGACGTCGCGGTCGTCGTCGATGGACAGGCGGGCCAGCTCGATCAGCGGGTACCACGCCCGGCTGGACTGTGCGATCTCCTCGGCGAGCGCCCAGACGGCGTCGTCGGCCTCGGTCTGCAGGTCGCCGCCCTCGTGGCCCTCGGCGGCGCGGCTGGCCACGATCTGGGCCAGCCGGTTGAACGAGGCGACCTCGTTGGGGTCCTCGGCGAGGCGGGCCCGCAGCGTCTCCTCCTCGGCCCGGTCCGCCGGGCCACCCGGCTCGTTGACCTGGGGAGCCTGGGGGAACAGCCGCTTCCTGAGCCGTTCCAGCGCCGTCATCTCGCCCCTCTCGGCCTGCCGTGGAGATCCACCTGAACCTGACGTCGATCCTGACCCGATCCTGATTCAACCTAACGCCTCCCCTGGGGTGCGGCGAATGGATGACGCTCCAAGATCACCCGTTCCCCCTGCTCATAGACCCCCAATCCGACCGGCGCAGCGATTGGAGGGATGAATTGGGGGAAGATGAGGACGTGCAGGTGAGAGGGCCCGACGACGCGACCCTGGCCGGTCTGCGTCGCGAGTCGGCGGACCTGGGCCGGGAGGCCGCGCGCCGGATGGAGGAGGGCCTGCCCTGGTACCGGGAACTGTCGGCCAGCGACCGGTCCTGGATCGGGCTGGTCGCCCAGGCGGGCATCAACTCCTTCATCTCCTGGTACTCCGGCGGTGAGGACCCGGCGGCGCTGCGGGCCGACGTGTTCGGCACCGCCCCGCGGGAACTGACCCGTTCGATCTCGTTGCAGCACACGCTGGACATGGTGCGCACCGTGGTGGACACGGTGGAGGGTCACGTCCCGCAGATCGCCACCCCCGACTCGGAACAGGCGCTGCGCGAGGCGGTCCTGCGCTACTCGCGCGACGTCGCGTTCGCCGCCGCCACGGTGTACGCCCGCGCCGCCGAGAGCCGCGGCAACTGGGACGCGCGGCTGGAGGCGCTGATCCTGGACGGCGTGCTGCGCGGCGCGAGCGACGGTGACGAACTGCGTTCGTGGGCGGCCGCTCTCAACTGGGGCGAGGCCAACCTGGTCACCGTGCTCGCCGGTCCGGCGCCCGGGCAGCGCCCGATCGAGGAGACGGTGGCGACGCTGCGCCGCGCCGCCCGGGCCGGCGGCGGTGACGTGCTGATCGGCGTGCAGGGTGAGCGGCTGGTGCTGGTCCTGGGCCACGCCAGCGACCCGTCGTCCCTCGTGAAGCACCTGCTGCCGCACCTCGGCGACGGGCCCGTGGTCACCGGCCCGACGGTCGCGGGGCTGGTCCACGCGGCGGGCAGTGCCCGGACGGCGCTCGCGGGCCTGGCCGCGGCCCCCGGCTGGGCGGGGGCGCCCCGTCCGGTCGCCGCGGACGACCTGCTCCCGGAACGCGCGCTGAACGGCGACGGGGCCGCCCTCGAGACGCTGCGGACGCGCGCGTACGAGCCCTTGGTGGCGGACAACAGTCCGCTGCTGGAGACGCTGGCGGCCTACCTGGAACTCGGCGGATCCCTCGAGGGGACGGCCCGGGCCCTGTTCGTGCACACGAACACGGTGCGGTACCGGCTGCGCAAAGTGTCCGACGTCACTGGTTGGGACCCTACGGAAGCCCGGAGCGCCTTCGTCCTGCGTGTGGCCATCGTCGCAGGTAGACAGGCCCCTGTCCGGACAAGCCCGGACAGCTGAACTCGCCGGTTTAGAGGTTCTCTCCAAAGGTCGGACGAAAAGCTCGTGCCGGCGGCGCCTGCCGATCAGCCCCCTCCAGGCCCGAGAGTCGATGTCGTGCTCGTCATCGTCGCCCCCGGACAGGGCTCCCAGACCCCCGGCTTCCTCGCCCCCTGGCTGGAGGTGCCCGGCGTCGCCGCCCGCCTCGACTGGCTGTCGGCCGTCGCCGGCCTCGACCTGACCCGGCACGGCACCGTCTCGGACGCCGAGACCCTGCGCAACACCGCCGTCGCCCAGCCGCTGATCGTGGCCGGTGGCATGGTCAGCCTGCTGTCCCTGTTCCCGCACCCCTCCGACGCCTACGGCGTGATCGGCGCGGGCGCCGGGCACAGCGTCGGTGAGATCACCGCAGCGGCCGCGGCCGGCGTCATCACCGCCGAACAGGCCATGGTCCTGGTCCGGGAGCGCGGCTTCGCCATGGCCCGCGCGGTCGAGTCGGCGGACGTGCCGACCGGGATGAGCGCCGTGATCGGCGGCGACCCCGACGAGGTGCGCGCGGCCATCGCCGGGCACGGGCTGAGCGCCGCCAACGTGAACGCGGCCGGGCAGGTCGTCGCCGCCGGCCCGCTCGCCGCCCTCGCGACGCTCGCCGCCGCCCCACCCGCCCGCACGCGCGTGGTCCCGCTGCAGGTGGCCGGCGCCTTCCACACCGACTACATGGCCCCCGCGGCCGACCTGCTGGCCACCTACACCCCGGCGATCACGACGCACGACCCGCGCGTCCGGCTCGTCTCGAACGCCGACGGGCACGTCGTGCACGACGGGCGCGAGGTGCTGCGCCGGATCGTGGACCAGACCCGCCGGCCCGTCCGGTGGGACCTGTGCCTGGAGACGTTCAAGGACCTCGGGGTCACCGGGCTGATCGAGATCCCGCCCGCGGGAACGCTTTCCAACCTGGCCAAGCGCGCCCTGCCGGGCGTCGAGATCCTGGCCCTGAAGACGCCGGACGACCTCGACGCCGCGCAGACGATGATCGCCCGCCACGGCTCCCCCGGCCCGCTGGTCGGCTCGCCGAGCTGGCGCATCGTGGTGGCGCCGAGCAAGGGCATGGTGCACCGGGTCGACCTGACCGAGGGTGACCCCGTGACCGCGGGCGCGCACGTGGCGACCGTGCGCGGCCGGCATGCGGACAAGGACGTGCACGCCATGCACGACGGCACGGTCGTGGAGTGGCTGGTCGAGGAGGGTGACCCCGTTGCTCCGGGGCAGCCGCTGGTGCGGCTGATGCCCGCCGTCCCGGCCGACGGCCAGTTCGCGGCGGCCCAGCAGTGAGCATCCGGACGACGTCCGCGGGCCCCGCGGGGGCCCGGATCCTCGGGGTGGGCGCCTACCGCCCGCAGCGCGTGGTCACCAACGACGAAGTCTGCGAGCTGATCGACTCCTCCGACGAGTGGATCCGGGAACGGTCGGGCATCGTCAGCCGGCACCGCGCGGCGGCGGGCGAGACGGTCGTCGACCTGGCCGAGGCCGCGGCCCGGGTCGCGCTGGAGCGGGCCGGCGTGGCGCCCGGCGACGTCGATGCGGTGATCGTCGCGACCATCACGCACATGTTTCAGACCCCTTCGGCGGCAACCCTTCTCGCACACCGGCTCGGCACCGACGGTCCGATGGCGATCGACCTGTCCGCGGCGTGCGCGGGGTTCTGCCACGGCGTCGGCCTAGCCAACGACATGATCCGGGCCGGTTCGGCGCGCACCGTGCTCGTGGTCGGCGCCGAGGTGATGAGCCAGATCATCGACCCCACCGATCGCGGCTCGGCGTTCATCTTCGGAGACGGCGCCGGCGCCGTGGTCGTGGGGGGCGCCGACGAGCCCGGCATCGGCCCCACGGTGTGGGGTTCGGACGGTGGGCAGTGGGACCTCATCCGCCAGACCGACCCCTGGGTCGCGGCCGCACCCGCCGGGCACCCGTGGGTCTTCATGGCCGGCCCGGCGGTGTTCCGCTGGGCGGTCTGGGAGATGGCGCCGATCGCCCGCAAGGCGGCCGAGGCCGCCGGGGTGGGCATCGACGACCTCACCGCGTTCGTCCCACACCAGGCGAACGGCCGGATCATCGACG
Organism: Spongisporangium articulatum; assembly: GCF_044465595.1. Lineage (NCBI taxonomy): Bacteria > Bacillati > Actinomycetota > Actinomycetes > Kineosporiales > Kineosporiaceae > Spongisporangium > Spongisporangium articulatum. The sequence goes on along the minus strand of NZ_JBITLV010000002.1, from coordinate 673,279 downwards.
CGATGGCGAAGCAGATCCAGCTGCCGGCCTCGGTGCTCGTGGCCCGCGACATCACGACGACCGGCAACACGTCGGGTGCGTCGGTGCCGCTGGCGATCGACGCGCTCCTGGCCGAGCACCCGGAGGCCTCGGGCGGCACCGCGCTGCTGATCGGCTTCGGCGCCGGCCTCTCCTACGCCGCACAGGTCGTGCGGCTCCCCTAGAGCCCTGGCAACGTCGCCAGACCGAAAGTCCACTCACACGAAGGAGTTCCACCATGTCCGACCAGAGCCAGATCCTCGCCGACTTCGCGGCGATCGTGAACGACGAGACCGGCATCCCCGTCGCCGACATCACGCCCGAGAAGACCTTCGTCGAGGACCTCGACGTCGACTCGCTGTCGATGATGACGATCGTCGTCGAGGCGCAGGAGAAGTTCGGGGTCGAGATCCCCGACGAGGCGCTGACCGAGCTGAAGACGGTCGGCGACGCCATCACCTTCATCGTCGCCGCCCGGTCCGGCGCGACCGTCCAGGCCTGAGGCGGGACGAGCATGACGGACCGACAGATCGTCGTCACCGGCCTGGGGGCGACCACGCCCCTGGGCGGTGACGTGCCCACCACCTGGGACGCCGTGCTGGCCGGCAAGTCCGGCGCCGCGCCACTCCCGCCGGAGTGGCTGGAGCGCTACGACCTGCCGGTCACGTTCGCGGCCCGGCTGGCCGAGCCCCCGGAGGCCAAGCTGTCCCGACCGGAGACCAAGCGGCTCGACCCGAGCGGCCAGTACGCCCTGGTCGCCGCGCGCGAGGCGTGGGCCGACGCCGGTCTCGCCACGCCCGCCCGGCGCCCGGGCGAGCAGCCCGGCGACGGCGTTCCGGTCGTCCCGGAGCGGTTGGCCGTGTGCGTCGCGTCGGGCATCGGCGGGGTGTGGACCCTGCTCGACTCCTACGACACGTTGAAGGAGAAGGGTCCGAAGCGGATCCTGCCGCTGACCGTGCCGATGCTGATGCCGAACGGCCCGGCCGCGGCCATCAGTCTCGAGTTCGGCGCGCGGGCCGGCGTGCACACCGCGGTGTCGGCATGCGCGTCGGGGGCGGAGTCCATCGCCCAGGCCGTGGACCTCATCCGCAGCGGCCGGGCCGACGTGGTCATCGCGGGCGGGACGGAGGCGGCGATCCACCCGCTGCCGATCGCGGGCTTCGCCTCCATGCACGCGCTCTCGACCCGCAACGACGACCCGGCCGCCGCGTCGCGCCCCTACGACGTCGACCGGGACGGGTTCGTGATCGGCGAGGGCGCCGCCGTGATGGTGCTGGAGTCCGCCGAGCACGCCGCCGCCCGCGGCGCCCGGGTGCACGCCGTGCTGGCCGGGGCCGGGATCACCTCCGACGCCCACCACATCGCCGCGCCGGAACCGCAGGGCGCCGGGGCGTCCCGGGCGATCCGGGCGGCCCTGGAGGACGCGCACTTGAGCCCGGCGGACGTCGTCCACGTGAACGCGCACGCGACCTCGACCCCGGTCGGCGACGTGGCCGAGGTGGCCGCGCTGCGGGCCGGGCTCGGCCCGGCCCTGGACGGTGTGGCCGTCTCGGCGACCAAGTCGATGACCGGGCACCTGCTCGGTGCGGCCGGGGCGCTGGAGGCCGTGTTCACGGTGCTCGCCGTCCGCGACCGCGTGGCCCCACCGACCATCAACCTGCTGAAGTTGGACCCCCGGGTGAAGATCGACGTCGTCGGCGACCAGCCGCGCGAGCTGCGGCCCGGTGCCGCGGTCAACAACGCCTTCGGGTTCGGCGGGCACAACGTCGCCCTGGCGTTCGTGGCGGCGTCATGACCGTCACCACGGAGTCGCCCGCCGAGAAGAAGGCGCGGCTGCGGGCCGAACGCGACCCGCTGCTGCGGTTCACCGCCCTGTTCGACGCGGGCACCGTGGAAACCCTGACCCCACGCGACGACTCGGGCATGCAGGCCGCGACCGGGCTGGTCGACGGCGAGCCGTGCGTGGCGTTCTGCTCGGACGCCGGAGTGCAGGGCGGCGCGCTGGGCGAGGCCGGTGGGCGCGTCGTCCTGGCCGCCTACGAACGGGCCCTGGCCGACGGCGTCCCCGTGGTCGGGATCTGGTTCTCCGGCGGGGCTCGGCTGGCCGAGGGCGTCCTGTCGCTGAACGCCTTCGGCGACATCTTCGCCGTGATGACCCGGGCCTCCGGGGTGATCCCGCAGATCTCGCTGGTGATCGGTCCCGCCGCGGGCGGCGGCGCCTACGGGCCCGCGCTCACCGACGTGGTCGTGCTCGGGCCCGAGGGGCGCATCTTCGTGACCGGGCCGGACGTCGTCCGCTCCGTCACCGGGGAGGACGTCGACATGCTGCGGCTGGGCGGGCCGGAACCGCACGGCCGGCGCTCGGGCGTCGTGCACGTGGTCACCGACACGACCGACGAGGTCTACGCCCGCGGCCGCGAACTGGTGTCGCTGCTCGGTACGGCCGGGACGCTCGGCCCGGTGGCCGACGTGGAACTCGGTGCCCTGCTGCCGGAATCACCGAAGCGCGCCTACGACGTGCACCCGCTCGTGGCCGGCGTGCTCGACCCTCCCGAGTCAGGCGCACCCGTGCTGGAGCTGCACCCGAAGTGGGCGCCCAACGTGGTGACCGCGCTCGGCCGGTTCGGCGGGCGCGCGGTCGGGGTGATCGCCAACAACCCGCTGCGGCTGGGCGGCTGCCTCGACTCGGCGTCCGCCGAGAAGGCGGCGCGGTTCGTGCGGATGTGCGACGCCTTCGGCGTGCCGCTGATCGTGCTGGTCGACGTGCCGGGCTACCTGCCGGGCGCCGGGCAGGAGTGGGACGGCGTGGTGCGCCGCGGCGCGAAGCTGCTGCACGCCTTCGCCGAGGCCCGGGTCCCGCGGGTCACGCTCGTGACGCGCAAGGCCTACGGCGGCGCCTACATCGCGATGAACTCGCACTCGCTCGGGGCGACGAAGGTGTTCGCCTGGCCGACCGCGGAGGTGGCCGTGATGGGACACGTCGCGGCGGTGCGCATCCTGCACCGGCGCACGCTGGCCGACGTCCCGGTCGAGGACCGCGCACAGGTCGAGGAGGAGCTGGCCGCCGACCACGCGGTGTTGTCGGGCGGGTTGGCCAAGGCGCTGGAGATCGGCGTGGTCGACGAGGTGGTCGAGCCTGGTCAGACGCGGTCGGCGTTGGCCGCTGCTTTGGGTTCAGTGCCCGCGGGGCGGGGAAGGCACACGAACATCCCGCTCTGACTTGTCGTGGGGTTTCAACCCACTCTGTGCAGCCACCTGACCGGTGCGCCGTCCCCCGCGTACCTGAAGGGCTCGAGCTCCTCGTCCCAGGCGCGGCCCAGGGCGATGTCGAGTTCCCGGGACAGCACGACGGGGTCACCGGCGCCGGTCTCCAACGCCGCGCGGATGCGGTCCTCCGGGACCATGACGTTGCCGTGCACGTCGGTGACCGCGTGGAAGATGCCGAGCTCCGGCGTGTGGCTCCACCGGCCGCCGTCGACGCCCGCGCTGGGCTCCTCCGTGACCTCGAAGCGCAGGTGCGCCCACCCGCGCAGGGCGGACGTCAGGCGCGCGCCCATGCCTTGCGGCGCCTGCCAGGACAGTTCGGTCCGGAACAGCCCCGGTGCGGCGGGCTGCTCGATCCAGTCCAGGGAAAGGCGCAAGCCAAGGACGCCGCCCGCGGCCCACTCCACGTGTGGGCACAACGCGCTCGGCGCGGAGTGCACGAACAGCACGCCTCGCGTGATGGCAGACATCTGGACCTCCCGACCAGGTTTGAGGTGCGTCTTCCCCAACGACCTCAGAACCAACATCAGGACAGCCCGGTTACCAAGCAGGCGGTGCGCGTGTCGCAGCACAGTCTGCCGCAGCTTCGGCCATGCTGACCAGCCGTCGCCTCTCGTGAGCCCTGTGAATTGTGTGCAACGCCCGTTCCGCGCGCGCCACGAACCACGCAGGGACGACGAAACGCACGCTGGTCTCGGCCGTTCACCTGAGGTCGCGGCCCGACGAAGATCCGACCCCTGCATCCGCGTCCGTTCCGGTCGCCACGGGCCGGCGCGGCCGGTCTCGTGGCGGCCGGAACGGACGCAGATCCCGGCGCCCGTTGCGGGGCCGCGGCGTCTAGGGTCGTGTCCGGAAGTCCGTCGACGAGGAGGTCGGGTATGCCGCAGCAGGTGCAGGGTGTCGTCGCGCGGGGCAAGGGCGAGCCGGTCTCGCTGGAGCGCATCACGATCCCGGACGTCGGTCCCGGCGAGGCCGTGGTCGCGATCCAGGCCTGCGGGGTCTGCCACACCGACCTGCACTACCGCGAGGGTGGCATCAACGACGAGTTCCCGTTCCTGCTCGGCCACGAGGCGGCGGGCGTCGTCGAGTCGGTCGGGCCCGACGTGGTGGGGCTGGAGCCGGGCGACTTCGTCATCCTGAACTGGCGCGCGGTCTGCGGCCGCTGCCGGGCCTGTCTGAAGGGCAAGCCCTGGTACTGCTTCGACACGTTCAACGCGACGCAGAAGATGACGCTGGACGACGGCACGGAACTGTCGCCCGCGCTGGGCATCGGCGCATTCGTGGAGAAGACGCTCGTCGCGGCCGGCCAGTGCACGAAGGTCGACCCGCTGGCGGACCCGAAGGCCGTCGGGCTGCTGGGTTGCGGCGTGATGGCCGGGTTCGGTGCCGCGGTGAACACCGGCGGCGTCGGGCGGGGCGACTCGATCGCGGTGATCGGCTGCGGCGGGGTCGGCAACGCGGCCATCGCGGGCGCCGCCCTCGCCGGGGCCACGACGATCATCGGGGTGGACGTCGATGCCCGGAAGCTGGAGTGGGCCAAGAAGTTCGGCGCCACCCACACGGTGGACTCGCGCGCGACCGACCCGGTCGAGGCGATCAAGGAGCTGACCGGCGGGTTCGGCGCGGACGTCGTGGTCGAGGCCGTCGGCCGGCCCGAGACGTACGAGCAGGCCTTCTACGCGCGCGACCTGGCCGGCACCGTGGTGCTCGTCGGGGTACCCACGCCTGAGCTCAAGGTCGAACTACCGATGATCGAGATCTTCGGCCGCGGTGGGGCGTTGAAGTCGAGCTGGTACGGCGACTGCCTGCCGAGCCGCGACTTCCCGATGCTCGTCGACCTCTACCGGCAGGGCCGGTTCGACCTCGACGGGTTCGTCTCGGAGACGATCGGGCTGAGCGACGTCGAGGCCGCGTTCGCCACCATGCACGCGGGCGGCGTGCTGCGCTCGGTGGTGGTGCTGTGAGCGCGCACATCGAGAGGCTCGTCACCAGCGGGGTGTTCTCGCTCGACGGGCAGGACTTCGACGTCGAGAACAACGTCTGGCTGATCGGTGACGACCGATCGGTGATGGTGGTCGACGCCGCGCACGACGCCGGGGCGATCCTGGCCGCCGTCGGCGACCGGGACCTGCTCGCGGTGATCTGCACGCACGGCCACAACGACCACATCAACGCGGCGATGACGGTGGCCGACAACGCCGCCTCGGGCCCGGCACCGGTCTACCTGCACCCGGACGACCGGATGCTGTGGGACGTCGTGCACCCCCACAGCGCCCCCGAGCCGCTGCACGACGACCACCGGTTCGACGTGGCGGAGACGCAGCTACGGGTGCTGCACACGCCGGGTCACTCCCCCGGCGCGGTGTGCCTGTACGCGCCGGCGCTGGGCGCACTGTTCTCGGGCGACACGCTGTTCCACGGCGGCCCGGGCGCGACGGGCCGCTCGTACAGCAGCTTCCCGACCATCCTCGAGTCGATCCGGACGCGGCTGCTCGACCTGCCGCCCGGCACCACGGTTCTCACCGGGCACGGCGACCCGACCACCATCGGCGCGGAGGCCGGCGACTACGACGCCTGGGTGGCCCGGGGCCACTAGCGCGTTCGACGCTAGAGCGCGTCGACGCCCGTCTCGCCCGTGCGGACTCGGACCACGTCGTCGATCGGGGTCACCCAGATCTTCCCGTCGCCGATCTTCCCGGAGTTCGCCGACTCCTGGATCACGGTGACGACACGCTCGGAGTCGACGTCGTCGACGAGGACCTCGACGCGCAGCTTCGGCACGAACGCGACCTGGTACTCGGCGCCGCGGTACACCTCGGTGTGGCCGCCCTGCCGACCGTACCCCTGAGCCTCGCTCACGGTCAGACCGCCGATACCGGCGTCCTGAAGGGCCTGCTTCACGCCGTCGAGACTGTGCGGCTTGATGACCGCAGTGACGATCTTCATGGGCGGAAACCTACCGGTAGCCGGTGACGATGCAATGTCCGGCGCTGGTCGAAACGATCACCACGTCGGCTCGTGGCGCCCGACCGGCCCCGCGTCGACGGGCCACGCACCCCGCGCGGCGCCGATCCGGCCGGGCGGCGGGACGGCGAGCAGCTCACCCCACGCCGTGGGCCGCGACTCCAGCACGGGTTCGACGGCGACGGGTTCCCGATCGAGCTCGTCCGGCGAAATCCGTTGCTGCATGAGCACGTTCGCGGAACCCACCAGCGACCCGCGAGCGATCCCCGGCCCGCGCCCGGCGAGCAGCTCGGTCAGCCCCCGGCACGCGGCGGCGGCCAGGAGATACCCGGTGCCGTGGTCGAGCGCCTGCGCAGGCAGCGCACCGGGCCCGTCACTCGTGCCGGTCTCGAGGGCGATACCGGAACTGAACTGGACGAGGCTGTCGAAACCGCGCCGCCCGGCCCACGGTCCGGCCCAGCCGTAGGCGTCGACCGCGACCTCGACGAGACCCGGGTTGACCGCCCGCAACGCGTCGGCCCCGAACCCCAGACCGGCCAATGCCCCGGGCCGCAAACCGTGCACGAGGACGTCGGCGCCGGCCACCAACTCGAGGAACACGGCGCGCCGGCTGCGCAGATCCAGTGCGGCCGAACGCTTCCCGACCAACGTGTCCGGTACGGCGGCCGGCACCTCGACGAACCCGGGCGGGTCGATGCGCAGCACGTCGGCGCCCCACGCGCCGAGCGTGCGGGTGGCGACCGGGCCCGCGATCACGCGCGTCAGATCGAGCACCCGGACGCCGGACAACGGCTGCCCGGGGGACGGCGGCTCGGCGAGCCGCACACCGGGGTCGCCGGCGCCGTCCGCCGGCCCCAGGTCCACCGGACGTTCCAGGACGGCGAAACACCCGTGCCCGTGGGCCTTCCAGTCCGTGCGGGTCCGGGCGACCGCGGCACACCCGCCCGCCTCGACGACGGCCCGCTCGAGGTCGTCGCCCGCGAAAGCGCGTACCGCGTCGGCGACGAGCGCGCGGTCGACACGGCCGTCGTCCGCGATGCCTAGCACCCCGAGCGCGGCCGCGCGGTGGTAGGAGTAGTTGGTGTGCAGGCGGATCCAGCCGTCGGCGGTCGCGTAGACGCCGGCCACCGGGTCCCAGATCGGCGGCAGCGACCACCCGACCGGGCGTTGCAGGGCTTCGCTACGGAACGCCGCCACCGCCTCGGCCACGTCGACCGTGACCGTCTCGACGTCCCGCCCCGAGCGCGCGGCGCCGAGTTCCGCGACGGCGAGCAACGCCGTCCCGATCGTCGCCGCCGCGAACGCCGGCACGTCGTACACCGCCGGGAGCAGCCGGAACCATTCCTCGCCCGCCGCATTGCGCGCGAAGGCGACCCGATCGGTCAGATCGGCGTCCCCGCGCAGGGCCGCCCAGTGCCCGGCGATCATTTCCCGGGCCCGAACCGTGGACATCACGGGCCGGTAACGGTCAGACTCAAGCATGGCTCAGGTCACCCCACTGCCCTCGATCGGTGAAGTGTTCGCCGGGCGGGACGCCGCGGGCCGCACCCTGCGGGTCAGCGCGCACCCCGACTCGGACCGTACCGTCCTGAGCATCTGGCAGGACGGCCGCTGCCTCGCGACCCTACGACTCGCCTCGAGCGACATCCCGGAGGTCGTGCACGCGCTGGTGTCCGGCATCGTGCCGGTCGACTCCGAGGATCGACCGTTGTCGCCGGTCCGCCCGCTGCGTCCGGGCGAGGCGCCGGTGACGTCGCAGCTGGCCGCCCAGGTGCAGCGTTCGGCGACCGAGCTGTCCGACCGCACCCGGCGGCTGGGCCGACGCATCACGTCGGCGTTCCGCGACTTCTAGGGCCACTGGCCCACCCCGATCCGCGGAGCTGGCTGCGCCGAACGTGCAGTGATGGCGACCGAAGCATTCAGTCAGCCCCGCAGATCAGCGGCCGAACAGGCGGCCCAGCCACCCCGGGCGCCCGCCGTCGCGCTCGAGCCGCGTGCCGTCGTCCGCCAGCCCGCTACCCGGCCACCAGGCGATGGCGGTCTTCGTGCCGGGTGGCACCTCGGTGAACCCGGCGTCGCGCACCGCGACGGGCGCCGCCTTCACCAGGCGGTCCCATGCGTCGGGAGCCGGTGAGATCACGCGCACCGCCCAGCCCGACGCCTCCCACCGAGCCCGGACGTCCGCGGGCATCTGCCACCAGGCGAGCTGCGCCGCGTGCCCGCTCTGGGCGGCCGCCTTGCCGGTCGTCATCGTCACGGCCGGGGTGAGCGCGATCGTCAGACCACCGGGCACGGGCTCCGACGGCGTGCCCCGGTCGGGCTGGTCGGTGCCGCCCACCTGCAGTTTGGCGATCTCGGGCGCCACCTCGGAGACGGGGCCGGGCACGAACGCCCGCACCAGCGCGCCGCGATGCGAGACCTCGACCCCCGGCAGGGCCCGGACCGCCGCGAACTTCACGCCCCGGCCCCGGCGCACGACCTTGCGGATGGCGAGGTCGCTCCAGTGCTTCACGGCCGCCGACCACTCGCCGTCCACCGCGCGCGGGTCCGACAACAGTGTGACCACCGCCGACGCGACGGCCTCGCAGACCGCGTAGTGCGTCGGCCGGCCCGCGCCGTCCCGGTCCCGTTCGTCGGCGAACGCCAGCTGCATCGCCCAGGGGACGTCGTCCCGCTCGCCCATCGCTTCTCCCGCCTGCGCGCCTCCACCGGAGGCGATGATCGCCCGTGATAGCCAGTACAACTATGGACGGCAGCACCCACCGGCTCTTCGCCGCCTCGACCAGCCTCGCGGTCTCGACCGCCCTCGGGCAGCCGGCCTGGCAGACCGTGACGGCCGCCGTCATCGCCACCGCCAGCTCCGCCGGGTGGACCAGCCCCGACGCCGACCAGTCCTGGCTGTGGTGGGTGCCGGGCGGGCATCGTGGGCTGACCCACTGGTGGGTGCTGCCCGCACTGGGCGCGGTCGCCACGGCCTGGTTCGTACCGCCCGAGGCCGCGTGGGCGTTGTGGGCGCTGCTGCTCGGCTGGTCGTCCCACCTGCTGGGCGACTTCCTGTTCGGTGAGCGTCCGCCGGGGATCCCGTTCGGGCCGTGGTGGGGCTACGTGGGCATCCGGCTCGACTCGGGCGGCGGCCTGGAACGCGGCCTGCGCTGGGCGATGCCGGGCATCCTGCTCTGGCAGGTGTGGGTGTACCACGGCGGGGCCCCCTTCCCCACCGTGACCTGAACGGGACTTTTCTGCCAAAGTTCCCTTCATGCACGTCTCTCGCACCACGCGCAGCATCCTGACCACTGCGCTCGCCGTCGTGCTGACCGTCGGGGGCCTGGGCGCCTGTTCGACCGGCGACCGGTCGAACACGGTGGCCGCCGAACCGGCCCCGCCGCCGGAGGTGGCGAACCTGCTGACCCGGTGCCTGGACTTCCTGGACGGGTCCAGGACGGCGGCCTTCACGGTCAAGGGCACGGGCGTGCCGAAGGACGCCGGGAAGAGCCGGATGATCAGCGGCAAGGGCGTGATGAGCCGCCCCACCCCGTCCACGGCGGCCTTCGACGGTGACCTGAAGGTCCTGATCAGCGGTTCCGAGGTGCCGGTGTCGGTGATCTCGTTCCGCGGGCGGCTGTACGTGCGTACGGGAGAGAACGCCGCCTGGCAGGTGAGCGACCCTGGGGCGTTCGGGATGATCGACCCGGCCACCTGGATCGAGCGGGAGAAAGGCATCCCGCGGATGCTGACCGAGCTGAAGTCCGTCCAGGACGGCGGCACCTCCACGCTGGACGACGGGACGGTCGTGCACGACGTGAAGGGGTACATCACGGGGTACCTCGCGGCCCGGCTGATCCCGATCGCCGACGTGAACTCCCGCGTCCAGATCACCCTGTCGATCGACCCGAAGACCTACGAGCTGCGGCGGGCCGTGATGACGGGGCACTTCTTCGAGTCGGCCCCGTCCAGTTCGTACGTCGTGCGGTTGTTCGACTACGACGAGAAGGTCGTCATCAAGCCGCCCAAGGTGTGACCCCGCTCGGGGCCAGGGGTCGAAATGCACGAGGTGGATGCTCGGATGTCGGTACGACGAGCTGCGACAGCGGGATGCGTCGCGCTGGGCCTCGCCCTGGGCGGGTCCGGGCTGGCCGCCTGCACCGGGGACGCCCAGGAACTCTCCGGCGCGCAGACCGCGACCCCGGCCTACGGCGCGCTGCTGAGCCGCACGGTCCAGAGCATCGACTCCGCGAAGACCGTGCGGTTCCACGCCTCCAGCACGGACGTGCCCGCCGGAGCGGGCAGCACCAAGCTGCTGACGGGCCAGGGCGTGATGACCCGACCGACGCCGCCCTCGGCAGCCTTCCGGGGCACGTTGGACCTGCTGATCAACGACCGGAGGACGACGCTGAAGCTGATCTCCTACCGCGACGTCGTCTACGTCCGGCCGGCGGGGGCGACGAAGTACCAGGTGGTCGACCCGGTCAGCTTCGGACTGTTCGACCCCGCCGTCCTGATCAAGGCCAAGACCGGTATCAGCTCGCTCGTCAGCAACTTGAGGTCGGTGCAGGACCAGGGGGTGGACGGCGTGGACGGCGTCCGGGTGCACACGCTGCAGGGGGAGGTGAGCGGGCTGCTGGCCCGGCGGATCCTGCCGATCGCCGACGTCTACCGTCCGGTCGGGATCAGCCTCCGGATCGACGAGGAGACGGCGCAGCTGCGCGAGATCGACCTGACCGGGTACTTCTTCACCCGGGAGGACCGCAGCACGTACCGGATCACGCTGTCGCGGTGGAACGAGAAGGCCGCCGTCACCACGCCTGCCACCTGATGAGAACCTCTTCCACCGTGGAGATCACCCGGCCGGGACGGCGGACCACGACGGTCGGGCTGCTCGTCTCGGTCCTGGCCCTGTGCGTGAGCGGGCTGACCGCCTGTTCCGGCGAGGGTGCCGAGCCGGCGCCCGCACCGACCCTGGTCGTGGCCCCGAGCACCCGAGCCGTGCTGGACCGGACGCTCCAGGGCCTGTCCACCGCGACGTCCGTGCGCCTACGGGTCGCCAGCACGCACGTGCCCGCGAGTGCCGGCACCACCCGGCTGCTGACCGGCGACGGGGTCGCGACCTTCACCTCGTCGACGTCGGGCGCCTTCGCGGGGACGACCGACCTGCTGATCAACAACCGCAGGACGTCGCTGAAGCTGGTCTCCTACCGCGGCACCGTCTACATGAAGCCGGAGGGGGCCACCCGGTACCAGGTGGTCGACCCGGTCAGCTTCGGGTTGTTCGACCCCGCCGTCCTGGTCCGGGCCAAGAACGGCATCGGCTCCCTGATCTCGGGCCTGAAATCGGTGCAGGACCAGGGCGTCAGCGAGGTGGACGGCGTCCGGGTGCACACGCTGGAGGGTCAGGTCACCGGGTTGCTGGCCCACCGGCTCCTGCCGATCGCCGACGTCTACCAGCCGGTGGGGATCGACCTGCAGATCGACGAGAAGACGTCCCGGCTACGCCGGGTCGACCTGAACGCCTACTTCTTCAGCAGGGACGAACAGAGCACCTACCGGATCACCCTGTCCCGCTGGAACGAGAAGGTCACCATCACGAACCCGACGACCTGACCCTCCTCAGCAGGTTCACCAGCGGTTCTTCTTCCCCGCCACGGACCGCGGCGGGGAGTCGTCGACCGCCGGTCGCTTGGTGCCCGCGCGCCGGATGTCCCGGGCCGGCACCCAGTCGAACCGCAGTCCCTGGCCGGGGGCCTCCCACTCGATCTGCACGGCCTCCCGGGTCCAGGCGACGGCGATCGCCGGGACCTCCTCGTTCTCGCCGTCGGCCCAGCGCACGACGGCGAACACGGGCAGCGAGTGCTCGGGCCGGGTGACCGGCCCGTGGGGTACGACGCGGAGGATCCGGGGTGCGCTGGACATGCTTCGACGGTACCTCCAATCGAACATTTGTTCGATAGAACGACGCGCCCCGATCTGCCCGTCACCCGATCGGGTGAACCGCTCCCCGGCCCCGCGGCTCACAGACGACGTCCAGTCGCGCCCGACCGCCGCCTCAGCGAGAGCCTCCACCGTGACGGGCATGACCGTGACCATCGGCAAGACCCTCGAACCCCCGTCCGTACTGACCGCTCCTCACCCCGACCCCTCCGGCGAGAGGCCCGCCCCGGTGCTCGACGTCGTCGTCCCGGTCCACAACGAGGAGGTCGCGCTCACCGGCTGCGTCGAACGGCTGCTCGGCCACCTCACCCGCACGTTCCCGTACCGGTTCCGGATCACGATCGCCGACAACGCCAGCACCGACGGCACCTGGCTGGTCGCCCAGCAGCTGGCCGCCCGGTTCGGCGAGGTGCACGCCGTCCACCTCGACGCGAAGGGCCGCGGCCGCGCGCTGCATCACGTCTGGTCGACCTCCGACGCCGCCGTCCTGGCCTACATGGACGTCGACCTCTCCACCGACCTCGCGGCGCTCGCCCCGCTGGTCGCGCCGCTGCTGTCCGGGCACTCGGAGCTCGCGATCGGCACCCGGCTGGCGCGCGGCGCGCGGGTCGTCCGCGGGCCGAAGCGGGAGGTCATCTCCCGCTGCTACAACCTGATCCTGCGCGGCACGCTGGCCGCCGGATTCTCCGACGCCCAGTGCGGTTTCAAGGCGATCCGCGGTGACGTCGCCCGCCGGTTGCTGCCGTTGGTCGAGGACACCGGCTGGTTCTTCGACACCGAACTGCTGGTGCTGGCCGAGCGGGCCGGGCTGCGCATCCACGAGGTACCGGTGGACTGGGTCGACGATCCCGACAGCCGCGTGGACATCCTCTCCACCGCGACCGACGACCTGCGCGGCGTGTGGCGGGTCGGGCGGGCCCTGGCGACGGGCCGGCTACCGCTGGCCGACGTGGGACACGCTCTGCGACCGGAGCTTTCGTTGGACGACGCCGAGCCCGGCGGGCGGGCGGGCTCGACTCCCGACCCGGCGGGGGTGCCGTCGGGGCTGACCGGGCAGTTGATCCGGTTCGCCGCCGTCGGCCTGCTCAGCACACTGGCCTACGTCGGGCTGTACGCGGTGCTCCGGACCGGGACGGGCCCGCAGGTGGCGAACCTGCTGGCCCTGCTGGTCACGGCGGTCGGCAACGCAGTCGCGCACACCCGCCTGACCTTCGGGGCCCGGTCGAGGCGCGCGGTGCGCAGGCACCGGACGATCGGCGTCACGCTGTTCGCGCTGACCCTGGCCGGTACGGCGAGTGCGCTCGCAGTGCTGGACCTGCTGTCGTCCGGGACGCACCGGGCGCTGGAGGTCGCCGTCCTGCTGGCGGTGAACCTCTGGATGACCGGGCTGCGGTTCGTCAGCCTCCGCTCGACGCAGAAGGGTCAGGCAGTTCGTCGGTCCAGACCTCGAAGTGGGTCATGACGTTCGGGCCGAACGTGGTCGTGATCGCCACGTCGGCGGCATCCCGACCGCGGGCGATCAGCACCCGGCCGGTCCGGGGTACGAAGTTGCGCGGGTCGACCGTGTGCCAGCCGCCCGACAGGTACACCTCGAACCATCCGGAGAAGTCCATCGGCGGGTTGTCCGGCACCCCGATGTCACCCAGATAGCCGGTGCAGTAGCGGGCGGGGATGTTCATCGCCCGACAGAGGGCCACCCCGAGGTGGGCGAAGTCGCGGCAGACCCCGCGTCGGGTCTCGAACACCTCGGCGGCCGACATGGTGGGCCGGGCGGCCGCGTGGTCGAAGGTGATGTGCTCGTGCACGAACCGGCTGATCGCCTGCACCATCGACCAGTCTCGCGGCAACTGGCCGAAGAGGTCCCACGCCGCCTCGGAGAGCAGGTCACTCTCGCAGAACCGGCTGGCCAGCAGGTAGACCAGCGCTTCCTGCGGGAGGTACTCGACCTTGAGTGAGTAGTCCGTCTCGGGAACCTCGTCGAGGGTGCCGGGGTCGCGCACGACCGTATCGGTGGTGACGGCGAACGCGCCCGCCGGGGCCACCAGCCGATTGCACCAATTGCCGTAACCATCACGATACGAGGTGTAATCGACCGTCGGACTGGTGCGCATGACGTCCGGCCGTTCCAGGTCGGACACCCGGCTGTGGTGCACGTTGAGGGTGGCGATCATCGCCGTCGGCTGCTCGAACTCGTAACCGATCCGGTAACCCAGTCTGATCCGCACAATCGTGTCTTCTCTCTGCTGCTGTCGAACCGGCCACCGAAGCCGATGGTCTGGAACGGCTATGCCTTTGCTCCGTCGTGAGGGACAGTGGAGGCATGGCCCCCTCCGCACCGCGCAACCGCCCTCCCCTGGCGACCAGCCCGTTTCATCGTCCCGAGGTGGTCCCCGCGACCACGGAGGGCTTCGCCGAGGGGGACCGGGTAACCCTCGACCGCTTCGGCCTCGGCCGGGTCATCGCCGTGACCGCCGACTACGTGACGATCGATTTCGGCGCCGACGGCACCCGGCGGGTACTTCCGGGCACAGCGGGTTTCCACCGACTCTGAACAGAGTCCCACCCTCCGGTTACGTTCCGAGGTCGCGCTCTCCAGCACGACGGAGGGTCGCCGAACGATCAGGGGTCAGCGGGGCCAGTTCCGCATCGTCTTCACGTACATCTCCCGCACGCGCGCGACCTGCCGGTCGAGGTTCTGCGGGGTCCAGCGCGTGGTCGGGACCGGCGATAGCACGGCGACGTCCACCACGCCCGAGCTGATCACCAGTGACTTCGGCGCCATCAGTTGCCCGGAGTTGCGGATCACGATCGGCACGACCGGCACCTGCGCCTGCATCGCGACGTGGAAGGCGCCCTTCTTGAACGCCCCGATCGCGGGCGTCGCCGAGCGGGTCCCCTCGGGCGCGACCACCAGCGACACCCCGTCCCGCAGCTTCGCGACGGCCGGCTCGAGCGCCGCACGGGCCTGCGCGGGGTCGCCCCGGTCGACGAAGGCCATGTCCGCGTAGCGGAGGAACACCCCGAACATCGGGTCGTTGCGCAGTTCCTTCTTGGCCACCCCGGTGAAGGAGCGTTGCATCAGCCGGCAGAGCAGCACCATGTCGAGTTGGCTCTGGTGGTTGAACAGGTAGACGGCCGGCCGCCGTTCGTAGAGGTTCGCCTCGCCCTGCACGTTCACCTGCACCCCGGCCAGGGCCAGGCCGACCTCGGCGCCGAGCACCGCGCCGTGGTCGACGCCCTCGCGCCGGCTGCCGTTCAGCATCCCGAGGGCGATCCCGGTGGCGAAACCGCCGATGGTGCCGCCGATCGCGGCCGCGCTGCGCACCGCCTCCACCAGCGAGGGCCGGCCGCGCGACGTGAAGGCCAGCACGGGCCAGCCGCGCTCGTCCGCCTCGGCGGCCAGGTCGGGCTGCGGGTTGACCGCCGTGGCCCGGGCGACCGACAGCAGGAACGGGACGTCCTCGTCGCCGTTGGAGTACGCGAAGCTGGAACGCCGGTCGATGCCGTGCACCTTCGCGAAGGTCTTGACCGCGGCGGCCTTCCCACTGCGCCACAGCGGGTTTCCCATCGTCCGCCCGGTGAGCTGGCCGGCGTCGTTCACCTCGACCTCCGTGCACAGCACGTCGTCGATGCCCAGGGCCCGCGCCGCGGGCCCGACCTGGAACCGGGTCGCCGACGAGGCCAGGACGACGGTGTGCCCCTTCTGCCGGTGGGCGTTCACCAGCTGCCACGCCTCGGGGTAGACGGTGCTGGCGATCGACCCGGCGAACAGGTGCTCACCGAGGTCGAGCAGCTCCTGCTCGGAATGTCCCGCCCAGCCGGCGAAACCGAGGGTGAGCAGCCTGCCGAAGTCCTCCTCGTCCTCCAGGCCCCGCAGCCCGAGCATGATCAGCTGCGCCACCTCACGCAGCCCGACCTGCATGCGGCGCAACCGGTGCCGGTAGAAGGTGGCCGCGGAGTAGCCGTCGATGACCGTGCCGTCGTAGTCGAAGAACGCGCCGACCTGGGGGCCGTCCGGGGCCGAGCGGATCCGCTCCAGGGCGGCGGCGAGCGCCGGGTCGGTCACTGGCCCTCGACCTCTCCCTCGCGATCCGTCCCGCGCCACGGCACGGCCTGCTCGAGGCGGCCGCTCGCGATCCGCGCATCGATCTCCTCGGCGAGTTCGATCCGGCGCACGACGTCGACGATCTCCGAGTGGAAGGCCACCCGCCGCTCGGCGAGGTCGGGCTCACCCGTTCGGAGCAGCCCGCGCCCCTCGGCCAGCTGCAGCGCGCTGGCGAACAGCTCGCGGGACAGGCTCTCCTCGGAACGCAACCGGCCCTGCATCAGCAGCTGCCGGCCCATCCCCTCGCACTCGGTGAAAAACGCCTTGGGTTCCACCTCGACGCGCGGGTCGCGGGCGGCGAGCCGGTCGGCCACCACCAGCTGCGCCTCGACGAACGAGCGCAGCACCCGGTGGGCCATCACGAACCCCGAACCCGACAGCAGCTGACGCACCTCGGCCTGCGTCGCCGTCCGCTCCCGCCACTTCGGGTCGATCAGGTCCAGCTCGGCGGCCAGCTGATCGCGGAACGCCTCCTTCTCGGGGAAGAAGAACTCGTACTTCAGCAGGTCGCGCAGCTCCAGCGCCTCGTGCCAGGCCTCGTCCAGCGGCGAGCCGTCCCCGGTGGTCGACGCGCCGTCGGCACCGTGCCCACGGGCCACCGAGAGCATCACCAGCTCGACGATCGCCCGGTTGACGAACCAGTGGATCGCGTTGTTCCGGTAGAACGCGGCCACCAGGTACTCGCCCGGGTTGATCCGGTAGACGGGTTCGGCACCCCCGTCGTAGCTGGTCACCACCCCGTTGCGTTCCAGCTCGCCGAGCACGGTGAGCAGGTCGTCGCGGCGGTGCAGCATGGGCAGCCCGGTCTGCGGGATCGTCCGCGCCTCGACGTAGCGCAGCAGCGGGTCGAGGAGCCGCTGCAGCGCCTCGACGGTCAGGGCCCGGTCGCCCACCCCGAGCAGGGTCAGCGCGACCGCCGAGTGCGGCAGCACCGGGGTGGCGTCGTTGATGCCCACCGCGACGTCGAAGGCCAGCTTGTGCAGCGCCATCTTCAGCGCCGACTCGGTCTCCTCGTCGAGCCCGCCCACGAACACGGGGCGGTCGCCGTCCGGCTGCGGCGGTTGCGGCAGGCGGGCCCGCATGCTGACCGGGGCGCCGAACCGGACGACGGCGTCACCGGCCGGTTTGCTCTGCGTCCGGGCGTATTTCGCGAGCCACCCCAGCCCCTCGCGCTGCTTGGTGGCGCCCCGCTGCTCGGCCGCCATGGCGCTCACCTCGGCCAGGTGCTGGTAGGTGATCGAGACCGGCACGAGGTGCAGCTCGACGCCCGGGTCGGCCAGCAACGCCTCGGCCAGGTACCGCAGCAGCCCGTACTTCGGCGGGCGCAGCTTGCCGGTGCGCGAGCGGCCGCCCTCGAAGTACCACTCGAGGTTGAACCGCTTGGCGACCAGGTAGCCGAAGTACTCGCGCACGGCCAGCTTGTACGGCTCGTCGTCGCGAAAACTCCTGCGGATGAACACGACTCCCGCCCGGCGGGCCAGCGCACCCATCGGCCAGAAGGCCAGGTTCGCGCCGCCGATCACGTGGTTGCGCGGGAAGTCGTAGGCGCGCAGGGCCTCGGCCAGCACGAACGGGTCGGCGTAGGAGCGGTGGCTGGGGAGGAAGACCAGCGCGTGCCGCCGGTTCAGGTCGCGCAGTGCGTCGAGGTCGTGCGTGTCGGCCACGACGTTCCAGGCCTTGGCGTGGAACGGGCGCATCGTCGTGGCGAACAGGTCCATCGCGAACCGGCTCTGCACGGCGACCAGCTCGTCCAGGCTGGCGCGCACCTGGTCCCGCACCGACTCGGTCGGGCGGCCGAGCACCCTCGCCAGCGAGGCGGTCTCGCGCAGGAACCGGGGGCCGGAGGTGATCTCCTCGACCACCAGCCGCGGCACCTTGTACCGGTCGCCGATCACCGCGCGCTCCGCGCGCTCCAGGGTCAGCAGGGCCTGGCGGACGACGAACGCGGGCAGCTCGGCGCCGGTGCCGCTCGCGTGGTGGCGGGCCCGCAGGTCGCTCAGCGTCGCCGGTTCCCCGGGGACCACCTGGAACCGGTCGGCGTGCCGGGCGGCGATCCGGGCCTGCTCCCGGGAGCGGGGGCGGCGCGGGTCGCGGAAGGTCAGCGCGTCCCGCCAGCGGACGGTGCGCTCACCGCCCCGGTCCGGCGGCAGCCAGACCACGCGGACGGGTACCAGCAGCGGGTCGTCCCCACCGTCCAGCCGACGGGCCAGCGGGCCCAGGGGGGTCGGTTCGCCGGGGGTGCCGATCTCGACGATGTCCGGCGCAGGCCCACCGGGCGACTCGTCCGCCGAGGCCTCGTCCCGGACCCAGCTGCGGATCAGCTCCCGTTCGACCGCGCTGCCCGCGGCGGAGAGGTAGACATGGCTGCGCGTCGAGATGGACGGCTGCGCCACCTCGATCTCCTCCGGTTCCTCCTCCGAGGCGTCCGGAAAGGTCTCCACCACGCGCAGGCCTCCTTGCCAGTCGTCGACGGGTGCAGCCCCAAGTTCACCGTCCCCGGCGGGCATTGTCATCTGCTGAGCACCTGCGTGCCTAGAGTGCCTGGTGTGACCACCAGCGCGGCGTTGTTGTTGCACCGGGACGTCGAGGGTGTCCGCGAGGTGCTGATCGGGCACATGGGCGGCCCGTTCTGGGCGAGGAAGGACGCCGGGGGGTGGTCGATCCCGAAGGGCGAGTACGTCGCCCCCGAGCCGCCGCTGGCCGCGGCCCGGCGCGAGTTCACCGAGGAGACCGGGCTTCCGGCGCCGGAGGGGGACGTCGTCGAGCTCGGCGAGTTCCGGCAGGGCAGCGGTAAGCGGGTCACCGTGTTCGCGCTCGAGAGCGACCTGGACCTGACCGGTTTCGCGCCGGGCACGTTCACCATGCCGTGGCCGCCTCGTTCGGGCCGGGAGCAGGAGTTCCCGGAACTCGATCGCATCGCCTGGCTGCCGTTGGCCGAGGCCGCCGACCTGGTGGTCAAGGGGCAGCGCCCCGCCCTGGAGGCGCTGGCGGCCCACCTCGCGTGACCACCCTCAGCGGGTCGCGCTCACCCCGTTCCGGAGGTCGATCGCCGGGCTGGCCGGACCGCCCGCCAGGTACTGCACCAGCGGCACGGCCTGGTGCCGCAGGACGGCGAACACCTGGCGGTACTGGTGCAGCTGGGCCGGCTGCTCGACGTAGCGGGTGCCGACCATCGTCTCGAGGCAGGCCACCGACGGGTCGTCCTCGGACTCGAAGTCGAGCAACCGGAACGAGCCGGTCATGGCGGCGTGCGCCCCGGCACTCCACGGCAGCACCCGGAGGTCGATGTGCGGCAGCCGGGACGCCTGCCCCAGCTTGCGCAGCTGGGCGGCCATCGACTCGCTGCCGCCGACCACCCGGGTGACCACCGCGGCGTCCAGCACCGCGCACAGCTCGAGCGGCTTGACCCGCTCGAACCCACGCCGCAGCCGCCGGGCCAGGTCACCCAGCACCGACTCCACATATCCCGACGGGGTGCCCGGGCGCGCCGTGGCCACGGCCCGTAGGTACTCGGTCGTCTGCAGCAGCGGCGGCACGAGTTCCGTCTCGTAGCAGTACATCCGGCTCGCCGCGGCCTCGAGCCGCGGGTAGAGGCGCTCCCCGCCGGCCACCGCGTGCTCCTCCCAGAAACCGGGCTCGGCCGTGCCCTGGGCCAGTCGGCACAGGGCCTCCGTCGTCGCCAGGTCGGCCCCGTAGAGCCAGCACAGCGTGCGGACGTCGGCCATCTTGACCACAGCCCAACCGTTTTCGACGCGCGAGAGCTTGGCCTTGGACGCGATGCCGGCCTGCGCGACGTCGACGGCGGTCTTCCCGGCCGCCTCACGCAGCTCGCGCAACCGCCGGCCGAGCTGGCGGCGCACCATCGTGCTCCCCGTGCTGGTCACCCACAACCTCCGAAGTCACAGCGGCGCCAGGCATTGGCGCTGCGGTCCCCATCGTGGTGCCGATCGCACGCATCCGTGAGACCTCAAAATGAGGTGTTGATCGGCACTTCGGGGCCGGGCACTGTGGGCGACAGTTCTCGCGATGGTGCGTGTGCGAGGCCCTTCGAGCTGGCGGGGCCGGTGATGCCGGATGAAGAGCCCGTCACCGGCCTCGCCCTCCACATCGTGCCTCCAAACGGACGCCCCGGTCCAGCCCTTGGCCAAGACTGTCGGTGGTCGCGTCTAAGGTCGTTCACTGGGGCAGCCTGCTCGGATGCAGGGGCGATGTTTTGCCTTGTGGGACAGGCGGTTTCGGTCTAGAATCGAACACATGTCGCACTGCCTGGAGGCCCCCTTCGATCCGGAGACGGGCCTGTCTGCGGAGGCGTTGGTGCGGTGGCGGGAGATCGAGCGTGAACTCCTGCACGAGGGCTGGGTCGACGAGCGGGTGTGGGAGTTGGACTCCGCGCACGGTGAGGTTCTGTCGGTTCGGTTGCACGGGTTGGACGACCGGCGCGTGGTGGCTGACGCGGATGATCGGGTGCTGCTGGCGGGGTTGCGAGCCGTGCAGCGGGCGAAGGCGGCGTTGGCGGCGCAGGAGTTGGAGTTGGTCGCGGAGTTGTCCCGGCGGCGGGCGCCGGTGACGGATCGGGTGCCCGAAATGGAACTGCGGGCGGTGGCGGATGAGATCGCGGTCGAGACGGGCCTGTCCCGGTATGCGGCGACGAAGCTGCAGGACCTGTCGTTCGGGTTGAGTGACCGGTTCCCCGCCACCCTCGCTGCTCTCGCCCAGGGGCGGATCGATGCGCGGAAGGCGGAGGTCATCGCCGACGGGCTCACGAATGTGGGTGAGGAGGCTGTTCGGCGCCGGTTGGAGGCCGCGGCGATCGAGGTCGCGGCCGGGCTGACGGTGCCGGGTCTGCGGGAACTGGTGAAGGGCTGGGTCCTCGCAGCGGAACCGGAGGTCGCCGAAGAACGCGCCCGGGAGGCGCGGTCCGAACGGCGGGTGGTGTTCACGCCGGTCGAGGACGACATGGTCGAACTGTGGGCGCTGCTACCGGCGGAGGACGGACTGAAGGTCCGGGCCGTGATCGAGCAGACCGCGAGCCAGGTCAAAGACTCACGCACGGCCGACCAACGACGCGCGGACGTCTTGGTCGACCTGCTCACCGGCGAACGGGCTGGGGTGCAGCCGAAGACGCGGGTGACCGTGACCGTCCCGTTCGACGTGCTGGCCGGGGAGAGTGACCAGCCGGCGCACCTCGACGGGTACGGGCCGGCGACCGCGCTGCTGGCCAGGAGACTGGCCGCGGATGCGGTCGAGACCGGCACCTTTCAGTGCGCGATCGTCGACGGAGACCACGGCACCCTGCTCGGGTTGGGCCGAGCGACGCGCACTGCGCGCTACGTCGCATCGACGGTGTTGAAAGATCATGTCCACCAGCGGGACCGGTACTGTCGCTTCCCCGGCTGCCGCACCCAGGCGTCCGCGTGCGACTTCGACCACCGCCAGCCCTACGCGGCGGGCGGCGCGACGTGCGCCTGCAACGGCGTCTCGCTGTGTGGTCACCACCACCGGGTCAAACACGAGACGGCATGGCGCGTGCACACCACGGCCGAAACCCTGGTCTGGACCACCCCGGCCGGCACCCAGGCACCCGACCGACCCGCCCGGCTCACGCCGTCCGCACCGCTCGGCCCGCCGCCGTTCTGACGGGCTACGAGTTGGGCTCCGGAGTCCGACGGTCCTTCACGAACACTCCGGCCTGCTGACCGTCCGAGTTCTTGCGCCGCCGGACCTCGAACAGGGTCGTCGCCTCGAACAGGTCGCTCAACTTGGCGAAGCCGTAGGTGCGCGAGTCGAAGTCGGGCCGCTGCTTGGTCATGATGCTGCCCACCCCACCCAGAGCCGCCCAGCCGTCGTCGTCCGAGGCGGCCTCCACGGCGGTACGCAGGAGGTTCACCAGGCGGGTGTCCCCCTTGAGCTGGGCCGCGGTGCGGCGTGCTCGCGGAGCGGCCCCGGGCTTGGCCGGGACGTCCGGGTCCTCGTAGGCCAGGTTCTCGATGTAGATGAACTTGTCGCACGCGGCGACGAACGGTTCGGGCGTCTTGCGGGCGCCGAAGCCGTAGACGATCAGTCCCGACTCCCGGATCCGCGCGGCGAGCCGCGTGAAGTCACTGTCGCTGGAGACGATGCAGAACCCGTCGAAACGGTCGGAGTAGAGCAGGTCCATCGCGTCGATGACCATCGCCGAGTCGGTGGCGTTCTTCCCGACCGTGTAGGCGAACTGCTGGATCGGCTGGATCGACTGCTTCAGCAGTTGCTCCTTCCAGCCGTTCAGCTGGTTCCCCGTCCAGTCACCGTAGGCGCGCCGCGCGTGCGCGGTGCCGTACTTGGCGATCTCCGCCAGCAACGCCTCCGCGAACTTCGGTGACGTGTTGTCCGCGTCGATCAGCACTGCGAGCCGCACCCCGTCACCAGCCATGCGAGCCATCCTGGCGGAAAGCGCCTCAGCGGGCGAGGTCGGACAGCCAGCCGGGCGGCGGGGCCGGCGACGCGGCGGCCGTGGCGTCGGTGATCGGGGCGGCGCCGGCGACGAAGGCGGTCAGCTGGGCGCGGTCGCGCAACCGGGCCGGGACCGGATCGATGAGCAACGACCGGGCCAGGTCCGGCGGCACGGACCCGCCCGGGGAGCCGATCAGCACCACGTTGCCGAACCGGCGCCCGCGCATCACCAGAGGTGTGGAGATCAGCGCCGCCTCCGGGAACACCCCGGCGACGGTCGCCGCCTCGGCCCGCGTGAAGCGCAGCTGCGACCCGTCGGCCACGTTCACGGCCAGGAACCCGCCCGGCCGCAGCGCGGCGGCGGCCAGCTCGAAGCACTCCCGCGACGTGAGGTGGGCCGGCACCTGCGCCCCGGTGAAGCAGTCGAGCACCACGAGGTCGAACGAGGCGGCGCGCACCGTCGTCAGCACCTCACGCGCGTCTGCGACGCGCACCCGGACCCCCGAGCGCGGCGGCAACGGCAGGTGCTCCCGGACGAACTCGACCAGCCCCGCGTCGAGCTCCACCACCCGCTGGTCGGAACCGGGGCGGGTGGCGGCGACGTAGCGCGGCAGGGTCCAGGCGCCGCCGCCGAGGTGCAGCACCGACAGCCTCTCCCCCGCGGGGGCCATCGCGTCGATCAGGCGGGCGATCCAGCGGACGTACTCGAACTCCAGCCGCAACGGGTCGGCCAGGTCGACGTGCGACTGCGGCGTCCCGTCGACGGCGAGCAACCAGGCCGTCGACGAGTCGGGGTCGGGCACCAGCTCGGCCACCCCGGCGGTGACGTCGGCCCGCACCGGCCGCACCCGTCGTCCCGCCATGCCTCCACCCTACTTTTCACCCGTGATCAAGGAATCTTCTCCTGACTCCGAGGCGAGCCCACACGAGAAGTTTCCATGATCACGAGAGTTAGAGGCGGGGGAACATCTTCCCGCTGTGCTCCCCCTGCTCGTACACGTCGGACGCCGGGCCGATGATCAGCGGGTCGGGCGTGCCGACCAGCTCCACGTCCTTGTTCGGGTAGGGGAACCGGTTCAGCACGTGCCGCATCGCCTCGACCCGGGCCCGCTTCTTGTCGTTGCTCTTCACCACGGTCCACGGCGCGTCGGCGGTGTCGGTGTAGAAGAACATCGCCTCCTTGGCCTCGGTGTAGGCCTGCCACTTGTCCAGCGAGGCGAGGTCGGTCGGGGACAGCTTCCACTGCCGCACCGGGTCGACCTGCCGGATCGTGAACCGGGTGCGCTGCTCGGACTGCGAGACCGAGAACCACAGCTTCACGAGGTGGATGCCGGAGCGCACCAGCATCCGCTCGAACTCCGGTGCCTCGCGCATGAATTCGAGGTACTCGGCGGGTGAGCAGAAGCCCATCACCCGTTCGACCCCGGCGCGGTTGTACCAGGAGCGGTCGAACAGCACGATCTCCCCGCGGGTGGGCAGGTGCTGCACGTAGCGCTGCAGGTACCACTGGCCGGCCTCGCGGTCGGTCGGCTTCTCCAGCGCGACGACCCGGGACCCGCGCGGGTTGAGGTGTTCGGTGAATCGCTTGATCGTGCCGCCCTTGCCCGCCGCGTCGCGGCCCTCGAACAGGACGACGACCTTCTCGCCGCTGGCCTTCACCCAGTTCTGCAGCTTCAGCAGCTCGATCTGCAGGAGCCGCTTGAGCCGCTCGTACTCGTCCCGGGGCATCCGCTCGTCGTACGGGTAGCCCTCCCGCCAGGTGTCCACGGCGTTGCCCTCGGCGTCGAGCAGGACGGGGTCGTCGTCCTCGACGTCGTGGACGGTGTAGCGGCTCAGATCCGACAGGTAGTCCACGTCACCCCTTGTCGAAGATCGCGAAGATGCCGATCGCCACACCCGACAGCACGACGGCGAAGCTGACCACCGAGAGCGCGAGGCCGGCCGGCTTCGAGGCGACGGTCACCGTCTCCCCGGGGCCGACATCGTCCACCCGGCCCTCGTAGAGGGACCAGCCGACCATCCCCAGCGCGAAGAAGACCACGAGGCCCACGCCGGCGACCAGGCTGAACAGCAGGGCCTGGCCGAGGGCGTCGAAGTCGATGTAGTCGCTCATCCTCATCCTCCAGTCGATCCGCAGGGCCTTCAGACCGCAACCGGTGCGGAGGCCGGGGCCACCCCACCCGCCCAGTCGTCGTTGACGTTGCCGGCGTGCACCGGCGTGCGGCGCGAGGCCGCGAAGAGGGCACCGGCCAGCGCGGCACCGATCCCGAAGACGACGATGGCTCCGGCAGTGCCGCCGATGACGTCCGCGCTCTTGAACGCCAGCGCCCCGACGAGGGCGGCCGCGGGCAACGTCAGCGCCCAGGCCAGCGCCAGTCGCCCGGCCACGCTCCAGCGCACCTCGGCCAGCCGCTTGCCGACCCCCGAGCCGATCACCGAGCCGGTGCACACGTGCGTGGTGGACAGCGGGAAGCCGAAGTGCGACGAGGCCAGGATGACCGCGGCGGAGGAGGTCTCGGCCGAGAAGCCCTGCGGCGTCTCGATCTCCACCAGGCCCTTGCCCAGCGTGCGGATGACCCGCCAGCCGCCCAGGTAGGTGCCGAGGCTGATGGCCAGCGCACAGGACAGGATCACCCACAGGGGGACGTCCGCATCCTGGCCGATGGTGCCGTTGGCGATCAGCGCGAGCGTGATGATGCCCATCGTCTTCTGTGCGTCGTTCGTCCCGTGGGCCAGCGAGACCAGCGAGGCCGACCCGATCTGACCGATCCGGAAACCGCGGTTGCGCACGCCCTGGTTCACGCGGGCGGTGATCGAGTAGGCGCTGAACGTGCCGAGGGTGGCGACCAGGGCGGCGGCCACCGGGGCCAGCACCGCGGGGATCAGCACCTTCGAGACGATCCCCTGGCCCTCGATCGCCCCGGTGCCGGCGGCGATCCAGGTGGCGCCGACGACTCCACCGATGAGGGCGTGCGACGAGCTCGACGGGATGCCGAAGTACCAGGTGAGCAGGTTCCAGGTGATGCCGCCGACCAGCCCGGCGAACACGACCGTCAGGGTGATGGCGCCCGCGTCGACGATGCCCTTGGCGATCGTCGCGGCGACGGACAGCGAGAGCAGGGCACCGACGAAGTTCAGCACCGCGGAGAGGGCGACGGCGACCCGGGGCGGCAGCGCGCCCGTGGCGATCGACGTGGCCATCGCGTTGGCCGTGTCGTGGAACCCGTTCGTGAAGTCGAAGGCGAGCGCGGTGGCCACGACCACCGCGAGCAGGATCGTGTTGGCATCCATGGTGTTCCTCTCGACCGCTCCGGCGGTGGGCCGGTTCCGTCGAAAGGTTGAGCCTGCACGGCGGCCAGGCGGCCGTCAGTCAGCAAACGGGAGGCAAATGCGGCGCGAAGTGTTCAGGACTTGGCCAGGATCGTGCCGACCCCGGCCAGCACGCCACCCACCACGACCGCGAAGCACAGGACGGCGACCGCCAGGCTCGCGCCCCGGCGGGCCCCGGAGGTGGTGACCTGGACGCCTTCGGCGCGGGACGTCGTCCAGCCGGCCAGCCCGACCATGCCCAGCGCGAAGACGACCACCAGGCCCACCCCGGCGATCAGGCTCGCGAGCAGGACCTGCCCGAGGGCGTCGAAGTCGATGTAGTCGCTCATCGGGCGCCTCCTCAGGGAGCCGGGACGGCGACCGGCGCCGTGGTCTCGGGGACGTTGGCGGGAATCCAGT
This sequence comes from Spongisporangium articulatum, assembly GCF_044465595.1. Lineage (NCBI taxonomy): Bacteria > Bacillati > Actinomycetota > Actinomycetes > Kineosporiales > Kineosporiaceae > Spongisporangium > Spongisporangium articulatum. The sequence continues at coordinate 646,845 of NZ_JBITLV010000002.1, read as the reverse complement.
CGTCCGTGACGTTCGAGGCGTCGACCCGGTCCCGGCGGGACAGCAGGTAGAGCCACAGCGCGAGGCTCGCCGCGAGCACGAAGACCACCGTGACGCCGAGGTCGCCGCCGAGCAGGTCGGCCAGCTTCCAGGCCAGGGCGCCGACCAGGCCGGCCGCGGGCAGCGTGGTCAGCCAGGCGAGGCCGAGCCGCCCGGCGATGCTCCACCGGACCTTCGCCTCCCGCCGGCCGATGCCCGAACCGATCACGGAGCCGGTGGCCACGTGGGTGGTGGACAGCGGGAAGCCGAAGTGCGACGAGGCCAGGATGACCGCCGCCGACGAGGAGTCGGCCGAGAAGCCCTGCGGCGGCTCGATCTGGACCAGACCCTTGCCGAGCGTACGGATGATGCGCCAGCCGCCCAGGTAGGTGCCGAGGCTGATGGCCAGCGCGCAGGACAGGATGACCCACATCGGCACGTCCGCGTCCTTGTTGATCGTCCCGTTGGCGATCAGCGCGAGCGTGATGATGCCCATCGTCTTCTGCGCGTCGTTCGTCCCGTGGGCCAGCGAGATCAGCGAGGCCGACCCGATCTGACCGAACCGGAAACCCTTGTCCCGGAAGTCGGGGGCGATCCGCCGGGTGACCAGGTAGACCCCGAAGGTGCCCAGCCCGGCGACCAGGGCGGCGGTGAGCGGGGCCAGGAGGGCCGGGATCAGCACCTTGGCCACGAGGCCGTGGCCGAGCACGGCGTCGGAGCCGGCGGCCACCAGGGTGGCCCCGACCACACCGCCGATCAGGGCGTGGCTGGAGCTGGACGGGATGCCGAAGTACCAGGTGAACAGGTTCCACGAGATGCCGCCGATCAGGCCCGCGAACACCGTGGTGAGGGTGATCGCGCCCGGTTCGACGATGCCCTTGGCGATCGTCGCCGCCACGGAGAGCGACAGGAGGGCACCGACGAAGTTCAGCACCGCCGAGACCAGGACGGCGAGCCGGGGCCGCAGCGCCCCGGTCGCGATCGAGGCGGCCATGGAGTTGGCCGTGTCATGGAAACCGTTGGTGAAGTCGAACGCCAGAGCCGTTGCGACGACCACCGCCAGCAAGATCATGAGCGCGTCCAAGCCTTTCCGTTCGTGCGGCCGACAGACCGGCAGCACCGTGCCAGAGCAAGGGTCACGCCCCGCCGACCCCCGCGCCTCCGATCGGCGATGAACGCCAGGCAAACGCCAGATGAACTAGCTGAACCGGCGTCAGACGCGACCCGTCGGCCGGGCCAACGGAAGCTAACCAGGTCAGTCGACGTCGACCCAGCCGAGGGTCCGTTCGACCGCTTTGCGCCACCCTGCGTAACCATCCGCTCGCTGCTCGTCGGTGGTCGTCGGGCTCCAGCGGCGGTCCTCCTGCCAGTTCTGCCGCAGGTCGTCGGGGTCGCTCCAGAAACCCGTGGCCAGTCCGGCCGCGTAGGCCGCGCCGAGGGCCGTCGTCTCGGCCACCACGGGCCGGCTGACGTCGACGCCGAGGACGTCGGCCTGGATCTGCATGCACAGCTCGTTGGCCGTCACCCCGCCGTCGACCTTCAACACCTCGATGTGGACGCCGGAGTCCTTCTCCATCGCGTCGGCCACGTCACGGCTCTGGTAGCAGATCGCCTCCAGCGTGGCCCGCGCGATATGGGCGTTCGTGTTGTACCGGGACAGCCCGACGATCGCGCCGCGCGCGTCGGAACGCCAGTAGGGGGCGAACAGACCGGAGAAGGCCGGGACGAAGTAGACACCGCCGTTGTCGTCGACCTGGCGGGCCAGGCTCTCGCTCTGCGCGGCACCCGAGATGATGCCGAGCTGGTCGCGCAGCCACTGCACCGCGCTCCCGGTGACGGCGATCGAGCCCTCGAGCGCGTACACGGGGGCGGCGTCGCCGAACTGGTAGCAGACGGTGGTCAGCAGGCCGTTCTGCGAGCGGACCGGTTCGGTACCGGTGTTCAACAGCAGGAAGTTGCCCGTGCCGTAGGTGTTCTTGGCCTCGCCGGGCTTCAGGCACACCTGCCCGACCATCGCCGCCTGCTGGTCCCCGAGATCCCCGGTCAGCTGCACCTCACCGGCGAACGGCCCGCTGTCGGGGGTGACGCCGTACGGGTCGGGCGCCGACGACGGCCTGATGGCCGGCAGCATCTCGCGCGGGATGCCGAAGAACGACAGCAGTTCGTCGTCCCAGTCGAGGGTTTCGAGGTTCATCAGCATCGTGCGGCTGGCGTTCGTCACGTCCGTGACGTGCACTCCCCCACGCGTCCCGCCGGTGAGGTTCCACAGCAGCCAGCTGTCCGTCGTCCCGAAGACCGCCTCCCCGCGCTGCGCCGCCTCGCGGACGCCCTCGACGTTCTCCAGGATCCACTGGATCTTTCCGCCGGAGAAGTAGGTTGCGGGCGGCAGGCCGGCCTTCTGCCGGATGATGTCGCCCTTCCCCTCCCGTTCGAGCGCGGAGGCGATCCGGTCGGTGCGGGTGTCCTGCCAGACGATGGCGTTGTAGTACGGGCGGCCGGTGCGCGGGTTCCAGACGACCGTCGTCTCGCGCTGGTTGGTGATGCCGAGAGCCGCCAGATCCGTTGCCTCGAGACGTTTCTGGCCCATCACGGTCTGGATGACGGCGCTCGTGCGCTCCCAGATCTCGATCGGGTTGTGCTCGACCCACCCCGGTCTCGGCATGATCTGCTCGTGCTCGAGCTGATGCTTGCCCCGCTCGCGCCCGTCGTGGTCGAACAGCATGCACCGGGTGCTGGTGGTGCCCTGGTCGATCGCCGCCACGAAGTCAGGCATCGTCGCTCCCTCGCTGAAGTCCGCCTCGGGTTCGCAACCCTAACGGCGGAGTGCTCGCGAGGCCGTGATCGACTGCGCGGGCGGACGACGGGAGCCGGGTCTACGGTCGGCGGCGTGAGTGAGGATCGGGTCGGCGATTCGACGGTCGCCGAGGTCAAGGACGCCTCCGAGATCCGGCGCGGCCTGATGGGGCGGCGGGCCGCGCTCGTCGTGCTGCTGGTCGTCGTGCTGGCCGGGGCGACGGGGCTGCTCGGCGTGCACACCAGCACGGCGCGGGCGTCGGGCGGAGGGTACTCGATCGCCCTCGACTACGCGCGCGTCTCACGAGCCGGGCTCGACTCGCCGTGGAAGGTCACGGTGACCCGGGCGGACGGGTTCGACGGTGAGCTCACGCTCGCGACGTCGTCCACGTACTTCGAGATGTTCGAAACGCAGGGATTCTCACCGGAACCCGACTCCGAGACCGCGGCCGGTGGCGTGCTCTACCAGACGTTCGCGCCGCCGGAGGGGGCGACGAGCTTCACCGTCGCCTACGACGCCTACATCCAGCCGGCCAGTCAGCGGGGCCGGACCGGGCGGACGACGCTGATCGTCGACGGTCGCGAGGTCACCCACGTCGACTACCGGACCTGGCTGGTGCCCTGATGGAGATCGTCTTCCGCGCCGCGGTCATCTACCTGTTCCTGTGGCTCGTGACCCGCGCCCTGGGCCGGGCCACGCTCGGCGAGCTGAGCACCTTCCAGCTCGTGCTGTACGTCGCGATGGGCGACCTCGTCCAGCAGGGCGTGACGCAGCAGGACTACTCGATCACCGGTGCGGTGCTGGCCATCTCGACGTTCGCGGTGCTGACCGCCGGCGTCTCGCTGGTGCAGAGCCACTGGCCGCGCACGCGACCCTTCACCCACGGGACGGCCATCGCCATCCTCCGCGACGGGCAACCCGACCTGAAAGCCCTCTCCGGCGAGCAGATGTCGGTCTCGGACCTGTTCGCCTCGGCGCGCGAGCAGGGCATCCGCCGGCTGGCCCAGATCGAGCTGGCCGTGCTGGAGGCCGACGGGCGCATCTCGTTCTTCACCCGCGAGCTGGACGGCGACTCTGATCAGCACGACGAGAGCGGAGCCCCCGAGAAGCCCAACGTCGGTTGAGTTCTCAGGACGCGCGGCGCCTTTCGAGCTCGCGCACCGCTTCGACCCGACGGCGTTCGGCGTAGCTGCGCACCGCCTCGGCGTCGACCCACAGCCTCATCATGTCCTGCTGCGACATGCCCTCGAAGTCGGCCGCGGCCGCCTCCTCGAGTCGCCTGTACGTCGCGAGCACCCACTCGACCTCGTCCGCATCATCTTCGAACATGTGTTCGATGTTTGACGAGCGGCGACCGCCTCGTCAACCCCTCCGAACAGCCGATCCCGCGAGACTGTCGGTGGTCGGGCCTAGCGTCCCCGTCATGAGTACAGCGACCGTCACGACGAGGGACAGGGTTCGGGCCGTGCACGAGGCGAGACTGAGAATCGCGGCGCGGCAACCGTTCGAGTTCCGGCACGCGCTGGAGTTCGTCGCCGGGTTCCCGGCCACCCGCGGCGAGCAGGTGGTGGCCGACGGGGCGCTGGTCAAGGCCTGGCGGTTGTACGGGCACACGGTCGCGACGCGCATCGGCGCCGGCCCGGGCGGGCTCGTGGTCGACGTCGCGTCACCCGACCCGGTCGACGCGGTGCTGCGCGAGGCGGTCACCGACCGGTTGAGCTTCTTCCTGTCGCTGGACGACGACCTCTCCCCCCTGCTGGCCGGCGCCGGTCAGGACCCGGCCTTCGCCGCGGTCGAGGCCGAGCTGCGCGGCTACCACCAGGTGAAGTTCCCGACCCCGGTCGAGCACGTCGTGTGGGCGATCCTGGCCCAGCGCACCCCGATGGCGGTGGCCCGCGACGCGAAGGCCCGGCTGATGGCCGCGCTCAACCCGCCGGTGCAGGCCTTCGGGTACGAGTTGCAGCCGTTCCCGTCGCTCAACGAGCTGAACCGGCTCAGCGAGGAGCAGCTGGCCGAGCACGTCCGCAACACCCGCAAGGCCTCGTACCTCCACCGCACACTGCAGCAGCTGGCCGAGGTCGACGAGTCGTTCCTGCGCCACGCCCCGTACGAGGAGGTCGAGCAGTTCCTCCTCTCCCTGCCCGGGATCGGGCCCTGGTCGGCCACGTTCGTGCTGATCCGTGGGTTGGGCCGGATGGAGCGGGGCTCCGACGACGCCGAGATGCTGAGGGCCGCGAGCCGGGTGTACGGGCACGCGGTCGACGCGGCCGAGCTGGCCCGCCTGGCCGAGCCGTACGGCGACGCCCGGGGCTACTGGGCGCACTACCTGCGCGTCGGCGGCTGAACTACTCCGGGTGCTACTCCAGGTCGTCGCGGTCCTCACGGCGGATGTCGGTCACCCCGGCGACGGCGGCGAGCCGCGCGACGAGGTCGTCCGCTGCGGGGTCGGGCGCACCGGCGACCGGGTGGGTGAGGTCGAGGATCGCCGTGACGCGCGGTTCGCCGTCGACGCGGTGCTCGCTGGTCCGCAGCTGGGTGACGCTCCACCCGCCGTCGGTACTGAGACCCAGAAGTTGCCGCAGCGACCCCTGACCGTCCCGGTACCCGATCCGCAGCCGCACGTCGGGCGCCCCCCGGCGGGGGAACCGGTGCACCAGCCAGGTGAACCCGAACACCGAGACGAAGTGCAGCACCGTCACGATCAGGGCCAGCAGCGGCAGTCCCGCGCCCGCCGCCGTACCGATCGCCGCGGTCTCCCACACCGACGCCGCCGTCGTCAGCCCCTGGATGCTGTCCCCCCGGATGAGGATCAACCCGGCGCCGAGAAAGCCGATGCCCGAGACGATCTGCGCGGCTACCCGCGAGGGGTCGAGCACCACGTACCCCTCCGCCAGGACGTCCCCGAACCCGTACTTGCTGACCAGCATGAACAGCGCCGACGAGACCCCGACGATGGTCTGGGTCCGTAGCCCGGCGCTCTTGCCCCGCAGGTGCCGTTCCAGCCCGACGGCCGCGGACAGCCCGAAGGCCAGCAGCAGCTCGCCCACCTGCAGCCAGCCCTGCCCGTGACTGGCCGCCAGGTCACTCACGTCCACGGCCGCCTCCTCGTCCGGATCGTTCGATCTTCGCGCCTGTCCCCTACCCGCGCATCCCGGTCTCAGGCACGCCGCTCACGCCGCGACGGTGAGGGCCCGCCAGTCGTCGGCCAGCTCGGCGCCGTACCGGTGGCCATGGCCGGCCGGCGTGTTCAGGGCCGAGACGACGTCGGCGGTCGCTCGCCAGAAGGAGACGAAAGGCAGCCACTGGTGGTGCCATTCGGGTACGGGGTGCACCATCAGCGCGGGTGTCCAGGCGGGCACCGGGTCGTCGGGGTGGACGACGACCCGCTCCGGGTACTCGTCGGCCCCGGACAGATGCGCACCGGCGCCCGAGGGCACGCCGACCCACAGCGCGCCGTCGACCTGGCGGAACAGCCGGTCCCGATCGGGGTAGGCGTTCAGACCACCCCAGGCGCCGAGACTCTCGCCGTACAGCAGCACCGTCGGACGCTTCGACGCGGGCCGGGCCGCCACCTGTTCGTGCACCGCGGAGACCAGGGCCCGCACCGTCGCCTGCACGCCCTCGCCGCCGCGCACGTACGCCAACCAGCTCGGCGACGCCGCGTACTGCACGGCCACGCTGGCCACGTCCCCGTGCCGCAGCAGTTCCAGCTCGGCGACCGCCTCCGGGTTCACCCACCCGGACCCGGTCGGGACGGCGAGCAGCAGCACCGACTTGTCGAACCCACCGGCGCGCTCCAACTCGGCGACGGCCAGCGCGGCCCGGGCCCGCGCCGACGACGCCTGATCGCGGCCCACGTACACCCGGACGGGCGCCGAGGCGCCCGGCCCGGCGGGCGTCGTCCCGGACAGGAACTGGCGCCCCTTGGCCCCCAACTCGGCCCGGCATGCCGACCCGAAGCACAGAGATTCGGCCGTCTGCGGCGTCATTTCTGTGCTTCGGCTGGGCACGCCGGAGGCGACGGGGGCGAAGGGCGCGGCCGCGGCGGCTTCCGCGGTGCCGACCCCGATCACCAGGCCGGGCACCAGCAGCACCGCCGCCAGTCGCCGGCCGACCGGACGCGCCAACCCGCTCACCAGGGCGCGGGTCCCACGGGTTACGACGCGCAGCACCCCGTGGACGGCCAGCACCAGCAGCGCCGCCACGGCCGCCGCCAGCGGCACCGCCAGCAGCTCGGTGCCCGGCACGGGCACGCTCCGCCCGACCTCGCCGAGCAGCCGCAGCTGCGACGCCACCGCCGCGACCGCACCCCACCCCAGTACGACCGGGATCAGCGCAAGCGCCGCGACCCGCCACCGCCGGCCCGGGACCCGGGCGAACAGACCACCGAACGGGCCGCCCAGCAGGTACGCCTGCCCGGCCGCGGCCCCGGCGATCAGCGCCTGGGCCCACAGCGGCCGCGGCACCGACGCCGGCTGGAGGCACAGCGCCAGCACGGACGCGGCGACGAGCAGCGACCCGGCCCGGCCCAGCAGCCGGGGCGAGGCGACCGCCGTCCGCACGAACGACAGGCCGCGGCGCCGCACCCGCGACGCCCCGACCAGCACACCCGCGACGACCCCGGCGAAGACGCCGGCGAACACCGGCGCCAGCAGCTCATCCAGCGGTTCGACGACCGGCACGCCCCAGCCCTGCCGCCACGAGTTGAACCGCACGGCGTCGACGTAGAACGCGGCGACCGCCGAGCAGCGCAGCCCACCGCCGCACCGCTCGGCCAGCTCGTCGTGGAAGTGCCCGTCGACGGCCCGCCGCGCCCACGCCCCCAGCGGCTGGCCCTTCAGACCGGCGTAGCGCAGCAGGTCGTAACCGAGGTCGTGCTGCCGGCAGGGCGCCCCGAAGTCGTAGGAGGTCGCGCCCCACGGCGACGAGCACCCGCCGTCCGCGCGCACCGGCGCCGGCGAACCGTTCACCGGCTCGACGGCCGGCGCGTACCCCAGTACCGACGCGAAGTCGGCGGGGAACCGGACCGGGGTGGAACCGCCGGCCAGCGCCGCAACCGCGCGGGCGGCGTCCGGCTGCTGCGTCCCGGTGCTGCGCGCCCACCCCCAGCCGCCGGCGAGCTGGGCGACCAGGAGGGCGGCGGCGAGGCCGGTCAGGGTGGCCAGGAGGACGCAGAGGCGTCGGTTCGAGCTCATGACGCCGGAAAGTAGGAACCGGACGGCCTCGCGATCGTCGCTCTGACGTGGGGTTTTGCCGCTCCCCCGGCGGGGTTACGCCGGGCGGGAACATCCCTCCCCAGGGTGACGCCGAGCCCGGCCGGGGCTGTTTAGGGTCGGGGACGTGCGTGTCATCGGAGCAGTACTGCGCGGAACCGGGCGAGGTCTCGGGCGGGGTCTGGCGGCCACCGGCCGCTGGAGCGTCCGGGGCGGCCGGGCGACGTACCAGTGGCTGAGCGCGGACGACGCCCGCACCCTGACCACCCGCCGCCGGCTGCTGGTCGGGCTGGTCTGGCTGCTGGCGATCATCTTCTTCTTCGTCGGGTTCGGCACCGCGGAGTACACGTACGACATCGGCCTGGGCGTCGCGCCCTTCTTCGGGGCGATCGCGGGTCTGCCGGTGCTGCTGGCGGTCAGCCGGTTCCCGGCCACCGGCTGGGCCATCTCGGTCACCTCGGCCTACGTGCTGGGCGTCACCGTGCCGACGCTGCCCGGGCTGGAGTGGCAGTGGCCCGTCGTGCACGGATTGGCGCTCTTCGTGCTGCTTTTCGCCGTCTGTGCGCGTGAAGAGGTGTGGCGCGGGGTGGGCGCCTGGTTCGTCACGTCGCTGCTCTACTACTGGGGGACGCCGGAGGGCGACCGGGCGGGCTGGATCGTCGCGGTCACCGCGGTCGCGCTGTTGGGCCTGCTGTCGGGGCGACTGGTCCGCACCCAGCGCCGCCTGGCCCGCCAGGAGGAGGCGGCCAAGGCGGAGATGGACCGGCGGATCATCCTCGAGGAGCGCACCCGGATCGCCCGCGACCTGCACGACATCGTCGCCCACCACATGTCGCTGGTCGTGGTGCAGGCCGAGACCGCCCCCTACCGGTTGGGCGAGCTGCCCGCCGACGTGCGGGCCGAACTGGAGAGCATCAGCACCTCAGCACGCTCGGCGCTGGCCGAGACCCGTTCTCTCCTGAACGTTCTGCGCCAGGAGGGACAGGCGGCCGAGCACGCCCCGCAGCCGGGGCTGGAGGTGCTGGACGACCTGGTGGACGGCGCCCGCCGGGCCGGGATGCGGATCGACGCCGAGGTGCGGGGCGGGTTGGAGGGGCTGCGCCCCGGGACGTCGCTGGCGGCCTACCGGATCGTGCAGGAGGCCCTGGCCAACGCGGCCCGGCACGCGCCCGGCGCGGGGGTCCGGTTGACCGTGTCCCGCGCGCCCGACACCCTCGACCTGCTGGTGGTCAACGAGGCCACCGACCAGCCGGTCGCGCCCGACGCGGCGGGCGGCGGGCACGGTCTGCCGGGGATGCGGGAACGGGTGCAGGCGGAGGGCGGGAGCATGAGCGCGGGGCCGACCGGGGACGGCGGGTTCGCCGTGCACGCGACCCTCCCGCTGGCCACGGCGGGACCCGCGTGAGTGGCGTGAGCCCGACGCGGGTGATGGTCGTCGACGACCAGGCGATGGTCCGGGAGGGTTTCTCCGCGCTGCTGAACGCGCAGCCGGACCTCGAGGTGATCGGGTCGGCGGCCGACGGCGCCCAGGCGGTGCGTGAGGTGCTGCGACTGGAGCCCGACGTCGTCCTGATGGACGTCCGGATGCCCACCCTGGACGGCATCGAGGCGACCCGCCGGATCATGGCCTCACCGTTGGGCCGGCCGCCGAAGGTGTTGATGCTGACCACTTTCGACCTCGACGACTACGTGTACGAGGCGCTGCGGGCCGGGGCCAGCGGCTTCCTGCTGAAGGACGCGCGCGGCGACGAGCTGATCCGGGCCGTGCAGATCGTCGCCGCCGGCGACGGCCTCCTCGCCCCGACCGTGACCAAGCGGCTGATCGAGGAGTTCGCCCGGCGCCCGTCGTCCACCAAAGCCCCTGCCCCGAGGTTGAACTCGCTCACCCCGCGGGAGACCGAGGTGCTCCAGCTGATCGCCGGCGGGCTGTCCAACGCCGAGATCGCCGCGGAGCTGGTGCTGGGCGAGCAGACCGTGAAGACCCACGTCAGCCGGATCTTCACGAAGCTCGACCTGCGGGACCGGGCCCAGGCCGTCGTCCTGGCCTACGAGAGCGGGCTCGTGCAGCCTCGCCGCTGACCCTTCCCAGACTCTGTTGCCCGGGCGTACCTTCCGATCATGAGTGCGATCAGCGAGAGCCCGTCCAGGGACGAGGCGGCGGGCAAGGGCCTCAAGGGCGGCGCCCTCGGGCTGCTCTCCAGCGTCGTGGTCGGGGTCGCCTCGACCGCCCCGGCGTACAGCCTGGCCGCGAGCCTCGGCTTCGTCGTGGCCACGACGGACGGCGACGGCATCGTCGGGGTCAAGGCGCCGGCGATCATGCTGCTGGCGTTCGTCCCGATGTTCCTGATCGCGCTGGCCTACCAGGAGCTGAACAAGGCCGAACCCGACTGCGGCACCACGTTCACGTGGAGCGCCCGCGCCTTCGGGCCGTGGGTCGGCTGGATGGGCGGCTGGGGCATCATCGCCGCCGACGTGATCGTGATGGCCAACCTCGCCCAGATCGCCGGCTCCTACGGTTTCAAGCTGATGGGCGTGTTCGGCTGGGACTCCGCGGCCGGCCTGGCCGACAGCTCCCTGTGGACGACGGTCGCGGGCATCGTCTGGATCGTCGTCATGACCTACATCTGCTACCGCGGGATCGAGGTCTCGGCCCGCCTGCAGTACGGCCTGCTGGCCACCGAAGTCGTCGTCCTGGTGATCTTCTCGGTGATCGCTCTCGGCAAGGTCTACGCGGGCGACGCGCCGGAGGGTTCACTGCACCCGAGCCTCGGCTGGCTGTGGCCCGGCGGCCTGACCCTGAACGGGATGGTCACGGCCACGCTGATCGCGGTCTTCATCTACTGGGGCTGGGACACGGCCGTGGCGGTGAACGAGGAGAGCGACGACCCGGGGACGACGCCGGGGCGGGCCGCCGTCCTGTCGACCCTCCTGCTGCTGGCCACGTACGCGATCGTCAGCACCGCCACCGTGGCCTTCGCCGGAGTTGGCACGTCGGGGATCGGGCTCGGCAACCCGGAGAACTCCGACGACGTCTTCCAGGCGCTGGGCGCGAACGTGTTCGGCAGCGGCGCGTTCGGGACCGTGATGGAGGCCCTGCTGGTGATCTCCGTGCTCACCTCGGCGTCGGCGTCCACCCAGACGACGATCCTGCCGACCGCGCGCACGTCCCTGTCGATGGGCTCGTTCAAGGCGCTGCCGACGAACTTCGCCCGCATCCACGCCAAGCATCAGACGCCGGTCGACTCCACGCTGTGGATGGGTGGCGTGTCGATCCTGTTCTACGTCGGGCTGACGCTGATCAGCGAGAACGTCCTGGCCGACTCGATCTCGGCCCTCGGCCTGGCGATCGCCTTCTACTACGGGCTCACCGGTTTCGCGTGCGCCTGGTTCTACCGGCACGACCTGTTCACGAGCGGGCGGACGCTCCTGCTCCGAGGCGTCGCGCCCCTGCTGGGCGGGTTGCTGCTGCTGGCCGCGTTCGTCATCGCCTGCTTCCAGTACGCCGACCCGAACTACGGGGAGACGTCGATCGCGGGGATCGGCAGCGTGTTCGTGCTGGGGATCGGGACGCTGGCCTTCGGCGTGGTCCTGATGGTGATCTACTCGCGGTTCGCGCCCGAGTACTTCAAGGGCCACACGCTGCCCCGCCGTCACTCGCGGAACCTGTTCGGCCAGGAGGTCGTGGCCGAACCGATCCCCGATCCGCTGGAGCACCGCGACGCGCCCTGACCACCGGCCGGCCCAGCCCACCTGGGCCAGACCGATCACCAGGGCGTAGCCGATGTCGGCCCGGCGGCGCTCGGGGTCCTCCCGGGCGGCCCGTAACCAGAGACCGATCAGCGGCACCCGCATCACCACGTAGCCGGCCACCATCAGCGGATGGTTCGGGGCGCCCCCTCGGCGGCGGCCGCGAAGCTCGGCGCCAGGCCGAAGGCCAGCACCACCACCCCGATCATCTGGACCAGGGTCGCCACCCGGAACAGCGCGTCGTCGTTGCCGTAGGCCGACGCGAACCAGGTGAAGTTCAGCCACGCCCACGTGACCGAGAAGACGGCGAACAGGTAGGCCCCGACGGCCGCGCCGGGGTGTCCCTCGCCGATCCCGTGGGCCAGCTGCTCGGCCGCGACGGCGAAGGCGATGACGTAGGTGAGGTCGTAGAGCAGCTCCACGGGCGTCGTGGCGCGGCCCCGCTCGTCGGGGTCGCGCCCGGTCATGGGGCGCAGCCGGTGACGCAGATCCGCGCGCAGCTGGGCCCGCACGTCCGCCGTGGCCTCGATCATGGCGGCATCCTGGCGTGGACGGTGACCACCGGCACGTCAGGTAGCGGGCCGGCGAGCAGCCCGGTCAGGCGGGGACGGCGAACCTCGGGCCCACGAGGCGCGCCGACTCCTCCCAGAGCCGGTGCGCGTCGTCCAGGTCGCGCATCGGTTCCCAGAACTCCAGCTGGACCGGCGGCCCGCCGACCGTGCGCTTCGGCCCGAAGAACTGGTCACCCCGCGAGTCGGGTCCGGCGGCGGCCAGCACCGCCGGACCGGCGGCGGTCGGGACGGTCCCGACGACGCCGAGCCGCGACAGCAGCCGGACCAGGCGCCGGCCGTTCGTGTCGCGCGAGCGGCCCAGAACGGGCTGGGCGGCGAGCAGGTTGGTCGGCGAGACGCCGGGATGGGCGAGGTTGCTGCTGAGGCCCCAGCCGGCGGCCCGGCTGCGCACGTCGAGTTCGCGGGCGAAGAGGGCGCAGGCGAGCTTGGACTGGGCGTAGGCCCACGTCCCGTTGCCGTAGTCGCGCTCGGCGTCGAGGTCGTCCCAGTGGATCGAGGCCCGGCGGGCGGCGATGCTCGTCTGATGGGTCACCCGAGCCCGGCCGGCGCGCAGCAGGGAGAGCAGCCCGAGGGTGAGCGCGAAGTGTCCCAGGTGGTTGGTGCCGAACTGCAGCTCGAACCCGTCGGCGGTGACCTGCCGATGCGGTGGGGTCATGACGCCGGCGTTGTTGATCAGGATGTCGATCGGCCGGCCCTGGGCGATCAGGTCGTCGACGAGGGCAGCCACCGAGGACAGCGACGACAGGTCGAGGGGCGCGGTGACGACCCGGGCCCGGGGCGTGCGGGCCCGGATCGTCTCGACGGCCGCCGCGCCCTTGGCGGGGTTGCGCACGGGCAGCACCAGCTCGGCGCCCGCCGCGGCGAGCCGGGTCGCGATCTGCAGGCCGATCCCGTCGCTGGCCCCGGTGACCACGGCGAGCTTCCCGCTCAAGTCGGACAGGGCATCATCGTCGGTGCGTGGCACGGGTTCTCCTCAGCTCGACGGCCCCTCCGTCCAGGGGCCTGGTCCGAGGTCCAGCCTGGGACGGGCCGGGTTCCGGATGAAGGGCCTGCGTATCCGTGCCCTGCCGGTCCACCCCTCCGGGTCCGCTCAGCTGAGGGTCTGGGTGCCGATCACCGACAGCAGCCGCAGCTTCTCGTGGCTCTCGCTGCCCGGCACCGCCGTGTAGACCAGGAGCCGGTGCGAATGGTCCGGGTCCAGCAGGGTCTGGCAGTTCAGCTCCAGCCGGCCGACGCTCGGATGGTCGAACCGCTTCAGCTCGGGCGGTTTCACCCCGACCTCGTGCCGGGCCCACAGCGCCGCGAACTCCACGCTGCGCGCGAGCAGCAGGTCGGCCAGGCGCGCCGCGGGCGAGTCGGCCCCGCGGAGCGTCACGAGTTCCCGCAGCCCCGCGGCGTAGACCCGCCCGAGCACCTCCTGTTCGTCCGCGGGGTACGGCGCCCGCGCGGCCGGATCGGTGAACCACCGGTACCCCATGCTGCGCTGCGGCCCCGAGCGGGTCGAGGCGTCACCGAGCAGGGCGGCCCCCAGGGGGCTCTGGCGCAGCGTCTCACCGAGCTCGGTCACGATCTCGGCGGGCGTGTCGTCGAGGCGGTCGAGGATGCGCAGCATCCCGGGGCCCACGTGCTCGCCGGTCCAGCCACGCACCGGCGGGTTGTGCCCGGCCAACCGGAACACGTGGTCGCGCTCGCCGAGGGTGAGGTGCAGGCCCTGGGCGATCGAGGCGATCATGTGCTCCGACGGCTGCGGCCCGGTGCCCCGCTCCAGCCGGGCGTAGTAGTCGACCGACATGTGGCACAGGGCGGCGACCTCCTCGCGGCGCAGGCCGTCCGTGCGGCGGCGCGGGCCACGGGGCAGGCCGACGTCCTCGGGTTGCAGGGCCTGGCGGCGCTGTCGCAGGAACTCGGCCAGGCCGTCACGGTCGATCACCGTTCGTTCCTACCGCGCCGCACCCGCCGTATCCAGGACCTGCGCGTCCACCCCGCACCGCTACATGTGCAGGTGCTGCTTCCAGTCGGCCGGTACGCGCTCCTTCGGGCCCGGCACCGACTGGCCGGCCGGGCGCGCCTGCGGGTCGGCCAGCGCGGGCCCGTCGTAGTAGTCCTCGGTGACGTAGTCCCAGAACCAGTCCTCGCCCGGCTCGAAGCTGCGCACGATCCGGTGGCCGGTCTCCCGGGCGTGGGCGCTGGCGTGCTGGGCGGGCGAGGAGTCGCAGCAGCCGATGTGCCCGCACTGCGCGCACCGGCGCAGGTGGAACCACCAGCCGCCGAGCGCGTCGCAGTCGGCGCAGCCGGTGCCGCTGGGGACCGCCGCCGGGTCGATACCCGAAATCTCCGTCACGCCACCCAGGCTATCCCGCTTGCGGGCGGGTCCCGGTGGAGTAGACCTCTCAGGCATGGACACACGTGAGTTGTTGGTCGAGTCGTTCGGGCGCCTGCCCGGCCTGGTGCACGGGGCCGTGAAGGGCCTGACCGTCGAGACGCTCTCCACCCCACCGGCGCCCGGCGGCAACACCATCGGCTGGCTGGTCTGGCACCTGACCCGGGTCCAGGACGACCACGTCGCCGAGGTCGCGGGCACCGAGCAGGTCTGGACGACGAGCTGGGCCAGGACCTTCGGGCTGCCGTTCGACGACGAGGCCACCGGATACGGGCAGAGCGCGGACGACGTGCTGGCCGTGCGGGTCGGCCCCGAACTGCTGACGGGCTACTTCGACGCGGTGCACGCCGCGACGCAGGAGTTCCTGAAGACCCTGACGGACGAGGGGCTGGACACCGTGGTGGACGACAACTGGGACCCGCCGGTCACGCTGGGCGTGCGGCTGGTGAGCGTGCTGTCCGACGACCTGCAGCACGCGGGCCAGGCCAACTACGTCCGGGGCCTGCTCACTTGAGCAGGTCCAGCGGCTGATCCATCGGCTTCGCTCCGGCGGGCACCCTCACCGTCACCGGGACGCCCCAGTCGTAGTAGTCCTGGGTGGTCGTGACCTTCGAGACCAGGGAGTCGGCCGTCCCGGACGACGTCATCGTGAGCTGGACCCGCGCCGGCAGGCCCCGGTCGTCGACGTAGACGGTGAAGGGGGCCGTGGTGAAACCCATCGATCGGGCCTGCTGCTCCAGCTTCCGCAGCGGGTCGGAGTCGGACGGTGCCGCACCGATCGCCTTGGCCACGTTCAGGGTGCCGGTGTAGCGGGTGACGTGCTCGCCGCGGACGGTCGCGCCCCCTGCCTCGTGCACGTCCTCGCTCAGCGCGCTGATCAGGGCGAACATGCCGGTGGGGTCGCTGGCCTGACCCAGGTCCAGGCCGATGTGCAGGCCGCCGGCGAGGTCGTCGGGGTCGACGCGGACCCAGCCCGGTATGTCGGGCAGCCCCTCCACGAAGAAGATCCCGTCGACCACGCGTTTGTGCATGTAGAGGGTGTCGCCCCCGAACCGGACCTTCGACGTCATGACGAGCGAGAGGGTCGACGTGTCCACCCGGCCCGCGGCGTCGATCAGGATGTTCAGGGTGTCCAGCTGCGTGGCGACCTTCATCGTGAACCTGGCCGTCGACAGGCCCTGAGCCTTGTCGGTGGCGGCCGACACGAGTTGGGCGGGGCTGAGCTGCACGGGCGCGGCCTCGCCATCGCCGGCCGGGCCGGCCGAGCCGCCCTGGGCGCCCCCGCAGGCGGCCAGCGCCAGGCACAGCGCGACTGCGCCCGCGCAGAGCCGACCGAACCGCATGAACGCCCTCCCACTCAAGTTCACGCTAACGCTTCGTGAGCGGACTCTACCCTCCGTCACACTCTGCGAGGCGTCGGGCGAGGAAGGCCCGCTCCGGACCGCCCGCCGTGAGCTCCAGCGCCACCCGGTAGGCCGCCGCCGCCTCCCCCACCCGGCCCAGCCGGCGCAGCAGGTCGGCGCGCGTCGCCGGCAGGTACGGGTACCCGGCCAGCTGCGGCTCGTCGTCCAACGCCTCGACCGCGGCCAGGCCGGCGGCCGGACCGTGCACCATGGCCACCGCCACGGCCCGGTTCAGCGCCACCACGGGCGACGGCCACACCTGCGCGAGAACCCCGTACAGGGCGAGGATCTCGCGCCAGTCGGTGTCGTCCCACGACGGCGCCTCGGCGTGCACGGCGGCGATCGCGGCCTGTAGCGCGTACCGGCTGGGCGGCCCGCCCGACCGGGACGTCAGCGCCTCCCGGACGAGCGCCACGCCCTCGGCGATGGCGGAGGCGTCCCAGCGCGAGCGGTCCTGCTCCTCCAGCAGCAGGAGGCGACCGTCGTCCGCCACCCGGGTCGCGCGCCGCGCGTCGGTGAGCAGGACGAGGGCGAGAAGCCCGGCCACGTCGGCGTTCCCGGGCAACAACCGGCGCAGCATGCGGGCCAGGTCGTAGGACCGCTCGACGAGATCCCGGCGCACGAGCTCCTCCCCTGCGGGAGCGGCGTGGCCGGTCGTGAAGACCAGGTGGACGACGCCCAGCACCGCCTCGACGCGCTGCGGCAGTTCGTCGGCGGGCGGCACCCGGTACGGGATCCGGGCCAGCGCGATCTTCTTCTTGGCCCGGGTGATCCGCGCGGCCATGGTCGGTTCAGGGACCAGGAAGGCGCGCGCCACCTCGGCGGTGGACAGGCCGCAGACCAGCCGCAGCGTGAGAGCGACCTGCGCCTCGCGGGCCAGCGCCGGGTGGCAGCACGTGACCACCAGCCGTAGCCGCTCGTCCGGGTAGTCGCCGCTCCCGTCGTCCGCGAGGTCGGCCGAGAGTTCTTCCGGGCCGGGCGAGTACGGATCGTCGACGAGTTTGGGCAGGGCCCGTCGGGCCACGTCGGCCCGGCGCAGCAGGTCGAGCGCACGGCGCCGCGCGCTCGTGGTGAGCCAGGCCCCGGGCCGGTCGGGGACGCCGTCCCGCCAGGCGGTGAGCGCAGCCGCGAACGCGTCCTGCACGCACTCCTCGGCCAGGTCGAGGTCGCGCGTGACGCGCACCGTCGCGGCGAGGACCCGGCCCCACTCGCGACGGTGCGCGTCGGCGACGGCGGCGGCCACCTCGGCGGGGGCCGCCTGCGCCGGCGAGCTCATCGGCTCATTCGAAGGTCATGATCGGACGGACCTCGACCCCGCCGAAGCGCGCCGGGCAGGTCTTGGCGGCGGCGAGCGCGGCGTCCAGGTCGGGCGCCTCGATCAGGTAGTACCCGCCGAGCGCCTCCTTGGTCTCCACGAAGGGCCCGTCGGTCACGCCGCCCTCCCGGATGGAGGTGGCCGTGGCCGTCGCCTGCAGGGCCTCGCCGCCGAGCATCTTCACGCCGAGCGCCTCGAGGCCGGCCTGGAACTTCTCGTGGTCGGCCATGATCTCGCCGTACACGTCCGGCGTGGCCGTGGCGTAGGCGGCCTCGGATTCGTAGATCAGGATCAGGTACTGGGCCATCGGATTCTTCCCTTCGGACGGGCCCGCCGGTCGGGCCCACACCATCCCGACGCGGTCGGGTGCGCCGGATCGACAACTCGCTTGTTCTTTTCTTGCGGTGATCATGCACAAACGCAGGTTCGAGCACGGAGAAGGGCTCCGACGGTCGGGCGGAACCTGCGTTTGTGCATGATCACCGCAGGGTGTCGGTGCCGGTCAGTATGGTCGCGCGCATGGCCCGTTGGGTGCTGCACGCCGACCTCGACCAGTTCCTGGCCGCGGTCGAACTGCTGCGCCGGCCCGAGCTGCGCGGCCGCCCGGTGGTGGTGGGCGGTGACGGGGACCCGACCAAGCGGGCCGTGGTCAGCACCGCCTCCTACGAGGCCCGGGCGCTCGGCGTCCGGTCCGGCCTGCCGTTGAAGGTCGCCGTCCGGCGCTGCCCCGACTGCGTGTTCCTGCCGGTCGACAAGCCGCACTACGAGGCCGTGTCCGCGCAGGTGATGGCCACGCTGAAGACGCTTGTCGGTCCGGCGGGAGAGGGCGCGGTGGTCGAGGTGATCGGCTGGGACGAGGCGTTCCTCGGCGTCGAGACCGACGACCCGGTCGGCTTCGCCCGCGAGCTGCAGGCGCGCGTGCGGGAAGCCACCCAGCTCGACGTGAGCGTCGGCATCGGCCCGAACAAGCTGATGGCCAAGATGGCCACCGACCTCGGCAAGCCGCGCGGCGTCTACACCATCACCGCCGCCGACTGGATGCCCCTGTTCGGCGACGAACCGGTCAGCCGCCTGCACGGCATCGGCGACCGGTCGGCGAAACGCCTCGCGCCGCTTGGGTATTCGACCGTGCGACAGCTGGCGGCGGCGGACGACGACGTGCTGGCCGGTGAGTTCGGCCCGCAGATCGGGCCGTGGCTGCGGCGCATCGCGCTGGGGTCCGACACCTCGCCCGTGGTCGGTGACCCGTGGGTGGCCCGTTCGCGCAGCCGGGAGGTGACGTTCCAGGAGGACATCGCCGACTGGGAGCGGGTGCGGGCCGAGGTCGTGCTGTTGCTGGAGGCGGTGCTGGCCGACATCGCGGACGACGAGCGCCCGGTGGGCCGGTTGGGCGTGAAGGTGCGCTACCGGAACTTCTTCACCCCGACCCGCAGCATCGTCGTGCGGCCGCCGACCCGCGACCCGGCGGTGCTGCACGAGCGGGTGCAGGTCGCGTTGAGCCGGTTCACCGACCATGGTCCGGTCCGCCTGCTGGGGGTCCGGGCCGAGTTCGAGCGAGAGGACTGAGATGGCGTACGACGAGGAGCTGGCGGGCCGCATCCGGGCGCAGCTGGGCACCCGGGACGTGGTGGAGAAGCGAATGTTCGGCGGCGTCGGGATGATGCTGCACGGGAACATGGCCTGCGGCCTGGTCAAGCACGGGCTCCTGGTGCGCATCGACCCGGCCGACTTCGACGAACTGATCGCCCGGGCCGACACCCGACCGTTCGAGATGAACGCCAACCGCACGCCCCGGGGCTGGGTGGTCGTGCCGCCCGAGGCGGTCGAGGACGACGCCGCGCTGGCCGAGTGGGTCGCGCGCGGGGTGGCGTTCGTGGAGACCCTCCCGCCGAAGTGAAAGGCTTGCGTATGGCCTCCGAGCTGCAGAGGGAACTGAGCGCGGCCGTCGACTGTCCGGTGCTGGTGGCCGGCGACGACGGGTACGACGCCGAGACCGCCGGCTTCAACACATCCCTGACCCATACCCCCGACCTGGTCGTGGCGGCGCGGTCGGCGGCGGACGTGGCGGCCGCCGTCCGGTTCGCCGGTGGGCACGACCTGGCGCTGCACGTCATGGCCACGGGCCACCGGGACGTGCCGGTGACCGAGGGCCTCCTCGTCTCCACACGGCGCCTGACCGGCGTCGAGATCGACGCGCAGGCCCGCACGGCGACGGTCGGGCCGGGCGTGCGCTGGGCGCAACTGGTCGAGGCGGCCGCCGCCGAGGGCCTGTTCGCCGTGCCGGGCTCCTCCCCCACCGTGGGCGTGACCGGCTACCTGCTGGGTGGCGGGCTCGGCCCCCTGGCCCGCAGTCACGGGTTCAGTTCCGACTACCTCGTCGGCGCACAGGTCGTGACCGGCACCGGCGAGGTGCTGGACGTCGACGCGCAGCGGCACGACGAACTGTTCTGGGCGCTGCGCGGCGGGAAGGCCGGCCTCGGCATCGTCACGCAGGTCCGGCTCCGGCTGGTCGAGCTGCGCGAGGTGTACGGCGGCTCGCTGCTCTTCGGCGCCGACGCGGTCGAACCGGCGCTGCGCGCGTGGCTGGACTGGACGGCGAGCTGCGACCCCGAGGCGACCTCCAGCGCCGTCGTCGTCCGGTTCCCCGACCTTGAGCAGCTGCCGCCGCCCCTGCGGGACCGCGTGTTCCTGAGCATCCGGTTCGTGCATCCCGACCTCGATCGCGGGGCGGAACTGGCCGCCCCGCTGCGGGAGGCGGCCGAGGTGTTCGCCGACGAGCTCGGCGTCCTGCCCGTGGCCCAGATCGCGAAGGTGCACAGCGACCCGCCGGCGCCCGGTCCGGGCTGGGTCCGGGGCCTCCTGCTGGAACGGGCCGACGGGGAGGTGGCGTCGGTGCTGCTCGACCACCGGCCGGGCGGCGACAGCCCTCTGCGCGGTATCGAGCTGCGCCACGTCGGCTCCCCCGCGAGCCGGCGCGACGTCCCCGAGGGGTCGGCCGTGGGCGGGCGCGGCGCCGACTACGTCGTGACCGTCGTGGGGATCGACCCGGCGGAGGTCGGCGACGCGTTGCCGGCCGAGGCGCAGCAGATCGTCGACGAGCTGCGGGCGTGGACGAGCCCCGTGCAGAACGTGAACTTCAACGGGCAGCCGCTGCCGCCCGAGCAGTACGCGGCCAACTGGCCGCTGGAGACCTTCATGCGGCTGAGCGAGGTCCGGCACCGGTACGACCCGGAAGGGGTGCTGTCGTGACCGAACCGTCCGAACTGCCCGAACGGAGCCGACCCGTCGTCGAGGCGTTGCGGGCCGCCGGGGTGCTCGGCGAGGTGCGGGTGCTGCCCGACTCGGCCCGTACCGCGGCGGCCGCCGCGCAGGCCCTCGGTTGTGAGGTCGGGGCCATCGCCAACAGCCTGGTGTTCCTGTGCGACGGCGCCCCGCTGCTGGTGATGACGAGCGGCCGGCACAAGGTCGACACCGCGCTCCTGGCACAGCGTCTGGGCCGTGGCCGGATCGAGCGGGCGACGCCCGACGCGGTGCGGGCCGCGACCGGGCAGGCCATCGGCGGGGTCGCGCCCACCGGTCACCCGGCGCCCGTCGAGACGGTGGTGGACGAGTCGCTCGCCCAGTACGAGACCCTGTGGGCCGCCGCGGGCCACCCGCACACGGTGTTCCCGCTGACGTACGCCGAACTGCTGTCCGTCACCCGGGGGACGCCCGCGGCGGTCAACTGAGCGAGCCCGGTCAGGGGTTGGCGGCCAGCCATTCGGCGTCGGGGGCCGTGCGCTGCACGAGTTCCACGACCACGGCGTCGGGGCCCTGCAGCTGGAACCGCCGCTGCCCCCACGGTTCGTCGGTGACCTCGGTCAGCAGCTCGAGACCGGCCGCGCGCAACCGGCGGTACTCGGCGTCCACGTCGGCCACCAGCAGGGCGAGCATCACACCCCGCGCGCCGCCGGCCGGCGCCTGCGCGGCTCCGGCGGCCGGGTGCCCGGTGCGGACCAGGTCCACGAACGCGCCCGGTACGTCCGGGTGGCCCAGGCTCGCGTACCAGCTCAGCACGACGTGAGCGGTGAACCCCAGGTGCGCGGTGTAGAACTCCGCCGCACCGGGGACGTCGGCGGCGGGCAGCACGAGCCCGAGGTTCTGTGCCTGCACGGCGTGGCCTCCGCTGGGGGTGGGGACAGGTCCGGCCCCACCCTGCCATCGCCGCCGGGTCCCGGCAGCTCGGCTCATGGCTCAGGGCCGGGCGAGGGCGGTCAGCCGCCGGGTGAGGAACGCCCGTTCGGGTTCGTTGTCGGTCAGGGCCAGCGCCGCCTCGTAGGCGGCCCGCGCCTCGTGGGGTCGGCGCAGGCGCGCCAGCAGGTCGGCCCGCACGACGTGGAACGGTTGGTAGGCAGGCAGTTCCAGCCCGTCGACCAGGGCGAGTCCGGCCGCGGGTCCGTCGACCTCGGCCACCGCGACGGCCCGGTTCAACGCGGTCACGGGAGTCGGCGCCAGCCTCAGCAGCACGTCGTACAGCGACACGATCCGGGGCCAGTCGGTGTCGGCCGCCGAGGCGGCCACATCGTGCACGGCGTTGATCGCCGCCTGTACCGCGTACTGCCCCAGGGGGCGGCGGCGCAGGCAGCGGGCCGTCAGCGCCAGGCCCTCGGCGATGCGCGCCGGGTCCCAGCGCGAGCGGTCCTGCTCGGGCAGCGTGACCGGCACGCCGTCGTCCCCGACCCGCGCCGCCCGCCGTGCGTCGACCAGCAGCATCAACGCGAGCAACCCCAGCACCTCGGCCTCGTCCGGCATCAGCTCGGCGAGCGCCCGCCCCAGCCGGATCGCCTCCGCGCACAGGTCGGCCCGCACCAGCGATTCGCCGGACGCGGCCGAGTAGCCGGCGTTGAAGATCAGGTAGACCGTGGCCAGCACGCCCCGCAGCCGGCCGGGCAGGTCGGCCTCCCGGGGCACCCGGTAGGGGATGTGCGCATCCCGGATCTTCCCCTTGGCCCGCGAGATCCGTTGCGCCATGGTCGCTTCCGGTACCAGGTAGGCGCGGGCGATCTCGGCCGTCGTCAGCCCGCCGAGCAACCGCAGGGTGAGGGCCGTCTGCGAGGCCGGGCTCAGCGCGGGGTGGCAGCAGGTGAAGACCAGCCGCAGGCGGTCGTCGTCCACCGGGCCCTCCTCCCCCGCCGACTCCGGCGACTGCGGCACGTCGAGCACCTCGACCTGCGCCCGCGCCTCCTTGTCGCCGCGGGCCGCCTCGCGGCGCAACCGGTCGATCGCCCGGCGGCGGGCGGTGGTGATGATCCAGCCCGCCGGGCTGGGCGGCGGCCCGGTCGTGGGCCACCGCTCCAGCGCCGCGGCGAACGCCTCCTGCACGGCCTCCTCGGCGAGGTCGAGGTCGCCGAGGTAGCTCCTGAGCACGGAGACGGCCCGGCCGTACTCCGCGCGGAAGACCTTTTCGACGTCGCCCGACCGCACGAGGGAACGGGCCTCAGACCGTGATGGTCAGCCGCACGGGCCGGACCTCGATCGGCAGCGTGGTGATCTTCACGATGCGCTCGGCCCACCCGAGGGCCGCGTCGAGGTCGGGCGCCTGGATCAGCCAGAACCC
Organism: Spongisporangium articulatum; assembly: GCF_044465595.1. Classification (NCBI taxonomy): domain Bacteria; kingdom Bacillati; phylum Actinomycetota; class Actinomycetes; order Kineosporiales; family Kineosporiaceae; genus Spongisporangium; species Spongisporangium articulatum. The sequence goes on along the minus strand of NZ_JBITLV010000002.1, from coordinate 623,807 downwards.
GCCGAGGTGTTCCTTGGACTCGGCGTACGGGCCGTCGGTCACCACCACGTCACCGCCCGGTGCCCGGTCGGCCGAGCTCACCACCGTGGCCGCGCTGACCGGGTGCAGCGCGAGGCTCGACACCCACGCCCCGGCCTCGACCATCTCCTGGTTCAGCTCGCCCAGCTGCCGCATGACCTCCTCGAGGAACCGCGCGGGTGGGGTCTCACCGTCGGGCTGGTACATCCCGAGCACGTACTGCTCCATGGTCAACCTCCGTGGTCCGGGCCGGCGACGATCGCCGACCTCACCACCTGGACGAACGGGCGGGGCCGTTCTCGACACGGTGCCGCTGAGAATTCTTTCAGGCCAGTTCGGCGGCACGGCGCAACAACAGCGCCCTCTCCCGCTCGTTGCGGGCCAGCGCGGCGGCTCGCTCGAACTCCAGCCTGGCCTCGGCCCCGCGTTCGAGCTTCGCCAGCAGGTCGCCCCGGACGCTCGGCAGCAGGTGGTTCTCCCGCAACGCGGGCTCGTCGACCAGCTCGTCGACCAGGGCCAGCCCGACCGCGGGCCCGTCGGCCATCCCGTGCGCGACGGCCCGGTTCAGCCGCACGGCCGGGTTCGGGGTCATCCCCGCCAGCGTGTCGTAGAGCCCGGCGATCCGCGGCCAGTCCGTCGCCTCCATCGAGGCCGACCGCGCGTGGGTGGCCGCGATCGCCGCCTGCACCGAGTACGCGCCGGGGCCGGGCAGGGTCAGGGCCCGCCCGAGCGACTCCAACCCCCGCCGGATCGCCGCCTGGTCCCAGGCCGTGCGGTCCTGGTCGGCGAGCAGCACCGGGTCGCCGTCGTCGTCCACCCGGGCGTCGGCCCGCGAGGCCTGCAGCTCCATCAACGCGAGCAGGCCGTGCGCCTCGGCGTCGGCGGGGAACATGTCGACGACAAGGCGGCCGAGCCGGAGCGCCTCGTCGCACAGCGCCGAGCGCATCCAGTGGTCGCCGGCCGTGGCCGCGTACCCCTCCGTGAAGATCAGGTAGATCACGTGCAGGACGGCGGGCAGTCGCCGGGCCCGCTCCTGACCGTCGGGCACCTCGTAGGGGTCGAGCTGTTCGCCCAGAGCACGTTTCGCCCGGGTGATCCGGCGGACCACGGTCGGCTCGGGGACCATGAAGGCCCGCGCGATCTCCTTCGAGCTGAGCCCGCCGAGCAGCCGCAGGGTGAGCGCCACCTGCGACTCGGGCGTGAGCGCGGGGTGGCACGAGACGAGCATGAGCCGCAGGACGTCGTCCTCGACGTGGTCGAGCGCGGCCGCGAAGTCGGGCACGGCGGTCTCCTCCTCGGCCAGGTCGCGACCGAGCCGGTCCTCCACGCGGACCCGGACCTGAGCCCGCCGGAAGTGGTCGATCGCGCGGCGCCGGGCGACCTGGGTCAGCCACGCACCGGGGTTCGCGGGGACGCCGTGGGCCGGCCACTGTTCGAGGGCCGCGACCAGGGCGTCGTGGGCGAGGTCCTCGGCCAGGTCGAGGTCGCGCGTGGTGCGCAGCAACGACCCGACCAGCCGAGGAGACTCCGCCTTCCACACCGCCGTGACAGCGGCGTGCGCATCGAGGTCCGCGTAGTCCACGGACCCATTGTCGAGCCTTACCCGGCGATCTGACGGATCTCCGAGTAGCCCTCCCAGCCCGGCATGTACTTGAGGTGCAGGTCGAGGGTCTGCCGGCTGAGGTCGACCACGTGCTGCAGGGAGTCGGCCTCGATGACGGCCCAGCCGCCGACCACCTCGGTGGCCTCGGCGTACGGGCCGTCGGAGACGATCACCTCGCCACCGCGCACCGCGATCGTCGCGCCCTCGCTGCTGGGCAGCAGGCCGCCGCCGGACAGGAAGACGCCCTCGGCGGCGAACTTCTCGATCAGCTCCCCCATCGCCTCGTACATCTCGGGGGTGGGCGGGGTCTGGTCCTCGCGGGCGTGGATCATCGTCAGGAACTGCATCGTGGGTCCCTCCTCGGGGTTCGGGCCGGGCGCCTCACCCTGCCTCGTCCACCCGTCGAACGACCACCCGCGATCCGGACACGGGCTTCCGAACATTTCTCACCACGCTGCTATGCCCCGCTTGTGGGGGTGAATATGGCCTCCTGGTCGGTTGACCACCCCCGCAAGCAGGGCATAGCGCGGCAGGTAAGGCCACGGAACGGCGACCAGCTCGGCAAGCCACGGTTTCCGCGCGTCACGGAGGGCGGACGGCCTCGCCGTCCGGTAGACCAGCGTTCGTGGACGACGACCCCGCCGACCGTCGGGACCCGGACGCCCGCTTCCTGCTGGCCAACGAGCGGACCCTGCTGGCCTGGCTGCGTACGGGGCTCGCGCTGCAGGCCGCCGGGGTGGCGACGTTCCAGTTCGGAAACCAGCTCGACGCCCAGGAGTCGATCTCTCTCGGCCTGATCGCGGTCGGGCTGGCGTGCCACCTCACGGGGTGGTGGCGCTACCGGGCGGCCGATGCGGCGATCCGCGCCAACCGGTTGCCCCGGCGCGGGCTGGCGCCCGACGCGATCGTGCTGGGCGCCGTCGTCCTGTCGGTGGCCGTCGGTGCCCTACTGCTCCGTGACGTCCTCGGCTAGGGAGTCACGCCGCGCAGCAGGTGCATGGTCGCCCCGGTGACGGAATCGACAGCGAGCCAGAGGATGCCCGTGTTCGGACAGGCCAGCACGCGCACCGGGTGGGCGAGCCGCCCGACCGGTAACCCGCTGTCGGCCGCGACGAGGTGCTCGGCGGCGTAGCGGTCGCCGCCCAGCCCGCGCAGGGCGCGCACGCTGAGGCACTGACACCCCGCCAGGTCGGCCAGCGCGGGCGGCTCCGGCGCCGAGGTCACCGGCCCGGGCGCCAGCCGGCGGGTCAGCAGGCCCGGCCACACCCGCACCAGCCGGCGGACCGACAGCCAGCCCAGCGCGGGCGCGACGGCCAGGCCGAGCACCCAGGTCAGCGCCTGGCGCCAGACCGGCACCCCGTCGAAGTGCTGCAGGTAACCCGTCATGCCGAGGAGCCCGAGGTACAGCCCGACGCCGGCGCCGAGCAGCGGCAACGACCAGCTGCGGGCCCGCGCGCGAGGTACGTCGCGGGCCGAGATCCACTGGCGCGCAGCCCGATCCGGACCGTCCATCCGCGGCCAGCCGCTCCGCCAGCGGTGCCGGCCCGGCATCGGTGGGCCGAGTTCGGCGATCAGGTCGCGCAACGGCGTCGACGGCACCGGCACCCGGCGGTAGGCGGCCAGGAGGAACAGGGCCGCCCCGGCGTCGTCCCCGCGCTCCCGCAGCAGCCGGACGACGCTGAGCACCGGTTCCGGGTCGGAGTTCGCCGGCACCAGGTGGTCCAGCCGGCGGGCGAGAGCCCGCAGCAGGGTGGCCCGGTCGCGGCCCGGACCGGTCCGGGCGGCGACGCGAGCGGCCACGAACCGGGCGGCCGCATAGTCGGTGACGAAGGGCTCCAGCTCGGCGATCTGGACCCACAGCGGGTCGGCGACCGCGTGGTCGCCGCGCGACGTGGCAGCCGTCGCGGCCAGGTACATCAGGTGCACCGGCGCAGGTCCGGCGTCGGTGGTCTCGCGGACCGCCGCCTGCAGCAGCCGGTAGGCCTCGTCGTCCCCGAGCGCGGCGAACACCGCGGCCTGCAGGCAGGCCTCGTAGCTCAGCGGTCCGGCGTCCGGGAACCCGCCGCTCGGCAGGGCCTCCGCCGCCGCACCGGGGCGCCCGGCCAACAGGAGGGCGCGGGGACGCAGGTCGGGGGCCGGCTCCCACTCCGGGTCCAGCGTGTTGAGGAGGTCGGCCAGCGCGAGAGTCAGCTCGACGAGGTCGAGCGCGTCGGCCAGGTGCAGCCAGGTGTGGACGGCCGCGAGTTCGCCCGGGCGGACCGCGGCACGAGCACGCTGTGGGACGTCCACTCCCCTGTCGTCGGCGGCCGGGCCACCGGCCTTTAGCGCCCGGCCACCTGCTCTTTCAGCAACCTCTCAGGCTGGATCAGCGACCTCTCAGGGGCGGCCGCCTAGCGTCGGGCGCAATGTTGCGAAAGATCGACCCGCGCGGGACGTCCCGCTCATGGGACCGGGTGGGGTACAGACCCGAACTGGACGGCCTGCGCGCGCTGGCCGTGCTCGCGGTGTTCGGGTCCCACACCGGCTGGGGGCCGCTGGCGGGCGGCTGGATCGGGGTCGGCGTCTTCTTCGTGCTGTCCGGGTACCTGATCACGACGATCCTGCTGCGCGAATGGGCGGCCGCGGGACGCCTGGCCCTGGGCCGGTTCTACGTACGGCGGGCGCGCCGGCTCTACCCCGCCCTGCTGGTCCTGCTCGTGGGCTGCGCGTTCTTCGCACCGTTCTTCGGCGACGGCGGCACCGCGGCCGGGTACGTGCGCACGGCGCTGTACACGGGTCTCTACGTGCAGGACCTGGTGGCCGGGTTCACCGGCGACACCCACGGCGCGTTCCTGCACACCTGGAGCCTGGCGGTGGAGGAGCAGTTCTACCTGATCTGGCCGCTGGTGCTGATTCTCGTGCTGCGCCGGGGAGGTTCCGTCCTGCGGTGGGCGCTGGCCGGGACGACGGTCTCGTGGTTGCTGCTGGTCCTCACCACCCAGCCGCGGGCCGGCGGGCCACCCGCCACGTACGTCCTGCCCTGGACGCGGGCCGGGGAGTTGCTGCTCGGCTGCGCCGTGGCCGCCTGGCTGGCCGGTCGCGAGAAGCCTTTTCCGGTGGGCATTTCCCGGTGGTTCCCGCTCGGGGTGCCGGTCGTGGCCCTCGCCGGGCTGGGCCTGCTGGGCCTGACCATCGGCCCCGCCGGGATGAGCACCTGGATGCCCGCGCAGATCATGGCGGTCGCCCTGCTGACCGGCGCCCTGGTGGTCGCCCTCGCCGCGGGCCCCGGACCGATCACCCGGCTGCTGTCCCTGCGCCCGTTGGTCGGCCTCGGCCGGATCTCCTACGGGTTCTACCTGTTCCACCTGCCGCTCATGATGCTGGTCGGCGAGTACACCGGGCTGCGCTGGGCCGCGCAGATCGCGCTGACCTTCGCGCTGACCCTGGCGTGCGCGGCGCTGTCGTACCGGTTCGTCGAGCGCCGGTTCCTCGACCGGCGCCCGGGCGCCGAGCCGGCGCCGCCCGCCGCACCAGAGGTCAGCGCTTCTCGTTGATCCGGATCATGTTGCCGCTCGGGTCCCGGAACGCGCAGTCCCGCTGACCCCAGAACTGCTCCATCGGCTCCTGCAGCACCTCGGTCCCCGCGGCCTGGACCTTCTCGAACAGCCCGTCGAGGTCATCGGTGGCGAAGGCCACCGCGTTCAGTGAGCCCTTCGTCAGCAGTTCCATCAGCGCATCGCCGTCGGCCTGCGAGCGGCCGCCGTGCGGTTCGGTGAGCACGATCTGGACTCCCGCCTGGGTCGGCGACTGCACGGTCACCCAGCGGTGGCCGCCGTTCGACGCGTCGGCGGTGACCTCCAGGCCCAGCACGTCGCGGTAGAACGCGATCGCCAGGTCGGGGTCGTGGACGGTGACGAAGCAGTGCGAGAGCTGGATGTCCATGCCCGCAACGCTAGGGGACGACGTCAGCCAGGGCTTCTTCGTTCCTGCTCGACTCGCGGCTCGACTCGCGGCTCGACTCGCGGCTCGACTCGCGGCTCGACTCGCGGCTCGACTCGCGGGCCAGCTCCGAGGGGGTCCGCCGGACCGGCCGCTCCCGCAGCAGCGACATGCACGGCAGGACGACCGCCGACTCGCTGTGGTCGCGAGCCTTGTAGGCGCTCGGGCTCTCCCCCACCAGCTCGGTGAACTTGGCACTGAACGAGCCGAGCGACGTGCTGCCGACCGCCAGGCAGACGTCCGTCACGCTCAGGTCGCCCCGGCGCAGCAGGACCTTGGCCCGCTCGATCCGCCGGGTCATGAGGTAGCCGTACGGGGTCTCGCCGTAGGCGGCGCGGAACTGCCGGGAGAAGTGCGCGGGCGACATGTACGCGGCCCGGGCCATCGCGGGGACGTCCAAGGGTTTCGCGTACTCGCGGTCCATCAGGTCGCGGGCCCGGCGCAGGTGCGCGAGCGCGGCCAGCTCCTGCGGGGTCATACGGATCAGCGTACGGCGGCCGGCTCCCGCTCGACCAGGCCCGACGCACCCGTCAGGTCGGAGTCGACGCCGGCCAGGAAGCCCGTGTTCTCCTCGGCACGGCGGCGTTCGCGGGCCAGGCGCCGGCGGCGCTGCATGAACGTCCAGGCCGCCCAGGCGAGGCCGATCGCCACCAGCACACCGCCATTGGTCGGCCCGATCCCCCGGGCCGCGGAGACCAACTGGTCGGAGATCGTGCCGGCCTCCCCGCCGGTGCTCGCCGCACCGGTGACGCCTTCGTCGTCGCCGGTCACGCCCGACTCCAGCGCCACGACCCGCTGACCGTGGCGGTGGTCGCGGACCGCCCCGGCGGAGGCGGCGACAGGGGCCGATCCGGCCGTCGGGCGGGTCGAGACCGTGACGCCCTCGGCGTCCGGCGCCGCGGGTCGACCTGGGTCGGGACCATCGATGGTGACGCCGTCCCCGGTGGTCGGGTCCACGTCCACGTCCACGTCCACCTCCGCGCCCGGCTCGGTGCGGACGGGGACCGGCGGACGGTCGACGGACGGGACGTCCGGGCGGGTGTCCGGAACCGTCGGCGTCACCGTCGGCTTGATCGTCGGCACGGCCGGGGTGGACGGCGTGCTCACGTCGGGGCTCGGCACGCGCACCTTCGCCGGCACCTTCACGGATGGGAGGGTGATCTTGGCGTCGAGCGTGACGGCGGACGCCGGGGCCGCGAGGGCCACCGCTCCACCGAACGCACCGCCGAGCAGGGCACCGCCGAGCACGGCACCCGCGAGTGCCCGCCTGCCGTGCGTCACGCCGTTCCTCACACCACTCCCGATGTCGTGAGTGGGTCGAGCCCGGAAATCCCTTCGGCCCGCGGACTCGTTTCCTGCGGGGCGTTCGCCCGGACGGCCTACACGGAGGTGCGGCAGGTCCCCCGGCCGAGAAGGGCCAGACCCCGCAGGTCGCCGCCCCCGTAGGTGAGCTGGTCGCGGGTCGTCTCGGGGTACATCAGCTGGTGCGGGTCGTTCACGTGGTCGAGCCCGGCGATGTGACCGAACTCGTGCATCACGATGGCCCGGGCGATCGACGTCTGCCGGTAGGCCCGCAGGGTCTTGAAGGTCTCGCTCTCCAGCACGACGGCGCCCTTGTAGTACTTCGCGTCCGCCTTGGTGGCGCCGTCGACGTCGTCCCCCGCGTAGCCGACCGTGGCCCCGGCGAGCGTGCGGTCGGAGGACTCGGTGTGGAAGCCCACCCAGACCCCGTCCCGGGCGCCCTTCATGGCCCGCTTCTGGGACTTCTTGGTCTGCCCCGCGTAGCGGAAGTCGATGCCCGTGGTCGCCCGGAGCCTGGCCGCCCCGTACTTGACCAGCGAGACCGCGTCGGACGGACCGTTCGCCGGGTTCACGTAGATCTTCACGGTGCGGCACGGGTCCCAGGTGACGGGCTTGGTCTTGGAGATCCGGTGGATGAACTTGTAGGAGCCCTCGGTGCTCAGCGGGACCTTGGGCAGCAACCGTTTCGGCGTGACGGCGACGGCCTCGGCGTGGCTGGCCACGACGGGCTGGGTGCCCGACGACCTCTGGCCGCCCGCTTCCGGGACGGTGCTGCGCACGACGTAGGTGCCGGCTCCGGACAGCAGCGACGCCCCCAGGGCGACGGGCACCAGGACGGCGAACACCCGTCGTCCGGACCACACAGCCGCCCACCCCCACGTCGCCGACCGGGCGGCGGTTCGCGCGCCCGGAGGCTCACCTTGATGCCGGTTTGCGCCCGAGGCAAGAGTGTTCAGTTTCAACTGGACAGTTTTGACTGTGCACTTTACGGTCCCGGGCATGGACACCGCCACGCCTACCGGGGCACCGACCGAATCGGCGGTCCGGGCCGGGCTGGAGCTGCGCTCGCTGTTCAGCCGGTTACGCCGCCGGATGCGCGAGGTGGCCCGCGACAGCGACCTCACACCGTCCCAGACCGCCGCCCTGACCCGGCTGCACAAGGAGGGCCCGGCCGGGGCGAGCGCGCTGGCCGCCGCCGAGGGCGTACGCCCGCAGTCGATGGCCACCGTGGTGGCCGCGCTGGAGCAGAAAGGTCTCGTGCGCCGTGAGCAGAGCCCGGACGACGGGCGCAGCCGGCTCGTCACCCTCACCGACGCGGGTCGGGCCCGGGCCGAGGGCGACGTCGAGGCGCGTCGCGAGTGGCTGGCCCACGCCATGCAGGAACGTCTCGACGAGACGGAGCGGGCCACCGTGCGAGAGGCGATCGCCCTGCTGGAACGCCTGGTCACCCCGTGACGGCGCTCGACGTGCTGTTGCCGCGGACGGCGGCGCCCGAGGGCCGGTTCGACCGCCGGCTGCTCGCGCCGCTGATCCTCGGCGCGCTGCTCAACCCGGTGAACTCCTCGATGATCGCCGTGGCCCTGGTGCCGATCGGGCTCGCGTTCGGGGCGCCCCCGGCCCAGACCGCCTGGCTGGTCTCCGGGTTGTACCTGGCCACGGCCGTCGGGCAACCGGTGGTCGGCCGCCTGGTCGACTCGTTCGGGCCGCGCCGCCTGTACTTGCTCGGCACGGCGTTGACCGGGGTGGCGGGCGTGCTCGGCGCCTTCGCCCCCAACCTGCCGACGCTCGTGATCGCCCGCGTGGTGCTGGGTTTCGGCACCTGCGCGGGCTTCCCGGCGGCCATGACGATGATCCGTCGCGAGGGTGACCGCACGGGCGACGAGAGCCCGGCGGGTGTGCTCACCGTCCTGTCCGTCTCCACCCAGACGGTGGCCGTCGTCGGGCCCACGCTGGGCGGGCTGCTGATCGATGTCGGCGGCTGGCGCACCCTGTTCGCCGTCAATGTGCCGCTCTCGCTGACCTGCCTGGTGCTCGGCTCGCTGTACCTGCCGCGGGAGCAGCGGGACGGCGACCGCGCGGCTCGGGCGGGCGGGGCCGGCCCGGCCCTCGGCCTGCTGCACAACGCACCGCTGGTCGCCACCTATGTGAGAACCCTGCTCAGCTACACGGTTTCGTATGCCTTCCTGTACGGGTACACCCAGTGGCTGGAGGCCGGCCGGGGGCTGAGCGCCTCGGTGGCCGGGCTCGCGCTGCTGCCGGTGTTCGGCGTCGCGATCGTCGTCACGACACTCACCGGGCGGCGCCCCGAGGTGTGGTGGAAGCTGCTGGTCGGCGGCGCGGCGCAACTGGCCGGGTGCCTGGCCCTGCTCACCCTCGGCGCCTCGACCCCCGTGGGCTTGGTCCTCGGTGTCGGCGTGATCTTCGCGCTCCCCCAGGGCCTGACCAGCCTGGCCAACCAGAACGCGCTGTACCACCAGGCCGACCGGGCCCGGCTCGGCGCCTCGGCCGGGTTGCTGCGCACGTTCATGTATCTCGGCGCGATCGTCTCCTCGGCCGCGACCGCCGTGTTCTTCGACCACGGCATCGACACCGCCGGCCTGCACCGACTGGCCCTGTTCATGGCCGGCGCCTCGGCCCTCGTCCTGTTCGTGTGCCTGTCCGACCCGTCGCTGCGCAGGATCGGCCGACCCGCCGCCGAACCGTCCCCGGAAAGGACCGCTCCGTGACCCTTAGCGCCCTCGACCCGAAGACCGCCCTGGTCCTCATCGACCTGCAGAAGGGCATCACGGCTTCGGCTACCGAACCCTTCAACGCCGCCGACGTCGTCGCCCGGTCCGCCGAACTGGCCGACGCCTTCCGCGCCCACGGGCTGCCCGTCGTCCTGGTGCGGGTGTCCTTCGCACCCGACGGTGGCGACGCGCCGGTCGGCCGCACCGAGGCACCGGCGGCCGGGCCGCGCCCGGAGGGCTGGGACGTGCTCGACGAGGCGGTCGGCCCGCGGCCCGGCGACATCGTGGTGACCAAGCGGAACTGGGGCGCCTTCTACGGCACCGACCTCGACGTCCACCTGCGCCGGCGCGGCGTGACGCAGATCGTGCTGGGTGGCATCGCGACCAGCATCGGCGTGGAGTCGACGGCCCGGCAGGCGCACGAGCACGGGTACCACGTCACGTTGGCCACGGACGCCATGGCCGACCGCAGCGCCGAGTCGCACCGGCACTCGGTCGAGCGGCTCTTCCCACGGCTCGGCGAGACCGGCACGACCGCCGAAGTCCTCGAGATGCTGGCGAGGTCCCAGGCACACTGAGGCGGTGCTGCGACTGGACGACGCCTGGGTGTGGGACAGCTGGCCGCTCGACACCGGCGACGGGGGTGAGCACCACCTGTTCTTCCTCCGGGCGCCGCGGTCGCTCGCGCCGGACGACCGGCACTGGAACGCCCGCATCGGGCATGCGGTCAGCCCCGACCTCGAGACCTGGCGGGTCCTGCCCGACGCCCTGCACCCGTCCTCCGGCCCGGCCTTCGACGACCTGGCCACCTGGACGGGATCCGTGGTCCGGGGCGACGACGGCACCTGGAACCTGTTCTACAGCGCGGTGTCCCGGGCCGAAGGGGGGCGGGTGCAGCGCATCGGGCGGGCCCTGTCGGACGACCTGCTCACCTGGCACCGCGATCCGCGGCAGGCCGGCGGCGCCGCCCTGCTGGAGGCCGACCCCCGCTGGTACGAGACCCGCGAGCTCGGCGCGTGGCGCGAGGAGGCCTGGCGTGACCCGTGGGTGTTCCGCGACCCCGGCGGCGACGGCTGGCACATGCTCATCACCGCGCGCCTGCGCACGGGCCGGACGCTGGAGCGCGGGACGATCGGTCACGCCCGCTCGGCCGACCTCCTCGACTGGGAGGTGCAGCCGCCGCTCACCGCCCCGGCCGGGTTCGGTCAGCTCGAGGTCGCCCACACGGTGCGGGTCGACGGACGCTGGGTGCTCGTCTTCTGTTGTCTGCCGCCCGAACTGGACGACGAGCGCCGGGCCGCGACCCCGGCCACCGGGATGTGGAGCGCCCCGGCCGGCGGCCCGCTGGGCCCGTTCGACCTGACCGCTGCCCGGCCGCTGGCCGACCCGACCCTGTACGCGGCCCACCTGGTGACGACCGCCGACGGTCCGGCGCTGATCGGGTTCCGGGACCTGGTCGACGGCGCCTTCGTCGGCGAGATCGACTCCCCCGTCGCGGTCCGGCTCGCGGCCGACGGCGCCCTCGAACTGGCCTGAGCGCGTCAGGCGGTCTGGAACGAGCGCTTCGAGAAGCCCATCATGTAGCCGTCGATCGTCGTCGTGACCGGGGCGTCGGGCTTCTCGGCCGCGCCCAGGGTGACGAACAGCGGGATGTAGTGGTCGACCGTCGGGTGCGCGTACGGCATCCCCGGGGCCTTGTGCCGGTAGGCGGCCAGCTCGTCGAGGTCGCCGCGGGCCAGGGCGTCGGCCGCCCAGTCGTCGAAGTCGCTCGACCAGGCGGGCACCTTGCCGAACAGCATGTCCCGCGTGACGAACGGCAGGCCGTGGGTCATGAACCCCGAGCCGACCACCAGCGTGCCCTCGGCCCGCAGGTCGCGCAGCCGCGAACCGATGGCCAGCAGCTTGTCCGGGTCGTGGGTGGGCAGGCTGAGCTGCAGCACCGGGATGTCGGCCAGCGGGTACATCGCCATCAGCGGCACCCAGGCGCCGTGGTCGAGGCCGCGGCTGGGGTGCAGGTGCAGCGGCTCGTCGTCGGGCATGGCCCGGGCCAGCCGGTGCGCCAGCGCGGTGGCGTCGGGGGTGGCGTACTGCATCTCGAAGTAGCGGCGGTCGAAGCCGCCGAAGTCGTAGACCAGCGGCGTGTTCGCGGCCGGCGCGGAGATGGCCAGCGGGGCGGTCTCCCAGTGCGCGGAGACGATCACGATGTTCTTCGGCTTGGGCAGGCCCAGCGCCCAGTCGGACAGCTGCCGCAGCCACGGGCCGTCGTCGAACAGCGGCGGGGCGCCGTGGCTCAGGTAGAGCGCGGGCAGGGGCCCGTCGGACGGCACCCAGTCGCGCTGGGCCGCAGCCCGCACCAGGGCGTCGGGCAAGAACGCGTCGTAGGCACCACCGGGCACCTCGGGGTCGAAGATCGAGCGCATGCGGACACTGTAGCAAGAATTTGATACTTCAACTATCTGTCTCTTTGAGGCGCTCTTGATCATCCACTCAGGCAGCTTTCAGATCCGTCGTGAATGCTGTGCCGATCGTGGCGTTCGCACCCGGCGAAAGCCCCGTTACGGAGTCCGCCCCTTGAGCACGACCACCCCCGAATCGGCTGCGGCCGGCGCCCGCGTCCCCCTGCCCTCGCGCCGGACCGTGGCCGCCGCGCGGCGCTCCGGACCGGCCCGGCGCAGCCCCTCGTGGTGGCGCGACGCCGTCGGAGCAGCCACCTGGGCCGGCCTGGTGGTCGTCGTGAGCCTGTGGCTGGCCGACGCCCAGGTCCAGGAACTGAGCAGGGACTCGACGGCGGCCCTGGCCAGCCTCGGCCGCCTGACCGGCCTGGTCTCGGCCTACCTGCTGCTCGTGCAGGTGCTGCTCATGGCCCGCATCCCGATGGTCGAACGCGCCTACGGGCAGGACGTCCTGGCCCGGCGGCACCGGCTGATCGGCTTCACGTCGCTGAACCTGCTCGTCGTGCACGTCGTGCTCATCACGGTCGGCTACACGGGGATCGACTCGGCCAACGTGGTGATCGAGTTCGTCGACCTGGTCCTCGACTACCCGGCCATGCTGCTGGCCCTGGCCGGGACGGCCCTCCTGCTCATGATCGCGGTCACCAGCCTGCGCCGGGCACGGGCGCGGCGCCGCTACGAGTCGTGGCACCTGTTGCATCTCTATGCCTACCTGGGCGCGGGACTCGCTCTGCCGCATCAGCTCTGGACCGGTGAGGAGTTCCTCCTCCACCCCTGGGCCACCGTCTACTGGTGGACGCTGTGGGCGGCCGCCGTGGCCTCGGTGCTCGTCTGGCGCGTGGGGCTGCCGCTGTACCGGACGCTGCGCCACCGCCTCCGCGTGGTGGCGGTCGTGCAGGAGAGCCCCGACGTCGTCTCGATCTGGATGCGCGGTCGGCGCCTCGAGCGGCTACCCGTCGCGGCCGGGCAGTTCTTCACCTGGCGATTCCTCGGCCGCACCGGGTGGACCCGCGGTCACCCCTTCTCGCTGTCCGCCCCGCCGCGGGACGGACACGTGCGGATCACGGTCAAGGACCTCGGCGAGGGCAGCCGCAGCCTCACCCGGTTGCGGCCCGGGACCCGGGTCATGATCGAGGGCCCCTACGGCCGGCTGCACGGCGGCACCCGGACCGCGCGGAAGGTGACGCTGCTGGCCGGCGGCATCGGCGTCACCCCGCTGCGGGCCATGCTCGAGGAGATGCCGCAGCGCCCTGGTGACGTCACCTTCGTCTACCGGGCCCGCGACGAGGCCGACCTCGTGTTCCGGGCCGAACTGGAACAGCTGGCCGAGCATCTCGGGGCGCGGGTCTTCTTCGCCACCGGTCCCCGGGTCCCCGGCCGCGACTCCTGGCTTCCCGCGTCGGCCGGCCATCTGGACGACGCGCGGGCGCTGCAGCAGCTGGTCCCCGACATCGCGCGCAACGACGTCTACATCTGCGGGGCGGACGGCTGGATGGCCGCCGCCCACCGCGCCGCCCGCGCCGCGGGGGTCCCCGAGCGGCACATCCACGAAGAGAGGTTCACCTGGTGAGGCGCATCGTCTTCGCCGCGATGAGCACGCTGAGCGCGCTCGTCCTCCTGCTCAGCTACCGGACGAGCCTGGACCCGCACGCGTCCGCGGCGCTCACCACGGACTCGGGCGCGGACACCCCGACGGACACCGGGACCGGGGCCGACCCCGACGCGTCGGCGTCACCGGACTCCACGTCCATAGGTTCGGCGGCCTCCGACTCCGAAGGCTCCGACGACTCGACCGGCTCCGACGACTCGACCGGCTCCGACGACTCGGGTGCCGGCTCGACCGACTCCGGCTCGACCCCGTCTCACTCGACCGGCTCGAGCAGCTCGTCCTCCGGCTCGACGACCTCGACGTCCACGACCCGCTCGTTCACCGGCGACTCGGCCGACACCCGGTGGGGGCCGGTGCAGGTGAGGATCACCGTGAAGGACGGGAAGATCACGAAGTCGCAGGCCGTGGTCTACCCGAACGACAACTCGCGCGACCAGGAGATCAACGCCTACGCCATCCCGCAGCTGAACAGCGAGACGGTCGCGGCCCAGAGCGCGCAGATCGACGCCGTCTCCGGCGCGACCGTGACCAGCAACGGCTACATCCAGTCGTTGCAGTCGGCCATCGACAAGGCGGGGCTGTGACGACGGCGACCGCGGTCCCCGGCCTGGCCGCCCAGCCGCGGCAGGCCTTCGTCGAACAGGTGATGGGGCTACCGGTCAGCGTGCACGTGCGCGGGCCGCAGGCCCGCACGCCCGCCGTGGCCCGGGCCGTGGCCGGGCTGTTCGCGTCGTTGCGCGACGACGACGCCGTCTTCAGCACCTACCGCCCCGACAGCGCCGTCAGCAGGATCCGGCGCGGGGCCTTGCGCCTGGACGACGCCGGCCCCCGGGTGCGCGAGGTCGCCGCACTCTGTGCGGAGGCGGAAACCCGTACGGACGGAGCGTTCTCGGCCTGGTTGCCCGACGCGGCCGGGCACCGGGCCTTCGACCCGACGGGGCTGGTGAAGGGCTGGGCGGTACAACGCGCCTTCGACGTCCTCACCACCCGGCTCGACGGGCACGACGTGCTGGTCAACGCGGGCGGCGACGTCGCTGTGCGGTGCACGCGGACCGACACCCCGCCCTGGCGGATCGCGATCGAGGACCCGCGCGACCGCACCCGCACGCTGGTGACGGTGCCGCTGCGCACGGGGGCGGTCGCGACGTCCGGTACGGCCGCCCGCGGCACCCACCTCGACGATCCGCGCACGGGCCGCCCGGCGGCGTCCGGCCTGCTGTCGGCCACCGTGATCGGGCCGAGCCTGCTGTGGGCCGACGTCTACGCGACCGCCGCCTTCGTCATGGGCGCCGAGGCCGCCGAGTGGGTGGACAGCCTCGGCGACCACGCCGTCTTCCTGGTTTAGAGCCCCATGTCCTTGGCGATGATCATCTTCATCACCTCGTCGGTGCCGCCGTAGATGCGGTTGACCCGCTCGTCGGCGTAGAGCCGCGCGATCGGGTACTCGTTGATGAACCCGTACCCGCCGTGCAGCTGCAGGCACCGGTCGATCACCCGGTGCGCGACGCCCGTGCAGAACAGCTTGGCCGAGGCGGCCTCCGCGGGGGTGAGCTCCCCGGCGTCCAGCGCCTCCAGCGCCCGGTCGGCCACGGCCTGCGCGGCGTCGACCTCGGCCTGACAGGCGGCCAGCTCGAACTTGGTGTTCTGGAACGAGGCGACCGCCTGCCCGAACACCTTCCGGTCCTGCACGTAGGCCTTCGCGAACCGCACGGCCGCCGCGGCCTGCGCGTAGGCGCCGTAAGCGATGGCCAGCCGCTCCTGCGGCAGGTTCTGGCCGAGGTAGGAGAAGCCCTTGTTCTCCTCGCCGAGCAGGTCCTCCGCCGGCACCTTGACGTCGACGAACGACAGTTCCGCCGTGTCCGACGTCTTCAGCCCCAGCTTGTCCAGCTTGCGGCCCACCGAGTAGCCCGGCAGCGTCGTGTCGACGACCAGCAGCGAGATGCCGAACCGTCGGTCGTCCTCCTTCTGCGGCGACGTGCGCGCGCACACGATCACCCGGTCGGCGTGCACACCCCCGGTGATGAACGTCTTGGCGCCGTTCAGCACGTAGTGGCGGCCGTCGTCCGAGAGCTTCGCCGTGGTGCGCATTCCCGCGAGGTCCGAGCCCGTGCCCGGTTCGGTCATGGCGATCGCGAACATCGTCTCGCCCGACACGAACCCCGGCAGCCAGCGCTTCTTCTGCTCGTCGTCGGCCAGCTTCAGCAGGTACGGCAGGCACAGCCCGACGTGCACCCCGGACCCGCCGAACGAGACCCCGGCGCGCGCCGTCTCCTCGGTCTGGATCGCCGAGTACTTGAACGAGGCGATGCCCGCCCCGCCATACTCCTCCGGCACCTCGATCCCGAACGTGCCCAGCTCCGCGAGCTTGTAGTAGAAGTCCCGCGGGGCCTGCCCGGCGGCCAGCCACTCCTCGTAGTGGGGCACGACCTCCGCCTCGATGAAGTCGCGGATGGTCCGGCGGTACGACTCGTGGTCGGAGTCGAAGACGGTGCGCCGCATGCTGTGCCTCCCTGTCGCGGATGCTTCGGGGTTCAGGGTGCCATCCGTAGCCGCTGCACGCCTTCCATCACCAGCTCCATGTTGATCTGGGCCCCGGCCATCGCCCCGGCCGCGGCCGACGCCCCGACCTGGGCCATGGGCTCGGTCACGTTGCCGGCCACCCACAGCCCGGGCACCGCGGTCCGGCCGAAGGCGTCGGTGCTCGGCACGTGGCTGAACAGCCCGCTCTCGTGCTCGACGACCTTCACCCCGACGCCGGCCAGGAAGTCGGCGCGGGCCTCGACCCGGCTCGCCACGGCGACCGCGCCCAGCTCGACCCGCGACCCGTCGGCCAGCCGGACGCCGACCAGGGCGTCGTCGTCCACCAGCACCTGCGCGACCGGCGCGTGCACCACTCGCACACCGAGCGCCGCGCAGTGCTCGGCCGCCTCGTCCGACGGCAGGTCCAGACCGTTGGCCAGCAGCACGACGTGCTCGGACAGCTGGCGGAACAGCAGCACCTGGTGCATCGCCGCGGGGCCGGTGGCCAGGACGCCGATCACTCGGTCGCGCACCTCCCAGCCGTGGCAGTAGGGGCAGTGGACGACGTCGCGCCCCCACCGCTGCGCCAGCCCGGGGATCTCGGGGAACCGGTCGACGGCACCAGTCGCGACCAGGACGCGCCGCGCGCCGACCTCCTCACCCCCGACCAACCGGACGACGAACGCAGGCACCGGGCTCCCGTCGTCCGGCCGGACGTCCTCGACCTGGGCCTCGACCACCTGACCGCCGTAGCGGCGGACCTCGTCGCGGCCGGTGGCCAGCAGCTCCGCGGGTGGCACGCCGTCGCGGGCGAACAGTCCGTGCACCGCCTGCGCGGGCGCGTTGCGAGGTTGCCCGCCGTCGAGCACCAGCACCGACCGGCGCGACCGGGCCAGCATCAGCGCCCCGTTGAGACCGGCGGCGCCGCCGCCGACGACGACGACCTCGTACCCGTCCTGCAGTTCATCGCTCATGGTTCGAGCTTGCGCCGACCCGTTCGGGCCTGGCAAACACGCTTGCCGATTTGGCAAACTCCCAGCATGGACGACGAGACGACGCTCAGCGGGGTGGGTGCGCGCCTGCGGGAGCTGCGCCGGGCCCGGGACATCACGCTGACCGACCTGGCCGAGCAGACCGGCATCTCGGTCAGCACTCTGTCGCGGCTCGAATCCGGTTCCCGCAGACCCACCCTGGAGCTGCTGCTGCCGCTGGCCCGCGCCTACGGGGTGACGCTCGACGAACTGGTCGACGCCCCCGCCACCGGCGATCCGCGGGTGCACCTGAAACCGTTGCAGGCCAACGGGATGACGATGCTGCCGCTGACCCGGCGGGCGGGTGGCATCCAGGCCTACAAGATCGTCATCCCGGCCGGCGACGGGCGTCGCCACCCCGACCTGAAGATCCACGAGGGCTACGAGTGGATCTACGTGCTGAACGGACGGCTCCGGGTCGTGCTGGGCGAGCACGACATCGTGCTCACCCCGGGCGAGGCGGCCGAGTTCGACACCCGCACGCCGCACTGGTTCGGCGGCGCTGACGGCGAACCCGCCGAGTTCCTCAGCCTGTTCGGCACCCAGGGCGAGCGGGCCCACCTGCGCGCGGCACCGTCGTCCCGGCGCTGAGCCCTACCGGTACGGCCCCGCGGCGGCCTGGGCGAGCACCATCAGCGCCTTCTGCTCCTGCGGCCAGAACCGCGACCCCACGCACGAGTACGGCGGCATGAACCCGTCGCACGAGGTGTTGGCGGCGCCCAGCTCGGTCGTGAACGAGGCGACCCCGAGCCGGCCGTACATGTCGTCGTCGGTCGTCCCGCTCGTGCCGTACAGGATCGACGGGCCCTGTCCCGTCGTGTAGCCACTGCCGCTGGCTGCGACCATGCGGTCGGCCAACGCCTTCAGTTTCGTCTTGTTGGGGGCGGCGTTGGTGGTGTCACCCCACGGGTAGAGCGTCAGACTGGCGTAGGAGTGGTAGCTGATGAACGTGCCGGTCGCCGTGGCCGGCGCCGCGTCGGTGATGTTCGGGCCGCGCTGGTCCTTGAACAGGTTGTTGAACAGCGCCTGCTGCGCCGCGGTCTCGGGCTCGGAGGCGGCCGACGTGCCGCGGTACTCCTGGGCGCAGGCGGTGTTCGTCGACCCGACGCCGCCCCAGTGGAACGTGGCGTTGCGGTTCATGTCGACGCCGTACTGGTTGGAGGACGTCGGTGGGCGGCGGCAGTTGCCGCGCGCATCATCGGCGTTCTTGCGCTGGTAGTACGGCGAGTTGCCACCGGACTCGACGATCTGGCGGCCGTCGGGGTTGGCCACGGGGATCACCCAGAGCTCGGTCGTGTCGAGCAGACTCGTGACCGCGGCGTTCGTGCCGTAGCCCTGGGTCAGGTAGTCGATCCAGTTCCAGGCGATCTCCGCCGTGGCCAGTTCGCGCGCGTGGATGGCGGCGTAGAGGACCGAGCGCGGCTTGGGCACGTTCGGGTTCAGCGCACAGTCGCCGGCGTTCTTCTTCGTGATGCAGATCGCCAGCAGGTCGTTGCCGCCCCGGTTCTTCGTCTTCAGCCACGAGTCGCCGTAGTCGACCACGGTGGCCAGCGTCGGGTACGTCGCGGCGACGTCCCGCAGGTGCTGCTGCTGGGCCGCCGCCGTGTGGTACCCGCCGTAGAAGGTGGCGTAGGTCGCCGCCGCACGCAGCGTCGACGTGGGCGCCGGGCTCAGCGGGGCGAGCGTGTCGGCCACACTGACGCGATACCCCTTGGCCTTCAAGGACTTCTGCACGGCCGCGTCACCGAGCACGAAATAGTCATCGCCGGAACGCTTCTCGAGCAGGTCGTAGTTCTTTCGCAGGGCCTTGAACGCCTTGGCCGTCGGCGCGTGCACCCGCAGCACCAGCACCGGAGCCTGTTTGGCGGAGGCGACCGCGGTGGCGTCCGGGACGAGGGTGGCGGCCAGGACCGCCATGCCGACGACGGCGACGAGCGCGATCACCGCTCGCATCAACCGGGAACGAGTCATGGCGTGCCTCCCCGAGTCGTGCCCCGGCTCCGCGCCGTGACCCACCAGTAACGCTATGGAGTACCTGTGGAGCCGGTCAACCCTTGATCGAGTACGGAGGCGGATAGGGACCGGTCGATTGACGGAGGGTGGAGCATAGGGAGCATGTCTGTTCGAGGCCGGGAGAGCGCCGAGCAGAGGAACGCGCGAGGGCGAGGCCGGGACGAGGCCGCCCTCGTGCGGGACGGTGCCGCCACCGACCGGGATCAGGTCGCCGAGGACCGTGACGACTCCGCGGGTCAACGGGACAGCCTCGCCGCCCGGCGTGACCGTTCGTCCGACGCCGTGGACGACGCGTCACTCCAGCAGATGCAGCTCGTCGTCCAGCGGCTCAGCGACCGCTTGTCAGCCGAGCTCGCGCCCCTGACCTGGGCAGCGGTCAGAGCTGATCTCGACGATCTTCTCGAGACGGCGCAGGAGGCCATACACGTCGGGCGTGACGCCCGCCGGGCCGGAGCGCGAGATCGGCGCGCCGCCCATGCCGATCGCCGAGCCGCTCGCGACGACCGGGACGGGGCCGCCGGCGACCGCCACGCCGCCCACGGCGATCGACGGGAAGCACGGGCGGATTCCGACCAGACCGTGATCGACGGGCAGATCACGTAGCTGCAGGTCGGGGCCTTCCCACGACGAGGTCGCGCACCGCGGTGGCGACCAGGCGGCGGCCGGGGTCGCGAGCACCGGCTCAGCCTGCCCGGCTACGGTTCGACGCGTGACCAGGCCGGGCGGCAGACGCGAACCGCCCCGAGGTGTTCGGGGTTTCGTCGCCCGGGCCCTCGACCTGGCCACCGGCGTGCTGGACGCCGCCCCCCGGGTGAGCATCGCCGTCGGCTTCGGCTTGTTCCTCGGGGTCATGGTTCTCGGCTGGGCCCAGTTCGACTACTGGGGTTTCCGCGGCGTGCCCCGTGAGAACGCGGTCGTCGTCGCGAGCACACCGGGCCCCGACGAGATCACCTGCGACAAGAGTGAGGAGACGGAGGCCCTCGACACCTACCGGGTGACCGAACCCCGCGCGGGTTTCCCGAGGGAGTTCGTGATCTCCGAGTGCCCGCTCTCCGTCACGGTCGGCGAGACGTACACGATCGCCCGTAAGGACCCGACCGCCCGTCCCGAAGCCACCGTCGACCCGCTGAACAGCGAGTTCGAGGTACTCGCGACGGGCGGGATCGTCGCAGGCATCGGCTGTGGAGCCTCAATGGTCTGGCAGGTGCTCCGGGACCGGCTCGCCGCCGCCTACGAGCGACGCCGCCCGAAGCCGCCGCGGGGGGAGCCGGGCGTCTACCCGTCGCGGGCGAGCCCCACGATGCGCGCCTTCCGGTACCACGCGCGCACACCCGTCCCACCCGGGCTCTCGCCGGGGATCGAGAAGGCCGACCGCACAGTGCGGTCCGTAGCCGGGCGCTGGATCGCCGACGGTCGGCCCGAACTCACCGTCGAGCAACGAAACGCGCTCCATCGGGCGGCCCGCGTCCTCGACGACGCCGCCGACGACGAGGGTCTGACTGCGGCGGAGGCGGCCTACGTCCAGCAGGCCCGGACGTTGGCCGCCTCCGTCCTCGACCCGCCTCAGGTCGTCGACGACGACTGGCCGTTCTGAGTGGTCGCCGCCGACGGCGCCTGACCCGTCGGCGCCTGACCGCCCTGGCCCGGCCCGGCCGTCGCGGACGTGCCGGCCAGGATGCGGGTCGCGGTCGTGCTGTCGGTGGTCGTGCTGTCGGTGGTCGTGCTGTCGGTGGTCGTGCTGCCGGAACTCGATCCCGCGTTCGGGCCCGCACCGGTCAGGACCACCACGGTGTCGCCGACCGCGAGATCCGAGACCGACGCCGTGGTGCCGTCGTTCTCGACCGCGACGTCGTCGGCCAGCGTGTAGGTGGTACTCGTCCCGGACGACGACTTGACGGTGATCGAACTCGAATCGATCGCCGTGATCGTGCCGCTGGCCGGGGCGGCCCCGCCGGGCATCTGGCCGTTCCCGCCCGGGCCACTCGCGGTCTGCGAGCCGGCGACTGACGTGCTGCCGTCGCCGGCGAAATGGACGACGGCCCAGGTGCCACCCCCGACCAGGGCGAGCGCGAGCACGCCGGCGGCGATCCTGGCCCGGACGCCACCCTTCGGCGTGGGCGCCGACGTCTGCGCGGGCGCCGGCTCGGTGGGGTTCGTCGGCGGGGCTTCGTAGGTCTGGGTGTCCATCGTTCTGCTCCTCGTGGTGGGCTTCGCGTGGACTCGACGGTGCCGGGCGATCCTGCCCGAAAGCTGAACGCGCGCTGGGCGATCGGGCGGATCGCGAGGTCCTGGCCCGATCCACAGCGCGGACCCGGGCCACGGTCAGGAACGGACGCGGGCCACGCCCCCGACCTGGGTGACGATGTGCCCGCCGGCGTCACGTGCAGCCCGGACAAGCACCGACGACGGGCACCCGAGCGCGTCACCCTGCTCGACGACCAGCTCGCCCGGTCGGCCGGTGGCCAGGCGGTGGACGGCGAGGCACCCGCTGCTGTTGGCGTTGGCCACATCCTCGGTCACCCCGATCGCCGGGGCGAACATACGGGCAGCACAACGGTTCTCACTGTCCGGCGGGACGTACACGAAAGACCCCAACTGCGCGAACCGACGACTCGCCCGGGCGAGCGCGACGTGGTCGGGACGCAACGTGGCGAGTACCTCACGGTCGACGACCGGCACCAGCAGGCGCTCCCGGCCGGGCGAGGCGACCACGACCCTCTCGATCGGATGCAGGTTCTCGGCCCCCACGCCGAGCGCACCCACGAAGGCCGCCCACTCGTCGTCCCGCACCGGCCGCAGGGCGACCGCTCCCTGGTCGAACCAGGCCTCGACCCCGTCACCGGACTGCCGGGCACGGGCGGCGACCTCGCGACCGGCGATGGAGAGCGTCCCCTCGAAGGACCCCGTCCGCCCGGCCAGGACGGCGAGCGCGGCCACGGTGCCGTGGCCGCAGTTGGCGAGCGGGCCGGCGGAGGTGAAGAACCGGACCGGGAGCGGACCCCCCGCGGCGGCCGGCGGGTCGAGCACGGCGAGGTGCGACGTCCCGTACCGTCCCGGGAGGCGGGCGAGTTCGTCGTCCGGCGCGGCGGCGCCCAGCGACACGACCGTGGGGCTGCCACCGGCGCCGTCGCGCCGGCAGGCGTCGACCACGAGCACGTTCACGGGGTCGGCCGGGGTTCGGGCGGGTCGGGGTCGGGCGGGAGGAGTTCGAGCTGCCACCAGCCGACGTCGTGCCAGCGTCCACTCTTGTACCCGACGTTGCGGTAGACCCCGACGGGGGCGAAGCCGAGCGACTCGTGCAGGCCGACGCTGGCCGGGTTGGGCAGGGCCACCCCGGCGAAGGCGTTGCAGTACCCCTGGGCCCGCAAATGGTCGAAAAGCGCCTGGTAGAGCCGGGTCCCGATACCCCGGCGGTGAGCCTGCGGGGCGAGGTAGACGGAGACGTCGACGCTCCACCGGTAGGCCGGGCGGGCCCGGTGCGGGCCGGCGTAGGCGTACCCGACGACCGTGCCGCCGTCCTCGGCCACGAGCCAGGGGTAGTGGGTCACGGTGGCCTCGATGCGCCGGGCCATCTCGGCCGCGGCCGGTGCGCCCGACTCGAAGGAGATGGCGGTCTGCTCGACGTAGGGCCGGTAGACCTCGGCCACGGCGGCGGCGTCCTCGCGCCGCACGGCCCGGATCATGCCTCCACCGGCACGGGGTAGCCGGCTCGCAGGGCGGCGACGGTACAGGCCGGGGTGAGCAGCCGGGCGTCGCCGCGGGCCGGGCGGGACCGCTTCGCGCCGTAGGCGTACCGGTCTCCGTCCCAGAGGGCGAGGTGGTCGGCGCAGGCCAGCGCCGGGCCGGCGTCGGTGACCACGAACGCACCGGGAGGCACGTCTCGCCAGGCGAGGGGCGTCGTCCCTCGGGCCGCCCCGACCGGAAGGCGTTCGGCGTGCAGCCGGGCGTCCAGGTCGGCCGCCCGCGGGTCGTCGAGCTCGTTGCCGAGTGCGAAGGCGACGAAGTCGGCGCGGCGGCACTCGGCGCACGGACGGTGCCCGGCAGCCAGGGCCACGGCCTCGTCGAGGAGGAACAGCGGCGTGTAGTGGTTCGGATGCCACTGCGCGACCCGCCGGCCCCGGAACTCCAGCCGGCAGGTGATCCAGGCCTTCACCTGGTGGGTACGGACGACGCCCCGCGTCCCTTCGCCCTCGTGGAGGCGGCCACGGTTGCCCATCCACGCGCCGCGGGCGTCGACGGCGACGATCTGCCCCGTCGGAGCCACCCGGTTGCGCGCGGGACCGGCCATACCCGCCAGCCTACGGCGCGCCGGCCTTTCGACGGCGGCGTCCGCGCAGCCGTTCGAGACGCAGCTGGCGCATGTAGTCGTCGAAGTCGACCTGGATCGTGTGTCGTTTGCTGGCCACGTACCGGCGGGCCTGCCGGCGTGCGTGCCGGTCGATCTCGGCGTTCATCGCCCGCTTCGACGGCAGCCCGTACCGGCCCTGCAGGTGGTCGGCGACCAGCTGCGCCTGGCGTTCCGTGATGGGCATGACGGCGCCCAGCGGTTGGACCAGCCCGACGAAGTACAGGCCGGGGACGTCGGGATGGAAGAGCCTGCGGTACAGGCGGATCCGGTTGTCCTCGCGCACGTCGAGGAAGTCGGGGTCGAAGAACGGGAAGCTGATCCGGTAGCCGGTGCAGTAGATCACCAGGTCGGCCTCGACGCGCGACCCGTCGGCGAAGACCACGGCATCTTCGTCGAGCCGCTGAATGGTCGGCTTCGGCGTGATGTCGCCGTGCGCCAGCCGGTCGAGGATGCGGCTGGACATGCTCGGGTGCGCCTGCGCGAACTTGTGGTCCGGCTTCGGCAGGCCGTACCGGGTCATGGGGCCCGTGTAGGTGCGCATCAGGAGACGCGCGAACGGCCAGCGCAGCGCCGAGGGCAGCCACTCGGAGCCGCCGATGCTGTCGTACGGCTTGCCGAAGAGGTACTTCGGGATGACGTGCACGCCGCTGCGGGCCGACAGGTAGGTCGCGGCGGCGTGGTAGCTGGCGTCGACGGCGATGTCCATCGCACTGTTGCCCATCCCGAGCACCACGACCCGCTTGCCGGCCAGCTGCGACTCGTCCTCGTAGTCGTGCGCGTGCAGCTGCTGGACCGAGGTGGTGTCCGCCCCCGGGAAGGCCGGCTCGGGCATCCGGACGTCCCAGTGGTGACCGTTGGCCACCACGACGTCGGAGTAGACCGACGTCTCGCCGGTGGACAGCCGCACCCGGAAGCCGCCCCCCTCACGATCGTCCAGGGGTTGCACGTGCTCGACCGCGGTGCGGAACCGGATGCGGCTGCGAAAGCCGAAGTGCGTCACGTACTTCTCGAAGTAGTCGGCCACCTGCTCGTGACCGATGAAGTCGGGCAGGTCGTCGGCCAGCGGGAAGTCGCTGAACTCCATCCGCGCGCGTGAAGTGTTGATGCGCAGCGACCGGTAGGCGCCGGAGCGGCCGTTCGGGTTGCGGAACACCCACATGCCGCCGACCCGGTCGGACAGCTCGAAGACGTCGAAGTCGAGGCCCCGCTCGTGCAGGACCTTGGCCACCGACAGGCCCGAGGCCCCCGCGCCGATGACGGCAACCTTCCGGGTCACTGCTGATGCTCCTTCTCGTGCCGACCGGAGAGCGCGTGCGCGAGCTCACGCACGCGCTCGTCCCGGTCGAGTAGCACAAGGTGGGCGCCCTGACACGCCAACTCCTGGGCCGTCGTCCGGCCTGTGCCCGAGGCGGCACCGGTGATCAAGACGACGCGCGAAGCGGAAGTCTTACCGGCCATCGATCACTCCAGTGTGCTCGGCCTCGGAGAAACCTGAATCTAGGGTTTCATGAATTGCGGCGTCAAGATTAGGACTGGGCCGAGCGTGTCGTGAGGTACAACGGTGGTCGTGAGCCCCCCAGCCACCCGCCGGTACGGCGGACTCGACGCCGAGCAGCGCCGCAACGACCGGCGCGCCCGGCTGGTCGAGGCGGCCACGGAGCTGTTCGGCACCGCCGGGTACGCCGCGACGCCGATCGCCGAGGTCTGCCGGGCGGCAGGGGTCGCCCCGGTGCACTTCTACGAGCTCTTCGAGACCAAGGAAGACCTGCTCCGGGCGGTCTACGACAAGATCAACCAGGACACCCAGGCGGCGATCCTGGAGGCGGTGCTGGCCGTCGAGGCCACCGATGTCCTCGGGCGGATCGAGGCCGGGGTGAGCACGTTCTGCGCCCAGATGATGGCCGACCCCGCGCGGGCGCGGGTGCACTGCCTCGAGGCGGTGGGGGTCTCCCCCGAGATGGAGGCGCACCGGCGCGACGTCATCCACGCCTACCGGGACCTGCTCGTCGCCCAGTTCCACGAGGCACGAGCCGCGCTCGGCGTGGAGCGCTCGCTGAGCGACCGGCAGGAGCAGGCCGTGGCCACCATGATCGTCGGCGGGATCGACGAGGTCGTCATCGACTGGGTCCTGCGCGAGGACCGGACACCGATCGAGGACGTGACGACGGCGGTCGCCGGCGTCCTGTCGGCCACCAGCAGCTGGCTGCTGGGTGGGGAAACCGTCCGGTGACCGGGCCTGTCACCCTCCGCCCGGCGACGCCCGGCGACCTCGACCTGCTCACGACCCTGAACCTGCACCTGCGTGAGGACCAGGGTTACGCCGGTGGCGCCGACGAGGAACCGTGGGTCCGGGAACGACTGCGCGGCTGGCTGACGGGTGTGGGGGTCGTGGGCGGGCCGGTGTCGCTGGCAGTCTTCGAGCGGGACGGCGAACCGCTCGCCTTCGCGAGCTGGCGGCTCGACGACACCGGGGTCTACGGGCGCCAGCTGTTCGTGTCCCGGGCGCACCGCCGCGAGGGACTCGGACGGCGGGCCATCGACCTGCTGCGCCAGGCCTTCCCGGGGCAGGCGCTCTCCCTCGACGTGCTGCTCACGAACGAACCGGCCCGGGCCTTCTACCGGGCGCTCGGGTTCACCGAGAGCTCGGTCATCATGTCGCTGCCGGCCCTCGGGGGCGAGCCCGCGCAGGTGCCGGTCGCGGCCTCCCACTGACCCGCACGTGGAGCAGATCGGGGAGGCCTACTCGCCGTCGAGGTCCTCGTCCTTGTCGGGTTCGGGCGTCGACCCCGGTGACGTCATCGGTTCCTGTCGCACGTCCGGGTCGTCGTCCGGCAGATTGGGCAAGGCCTCCGCCGCGGCCTTGGCCTCGTCGATCGCCTGCTGAGAACGCTCCAGGGGTTGCTCGCTCATGGTGACCTCCTGCTCGGTCACGGTAGTGAGATCTCCGCGTTCGGCGACCCGGGCCGTCCCTTCACCAAGATCACCGGAATGGCGTCGATCTGCCGGCTCTCACCCGGCGGAATGACGAAATGTTGATGATCTTGTGCCGGTGCCGGGTCGAGATTCTCGGCCGAACGGTGATCCGATCGGCGTCCGGTCCGCGACAGTCAGGTCGTGGAGCGGAACCAGCCGAGTGACGTCGACCTGCTGAGGCAGGTCGCGGCCGGGGACGAGCGCGCCCTGCGGGAGCTGCTCGAGCGGCACTCCGCCTGGCTCCTGCTCCGCCTGCGCCGCCGCACGCCCGACGAGGAGCTGGCCGCCTCCGCGTTGCAGGACACGTTCGTCGCCGTCTGGCGCACGGCGCGCAGCTATCGCGGGGACGGGGACGTCGGGGCCTGGCTCTGGGGCATCGCCGTCCGGCAGCTGGTGTCGCGGCTGCGGGTCCGGCAGGCGCCGGCTCCGGTCGCCCAGCAGGTGGTGGCGGCCCTGTCGCCGGCCTTGCGCAGCGCGGAGGACGAGCTGCTGTTGGCCGTCGAGCACGGCGACGTGGGCTCGGCCCTCGACCGGCTGTCCCCCGAGCTGCGCCAGGCCCTCCAGGCGACCGTGCTCGACGGGCTGTCGACGAAGGAGGCCGCCCGACTGCTGGGCGTGCCGCAGGGGACGGTGAAGAGCCGGGTGCGGCTCGCGAAGGCGCAGATGCGCAGGCAGCTGATGGAGGGGATCGCATGAGCTGGCATGTCGACGGACCGACGTGGCGGGCCTACGCGGCCGGGCGGTTGGACCCGGCCGCGGAGGCGGCGGTCGAGACCCACGCGACCTCGTGCCCGGACTGCCGTTCGGGCGCCCGCGAGCTGGTCGCGACGGTCGAGCCGTTGTGGACGGCGGTGCACGCGGAGATCACCCGGCCGCGCCTGCCTCTCGTGCTGCGGGGGTTGCGCCGGCTCGGGGCCCCCGAACCTGACCTGGTGGTGCTGGCCACGTCCCGCGACCTGCTGCTGTCCTGGTCGGTCGCGGTCGGCGCCGCGGTGGTGTGCGCGATCGTGACCGGTCTGGCGCGGATCGACGTGCCCGGCGGCCCCCGGACGTTGTTCCTGGCGCTGGCCCCGCTCGTGCCGGTACTGGCGGTGGTGGCCGCGTACGACGCGACCGACCCGTTCCGCGAGGTCACCGAGGTGTCGCCCTTCTCGAAGCTGCGCCTGGCCCTGCTGCGCACCACGGCCGCCCTGGTGGCGGCCGTCCCGCTGACCGTCGCGGTGACCCTCGCCGTCCCGGTCCTCCACGGCTACTTCGCCACCTGGCTGCTGCCGGGGCTGGCGCTCACCGTGACGGCGCTGATCCTGCTGACCTGGCTACGGCCCTGGCTGGCCAGCGGGCTGGTGGCCCTCGGCTGGATCGCCGCGACCGCGGTGGCCGCCGGGACGCGCACGATCGACGACGTCACCACCGGCGCCGGTCAGCTCGGCTTCGCCTGTGTACTGGGCGTTCTCGGCGCCGTACTCGTCCGCACCAGCACCGTCCAGCACTCCCGGGGAGTCGCCCGATGACCGCCACCCTGCACGACGTCTCGAAGCAGTACGGGCGCACCGTCGCGTTGGCTCCCACCACGCTGACGCTGGAGGCCGGGGTGGTCGGGCTGCTCGGGCCGAACGGTGCCGGGAAGACCACCATGTTGCGCCTACTGTCGAGCGCGCTCGCGCCCAGCTCGGGGCGCATCACGGTCAGCGGGTACGACGTCACCGGCTCGCACGCCGAACGCACCGAGGCCCGGCGCCGGATCGGCTACCTGCCACAGGAGGTCGTGTTCCCGCGCGGGATGACCGCCTTCGGCTTCCTCGACTACATCGCCGTCCTCAAGGAGTGGCGCGAGACCGCGGCCCGGCACGCGGAGGTCCGGCGGGTGCTCGGGCTGGTCGACCTGGCCGAGCGGGCCACCGTGAAGGTCAAGGCCCTCTCGGGCGGGCAGCGCCGCCGGCTGGCCATCGCGCAGGCCCTGCTCGGGGAGCCCGACCTGCTGATCCTGGACGAGCCGACCACCGGGCTCGACCCCGAGCAACGGGCCGCGCTGCGCGGCATCCTCTCCGGGTTGCCCGGCACGGTGCTGATCTCGACGCACCAGACCGAGGACGTGGCCGCCCTCTGCGACCGGGTCGTCGTGCTGGACGCCGGGCGCGTGCGGTTCGACGGCACCGTCGCCGCACTCCTGGACACCGCCGCCGGCCGGGTGCACCAGGGACCGTCCGCCAGCCCGGGCGCCGTGCAGACCTGGAAGACCGGGACCGGGCTGATCCGCTCCGTCGGGGGCCGCCCCGGCCCCGAGTCCTCCCCCGTCGACCCCACCGTGGAAGACGCCTACCTGTTACTGAGAAGCGTGACCGAAGAAGGAGTCCTGCGATGAGCACCGCCACCTCGACCGCCCCGCCGGTCCTCGGCGTCCTGGCCCGCCAGGAGATCCGCAACTACCTGCGTTCGAAGCTGTTCTGGGCCGGAACCGCGCTCGTCGTGGCGCTCACGGTGTCCGGCTTCGTCGACCGGGGCGCCTCCTACCCCGGCGGCAACGGACCGTCGTCCGCCCTGGACATGGTCGCCGTGGCGGCTCTGCTCGGGGTCTTCGGCCTGATCGTGACGGCCGGGCTGACCCGACGTTCCGACCGGGCCGCGGAGGCGGCCGGCTCGGTAGCCGTCCCCGAACGCACCCGCACTCTCGCGCTGGCGGCGGCGGTCGTCGTCCCGCTGGCCGTGGCCCTGGCGTGGTTCGTCGCGGCGCTGGTCAACTTCCACACCGATCCCCCGGCCGACTACACGGTGCCGTTCGGCCCGATCGATACCGGTTTCGTCTACGCGGCCATGTTCGCCCAGGGCGTCGTGCCCGCGGTGGGCGGCCCGGTCCTCGGGCTGGTGATCGCGAGATGGCTTCCGCAGCGCGGCATCACGGCCCTCTCGGTGGTCCTGCTGGTTCTGGTGACGATCCTCCTGCAGGGCAACTTCCGGGCCACCTGGCGGTGGCAGGCGGCGTGGCCGTGGACGAACTGGTACGGCCCGCTGGGCTGGAACACCGGCGAGGGGCACTGGATCGCGCTACCGGGCTCGCCCCAGGCGTGGATCGCGTACCTGCTGGCGCTGTGCGTGCTAGGGGTGCTGGTGGCCGTGTGGCACGACCCCGAGGCGGACCGTTCCCGGCTGCGGGCCGCGATCGCCGGCACCGTCGTGGTGGCGATCGTGGCGTTGGTCCTGACCATGACGCTCGGGTTGCCCGACGCCGCCTTCAACCCCGTCGTCGCCCCGACGGCCTGACGTTCTCGTGCTCCGGCACGCCGGGCGGGCCGTGCCGTGGCCCCTCGTGGCCGCCGCCGCCGTGCTCGTGGTCGCGTTGCTGCTCGCGGTGCGCTACGACCACTGGAGGCTGTGGCCGCTGCAGGGCGTCGCGGTCGGCCTGCTCGCCGGGGCCGTCGGCTGGTGTCTCGACGAACCGGCCGCGGCCGTCGTCGACCCCGCACCGCGCGGCCTGGCCTGGCGCACTCTCGCGCGGGCCACCGGCGTTCTCGTGCTGCTCAGCGCCTGGTCGGCGGGAACCTGGTTAGCGCGCGACGCGCTGTACGGGCATCCGTGGACGGTCCTGCTGCAGGGCTTGGCGGCGGCGCTGGCGAGCGTGGCCTGGGTGACCTGGTGCCGAGCCCGCGGTGAGGCGACCCCCGGCCAGCGGTGGGCGCTGACCGTCGTCCCGCTCGCGACCGCGTGGGCGCTGGTGCGCCCCTTCGAACGGCAGCTGCCCGTCTTCCCGTACGCCTTCGGTGGGGCCTACGGCGACTGGACGACGAGCGCGGCCGGCTGGTCGGTGCTGGGCGTCGCCGCCGCGGCGGTACTGGTCCGCACGCTGGCGGCCGACTGACGCCTCGCAGCCGGAATGCCACACCCGGAACCGGAGTTGGCTCCCCGCATGACGACGATCGGCTTCATCGGCAGCGGGAAAATCGGCGGCACCGTGGCGGCTCTGGCCGTGGCGGCGGGGTACGACGTGGTGGTGAGCAACTCGCGCGGGCCCGAGACCCTCACGGACCTCGTCGCACAGCTCGGTCCGCAGGCGCGCGCCGGAACCTCGGCGGAGGCGGCGGAGGCCGGGGAGATCGTCGTCCTGTCCGTCCCGTTCAAGGCCTCTGCGCAGATCGCGCCCGAGCCGCTGGCCGGGAAGGTCGTCGTGGACACCGGCAACTACTACCCGCAGCGCGACGGGGTCTTCGCCGAGCTGGAGGACGGTTCGGCGACCAGCAGCGAGCTGGTGCAGCGACACTTCGCCGACGCGCACGTGGTGAAGGGCTTCAACAACATCTGGTTCCAGCACCTGCGCTCGCTGCCCCGCCCGGCGGGCAGCCCCGACCGCTCGGCCCTGGCGATCGCCGGGCCCGACGAGGCGAAGGCGGTCGTCAGCGCCTTCCTCGACCGGATCGGATACGACACCGTGGATGTCGGCCCGCTCTCCGAGAGCTGGCGTACCCAGCCCGACACCCCGGCCTACGGCGGCGGGTACGGGACCTACGGCGACCCGGCCGGCGAACCGGCCGGGCCCGACGCCATCAAGGGGCTCGTGGAGGCCGCGACCCGCTGAGGTCTCAGCCGAGCCGGGAACGCAGCTCGGGCAGCAGTTCCTTCTCGGCCACGTCGAGGAACGAGTCCTGCCGGTCGCCGCCGATCTGGACCAGCGCCACGTCGGTGAACCCGGCCTCGGCGAACGGCTTCAGCGCCTCGACGACCGCGCCGACGTCGTCCCCGCACGGGATCTGCTCCGCGACGTCGTCCGGGCGCACGAACTGGCTGGCGGCTGCGAAGCCCGCCGGACCGGGCAGTTCGGCGTTCACCTTCCAGCCGCCCGCGAACCACCGGAACTGTTCGTGAGCGCGCTGAATCGCTGCCTCGGCGTCGGAGTCCCAGGAGATCGGCAACTGCCCGATCACCCGCGCCTTGGAGCCGCCCCGCGCCTGCCGGTGGAACTGCGGCACCAGGTCGCCGAGCGGCTCGACGGCGATCATGGCGTCGGCCTTGCCCGCCAGCCGGTCGACCGACTGCTCGCCGCTGACCGCGACGGCGATCGGCACGCGGCGGTCCGGGACGTCCCACAGCTTGGCCGAGTCGACCCGGTAGTGGTGCCCGACGTAGTTGACGTAGTCGCCGTCGAAGAGCGCATCGATGATGTCGAGCGCCTCGCCGAAGAGTTCGTGCCGCTCGTTGACCGGCGGCCAGCCGCGCCCGGTGACGTGCTCGTTCAGGTTCTCGCCGGCGCCGAGCCCGAGCGTGAACCGCCCCTCGGACAGCAGCCCGAGCGTCGCGGCCTGCTGCGCCACGACCGCCGGGTGGTAGCGGCCGATCGGGCAGGTCACGTACGTCATCAGCTCCATCGACTCCGTCGCCTGGGCGGCCGCGCCCAGCACCGTCCAGGCGTTCGGCGAATGTCCCTGCTCGTCGAGCCACGGGTTGAAGTGGTCGCTGATCACCGAGAGGGTGAAGCCCGCCTGCTCGGCCCGCGCCGCGTAACGCACGAGCTCCCGGGGGCCGGTCTGCTCGCACATGAGGGTGTACCCGATGTTCACAGCGTCTCCTTGATCTTGGCGATGGCGAAACCCCAGGCCTGATCGGGGGTTGCGTGGGGCGGGAGGGCTACCTCGTCGGGATTGGTGACGACGTCGAGCAGCACCGGCCCCGGCGTCGCGAGGGCCTGGGCGACGGCATCGGCCAGGGCGTCGTCGTCCTCGACCCGCCAGGCCTGCAGGCCGATCGCCCGGGCCACGCCGGCGAGGTCGGGGTTGTGGAGGGTGGTGCCGAACTCGGGCTGGCCGACCTGCTCCTGCTCGAGTTTGACCATGCCGAGCCGGCCGTTGTCGAACACGACGAGCTTGACCGGCAGCTGCTGCTCGACGGCCGTGATCAGGTCGCCGAGCAGCATCGTCAGACCACCGTCGCCGCAGAACGCGACGACCTGTCGACCTCGGTCGAGCGCGGCGGCGCCGAGCGCCTGGGGCATCGCGTTGGCCATCGACCCGAGGTTGAAAGAGCCCACCAGCCGACGACTCCCACGCATCCGCACGAACCGCGACAGCCACACCGTGGCCATCCCGGTGTCGGCCGTGAACACCGCGTCGTCGGCGGCCGCCGCGTCCACGAGCGCCGCGAGCCGTTCGGGCCGGATCAGGTCGCGCGGGTTCTCGCCCACACCCCGGACCTTCGCGATCACCCGGCTGGTCAGGCTGGGCTGCTGGTCGGCGCCGTCCCCGACCAGGCCGAGCTGCCGGTCCCGCCAGGTCTGGTACTCGGAGCGGGCCTTGTCCAGGTGGCTCCCGTCGTCCTTGGCCACCACCTGGCGGAGCAGGGCGCGCAACCCGACCCCCGCATCGGCGACCAGGCCGACGTCGACCGGCGTCCGGCGTCCGATGTGGGCCGCCCGGCGGTCCAGCTGCACCGTGGGCGTGCCCTGCGGAAGCCACTCCGGGTACGGGAAGTCGGTGCCGACCATGAGCAGCAGGTCAGCCCCGTCGAACGCGGTCTTCGTCGCCGGATTGCCGATCAGCCCGCTCTGCCCGATCTCGAACGGGTTGTCCTCCTCCAGAACGGCTTTCGCCTTCAGGGTGAGCACCATGGGCGCCTTCAGGCGGCCCGCCAGGTCGAGCAGCTCCGCGCGCGCCCCGGCCGCCCCGATGCCGGCCAGGATCGTCACGCGAGACGCCTCGTCGATCAACCGGGCCGCCTCGTCGAGGGACCGCGGGTCGGGGTGCAGGACCGGCTGCCGGACGACGAAGCGCGGCTCGTGCGCGGCGCTCACCTCCTGCTCCCCCAGGTCGCCGGGCACGGTCAGCACGGCGACCCCGGGCCGTGAGAACGCCGCGTTGACGGCCTGTTCCAGCAGCCGCGGCATCTGTGCACCACTGGTCACCGTGGCCCGGAACGTGGCCACGTCGGCGAACAGCAGGTCGTTGTCGACCTCCTGGAAGTACTCGGAATGCATTTCGGCGCTGGGCACCTGGCCGCAGATCGCCAGCACCGGCGCGTGCGACTTCTTCGCGTCGTACAGCCCGTTCAACAGGTGGACGGACCCCGGCCCGACGGTGCCCATGCAGACCCCGAGCGTCCCGGACAGCTGCGCCTGGGCGCCGGCCGCGAACGCACCGGCCTCCTCGTGCCGCACGCCGATCCAGTCGATGCCCTCGGTGGTGCGGATCGCGTCGGTGATCGGGTTCAGCGCGTCTCCCACGACGCCCCAGACGGTCTTCACCCCCAGCCGCACGAGCGAACTGACGATGGTCTCGGCGACAGTTGGCATGCCTTCACCGTCGACCTAGCCGAGAGGGTGCGCATTCCGACACGACACCGCCCGACCGACGGCCCGGTTGCGCAGCGGCCGTCTCCAGATGCTTCGGCGGGAAGCCGGTTCAGGATGAGGCCATGACCGACGCCCTCACCGCCCTGGTCCTGGTCGGGACCCTCCGCCCCACACCCAGCGAGTCCAGCAGCGAACTGCTCGGCCGGCAGGTGCTGGGCGACCTGCGCAGTCACGGCGTCGAGGGGTCGGTGGTGCGGTTGGTGGACCACGACATCAAACCGGGCGTCGAGGTCGACATGGGCGACGGCGACGCCTGGCCTGCTCTTCGTCGGCAGCTCCTCGCCGCCGACATCCTCGTGCTGGCCACGCCGATCTGGATGGGGCAGCTGAGCAGCGTCAGCAAGCGGGCGCTGGAACGGCTCGACGCGGAACTGTCCGAGACGGATGAGGCGACCGGGCTGCCCCCGACGTACGGCAAGGTCGCGGTCGCCGCCGTGGTGGGCAACGAGGACGGCGCGCACAGTGTCAGCGCCGACGTCTTCCAGGCGCTCAACGACGTCGGGTTCACCATCCCGGCCGGCGGGGTCACCTACTGGGTGGGCCGGGCCATGGAGGGCGTCGACTACAAGGACCTCGACGAGACCCCCGAAGCCGTGGCGAGCACGACCGCCACGCTGGCCGCCAACGCCGTGCACGTCGCCCGATTCCTGAAGTCCTCCCCCTATCCCCCGAAGGAGTCGTCATGACCGTTTCAGCGTTCAAGGATCTCCCGCTGGCCGACCGCGACCGCGAGTGGGACGGCGCCGCCGCCGAGAAGCGCGTCCG
Source organism: Spongisporangium articulatum (assembly GCF_044465595.1). NCBI lineage: Bacteria > Bacillati > Actinomycetota > Actinomycetes > Kineosporiales > Kineosporiaceae > Spongisporangium > Spongisporangium articulatum. The sequence continues at coordinate 589,135 of NZ_JBITLV010000002.1, read as the reverse complement.
GACGTGGGCCGGCGCCGAGGACGAACCGAACGAGAAGTACCGTGAAGCGCACGTCTGGTACGACGGCGACGAGAAGCAGAACTTCACGGCCTACAAGTTGCTGATCGCCGACGTCGTCGACGGGAAGCTCGTCGCGGTCCCGCGCGGCATGATGGCGGCCGGGAACGTCTTGCAGGGCTCACGCGGCGGGGTGGACCTGCCGAAGGGCGACATCGACCGGGTGAAGAGCCATCTGGCGAAGTACTACGCCAAGATGGGCGACGAGGCCCCCTGGGAACGGTGACTCACCCGGAAACCTCATTCGGGTGCGAAGGCCGGTACCGCGACGTTCGCCTCCTGACCGTCCGCGGCCCGCTCGAGCTGCGCGGTGACGAGATACACGCCGTCCGTGGACCATTCGCCCGAGCCGCAGAAAACCCGCTTACCGACGTCGACGACGCCCGTCCACTCCTGCCCGTCCAGGGTCCCGCCACGCAGCACCAACCGCCGGTCGTCCAGCTGATAGGCGGGCGTCGTCCGGTACTGGTTCTTGACCGGTGTTCCGGATGCTCCGTGACCCCCGGGTGTTCCTGCGCTCGGTTCCGACATGGTCGGCGCTCCCGCCCCGGCCGCGCGGCGACCGTCTCGTGCTGCATGGGGACGGCGCCGGCTCTCCTGCCGATGCGCGGATGGTCCCGCTCTTCGCAGGCTAAGCCCGGGGCGCCGGATTTCCCATCCGGGACGTCGACGGTCAGCGGACCTGGCGCTGGATGTCGAGGTCCGCACCGCCGTTGACCCCGTCGATCGACGCCAGGGCCGTGACCTGCCAGATCGTCCAGGTCCGTTCCTCGGGCCGGCGGTAATACGTCGCCTCCCACAGCGGGCGACCCTGGTCGCGGACGGGGTAGAGGTCGTCGAAGTCGTCGTTGGTGTAGACGATCATCGTTCGGCCCCAGGCCTTCTCGACCCGCGTGACGAACGCGTCGAGCTCGGCGGCGAACTGCGGGCGGGTGGGGCGCCGTGAGCAGTTGCCCTTCAGCTCCAGGTCGACCGCGGGGGCGAGCGCCGTCGGGTCGGGCGGGACCGTACGCAGGAAGTTGGCGGCCTGATCGGCACCGGGCCGGCACAAGGTGAAGAAGTGGTACGCCCCGCGATCGAGCCCCGCCGCGTGCGCGTCGCGCCAGTTCTCGGCGAACCGCTCGTCGACGAAGTCACCACCCTCACTCGCCTTGGGGTAAGCGAAGTCGATGTCGTCCGCAGCGACCGCCCGCCAGGCGACCCGGCCCTGGTGCGCGGAGACATCGATGCCGTACCGCTCCCCCGCGGCGAGCCCGGGTCGGTAGTGCGGCAACGCCACCCAGACGACCGCGGCCACGACCCCCAGCATGGCCACCCACAGGGCGACCCGCCGCGCCACCCGTGACCACATCCGGACGAGTCTGCCTGAGCGGCATGATCACCAGCAGGTCCACAGTGGGGCAGGCGGGGTTCGAACCCGCGACCGACGAATTATGAGTTCGCTGCTCTGACCTGTTGAGCTACTGCCCCGCGCCGGACAGCCTAGCCAAGCTCACTCCGACGCCCTCCCGCGCGGCCGGATCTTGAGGCAACCTTGAGCGGGGGCCACGACGTCGTACGTCGGGGCGGAGTGTCGGCCAAGGACGGTGGACAGGTGGGGCTCAAGGCGTTCACGGGCGAGGAGGTCCGCGGCCGGTACCTGGCCACGGCGCTCGTCGACCGTGCGTCCTACGGGTTGCAACTGCCCGTGGCCGCCCGGATGCCGGGTTGGCTGCCACGCCCGTCGATCGAGGGGGTGGGCGGGCGGTTGTACGTGACGAACCTGCGGGTCGCGTTCGTCGCGCACTCGGTGAACCGCCTGCAGGGGACGTTGTCGATCCCGCTGACGAACGTCGTCGACCACCACCGCCGGCGCCGCGGCCTGCGCGTCGGGTTCGAGGTGATCAGCCGCACGAACACGCACCGGTTCCTGACCTGGGGCAACGCCGTCGGACGGGACCTCGACCGGGCGCTACGCGACCTGGGGCCCGACGAGTACACGGCGCTGGGACACATCACCGCGACCGTCGAGGCGGCGATCGCGTCGCACCCCGGCCCCGAGGGCTATCTCGAAGCGGCCCACCTGTTCCAGCGCGGCACCGAGCCGCAGGCGTTCGACATCGCGAGCGTCGTCAACCACCGCACCGCGGTCTGAGCAGACGCCGTCCGGACAAAAGCCAGGAGCGGGCGGCACCCGTTGGCACCGCCCGCCCCTGCATCAGCCGGTCAGGCTCAACGCTCCTCGCGGAACTCCACGTGCTGGCGCGCGCGCGGGTCGTACTTGCGCAGCACCAGGCGGTCGGGGTCGTTCCGCCGGTTCTTGCGGGTCACGTACGTGAACCCGGTGCCGGCGGTGGAGCGGAGCTTGACGATCGGGCGGAGCTCGGTGCGAGCCATGACCAACCTCCTACAGGCCTGAGAACGATTCTCGATAGCCTGTAACCACCCACCCCATGGAGCTATTCCACCCGGAGCTCAGGCCTCGCCGCGCACGATCCGAGCCAGGTTCGAGACGTCCTCGTCGGCGTACCCGGCGTCGACCAGCCGCTGCTCCAATGAGGCGACCAGGTCGGCCACGGGCAGCTCCAGACCCAGCGCCGACGCCTCGCGCAGCCCGATCCGCACGTCCTTGAGGTGCAGCGACGTCCGGAACCCCAGCGGGTACGACCCGGAGATCACGTTGGCGCTGCGGTTGGCCACGATCCACGAGTTGGCCGCCCCGCCGAGCAGGGCCTCGACCAACGCGTCCATCGGCAGCCCGGCCGCCTGCCCGTACACGAGCCCCTCGCCGAGCGCCGCGTACGCCCCGGCGATCACCAGCTGGTTCACGGCCTTCGCCGCCTGCCCCGCCCCGGCCGGCCCGAGGTGCGTGATCCGCCCGCTGAACGCCTCCAGCACCGGACGCGCCTTCGCCACCGCCGCGTCCGACCCGCCGGCGAACACCGTCAGCGTGCCCTTCTGCGCACCCTCCGACCCCCCGCTCACGGGCGCGTCGACGAACAGCCGGCCCCCGTCGTCCAGCACCGAAGCCAGCTCGCGCGCGAGCGTCGGCGACACGGTCGACGAGTCGACCAGCACCGCGCCGGACGCCAGCCGCTGCGCCACGCCGTCCGGCCCCAACACGACCTCCCGGAGGTCGGGTTCGTCGCTGACGCAGGTCAGGACGACGTCCGCCCCACCCGCCGCCTCGGCGGGGGACGACGCCCGCGCGGCTCCCAGCGCCGCGAGCGGCTCCTCCTTGGCCCGGGTCCGGTTCCACACGGTGACCCGGTGCCCGGCCTCGACGAGGTGCCGCGCCATGGGCGCACCCATCGTGCCGAGCCCGATCACGCCGACGTCCAGAGGTTCAGCCATGGCGTGAGGTTGTCACACCCGAGGTCAGCCCGAGATCAGGTGGTGCTGGTGGGCGTCGGGCCGCCCTCGCCCGGCCGGCCCATCATCCCGGGGCCGCCCATCCGGCCGCTCATTCCGCCGCCCATTCCGCCGTGCAGGCCGAAGCCGCCACGGCCGTTCTCGGCGAAGTCCTTCACCCGCTGGTCGAGGTTCTCGGTGATCCGGTCGGCCTGGTCCTGCGTGAGCTTGCCGTCCTTGACCGCCTGCGCCACCTGCGTGCGCACGGCAGACGTGATGGCGGTCTCGACGGCCGGCAGGTCCTTGCCCTGCTGGTCCGCGAGCTGCTTCAGCGTGCTGCCGCCGCGCAGCGCGGAGACCAGGTCGTCGGTGCTCATGCCGAGGGACTTGGCGGCCGCGTCGAGCACGGGCTTGCCGTAACCCATCAGGTCCCGGCCCGGCCCGAAGCCCATCCCCGGGCCCATCCCCGGGCCCCGCCCCGGACCGCCCTGCTGGGCGAGCTTCGCGGCGACCTTGTCGGCCTGCTCGGCGGTGATCGTCTTGTCGTCGACCAGCGACTGCAACTGCTCGCGGACGCGCTTCTGGCGCTCCTGCTGGAACTGCTGCGCGTTCGGCGCGGCGGACGGTGCGGGCTTCGAGTCGTCGGCCATCGCCGGGATGGCCACGGCCGCCCCCACTCCGAGTGCGGCCAACCCCACGGCGGCGACTACGGCAATCAGGCGGTTCCGCGTCATGATCCCTCTCCCTCCAGAGGCCCGGCATCGGCACCCGACCTCATCCTCAACCTGGCCCACAGGTCTGTGCCAGACATCGGACGAACCTGGCAAAGTCCTGTGCGTTTCGCGCCTGACCTGGGCCTTCGCTTCCGGCGGCCGGGCGTGCGCGACGGGCCCTCATCCTTTGGTACTCTCGACCGCGCCCAGGCACCACGCGGTTACCCCGCAGGGCCGATCCCCCATAGCTCAATTGGCAGAGCATGCGACTGTTAATCGCAGGGTTGTTGGTTCAAGTCCAACTGGGGGAGCTTCGCCTCACACCCTGCCCAACGCCTCGATCTAGCCTTCGGCCATGGATGACGCGGGATGGAACGAGACCCTCCGCCGACTCCGCATAGCGGCTGACTACGTCCACATCCCGTCGCGTGCCTCGATGTACAGGTGCCGTTGGTTCAGTGGCGACAGGGCGAGCTACCCCCTTGGCACGAGATCCAGCAGCGGCGCGTAGCGGTAATTCCGTTGCCCGACCGGCCGAATCGCGGACGATCTGTCGACGGCGTAGAAACGTGCCGGTGGAAAGCTCTTTCGTGGTCACGGGCGGTGGGCAGGGCGTGGGCGCGGCGATCGTCGAACGGCTGCGCCGGGTCGGCACCGTCGTCACGATCGACCTGCGTGAATCCGAGCACGGCGCCGGGACCACGGTGGTCGGTGACGCCGCCGACCCGCAGGTCGCCGAGCGCGCGGCCCGGCTGGCCGAACAGCACGGACCTCTCGTCGGGTGGGTGAACAACGCGGCCGTCTTCGACGACGCCATGCTGCACGAGCGGCCGGACGACGTCCTCCGCCTGATCCAGGCCAATCTGGCGCCCGCCGTGGTCGGGTCGGCGACCGCGGTGCGGCACTTCTTGGACGCCGGCACGCCCGGGGCGATCGTCAACGTGTCCTCCCACCAGGCGCAGCGGGCGGTCCGGGGCGCGCTGTCCTACGCGACGGCGAAAGCAGCGCTCGAAGGACTCACCCGGGCCACGGCGGTCGACTACGGCCGGCACGGGATCCGCGCCAATGCCGTCGCCCTGGGCTCGATCTCGACACCTCGCTACGAGCGGTACCGGGCCGCCGGCAACGCCCAGGAACTCGATGCGCAGATGGCCCAGCTGCACCCGCTCGGGCGGGTGGGCCGCCCCGAGGAGGTGGCGGACGTCGTCCACTTCCTGCTGAGCCCGCCGGCGCTCTACCTGACCGGCACGGTGATCCCGGTCGACGGCGGGCGCGCCGCGCGCGGCGCCGACCCCGAAGAGACCTAGCCCGGGGCCGCCATGCGTCGACGAGGCGATTTCGCGTGCCATGTCCACGCGAGATTCACTCGTCGACGAGTGGGTCGCCCTCAGATGGACGGCGGGCGCGCGGCCGGGTCGTAGGCGGCGCCGTTGTCGGACGCCTCCGCCCACAACTGGTCGATCGCCTGCTGCAGCGCGGCTTTCACGTCCGGCTCGTCCTCCCGCACGCCCGGCGGCAGCAGCACCTGCGTCGACAGCTTGCCCTCGCCGTCCCGGCGCAGCGCGACCCGCGCCGACGACCGCCCCGGGACCGGCACGTTCAGGGTGAGCAGCACCGACGACTGCACGCGCTCGCGGACCAGCTCGGGCAGGTCACCGACCTGCTCGGACAGTTCCAGCGGCGTCGGCTGGCGCGACCCGACCCACCAGACCAGCAGCATCGACGAGTTCTGGTCCCAACTGGCGTGGTCGACGTCCACCCAGGTCCGGGCCAGGTGCTGCCCGCGCGGGGTGACGACCCGGATGCCGTCGAGCAGACCGGCCACCCCACCTCCGCCGGCCAGCCGGCTCCAGGCCAGCACCCGGTCCCCGCGCCCGATCTTCAACTCCTCCGCCAGGTCGGCGGGCAGCGTCGGCCTCGACCGCCAGAACCTGGGCACGACACGACCCTACAGACGGGAATCACCCGGGCCTGCGGGGGTTGGCTAGAGACATGGACCTCGACTCGGCTCTCGACTTCACGGACCGGCACCCGCGCGGTGTGCTCACCACGCTGCGCAGGAACGGGCTGCCACAGCTGTCGACGATCATGTACAAGCGCGGCGACGACGGCGTCATCCGGGTCTCGATCACCGCCGACCGCGCCAAGTACTTCAACCTGCAGCGCAACCCGTGGGCCGCGCTGCACGTGAGTTCCGACGACCAGTGGCAGTACGTGGTGCTGGAGGCCGACGTCGAGCTGACCCCGGTCGCCGAGGCACCCGACGACGCGACGGTCGAGGAGCTGGTCCGGTACTACCGCGAGGCCGTGGGCGAGCACCCCGACTGGGACGACTACCGGGCCGCGATGGTCCGGGACAAGCGGGTGATCGCCCGCCTGAAGCCGACCCGCGCGTACGGCGCGCTGCGCATCCCGACCGAATGATCAGGAGGGGTTCATCCGCTCCTTGATCGAGCGCCGGCGCCCCTCGATGGCCAGCAGGTCGGCGAACGCCTGCTGGTACCCGTCGTCGGTGGGCGCGAGCCGCTGGACGAGGCTGCGCAGGTCGCCGATCTGCTTGACCAGCTCCATGTCGACCATCCGCAGCACGACGCCCGCCGCGTAGTGCGCGAGCGTCTCGTCCGTGTCGGCGGGCAGCGGAGCGACGGCCAGCTCGGTGACGACGGGGGCCACGTCGGGCGTCGCGTACGACAGGACGGCCTCGACCCAGGCGGGCCCCTCGAGCCCGGCCGCCACCGACATGCCTCCGGCGGCCCGGATGGCGTCGTGCACCGCCCGGTAGACGGGCACCCGGAACGACTCGCCGTTGAGCGCGTCGGCATCCGGCGCGGGCACGAAGCGCGGCACCTGGAGCAGGCATTCGAGCGCCTCCCGCTCGATCCGGGCGACCGGGTCACGCGGGTCGGGCCGGTGGACGACGGGGCGCTGCGGCCGCTGGTCCGGCTCGGCGTGGGCGCCGGGTCGCGCCCCCCGCTGGTCGGGGGCGCCGGCCGAGCGGGCCGCCGACTTCACGGCGCGCTGCACGGCCTCGATCTCCATCCCGAGCCAGCCGGCGACCATCCGGCCGTACTCGGGACGCAGCGACGGGTCGCGGATCGCGGCGACCATCGGAGCGACCGCCCGCAGCCCCTGCACGCGCCCCTCGGCGGTCTCCAGGTTGACCCGGGCCAGGGTCGACTTGATGGCGAACTCGAAAAGCGGTGTGCGCGAGGCGATCAACTCGCGCACCGCCTCGTCGCCGCGCTTCTGCCGCAGGTCGCACGGGTCCATGTTGTCGCGGGCCACCGCGATGTAGGTCTGCGCGACGAACCGCTGGTCCTCCTCGAAGGCGCGCAGCGCCGCCTTCTGCCCGGCCGCGTCGCCGTCGAAGGTGAAGACGACCCGACCACCCAGGCGGTCGTCGTCCCCCAGGAGCCGGCGCACGATCCGGATGTGGTCGGCCCCGAACGCCGTGCCGCAGGTGGCGACGGCGGTCGGCACGCCGGCCAGGTGGCAGGCCATCACGTCGGTGTACCCCTCGACGACGACGACCTCGCGCGCTTTGCCGATCTCGCGCTTGGCCAGGTCGACGCCGTAGAGCACCTGCGACTTCTTGTAGATGGTGGTCTCGGGGGTGTTCAGGTACTTGGCCTCGATCGAGTCGTCCTCGAAGATCCGCCGCGCGCCGAACCCGACGGTGTCGCCGGTGACGTCGCGGATCGGCCAGACCAGCCGACCGCGGAACCGGTCGTACAACCCGCGCCGCCCCTGCCCGGCGATCCCGGAGGCGAGCAGCTCGTCCTCGGTGAATCCACGCCCGCGCAGGTGCCGCAGCGCGACCTCGCCGCCCTTGGGGGCGAACCCGCAGCCGAAGTGCGCGGCGGCGTCCCGGTCGAAGCCGCGCTCGGTGAGGAACTGGCGGGCCTGCAGCGCGTCGGGCGTCGCGAGCTGCTCCGCGTAGAACTGCTGCACGACGCGGTGCGCCTCGAGCAGGCGCTGACGCTGACCGACGCCCTCCCGGCGCGGACCGCCCTTGCCGCTCCCGTCGTCCTCGTAGCGCAGGGTGATGCCGGCCTTGTCGGCCAGCCGCTCGACGGCCTCGGTGAAGGTGAGGTGGTTGATCTGCTGCAGGAAGGCGATGACGTCGCCGCCCGCGTCGCAGCCGAAGCAGTGGAACAGGCCGACCGCGGGGCGTACGTGGAAGCTGGGCGTCTTCTCGTCATGGAACGGGCACAGGCCCTTCATCGAGCCGACGCCGCCGGGGCGCAGCGCGACGTACTCGCCGACGACCTCGTCGATCCGGGAGCGCTCGCGGACGGCGTCCACGTCCTCCCGGCGAATTCTCACGCCGTGAGTCTAAGTTGCTCCCGCGCTACTGCGGCAGGTCGGCCCAGGCGACCTGTGGATCACCGAGTCGGGCCGGGTCCACGACCGCCCGGTCGACGACCAGTTGCTTGACCGCGTCGGCGTCGTCCCAGCCGTTGACGTGCATCCCCGCCGTGACCCGGCCGACCCGGGCACCGTCGGCGGAGTCCAGCCAGAACGCCGTCCAGGCGCCGTCGCCCAACTCCCGGACGACGACCGGCTGCTTCAGCGGGTCGGCCCACCCGTGGTACTCCAGGCCCGTGTCGTACTGGTCGGAGAAGAAGAACGGCGCGACGTCCCACTGCCGGTCGGAACCCCCGAGGCTGTGCCCGGCGAAGGCGCCCTGGTCGTTGGCGTTGGCCCAGTGCTCGACCCGGACCGGCCCGCCCAGCCACGTGTTCTGGGCGTAGGCGACGTCGCCGGCCGCCCAGACGCGGGGATCGCTGCTGACCAGGTGCGTGTCGACCGCCACCCCGCCTCCGGCGAGCGTGAGGCCCGCCTGTTCGGCCAGTTCGGTGCGTGGGGCGGCGCCGACGCCGACCAGGACGGCGGCCGCCGGGACGACGGTGCCGCCCTGGAGCTCGACGCCCTCCACCCGGCCGTCCCCGACCAGGCGTCCCACCTGCACGTTCGTCCGGACGTCGACGCCGTGGTCGCGGTGCAGGGCGGCGAACCGGGCACCGATCTCGTCGCCGACGACGCGGGCCAGAGGGGCGGCGGCCGCCTCGACGACCGTGACGTCGACGCCCTGGGAGCGGGCCACGGCGGCCGCCTCCAGGCCGATCCAGCCACCGCCGATCACGACGAGCGGCCCGCCCGCGCCGATCGCCGCCTTCAGCGCGTCGGAGTGGTCGACCTCGCGGAGGTAGTGGACGCCGTCGAGCCCGGCGCCCGGGACCCGCAGCCGGTTCGGGGCGGAGCCGGTGGCCAGCAGGAGGCGGTCGTAGCCGAGCCGCTCGGTGGGTCGGCTGCCGTCGAGGCGTTCGAGCTGGACGACGCGGCTGCCCACCTCCAGCGCCGTCGCCCGGCAGCCGGCCAGCAGCTCGACGTCGTGGGCGGCGTACCAGGCCTCGTCGTGCACCGTCAGGTCGGCGCGTTCCTTGTCCCCCGCGAGGTACCCCTTCGACAGTTCGGGGCGCTCGTAGGGCAGGTACGTCTCCTCGCCGATCATCACGACGCGCCCGTCGACCCCGTCCGCGCGCAGGGCCTCGACCGCCCGGGCCGCGGCCAGCCCGGCCCCGACCACGACGTAGGTGACATCGCTCATGACGTAGGCCTACCTCAGGTCAGGCCTCAGCGCAGAGCGGCGTGCAGGGTGAGGGCGCGCGCGTCGGTCAGCGAGGCGACCTGGTCGACGACGGTGCGCAGCCGCCCGGCCGCGTCACCGCGCGCGTCGGCCTCCAGCCAGGCGGCCGCGAACCACGGGTCGAGCCCGGCCGGCGCCCCCGCCAGCAGCGCCGAGACCAGTTCGGCCAGAACCTCCTGCTGGTGCGCGTAGATCGGTTTCCGCTCGTCGAGGGCCATCACGTAGAGCGCCGCGATCCCCTTCAGAACCGCTATCTCGCAGCGGGTCTCGCGCGGGACCACGACGTCGGCCGCGTACCGGGTGAGCACACCCGGCCCGTACCGGCGACGCGTCGCCTCCTGCGCGGACCGGACGAACCGGCCGATCAGCTGGCTGGTCATGTCCTTCAGCGCGGCCAGGGCCCGGTAGCTGCCGTCGAAGTCGTGCACCCAGGCCGGCAGGGCCGTGAGCCGGCGCAACGCCTCCTCGATCTCGGCGTGCTCGACGGCCGGGAGGTACCAGTCGCGGGTCTGCGCGACCACCCGTTCCTTCTCGGTGCGGTCACCGAGAAGGACCGGGTCGACCCGGCCGCCGACGATCGCGTCCTCGACGTCGTGCACCGAGTAGGCGATGTCGTCGGCCAGGTCCATCACCTGGGCCTCGACGCACCGGACGCCGACCCCCGCTCCCTCGCGCAGCCAGCTGAACACGGCGAGATCGTCGTCGTAGACGCCGAACTTGCCCGACGACGGGTCACGTGGGTGCAGGCCGCGACGCCAGGGATACTTGGTGGCGGCGTCGAGACTGGCGCGGGTCAGGTTCAGGCCACGGGGCCGGCCCTCGCCGTCCACGACCTTCGGTTCGAGCCGGGTGAGCATCCGCAGGGTCTGCGCATTGCCCTCGAAACCGCCTATGCCGTCAGCGATCTCGTTCAGCACGTCCTCACCGTTGTGACCGAAGGGCGGGTGCCCGAGATCGTGGGAGAGGCAGGCGGTGTCGACGACGTCGGGGTCGCAGCCCAGCGCGGCCCCCAGTTCGCGGCCGACCTGGGCCACCTCGAGGCTGTGGGTCAGCCGGTTCCGGACGAAGTCCGTCTCCGGGCCGACGACCTGCGTCTTGGCCGAAAGCCGGCGCAGGCCCGAGGAATGGACGACGCGGGCCCGGTCGCGGGCGAACTCACCGCGGCGCGGGTCCTTCGGCGGTTCGGCGTACCAGCGCTCGCGGTCGTCGGCGTGGTACCCCGGCTCGGTGCCACGGAAGAAACCCCCCGGCTCCGGCATGTCAGCCGCCGCTCACCGACAGCTCGGCGGCCGCGAGCGTGGCCAGTGCGTCGTCGTCCAGGAAGCGGTCCGCCAGCCAGCCCTCCGGGAGGTTGACCCCGCGCGGCGAGCCGGCCCGCCCGCGCGGCCCCTCCGCGGCCTCACCCGGGTACGGGGTGTCGAGGTCGAGTTTCCCGGCCAGGTCGTCGAACTCGGCCTTCGAGGTGACCTGGGCCAGCCCGACCCGGACCTCGTGCCCGACCGGGTAGCCCTTGAAGTACCAGGCGATGTGCTTGCGGATCTCCCGGCAGGCGCGGTCCTCGGCGTTGGCCGGACCATATTTCGCATCGTCGACGGCGGCGAAGTGGGCCTCGAGCAGGTCGAGGTGCCGGCGCATGGTGGCGACGACGTCCCGCAGCCGCGGGCGCACCCGGTCGGGCCGCCCGGCCATCGCGTGCGCGAGGTCCGCGAACAGCCACGGCCGGCCGAGGCAGCCGCGGCCGACCACGACCCCGTCGCAGCCGGTCTCGCGCATCATCCGGACCGCGTCGTCGCCCGACCAGATGTCCCCGTTGCCGAGCACCGGAATGCTCGTGACGGTCTGCTTCAGCGTGGCGATCGCGTCCCAGTCGGCCTGCCCCGAGTAGTAGTCGGCGGCCGTCCGGCCGTGCAGCGCGACGGTCGCCGCCCCCGACGCCTCGGCGATCTTCCCGGCGTCCAGGTACGAGAGGTGGTCGGGGTCGATGCCCTTGCGCATCTTCACCGTGACCGGCACCCCGTGCGGCGCCGCCTGGCGCACGGCCGCCTGCACGATCGCCTCGAAGAGCTGCCACTTCCAGGGCAGCGCCGCTCCCCCGCCCTTGCGGGTCACCTTGGGAACCGGGCAGCCGAAGTTCAGGTCGATGTGGTCGGCGCGGCCCTCCTCGACGAGCATCCGCACGGCGGCCCCCACGACGGCCGGGTCGACCCCGTACACCTGCACGCTGCGGGGGTGCTCGTCGGCGTCGTGCTGGATCAGCCGCAGGCTCTCGGCGTTACGTTCCAGCAAGGCCCGCGACGTGACCATCTCCGAGACGAACAGCCCCTCGCCGCCGGCCTCGGCCATCGCCTCCCGGCACAGCCGCCGGAACGCCTGGTTGGTGACCCCGGCCATGGGGGCCAGGACGACGGGCGTCCGCACGGTGAACGGGCCGACGGCCAAAGGGCGCGGGTCGGGCGGCGGCATGCTCACGTCGCCCATTCTGCCGCATCGAGTTTTGCTCGAAATCCGACAGGAAAGTGTCGAAATCTGAGCAAAACTCGGCGTGGACCTACCCGCTCAACCTGGCCAGCCGCGCCTCGAGCAGCCCGACGCGATGCGCGTTCCCGTGCAGGGCGACGTAGCGCTCACCGAACGCGGCGAGCAGCGCGTCGTCCAGCCGACGCACGGAACCGGGCGGGTACCGGTAGTCCATCCGCGCGATGAGATCCAAGGCGTTGACCGGTTGAAGCACCTCGCTGAGCTCGGACAGGGACGTGATGCCCAGCTCCAGCAGCAGCCCCGAGATCCAGGCGTAGTGGTCGGTGCGCGACCAGGCGGCGTCGGGGTACTGCCCGGCCAGGAACGCCGCCAGCTCGCGCGGGTCGAGGCGCGGGTCGTCGTCCTCGGGCTCCGCCGGGCCGACGTCGACCCGTAGCCGGTCGCGGATCTCCGAGAACTCGCGGTCGGCCAGTTCCAGCAGCCCGGCCGCGAGCGTGAACCGGCGGTCGAACTCGGGCGCGTGCTCGGGCGGCACGGACCCCTTGTAGCGGATGTCGTGCTCGAACTCGGCCCAGGCGTGCTGCAGGACGGTCCGGATCTGTACCGACGCGACCCGCCCGCGCAGCAGCTCGTAGGCCGGCTGTCCCTCGCGGGCGGCGTCCAGCGCGATCAGCAGGTGCCGCGAGGCGTACCCGAACCGGCCCTCCGACGCGGTGGCCCGGCCCATGTCGCGGTCGTCGAGCACCACGACCTGCGCGTCGAGCAACCCGGCCACGGCATCGACGTCCGACAGCGCGTAGGTGATCACCCGCACGCCGAGCTGGTCGGTGATGTCGTGCAGCGGGTCGGGGTAGAGGAACTCGCCGTCGGGGCCCCGGCGGGCGGCCTTCCCGGCGAACGACGTCACGCTCTTCACCCGGCCCGTGACGGTCAGGTAGTTGATCCCGGCCTCGTCGAGCAGGGCCGTGACCAGGGCGACGAAGGCCGCGCCGGCCTCGGCCAGCTCCTCCTGCCGGGCGGCGTACTCGCGGACGGCGGCCCGCACCTGGTCGGGGTCGCCGTCGCGGACCTGCCCCTCGGCCCGCGCGCTGCGCGGCTCCGGCCGGTGCCCGTCCGGCAGCGTGGGCGTGACGATGTAGCCGTCCTCGTACGACCCGTAGACCGTGGTCCGCGACGGGTGCCGCACCGAGAACAGCGCGACGTATGCGCACACGACGGCGTCGACCTGGTCCTCGACCACCCGCAGCGCCGCCTTGCCGGGCGCCGTCCGCACGGCCTCGACCAGCGCAGCCCACTCCGGTAGCCCGGCGGTGATCAGGGCCGGGTCCGACGCGGCCAGGCCCTCGACGAGCCCCATCAGGATCAGCAGCTCCGAACGCAGCCCGTCCAGCGAGCGGCCCGGCTTGTTCTTGTACTTCAACGTCCGCCCGAGCCGGAACAGCGCCACGGTGGCCGGGTGCGGGTAGACCTCGATGGCCCGGCGCCGGCGCCGGGACGTGGGGTTCATGTCGAGCTTCAGCGCCTTGGCCAGGCGGGCCCCGCGCGGCACACCCGCCAGTTCGGGCTTGCCCGTGTTGGTCGGGTGGGCGCCCGCGTCGAACGGCTGGAAGTCGCGGTTGAGCTCGGTCTCGGCCGGGCGGTTACCGGTCTCGTTGCGGACGATCAGGGGCGCATCGAACGCGACCAGGCAGTCGCCGTCCACGTACGGCTTGAGCGCATCGAGGATGTCCTCGTCCGTCTGGGCGGCACTGACGTGCACCAGCGTGCCGTGCTCGTCGAGCACGGCGACGCCCGTCGGGCGCTTCTCACCCCAGGCCAGGTCGACGCCCACGTAGTACACGAGGGCCCAGCCTGCCCTACTCAGGCGGTCACGGCCGCCTCCGCCTCGCGATCGCCGGCCTCGCACACCGACCAAGATCGCCGCCTCAGCCGCATTTCAGCGAGCAAGAGTCGCGGAAACGCGGCTAGCGCGGTGATCTTGGTCAGGTGAGCGACGCCGCGAACGCGCGGACGTCGTCTACCAGCAGGTCCGGGGCCTGCAGCGAGGCGAAGTGGCCGCCGTGGTCGAACTCGCTCCACCGGACGATCCGGTTCGAGCGTTCGGCGACGGCACGCACCGGGCCGTCCCCGGGGAAGACCGCCACGGCGGTGGGCACCCCGGAGACCGGGCGGGTGCCGAACGCCGCCGGTGACTCCTTGTACAGCCGCGCCGACGAGCCGGAGGTGCGGGTCAGCCAGTAGGTGGTGACGTCGGCGAGGATGGCGTCGCGGTCGATCGGTGCCTGCTCGCTCGCCGTGGCGTCGTAGTCGACGAACCACTCGAGGTTCCAGGCCAGCAGGCCCACGGGTGAGTCCGTCAGTGCGTAGGCGATCGTCTGCGGGCGCGTGCTCTGGACGGTGGCGTACCCGGAGCGGGCCTGCCACCGCCGGGCGGTGGCCGTCGCCCGGGCCCGGGAGTCGTCGTCCAGCCCCTCGAACGGGTCCGGGGACGTCCAGTCCAGCGCGGTGACCAGCGCGTTCACGTGCACCCCGATCACGTTCCGCGGCGCCGCCCGGGCCACCTCCGGGGCGACCAGACCGCCCCAGTCGCCACCCTGCACGAGGTACCGCTCGTAGCCGAGACGCCGCATGAGCTCGACCCAGGCCCGAGCGACTCTCGGCACGTCCCAACCCTTTTCGCGGGTGGGCCCGGAGAATCCGAAGCCGGGCAGGCTGGGCAGGACGAGGTGGAAGGCCGGCGCGGTGACGTCGTCGGGCGCGGTCAGGGGGCGCACGAGGTCGAGGAAGTCGGCGACCGTGCTCGGCCAGCCGTGGGTGACCAGCAGCGGCGTCGCGTCCGGTCGACTCGACCGGACGTGCACCAGATGCACCGTCTGGCCGTCGATCTCGGTCAGGTACTGGGGCAGGGCGTTGAGTCGCTGCTCGGCGGCGCGCCAGTCGAAATCGTGCCGCCAGTACTCGGCCAGGTCGCGCAGGTGCCCCGCGGCGACCCCGTACTCCCAGCCGGCGCCGGGCAGCTCGTCGGGCCAGCGGGTGGCGTCGAGGCGGGCGTGCAGGTCGTCGAGGTCGGCCTGCGGGACATCGATCGTGAAGTCACGGAGCTCGGAGGTCATGGCCCCGACGCTAGGTCGGCATCAGGAAGGAAGCCTTCCGCTATCCGCCCCGCCGGACCATCAGCGTGACCTCGATGTCCGCGAACACCCGCCGCGACCCGGGCCGGTAGGAGGCGGCCAGCGCGGCCAGGGCCGCCCGTTCGCTCCCGGTCAGCAGGTCGTCCGCCTGGTACGACTCGCGCACCAGCCAGATCCGCGGGTGCGGGGCCAGCGCGGCGGGGACCTGCCCGGGCGGCACGTCCTTTCCCTCGAGCGTCGCCCCGGCCAGCGGCTCGACCGCCACGGTCGGGTCGGCGAGCCCGGCCAGCTGGGGGTAGGCCTGGCGCAGCATGCGGACCTCCATCGGGACCGCGACCATCTCGTCGCCCGGGCGGGCGCTGCGAGCCAGGTAGTCGGCGACCGCCGCGAGGTTCTCGGTGTGACCGTCCGCCATCCGCCGGGCCTGCGCCTGCGCCGGTGCACCGACCACCGCCACCAGGGCCAGCGCCACCGCGGGCACCAGCCATCGGGCCCAGGGCAGCTCCGCCAGCGCGGTCGCCAACCGGACGACCAGAGCGGCGAGGGCCAGCGCGATCCCCGGCAGCACGTACAGGACGTACCGGTCCTGGTAGAGCGGCGTCACGAACGACACGGTCCACAGGACGGCGGGCGGCAGCAGGGCCCAGCCGAGGCCGAGCCGCAGCGCCCGACGCACGGGCGCCGTCCACCCGACCCGGGACCGTACGAGCGCCGCGACCACCACCAGCAGCCCGACGAGCACGATCGCCGCCTGCCCGCCGAGGAAGTCGCGCGCGAAGGCGTGCAGGTCGTACAGGTGCGGCGCGGGGATCCAGTAGACCTGTCCGCGTTGCCCGTGTGCGGCGAGCACGAACGGCGCGAGCACCACCAGACCGGCCGCTGCGGCCGCCGTCCACGCGCGCAGGCGGCCCGCCGCCCCGGCCGCGAGGGCGTGCGGGAGGACCATGAGCAGGCCGAGCACGTTCGCCAGCCCGAGCAGGACGAGCGTCGCCGAGTAGCCGGCCCAGCGCCGTCCACCGTCGGTCCGCTCGAGCAGGCCGAGCAGCTGCCAGGTGAGCAGCGTGGCCAGCACCGTGACGAGCGCGGCCGAGCGCGCCTCCTGCGCGAACCGGGAGGCCAGCGGGTTGACGACCAGCAGCAGACCCGCCACCACGCCGACCGGCAGGGACCGCAGGCGGGCGCCGATCAGCACGAGCAGCCCGGCGGTGGCCGCCATGGCCGCGACGCCGACCGACCGGACGGAGACGATCGAGGGATGCACCGCCCAGGCCAGCTTGGCCACGAGGTAGTAGGCCAGGTGCACGAGGTCCTCGTGCCGGGCCAGCGCGAAGACCTGGGCCGGGGTCCGCCGGCAGACGTCGATCGTGGCGGCCTCGTCCATCCAGACGCCGGGCCGCCCCACCTGCCATCCGTAGACGAGCGCTCCGGCGGCGGTCACGGCCGCGGCGGCCCGTCCGGACCGTACGGCGCTCACAGTGGGCACGAACGGTCACGCTAATACGTCTGCCTCAACGGCGTAGACCACGCAACGGTTTTCGTAACGCCTGGGGCGTGGTGAGCCAGTCGTAGAGGGATCCGCCGGCCAGCTCCAGCTCTCGGGAGAGCGCGGCGAACGTGCGGGCGTCGGACTTCCAGGTGGTCATCCCGATCACGTGGATGGGTTTGCCGGCCACCTCGGGGATGGCCCGCAACCGGTTCACGTCCCCGGTGATCTGGCCGCGCGCGGTCGTCTGCTTGCGGTGCCAGGCCCAGTAGGTCATGGGCAGGTAGGCGTCGACGTAGGGTGCGGCCGCCGCAAATGGGTAGCCCGGCCAGAACGTCGTCGACCACCGGGCCATCGCGGTCGGGCTGGGGGTGATCAGGCCGATCGGCTTGTCGGTCAGCGCGTTCGTCTGCTTGATCAGGCTGAGCAGCCGGGCCGTGCGGGTGGAGACCCTGCCGACGGCCCGCGACTCGGCGTCGAGGCCGATCGCGTCGACCCCCTTGAGCCGGTTCATGGCCCGCAGCCGGCGGAGGTCGGCGCTGATCGGTTTCGTGGTCGGCAGGTACCAGGCGACCACGCGCATCCCGTGCCGCTTCGCCCGCGCGATGAGGGCCCGCTGCCGCTTCGGCGCCAGCAGCGTGCCGCCCGCGGGCGTCGCGCCCTGCAGGAACAGCACCTGGACGCCGGCCCGCGCCATCACGTCGATGGTCGCCGGGGTCACGATCTGGCGTCCGGTCGCATAGTCGTAGCGGTCGACCCAGGCGCCGTAGCCGTCGAACACCGTGGTCCGCACCGGGGCCGGAACGGCCTGGGCGGGCTGCGGGGCCTGCGCGGGCCGCGGTGCGGCGCTCGAGCCGTCGGTCCCGGTCGCGGGGAGGAATGCGGCGGCCGCGGTGGCCACGACCGCCAGACCGACCAGCGCCGTTCCCCGTACTCGCACGGTCACATAGTGTCACTTCTTCGGGTAGCGATGAGTTTCCTCCCGCCCGCGCGTCTGACTACCGTCAACCGCACACGGCCCCGGGAGGATGCCGCCATGGACTTCACGCTCGAACTGATCGTCGTGCCCGTCACCGACATCGACGCCTCGAAGGCGTTCTACGAGGAGAAGTGCGGGTTCCACGTCGACGTCGACTTCAGCAACGGTCCCGACTTCCGCGTCGTCCAGCTCACCCCGCCCGGGTCGGCGTGCTCGATCTCCCTGATGAAGGCCGGGGACGACTCGGGCACCGCCGGCCAGTTGCGCGGCCTGCACCTGTGCGTCTCGGACATCGTGGCCGCGCGCGAGGAACTCGCGCAGCGCGGGCTCGAGATCAGCGAGCCGTTCCACTTCGGCGCCGAGGGCCGGCAGGACGGCGTGCACCCCGACCGGGTCTCGTACGGCACCTTCGCGACGTTCACTGACCCGGACGGCAGCGTCTGGCTGGTGCAGGAGGTCCGCCGCGGGGCGGGCGCCCCGGCGTGAGCGAGCGCCCGGCCGTGAGCGCGAACCCCGACCCCACGCCGGATTTCGAGGCGATGGTGGCGCGGCACCGGCGCGAGCTGCACGTGCACTGCTACCGGATGCTGGCCTCGTTCGACGAGGCGGAGGACGCCGTCCAGGAGACGTTCCTGCGGGCCTGGCGCAGCGAGGACCGGCTCACCGTCGGGGCCGCGCGCGCCTGGTTGTACCGGATCGCCACGAACGTGTGCCTGGACCAGTTGCGCCGGCGGTCCCGGCAGGCGACCCAGGTCGAGGACCCGCACTCGATGGCCGAGATCCCCCAGCTGCAGCCGTATCCGGACCGGCTGCTCGACGAGCTGGCCGCGCCGCCCGAGCAGCCGGACGAGGTGGCGGTGCGCCGGGAGACGATCGAGCTGGCCTTCCTGGCCGCCGTCCAGGCGCTGCCCGCGAAGCAGCGGGCGACGTTCCTGGTCCGTGACCTGCTCGGCTGGTCGGCCGCCGAGACCGCCGACGCGCTGGGCACCAGCGTGGCGGCCGCGAACAGCGCGCTGCAGCGGGCCCGGGCCACCATGCAGGCGAAACTGCCCGCCCGCCGGGCCGACTGGGCCACCCCGCCGGCGGGCGAGGAGGAGCGCGAGCTGCTGGCCCGGTTCATCGAGGCGAGCGAGCGCGGCGACTACGAGCTGGCCGTGTCGATCTCCGCCGAAAACATCCGGGTCACCATGCCGCCGTACCCGATGGTCTACGACGGGCTGGCCGCGATCGACCCGCTGCTGCGCCGGATGATGGTCGAGAAGTCCGACGGGGACTGGCGTCTCGTACCCACCTCGGCCAACCGGATGCCGGCCGCCGCGAACTACCTGCGCCGCCCCGGGGACACGCAGTTCCGGGCGTTCAAGGTCGACCTGCTCCGCACGGAGGGCGACAAGATCGTCGAGATCACGACCTTCGGCCCGGAGCTGTTCGCCCGGTTCGGCCTCCCCGAGATCCTCGCGGTGACCTGATCGACGTGCAGGACGGCGGGTAGCGGGCAGGGTCGGCCGGGTAAGGGAATTCCGCTGCCCGCCCCGGAGGCCGACATGCCCGAGTACCGCCGCACCACCACGATCGACGCCGACCCGGCCGAGCTGTTCCAGTTCCTGTCGAAGGTGGAGAACCTGCCGAAGTACTTCACGGGCGTCACCGAGGCCCACCCGGCCACCGGGGACGAGGTGCACGTCGTCGCGCAGCCGCAGCCCGGCGAGGAGGGGCCGCCCGAGAAGGTCGAGGCCGACGCCACCTTCTCCGTCGACGCCGAGCGCAAGGCCCTGTCGTGGGGGTCCGAGGGCCCGCACGACTACCACGGCGAGCTGCAGGTCACGCCCCACGGCGACGGCGCCCAGGTCGAGGTCACGCTGCACACCCAGCACGACGACGACCGCATCAACGACGGCATGGACGACACGCTGCAGCACGTCCGCGAGCTGGTCGCGGAAGGCCGCGCCGGCTGAGACCTGCTGCGGGAGAACGCCTCAGGGCAGCTTGACCGCTTTCAGGTCGTCGTACCGGACGTTGACCGCGCCACCGGTGGTCGACGAGCTCAGGTAGGTGCTGATCCGCACGCCCCCGGCGGCCTGCAGCCCGGCCGTCGAGTCGGTGAGGGTGGCGAACCAGGTGGTGGGCTCCGTCGTCCCGGCCTTCCAGGCCCGGACCCGCACGGTGGTCGGGCTGGTGCCGCTGACCTGCACCCGGACGTTCAGCTTCTGCCCGACCCCGAGCGTGACCCCGGTCAGGGTGCCGCCGGTGACGGCCGTGCCGGACCGTTCGACGTGCAGCTCGACGGCGCCCCCGACGAGCACCCGGACCCGGGCCGCGTACTCGGCGGAGCCGACCACCCGGCCGATCACCGAGGCGTAGACGGGGCCGTTGGGCATCGTGTCGAGGCTGAGCGTCGTGGTCAGGTCGGTCTGCGTCGACGAGACCCCGGCCAGGGTGGTGGTGGTCCGCACGCCCGGCCCGATGCTGTGCACCCCGGTGCCGTTGTTCACCGAGACCGTGCTCGCCGCCCCGGACGTCGACCAGGCGCCGCCGGTCTCGGCGCTGCCCCAGCCGCCCGTCGTCGTCCGGGTGAAGGAGTCCTGGGCGAGCGTGGTGGTCGGGGCCGGCGCGGTGACGGTGACCGGCTTGGTCACCGACCCGGTCGCCCCGGCGTTGTCGGTCACGGTCAGCGTCACCTGGTAGGTGCCGGCCGCCGCGTAGGCGTGCGAGGCCGTCGGGCCCGTGCCCGCCGTGCCGTCGCCGAAGGCCCAGCCGTACGAGGCGATCGTGCCGTCGGGGTCGCTGGAGGCCGACCCGTTCAGGTTCGCCGTCAGGTCGGCCGTCGTCGACGTGAACGACGCCGTCGGAGCCTGGTTCACCGCCGGGGCCGTGACGGTGACCGGCCTGGTCACCGAGGCCGTCGCGCCGGTGTTGTCGGCGACCGTGAGTGTCACCTGGTAGGTGCCGGCCGCCGCGTAGGCGTGCGACGCCGTCGGACCCGCACCCGTCGTCCCGTCACCGAACGCCCAGCCGTACGAGGCGATCGTGCCGTCCGGGTCGCTGGAGGCCGACCCGTTCACGTTCGCCGTCAGGCCCGAGGTCGTCGATGTGAACGACGCCGTCGGGACCTGGTTGACCGGCGGCGTGGCGGTGCCGATCGGCGCGGCCTGCAGGTCGTCGAAGCGGACGACCAGCGGGCCGTTGGTGACCGAGGAGCTGAGGTAGACACCGGACCGCACCCAGCCGGGCGCCTGCAGGGCGGCGGTCGAGTCGGTCGCGGTGGCCTGCCAGGTGGTGGGTTCGGTGGTGCCGGCCTTCCAGGCCCGGACCCGGATGGTGGTCGGCGACGTGCCCTCGACCTGGGTGCGCACGGCCACCCGGGCGCCGCCGGCGAGGCTCAGACCGGCCGGGCTGGCGCTGGCCAGCTCGGTGTCGCCGCGGGCCGCCGTGACCCGCACGGCCCCGGTCGAGGAGACGATCAGCTTGGCGCCGTACTCGCCCCCCGCGAGCTGACGCCCGCTGACCCACACGTAGGAGTTCCCGTTCGGGAGAGCGTCGTAGCCGAACGTCTCGGTGACGTCCGTCGACGTGGAGGAGACGCCCTTCAGCTGGGCGCTGGTCTGGATGCCGGCCTTGACCGTCTGCACGCCCTGGCCGTTCGCGACCGCGTACTGGCTCGTGGCGCCGACGAGCGTGTAGACGTTGCCGACGTCGGCGGTGCCCCAGCCGTTGGTCACGGTGCGGCCGAAGGCGTCGCGGGCGAGCACGGTCGGGGCGGCGGGCGCCGTCCGGTACGACCACGTGGGGCCGGTGGTGACGGTCGTCCCGTCGTCCGCGGTGGCGTACCACTCGTAGTCGGTCCCGTCGGCGACGGCCGGCACCGGCACGCTCGCCACGCCGCCGGAAGCGACCGTGGCGGAACCGATCTGGGTGAACGCGACGGGCGTCCGCACGCTCATGTCGTACGGCATCGTGAACGAGGAGTTGGCGTCGGTCTCGTACTGGTTCAGGTACGGCGAGTACGTCGTCGCCTGGATCGCGTTGGTGCTCGGCTTGAACGTGTAGTAGCGCAGCCAGCCGTTGCCGCCGTTGGCGCGGTCCTGGTAGTCCGTCAGCACCGAGAGCACCGGCTGGCCACAGGAGTTCGTGTCGGTCCGGTTGAACTCGGCCTTGTCGCCCTCGGCGATCGAGAAGTGCCCGGAGGCCACCATGAAGATCGAGCAGCTGGGCGAGATCAGCTTCTGCCACAGCTGCTGCGGGCTGTTGCCGACGCCGTCCTGGCGGTCCATCTGGGTGCTGATGTTGCCCAGGTAGTCGAGGTAGCTGTGGGTGGTCACGATGGCCCGGCGGTCGGGGTAGGCGGCCAGCACCTTCTTGGCCCAGTCGACGACGTAGTCGGGCGCGTTGAACTCGAGGTTCAGGAGCAGGAAGTCCATCCCGCCCGCGCTGAAGAGCGCGTAGTTGTCCATGTTCTGACGGTTGACCGGGTCGGTGCCGAACTGGTTCTGCCCCAGGTAGCCGCCGTAGCGCGTCGTGGCCGTGTTCCACGAGGCGTTCGCGTACCGGCTGGGCGGGAAGTACTGCCTGAACAGGGGCGCGTCCCCGGTGGAGAGCACCATGTCGTGGTTGCCGGGCAGCACCGAGTTCGGCACGCCCGCGTCGTCCAGGACCTTCTGCGCGTTCGAGGCGACCTGCCACTGCTGGTCGGGCGTCGGGTCGCCGGCCAGGTCGCCGAGGTGGGCGACGAAGGCGGTGTTCAGGCTCGCCCGGTTCGCGGCCACCCACTGCGTCTGCTGGGTGTAGATCGCACTCAGGGACGGCTTGGCCGAGTACCACTGCGTGTCGGGCAGCACGAGGAACGAGAAGGGCGAGGCGGGGTTGGTGCTGCCGGTGCCCTGCTTCGGCCGCCCGTAGAACCGGACCGTCAGGGGGTCGCCCTCGGGGTCACCGGCCCGGACCTGCAGGGTCGAGCCGCTGCTGACCGTCGTGGCGCCGTCCGCCGGGGCCACCAGAACCGGGGTGGCCGGGGGGCTTCCGGCGGCGTTCGCCGGGGCGGCGAGGGCGACGACGGCGGCCAGGGCCGTCCCGAGGGCCACACAGATGCGGACGCGTCGTTGCGCGGAGATCCCTGACACGGTCCGCATCCTGGCACGCAGGTCACACCGGCCGCACAGGTTTCAGGTACCCAGCAGCCAGCCGTTCTCCTCCGCGATCCGGATGGCCTCGGCCCGCGTCCGCGCCCCGGTCTTGCCGATCGCCGAACTCAGATGGTTACGCACCGTGCCCGACGACAGGCTGAGCTGTCCGGCCAGGTCGGCCACCGTGCCGCCGTCGCGGGCCGCGGCCAGCACCTCGGTCTCCCGGCTGGTCAGCGGGCTGTCGCCCGTCACCAGGGTGTCGGCGGCCAGGGTGGGGTCGACCACCCGCAGCCCGGCGTGCACGCGGCGCACGGCCTCGGCGAGCTGCCGGGCCGGGGTGTCCTTGACCACGAACCCGGCCGCCCCGGCGTCCATCGCCCGCTTCAGGTAGCCCGGGCGGCCGAACGTGGTGACGATCAGCACCCGCACCGCCGGCACCGCCGTGCGCAGCTGCGCCGCCGCGGCGATCCCGTCCAGCCCCGGCATCTCGATGTCGAGCACGGCGACGTCGACCGAGTGCGCCACGGCCGCGGCCACCACCTCGTCACCGCGCCCGACCTCGGCCACCACCTCGATGTCCGGTTCGAGCCCGAGCAGAGCGGCCAGCGCGCCTCGCACCATGGCCTGGTCGTCGGCGAGCAGGAGGCGGATGGTCATGCGTCGCTCACCGGCCCGCTCACCAGCCCACCCGCAGCACGAAGCCGCCCGCCTCGGCGCGGGCCACGCTCAGGGCGGCGCCCGCGGCGGCCGCCCGCTCCCGCAGTCCGGCCAGCCCCTGACCTCCGGAGGCACCCTCGCGAGGCCCGCGCCCGTCGTCCACGATCTGCACCTCGCGCGCGTCCACCGAGATCGTGCAGTGCCGGGCGCCGCTGTGCCGCACCACGTTGGTGACGCCCTCGCGCACCACCCAGCCGAACAGCTCGCCGCGCTCGGGCGGGATGTCGTCGAGCGCCGTCGGCAGCCGGGCGTCGATGTCGGCCGCCTCGAGAGCCGTGCGGGCGGAGGCGAGTTCGACGGCCAGGCTGATCTCGCGCACGCCGCGGACGGCGGCCCGCACGTCGGCCAGGGCGGTGCGGGCCAGCTGCTCGACCTCGGCGATCTCCTGCGCGGCGCGGTCGGGGTCGGTGTGCACCAGCCGTCCGGCCAGTTCCGCCTTCACCGCGACGACGGTCAGCGAGTGTCCGAGCAGGTCGTGCAGGTCGCGGGAGAACCGGCTGCGCTCCTGGGCCACCGCGAGCTCGGTGATCTCCTCGTTGGCCTCGGCCAGCTGACGGTTGCGGGCGATCATCTGCGAGATGCCCCAGACCGCGAGGGCGGCCAGGAACACCGAGAAGGGCAGGGTGTTGTCCGGCTCCCACCCGGGCACGGCCCGGGTGGCCACGACGATCACCACGATGAGGGCCAGGGCGAACAGGGCGGCCGGCAGGGTCGGCAGGCACAGCACCCCGACCACGGCGAGGTAGACGACGAACGCCGTGCCCGACTGACCGATGACCAGGCAGGCGGCGACCGTGAACGCGATGCCGGCGCCGATCGCCACCGCCCGGACGGCGGGGCTGAAGTCGCGACCGCCACGCCAGCGGAACGAGCGGGCCACCCAGAAGACCCTCAGGTAGAAGGCGGCGAACGCCACGACCAGGGCCAGACCGGCGACCCGCCGTCCGACCGGCTCGAGGTCCCAGGCGGAGCTCAGGGTGTCGCTGAGGAACAGCAGCCAGACGGCCGCGAAGATCCAGCCGCGGTTGCCGCGCGGCCCCCAGGTGGCGTGCTCCTCGGCCGAGAGTCCGGGCGGCGCGGGCACGACCGGGTTGATCACCCTGTCCGAGCGTGCGTCCACGCCGCCGACGGTAGTCGACGGCGTGGACGCCGGGTTCAGACCCAACTCAGACCCGGGCCGTGTCGCGGCGGAACAGGATCGCCGTACCGATCCCGAAGATCGCCACCCACAGGGCCAGGTCACCCAGGTGCGCGAGGGTCAGGCCGGAGTCGGTGATCGGGCTGCGGGTGATCAGCCCGACCGCGTAGGTCGGCATGTAGGGCGCGATGTCGGCCAGCGTCGAGCCCTTGTCGAGCGGGAAGAACAGGCCGCCGAAGAAGCTCATCAGGGCCAGCAGCGGGCCGATGAACTGCATCGCGTTCTCGGCCGGCACCAGGTAGCCGACGAACAGGCCGAAGGCCGCGAAGACCAGCGAGCAGACCCAGGCCAGCGCGCCGATCTCGAGGAAGTCGGTGAGCGACGGGTTGGCCCCGGTCACCGCCCCGGCCGCCAGGACCAGGACGATCGGCACGATGCCCAGCACCAGCGCCGACAGGATCTTGGTCAGCACGTACCCGGCCGGGCGCAGCGGGGTGAGCCGCAGCTGCCGGGTCCAGCCCAGCGACCGCTCGACCGAGACCTGGGCGCCCGTCGACGTGGTGGCGATCATCGCGCCGTACACGGCCATGCTGGCCATCACGTAGGCGTAGGCGTCGGGGTCGCCGGTGCGGTACTGGCCGCCGAACAGGAAGAAGAACCCGACCGGCATGATCAGCAGGAAGATCAGGGTGCGCCGGTTGCGCAGCGCCCGGCGGATGTCGAGTGCGAGGTACGTGGGGCTGAACAGGACCGGGCCGCGGGGCCGGGCGGTCGCCGTCCGGGCTGTTCCGGCCGTGGTGGTGGTCATGACTGCGGGCCTTCCTGCGGGTCGACGGTGAGGGCGACGAACGCGTCCTCGAGGGTGTGGGAGGTGACGTCGACGTCGTGCGCGGCGGTCTGCGTGAGCAGGTAGCGCAGCGCGGTGTCCGAGTCGGACGTGCGCAGCTGGACGACGTCCCCCCGGAACTCGACGTTCGTCACCCCGGGGATCGCGGCCAGGGCCGCCACGACCGAACCGGCGTCCGCGCCGGGCAGAGTGGCCCGGACCGTGCGGCCCGAGGCCTTCGCCCGGATCTCGTTGGAGCTGCCGTCGGCGACCACCCGGCCCTTGCGGACCATCACGATCCGGTCGGCGTAGGCGTCGGCCTCGTCCAGGTAGTGGGTCGCGAAGACGATCGTCCGGCCGCGCGCGGCGTCCTGCCGGATCGAGGTCCAGAACGAGCGGCGGGCCTCGACGTCCATGCCCGTCGTGGGCTCGTCGAGGATCAGCAGGTCGGGCTCGGGCAGCAGCGCCAGCGCGAACCGCAGGCGCTGCTGCTCCCCTCCGGAGCACTTGTCGACCCGCCGGTCGCCGATCTCCGTGATCCCCGCCCGCTCCAGCACGGCGTCCACGGCCGCGGGGTGGCGGTGCAGCGCCGCGGTCAGCCGGACGGTCTCGCGGACGGTCAGGTCCTTCAGCAGGCCCCCGGTCTGCATGACGGCGGCGACCCGGCCGTGCATGACGGCGTCGAGCGGGTCGCTGCCGAACACCTGCAGGGTGCCGCCGGTCGGGCGGCTGAGGCCGAGCACCATGTCGAGGGTGCTGGTCTTGCCGGCGCCGTTCGGGCCGAGGAAGGCCACGATCTCGCCCGGCTGGACGGTCAGGTCGAGCCCGTTGACGGCCACGACGTCCCCGAAGGACTTCACGACGCCTTCGAGCCGCAGGGCCGCAGCCGGGCCGGTCCGGGGCCAGGGTCGTTGCGTGCTGGTCGTTGTCATGACCACCACGGTCCTCCCGGACGAACCGGTGTGCCTCGGCCGAGCGTCACGTCCGGCCCATGACATCTGTCATTCCCCGCGATCGGCTGACATGCTGCCGCCCATGCCGAAGACGAAGGCGCCTGAATCGCCCCTTTCCGCCCCCGTGACGCTCAGCACCCGGGAGGTGCTGCCGCCGCTGCCCCTGACGGCCGGCGTCCTGGCCTTCGGGCTGTCCTGCATCGGGCTGGCGGCGGCCCGGCCCAAGAAGATCCCCCCGCTCGTGCAGATCGGCGCCGACGCGGTCACCGCCACCCTGCTGCTGCACCCGTTGGAGGTGGCGGGCGTGAGCCGGCTGATCCGGCGGCGCGACCTGTCCGTCGCGTCGCGCCGGAAGGTGCAGGGCTCGGTGCTCGTGTTCGGCGCGTTCTCGCTGCTGCCGGTCCGCAGGGCCGTCCGCCGGGCACCCAAGCTGAGCAGGTAGCTAGCGCGGCACCAACCGGACCACGATCGCCTTGGAGACCGGGGTGTTGCTCTCCAGCGCCGCGCTGGCCAGCGGGACCAGCACGTTGGCCTCCGGGTAGTAGGCCGCCGCGCACCCGCGGGCCGTCGGGTACTCGACCAGCCGCTGGTCGGGCAGCACCCGGTCGGGCTCCCCCGGCCACTCGCTCACGACGTCGACCCGCTGGCCGGGCTCCAGGCCGAGCGCCCGCAGGTCGTGCGGGTTCACGAACACCACGTCGCGGCCGCGCCTCACGCCGCGGTAGCGGTCGTTCAGCCCGTAGATGGTGGTGTTGAACTGGTCGTGCGAGCGCAGCGTCTGCAGGATCAGCCGGCCCGGCGGGCACTCCAGGTGCTCGAGCTCGTTGACGGTCATCATCGCCCGCCCGGTGACGGTGGCGAACGTGCGCGAGTCGCGCGGCCCGTTCGGCAGCACGAACCCGCCCGCGCGCCGGACGTCCTCGTGGAAGTTCTCGAACCCGGGCACCACGTGGGCGATGTGGGTACGGATGCGGTCGTAGTCGGCCTCGAAGCCCGCCCAGTCGACGGGGTGGTCCGCGCCGAGCACGGCGCGGGCCAGGCGACTCACGATCGCCACCTCGCTGAGCAGGCCGGGCGCCACGGGCGGGACGGCGCCGTGCGAGGCGTGCACCGCGCACACGCTGTCCTCGACCGAGACGAACTGCGGGCCGGACGCCTGCAGGTCGATCTCGGTGCGGCCCAGCGTGGGCAGGATCAGCGCCGCCTCACCGGTGACGACGTGACTGCGGTTCAGCTTGGTGGAGACCTGCACCGACAGGCGGGTCCCCCGCATGGCCGCCTCAGCGGCCAGGGTGTCGGAGATGGCGCCGACGAAGTTCCCGCCGAGGGCGAAGAACACCTCGATCTCGCCGCGCTGCATGGCCTGCACGGTGGCCACCGCGTCGAAGCCCGGCCGACGCGGCGGGTCGAAGCCGAACTCGGCCCCGAGCCGGTCGAGGAACGCGTCGGGCATCCGCTCCCAGATGCCCATCGTCCGGTCGCCCTGCACGTTGCTGTGCCCGCGGATCGGGGAGGCGCCGGCCCCCGGTCTCCCGATGTTCCCGCGCAGGAGCAGGAGATTCACGATCTCGCGGATGGTGTCGACCGCCTTGCGCTGCTGGGTCAGCCCCATCGCCCACGTGATGATCACCCGGTCGGCGGCCACGTACCGCGCCGCCAGGTCGTCGATCTCTTCGAGCGTGAGCCCGGTGGCGCGCAGCACCTCCTCGTCGTCGACCGCCCGCAGGTGCTCGGCGGTCCCGGCGAACCCGCTGACGTGCGCCTCGATGAACTCGTGGTCGAGAACCGTTCCGGGAGCGGCGTCCTCAGCGGCCAGTACGCGTTTGGAGACGGCCTGCAGCAGGGCCATGTCGCCGCCGGAACGGATCTGCAGGAAGGCGTCGGCGATGGGCGTCCCGCGGCCGACGACCCCGCGCGGTCGCTGCGGGTTCTTGTACCGGATCAGCCCGGCCTCGGGCAGCGGGTTCACCGCCACCACCGAGCCACCGGCCCGCTTGCACTCCTCCAGGGCGGTGAGCATGCGCGGGTGGTTCGTGCCCGGGTTCTGCCCCATCACGATCACGAGGTCGGCCCGGGCGAAGTCGTCGTAGGTGATGGTCGACTTGCCGATGCCCAGCGTCTGGCCGAGCGCGGTGCCGGTCGACTCGTGGCACATGTTCGAGCAGTCGGGCAGGTTGTTGGTGCCGTACGACCGCACGAAGAGCCCGTACAGGAAGGCGGTCTCGTTCGCCGTCCGACCGCTGGTGTAGAACGCGGCCCGGTCGGGGTCGGCCAGCCCGCGCAGCGCGGCACCGACGACCTCGAACGCCTCCGCCCAGCTCACCGGCCGGTAGTGGTCCTCCCCCACCGGCTTGTACACCGGCTCGACGAGCCGGCCCTGCTGCCCGAGCCAGTACTCGGTGCGCCCGGCCAGGGAGGTCAGCGAGTTCTCGGCCCAGAAGCCGCTCGGCACCGTCCGCGGGGTCGCCTCCCAGGTGACCGCCTTGGCGCCGTTCTCGCAGAACTCCAACGTGTTGCGGTGCCCCGGGTCGGGCCACGCGCAGCTCATGCAGTCGAAGCCGTCCTTCTGGTTGATGGCCGTCATCAACCGCGCGGTCCGCACCGGACCCAGCTCCCGCAGCGCGGGTTCCATCGCATGCAGGATGGCCGGGACGCCGACCGCCACCTGCTTCGGCTCGTGCACCTCGAGTTCGGGCCAGGGAACGCCCCGCGGGACGTCGCCGGGCACCTTCCGGCTCATGCCCGCACCTGCGCACCGGTCAGCACCCGCTCGGCCCCGGCGTACACCACCAGCGACGGGTCGCGCACGAAACCCACCAACGTCATGCCCACCTCGGCGGCCAGCTCGACGGCCAGCGAGGAGGGCGCGGAAACGGCCGCCACGCAGGCGATCCCGGCCATCGACGCCTTCTGCACCAGCTCGAACCCGGCCCGTCCGCTGAGCATCAGCACGGTGCCGGACAGCGGCAGCCGGTCGGCGGTCAGCGCCCAGCCCACGACCTTGTCGACCGCGTTGTGCCGCCCCACGTCCTCGCGCAGCACGAGCAGCTCACCCGTGGCCGCGTCGAACAGCGCGGCCGCATGCAGGCCGCCGGTCTGGTCGAACCCACGCTGACCGGCCCGCAGCGTCGCGGGCAGCGTGACCAGCCAGTCGGCCGTCACCCGCAGGTCGTCGCCGCGCACCGCGTGGTGCGAGCGGGTGCGCACGGCCTCGATGCTCGCCTTCCCGCACAGGCCGCACGAGCTGCTCGTGTAGACGTTGCGGCGCAGCGCGTCGCCCGGCGGGGCCACGCCGGGGCCCAGGACGACGTCCAGCACGTTGTACGTGTTCTCACCGTGCTCGTCGACGCCCGCGCAGTACCGCAACGCCCCCAACTGCCCGGAGTGCGCCACGACGCCCTCGCCGACCAGGAACCCGGCGGCCAGCTCGAAGTCGTGGCCCGGCGTGCGCATCGTGACGCTGAACGGCTCACCCGCGACCCGCAGCTCCAACGGTTCCTCGACGGCCAGCACATCCTCGCGCCGCGAGACGCCCGCACCCTCGCCGGCCGCGCCGATCGTGATGCGGGTGACCCTTCGTCGCGCCGTGACCCGACCCATGGGCCCAGTGTCGCACCGCGGCCGGGACCCGGCACGGGCCGTACGGTGTCGGGCCGTACGGTGTCGGGCATGGACGAGCGGGTGCGGTGGGACGACGCCCGCCGGCTGGCGTACGCGGCTGCCCCGGGGCCGGTGCTCGAGTGGGTGCCGGTGGCCGAGGCCGCCGGGCGGACGCTGGCCGCCGACCTCAGGGCCGGGATCGACGTCCCGCACTACCCGTCGTCCGCCATGGACGGCTGGGCCGTCGCCGGGGCGGAGCCCTGGATCCTGGTGGACGGTGGCCCGCTCACCCCCGGCTCCGCGACCGGGGTGGCCACCGGTGGCCTGATCCCCGGGGGCACGCTCGGCGTGCTCCGCCACGAGTACGGCGCGGTCCGCGACGGAGTCCTGCACCGCTCCCCCGACGCCCCCGACACCGAGCCCGGGCCGGGCACGCACGTGAGGCCGGTGGCCCGCGAGGCGCAGGCGGGCGACGTGCTGCTGGGCGCGGGCACGACGCTCACGCCGGTCGCCCTCGCCGTGGCCGTGACCGGGCTGCACGACACCCTGCCGGTGGCCCGCCGGCCACGGGTCGCGCTGCTGCACACGGGCGACGAAGTGATCACCAGCGGGACGCCCGGGCCGGGTCAGGTCCGCGACTCGCTGGGGGTCCTGCTGGCCACGCTCGTGACCCAGCTGGGCGGCGAGATCGTCTCGGCGGCAACGGTTCCCGACGACGCCGGCGCGACCCGGGTGGCCCTGACCGGGACTGACGCCGACCTCGTGCTGACCACCGGCGGCACGGGGCTGTCCGGGGTCGACCTCGTCCGGCCGGCGCTGACCGCCCTGGCGGCCGAGCCCGTCGTGCCGCGGCTGGCCACCCGGCCCGGCGGCCCGGCGCTGCTCGCCCGGCCCCCCGGCGGCCCACTCGTGGTCGGCCTGCCCGGCAACCCCCTGGCCGCCGTCACCGCCGCCTTGCTGCTGGCCGCCCCGGCGCTGGCCGCGATGCTCGGGTCCGGCCTCGCCGAACCCGGGCGCGTGCGCGCGGGCGAGGCGGTCGCCGGCCGGGCGGGGGCCGACCTGCTGCTGCCGTGCACCCTCCCACCCGCGGTGCGGGGCGCCGTCCCTACGGCCTGGACCGGTTCGGGCATGCTGCGCGGCCTGGTGCACGCCGACGTGCTGGCCGTCGTCCCGTCCGTGGGCGCCGCGGTGGGCGACGAGCTCGACGCGCTCCCGCTCCCCTGGCGCTAGCGGCGGTTCTGCTGGCCGGCCTTCCAGTTCGCGTACACGCCGAGCGCGCAGAACACGGCCAGCCCGCGCAGGATCGGGGCCAGCGAGACCCCCTCGATCGACAGGGGTTTCGCCATCAGCAGCAGACTCAGCACGACGCACGAACCGAGCGCGGCCCACCAGAACGCGGCCCACGGGCTCATCCGCGCGTCCTGCGGCTCCCTCTCGTACGCCTCACGGTCGTACTCGTAGTCGGACTCGTCGGGCGCCCCCTCGAGCAGGGCCGCCGACCGCCGCGACACCTTCGGCGAGACCGGAGGGGTCGAGGCAGCCGCCACCGCGACCGGGACGGCGGGCTGCGCCGGAGCCTCCCCCGCCCGCCGGGCCCCCATCCGGACGACGAGGTCGGCCGGCCACAGCCGGTCGATACCGGCCACCAGCTCGGCCCCCCGCGCCCACACGTTCGGCTCCACGGCCACCCGGTTGGCGTCGGCCAGCACGATCACCCGGCGCCCGTCGTCCCAGCTCTGCACGACGTCCGTGCCCGCCACCGGGAACGTGAGCGGGTCGTCCGGGCCGAGCACCAGCCCTTCGGCGGTCAGCCGCAGCTCGATCTCGGGCTTCTCCAGGTGCGGGAAGGACTCCCCCGGCGCGTCGGCCGCCATCGGCGCGAAGGCCACCGACGCGGCCGGGGCCCAGGCCTGGGACCCGGCGTCCGGTTCCAGCCCCGCCGGCACCATGGCCAACGCGGTCGCGGCGGCCTGCCGGGCCAGCTCGGCGACCGTCGCCACCTCGACCGCGTCGAGCGTCGACTCCGGAGCCAGCGCCGGGCCGGGGTCCAGGCCGACCAGCAGCCGGGCGGCGGCCGCCCCGAGCAGGTCCACCGCGCCCTCCGGGCGGCCCGCCTTCCACCGCACCTCGGCGGCGAAGGCGGCCAGCTCCGTCGAGGAGACCGGCGCCGACGAGCCCGGCCGACCGCCGAGCGCCGGCAGCAGGTCCAGCACGAACTCGACCGCCTCGGCGCGCCGGGCGGCGCTCAGCCCGTCGGGCAGCACGCCGAGCAGCAGCAGGAACGAGTGCTCGGCGGTCAGCGGTTCGACGGTCACCGACGGCGGGACGACGGCCCCCCAGCGGGCCCGCAGCTCGTGGTCGAGCCGGTTGCGCAGCACGTGGACGAGCGCCTCGACGCCCGGCCCGCGGGGGACGACGGCGGAGACCGCCACGGCCTCGTCGGGGCCCGTGACCCAGGCGGGGGTGTGCTGCAGGAACGTGTTGGTCGCCGCCGGCAACGCGCGGGCCGGGCCCTCCGGCAGGTGCAGTCGCAGCCCGATGGGCGGCGGGCACGTCATCCAGAGCACGGCGTTGCCCCGGGCCGCGAACCAGGCGGCCCACGAGGTCAGCGACCCGAGGCTCAGCGCGGGCAGGCCCAGCTCACCCTGCGGGCCGGCCCCGAAGGACCGGGCCCCGTAGCGGCGGGCCAGCATGCTCTCCCCGACGCTGCCGGTGCGGGTGGCGGCCTGGGTGCGCAGGGCCTCCCGGTGCTCCCGGAAGCCGGGCACCGCCGGGTCCCGCAGGCGCCGGGTCAGCGCGTCGAACGCCCGGACCAGCTCGTCGGGGCGCCCCTGGAACTCGAACGTCGTCGTGGTCGTCCCGACCGGGCTCGGCCGCGCGTCCGGACCGGCCCCCACCGCCAGGCGCTCCAGCAGGTGTCCGACCCCGCGCAGCACGAGCGGTTCGTCGACGGTGCCCATCCGCAGCACCAGCCCGGCGCGGGGCGGGCCGGGCCGCAGTGATGTCTGGTCGGCCCACAGGGTGCGGACGCCGTCCACGGACTCGAGGCGGGCCGGGCCGACGTCCGGCCTCGCGTCCAGGGGGCCGACGCTGCGGCCCTGACCGAGTGTGGCGTCCATGCCGACTCCCGTCCCGCTCGCCCGCCTCCGGGCGACGGCGCCCCGTAGTCCTTCGGTCCCGGCCCGGGCCGGGCGTTCTCACCCGCCCCGGCGACTCAGCAGCCGGGCAGCCGCGCCGACAGCCAGCTCGTCACCTGGTCCAGGCTGACCCGCTCCTGGGCCATGGTGTCCCGGGACCGGATCGTCACAGCCTGGTCCTCGAGCGAGTCGAAGTCCACGGTGATGCAGAAGGGAGTTCCGATCTCGTCCTGGCGGCGGTAGCGGCGGCCGATCGCCTGGGCGTCGTCGAAGTCGACGTTCCAGTACTGCCGCAGCTCGGCGGCCAGCGCCTTCGCCTTGGGCGACAGGTCCTCGTTGCGGCTCAGCGGCAGGACGGCGGCCTTGACCGGGGCCAGCCGCGGGTCGAGCTTCAGCACGACGCGCTTGTCGACGCCGCCCTTGGTGTTCGGGGCCTCGTCCTCGTGGTACGCCTCGATCATGAACGCCATCAGGCTGCGGGTGAGACCCGCCGCGGGCTCGATGACGTACGGCGTCCAGCGCTCACCCGAGGCCTGGTCGAAGTACGACAGGTCGGTGCCCGAGTGCTCCGAGTGGGTCTTCAGGTCGAAGTCGGTGCGGTTGGCGATGCCCTCCAGCTCGCCCCACTCCGAACCGCTGAAGCCGAACCGGTACTCGATGTCGACGGTGCGCTTCGAGTAGTGGGAGAGCTTCTCCTTCGGGTGCTCGAAGTGCCGCAGGTTCTCGCGGTCGATGCCCAGGCCCGTGTACCAGTCGGTGCGGTGGTCGATCCAGTACTGGTGCCAGGTCTCGTCCTCGCCCGGCTTGACGAAGAACTCCATCTCCATCTGCTCGAACTCACGGGTCCGGAAGATGAAGTTGCCCGGCGTGATCTCGTTGCGGAAGCTCTTGCCGATCTGGCCGATGCCGAACGGCGGCTTCTTGCGGGCCGAACCCTCGACGTTCTTGAAGTTGATGAAGATGCCCTGGGCCGTCTCGGGCCGCAGGTAGTGCAGGCCGGACTCGTCCTCGACCGGGCCGAGGTAGGTCTTCAGCAGGCCGGAGAACAGCTTCGGCTCGGTGTAGGCGCCGCGGGTGCCGCAGTTCGGGCACGGGATCTCGGCGAGGGTGACGGACTCGAGGTCCTTGCCCTTGCGCTCCGCGTACTCCTCCTCGAGGTGGTCGGCGCGGAACCGCTTGTGGCAGGACTGGCACTCGATCAGCGGGTCGGTGAAGACCTCGACGTGGCCGGAGGCCTCCCAGACCTGGCGCGGCAGGATCACCGCGGAGTCGAGACCGACGACGTCCTCGCGGGCGGTGACCATGTAGCGCCACCACTGCTTCTTGATGTTCTCCTTCAGCTCCACGCCGAGGGGGCCGTAGTCCCAGGCCGAGCGGGTGCCGCCGTAGATCTCACCGCAGGGGAAGACGAACCCCCGGCGCTTGCACAGGCTGACGACGGCATCGAGACGGGACTCGGACGCGGACTTACCGGCCACGGGATTGACTCTCCAACTGAGGCGATCTTCGGCGAACCCGCCCAGCCTACGGGGCTCACAGCCCTAAGTCGGACACGTGCTCCTGGACGCCGTCGGCCGGGTTCCAGGTGGTCAGTGCCTCGTAGGCGGTGGGTTCGTCGACCGCCCGGTACATCAGGGGGACGGCGTACTGCTTGACCTGCGCGTTCGACAGGGCGCGGCGGTAGTCGCCGACGGTCGCCCACTCGGTGGTCAGGGTCCACAGCTCGGGTTCGTCGACGTTGCGACCGACGGTGGCCGCCCGGCAGCCGGGCCTCTCGGTGAGTACTCGGACGGCGCCGCGCGCCTGCTCGTGGAAGCTCACCCACTCGTCGGCCGGCACCCGGTACCGCGTCACCACCAGCACCCCGCGACCCTACCCGCGGTTACTCAGGGGGCAGGTGGTCGCGGGCCCACAGGGCGGCCGAGGTGCGGTCCTGGACGTCGATCCGGCGGAACACGTTGCCCAGGTGGACCTTGACGGTGCGTTCGCTGATCCCGAGCGTGCGCCCGATCTGCTTGTTGGCCAGACCCTTCGCGACGAGCCGCAGCACCTCCAGTTCGCGCGGGCTGAACCCGGCGGCCGGGTCGGGCCGGTCGGCGGGGGCGATCGTCGTGGTCAGCAGCTCGCGGGCCACCCGCGGATCGAGCGGCGACCCCTGGTTGGCGGCGGCCCGAACGCCGGCCAGCACCTCGGCCGGGGTGCTGTCCTTCAGCAGGTACCCGATCGCCCCGGCGCCCAGTGCCTCCCGCACCCGGTCGCGGTCCGAGAACGACGTCAGGACCAGCACCTGGGTCTGCGGGCGCTCGGCGAGCAGGGCCCGGGTGGCGGCCACGCCGTCCATCACCGGCATGGACAGGTCCATCAGGACGACGTCGGGCGCGGTCGAGCGCACCAGGTCCACCGCCTGCTCGCCGTCGGCCGCCTCGCCCACCACCGTGACGTCGGGGGCGGCGTCGAGCAGGGCGGCCAGGCCGGCGCGGACGAGGTCGTGGTCGTCGACCAGCAGCACCCGGACCACCCGGTCGTTCATCGGGGCACCTCCAAGCGCCAGCGAGTGCCCGCCCCGGGCGCGGACGCGACCTTCAAGGTGGCGCCCGCCGCCCCCGCCAGGTCGGCCATCAGGCGCAGGCCGAAATGTCCCGCGGGCGGTTCGGCCAGAGTGGCCGCGGCGTCGAAACCGACGCCGTCGTCGGCGATCTCGAGGACCAGCGGACCGTCGTCCGGCACCGCCAACCGCACGTCCACGGTACCGGCGCCCGCGTGCCGGGCCGCGTTGCGCAGCGCCTCCTGCGCGACCCGGAAGGCGAGGGCCTCGACGTCGGGAGCCAGGCCCGTCAGGCCCGGGGCGTCCGCCTCGGGCAGGTCGAGCCGGGCCTGCACGTCCCGCCCGGCCACGGCGGCGGCGAGGTCGCGCAGGGCGGCGACCAGCCCCGCCGAGCGCAGCGACGGCGGGTAGATGTCGACCAGCAACGAGCGCAGGCCACCGATGCTGCTGCGCACGGCCCCGGCGGCCAGGTCGAGCCGGTGCGCCAGCCCGTCGTCCCCGCCCGCCCGGGCCTGTTCGGCCGATCCGGCGACCAGGAAGCCGGTCGCGGCGAGCTCCTGCACGGTGCCGTCGTGCAGCGTGGCCGCGATCCGGCGGCGTTCCTCCTCCTGCGCGGTGACGGCCCGCTGCAGCCAGGCCTCGCGCCCGGCCTGCGCCGAGCGGACCCGGGCGATCAGCGCCCACGTGAGCGGGGCCTGGGCCACCAGCAGGAGCAGCAGGCTGGTGAGCGTGATGCCGCCGAAACCCCGCCACAGCTGGGTGGTCCGGGCCGTCACGGCGTCGTAGCGGGAGTACGTCTCGAAGAGCAGCTCGGTACCGCCCGGGGTCCAGACCGGCCGGTACACCTCCAGCAGTTTCGCATCCGACCCGAACCGGGTTCTCTCGAAACGGTTCTCGGGCCGCCCCAGGTCGCTGACCTCGGCCCGCGTGGTGGGGTGGGCGAGCGCGTCGCGCTCCTCGTCGTCCAGGGGGAAGACGGCGCCGGCGAGCGCCGGCTCGTCGGAGTAGACGATGCGGCCGTCGGCGCTCCAGAGCTTCACCCGGATCAGGGTTCTCGACAGCAGGCGCTGCCGGACGACGGTCCCCAGCGCCGTGCGGGCGGCCGCCGCGGTGACCGGGTCGGCGGAGAGCAGGTCGTCGGTGAGGGCGGGCTGCAACACGGCGCCGGCCAGGACGTCGGTGATGGTGGCCGCGTCGTTGACGGCCTCGCGCTCGGCGGCGCGCCGGGCGGTGACCACGCCGGCCACGGCCACGGCCGCGAAGACGAGGACGGCGACGAGCGCCACCCCGCCCACCAGCCGGCCCCAGCGCAGCGGCGGGTCGGCGCCCGGGCCGGCGGCAGTGCCGTCGCTGACGGTCAGCCACCGGGCGCCGGGCGCCTCAGCCGTGTCGGTCATGTTCAGTCGTCGCTCCCGTGGCCGCCGTGGTCGTCGCCGCCGTCGTGCCCGGAGCCGTCGTGCCCGGAGCCGTCGTCCCCGCCGCGCCCGCGGTGGTGACCCCCGTCGTCGCGGCCGCTGTCGTCGCTACCGCTGTCGTCGCGGCCGCTGTCGTCGCTGCTGCTGCGCGGACGGTCGCCGCCGTGGTCGTCGTCGGCGTCGTGGGTCGCGTCGTGCGTGGAGGTGGCCTCGTGCGTGGCCTCGTGCGTGGGGCCGTCGTCGGCACCGTGGCCGCCGTGGCGGCGGCCGTGGCCGTCACCGGCGTCGTGCGTGACCGACGCCGAGGGCCGCGGGCTGATGATCGTGACCGGCGCACCGGTCGCGGCGCTGGCCGGCTGCCGGGCCGGGTCGACGGGCACGGCCGCCGACAGCGACGGGTTGGCGGCGAGGCCGGCACCCGCGGGGATCAGGGCGGCGAGCGCCGCCCCGGCGATGATCAGGGCCTTCTTCATGTCTTCCTCCAGGTGAGAACCGTTGCCTCAGTTCTCCCCGAACCGCGGTAGCACCCGCCATGAGACATCAGTACTAGTACCAGCGCGCCGTGGCGCGCCGATTTGACCTTCGACCCCGTTCTTAATGAGAATGAATGTCATGTTCTCTAAGGGTCGAGTAGCGAGTGTCGTGGGGGGCTGCCTGCTGGTGGCCGGGTGCGGGAGCGGGGGGACGGCGGCGCAGGACGGGAAGCTCGACCTGGTCACGAGCTTCTACCCGCTCCAGTACGTCACGCAGCGGATCGCCGGCGACACGGCCACGGTGGGCAGCCTGACCGCCCCCGGCGCCGAACCGCACGACCTGGAACTCACCCCGAAGGCCGTCGCCCAGGTGGCCGACGCCGACCTGGTGGTCTACCTCGGCGGGTTCCAGCCCTCCGTCGACGAGGCGGCCACCCAGAACGCGGGTGACCACCGGCTCGACGTCGCCGCCGCCGCCCGGCTGGACCGGGCCGACCCCGAGGGTGAGCAGGCCTCCGGCCTCGACCCGCACTTCTGGCTCGACCCGACCCGCCTGTCCGCTGTGGCCACCGACATCGAGCAGCGCCTGGCCGAGGCCGCCCCCGCGCACGCCGCCGTCTACGAGACCAACCTCAAGAGCCTGACCGGCGACCTCGCCGCCCTCGACGCCTCGTTCCGGAAGGGCCTGGCCCACTGCGCGAACC
The DNA here is from genome assembly GCF_044465595.1 of Spongisporangium articulatum. NCBI lineage: Bacteria > Bacillati > Actinomycetota > Actinomycetes > Kineosporiales > Kineosporiaceae > Spongisporangium > Spongisporangium articulatum. The sequence continues at coordinate 550,686 of NZ_JBITLV010000002.1, read as the reverse complement.
GGGACGTCGTCACCAGCCACGAGGCGTTCGGCTACCTCGCCCAGCGCTACGGGCTGACCCAGGTGGGCATCACCGGCCTGTCCCCCGAGCAGGAACCCGACGCCGCCACGCTGGCGCGGGTCACCACGTTCGTGCGGGAGCACGACGTCCGTACGATCTACTACGAGACGCTGGTCAGCCCGGCCATCGCGCGCACCGTCGCCGCCGAGACCGGGGCCGCGACCGACGTCCTCGACCCGATCGAGGCCGTCACGCCGCAGTCCCGCGGCACGGACTACCTGTCGATCATGGCGTCGAATTTGACCGCACTGCAGAAGGGGCAGTCCTGCTCGTGAGCGAGACCAACCCTCCCCCGATCGAGATCCACGGCCTGGCCGTCGGGTACGACGAGGTGACGATCGTGCGCGACGTCGACCTGACCGTGCGGGCCGGCGAGGTGATCGCGCTGGTCGGGGCGAACGGGTCGGGCAAGTCGACTCTGGTGCGCGGCCTCCTCGGTCTGGCCCGCGTGCAGGCGGGCTCGGTCCGGCTGTTCGGGGTCGAGCAGGAGGCGCACCGCCGCGCCGGGCGCGGCGAGCGGCACCGCATCGGGTACGTCCCCCAGCAACTCACGGTCGGCGGCGGCATCCCGTCGACGGTGGAGGAGGTCGTCGCCTCGGGCCGGCTGGCCCGCCGGCCCTGGTACGTGCGCGGCACGTCGGCCGACCGGGAGGCGGTGGCCCGCGCGATCGACGCCGTCGGGCTGGCCGACCGGGCGCACGCGACCATCGGGCACCTGTCCGGGGGGCAGCAGCGTCGCGGGCTCATCGCCCGGGCGCTGGCCGCCGAGCCCGAGGTCCTGATCATGGACGAGCCGACCGCGGGTGTGGACGCCGAGAGCCAGGTCGCGCTCGGGCGCACCCTCGAGAAGCTGGTCGCCCAGGGTCTGACGATGATCGTCGTGACCCACGAGACCGCACCTCTGGCCGGCGTTCTCACGCGCGTGGTGACGATGTCGGGCGGCCGCGTCGTCGCCGACCGGCCGGCCCACGGGATGACCACGGGGCAACAGGTCACGCGCGACGTCCCCGGGGCGGTGGGTTGATGGAGATCCTGCAGTACGCCTTCATGCAGCGGGCCCTGCTGGCCGCGCTGCTGGTCGGCATCGCCGCCCCCGTGGTCGGCATCTACCTGGTCCAGCGTCGGCTGGCCTTGATCGGTGACGGGATGGGTCACGTGGCCCTGACCGGGGTCGCGATCGGACTGCTCACCGGGACGGCGCCGGTGCTGACCGCGCTCGTCTGCTCGGTGATCGGGGCGGTGGGCATCGAGGTGTTGCGCACGCGCGGGCGGGCCACGGCCGACGTCCTGCTGGCCGTGCTGTTCTACGGCGGCATCGCCGGCGGCGTGGTGCTGATCGGCCTGTCCCCCGACGGGCGGGCCGCCAACCTGAACAGTTACCTGTTCGGGTCGATCACGACCACGTCCGGCTCCGACCTGGTGGTCTTCGCGGTGCTGTCGGCGCTGGTGCTGGCGGTGGCCGTCGGGCTCGCGCCGCGGCTCTTCGCGGTCAGCAACGACGAGGAGTTCGCGCGCGCCGCCGGGTTGAACGTCCTCGGCCTGAACGTGCTGCTCGCCGTGCTCACGGCGACGACCGTCGTGGTCAGCATGCGGGTGGTCGGGCTGCTGCTGATCAGCGCGCTGATGATCATCCCGAACGCGGTGGCGCAGCAGGTGGCGCGCAGTTTCCGCGCCAGCCTGCTGGTCGCGGTCGGCGTCGGGGTCGCGGTCAGCCTCGGCGGGACGACCGCCTCGTACTACCTGGGGACGCCGTCGGGCGGCACGATCGTCCTGCTCGCCGTGGCCGTGTTCGTCGTGGCCGCGGTCGGCGCCTCGTCCCTGCGGGTCGTGCACTCGCGGCACAACCACTCGGCCCGGGCGCACCGGCACGAGCACGGCGCCGACTGCGGGCACGAGCCCGTGGCACACGGCGACCACATCGACTACGTGCACGACGGGCACCTGCACGCGGCCCACGGCGCGCACTACGACGAGCACTGAGGGACGGGAGTGACCGGCATGGAGGCGAAGGCCGACACCAGGCCCACCAAGCGGCGCGAGACCTGGCAGCGGGCAGCGGTGTCGCACGCCCTCGACGGCACGGACGCTTTCGTCAGCGCCCAGCAGTTGCACGCGATGCTGCGTCAGGGCGGCGACTCCGTGGGGCTCGCGACCGTCTACCGGACGCTCCAGCAGCTCGCCGAGGACGGCGAGGTCGACGTCCTGCGCACCGGTGAGGCGGAGCTGATGTACCGCCGGTGCAGCACCGGCCACCACCATCACCTGGTCTGCCGGCACTGCCGCAAGACCGTGGAGGTCGACAGCGCCGCCGTCGAGCGGTGGGCCCGGGGCATCGCGGCCGACAACGGCTTCGTCGAGGTCGACCACGTCGTCGAGGTCCTCGGCACCTGCGCCGACTGCGCCACCCCTACTTCTTCGTGATCATGGAAACTTCTACTCTGCGCTGACCGCGGGCCTTCCGGGCCCGACATCCGGCAGAGTAGAAGTTTCCATGATCACGAACTAGGGGACGCGGCGGATGAGCATGGTCTCGGCGCTGACCCCGGCCGCGTGCACCGGCGTCGCCGTGGCCGCCACGACTGCGGCGATCGCCGTGGTCAGCGGGATCGTCAGCACCAGGCCGATGCCACCGACGATGACCCGGGCGATCTGCTCGGCCACCTCGCCGTTGGCCAGCACCTCCGAGAACGGCTGCCGGTAGAGGTCGATCAGCAGCAGAGTGGGCAGGGCCGCCCCGAGGTAGGCGAAGATCAACGTGTAGAACGTCGAGGCCATGTTGTCGCGGCCGATCCGCAGCGCCCGGCCGAACAGGCCGCTGGCGCTCAGCCCGGGAGCCACGGCGTGCAGCTCCCAGACCGCCGCCACCTGGGCGATGGTCACGTCGTTGAGCACGCCCACGGCCGCCACGACCATCCCGCACAGGATGATGCCGGTCAGCCCGCCCCCGGTGGTCAGCCGGCCGAGCACGTAGTCGTCCTCGGTGGTCAACCCGTTCATGTGCGCCCACGACGTGACGATCCAGGCCAGCATCGCGGTCAGCACCAGCCCGCTGAACGTGCCCAGCCAGGCGACCGTCGTCCGGGTGGAGAACCCGTGCGCGAGGTACAGCAGGGCCGTGACCATCACCGTGCCCGCGACCAGCCCCACCACGAACCCGTTGCCGTCGAGCCGCAACGCGGGCAGCACGAAGTAGATGAGCAGGGCGAACGTGATGGCCAGACCGGCCAGCACCGCCAGGCCGCGCAGCCGGGCCACGGCCACCACGACCGCGACGAAGATCAGGCCGAGGATCAGCAGGGTGCGGGAGCGGTCGTACCCGGTCCACGCGTAGACCGCGGGCTCGCCGTCGGCGGCCGGGTACAGGCTGAGCCGGATCGAGTCGCCGACCCCCAGACCGGCCTTGCTCTCCTGGGTCGGGACGTTGATCGTGACGGGCTTACCGGCCTCGTCCTTCAGGTCGACCGTGGCGGTGACGCAGTTCGCCTGGGCGTCGCCGCCCCCGGTGGCGTCGGGGTCGTCCTCGCTGAGCGCCGAGCAGGGCTTCGTCTCGACCGCGGTCACCGTGGCCGAGTGGAAGGTGACGCCCTGGTAGGCGTCGGTGGGGACGGTCTGCTGCACGGCCTCGTGACTGGGCCACATGAGCGCCATGGCCACGACCGCGACGAACGCGATCGCCGCGACGATCCCCGACAGCACGTACTTCAGCTGCTGCGGGACCTGGAGCTCGGCCTGGGCATCGTTGTCGCCGTACTGCCCCCGGGCGCTCGACAAGGCCCCCGACAGGTGGTCGGGCAGGTGCCCGACCCCGATCGCCTCGGTGTCGGCCCGGTGCCGCCGATGCTCGTTCGTCACAGCGGCCTCCCAGCCTGACGTCAACCCTGCGTGGGGCCCTCCCCGGCCCTCGGCTCCGTCGCCGACGCGGCGTCGAGCGCCCCGCCGTACCGTCGGTCACGCTTGGCGTACTCCTCGATCGCCCGCCACAGCGTCCGCCGGTCGACGTCGGGCCACAGGACGTCGAGGAAGACCATTTCTGCATACGCAGACTGCCAGAGCATGAAGTTCGACGTGCGCTGTTCGCCTGACGTGCGCAGGAACATATCCACGTCGGGCAGGTCGGGCTCGTCGAGGTGGCGCTGGATCGTGCGCTCGTCGATGCGGTCCGGGTCGAGCCGGCCGGCCGCCACCTCACGGCCGATCGAGCGCATCGCATCGGCGATCTCGGCCCGGCCGCCGTAGTTGACGCACATCGTCAGCGTCATCACGTCGTTGTGCCGGGTGAGCTCCTCCGCCTCCTCCAGCTCCCTGATCACCGAACGCCACAGCCGGGGACGGCGCCCGGCCCAGCGCACCCGCACACCCCATGCGTGCATCTCGTCGCGCCGGCGCCGGATCACGTCCCGGTTGAAGCCCATCAGGAACCGGACCTCCTCGGGCGAGCGGCGCCAGTTCTCCGTCGAGAAGGCGTACGCCGAAATGTGTTTCACCCCGGCCTCGATACCGCCGGCGACCACGTCGAGCAGCGACGCCTCGCCCATCTCGTGGCCCCGGGTGCGGGGCAGCCCCCGCTCGTTGGCCCAGCGGCCGTTGCCGTCCATCACGATCGCGACGTGCTGCGGCACCAGCTCGGGCGGCAGCACCGGGGGCCGCTCGCCCGAGGGGTGCGGCGGGGGCGCCACCGGCTCGAGGCGAGGGGCCGGCGCAGGCCGGCGCGACCGTCGTCCGCCCAGCGCCATCAGCCGACACCCCCGGTGGCGAGGTCCGCCGGGGCCGGGCGGGCGTCGTCCCGCTGCCCGTGCCTCTGGTCGGTGAGGTCGATGCTGTCCCGCTCGACCCAGCGCAACGAGCGGACCCGGCGCTCCAGGTGCCACTGCAGGTAGGCGGCGACCAGCCCGCTGGCCTCGCGGCGACGGCGCAGCTCGCTGGCGTCGGCCAGCCCCCAGTCCCCGGACAGCAGGGCGGCCAGCAGCTGCAGCGTCTCGGGGTGGGGCGCGGCCGACCCGGGCGGGCGGCACGACGGGCAGACGACGCCGCCCGCCCCCAGCGCGAACGCGCGGTGCGGGCCCGGCTCGCCGCAGCGGGCGCAGTCGACGAAGCTCGGCGCCCAGCCGGCCACGGCCAGCGAGCGCAGCAGGTAGGCGTCGAGCACGAGCCCGGGTTCGTGGGTGCCCGCCGCGAGCGTGCGCAGGCCGCCCGCCAGCAGGACGAACTGCTGGACGGCTGGCTCCCGCTCGGTCTCGGTCAGCCGTTCCGCGGTCTCGAGCATCGCGGTCGCGGCGGTGTAGCGGGCGTAGTCGGCGGCGATGGCGAGGCCGTACCCGCCGATGGTCTCGGCCTGGGTGACCGTGTCGAGCGAGCGGCCCTCGTACAACTGGACGTCGACCAGCATGAACGGCTCCAGCCGGGCGCCGAAGCGGGACATCGTCTTGCGCACGCCCTTGGCCACCGCACGCACCCGACCCCGCTCGCGGGTGAGCAGGGTGACGATGCGGTCGGCCTCGCCGAGCTTCTGGGTGCGCAGGACGATCGCCTCGTCCCGGTACAGACTCACCCGTCCATTCTGACCCGTGCCGCCGACAACGCGGGCGCCGACACCCGCGTAGCCCGCGCGGGTGCGGTGTGACACCGCGCCCACCCGAGCGCACCGAAGCCGCCGCGCCCGGGTAGGGCGGGCGGCTCCGGACAAGGCTTCGCCACTGGATCGCAGGGCGGGGTACGGCCGGGCAGGGGTGGGCACGGCCGCTCCAGGAAGATCAGCGCGGCGGCCGGATCCCGTGGAGCGGAACTCGACGGAACCCGGCGCCGACGGTGATCTTGACGGGGTTACGGGCGGCCGGCCGCGCGGTTGGCCGCCGACACGACGGCCTTGAGCGAGGCCCGCACGATGTTCGGGTCGACCCCGACGCCCCACAGCACCCGGTCGCCCACGGCGCACTCCACGTACGCCGCCGCGCGGGCGTCGCCGCCGGCGCTCATCGCGTGCTCGGAGTAGTCGAGAACCCGCACCTCGACAGGATTCTCGGGCAGGTTGGCGAGCGCGTCGACGAACGCGGCGATCGGCCCGTTGCCGCGGCCCTGCACGCTGACCGGCGTCCCGCCGTCCACGATCTCGACGTCGAGCACGTCCACCCCGGCGTCCGGGTCGGACGTGTGCCGGATGCCGCGCAGCGCGAACCGGCCCCACGCATGCTCGGGAGTGGGCAGGTACTCGTCGGAGAAGATCTGCCACAGCGCGGCCGGCGGCACCTCGCCGCCCTCGTCGTCCGTGTGCCGCTGGACGACCTGGCTGAACTCGATCTGCAGCCGGCGCGGCAGGTCGAGCTGGTACTCGGTCTTCATCAGGTACGCGACGCCGCCCTTGCCGGACTGGCTGTTCACGCGCACCACGGCCTCGTAGCTGCGCCCGACGTCGTGCGGGTCGATCGGCAGGTAGGGCACCGCCCAGAGGATGTCCTCGACGGTCTTCCCGGCGGCCGCGGCCTTGCGCTCCTGGGCCTCGAAGCCCTTCTTGATCGCGTCCTGGTGGGAGCCGGAGAACGCGGTGTAGACCAGGTCGCCGCCGTAGGGGTGGCGCTCGGGCACCTTCAGCTGGTTGCAGTACTCGACCGTGCGCCGCACCTCGTCGATGTCGGAGAAGTCGATCTGCGGGTCGATGCCCTGGCTGAACAGGTTCATGCCGAGCGTGACGAGGCAGACGTTGCCGGTGCGCTCGCCGTTGCCGAACAGGCAGCCCTCGATCCGGTCGGCACCGGCCAGGTACCCCAGCTCGGCCGCGGCGACCGCCGTCCCCCGGTCGTTGTGCGGGTGCAACGACAGGATGACGTTCTCGCGGTGCGCCAGGTGCCGGTTCATCCACTCGATGGAGTCGGCGTAGACGTTCGGCGTGGCCATCTCGACCGTGGCCGGCAGGTTGATGATCACCTTGCGGTCCGGCGTCGGCTCGAAGACCTCGATGACCTCGTTGCAGATCCGGGCGGCGAACTCCAGCTCGGTGCCGGTGTACGACTCGGGCGAGTACTCGAAGAAGACCTCGGTGCCGACGATCTCGTCGGCCAGCTTCTTCACCAGCCGGGCGCCGTTCAGGGCGATGTCGACGATGCCGTCCTGGTCGGTGTTGAAGACGACCTCGCGCTGCAGCGTGGAGGTCGAGTTGTAGAGGTGGACGACGGCCTGCTTGGCGCCGGCGATCGACTCGAAGGTGCGCTCGATCAGCGCGTCCCGGGCCTGGGTGAGCACCTGGATCACCACGTCGTCGGGGATCAGGTCCTCCTCGATCAGCTCCCGGACGAAGTCGAAGTCCGTCTGGCTGGCCGAGGGGAAGCCGACCTCGATCTCCTTGTAGCCCATGCGCACCAGCAGCTCGAACATGCGCCGCTTGCGCTCGGGGCTCATCGGGTCGATCAGGGCCTGGTTGCCGTCGCGGAGGTCCACGGCGCACCAGCGCGGGGCCTGCTCGATGTGCTTGGCCGGCCACGTCCGGTCGGGCAGCTCGACCGCGAACTGCTCGTGGTAGGGCCGGTACTTGTGGATCGGCATCCCGGAGGGGGTTTGTACGTTCTTCACTGGACTTGCCTCACTTCGTCTGCACGGGCTCGCCCACACTCAGGGGGCGAAAGATCTGGGCCGGCGCGCAGGAACCACCGCGACGAGAAGGCCGACCTACCGGGCCTCGTCGCGGCGACGAAGGAGGAGCTGCGCCAGACGCACGTAAGCAGAGTACAGCACCGGGACTCCGGCGGCTCAGGACGTTCTCAGCCCCGAGGCCGACAATGATCGGTGTGTACCAGTTCGTGCAGAGCTTCGGCGGTCAGGTCCTCATCGAGGTCTGCATCGTGGTGGCCGCCTGCGCGCTCGCCTGGCAGGTCCGGCTCAGCCGCGCCTTCCCGTACGGCCTCGACCCGGCGCCCACGGTGCTCGCGCTCGGTTCCGGGCTGGCGATCGCCGTGGCCACGCTGACCCCCCGCTCGAACGCCCGCAGCCCCGGGTACCTGCAGACCGAGCCGCTGGCCACGATCCGGCTCTACAAGTGGGACTCGCTGGAGTCCTTCGTCATCTACGCCGGCGGGAACGTGGCCCTGTTCGTCCCGCTCGGGTTCTTCCTCTACCTCAGTCTGCGCGAGCTGATGTCCGGCGCCGCGTTCCTGGTCGCCGTCCTGCTCAGCGGCGGCGCCTCGATGACCGTCGAGATCCTCCAGCTGCCCATCTGGAGCCGCAGTACGGATGTGGACGACGTGATCCTGAACACCCTCGGCGGCGTGACCGGCGCCGCGCTGGCCCTCGGCGCCGTGTACCTCCTGCGCCGCTACGGCTACCTCGGCCGCCCGCCCGCCGCCCGGGCCGAACCCCCGCGGCAGTACTCCTACCTGGCGGTTCGCCCGGAACGGCTGGCGTCCGGGGCACCGGAGGAGCCGAAGAGCCGCAGGGACGACGCCGGGCCCGCCTGAGCGGCGGGCGTCGCCTGCGGTTCGGCTCGGCCCCGTAGTTTTGGGGTGTGGCCCGCAGCGTGTACGTCGCCTCCGTCGAGGGGCACTCCGGCAAGTCGATCGTCGCGCTCGGGCTGCTGACCCTGCTCAGCCGCCAGGTCCGGCACGTCGGCGTGTTCCGGCCGATCACCCGCAGCAGCTCCGAACCCGACTACGTGCTGCAGCTGCTGCTCGAGCACGCCACCGCCGAGCAGGCCTACGACGACGCCGTGGGCGTCAGCTACGACGACGTGCACGACGATGCGGACGCCGCGCTGGCCCGGATCGTCGAGCGGTACAAGGCCGTGGAGGCCGCCTGCGACGCGGTGGTCGTGGTCGGCTCCGACTACACCGACGTGAGCACCCCGACCGAGCTGTCGTTCAACGCCCGGGTCGCCGCCAACCTCGGGACGCCGGTCGTGCTGGTGCTCAGCGGGCGCGACCCCGCGGGCCGCGGCTACCTCGGCCAGGCCGAACCGCGGGTCCCGCACGACGTGGCCGCGGTGGCGGAGGCGGCCGGCCGCGAGCTGGTGGCCGCGCACGCCCAGGTGCTGGCGGTCGTCGTCAACCGGGCCGACCCCGCGTCGATCCCCGACACCGTGGCCGAGGTGGGCTCGACCGCCGAGGCCGCGACCGGCGTCCGGCTGCCTGTGTGGGCCGTCCCGGAGGACCCGTACCTGGTCGCCCCCGGGTTCTCCACCCTGGTCGGGGCGGTCGACGGCGAGCTCGCGTTCGGCGACGAATCGCTGCTGGGCCGGGAGGCGCTGGGCGTGGTGGTGGCCGCCATGTCGGTGGAGCACGTGCTGCCGCGGCTGACGGAGGGCGCCGTCGTGGTGGTTCCCGGCGACCGGCCCGACGTCGTCCTGGCGGTGATGCTGGCCAGCGCGTCGGGCACGTACCCGTCGCTGACCGGGATCATCCTGAACGGCGGTCTCGACCTGGCCGAGCCCGTGCGGCAACTCATCGCCGGCCTGAAGGTCCGGCTGCCGATCGTGCGCAGCCCGCTGGACACCTTCGAGACGACCGCCCGGGTGATCGCGTCACGCGGGCGGCTGGCCGCCGAGTCGCCCCGCAAGTTCGACACGGCGCTGGCCCTGTTCGAGGCCGCCGTCGACGCGGAGCAGCTGCTCGACCGGCTCGACCTGAGCGCGACGGACGTCGTCACGCCCCTGATGTTCGAGCACCTGCTGACCGAGCGGGCCCGGGCCGCGGACAAACACGTCGTGCTGCCCGAGGGCGAGGACGACCGGGTGCTGCGGGCGGCGGCCACGGTGCTGTCCCGGCGGATCGCGCGGCTGACCATCCTCGGGGACGAGGACCGGGTGCGGGCCCGGGCCTCGCGCCTGGGGGTGGACATCTCGGCGGCCGCGGTGGTCTCGCCGTACGACGAGGACCTGCGCGCCCGGTTCGCCGACGAGTACGCGAAACTGCGCGCCCACCGCGGCGTCACGCCCGAGGCGGCCTACGACGTGGTACCCGACGTCTCGTACTTCGGCACGATGATGGTGCATCTCGGCATGGTCGACGGGATGGTGTCGGGGGCCGCGCACACCACCGCGCACACGATCCGGCCGGCGTTCGAGATCGTCGGCCGCGCCGACGGGGTGTCGGTCGTGTCGAGCGTGTTCCTGATGGCCCTGGCCGACCGGGTGCTCGTGTACGGCGACTGCGCGGTGGTGCCCGACCCGGACGCCGAGCAGCTGGCCACCATCGCGATCTCCTCGGCGGCCACGGCCGCCCAGTTCGGCATCGACCCGCGGGTGGCGATGCTCTCCTACTCGACGGGCGACTCCGGCAGCGGAGCGGACGTCGACAAGGTCCGGGAGGCAACCGCTCTCGTGAAGTCGAGACGGCCCGACCTCATCGTCGAGGGGCCGATGCAGTACGACGCGGCCGCCGACCCCGAGGTCGGCGAGAGCAAGCTGCCCGGTTCGCCGGTGGCCGGGCGGGCCACGGTGTTCGTGTTCCCCGACCTGAACACGGGCAACAACACGTACAAGGCGGTGCAACGCTCGGCGGGCGCGTTGGCCATCGGCCCGGTGCTGCAGGGGTTGCGCCGGCCGGTGAACGACCTGTCCCGCGGGACGACGGTCCGGGACATCGTGAACACGGTCGCGATCACGGCGGTGCAGGCCGATGCCTGAGGTTCTCGTCCTCAACAGCGGGTCGTCGTCGCTGAAGTACCGGCTGATCGCGATGCCTTCGGAGCAGGTGCTCGCGTCAGGGCTGGTGGAGCGGATCGGCTCGGACGAGGTGCCCGACCACGCGGCGGCCCTGGACCAGGTGCTGCGCGAGGTGCCCGACCTGGCCCCCGAGGCCGTCGGGCACCGGATCGTGCACGGTGGCGAGCGGTTTCGGGCCCCGACCCTGGTGGACGACGACGTGCTGGCCGGGATCGATGAGCTCGCCGAGCTCGCTCCGCTGCACAACCCGCCGGCCGCCGTCGGCATCCGCGCGGCGCGTACGGCCTTCCCGGACGTGCCGCAGGTCGCCGTGTTCGACACCGCCTTCCACGCGACGATCCCCGACGAGGCGTCGACCTACGCGATCGACGCCTCCGTGGCCGAGCGGTTCGGGGTGCGGCGGTACGGGTTCCACGGGACGTCGCACGAGTACGTGTCCGAGGTGGCCGCCGCGTTCCTGGGGTCGCCCGCCGCGCGGCTGATCGTGCTGCACCTCGGGAACGGGGCGTCGGCGTGCGCGGTGCGGGACGGCCGGTCGGTGGCCACGTCGATGGGGCTGACGCCGATGGAGGGGCTCGTGATGGGCACCCGGGGCGGTGATCTCGACCCCGGCGCGGTGCTGCACCTGTTGCGCCAGGGGATGTCTCTGGACGAGGTCGACACCCTGCTGAACAAGCGCAGCGGGCTCCTCGGGTTGACCGGGCACGCCGACATGCGGGACGTGCAGACCGCGGCCGCAGACGGTGATGCAGCCGCGGGGCTCGCGCTCGACGTCTACGCGCACCGGGTGCAGCAGTACATCGGCGGCTACCTGGCCCTGCTCGGTGGCCTCGACGTCCTGGTCTTCACTGCGGGCGTCGGCGAGAACAGTGCGGAGGTACGCGCTTCCGCGGTCGAGGGGCTGGAGCACCTGGGCATCGCACTCGACCCGGCCCGCAACACGTCGGGTTCGGGGCCGCGCGTGATCTCGCGGGACGGTTCACCGGTGACGGTGCTCGTCGTCCCGACGGACGAGGAGCTCCAGATCGCCCGCCACTGCCTCCCCCACCTCTCCTCGTGATCATGGAAAGTTCTACTCTGCGCCTCCAGTAGAACTTTCCATGATCACGAGAAGGGGGGATGGGGTCACGGGGTGGGGTCGGCGGCGTCGTAGCGGGCGAAGCCCGGTTGGAACCTCGCCAGCAGGAGCACCACGACGACGCAGGCCAGGCCGCCGGCGATCGCGGCCACCGTCTCGGCGCTGACGTCGGCCACGGCGCCGAGCAGCAGGTCGCCCAGCCGCGGGCCACCGGCCACCACCACGAAGAAGACGCCCTGCAACCGGCCGCGCATCGCGTCGGGGGTCGCGGTCTGCAGGATCGTGTTCCGGAACACCCCGGAGACCGCGTCGGCGGCCCCGGCGCAAGCGAGAACGAAGGCCGCGGGCCAGATCCACCAGCGCATGCCACCGTCGGCGTCCGGGCCCGGCGAGGCCGCGACGACCACCCCGAACAACGCGATCAACGCCCCCCACGCCAGCACGGACATCAGGACCGCCACCCCCTGGCGCCGCACGTGCCCGAGCGGGCCGGAGAAGAGCCCGGCGAGGGTCGTCCCGACCGCCACCCCGGCCGACAGGATGCCCACGGTCGTCGCCCCACCCCCGAGCCTGGTCGCGGCCAAGGCCGGGAACAGCACGCGCGGCATGGCCAGCGCCATCGCGGCGATGTCCACGAGGAACGTCATCCGCACGTTGGGCCGGGTGCCGAGATACGCGAAACCCTCCAGCACGGAACGGATCCCGGACCGGCTGACCTCGCCCTCGGGCGGCAGCGACGGCAGGGCCACGAGCGTGGTCAGCGCGAACACCAGCAGCACGGCCTCGACGGCGTAGGCGCCTCCGAACCCCACCCAGGCCACCAGCAGGCCGGCCAGCAGCGGGCCGAGCGTGAAGCTCACGCCCATCGACACGCTGTTCAGCGCGTTGGCCGCCGGCAGCAGCTCACGCCCGATCAGCCGCGGCGTGATGGTGGCCCGGGCCGAGGAGTTGACCGGGTAGAAGACGTTCTGTACCGACACCAGCCCGTACAACAACCACACGTGGTCGACGTGGGCCACCGCCTGCACCGTGAAAGCGACCGCGCAGAGCAGGATCCCGGACGCCGTCGTGATGATGACCCGGCGCCGGTCGAGCGCGTCGATCACCGAGCCGCCGTACAACCCGGCCGCGATCAGGGGCACCAGCGCGAACAGCCCCACGAGGCCGACCTTGAACGTCGACCGGGTCAGGTCGTACACCTGCAGCCCGACGGCGACGGTGGTCAACTGCGCGCCGATCCCCGACAGCGACAGCCCGAACCACATCCGCCGGTACGCGGGGTTGACCCGCAGCGGGGTCAGGTCGGCCAGCAGCCGACGGGCCGGCCGGTCGGAGGCAGCGGCCACTCAGAACCCCAGCCGCTGCATCTGCTTCGGGTCCCGCTGCCAGTCCTTGGCGACCTTCACCCGCAGGTCCAGGTGCACGCGGGTGCCGAGCAACCGCTGGATCTCCTGCCGGGCGTTCGTGCCCACCTCGCGCAGCCGCGAGCCGCCCCGGCCGATGATGATCGCCTTCTGGCTGTCCCGTTCGACGAACAGCTGCACCCGGACGTCGAGCAGCGGGTCGTCGTCCGGCCGGTCCTCGCGCGGGACGATCTCGTCCACGACCACGGCGAGCGAGTGCGGCAGTTCGTCGCGCACACCCTCGAGGGCGGCCTCACGCACCAGCTCCGCGATCATCACCGACTCGGGCTCGTCGGTGAGCTCGCCCTCCGGGTACAGCGCCGGCCCGGGCGGCAGGTGCCCGACCAGGACGTCGGTGAGCACGTCGACCTGGAACCCGTCCTGCGCCGAGACGGGCACGATGTCGGCCGCGAACGGACACGCGTCCTGCACGTCCATCAGGTGCTCGGCCACCCGGGCGCGGGGCACCTTGTCCGTCTTGGTCACGATCGCCACGACGGGTGTGCGCCGCACGTCGGCCAGCTCGCGGGCGATGAACTTGTCGCCGGGGCCGAGCTTCTCGTCGGCGGGCAGGCAGAAACCGATCACGTCGACCTCGAGCAGCGTCTCGCGCACCAGGTCGTTCAGCCGCTCGCCGAGCAGGGTGCGCGGGCGGTGCAGGCCGGGCGTGTCGACGAGCACCAGCTGCGCGTCCGGCCGGTGCACGATGCCGCGGATGGTGTGCCGCGTGGTCTGCGGCCGCGACGAGGTGATCGCGACCTTCTCCCCCACCAGAGCGTTGGTGAGGGTCGACTTGCCGGCGTTGGGCCGCCCCACGAAACACGCGAAGCCGGAACGGAATTCGTCAGTCACAGGTTCTCCATCGGATGCGTCACGGCTCGCCCGCCCGCGCGCACCAGCCTCTCCACGACCGCGCCGGCGCTGGCCTCGCTCAGCCCTTCGACGACGATCGCCGGGGCATCCTTGACCACCGCCACGGCCGCCTCCAGGTCCAGCGTCGAGACTCGGCGCAGCTCCCGGACCACGAGCAGCGGCTGCGCGCCCGGCAACTGCAGGACCACGCGGAACTCACCGGGCTCGGTGTAGACGGCCTTGGGGCCCCGGTTGAACAGCTTCACCGCCGGCTCCTCTCGTGCTCGCGCTGGTCACGCTCACGCGCCTCGCGTTCCTCGAGCTCCGCCTCGGGCAGCCGCCGGACCAGCACGGTGGCCAGGTGGTGCCGGCGCCCCTCGAACCGTTCGGCGGTCAGCTCCAGCCCGGCCACCTCGGCCTTCGACCCCGTGATCGGCACGCGCCCGATGGCTTTCGAGAGCAGCCCGCCCACGGTGTCGACCTCCTCGTCGTCCAGCTCGACCCCGACGACCTCCCCGAGGTCGGCGATGTGCAGCCGCGAGCTGACCCGCCAGGTCCCGTCGTCCAGCTGCTCGTGCTCGGGGGTGTCGGTGTCGTACTCGTCGGCGATCTCACCGACGATCTCCTCGAGGATGTCCTCGATGGTGACCAGACCGGCGGTGCCGCCGTACTCGTCGACGACGACGGCGGCGTGCCCGGCGTGCTGCATCTCGCGCAGCAGGGCGTCTGCGGGTTTGCTGTCCGGCACGAAGACCGGCCTGCGCATGATGGTTTCGACTGGCGTCTCCCCCGCTTCGGGGTGCTCGTGCAGCCGGCGCGCGACGTCCTTCAGATAGAGGATGCCCACGATGTCGTCGTTGCCCTCACCAGCCACGGGCACCCGGGAGAACCCGGACCGCAGGAACAGGGACATCGCGCTGTGCAGCGGAGTCTCGTGGTCGACGCTGACGACGTCGGTGCGCGGCACCATGACCTCGCGGGTCAGGGTGTCGCCGAGGTCGATGACCGAGTGGATCATCTTGCGCTCGTCGGCCTCCAGCAGCTCGTTCTCGCCGGCCCGGTCCACGATGTGGCGCAGTTCGGCCTCCGAGGCGAACGGGCCGTACCGGCGGCCGCGGCCCGGGGTGAGCATGTTGCCGACCCCGACCAGCAGCTGCGCGAGCGGCCCGAGCACGCTGGTCAGGGCGCTCAGTCCGGGGGCGGCGCGCAGCGCGATGCCCTCGGCGTACTGCTGCCCCAGCGTGCGCGGGCCCACACCGACGGCGACGAACGACACGGCCGCCATCACCGCGGTCGCGACCAGCCCGGCCCGCCAGCCGGTGCCGAAGATCTGGATCATGATCATCACGACGCTGACCGCGGCGCCCGACTCGGACGAGACCCGCAGGAGCGTGGCCACCGACAGCACGGGGGCCGGGTCCTCGGCGACCCGGGCCAGGGCGGCGGCGCCGGGACGGCGGGCCGCGGCGAGTTCCGCGGCGTGCGTGCGCCCGATCCGGGACAGCGCCGCCTCCGACGCGGCGGCCAGCCCGGCGAGGACGGTCAGCGCGACCGCCAGCAGGATCAGTTGGGTCACGACCCGGAACCCGGATCCGTGCCCGCGCGCGGGGCGTGCGACCCGGTGGTCGGTTCCGGCGCCTTGATCGCCGGACGGCCCTGCTCGGCCAGGAACGTCAGGAGCAGCTTGCGCTGCAGCGCGAACATCTCCCTCTCCTCCTCCGGCTCGGCGTGATCGAACCCGAGCAGGTGCAGGATGCCGTGCGTCGTCAGCAGGAGCAGCTCCTCCTCGGTGGAGTGCCCGGCCTTGCGGGCCTGCTGCTTGGCGACGGCCGGGCAGAGCACGATGTCGCCGAGCAGGCCGGGCTGCGGTTCGTCGCCGTCCTTGCCGGGGCGCAGCTCGTCCATGGGGAAACTGAGCACGTCGGTCGGGCCGGGCTCGTCCATCCACTGGATGTGCAGCTGCTCCATGGCGCCCTCGTCGACCAGCATGACCGACAGCTCCGCCTGCGGGTGCACGCGCATGGCGGCGATCACGTGCGTGGCCAGGGCGGAGATCTCGGCCTCGTCGACCTCGACCCCGCTCTCGTTGTTGACCTCGATGCTCACGCCGAGCATTGTCGCGCATCCGGCGGCCTGCGCTCGCCGCGGCATGATCACCGGAAATGCCGGGTTTCGCCGAGTTCTACTCGCAGAAACCGGGCGCTGTCGGTGATCTTGGTCAGGAGCAGCTGGGCGGGCGTCGTCCGCCGACCGCCCGCAGGATCGGGCCATGCGCATCGGCTACCCGGCGATCAACCAGGCGCTCTCCTGCCGCTGTTCGGGCACCTTCCGGCTCGCGTCGTTCAGCGACGAGCGGATGACCGCCACGATCGAGGCCAATCTGGCCTGCCTGGGCCGCGTGCTGGCCTGGAACGTCGAACACCGGCTGACGTTCTTCCGGATCACCTCGAACCTGATCCCGTTCGCCAGCCACCCGGTGGCCCGCGACTACGACTGGCGGGCGCGGTTCGCCGCCGAGCTCGGCGCGCTGGGCGAGTACGTGCGCGCCCACGACCTGCGCATCTCGTTGCACCTCGGCCAGTTCGTGGTGCTGAACTCGCCGACCGAGACGACGTACGCCGCCAGCGTCGCGGAGCTGACCTATCACGCGGAGCTGCTGGAGGCGCTCGGGCTGGACCGCACGCACAAGTTCCAGATCCACCTCGGCGGCCTGCACGGCGACCCCGAGGGCGCCTTCGACGTGTTCGCCCGGCGGTACGCGCAGCTGCCGCAGATCGTGCGCGACCGCCTCGTGATCGAGAACGACGAGCGCACCGCGAGCGTGGCCGACTGCCTGCGACTACACGAGAAGACTGGCATCCCAGTTCTTTTCGACACCTTGCATCACACGGTCAAGAACGCCGGCGAGACCCAGCTGAAGGCGCTGGACGCCGCCCGCGGCACCTGGTCGGCGGCCGACGGGACGCCGATGGTCGACTACTCGACGCAGGACGACGCCAAGCGGGTGGGCGCGCACACGCAGACCCTCGACGTGGAGGACTTCCGCTCATTCGTGCGGCGGCTGCGTGGGCGCGACGTCGACGTGATGCTGGAGATCAAGAACAAGGAGGCCAGCGCGATGCAGGCCCGGGTGGTGCTGGACGAACTCGGGCTGCCCTAACGGGCCCTGTCGCGACGGGTGAACCCGCCGCGCTGGGGCGCCTGCCGGTCCTGCGGCTGGCGCGGGCCGGGACGGCTCATCTGCTGGGTGGTGAGCTGCTGCTCCTCGTCCCACCGGCCGTAGGCGTCGACGATCTCGCCGACCAACCGGTGCCGGACGACGTCCTGGCTGGTCAGGCGCGAGAAGTGGATGTCCTCGATGCCCTCCAGGATGTTCTGCACGACGCGCAGGCCCGACTGGGTGCCGCCGGGCAGGTCGACCTGCGTGACGTCACCGGTCACCACGACCTTCGAGCCGAACCCGAGCCGGGTCAGGAACATCTTCATCTGCTCGGGCGTCGTGTTCTGAGCCTCGTCGAGGATGATGAACGCGTCGTTCAGGGTGCGGCCCCTCATGTACGCGAGGGGGGCGACCTCGATGGTGCCGGCGGCCATCAGCCGCGGGATCGACTCGGGGTCGATCATGTCGTGCAGCGCGTCGTACAGCGGGCGCAGGTACGGGTCGATCTTCTCGGTCAGCGACCCGGGCAGGAAGCCGAGCCGCTCGCCGGCCTCCACCGCGGGTCGGGTCAGGATGATGCGGTTGACCTGCTTGGCCTGCAGCGCCTGCACGGCCTTGGCCATGGCCAGGTACGTCTTGCCGGTACCGGCCGGGCCGATGCCGAAGACCACCGTGTGCTCATCGATCGCGTCGACGTAGCGCTTCTGGTTCAACGTCTTCGGGCGGATCGTGCGGCCGCGGCTGGACAGGATGTTCAGCGTGAGCACCTCGGCCGGGCGCTCCTTGGTCTGCTGCCGCAGCATGCCGATGGACCGCTCGACGGCGTCGGCGGTCAGCACCTGCCCGGCCCCGACCACGGCCAGCAGCTCGTCGATCAGCCGCTCGACGAGGGCCACCTCGCCGAACGGGCCGGTCACGGTGATCTCGTTGCCGCGCACGTGGATGTCGGCGCGGGAGAACGACCGCTCGACCGCGCGGAGCACCTCGTCCCGGGCGCCCAGCAGGGCGACCATGTTGACCTCGGCCGGCACGACGATCCGGTGCACTGCCTCCGCGGACCCCGGGCCGGACAATTCCGGCGTGGCGGGCTGGCGGGTGGAGTTCTTCGGTTCCGTCATGAGGGTCGGGGTCGACCGCCTTCCGGGTCTCGGCTACGCCCAGTTCTGTGGGCGACAACCATGGTAACGACCCAGGTCATCCCGCGGCAGGTCCATTTTTCACCCGGGCAGGTGGTCCATCCGGCCCGCGATCACGTGTCCGTGCACGTGGAAGACGCTCTGACCGGCGTCCGCACCCGTGTTGAAGACCAGCCGGAACTGCCCGCCCGCCTCGGCCTTCGCGATCTCCCCGGCCACGGTGACCAGCTCGTGCAGCAGGGTGTCGTCGGCCTCGGCGAGCGCCACCACGTCGGGGTGGTGGTCGACCGGGACGACCAGGATGTGCACGGGCGCGACCGGGTTGATGTCGCGGAACGCGATCACCCGGTCGCCGGTGTAGACGCGGTCGCTGGGGATCTCCCCGGCGACGATCTTGCAGAAGATGCAGTCCGGATCAGTCACGGACAGCAGCGTAGGGCGCGGTACTGCCCCGGACGACGAGCTCGGGCGGGATGACGATCCGCCCGGGCCGCATCCGGCCGGCGTCGAGTTCCTCGAGCAGGGCGCTGAGGCTGCGGCGCCCGACCTCCTCGAACGGTTGGCGCACGGTGGTCAGCGGCGGGCTGAAGTACTCCGCCTCGGGGATGTCGTCGAAGCCGACCACGCTGATGTCGCCCGGCACGTCGCGACCGTGCTCGCGCAGCGCCCGCAGCACGCCGAGCGCCATCGGGTCGTTGCCGACGAACAGGGCGGTCACGTCGGACATCCGGCTGACGATCTGGCCGACCTCGTACCCGGACCGGGGGCTCCAGTCGCCGCGCAGCAGGGGCGGGACGTCGGCCCCGGCCGCCTGCAGGGCCGCCGTCCAGCCGGTGATCCGGTCCTGCGCCTCGTACCAGTGCTCGGGCCCGGCCACGTGCCAGACGGTGGGGTGCCCCAGGTCGAGCAGGTGCCGGGTCGCCGCGTGCGCACCCGCGGCCTGGTCGACGGCGATCACCGGGAAGGTCGCGTCCAGCGAGCTCTCGACCGCCACCAGCGGCAGGTGCGGGGCGACCGACCCCAGCGACTCGCCGACGGAGGTCAGGGGGGCGACGACGACGATGCCCTCGACGCCCTGCCGTTCCAGCCGCAGCAGGGCCCGCTCGACGGCGTCGCCCTCGCCGCCGCCGACGTTGGCGACGGTGAGGATGTACCCGCGCTCGCGGGCCGCCGCCTCGATCCCGTAGAGCATCGACATCGGTCCGTACAGCGCGCCGCCCACGGTGACCAGGCCCAGCGTCTTCGAGCGGCCCGTGACCAGGGTGCGCGCGGCGGTGTTCGGCCGGTAGCCGAGCTCGTCGATGGCCGCCAGCACCAGCGCCCGGGTCCGGGAACTGACGCTGGCGCTGTCGTTGAGCACGCGCGAGACCGTCTGGTGCGAGACCCCGGCCAGCCGGGCCACGTCGTGCATGCCCGGACGGCGCCGCGCGCGGGCCGCGGGTTCGTCGCCGGCCGCGGCGGTCGGCGAGCTGGTCATGGGGCGGACTCTAGCTCTCGGGGTGGGCGTGGCCCGGCATTAGCGGGCACTGGCCCCCGCCCGCCGCTTGGTCCACACGTCGAAGGCCACGGCCGCCAGCAGCACCAGGCCCTTGACCAGCATGACCCGCTCACTCGGCGACCCGAGCAGGGACATCCCGTTGTTGATCACGCCCATGATCAGGCCACCGGTGATGGCCCCGACCACCCGGCCCACCCCGCCCTGCACCGCGGCGCCCCCGATGAAGGCGGCGGCGATCGCGTCCAGCTCGAAGTTCGTCCCGGCCGTGGGCCCGGCCTGGTTGAGCCGGCCGGCGAAGATGATGCCGGCGACGGCGGCCAGGACGCCCATGTTGACGAAGATCCAGAACGTGACGGACTTGACCTTCACCCCCGACAGCGTGGCCGCGTTGAGGTTGCCGCCGATGGCGTAGATGTGACGGCCGAACACGGCCCGGCTGGTGAGCAGGCTGTACCCGACGGCCAGCACCCCGAGCAGGATGAGCACCCAGGGCAGGTTCTTGAACCGGGCCAGCTGCACGACGACGAACATCATCACGACCGCGGGCGCCGCCACCTTGGCGACGAACAGCGGCAGCGGGTCGACCGGCTGGCCGTAGCCGCGCCGCGCGGCCCGAGCCCGCCACTGCACCCAGAACACGCACAGCACGAGCAGGACGCCGACGATCAGGGTGAACAGGTCCGCGCCGCCGAGCGCGCCGAGCCCGACGTTGCCCAGGTAGCCGGGCAGGAACCCGTTGGCCAGGGAGCGGACGTCGTCGGGGAACGGGCCGATGCCCTGGTTGCCGAGGATGGTCAGCGTGACCGCCCGGAAGATCAGCATCCCGGCCAGGGTGACGATGAACGCGGGGATGCCGAAGTAGGCCACCCAGTAGCCCTGCCAGGCCCCGATGGCCGCCCCCATCAGCAGGGTCGCCGGGATGGCCACCCCCCACGGGACGTCGTGCTCCACCATCAGCACGGCCGAGAACGCGCCGGTGGCCGCGACCACCGAACCGGCCGACAGGTCGATGTGCCCGGCGATGATGATCAGGATCATCCCGATCGCCAGGATCAGGATGTAGCTGTTCTGGACGATGATGTTGGACAGGTTCTGCGCTTCGAGCAGCCCGCCGTCGGTGAGCACCGTGAAGAGCAGGACGATGAGCGCGAAGGCGATGTAGATGCCGCTCTGGCGCAGGTTGCCGGGGACGAACGCGGGGCCGCGACCGGTCGTCGGGCTGGGCGCCGCCGGTGTCGCCGGCGACGGGCCGGCAGCCGATTCGGTGGTGGCCATCGGTCACTCCTGTTCTCGGGTCATGTGGTGCATGAGCAGTTCCTGGGTGGCCGCCTCGCGGGGGACCTCGGCCGTGATCCGGCCGTCGGCCAGGGTGTAGATGCGGTCGCAGATGCCGAGCAGCTCGGGCAGTTCGGAGGAGATCACCAGGACCGCTTTGCCCTGGGCGGCAAGCGAATTGATGATGGTGTAGATCTCGAACTTGGCGCCGACGTCGATCCCGCGGGTCGGCTCGTCGAGGATCAGCACCTCGGGATCGGTGAAGATCCACTTGGAGAGGACGACCTTCTGCTGGTTGCCGCCGCTGAGCTTGCCGGTGATGGCGGAGACGTTGGGCGCCTTGATGTTCAGGCTGCGCCGGAACCCCTCGGCGGTCTCCAGCTCCCGGTGGTCGTCCACCCAGCCGCGACGGGCGAGCTTGCCGAGGCCGGCGGCGGAGACGTTCCGCTTGATGTCGTCGATCAGGTTGAGCCCGTAGCGTTTCCGGTCCTCGGTGACGTAGGCGATGCCGTGTCGGATGGCCTCCTGCACGGAGCGGGCCTGGATCGGGCGCCCACGCAGGTACAGCTGTCCGCTGATGTCGACCCCGTAGCTGCGGCCGAAGACGCTCATCGCCAGTTCCGTGCGGCCCGCGCCCATCAGCCCCGCGAGGCCGACGATCTCGCCGGCCCGCAGGCTGAGCGTGGCGCCGTCCACGAGGACGCGCCCGTGCTGGGTGGGGCTGTGCACGGTCCAGTTCTCGATCCGCAGCACCTCGTCCCCGATGCGCGGCTCACGGGGCGGGTACCGGTGCTCGAGGTCGCGCCCGACCATCAGCGAGATGATCTGCTCCTCGGTGACCGACTCCCGCATGTCCAGGGTGCGGATCGTGCGCCCGTCCCGGATCACCGTGGTCGTGTCGGCGACGGCCGCGATCTCGTTCAGCTTGTGCGAGATGATCACGCACGTGATGCCCTGGTCGCGCAGGCCGCGCAGGAGGTCCAGGAGGTGCGCGGAGTCGTCGTCGTTCAGCGCCGCCGTCGGCTCGTCCAGGATCAGCAGGCGGACCCGCTTGGCCAGCGCCTTGGCGATCTCCACCAGCTGCTGCTTGCCGACGCCGAGGTCGACGATCTTCGTGGTGGGGTTCTCGTCGAGCCCCACCCGGGCCAGCAGGCGGGCCGCCCGGTCGTTCGTGGCGTCCCAGTCGATCAGCCCGAAGCGCGACGTCTCGTTGCCGAGGAAGATGTTCTCGGCGATGGACAGCTCGGGGCACAGCGCGAGCTCCTGGTGGATGATCACGATGCCCCGCCGCTCGCTGTCGCGGATGTCCGCGAACCGGCAGCCCTCGCCGTCGAAGACGATGTCGCCCTCGTAGTCGCCGTAGGGGTGGACGCCGGACAGGACCTTCATCAGCGTCGACTTCCCGGCGCCGTTCTCCCCGCAGATGGCGTGGATCTCCCCCTCCCGGACCGTCAGGTTGACGTCCTGGAGGGCCTGCACGCCGGGGAAGGACTTGCCGATGCCGCGCATCCGCAGGATGGGTTCGGGCACGGTCGGCCTCCTCTCTCACTCGGGCTCTCTCACCCGGGACACGAACGCCGGTTGGGGCTGGGGGTGGGGTGGAGGTGACGGGCGCAAGGGGGCGCAAGCGCCCGCCACCTCCGGTTCAGGGGACGGTCAGGACAGGTCGTCCTCCGTGTAGTACCCGGAGTCGACCAGGACCTCCTTGTAGTTGGACTTGTTCACGATCACCGGGTCGAGAAGGTATGAGGGCACGACCTTCTCGCCGTTGTCGTAGTCCTTGGTGTTGTTGACCTCGGGGGTCTTGCCGTTGAGCACGGCGTCGCTCATCGAGACCGCGACGTCGGCCAGCTTGCGGGTGTCCTTGAAGATCGTGGAGTACTGCTCACCCGCGATGATCGACTTCACCGAGGCCTGCTCGGCGTCCTGCCCGGTCACGACCGGGTAGGGGCGCCCGGAGGTCCCGTAGCCGTTGCTCTTCAGCGCCGACAGGATGCCGATGCTCAGACCGTCGTACGGCGAGAGCACCCCCTGCACCGTCGCGTCGCGGTAGCTCTTGGTGAGCAGGTCCTCCATCCGCTTCTGGGCTGTTCCCGGGTCCCACCGCAGGATGGCGACCGTCTTGAAGGCCTTCTCACCGCTCTTGATCTTCAGCGTGCCGTTGTCGAGGTACGGCTTGAGCGTGTCCATCGCCCCGTTGAAGAAGAAGGTGGCGTTGTTGTCGTCGGGCGAGCCCGCGAAGACCTCGATGTTGAAGGGCCCCTTCTTCGACCCCTCGCTGCCGTCCTCGTTCTTGACGCCCAGACCGACCAGCAGCGACGTGGCCTGCTCGACGCCGACCTTGTAGTTGTCGAAGCTGGCGTAGTAGTCGACGTTCGGGCTGTTGCGAATGAGCCGGTCGTAGGAGATGACCTTGATGCCCTTGTCGGCGGCCTCCTGCAGCTGGTTGGTCAGGGCCGTGCCGTCGATCGCGGCGACGACCAGAACCTTGGCCCCGCGGGTGATCTGGTTCTCCAGCTGGTTCACCTGGGTCGGGATGTCGTTCTCCGCGTACTCGAGATCGACCTTGTACCCGAGCTTCTCGAGACCCGCCTTGACGTTGTTGCCGTCGGCGATCCACCGCTCGGACGACTTCGTGGGCATGGTGACCCCGATCAGGGACCCCTTGACCGAGCCGCCGGTGTCCGTCTGCCCGGCCGTCTTCTCGCTGGAGCCGCAGGCGGCCATGGTGAGACTCACGGCCAGGCCGAGGGCCAGGCCGGTGAGTCGGATGCTTCGTCGCATTCTGTCCTCCTGGTGGGCGACGGCTCCTCGGCCGCCGGTGTGTGGTGCAGGGATGGATCGGGATGGTTCGGGTGGTGCGCTCAGAGGCCCTGGGCCAGGCGGTGGTACGCCTGGTTCCAGCGCAGTTCTCGGGTGAACCGCCGGACGTCGGTGCCGGCGTCGATCAGGGCCAGTTCGGTGCGCAGCATCTCGGCGAGGTCGTCCAGGTGCTGCGCGGTCAGGGCCCGGGACAGCACCGTGTGGTGCGGGCCCCCGGCGGTGAGCCAGGCCTCGGCCGACGTGGCGAGGTCGGGCGCCGGGCGCCAGACGGCCCGCGCGACCGGCAGCGCCGGCAACGGCTCGGGCGGGGTGACGACCTCGATCTCGTTGGCCACGAACCGGAACCGCTCGCCCAGGTCGGCCAGCCCGAGGACGACGGCCGGGCCCGGGTCCGCGTCGAAGACCAGCCGGACCGGGTCCTCACGGGCCCCGATGCCCAACGGGTGGATCTCCACCCGGGGGCGCCCCGCCGCGATGGACGGGCAGACCTCCAGCATGTGCGCCCCGAGGACCAGCTCCTCGCCCGGGACCAGGTGGTAGGTGTAGTCCTCCATGAACGAGGTGCCGCCGGGCAGCCCCTCGGCCATCGCCTTCAGCGTGTGCAGGAGGACCGCGGTCTTCCAGTCCCCCTCGCCGCCGAAGCCGTAGCCGTCGGCCATCAGCCGCTGCACGCCGAGACCGGGCAGCTGGCGCAGCGCGCCCAGGTCCTCGAAGTTCGTCGTGAACGCCCCGAAGCCACCCTCGGTGAGGAACGTCCGCAGGCCCAGCTCGATCCGTGCGCCGTAGCGCAGCGACTCGTGCCGTTCTCCGCCGGTCCGCAGCTCATCGGCCACGTCGTAGACGTCCTGGTACTCCTTGACCAGTTCCGTCACCGCCGCGTCGTCGGTGGCGTGCACGGCGTCGGCCAGCGCGTTGACGCCGTAGCCGTTCACGGAGACGCCGAACCGGCGCTCGGCCTCGACCTTGTCCCCCTCGGTGACGGCGACGTCGCGCATGTTGTCGCCGAACCGGGCGACCCGCAGGTGGCGCAGGGCGTGCCGGCCGAGGGCCGCCCGGGCCCACACCCCGACGCGTTCGGCCGTGCGCGGCTGGGCCACGTGACCCACCACGGTGGTCCGCGCGACCCCGAGCCGGGCCTGCACGTACCCGAACTCGCGGTCGCCGTGGGCCGCCTGGTTGAGGTTCATGAAGTCCATGTCGATGGACTGCCAGGGCAGCGCCTCGTTGGCCTGCGTGTGCAGGTGCAGCAGCGGCTTGTCCAGGACGTCGAGCCCCGAGATCCACATCTTCGCGGGCGAGAACGTGTGCATCCAGGCGATCAGGCCGACGCACGAGTCGTCGGCGTTGGCCTCCAGCATGATCCGGCGGATCGAGCTGCTGTCCGTGAGCACCGGCCGGGCCACCACGGCGACGGGCAGGTGCGTCGAGGCGCCCAACGTGGCCGCGATCGATCGGGCGTGCTCCGCGACCTGGTCGAGGACGTCGTCCCCGTACAGCCCCTGGCTGCCGGTGAGGAACCAGACGGTGAGCGGCTCGGTGCGGTTCATGGCGTTCCTCTGCTCGCGACGGTGCTGAGTAGGGCGGGTGGTCACTGGCCGTAGACGTTCTGGTAGCGGTCGAAGAGACGGTCGACGTCGGCGCCGGACAACCGGTCGACGGGCCCGAGCTGCCGGGCCAGGTGCACCGTGCGGGCCACCTCTTCGAGCATCACCGCGGCCTTGACGGCGGCGCGGGCGTCGGGCCCGACCGTGAACGGCCCGTGGTGGGCCATGAGGACGGCGGGTGAGCGGCTGCCGGCCAGCGTCTCGACGATCCCGCGGCCGATGGAGTCGTCGCCGATCAGCGCGAAGGGCCCGACCGGGATGTCGCCGCCGAACTCGTCGGCGATCATCGTGAGCACGCACGGGATGGGTTCGCGGCGGGCGGACCAGGCGGTCGCGTACGGCGAGTGCGTGTGCACGACGCCGCCGATGTCGGGCCGCTGCCGGTAGACGTGGACGTGCGCGGCCGTGTCGGACGAGGGTGCGCGCTCCCCGTCGACGAGCCGCCCGTCCAGATCGACCACGACCATCGCGGCGGCGTCCAGCTCGTCGTAGCCGACCCCGGACGGTTTGATGACGGCCAGTTCGCGGCCGGGCACGCGGGCCGAGACGTTGCCCGCCGTCCAGACCACGAGCCCGTAGCGGGGTAGTTCCGCGTGCAGCCGGGCCACCTCGGCCCGCAGCCCGGCGACGGTCTCCCGGATCTCGGCGGTGATGGTCACGGGGCGCTCCCCTCCAGGACGGGCGCCGCGCTCGCGCTGCGCACCCGGCGGCGCAGGTCGGTCAGGCGGCGCATGACGTCGTTGCCCCCGGCCGCCTCGCCCCGCCCGAAGTAGTCGTGCAGCCGGGCGTATTCGCGGTACAGGACGTCGTAGACCTCGACCGCCCCGGGGTCGGGCAGGTAGGCGTGCCGCACGACGCGACCCATCGCCGCGGCGGCGGCCCGCACGTCGGGGTAGGCGCCGGCCGCGACGGCGGCGTGGATGGCCGAGCCGAGCGCCGGCCCCTGCTCGGAGTCGAGCACGCTCAGCGGCAGGCCGGTGACGTCGGCGTAGATCTGCATCAGCATCCGGTTCTTCAGCAGGCCCCCCGCGACGATCAGCTCGTCGACGGGAACCCCAGCGGCGCCGAAGGTCTCGACGATCATCCGGGTGCCGAACGCGGTGGCCTCCAGCAGGGCGCGGTACACCTCCTCGGGCCGGGTGGCCAGGGTGGTGCCGAGGACGAGACCGCTGAGGTCGTGGTCGACGAGGACCGACCGGTTGCCGCTGTGCCAGTCGAGGGCGACGAGACCGTGCGCGCCGACGGGTTGCGCGGCGGCCAATTCGGTCAGGTACTCGTGCGGGTCGAGCCCGCGCGCCGCGGCGGCCTCCCGGTACGCCGGGGGCAGACCGGACTCCACGAACCAGGCGAAGATGTCGCCCACCCCGCTCTGCCCGGCCTCGTACCCCCAGAGGCCGTCGACGATGCCGCCGTCCACCACACCGCACATGCCCGGCACCTCGGCGAGGTGGTCCGAACTCATCACGTGACACGTCGACGTGCCCATGATGGCCACCATCTGACCCGGCGAGACCGCCTGGGCCGCAGGGGCTGTGACGTGCGCGTCGACGTTGCCCACGGCGACGGCGATGCCTTCGTGCAGGCCGGTCCAGGCCGCGGCCTCGGCGCTCAGCCCACCGGCCCGCTCCCCCAGCCGACCGATGGTTTGCTCCACCTTGTCGGTGAAGAACCCGCCGAAGCCGGGGCTCAACGCCTCCAGGAACTCGGCTGAGGGGTAGGCGCCGTCCTGGCGGACGGCCTTGTAGCCGGCCGTGCAGGCGTTGCTCACGTAGACGCCGCTCAGCTGCCAGACGATCCAGTCGGCGGCCTCGACCCAGTGCGCCGTCGCGTCGTAGACCTCGCGGTCCTCCTCGAACAGCTGCAGGCCCTTGGCCAGTTCCCACTCGGAGCTGAGCTTGCCGCCGTAGCGCGCGATCCACGGCTCCGCGCGCTCGTGGGCCAGCGCGTTGATCCGGTCGGCGTGCGGCTGGGCGGCGTGGTGCTTCCACAGCTTCACGTAGGCGTGCGGGCGGTCCGTGAGATCGGGCAGCTCGCACAGCGGGGTGCCCTCGGCGGTGGTGGGCAGGACGGTGCAGGCCGTGAAGTCGGTGGCGACGCCGATGACGTCGGCGGGGTCGGCCCCGGCGGCGGCCAGCGCGGCGGGGACGGCGTGCCGCAGCACGTCGACGTAGTCCTGCGGCACCTGCAGCGCCCAGTCCGGGCCGAGCGGGACGCCGGAGGGCAGCGCCCGCTCCAGCACACCGTGCCCGTAGGGGTGCACCGCGCTGCCGAGCTCGACACCGTCGGCCACCCGCACGACCGAGGCGCGACCGGAGAGGGTGCCGTAATCGATCCCGACGACGAGCGCCCCGGCGGCGGCGCGGTGCACAGGTTCGGTCGTCATCCCGTCTCCCTTGACAGTGGCGTGTGAACGTTCACAGCACGGTGAGGCGAGAGTGGGCTACCGACCGGGGTCGTGTCAAGAGATCTATTGCCGCAGGCAGAACGGCACTAGTGGGACAAAGGTTCGATCCTCAATCACTCGCCCATACGTTACGGATCTGTTACCTCAGGTCGTTGACCGTCCGCCTTGTTACCGTTCACACTCCCTGCAAGTGACTGCGGTCACAGGGACGTCCGACGGGCGTTGAAGTCTCGATCAAGGGAGATGGGGAAATTGCGCAAACGGATGCTCACCGCGCTCGCGGGCGTGGTCGCGGTCACCGGCCTGCTGTCGGCCTGCGGCGGCGGCAGCGGCGGTTCGACCGGTTCCGGAGGTTCCGGCGGCGACAAGATCACGATGGGCTTCGCCCAGGTCGGTGCCGAGAGCGGCTGGCGCACGGCCAACACCAAGTCCATCCAGGAGTCGGCCACCAGCGCCGGTATCACGCTGAAGTTCTCGGACGCGCAGCAGAAGCAGGCCAACCAGATCCAGGCGATCCGGTCCTACATCCAGCAGCGGGTCGACGTCATCGCCTTCTCCCCCGTCGTGGAGTCGGGCTGGGACCCGGTGCTGCAGGAGGCCAAGGCCGCCAAGATCCCGGTGATCCTCACCGACCGGGCGGTCGACTCCAAGGACACCTCGCTCTACGCCACCTTCCTCGGCTCCGACTTCATCAAGGAGGGCGAGAAGGCCGGCGAGTGGCTGGTGAAGGACGCGGGCTCCAAGCCCACCAACGTCGTGGAGATCAGCGGGACGACGGGTTCCGCCCCGGCGCTCGACCGGGCCGAGGGCTTCCGCAACGCCACCAAGGCGAGCCCGAACATCAAGATCATCGCGTCCCAGACCGGTGACTTCACCCGCGCCGGCGGCAAGCAGGTGATGGAGGCGTTCCTGAAGGCCCACAAGGACATCGACGTGCTGTACGCGCACAACGACGACGAGGGTCTGGGGGCCATCGAGGCGATCAAGGCGGCCGGCCTGACGCCCGGCAAGGACATCAAGATCATCACGGTGGACGCGGTCCACGACGGCATGCAGGCCCTGGCCGACGGCGAGATCAACTACATCGTCGAGTGCAACCCCCTGCTCGGGCCGCAACTGATGGACCTGGCCAAGCAGGTGGTCGACGGGCAGAGCATCCCGAAGCGCGTCGAGACCAAGGAGACGACCTTCGACCAGGCTCAGGCCAAGGAGGCCCTCCCCAGCCGGCAGTACTGAGGTCACACTCGAAGGTGGCCGCATCCGCTCGGCGGGTGCGGCCACCGCCGACGGCTCGACGACGAGCGCGAGGAGCAGCATGGACGACGACAGGGACGACGACGGCGACGCCCAGGCCGTCCTCACCATGCGCGGGGTGCGCAAGACCTTCCCCGGCGTAACGGCCCTCGACGGGGTCGACTTCCGCCTCCTCCCCGGCGAGGTGCACGCCCTGATGGGCGAGAACGGCGCCGGGAAGTCGACCCTGATCAAGGTGCTCACCGGCGTCCACCGCCGCGACGGCGGCACGGTCCGCCTCGACGGCGCCGACCTCGAGGTCACCAGCCCGCAGGAGGCGCAGGCCGCGGGCATCAGCACCGTCTACCAGGAGGTCAATCTCTGCCCCAACCTGTCGGTGGCGGAGAACCTCTTCATCGGCCGCGAACCCCGCCGGTTCGGCCGCATCCAGTGGGGCGAGATGCGGCGCCGCACCCGCGATCTGCTCGCCCGCCTCGACCTCGACCTCGACCCCGGCTCGGCCCTGAGCAGCCACTCGATCGCGGTCCAGCAGCTCGTGGCGATCGCCCGGGCCATCGACGTCTCGGCCCGGGTGCTGGTCCTCGACGAACCCACCTCCAGCCTCGACGCCGAGGAGGTGCAGCAGCTGTTCCGCGTCGTCCGGCAGCTGCGCGACGAGGGGGTGGCGGTCCTGTTCGTCTCCCACTTCCTCGACCAGGTCTACGAGATCGCCGACCGGATGACGGTGCTGCGCAACGGGAAGCTGGTCGGCGAGTACCGCACCGCTGAGCTCAGCCAGGTCCAGCTGGTCACGCTGATGATCGGCAAGGAGCTCGAGGTCCTCGAGGAGCTGGAGGAGCAGCCGGTGCGCGACCCCGAGGAGTTGCGGTCCCGGCCGGTGGTCACGCGGGCGCACGGCCTCGGTCGCACCGGCTCCGTCGAACCGCTCGACCTCACCCTGCACTCCGGCGAGGTGCTCGGCCTGGCCGGGCTGCTCGGCTCGGGACGCACGGAGACCGTGCGCCTCCTGTTCGGGGCCGATCGGGCCGACTCCGGTGACCTCGAGGTGAACGGGACGCCGGGGCTGATGCGCTCCCCGGTGGCGGCGATCCGGCACGGCATGGCCTTCTGCCCCGAGGACCGCAAGGTCGACGGCATCCTCGCCGAGCTCAGCGTGCGGGAGAATGTCGTCCTGGCCATGCAGGCCGCGCGTGGCTGGATGCGGCCCATCCCCCGCCGCCGCCAGGACGCCGTGGCGCGCAAGTACATCGAGGCCCTGGACATCCGGCCCGCCGACCCCGAGATGCCCGCGGGCCACCTCAGCGGCGGCAACCAGCAGAAGGTGCTGCTGGCGCGCTGGCTGGCCACCGAGCCGACCATCCTCATCCTCGACGAGCCGACCCGGGGCATCGACGTCGGCGCCAAGGCCGAGATCCAGCAGCTCGTCGCCGGCCTGTCCCGCGACGGGATGGCCGTGCTGTTCATCTCCGCCGAACTCGAGGAGGTCCTGCGGCTGGCGGACACGGTGGCCGTGCTGCGCGACCGCACCCTCGTGGCCCAGCTCGACAACACCGACCTGACCCAGGAGACCGTGATGGAGCTGATCGCGAGCGGGGCCCCCGCATGAACGCCCTCCAGGCCGTGACCCGGCACCGGCTCTTCTGGCCGGTCGTCGTCCTGCTCCTGCTGCTGGCCTCGAACCTGTTCTTCACCCCCGGCTTCTTCTCGGTCGAGGTCCGCCAGGGTCACCTGTACGGCAGCCTGATCGACATCCTCCGGCTGGGCGCCCCGCTGATGCTGGTCGGCATCGGCATGACCCTGGTGATCGCCACGGGCGGCATCGATCTGTCCGTCGGGTCGGTCGTGGCCATCGCGGGTGCGCTGGCCTGCCTGCAGATCTCGAAGCTCGGCGACCAGAACGCGCTCGGCGGAGTCCTGTTCGCCCTGTTGGCCGCGCTCGCCCTCGGCGTGGCGCTCGGGCTGTGGAACGGCTTCCTGGTGGCGGTGCTGGGCATCCAGCCGATCATCGCGACCCTGATCCTGATGGTGGCCGGGCGCGGCATCGCGCAACTGATCACGGACGGGCAGATCATCACCGTGAACTCGTCGCCCTACGCGCAGCTGGGGGCCGGGTACTGGCTCGGGCTGCCCGTCGCCATCCTCGTCGCACTGGCCGTCTTCGCGGTCTCGGCGGTGCTGGTGCGGCGCTCGGCCCTGGGGCTGCTGATCGAGGCGGTCGGCGGCAACGCCGCGGCAAGCCGGCTGTCGGGGGTCCGCTCTCGGCGCATCGTCTGGTTGGCCTACACCTTCTGCGCCCTCACGGCCGCCGCCGCGGGCCTGATGATCAGCTCCAACGTGCACAGCGCCGACGGCAACAACGCGGGGCTGTGGATCGAGCTCGACGCCATCCTGGCGGTCGTGATCGGCGGCACGTCGCTGACCGGCGGCCGGTTCTCGCTGGCCGGGACGGTGATCGGCGCCCTGATGATCCAGACGCTGACCACGACCATCCTCACCATCGGGGTGCCGCAGGAGGTCACGCTGCTGGTCAAGGCGCTCGTGGTGACGGCCATCTGCCTGCTGCAGTCGCCGGCCTTCCGGAGCCGGCTGCGCCGGCGACGACGCGAACCGTCGACGCCGCCCCGCGCCGAGCGGCCGACCACGCGGGAGAAGGTGACCGCATGAGCACGGCGACGACCGCGCCCGAGGCGCCCGGCGTCGTCCGGTCGGCACTGGCCTACCGGCCGCACCCGCGGCACGTCCCGGTGCTGGCCACCCTGGCCCTGCTCGTGGCCATGTGGTCGGCGGGAGCCCTGCGGTACGAGAACTTCTCGCACCCGCAGGTCCTGCTCGACGTGTTCATCAACAACGGCTTCCTGCTCGTGGTCGGCGTCGGGATGACGTTCGTCATCCTGACCGGCGGCATCGACCTGTCCGTCGGGTCGGTCGTCGCGCTGACCACCGTGCTGTCGGCCAGCCTGCTCGAGAAGCAGCACTGGAACCCGCTTCTCGTGATCGCGACCGTGCTGCTGGTCGGCACGGTGCTCGGGGCGGCGATGGGCACGATGATCCACGTCTTCGACGTGCAGCCCTTCATCGCCACCCTGGCCGGGATGTTCCTGGCCCGCGGGCTCTGCTACGTGATCAGCCTCGAGTCGATCCCGATCGACGACAAGCTGTTCACCGCCCTGGCCACGAAACGCATCCCGCTGGGGGGCGACCTGTCCGTCACCTGGAGCGTGGTGATCGCGCTGGCCACCGTGGCCGTCGCGGCCTACGTGTTGCACCAGACCCGGTTCGGGCGCACGGTCTACGCGATCGGCGGCAACCAGCAGTCGGCCCTGCTGATGGGCCTGGCCGTGGGGCGCACCAAGATCGCGGTGTACGCGATCAGCGGCCTCTGCTCGGCCCTGGGCGGCGTGCTGATGGCCTTCTACACGCTGTCGGGGTACTCGCTGAACGCCGTCGGCATGGAGCTCGACGCCATCGCGGCGGTGGTGATCGGCGGGACGCTGCTGACC
The DNA here is from genome assembly GCF_044465595.1 of Spongisporangium articulatum. Taxonomy (NCBI): domain Bacteria; kingdom Bacillati; phylum Actinomycetota; class Actinomycetes; order Kineosporiales; family Kineosporiaceae; genus Spongisporangium; species Spongisporangium articulatum. The sequence goes on along the minus strand of NZ_JBITLV010000002.1, from coordinate 517,997 downwards.
GGCGGGGTCGGCTACGTGTTCGGCACGGTGCTCGGCGTGCTGGTCCTGGGCCTGATCCAGACGCTGATCGCCTTCGACGGGACGCTCAGCTCGTGGTGGACCCGGATGTTCGTGGGCGCCATCCTCTTCGTGTTCGTGCTGCTGCAGCGGGCCGTGACCACTCGCGGCGACACCCGCTGACCCCGGCCCCGGGGGCGGCCGACTCAGGCCGGCCGGCCCACCGGGCTCAGGGAGGTGGCGAAGCGGACGAGCGCGGCCACGAGCCGACGCCCGGTGACGGGACGACGCGACGCGCGACGGGGCCGGCCGGGGCGCGCCTCACGGACGAGCCGCGCCTGGTCGGCGCGGTGCCGCAGGTCCCGGGTGCGCTCGGCGGCGAGCGCCTGGTGGGTGCTGTGGTGGTGCAACATGACGGGCTCCGAGGGGATCGAGAGGTCGGTTTCGAACGACTCGAGCCTGCGCTCGCGGCCCCCTCGGTCACATCCGTGACCACTACCCATCTGTGTGCTCCGTGGTGACCACGGAGCACGGGTCAGTGGTGCACGGGCCAGGGCATCGGGACGGCGCCGAGCCCCTCGAGCTCCGCCTCGCCCCGCTCGCGGTGCTCGCCACCCGCCATCACCCGGGTGCGCGCCGCCTGGTACCGGAACCCCGCCTCCTCCAGACGCAGCGCGATCTCCGGGAGCCGTTGCACCGCGGCCGCGTCACCGTCGTGCAGGGCCTGGGCCCGGTCGACGAGCAGCCCCGCGACGGGGTTGCCGCGCACCGCCGTCCGGGCCGCGTCGAGGCGCCCGGTGGCCTCGGCGGCTCCCACCAGCACGGCCGCCTCCACCCACGAGGTCGCGTACCAGGGCATCCAGAGGCCCGTGAACCAGCCGGGCGGGAAGTCCTGCGGCCGCATCTCCAGTCGTTCGAAAGCGGCGGCGGCCCGGCCGAGGTGCAGCTCGACCAGGGACTCGAAGAAGTAGTACGTCGGCCGGCCGCAGCGGTCCTCGACGGTCTCGGGCACGGCGATCGCCTCGACGACCTCCCGCCACCGCTCGACCGCCGCCGCGTCGCCGCGCAACCCGGCCACGGTCAGCGCAGCCGACGCCCCGCGGCTCAGGTTCCCGGCGCGGGGCCGGCCGACACGCACCCAGGACTCGCGGAACAGGTCCCCCAGCGCCAGGGTCTCGTCCCAGTCACCGGCGAACATGGCCACGAGCATCAGGCGGTTGACCCCGAGGTGCGCCTCCTCGCGGTTGAACGGCAGCGCCCGGATGCGGTTGCCGAGCGTGTGGGCCAGGCGGAGGTCGCCGACCGCGACGGCGCAGTCGGCCGCCATGCCGTGGGCGTCGAACACCTCCAGGGCGGCGTCGACACGGGTGATCAACGAGGCGACGATCTCGGTGCGGTGCAGCGCGCTGCCCAGCGCGTCGTCCAGCCGGCCATCGCCGAGCTGGATGGCGGTCACCTGGTCGAGCGCGGCACTCTCGGCCAGCGGGTCGCCCAGCTGGCGCGCCATCGCCAGCCCCTTCTCGACCAGGCGCCGGAAGTCGTCGGGCTGCACCTCGCTGAGCAGCGATTCGGCGGTGGCCAGGCGCGACTCGGCCCGTGGGTCGCCCACCGCCAGCGGGCGGGCCTCGGCGACCAACGCCTCGGCCAGACCGGGCGGCGGTGCCGTGGCCATCAGTCCCGGACCCCGATTGATCAGCTCGCCCGCCCGGGCCAGTTCGGTCGCGGCCCGGGGTCGGTCGCCGGCCGCCAGGGCCCGGTCGGCGGCGATGCGGCGCAGCCGCAACGCCTCGTTGCCGAAGTGGCGGGCCTCGGCGGCCCCGGCGGCGAGGCTGAGTGCGTGTGCGGCGGAGGTGTCGTCGGGGGCGAGCGCGGCGGCCTGCTCGTACCGGCGTTGCGCCTCCCCCGGCCGGCCCCGCGTGTAACTGACCTCCGCGAGCAGGCCCGCCAATTCGTACCCGGCGCCGGTAGCGCCGCGTTCGACCGCCGTCGTGACGGCGGCCCGGCACTCGTCGCAGACCTCGTCGACGCGGGCCCGCCAGTCGGGGTCGTCGGTGGCGCCGCCGGCCAGGACGCCCAGCCGGCGCAGGCACCAGTCGAGATGCCGCCCGGCCAGTTCCGACGACTCGTCGGCCTCGGCCAGGCGCATCGCTCCGTACTGCCGGATGGTTTCCAACGCCCGGTAGCGGATCCCGCCGCGGGCAGCGGTGGGGATCAGCAGGCTCTGCTCGGCGAGGTCGGCCAAGATGCCTGCCACCCGGCCGCGCCCGACCGGACCCCAACCGCCGATGAGTTCCTCGGCAGCGGCCGCGGTGAACGGTGACGCGAACACCGAGACCCGGCGCAGGACGGCCCGTTCCGGCTCGGTGAGCAGGTCGTGGCTCCAGTCGAGGGCGGCCTCCAGGGAACGGTGCCGCTCGTCCGCGCGCCGGCCCCCGGTCAGGATGCCGACCTGGTCGGACAGGCCCACCTCGAGCCCGTCCACCCCGAGCGACGGTAGCCGGGCGGCGGCCAGTTCGATGGCCAGCGCCATCCCGTCCAGCCGCCGGCAGATCTCGGCGAGCCGGACGAGCTCGCCCTGCTCGAGCGGGGCCCCGGCGGCCGAGGCCCGCCCGAGGAAGAGGGCGAGCGCCTCCGAGCGCCCGTCGTCCCCGACCGTCGTGGAGAGCCCGGGAACGAGGAACACGGTCTCGAACGGGACCATCAGCCGGGCCCGGCTGGTGGCCAGGACGCGCAGCGCCGGGCAGGCGCCCAGCAGCCGCTCGACCAGCGCGGCCACGCCGTCCAGCAGGTGCTCGCAGTTGTCCAGGACGAGCAGGACCTGCCGGTCGCGCAGCCAGTCGGTGACGGTCTCCTCCGCCGAGCGGGCCTGCTGCTCGCCGACACCGGCTGCATCCCGGATCGCCGCGGGGATCATGTCCGGGTCGGTGACGGGCACCAGATCGACGTAGACCACGCCGTCCTCGACCAGGTCGCAGACGTCCCCGGCCACCGCGAGCGCCAGCCGGGTCTTGCCGATGCCCCCCGGCCCGACGGCGGTGACGAGCCGGTGTTCCATGAGGGAGCCGGTGAGCTCGGTGCGCTCGGCGCCGCGGCCGACGAACGGGGTCAGCGGGACCGGCAGCCGGGCCGACAGGCCCGTGGGGCCGTCCGGCCCGCGGGTCTCCAGCCCGACGGCGACGGCGGCCAGGGCCCGCCGGTCGGCGACGCCGAACTTGCGCAGCAGCGCGGAGACGTGACTCTCGACCGTGCGCACGGAGATGAAGAGCTTCGCGGCGATCTCGGCGTTGGTCAGTCGCTCCCCCAGCGCAGCGAGAACCTCGGCCTCCCGCGCCGACACCTCGGCGTCCACCCCCCGATTGTGTCATGCAGCCGATCGGGCGTGATCCTGCGCAAAGTGGGCGTCGAGGAACTCCGCCCCGTGCCGCGCGCGTTGACCGGGGCGTGAATTCTCTGGACGTGCTCGTGGACCCGACCGTCGACCCCGCGGCCCTGGTGCCGCTGTTGCACCTCGAGAACAGCACCAGGCCGGGCATTCTCGACCCCAATCACGGCGAGGAGGGTCTCGCCCCCTACCGCCCGCTGCCCGAGCTCGACGTGCCCGACGGCCCCTACCGGCTGCTCGACGTCGAGCGCGGCGACGAGTTCCTCGGCGTCCCGCCCGGAGAGGCGGTCGAGACCATCCGGGGCCGTGGCCGCACGCCCCTGACGATCCACGAGGGCATCGCGCTGGTCGCCACCCACCCGGAGCTCCTGGTCAAGAACCACTGCTTCATGCTGGCCGGGTCGCGGCGCACGGACTCTCGCGGCGCCAAACGGGTTCCCGCGCTGTGGATCTCGCAGGGCGCACCCAAGCTGGGCTGGTGCTGGGAGGGCAACCCGCACAGCTGGCTGGGCACCGCGTCGGCCGGCGGGCGGGTCAGGCGCGCAGGAAGGTGAGCACGGCGAGGACGCGGCGGTGCTCGCGGTCGTCGGGGGCCAGGTCGAACTTGGTGAAGATCGACCGGACGTGGGCCTCGACCGTCTTCACGGCCAGGTGCAGCTCACCGGCCACGGCGGCGTTGGTCAGCCCCTGAGCCATCAGCGCCAGCACGGCCCGTTCCCGCTCGGTCAGCGACTCCAGCGGGTCACGCTCCCGACGCCGCGCGAACAGCCGCTCGACCAGCTCCGGGTCGATCACGGTGCGCCCGGCGGCCACCGCCCGCAGGTCGGCCGCGAACGAGTTCAGCTCGGAGACCCGGTCCTTCAACAGGTAGCCGACCCCGCCGTCGAACTCCTCCATCAGCCGCAGCGCATGGTGGGCCTCGACGTACTGGGACAGCAGCATCAGCCCGACGTGCGGTGCGACGGACCGGATGGCCGCCGCCGCCTCCAGACCCTCCGCGGCGAACCCGGGCGGCATCCGCAGGTCGATCACGCACACGTCGGGCGGGTCGGCCCGCGCCAACTCCACCAGCGCAGCGCCGTCCCCCGCCTGCCCGGTGACCTCGAACCCGATGTCGGGCAGGATCCGGGCCAGCCCCTCCCGGAACAGCACGCCGTCGTCGGCCAGCATCACCCGCACGGGATCACCGTCGCCAACCGCGTCCCCGACGGCCCGCTGTCCACGGCCAGCCGGGCGCCGAGAGTGGCCAGCCGGTCGGCCAGCCCCTCCAGCCCGCTGCCCGGGCGCACGCTCGCCCCGCCGCGCCCGTCGTCCGACACGTCGACCAGCAGCCCGTCGCCCGACAGCGCCGCCCGCACCGAGACGTGCCCGGCGCCGGCGTGCTTCACGGCGTTGGTCAGCGCCTCGCTGATCATGAAGTAGGCGCACGCCTCGATCTCCGGGGCCAGCCGCCGGCCCACCGAGAGGTCCAGCCGCACGGGCACACCCGAGCGGTCGGCCAGGTTGCCGATCGCCGCCTCGAGCCCGTCCTGGGTGAGGACCGCCGGGTGCAGGCCCTGGGCCAGGCGGCGCAGTTCGGCGGTGGCCTGCAGCAGGTGCGCCCGGGCGCCCTCGGCCCGGGCGGCCAGTTCCGCGTCCCCGGTCTCGGCGGCCTGGTCGACCAGGATGCCCAGCTCCATCGCCACCATCACGAGCCGCTGCTGGGCGCCGTCGTGCAGGTCGCGCTCGAGCCGGCGGCGCGCGGCGTCCCCGGCCGCGACCAGGCGCTGGGCACCGGCCCGCAGCTCGAGGATCAGCCCGGCCTGCGCAGCCAGGTCGGCGAGCAGCCGGCGCTCGACCGCGCTCAGCGCCTCACCCGACGCCTTGGTCACCGCCAGCGCACCGCGGAACCGCCCGTCGTGCAGCACCGGGACCGTCGTCGAGCTGTCCTGGGACTTCTCGACGGCCGCGAGAGTCATCGGGCCGTGGGGCAACTCGCCGCCCGACGGCCAGGCCGACTCGGCCCGCAGCTCGTCGCTCGTGCCCGTCCACAACACCACCCGACGAGCCCCGGTGCCGTCGGCGACCGCGGCGCACATGCCGTCGAGCAACCCGCCGGTCGGACTGCTGATCTGCGAGGACAGCTGCGCCGAGAGCCGGGCGAGCGCCTCGTACGGGGTGGCTCGGTGGCCGTAGACGATGCGGTCGGCCACCCGTTGCACGCGTCGGCGCATCGGTTCGAACGCGACCGCCACGAGCGCCGTCGCGAGCAGGGACAGTGCGGTGCCGGAGCCGTCGACGAGGCTGCCGATGCCGGTCACGACCGCCGCGTAGCCGAGGGTCACGACGGCCGCCATGGCCCCGAACACCAACGTCTTGTTGATCACCGGGTCGATGTCGTAGAGCCGGTACTTCAGGATCGCGGCGCCGGCGGCGACCGCCACCAGGGGGACGCTCAGGACTCCGGGCAGCGGGCTGTCCACCAGCACGAGCCCGGCCACCATCACGGCGGCGCTCACGGCCACGGCGTAGACGAACCAGCGCAGCTGGCGGGCCTCGTCGTCCCGGGCCCGGCGCAACCGCACGAGCAGCGCCGCGACCGGGACCAGCTGCAGCAGGAGGTAGCCGAGGTTGCGCCCGGCCGGGTAGAGGTGGGCGGCCGCCCGGGCACCGGGCAGGTGCAGCGGGTGCGGCACGACGGCCGAGGCCGTCGTGTACTCGACCGGCCAGAGCGCGACCGCCAGCGAGAGCGCACCGGCCACGACGACCATCAGGGCCACGGCCGGCCGCCAGCGGGGTGAGGGCAGCCGGCCGGTCGGGAAGCTCATCACGGTGACCCCGATCAGCGCGATGAGCAGCGGCAGCGGCCACGCGCCCAACCAGCCCACCCAGGACGCACCCGGCAGCGGCCCCCCGGAGGGCTGACCGTGCAGCGCGTACTGCCGGGCGGCGAACATCTCGGCGTGCGCGGCGCCGGTCGCGACGAACAACCAGCCCTGCCGGTTGCCGGGCCGTTGCTGGACGACGTACAGCCCGACCGCCGTGAACGACGCGGCGATCAGCCCGTTGTGCAGGTTGCCGACGTGCAGGCCCAGCGCGAACCCGCCCACGACGAGCGCCGCGACGGCGAGACCGGTCGCGACCGGTAGCAGGCGGGTGGGCACGGACCGATGGTGACAGCCCCCGGCGCCCGGCGGATCAGGGTTAACCCTGCGGGTTCTCGCGGGGCCGCCCCGATGCCCCGACCCGGCCCCCGCCGTCATCGTCGACGGCATGACCACAGACCCGGGTTCCCCGATCGATCGCCTGCTGAACGCGTTCCTCGTGATCGCGCCGCTCGCCTACCTGCTCACCGACGTCCTGTACGCCCTGCGCGGCTGGGACGACGCCACCGCCGGTGCCGTGCACGTCGTCGCCGCCACCGCCTACGCGCTCGTGCTGCTGCGGTTCGTCACCTGGTCCGACGACGACCGGGCCGCCGCCCTTCTCCTGGCCGTGGGCACCGTCGGCGCGGCCGGCAACGTGGCGTACGGGTTCAACACCATCCACGTCTCGCTGGGCGACACCGACCTGGTCGACGCCACCGGCGCCGCGAACCTGATCAAGCCGTGGGGCCTGGCCTTCCCGGCGACGTTCCTGCTCGCCGCGTGGGCCCTGCGGCGCGTGGCCCCGCCGTGGGCGCGAGCCCTTCTGGTGGTCGCCGGGATCGCCTGGCCCGTGGCCCACATCGCCAACGTCGCATGGCTGGCCGTGGCCGTGAACGTCGTCCTGGTCGTCGCGTGCCTGGAGCTGGGCCGCAGCGTTCAGGTCGGGACGACCAGCCCCCGCACGGCGGTCACGGTGTGACAGCGCGCCCGCCTGGTGAGCACTGTGTGACACCGGGCCCACGGCGGCGCATCGGTCAGGCCCAGCGGCCGGTCGCCGCCGAGAGCCAGGCCAGCGCGACCGGCCCGGCGGACGACGTCCGCAGCACCTCCGCGCCCAGCCGGACCGGTCGCGCGCCCGCCGCACGCAGCTGATCGAGCTCGTCGGCCCCGATGCCGCCCTCGGGGCCGACGAGCACCAGAACCTCTCCGGACACCGGAAGGTCCACGGAGACCAGGCTTTCCGTGGCCTCCTCGTGCAGTACGAGGGCGACGTCGGCGACCGCCAGCCGCGCGCACAGCCCGGACGTCGTCAGCGGCTCCTCGACGAGCGGCACCCACGCGCGGCGCGACTGCTTGGCCGCCTCGCGGGCGGTGGCCTGCCAGCGGGCCCGGCCCTTGGCGAGCTTCTCGCCCTCCCAACGGGACACGCTGCGCCCGGCCTGCCACGGCACGACCGCGTCCACCCCGACCTCGGTCGCGGTCTCCACCGCCTGCTCGTCGCGGCCGCCCTTGGCCAGGGCCTGCACCAGCCCGAACCGCACGGCCGCCCGCGGGACCGAGCTCACGTCGTCCACCAGCAGGTCGAGCGAGGCCCGGGCCGCGGCCACCACCGTGCACCGGGCGACCGTCCCGGCGCCGTCGGCCAGGTCCACGGTCTCGCCCGCCCGGACCCGCCGGACCGCGGCGGCGTGCCGGCCCTCGTCGCCGTCCAGCACGAACGGCGAGCGCGGGCCGAGCCCGGCCAACGCGCCCGGCTCGACGAGGAAACGGGCGAGACTCAACGCCCCGCGAACCGGTCGCGCAGCTTGGAGAAGACACCCTGCTGGGCCGGGGTCAGACGGCCCTCCGGACGTTCCTCGCCGCGCAGGGCGGCGAGCTGGCGCAGCAGGGCCTTCTGCTCGTCGTCCAGCTTGGTCGGGGTCTGCACTGACAGGTGCACGAACAGGTCACCGCGCCCGGTGCCGCGCAGGTGGGTCACGCCGAGCGAGCGCATGGTGCTCGTCTCGCCCCCCTGCGACCCGGCCTTGACGTCGAGTTCCTGCGGCCCGTCGAGGGTTTCGAGCACGATGGTGGTGCCGAGCGCGGCCGCGGTCATGGGCAGCTCGACCGTGCAGTGCAGATCGTCGCCGCGCCGCTCGAACACCTCGTGCGGCTTCAGCTGGATCTCGACGTACAGGTCGCCGGCGGGCCCGCCGCCGGGGCCGACCTCGCTCTCCCCGGACAGCTGGATGCGGGTGCCCGTGTCGACGCCCGCCGGGATCTTGATGTTCAGCGACCGGGTGCTGCGCACACGCCCGTCGCCCGAGCACTCCAGGCACGGGCTGGGGATCACGGTGCCGTAGCCCTGGCAGGCGACGCACGCCTGCGTGGTCATGACCTGGCCGAGGAACGACCGGGCGATCCGCTGGACCTGACCCCGGCCGCCGCACACGTCGCACACCTTGGGCGAGGTGCCGGGCTGGCAGCAGCTGCCGCCGCACACCGAGCAGACCACGGCGGAGTCGAAGTTCAGTTCCTTGGCGCCGCCGAAGACCGCCTCGGAGAGGTCGATCTGGACCCGGATCATCGCGTCCTGCCCACGCCGTTGCCGCGGCATCGGGCCCCGCCCGCCCCCCGCGGCGCCGGCGCCGCCGAAGAACGTCTCGAAGATGTCACTGAAGCCGAACCCGGCCCCGCTGCCGCCGAAGCCGCCGTTCAGACCGCCGTCGCCGCCCGCGTCGTACTGGGCCCGCCGTTCGGGGCTGGACAGCACCTCGTAGGCCCGGCCGACCTCCTTGAACCGCTCCTCCGCGCCCGGGTCGTCGGGGTTGACGTCGGGGTGCAGCTTGCGGGCCAGCTTGCGGTAGGCCTTCTTGATCTCCTCGGAACTCGCATCGCGCGAGACCCCGAGCACCTCGTAGTAGTCGCTCACCTGTCTGCTCTCTGAACGCGCCTCACGACGTGAGGATCCGCGTCACGTACCGCGCGACCGCGCGGACCGCGGCCATGTTCGTCGGATAGTCCATGCGGGTCGGGCCGAGCACGCCGAGCCGGGCCACGACCTCTCCCCCGGATGCGTAACCGCTGGCGACCACCGCCGCTTCCTGCAGGCCCTCGTGGGCCGTCTCACTCCCGATCAGCACGCCCACCCCACCCGCGCCGTCGGCCATCTCGGACAACAGCTTCAGCAGGACGACGTGCTCCTCGATCGCCTCCAGCACCGGGCCGATGGTGGAGACGAAATCCCCGGAGCGGGCCAGGTTGGCCGTGCCGGCCAGCACGATCCGCTCCTCGCGGTCGATGTCGAGGGAGTCGTCGAGCGCCTCGAGCACCGCCTGGACGACGGGCCGCTCGGCGGGCTGGAACCGGTCGCCGAGCCCGAGCACCAGCTGCGGGACGTCGCGCAACGAGGCTCCGGCGGTGGCCGCGTTCAGCCGGGTGCGCAGGACGGCCAGGACGTCGGTGCCGGCCAGCGGCTCCTCGACCAGTGAGACGCCCGGCGGCAGGGCGACGACCCGCTGCTCGACCCGCCCCGAGTTGGTGATCAGCACGAACAGCACCCGCTCGGCGCCCAGCGGCACCAGCTCGACGTGCTGCACGGTCGAGCGGGTCAGCGACGGGTACTGCACGACCGCGACCTGCCGGGTGATCTGGGCCAGCAGCCGCCCGGTGCGCTCCAGCACGTCGTCCAGGTCGACCGCCCCGTCGAGCAGCCCCTGGATGGCCCGCTTCTCGGCCGGGCTCAACGGCTTCACGGTGCTGAGCCGGTCGACGAAGAGGCGGTACCCCTTGTCGGTCGGGATCCGCCCGGCACTCGTGTGCGGCTGCGTGATGTAGCCCTCGTCCTCCAGGGCCGCCATGTCGTTGCGGATCGTCGCCGGGGAGACCCCGAGCGCGTGCCGCTCGACCAGCGCCCGCGAGCCGACGGGTTCCCGGGTCTGCACGTAGTCCTCGACGATGGCGCGCAGCACGGCGAGCTTGCGGTCCTCGCTCATCGGGCGTCACCTCCCTCGGGGTCGTTGGCACTCGCGTGACAAGAGTGCCAGTCTACCCGCCCCCCGGCGTTGCGGCTCGGCCCACGAGTCCGCTCCGATTAGCGTCCGCAACGTGATGAATCGTCCTCCCGGCGGCTACGACCGTTACGGCACCGACGTCCTGGCCGCAGGCCGGCCGAAGAAGCGCGAGCTGCCCGAGGTGGCCGCGGAGACCGGACTCGTGGTCGAGGACGTGGAGACCGGCTGGGTCGGGGCCGTCGTCCGGGTGGAGAAGAGCGGCGGGCTGCACGTCGTGGTCCTGGAGGACCGGCGCGGCAAGACCCGGACCTTCGAGCTGGGCCCGGGTTTCTGGGTGGACGGCGTCCCCGTGCGGCTGGTCCCGCCCGTCGCCGCGGGCGCCGCCGGGCCGGTGCGGACGGCGAGTGGCTCGTACGCGGTCGCGGGCGCCCGGGCACGGGTGGCCCGGGCCTCGCGGATCCTCGTCGAGGGACTGCACGACGCCGAACTGGTGGAGAAGGTGTGGGGCGCCGACCTGCGGGTGGAGGGGGTCGTCGTCCAGCCGTTGCACGGGGTCGACGACCTGGCCGCCGCCGTCCGCGAGTTCGGGCCCGGGCCGGGGCGGCGGATCGGCGTCCTGGTCGACCACCTGGTGTCCGGGTCGAAGGAGTGGCACGAGGCGGTGGCCGTGGCCCAGCGGGTGCCGGGGGCGGCCGCGCACGTGCTGGTGGTCGGGCACCCCTATGTCGACGTCTGGCAGGGCGTGCGGCCGGCGCGGCTCGGCCTGGCGGAATGGCCGGTCATACCCAAGGGCCGGCCGTGGAAGGAGGGCGTGCTCGCCGAGCTGGGCTGGCCGCACGCGACCCAGGCCGACGTCGCGCGCGGCTGGAAGCGCATCCTCGGGTCGGTGACGAGCTACGCCGACCTGGAACCGGCCCTGCTCGGCCGGGTCGAGGAGTTGATCGACTTCGTGACGGGCGACTCCGCCGACCGCTGAGCCCTGCCCCCCGACCCCGGCATGCCCAGCCAAAGCACAGAAAATCGGCCGAGACGGCGCAGATTTCTGTGCTTTGGTTGGGCACGCCGCCGGTGAGGGCGTGACGGCACTCACCTCACGTACCTCTCGCGGAACCTCCGGCACGGAGTGACACTTCTTCGGCACGCGGTGCACGTCAGGGTGCGCCGCGCGAGGGACACGACGACGTGGACGCTCAGGAGGCATCCGTGGCCGAGAACGTGACTGCACCTCAGGTACGGGCCCGCAAGGTGGCCGCCGGCGGTGACCCGCTGGTGATGGTGACGGCGTACGACGCCCCGGGCGGCCTGATCGCCGACGAGGCGGGCGTCGACATCATCCTGGTCGGCGACACGCTGGCCATGGTCGTCCTCGGCTACGAGGACACCCTGCAGGTCACAGTCGAGGAGATGGCCCATCACACGGCCGCCGTCGCGCGGGCCCGGCCGCGCGCGATGGTGCTCGGCGACATGCCGTGGATGAGCTACCACGTCTCGACCGAGGAGACCGTGCGGAACGCGGCGAAGCTGATCCGCGCCGGTGCCGGCGCCGTGAAGCTGGAGGGCGGCGCCAAGCGGGCGCCGATGATCCGGGCCCTCGTGGACGCCGAGATCCCGGTCGTGGGGCACATCGGGCTGACGCCCCAGTCGGTGCACGCGCTGGGCGGTTTCAAGGTGCAGGGCAAGCAGGCGGACGCCGCCCGCGCGTTGCTCGCGGACGCCCAGGCCCTCGTCGAGGCGGGGGTCTTCGCCATCGTGCTCGAGGCCGTGCCCGACGAGGTCGCGCGCATGATCACCGAGTCGGTGCCCGTGCCGACCATCGGCATCGGAGCCGGCCCGCACTGCGACGGGCAGGTCCTCGTGTGGCACGACCTGCTGGGCTTCCAGGACCGGTTGCGCCCCAAGTTCGTCCGCACCTACGCGCACCTGAAGACCGAGGCGGTGGAGGCGATCCGGCGGTACGCGGCCGACGTGCGCTCCGGCGACTTCCCGAACGCCGCCGAGAGCTACCACCTGCCCGACGGGGTGGCCGAGACCTTCGGCCGGGACGCCGCCGTGCCCGAACCCGAGGCCACCCTCGCCTTCTACGGGGACGACGCGAGCCTCAACCCCTGAACGACCGTCGACGAGTGAATCTCGGCTGGACATGGCAGCCGAGATTCACTCGTCGATGCGTCAGGGCCGGCTCAGGGCAGAAGGCGCCGGACGACCGCGTCGGCCAGGAGCCGTCCGGGCCGGGTCAGCACGAGTCGCCCGGCCAGCGCAGCGCGACCGTCCACCAACCCGTCGGCGACCAGCGACGCGACGCGCGTGGGACGCCCGTCGAGCGGGACGTCATCCACCGGCAGCCCGTCGGCGAGGCGGACGCCGAGCAGCACCCGCTCCTCCTCGCGCTCGGCGGCCCCCAGGGTCTCGCGACCGGCGGCGGGCGACAGGCCCGCGGTGAGCCGCTGCGCGTAGGCACTGGGGTGCCGCACGTTCCACCACCGGACCCCGCCGACGTGCGAGTGCGCCCCCGGCCCGACGCCCCACCAGTCGTCGCCACGCCAGTAGCCGAGGTTGTGCCGGCACGCCTGCGCGGGTTCCCGGGCCCAGTTCGACACCTCGTACCAGCGCAGGCCGGCCGCCGCGAAGAGCTCGTCCGCCAGGTCGTACTTGTCGGCCAGGTCGTCGTCGTCGGGGGCGGGCAGCTCACCGCGCCGGACCTGTACGGCCAGGCGGGTGCCCTCCTCGACCACGAGGGCGTAGGCCGAGACGTGGTCGGGCGCGCAGGCCAGGGCTGCGCGGACGCTGGTCTCCCAGTCGCGCAGCGACTCCCCCGGCGTGCCGTAGATCAGGTCCAAGCTCACGGAAAGCCCTGCGGCCCGGGCGGCTTCGACCACCGCAGGGATGCGGAGCGGGTCGTGCGTGCGGTCGAGCGTGGCCAGCACGTGCGGCACGGCGGACTGCATGCCGAACGACACCCGGGTCACGCCCGCCGCGGCCAGCTGCGCCAGCGAGTGCGGGTCGACCGAGTCGGGGTTGGCCTCGACGGTGACCTCCGCCCCCGCGGCGAGGCCGAAGGTGTCGCGGACCCCGGCCAGCAGGGCGGCGAGGTCCGCGACCGGCAGGAGGGTCGGCGTCCCGCCGCCGAAGAACACGGTGGACGCCGGGCGCGACGGAACCGCGGCCGCGTCCAGAACCCTCCGGGCCAGGGCGATCTCGGTGAGCGCGTGCCCGGCGTAGGCGGCCTGGTCGCCGCCGCCGCCGAGTTCCGTCGCGGTGTAGGTGTTGAAGTCGCAGTACCCGCACCGCACCGCGCAGAAGGGGACGTGCACGTAGACCCCGAAGGCGCGCCGCGCCGCCCCGTCGGCGACGGTGCGCGGCAGGGTGCCGTCGGCGGGGGCCGGGTCGGCGAGCGGCAGGGCGGAGGGCATCAGCCGGTGGCCAGGCGCCGGGCCTTGCGCTCGGCGTCACGCCGCAGGTAAGGCTCCAGCTCGTAGCCCGTCGCCTCGGCGAACTCCAGCAGCCGGGCCATCGTCTCCGGCTCGGCGATCTTGGTGACCGCGCTGATCGGCAGGCCGTGGCCCGGCCGGTGGACGACCTGCACGGCGTCGCCGGCGCTGATCACGCCCGGCTCGACGACCGCCAAGTAGGCACCTGGCGCCTTCCGCTGCGTGAACCGCTTGACCCAGTGCGGCTCCCGCATCCGGTTCGCGAAGGTCGCGCACGGCGTGCGGGGGGACGTGACCTCCAGCAGGGGACCCACACCCGGTTCGCCGACCTGCCACCGCTCGCCCACCTCGGCACCGCTGACGTCGACGCCGCTGGTGCGCAGATTCTCGCCGAACAGCCCGGGCGTGACGTCGCGGCCCAGCTCGTCGGCCCACCGCTCGGCGTCCTCGTCGGCGTAGGCGTAGAGGGCCTGGAACCGGCCGCCGTGGTACTTCGTGTCGACCTGGGTGTCCCCCTCCAGCCCGAGCGCGTGGGCCGGCACGGGGCCGTCTACGGCACGCTTGTCGATCGCGGTCGTGTCGGGCTTCTCCCCGGGGTTGGGCAGGATCTCGTGCACGACGGCGACAGCGGTCACGGAGGCCATGTCCACCATTGTCGCAGGCCGACCGGTCAGCGGTAGAAGCCGTCCAGGACGTCGGCGTACTGGCGCTCCACGTGCCGGCGCTTCAGCTTCAGCGACGGCGTCAGGTCGCCGGCCTCCACGGTCAGGTCCCGGTCGAGGATCTCGAACTTCTTGATCGTCTCCCAGCGTCCAAGCCGGTCGTTCAGGGCGTCGACCGCGGCCTGGACGACGGCCCGCACCTGCGGTGAGCGGGCCAGGTCCGCGAAGCTCGCGTCGCCCTGACCGCGGGCGGTGGCCCAGGCGCGCAGGGCGTCCGGGTCGAGGGCGATCAGGGCGGTGATGAAGTTGCGGCCGTCGCCGTGCACGACGATCTGCGCGGCCAGGGGACACAGCACCTTGAACTGGGTCTCCAGCTGCTGCGGAGCGACGTACTTGCCGCCCGAGGTCTTGATCAGGTCCTTCTTGCGGTCCGTGATCCGCAGGCTGCCGCGCTCGGTGATCTCGCCGATGTCGCCGGTGTGGAACCAGCCGTCGTGCAGGACCTCCGCGGTCGCCTCCTCCAGGTGGTGGTAGCCCTGCATCACCCCGGGGCCGGCGATCAGGACCTCACCGTCCTCGGCGATCCGGACGCTCGTCCCGGGCATGGGCAGTCCTACGGTGCCGAACTCGTTGTGCCCCAGGCGGTTCACGAACGTGCCGGCCGACGTCTCGGTGAGGCCGTAGCCCTCCAGCACGCGCAGCCCCACCGCGTCGAACCACTCGGCGATGTCCCGCGACAGCGGCGCCGACCCGGAGATCATGAACCGGATCCGGCCGCCGAGCCGCTCGCGCACCGTCGAGAACACCAGCCGGTCGGCCAGCGCGAACTGGGCGGCCAGCAGCCCGGTGACGGGCCGGCCCTCCTGGCGCAGGGCCGAGGCCTTGAGCCCGACCCGCACCGCCCACTCGAAGATCCGTTGTTTCGCCCCGCCCTCGGCCCGCACCGCGGCGTACACGCCGGCGTGCACCTTCTCGTACACGCGGGGGGCCGCGGCCATCGTCGTCGGGCGCAGCACCGGCAGGTTGGTGACGATGTGCGTGACGTCGCCGTCGACGGCGGCCGCATGACCCGACGCGATCTGCGCGGCCAGCAAGGTCTTCCCGAACGAGTGCGCCATCGGCAGCCACAGGTAGCCCAGGTCGGACTGCTCGACCAGGCCGACCGACTGCTGGGCGACCGCCTCGTAGACCCACGAACTATGGCTCAGCCGAACGCCTTTCGGGCGACCCGTCGTCCCGGACGTGTAGATCAGGGTGGCCAGCTGGTCGCCTCGCACGGCTTCCGTGGCGCGGACGACGGCCTGGGGGTCACTGTCCAGATGGGCCCGCCCGCGCTCGCGCAGCTGAGCCCAGGACAGCACCCGGTCGCCCGCACCGGCCGGCGGCTCGCCGTCGATCAGCACGATGTACTCGAGCGGGAGGTCGACGAGTTTGGCGAGCTGAAGGTCGTTCTCGACGATCGCGAAGCGCGAGCCGGAGTCGGAGACGACGTGCTCGACATCCTCGGCCGAGCTGGTCGGGTAGACGGTGGTGGTCGCACCACCGGCGCAGAGGATCGCCAGGTCTGCGTGGATCCACTCGACCCTGGTGGCCGCCGCGACGGCCACCCGGTCCTCCGGGCGCAGCCCGAGACCCAGCAACCCGGCGGCGAGTTCGGTGACGAGTACGCCGGTCTGGTTCCACGTCTCGGGAAGCCACTCGCCCGAATCCGTACGCCGCAGATAGGACTGGAGGTCGGGTGTGCTGCGGACCCGGTCGACGAACATGGCGCCGAGGGAGGCGGGCGCGGCGGCCAGCAACCGTTGGTAGGTGGCCACCTCGTCGGGGCGAGCCGTGCTCTCCTGCCGGGTCAGGGTGTTGCCGTCCATGCGGGGCCCTCCAGTCGCCGTCGACCTCGGGATCACTGTAGGCGGGGAGGCCGCCTCCGGACAGGCGGGACCGGTTCTCAGTCCTTCTTCTTGCCCGTGGGCGCGTCGGAGGAGAGGGCGGCGATGAAGGCCTCCTGGGGCACCTCGACCCGGCCGACCATCTTCATCCGCTTCTTGCCCTCCTTCTGCTTCTCCAGCAGCTTGCGCTTACGGGTGATGTCACCGCCGTAGCACTTGGCCAGCACGTCCTTGCGGATGGCCCGGATGTTCTCGCGCGCGATGATCCGCGCCCCGATGGCCGCCTGGATCGGCACCTCGAACTGCTGGCGCGGGATCAGCTTCTGCAGCTTCCCGGCCATCATCACGCCGTAGGCGTAGGCCTTGTCCTTGTGCACGATCGCGCTGAACGCGTCGACGGGCTCCCCCTGGAGCAGGATGTCGACCTTGACCAGGTCGGCCGCCTGGTCGCCGTCCGCCTCGTAGTCCAGCGAGGCGTAGCCACGGGTGCGGGACTTCAGCTGGTCGAAGAAGTCGTAGACGATCTCGGCCAGCGGCAGCGTGTACCGCATCTCGACCCGGTCCTCGGAGAGGTAGTCCATGCCGCGCAGGGTGCCGCGCCGCTCCTGGCACAGTTCCATGATCGCGCCGATGAACTCCGACGGCGCCAGCATGGTCGCCCGCACGATGGGCTCCCTGACCTCCGCGATCTTCCCGGTGCCCGGGAACTCGCTCGGGTTGGTGACCGTGACGGTCGAGCGGTCCTCCATCGTCACCTCGTAGATGACGTTGGGTGCCGTGGAGATCAGGTCGAGGCCGAACTCGCGCTCCAGCCGCTCGCGCACGATCTCCAGGTGCAGCAGGCCGAGGAAGCCGCAGCGGAAGCCGAAGCCGAGCGCCACCGACGTCTCCGGCTCGTAGGCCAGGGCGGCGTCGTTCAGCTTCAGCTTGTCCAGCGCGTCGCGCAGGTTCGGGTAGTCCGACCCGTCCAGCGGGTACAGGCCCGAGAAGACCATCGGCTTCGGGTCGCGGTACCCGCCCAGCGCCTCGGACGCGGGCTTCTGCGAGTTGGTGACCGTGTCACCGACCTTCGACTGGCGCACGTCCTTCACGCCGGTGATCAGGTAGCCGACCTCGCCGACCCCGAGCCCCTTGGTGGGTGCGGGTTCCGGTGAGCTGACGCCGATCTCGAGCAGCTCGTGCACGGCCTTGGTCGACATCATGGCGATCCGCTCGCGCGGGTTGAGCTGCCCGTCGACCACCCGGACGTACGTGACGACGCCGCGGTAGCTGTCGTAGACGGAGTCGAAGATCATCGCGCGGGCCGGGGCGTCGGCGTTCCCGACCGGGGCCGGCATCTGCTTCACGATCTCGTCGAGCAGCGCCTCGACGCCCTCACCCGTCTTGCCGGAGACCTTCAGGCAGTCCTCGGGATCGCAGCCGATCAGGCCGGCCAGCTCCGCCGCGTACTTCTCCGGCTGGGCGGCCGGGAGGTCGATCTTGTTCAGCACCGGGATGATCGTCAGGTCGTTCTCCAGCGCCAGGTACAGGTTGGCCAGCGTCTGCGCCTCGATGCCCTGCGCGGCGTCGACCAGCAGCACGGCCCCCTCGCAGGCGGCCAGGCTGCGCGACACCTCGTAGGTGAAGTCGACGTGCCCGGGAGTGTCGATCATGTTCAGCGCGTAGGCGGTGCCGTCGACCTCCCAGGGCATGCGCACGGCCTGGGACTTGATCGTGATGCCGCGTTCGCGCTCGATGTCCATCCGGTCGAGGTACTGGGCGCGCATCTGCCGCGCGTCGACCACCCCGGTGAGCTGCAGCATCCGGTCGGCCAGCGTCGACTTGCCGTGGTCGATGTGGGCGATGATGCAGAAGTTCCGGATCACGTCCGGAGGGGTGGCGGACGGCGTGGGGGCCGTGCGGGCCATCGGAGACACGTGTGGATACCTCAGAGATCGGGTGCGGTCGGTACATCGTCCCACGAGCGCGGACCACGTCCGCCCACCGCTCTCCCTCTACATGAGCCGGGTGACCGCCACCGAGACGAACAGGGCCGAATCCGTCGAACCGGTGTAGATGCCCTTCAGCGGGGTCACGTCGTTGTAGTCGCGGCCCCGGGCCACGGTCACGTGGTCCTGCGCCACCGGGGTGACGCTGGTCGGGTCGAACGGGACCCACTCCCCCGCCCACCACTCGATCCAGGCGTGGCTCTGCCCCTCGACGGTCTCGCCGACCTCGGCGCCGGCCTTCGGGTGCAGGTACCCCGACACGTACCGGGTGGGGATGCCCAACCCGCGCAGCGCACCGATCGACAGGTGCGCGAAGTCCTGGCAGACGCCCTTGCGGTGCTCCCAGACGTCGGCCGCCGTCGCCGTCACGTGCGTCGAGCCCGGCACGTACTCCAGCTTGGAACGGAGCATGTCGCACACCGCGCGGGCGGCGGCGTCCGGCGCGAGGTCCCCGGCGGCGTCCCGGGCCAAGTCGACGACCTCCTCGTGCGGCTCGCTGCGCGCGGTCTGCACCAGGTACTCGGCGTGCGTGTCGAGCACGGACGGCGCCCGCAGCGCCTCCCAGCCCAGCCCTCGCGGAGCGGGGGGCGGGTCCTGCAGTTCGACCGTGCTGCTGCTGATCACCGCCAGTTCCTCGTGCGGCACCAGGACGTCGAACGCGGTCACCTGGGTGCCCCAGTAGTCGCGGTAGGAGTACGTCCACGTCACCGGCTCGACCGTGATCCGGGCGGCCAGCACCGACTGGTTGCCGGTGTTCACCGGGGTCATCCGGGCCTCGTTGTAGGAGGCGGCGACGGACTCGTCGTACCGGAACCCGGTGCGGTGCACGACGCGCAGGCGGGCCAGACTCATACGAGCTCCTCACTCCAGGCCGACTCGTGCCAGGCCATCGCGGCCGTGCGCGGGAAGAACCGGTTGGCGATCGCGTCGCTGGCCACCGAGCACGCCTGCTGGACGCGCTCCATCTCCTCGGGCAGATCGCGCAGGATGTCCTCCACCGAGCGGTACTCCAGACCGGTGCGGGCCCGGCCCAGGTTGCGACGGGCCCGGTCGCTGACGCCGCCCCGGTCGGCCCCGGGCAGCAGTTCCTCGAGCCGGTCCTCCGCCTGCTGCAGCGCGTGCCGGACCGACCGCGGGAAGAGGCGGTCCAGCAGCAGGAACTCGGCCGCGTGCTCGTCGCTGGCCAGCCCCCGGTAGGTGCGGACGTAACTCTCGTAGGCACCGCAGGAACGCAGCAGCGTGACCCAGGCGGGCGCCGTCCCGCTGATCGACGACGTAGCCACCAGCCGGGCGGTCATGTCGGCCCGCTCGATGCTGCGCCCGAGCACCATGAACCGCCACGCGTCGTCGCGGCTCATCGTCGCGTCCGCGATGCCGCCGACCAGCGTCGCCCGCTCGATGACCCAGTTGAAGAAGCTGTGCGGCGACGTGGCGCGACGGCGGGCCGGGTTGATCCCGATCCAGCTCATGTTGATCGACTCCCACATCTGCAGGGAGACGACTTCCCGTGCCCGGCGGGCGTTCTCACGGCACGCGGCGAGCGAGCCGATGATCGAGCTCGGGTTGTTACGGTCGAAGGCGAGGCGTTCCAGCACCGTCGTCCGGTCGACGGTGTCGGGCAGCGGGACCGTCCCCTCCGGGTCACCGCTCGCGTCGATCAGGCCCATGACGGACAGCAGCGCCCGGCAGGCCTCCTCCTCGTCGATGCCCGGGTCCTCCAGCAGCAGCTGCAGGTGGACGTCGAGGATGCGCGCGGTGTCGTCGGCGCGCTCCAGGTAGCGGCCGATCCAGAAGAGCGACTCGGCGATGCGACTGAGCATCTACTCCCCCTGCCCCTGGCTCTGGCCCTGACCTTGGCTCTGGCTCTGGCTCTGGCTCTGGCTCTGGCTCTGGCCACCGGTGACCTGCTGCTGCTGGTGCTGCTGGCCCTGGAAGTCGGGCTCCGGCGGCTGGTCGGGCTGGTGCAGCGGGACGGCGACCACGGGCGGGTGCGGCGTCGGCACCGGCGCCTCCACGGTCTCGGTGGTCGAGAGGATCCAGGTGTCCTTGGAGCCCCCGCCCTGCGAGCTGTTCACCACCAGCTGCCCCTCGGGCAGCGCCACCCGGGTCAGGCCGCCGGGCAGCACCCACACCTTGTTGCCGTCGTTGACGGCGAACGGGCGCAGGTCGACGTGCCGCGGGCGCAGCTCCCCATCGATCAGCGTCGGGACGGTGGAGAGCATGACCATCGGCTGGGCGATCCAGCCCCGAGGCTTCTCCAGCAGCGTCTTGCGGACCTTCTCCAGCTGCTCCTTGGTGGCTCGCGGGCCGATGGTCAGGCCCTTGCCGCCCGCCCCGTCGACGGGCTTCGTGACGAGCTGGTCGAGGTTGTCCAGCGCATAGGCCAGGTCGTCGGGCTCGTCCAGCCGGTACGTCGGGACGTTCTTCAGGATCGGCTCCTGGCCCAGGTAGAACCGGACCAGGTCGGGGACGTACGTGTAGACGAGCTTGTCGTCGGCGACCCCGTTGCCCACGGCGTTCGCGATGGTCACGTGGCCTGCGCGCGCGGCGTTGACCAGGCCGGGGCAGCCGAGCATCGAGTCGGCCCGGAACTGCACCGGGTCGAGGAAGTCGTCGTCCACCCGGCGGTAGATCACGTCGACCGGGCGCTCCCCGGCCGTGGTCCGCATCCGTACCCGTCCGCCGCTGCAGATCAGGTCGCGGCCCTCGACCAGCTCGACGCCCATCGTGCGGGCCAGCAGCGAGTGCTCGAAGTAGGCGGAGTTGTAGATGCCGGGGGTCAGGACGACGACCGTCGGGTCGCTGACCCCGGGCGGCGCCGCCGCGCGCAGCGCCTGGAGCAGCTTGACGGGATAGTCGGCCACCGGGCGGATCCGTTGGGTCGCGAACGCCTCGGGGAAGATCGTGGTGATCGCCCGCCGGTTGGCCAACACGTAGCTGACCCCGGACGGGATCCGCACGTTGTCCTCCAGGACCCGGAACTCGCCCTGCTCGTCGCGGATCAGGTCGATGCCGGCCACGTGGATGCGCACCCCGTTGGGGGGCTCCAGCCCGGCCGCGACCCGCATGAAGTCGGGGGACGACGTGATGACCCGCCGCGGGATGACCCCCGCGGCGATCGCCTCCTGTGGCCCGTACAGGTCGGCCAGGAACGCCTCCAGTGCGCGGACCCGCTGGGCCACGCCGGCCTCGACGACCGCCCACTCCTGCGCGCTGATCACCCGCGGGACGATGTCGAACGGGAACGGCCGCTCCTCGCCCTGCAGGTCGAACGTGACGCCCTGGTCGAGGTACGTCCGGGCGAGGGTGTCGGCCCGCTGACCGAGCTCCTCGCCGGTGAGCCGCTGCAGCGTGCCGTGCATCGCCCGGTAGGGCTCCCGGGGCTGATCGATGTCCGCCAGCATCTCGTCCCAGGCCGAGCCCAAGCGATACTCGCTGAACAGATCCGTCATGGGGCGAACGGTAACCGCCGGTGGTAACCACGTCATTACGTGGAGGCCGTGATCTGCGCTGTTACCAGCAGGTTTCCTGGGTGACCGAACGCGGCGGTCGGGGTGACCTCCCGTGACTGGTATCGTTACCCGCTGACTGTGCTGGGCCCAGCTCTGAACTGGAGCCCGGATGCCCGAAATACCCCGAAAGCAATCGAAGCAGAGAGATCTCCGTGGCGAACATCAAGTCCCAGAAGAAGCGCATCCTCACCAACGAGAAGGCGCGTCTGCGTAACAAGGCCGTCAAGTCCGAGCTGAAGACCGCGGTCCGCGCCGTGCGCGAGTCGGTCGCCGCCGGTGACGCCGAGGCCACCAAGGCGGCGCTCGCGACCGCGTCGAAGAAGCTCGACAAGGCCGCCAGCAAGGGCGTCATCCACAAGAACCAGGCCGCGAACCGCAAGTCGGCGCTGGCCAAGCAGGCCGCCGCTCTCTGAGCCAGTCGCTATACGTCAGGCCCGGTGTCCTCACGGCACCGGGCCTTTCGTCGTATCCGGAAACGCCGGTTGAGCCGCGCCCCCGTGGCTGCGGTGTGACACCGCGACCGCCTGGCGAGCGCGGTGCCACACAGTGCTCACCAGGAGCCGCCCACCGCACGGTTGCTGTGTGACGTTGCAGCCGTCTAGTGGGCGTGACGTCACACCGCACCCGACGGTCGCCGGGCTACTCAGCGCCGGACGATCCGTGGGCGCACCGGTGGTCGCTCGGGCGAACTCCCACGCGAGGCGACGTCGAGCACCAACCGCTCGACCGCATAGACCGCGTCGCGCCCGCCGCCCTTGACCATCGTGTCGGCATCGGCGAGGGCGCTGACCGCCCGGGCCAGCGCGTCGTCGTCCCAGCCGTTCAGCTCGCGCCGGGCCCGGTCGATCTGCCAGGGCGCCATGCCGAGTTGCTTGGCCAGGCTCGCGCTGCTGCCCCGCCCGGCCGAGGACACCTTGGCCAACCCCCGGACCTTCATCGCCACCGCGGCGACCAGGGGGACCGGGTCGGCGCCGGTGGCCAGCGCGTGCCGCAGCAGTACCAGCGCCTCCTCGGCGTGACCGGCCACGGCGGCGTCGGCCACCTTGAACCCGGTGACCTCGACGCGCCCGCCGAGGTACTTCTCGACCTCGGTCACCTCGATCCGGGCGCCCTCGTCGGCATCCGAGGCCAGCTGCGCGCACGCGGCGGCCAGCTCGCGCAGGTCGCTGCCGACGGCGTCGACGATGGCGCGCACGGCGGCGCCGGTGACCTTGCGGTTCGCGCGGCGGAACTCGTTGTTGGCGAACTCGACCTTCTCGTCGTCCCGCGTGATCGGGGTGCAGGCCGCCTCGGGGGCGCCCGCCTTGCGGCAGGCCTCGACCAGTGGGCGGGCCCGGGTGATGCCGGTGTGCCGGACGACGACGCACGCGTCGGGCGAGGGCTCGTTGAGGTAGGCGAGCAGGTCGGCGTGCAGGGCCTCGTTGGTCTGCTCGACGCCCTCGAGCACCACCACTCGCAGGCCGCCGAACAGCGACGGGCTGGTACTCACCGCCAGCCGGCCGGCCGGGTAGGCGGCGGCCTCGAGGCGCTCGATCTCGACCTCGGGGTCGGCGGCGCGGGCCTTGGCCAGGACGGCGGCCGTGGCCCGGTCGGCCAGCAGTCCTTCGG
The DNA here is from genome assembly GCF_044465595.1 of Spongisporangium articulatum. NCBI lineage: Bacteria > Bacillati > Actinomycetota > Actinomycetes > Kineosporiales > Kineosporiaceae > Spongisporangium > Spongisporangium articulatum. The sequence continues at coordinate 494,696 of NZ_JBITLV010000002.1, read as the reverse complement.
CCCCGACCACCAGGACGACGGGCGCCGGTTCGAGCGCGTCGGGCGCCATGACCGGGTTGCCGGCCTTCTTCGTCGCGGTCGTCTTCGCCGTCCGGGTCGCCACGGGTCTCAGCCTAGGCCGTCCCGCCGACAGCCCGGCTGGCCTAGGGTGATCAGCGGACGGACGGGGCAGAGGGGACTGACGGTGGACGAGCGGTGGGAGGCGGTCCGCGACCGCATCCGTTCGGAACTGGAGACGCTTGGCCTGCCCGAGGCTCTCGTCATCAGCGAGCCTCCGGCGTACGGTCCGGTTCCCCGGACGGTCTGGTGGCAGTTCTGGCGCAGTAGCAAGCCTGAACAGCTGCCGGGGGTCTTCGTGCAGTTCGGTCAGTTCTGGGCTGAGGATCTCATGTGCGAGTTCGTCGGCAGCACTGTCATCGGCGGCTCGTATCCGATGTCCGCGCAACAACACGAGCAGTTACGACAGCTCGGTTGGTTGACCCCCGAGGATCCGCAGTACCGGGAGGCCATCGGCAAGGGCGTGCCGAATTACGCGATGCGCCCGCACCCCGTCGAGGTCGAGAGAGTCTCGGCCATCGCGGCGGAATCGCTGTCCCTGTTCGTCGCCGACCCGACAGTCCTCGCCTATGAGCGGGTCAGTTAGGTCGGCAGGAGGCACAGGAGACTGCGGTGCCGGCGACCCGGTCGACTCAGCGCGACGGCCGAACCAGGTCTTGAACAACGCGCGCCGCCTCATGAGCGCCGCGGGACCGGTACAACCCTTCGCGCGCCGAGGCGAGCACGTACATGACGCAGCCGTCGGGCGTGGGCAGCAGGTAGACGTTGATTGCGGCTCGATTGAGATGCCACAATCCGACGCCCATCTCGCCGGACACCAGCCTCGCCTCCGCCGTCCGTGCCGGCACGATCGAACCTCCCGACCAGCCGCGCTCTATCAACTCATGCCGACCGCGTGTCCTCCGGTCAAGGATCTCCCTGGCAACCTTCTGCGGCGATCTTGGCAGCTCGAGTCGAATCAAGCAGCGGTCGATTCGGGGAGCCCCGGTCAGGACGGGGTTGTAGGCGAGAGGCGGATACTCCAGACCCAGAGACTCGAGTTCCGGCGAGTCGGCCTCTCGCGCAGACAGGTCGGCCCCGCCCATCAGTCGGGAGAGCAGCCCCAGACGTACCGCCACGGCGACCGCAACCAGAGCGGCCAACACGTAGACGGCTGCAGGCATGTCCAGATCACCCCTTCCGGACGACCGAGGTGGACAAGAGTTCGGCGAAGGCACGGAAGACGGCCGTGGACGTCGTGGGGGCCAGAGCCGGGGCCTCGACATCGGTCGCCAACTCGTACAACCCCTGTGCACCGTCCAGGACGGTCATCGTCCACTGGCCGCCCGTCGGCGCGGCCGGCCCGGTGGCCACCTGTACCTGCCACAGCCGGTCGCAGCCCAGTTCGGCGAGGGCCCGGGACCGGGCGACCTGGTCGTCGCCGAGCAGGGCCTCGACGAAATCGACCGGCAAGCGGGCGGATTCGCGCCACTCGACCTTGCGCGGCCCGAGACCGACGATGCGCGACAACAGCGCGGGCACCCGGTCGGTCGGCAGCTCGGCGAGAGTGCTCTGTTCGCCGTCGTCAGGCCCGAGCACCAAGGTCCAGTCGGGCGCGGCCCACAACCGGTGCACCTGCTCCTGGTCGGGCGACCGGTCGACCCTCACGGCCAGGGTCAGCACCGCGGCGCCGACGGGCGCGAGCAAGGCGTGCACCCGCGGGTCGGCCAACAGCTCCTGCACCGAAGCCGACACCTCGACCGTCGGGTCGACGGTCGCATCCAGGAGCGACTCCAGCTCAGTGGTGCCGGCCTGCAGCGACCGCGCCTCGGCGTCCAGCGTCGTCATCACTGTCCCTCCCCCGCGAACGTCACGCCGTCGGCTATCTCCGCGAGCACGTCAACGTTGTTCGCGTAGTTCGCCGTACCGACTGATGCGGTGAGCGTGTAGCCGACCCCGCCTCGAACGGTGAACCACTGTTCCATCGTCACCGCGGCCCCGCCGGGTGCCACGTGGTGGGCCAGCCGCCGCCCGCCGTCCGCACCGGCGAAGGGCCGCCGTTCGAGGTCGATCAGCTGGTACTCGGCAAGGGCGGCGGGCAGAGCCCGGTCGGTCGTCGCCTGCCAGTCCCGGAAGTTCAGGTTCAGCGCGTCGGCCGTGACGACCAGGCTGGCGCGGAAGTCACCGGTCGGTGGTTCGAGCGCGACCAGGGCGACCCCGGCCCCAGGGTCGACGCGCACCTCCCACCCGGCGGGAACTGGTAGGGACAGGCCCGTGCCGGGGTGAACGACTCGTGTCAGCACAGTGCCCTCAGTCCCAGAACGTGATGGCCTCGGCGACGTCGCCACCGACCCCGACCAACTTGTCGCCGACCCAGCCGCCGGCCGCCGAACCCGCGAAGCCGCCGACGATGCCGCCGACCGCGCCCCCGATGACGGTTCCGGGGCCCGGGGCGATCATCGACCCGATCGCCGCGCCGGCCGAGCCTCCTGCGTAGGCTCCGCCCCAGGCTCCGGCCCCGGTGGTCACGGCCTGCGTGGTCGCCCGCCCGATCCGCTCATCGGTGCCCAGCGACGGATCGTCCGAGTCCGTCACCCACTGGTCGTAACCGGCGGCGGCACCGGCGACGACGGTCCCGACCCGGCCGACCCATTTCCCGCCGGTGCTCCACCGCCCGCGCACGACACTCTTGCCCGGCTCGGCGCGCCAGTTCTTGTCGCCCATCGAGTACTTGAACCGCTCGGCGGCGGTCAGCCCCTTGGGGCTCATCACTCGGCCGTCCGGCCCGATCGGCTGGAACCGGCCGTACTTCGCCTTCGTCATCCAGTCGGCGCCCATCCCGGCCCCGGTACCGACAGCACCGAGCGCCCACAGGGACAGAGCGGGCGTCCCGCCCGAGCTGGGCGGTTGGAAACCAAGTCCCTGCAACAGTTTCGCCAGCCAGCCGTCGCCGGCGGCCTGCTCCAGCGCGTCGCCCAGGGCGTCGTGCGCCGACTGCTCCTGGGCCCGCGCCGTCTCGACCATCCCGGCGATCCGGGTCCACTGCGCCTTCAACTCGTCGAACGCCTGCAGCTGCGCCGGGGTGGCGTTGGTGATGCCGTCGCGCAGGGCGGCCGTCTCGACGATCGCCTGATCCGTGACCTGGAGCCCGGCGGCCCGCGCGGCGTCCTTGGCGGCCTCCATCGACAGTTGGACGTTGCGCAGCTGAGTTCCGAAGACGCCCAACGCGTCGGCGGCTGGGCGCACGTGCTGCTGGAGGTCGTCGAGGTCGGTGACCCACGTCTCGACCTTCGCGCGGAACCGGTCGCCCGCATCCCCTTCCCAGGCCGCGATGCTGCGGCTGCGCTGCTGGCGCACGTCCGCCCCAACCGTGGCCAATGCATCGGCCACCGACAGCACCTCGTCGGCCGCGGTCCAACAGGCCTCGGGCGAGCCGAACACCCGCACGTCGATCACGGCCCGACCTCGATACTGTTGACCGTGCCGTCGTTGGCGTCTTCGGCCTTCTGGTACGTGTCGGCCGAGGTGCCCGTGTCGTTCCCCATGGACAGCAACTTTTCGGCCACCCCGTCGAGCGCCGCCGCCAGCGCACGGAAGGCCCCGGCGACCTCGTTGCTGGAGGCCCCGGCATCAGGTGTGACCGCCAGCACCGGCACCGCCGAGCCGAGCTGCGCCGCGCTGTCCACCAGCTCCTGACCGATCTGCAGCAGCGCCGCCGTGTCGGCGTCGAACCCATCCCCCATGCGCCAAACGTACAAAAGGGCTCAGTCGTGCGGAAGCCGATGACGGCGGCGTCACAGGTCACGCGCTCGCGACGAGCCGCAACGAGCCGGCCGCGGCAGTGACGGACAGGTCGCCCTGGGTGTCTGTGCGGCCGACCACCAGGCGCGCGCGAGCCAGCATCGCGAGCGCCTTGGGTGACGGGTGGCCGTAGTCGTTGCCCGCGCCGACGCCGATCAGCGCGATGCGCGCACCGAGCGCCCGGTAGAGGTCCTCGGTCTGGTTGGCGGACCCGTGGTGGGCGACCACGACGACCTCGGCGGGCCCGACACCGGTGCGCAGGAGTTCGCGCTGCGCCTCGGGTTCCACGTCCCCGAGGGCCGTCACCCGCACGCCGCCCACGACGGCCTGGACGACGACGCTCGCGTTGTTCACGACCGCACCGTCGGGTTCGGCCCGGGACGTCTGCGCGGCGAGCGCCCCCGCGGGCGTCGGGTCCGGCGTGCGGACCGACCAGGTCACCGAGCGTCCCCGCTCACCGGCCGTCCCGGACATCGGGGCCGTGACGGCCACGGGGGCCCGGTCACCGAGCAGGCGCCGCACCGAGCGAGCCTGCCCGGCGGGCAACGGCAACGGGCTGACCAGCACCGGCGGCCGGCCCCGACCGCGTAGCGCCCCGGCCAGCCCGCCCACGTGGTCGGCGTGGAAGTGGGTGAGCACCACCAGGTCGAGCACGCGCACCCCGGCGCGGCGCAGGCAGCCGTCCATCAGGTCGGGGTCGGGGCCGGCATCGACGACGACCGCACGGTGCGCACCGCTGCGCAGCAGCGTCGCGGAGCCCTGACCGACCGCGCACTGCACGACCAGCCAGTCGTCCGGGACGCCGGGCCGCAGCCGGTCGGTACCCGGCACCGGGAGGCCGCCGTGGGTGACCGCCACGACGACCACGACCCCGGTGGCCCAGGTCAGCCCCGAGCGCAGCGGCCGCCGGGACCGGGCGGCGACGACGAGCCCGACGACGGTCAGGGTCACCAGGAGCAGCAGGCCCCCGACGCCCTCGGGCCACGGCAGCGCGGCCCCGGGCAGATCGGCGGCCCGGCGCGCGACGACGGTGATCCACCACGTCGCGAGGCCGCCGCACCAGGCCGGCCCCTGCGCGCCCCACGGCCAGACCGGGGCCACCAGGGCGGTCAGCACCCCGAACACGGTCGCCGGGGCGACCGCCGGTTCGGCCAGCACGTTGGCCGGGACGCTGACCAGGCTGATCGTCGGGTTGATCAGCACGGTTACGGGGGCCGTGACGAGCTGCGCGGCCAGCGGCACGGACAGGGCCGCGAACACCGCCGTCCGCCAACGACTCTCGGCCCGGCCGACCTCGGCCAGCCGGCGGTCCCGGCGCCGCAGCCAGGCCGGGGCCAGCAGCAGCAGGGCACCGGTGGCCAGGACCGACAGCGCGAAGCCGAAGCTGCGGGCCAGCCACGGGTCCCACAGCAGCAGTGCGGTGGCCGCGCTCAACAGCGCCGGCACACCGACCCCACGGCGGCTGAGCAGCAGCCCGGTCACGGTCACCGCCCCCATCGCCGCGGCCCGCACGACGCTGGGTTCCGGCCGGGCCAGGACCACGAAGCCGACGATGGCCAACAGGGTTCCGGCCACCCGCCCGCGACGTCCCACCCCGGCCAGCGCCAGCACCGCCACCACCGCACCCGCCGTGATGGTGACGTTGGCCCCGGAGACGGCCGTGAGATGTGTGAGCCCGGCCGTCTGCAGGTCCTCGCGCAGGTCGTCCGGCAGGTTCGAGGTGTCGCCCACGACGAGCCCGGGCAGCAGCCCGCCCGCGTCGCGCGGCAGTCCGGCACAGGCCGCGCGCAGCCCGGCGCGCAACCGCTCCGCCACCCGCCAGGGCCACGAGCCGGCGTCCACGACCACCGGTGGGCCACGGACCTTGAGCACGCCCTGCGGCCGTTCCCCCGCCTCGGTCGCGGCGAGCCGGCCGGTCGACCGGACGATCTCGCCCACGCTCACCCTCGACCAGGCCGGGTCGGCCAGGACCACCAGCTCCGCCCGGCTCGCGGCGGGGACGCCGTGCCGCACGACCTGCCGGGCGACGATCCGCAGCAACCAGCGCTGCGCGCCGGGCCGGGCCGGGAAGGTCGAGGCGAGACGCTGCGGGTCGGCACTGACCCGCCCGACCACCGTCACCGACGCTCCCTCGGCCGCGGCGGCCGTGATCGGGTCGCCCGCCCGGACCTCCTGGTGCGCACCGGTCACCAGCAGCACCGCACCGACCGCGGCGACGACCGGCACCGCCACCCAGGCCCACCGGTGCCGGACGATCGACAGCCCGAGGGCGATCAGGGCCACCGGTCCGAGCCCGATGAACAGCGGCCCCGCGGGCTGCGTGACCGCCCACCAGGCCGTCACCCACGCGGCGACCGTCAGGGGCAGCAACCGGAGGTCGGGCGGCGAGACCGGCTCCATCGCTGCTACACCCGGACCAGCGGCCGGAGCTTCTCCAGCGTGGCGTCGCCGATGCCCTGCACGTCGCCGAGCTCGTCGACCGAGGCGAAACGGCCGTGCTGCTGCCGCCATTCGAGGATGCGTTGGGCCAGCACCGGCCCGACCCCCGGCAACCCGTCGAGCTGCTCGAGCGTCGCCGCGTTGAGGTCGACCACCGACCCGGCCGAGCCGACGGAACCGGCGGAGCCCGCCGCGCCCGTCGTCCCGCCCGAGGCGGTTCCGGCCGGCGCACCGCACGCCCCGGCGGGCGGGTCCTCCCCCGGCTTCGTCAGGTACAGCTGCTCTCCGTCGACCACCGGCCGGGCCAGGTTGACCGCCGCCAGGTCGGCCGCCTCGGTGGCCCCGCCGGCGGCCTGCACCGCGTCCTCGACCCGGGCTCCGCCGGGCAGTGACACCACCCCCGGCTTCTTCACCTGCCCGACCACGTACACCCGTAACGCGGCGGACGACGCGGTCGCGGCAGCCGGGGAAGCGACCGCCGCGACCGGTGCAGCACCCGGCGACCCCGACGCCGGCAGCGCCGACGAGACCCCGGACACCAGCGGTCCGGCGTCACTCACCGTCGCAGGTGACGACCGGGCGAGGAGCACCACGACCAGCACGACGGCGCCGACGGCGAGCGCGGCGGGCAACGCCAGTGCCGAGACCCGGTCGAGCCCGAACCGGGGCCCGACCACGGGCCCTCGGCTCAGCGGAAGAGCCTGCCGGGCAGGCGGTTCCGGCTTCCACGGGTCAGGTTCTTCGAGGCTGGAATCTCCGAACTGCATGCCGCGACGCTAGGGCCGCGACCGGCCACCGGACCGCGTGCCGACGAGAACCTGGGGACAACCCCGGCGTCGTGCCGGATGTGGACGGCGCGACGAACGCGCCACCGCACCGTCAGGGGCAACCAGGGGCACTCACGGACGAGGCGAGACGACCACACCGACGGTGCCCGGCCCGACGTGCGCCCCGACGACCGCGCCGACCTCGCTGACGGCGATCTCCCCGACGCCGGGGACGGCCTCCCGCAGCCGGGCGGCGACCTCCTCGGCGCGGTCGGGGGCGTCCAGGTGGTGCACCGCCAGCTCGGCGGGGTGCTCGCGCGCGTCCTGCGCGGCGACCTCGACGAGCCGGTCGAGGGCCCGGGCCGTCGTCCGCACCCGGTCCAGGGCCTCGAGGCGCCCGTCCACCAGGTGCAGCAGCGGTTTGATGGTCAGCGCCGACCCGAGCAGGGCCTGCGCGGCGCCGATCCGGCCACCGCGGCGCAGGTACTCCAGCGTGTCGACGTACATGTAGATCGACGAGTGCAGCGAGCGCCGGCGAGCAGCCGAGGCCACCTCCTCCGGCGAAGCTCCGGCGGCGGCCGCGCGGGCGGCGTCCAGCACTCCGAAACCCATTCCCATGCCGAGGCTTCGGGAGTCGACGACCTCGACCTGCAGGCCGGTGGCCTCCAGCTCGCGGGCGGCCGTGCGGGCGGCGTCCACCGTGCCCGACATGTCACCGGACATGTGCACCGACACCACGGCCGAGGCCCCTTCGCGGCGCAGCTGCTCGTAGGTGTCGACGAACGCCTGGGCGGACGGGCGCGACGTCGTGACCCGCAGGTCGGCCTTCAGGGCGCGGGCGACGCGTTCACTGCTGATCTCGACACCTTCGGCGTAGGAACGCCCGTCGAAGATCACCTGCAGCGGGACGACCGTGATGTGCAGGTCGTCGGCCGCCTTGTCCGGCAGGTAGGCGGTGGAGTCGGTCACCACGGCGATGTGGCGTCTTTGCGGCGACATGGTGAACAAATCTAGCCCAGCGCGAATCAGCCCGGAACGACGTTCACCAGCTTCGGCGCGCGCACGATCACCGTACGGATGCCCTTGTCGCCCAGCGCAGCCTTCACCGCGTCGCTGGCCAGCGCCTTCTCGCGCAGCTCGTCCTCGGAGATGCCGGGGGCGACCTCCAGCCGGTCCCGGACCTTTCCCGCCACTTGGACGACGCAGGTCACCGACTCCTCGACCAGCAGGCTCTCGTCCACGGCCGGCCACCCGGCCAGCGCCACGGCCGGCTGGTGCCCCAGCCGCGCCCACATCTCCTCGGCCGTGTAGGGCGCGACCAGCGACAGCACGACGGCCACCGCCTCGACGGCCTCGCGCACCGCCGGGTCCGCGCCGCCCACCCCCGAGTCGATCGCCTTGCGGGTGACGTTGACCAGCTCCATCACCTTGGCGATGGCCACGTTGAACTTGAAACCCTCGATCAGCTGGGCACTCTCGTGCAGGGTGCGGTGGGTGACCCGGCGCAGGGCGACATCCCCGGTGCTGAAATCGACTCCGGGAGAGGAGGTCACGTCCCCGGACAGGCGCCACGCGCGGGACAGGAAGCGCGCCGAGCCGTGCGGCGAGACGTCCGCCCAGTCGATGTCGTCCTCGGGCGGGCCGGCGAAGGCCATCGTCAGGCGCACCGCGTCGACGCCGTGCTCGGCCAGCTGCTCGCTCAGCCGCACCAGGTTGCCCTTGGACTTGCTCATCGCCGAGCCGCCCATCAGCACCATGCCCTGGTTCAGCAGCCGGGCGAACGGCTCGACGACCGGCACCATGCCCAGGTCGTACAGCACCTTGGTGAAGAACCGCGCGTACAGCAGGTGCAGGATCGCGTGGGTGACGCCGCCGACGTACTGCGCGACCGGCATCCAGCGCTGCACCTCGGCCTTGTCGAACGGCACGTCGGTGGCGTCCGGGGAGATGTAGCGCAGGAAGTACCAGGACGAGTCGACGAACGTGTCCATGGTGTCGGTGTCCCGCATGGCCGGGCCGCCGCAGGTCGGGCAGTCGACGTTCACCCAGTCGCTGGCCGCCGCCAGGGGCGACTGCCCCTTCGGCTTCAGGTCCAGACCCTCGGCCGGGGGCAGTTCGACGGGCAGCTGGTCGTCGGGAACCGCCACCTCACCGCACGTGTCGCAGTGGATGATCGGGATCGGCGTGCCCCAGTACCGCTGCCGCGAGATCAGCCAGTCGCGCAGCCGGTAGTTGGTGGCCGCCTTGCCCAGGCCGTCACCGGCCAGCTGCGCGATGATCGCCGCGATGCCCTCGGCCTTCGTCATGCCGTCCAGCGGGCCCGAGTTCACCAGGACGCCGTCCCCCGCGGTGGCCTCGAAGGTCTCGGCCGGGTCAGGCAGGGGCGCGCCGTCGTCGCCCAGCACCGAGACGACGGTGCGCACCGGCAGGTCGAACTGCTTGGCGAAGTCCAGGTCGCGCTGGTCGTGGGCGGGCACGGCCATGATCGCGCCGTGGCCGTAGTCGGCCAGCACGTAGTCGGCCGCGTAGACCGGCAGCCGCTCGCCGTTGACCGGGTTGATCGCGTACCGCTCCAGGAACACGCCCGTCTTCGGTCGCTCCGACGACAGCCGGTCGATCTCGGTGGTCGCCTTCACCTGGTCCAGGTAGGCCCCGAAGGCGTCACGAACGGACGGCGACGCCTCGGCGGCCAGCTCGGCGGCCAGGTCGGAGTCGGCCGCCACCACGAAGAACGTCGCGCCGTACAGGGTGTCGGGGCGGGTCGTGTAGATCGTGACCGGCTCGACCCGGCCCTCGATCTCGAACACGACGTCGGCCCCGGACGAGCGCCCGATCCAGTTGCGCTGCATGGTCAGGACCTTGTCCGGCCACGCGCCCCGCAGCTGGTTCATGTCGTCCAGCAGCCGGTCGGCGTACTCGGTGATCTTGAAGTACCACTGGGTCAGCTTCTTCTTGGTGACCGCGGTGCCGCAGCGCTCGCAGTGCCCGTCGACGACCTGCTCGTTGGCCAGCACGGTCTGGTCCTTCGGGCACCAGTTGACCGAACTCGGCTTGCGGTAGGCCAGGCCGTTCTCGAACAGCCGCAGGAACAGCCACTGGTTCCACTTGTAGTACTCGGGGTCGCAGGTCTGCAGCACCCGGTCCCAGTCGAACGAGCAGGCGTAGCGGCGCATCGACGCCCTCTGCTGCGCGATGTTGTCGTAGGTCCACCCGCGCGGGTCCAGACCCCGGGTGATGGCGGCGTTCTCGGCGGGCAGGCCGAACGCGTCCCACCCGATCGGGTGCATCACGTTGAAGCCGCGCTGCACCCAGTACCGGGCCACGACGTCGCCCAGCGCGTACGCCTCGGCGTGACCCATGTGCAGGTCGCCGGAGGGGTACGGGAACATGTCCAGGATGTACTTCGTCGGCCGCGGGTCGTCCGGGCGGCCGCTGCGGAAGGGCGCCAGCTCGTCCCACACCGGCAGCCACTTCTCCTGCACGGCGTGCACGTCGTAGCGGTCACCGTCCTGCGCGGCGGTGTCTACCTGGGTCTCGGTCATCGTTCTTCCTGGTCCGTGAGGTCTGCGGGCTGGTCTCGGTCGAGTCCGGAAACGAAAAAACCCCTCGCATGGAGGGGTGCCGCGTCGACGGGGCCGCTTCGGGAGCGGCCGACGTCAGCGCGGCTCGCTAAGGAGCAGGCCGGTCAGCACGAGCTCAGGTTATCCCACGGCCGGGGGACGACGTGCGCCGACGCCCCCGCGCACCTCACCGTGATCTCTGGCCCGCTCGGGCCCCGGGTGGGCACGGTGTGACATCGCGGTCGCCGGGTGAGCGCTGTGTGACACCGTGCCCACCCGCCGGCCGCGGCGGCACGTCCGATCAGGTGTCGGACGACGAACCGCCGGCCGTCGTCCCGCTCGGCTCGTCCGCACCCCCGTCGCCGCGGCCGCCCGCGATCTCGTCCTCGGCCTGCATCCGCGCCGCGGCCCGGCGCTTGAGCGAACGGCGCAGCGCCAGGTCCTGCTCGGCACGGTGCAGCAGGCCGTCGAGGTCGTCGCCGTCCCACGGCACGAGGGTCGCGGACCCGACCGACACCTTGCCCTGCCAGGCCCCGCGCGGCAGGTCCTCGGTCTGGGCCAGGTGGGCACGCACGCGACGTTCCATCTCCAGCGGCGAGACGCCGGTGCCCGGGCCGAGCAGCACGAACTCGTCGCCGCCCCAGCGGGCGACGACATCCGTCGTCCGGACCCCGCCGTTCAGGGCGGCGGCCACGGCCAGCAGCACCTCGTCGCCCTCGCCGACGCCGTGCTGCTCGTTCACGTCGCGCAGGGTGTCGACGTCGACGACCAGGCAGTGCACGGCCTCACCCTGCCGGCGGGCCAGGTCGATCATGGGCCGGGCGAACATCATCAGGCCCTTGCGGTTGGCCAGCCCGGTGAGCGGGTCACGCACCGACTGCTCGAGCAGGTTCCGGTGGGCCTCGACCAGGGCGACCGCGGACGTGGCCCGGGCCCGGCGCACCGCGATGGCCAGCGCGCAGGAGGCGAGCAGCAGCAGCCCGAGGTGGGTCCAGCTGGTGACGAACGCGCTCGTCGTCCCGTCGTCCGAGGTGCCGCGCACGCCGTCCAGCGCCATCGCGACCAGCCAGCCGGCGCCGCAGCCGGCCATCACGGCCATGAACAGGGTGCGCGAGGTGACCAGCACCGAGGCGGAGGCCGCCAGCACGAGTTCTGCGGCCGGCCACGGGTGACCGATGAGGCCGACCCGGGCGGTGGCGGCCGCCACGGCGATCAGGGGGACGGCGGTGGCGAAGGCCTCACGCCGCCAGCGCGGCAGCCGCCGGGTGGCCGACATGAACGCCAGCGCCGCGAGCACGACCGCCACCGCGCCGTCCACCAGCACCAGCCAGGGCCGGTTCGGGACGTCGGGCAGCGTCAGCGAGAGCACGGCCAGCAGGGCGTGCACGGCGGCGAACCCTCCGCACAGCCGGGGTAGGCCCACGGTGGCGGGATCGTCGGCGGTCGGAGCGAGGGCGGCAGATGTCACGTCAGTCTGGATCGGCGGCGACCGGGTGAACCTTGACCCCGATCGTCGCGCACCCCGGCGTGCCGACCCAAAGCACAGAAATCGGCGCCGACGGGCCGGAAATTCTGTGCTTTGGGTCGGCACGCCCGTTGAATGGGCCGGGTGACGAACACCGCCTGCCCCTGCGGCTCCGGCCAGGTGCACGCCGACTGCTGCGGCCGGTTCCACGCCGGCGCGGCGCAGGCTCCGACGGCCGAGGCGCTGATGCGGTCGCGGTACAGCGCCTTCGCCCTCGGCGACTCCGCCTACCTGCTCGCCACCTGGCACCCCGACACCCGCCCCGCGGTCCTCGACCTCGACGAGGCCCTGACCTGGACCGGGCTGGAGATCCTGGCGACCACCCAGGGCGGGGTCTTCGACAACACCGGCACCGTCGAGTTCACCGCGCGCTACAGCAGCCGGGGCCGCTCCGGCGTACAGCGCGAGCTCAGCCGCTTCGTCCGGGACGACGGCCGTTGGCTCTACGTCGAGCCCGCCTGACGCATGGCCGGGAAGTCGTACGGGGTCGGATCCCTGCCCATCCGGAAGGTGGTGCGCGCGCCCGATGCTCCCGAGCCGGACGGCGGGTGGCCGGCGTCGGTCGCGGCCGTCGGGCAGGTGCTGCGCGACGGTTTGCCCTTGAGCCCGGCGACCGTGCTCGTCGGCGAGAACGGCTCCGGGAAGTCGACGCTGATCGAGGGCATCGCCCTCGCCTACGGGCTGTCGCGAGAAGGGGGATCGACGGGCGCCCGACACAGCACGCGGGAGAGCGAGTCCGGCCTGCACCGGCAGCTCCAGCTCGTGCGCGGCGCCCTGGCCTCGAAGTGGGGCTTCTTCCTGCGGGCCGAGACGATGCACGGCTTCTTCACCTATCTCGAAGAGAACCCGGGTCGACGCGGGGACTCGCCCTTCCACGAGATGTCCCACGGTGAGTCGTTCCTCGAGGTTCTGCAGACCCGTTTCACCTCACCCGGCCTGTACGTCCTGGACGAGCCGGAATCGGCGCTGTCCTTCGGTGGGTGCCTGGCGCTGATCGGCGTCCTCCACCAGCTCGTCGCGTCCGGGACGGCGCAGGTGTTGATGGCCACCCACTCCCCGGTGCTGGCCGCCCTGCCCGGGGCTCGGATCCTCCAGCTCGACGGCCACGGCCTGCACGAGACCAGGTGGGAGGAGCTCGAGATCGTCGAGCACCACCGCGCGTTCCTGGCCGACCCGCAGCGATACCTGCGCCACGTCACGTAGCTCTGGCCCCCGGGGTTGTCCACAGGCCGGGACCCGGCTGTCGGCGATCGGTGGCAGGCTCGTCCCCGTGACCGAGACGCAGGTGCAGGAACCGCAGCTGGACGACGGGAGCCTCCGGGCGGAGGCGGAGGGTCACCTCCGGCGGCTGGTCGGGCGGGACGACGCGCGGTTGCGCGACGACCAGTGGGTGGCGATCGAGGCGCTGGTGCGCGACCGGCGCCGGGCCCTGGTGGTGCAGCGCACCGGGTGGGGCAAGTCGGCGGTGTACTTCGTGGCCACCGCCATGCTGCGGGCCCGCGGCGCCGGGCCGACCGTCATCGTCTCGCCGTTGCTGGCGCTGATGCGCAACCAGATCGCCGCGGCCGAACGGGCCGGCATCCACGCGGCCACCGTGAACTCGTCGAACCTCGGCGAGTGGGAGGAGATCTACGACCGCATCGCGGCCGGTGCGGTCGACGTCCTGCTCGTCTCGCCCGAGCGCCTGAACAACCCCGACTTCCGCGACCGGGCCCTCCCCCGACTCACCGCGGCCACCGGGCTGGTCGTGGTCGACGAGGCGCACTGCGTCTCCGACTGGGGGCACGACTTCCGGCCCGACTACCGGCGCATCCGCACCCTGCTGGCCGAACTCCCCTCGGGTGTACCGGTTCTGGCCACCACGGCCACCGCCAACGAGCGGGTCACGATGGACGTGGCCGAGCAGCTGTCCGTCTCGGGCGACCGCCGGCTCGACGACGTGCTCGTGCTGCGCGGCGACCTCGACCGCACGTCGCTGCACCTGGCCGTCGTCCCGCTGCCCACCCCGGCCGCCCGGCTCGCCTGGCTGGCCGAGAACCTCGGCGGCCTGCCGGGTTCCGGCATCGTCTACTGCCTGACGGTGGCCGCGACCGAGCAGGTCGCCGAACACCTGCGCGCCCACGGGTACGAGGTGGCCGCCTACTCCGGGCAGACCGCCGAGCCCGACCGGCTGGCCGCGGAGGAGGCGCTGCTGACCAACCGGGTCAAGGCACTGGTCGCCACGTCGGCCCTCGGGATGGGTTTCGACAAGCCGGACCTGGGGTTCGTCGTGCACCTGGGCGCGCCGCCGTCGCCGATCGCCTACTACCAGCAGGTCGGCCGTGCGGGCCGTGGCGTCGAACGGGCGAGCGTGGTGCTGCTGCCCGGCCGCGAGGACCGCGAGGTCTGGGACTACTTCGCCTCACTGGCCTTCCCGGCCGAACACCTGGTCCGGCGCACGCTCGAGGTTCTGGGCGAGGCCGACGGCCCGGTCTCGACGCCGATGCTCGAACCGCGGGTCGACCTGAACCGCACCCGGCTGGAGATGATGCTGAAGGTGCTGGACGTCGACGGCGCGGTCCGCCGTGTCCGTGGCGGGTGGGTGGCCACCGGGCAGCCGTGGGTCTACGACGAGGAGCGCTACGAGCGGGTCACCGCCACCCGCCGGGTCGAGCAACGCTCGATGCTCGACTACGTCACCACGCCGGGCTGCCGGATGGAGCACCTGCGCCGCGCGCTCGACGACCCGGGGGCGGCCCGGTGCGGGCGCTGCGACAACTGCGGCGGCCTGAGCCTGAGCACGTCGGTCGTCGAGGCCGATGCGGAGGCGGCCCGGGCCCGGCTGATGCGGCCGGGCGTCCCGGTGGCCCCCCGGAAGCAGTGGCCGTCGGGGATGGCGGCGCTGAGCGTGGACCTGTCCGGGCGCATCCCGGCCGAGGAGCAGGCCGCCGAGGGCCGGGCCGTCGCGAACGCCACGGACCTGGGCTGGGGTGAGCAGGTGCGGGCGCTGTTCGCCGCCGAAACCCCCGACGGCGAGCTGCCGACCCCGTTGAAGCACGCGATCGTCCAGGTGCTGCGGGAGTGGCGGCCCGAGCCGCGGCCCGACGTGGTCGTGGCGATGGAGTCGTACTCCCACCCGCTGCTCGTGGAGCAGTTGGCCAGCGGGCTGGCCACGTTCCTCGGCATCCCCTTCGCCGCACGCCTGGAGCTGCTGGACCAGTCGCCGCCCCCGTCCGGCGACGCCGAGAGCAACTCGGCCCAGCGCCTGGCCCGGGTCGTCGCCCGCTACCGGCTGGACGCCGCAGACGCCGTGGCGGGCCGCAGCGTGCTGCTGATCGACGACCGCACGCTCACCGGCTGGACCCTGGCCGTCGCGGCCCGGCACCTGCGGCTCGCCGGGGCGACCGCCGTCCACCCGCTCGTCGTCGCCAACGGGTGAGCCGGGCCCGTCGGCCGTTCAGACCGACTCGACCTCGTGGCGGGCCTGCTTGCGCACCTCGCCGACCAGCCGGTCCAGGTAGACCCGGCCGTTGAGGTGGTCGGTCTCGTGCTGGAGGCACCGGGCGATCTCCCCGGAACCGCTGTAGCGCACCGGCTTCCCGAACTGGTCCAGGCCCTCGACGACGGCCTCGGCGGCCCGCCCCGTCGGGTAGTGGTGCCCGGCCACGGACAGGCACCCCTCCATCCCGACGATCTTCTCCTCGGAGAGCTCGACGAGCACGGGGTTGGCCACCACGGCCACCAGTCCCTCGCAGTCCATGACGAAGAGCGCGAGGTCGTTGCCGATCTGGTTGGCCGCGAGGCCCACGCCCTTCGCCTCGTACATCGAGACGAACATCAGGTCGACCAGCTCCCGCAGGGAGTCGTCGAAGCGGGTGACGGGTTCCCCCTTGGTCCGCAGGATCGGGTCCCCGTACTGGCGAATCCGGGCGGGCTTGGGTGCCACCGACGTTCCTCCTGATCACTGCTCCGGGCTTTCCGGAAGGGTAGTGCAGCCCCGCACGAGGCGGCTCAGCCCCGGGCGGCCCGCCCGCCGCGCCGGACGTCGGGCAGGCCGACGTGGCCGCCGAGCCCGGCCGTCAGCCCGGCCAGCTCGGCCACGTACCGCGGGTGCATGGGTACCTCACGCCCGTCGTACAGCCAGTGCAGCAGCCGCGTCGGGTCGAAGCCGCGCGAGCAGAGCCCGCAGGACAGGACGCGCACGGGACGCTTGTGCCGGGTGAATTCGTGCCCGACGGGGCAGAGACCCCGCCACCGGCCGGGCACCGTGGGCGCCGACTCGGGGACGCAGCGACGGCCCGTGCACCCGATGCGCCGGGCCTGGGCCCGCCACACCTCGTCGTGCCCGTGCTCGACGCCGACCAGCGCGTGCGCGATCTCGTGCAGCACGGTGTCACGCACCTCGGCCTCGTCGTGCAGGGCGGTGAGGACCCGGCTGAGACCGATCTGGCGGCGATCCTGGCGGCAGATGCCGGCCCTGGTCTTCGCGTTGTCGAAGACCAGCGACCACCCGAGCAGCCCGTGCCGGGCCATCAGCCCGCGCGCCAGCCGCCCCGCGCTCTCGATCTCCACGACCCATCACCCTTCCGGCCCAACCCGACCCCCTCGACGGGGACGGTAACGCCCACGTCCGACAGTCCCGCCGGGCCGGCGCCCGGGCCGGGCTACAGCCGGCGGGCCGGTCCGTCGATGTTCCGCCCGTGACCCAGCTGGCGACGCTCGCGGCCCTCGGCCAGAACCGACGAGGGCTCGGCATGCTGCCGCCGGTGCACGCGGTCTTCCAGCCGGTGGTGCACCTCGGCGGCCCGCTGGACGGCGCCCTCGACGGCCCGGGCGGGCGCGACGTCGTCGGCTACGAGGCCCTGGCCCGCGGCCCGCACGGCACCGAGTGGGAGTACCCGGCCGCCCTGTTCGCCGACGCCCGCCGCTACGGGGTCGAGGCCGCCCTGGACTGGGAGTGCCGGGGGGTGGCGATGAGCGCCGCCCTGCGGCGGCGCCTGCCCGCGTCCGTCCCCCTGTTCGTCAACGCCGACCCGGCGGGCCTCGACTCGGCCTGCCCCGCCCACCTGGGCACCGTGCTGGAACAGGCCGCGCGCCGGCTGCAGCTGGTGGTCGAGTTCCCGGAACGTGCCCTGCTGGAGACCCCCGACGTCGTCCGGCGCGCCGTCGAGATCGCTCGCGACCGGGGCTGGGGAGTGGCCGTGGACGACGTCGGCGGCGACTCCTCGTCCCTGCCCCTGCTGGCCGGCGTGGAGCCGGACGTGATCAAGCTGGACCTCGGCCTGCTGGAACGGCAGCCCGAGGCGCTGCGGTTCGCCGAGGCCGTCGGGGCGCACGCCCAGGCGACCGGCGCCGTCGTCGTGGCCGAGCGGATCGAGACCCTGGCCGACCTCGACCGGGCCCGGATGCTCGGCGCGACACTCGGCCAGGGCTACCTGCTGGGCCGCCCCGGGCCGCTGCCCGCCGAGCCGGCCCCGCCCCGGCACGAGATCTCCTTCACCCGCTGACGAGGCGGGGCCGTCGAGTTGACAGTGCCCGACGACGTCCCGAGCATCAGCTGGTGGCTACGCAGACGATCACCGAGTTCCTCGACGACACCGACGGGACGCCCGCGGCCGAGACGGTCAGCTTCGGTCTCGACGGCATCGACTACGAGATCGACCTGAGCGCGGCCAACGCCGAGGCGCTGCGAGCGGCCCTCGCCCCGTGGCAGGCCCCGGCCCGCCGGCTGACCCGGCGCGGGGCCCCGCACGTGCAGGTGAGCACCGGCGTCGACACCCGGGCGGTGCGCGCGTGGGCGGCCAGTAACGGGGTCGACCTGCCCGCCCGCGGCCGCATCCCCGCCGCCGTGATCGAGCAGTACCGCGCCGCCGGCCACTGAGCGGGCGTTCACCCGCTTGGGCGAAACCTGAACCGGCCCGGGCGGTCGACAGATAAAATGCCGGAAAAGCCGACCCGGGTGACCGGTGGCCCCGGGAAGGACCCCTCCGCACGTGCCTCCGCTCGCCCGCCGGGCGAACCATCGCCCGCTCCGCTGGTGGCGAGTGGTCGCCGCCGTCGCCGCGGTGGTCGTGCTGGCCGGGGTGACGGGCGGCGTCCTGGTCTACCGGCAGCTGAACGGCAACATCCGCAGCGTCGACATCAGTTCGGTCAAGCAACCGGGCGCCTCCGCCGCGGCGCCGGACGACGACCCGTTCGCAGGCCGCGCCCTGAACATCCTGGTGATCGGCTCGGACACCCGGTCCGGCCGGACCAACTGCTCGGTGGGCGGGGCCTGCTCCGACTCCGGGATCAATGCGGACGTCGAGATGCTCGTCCACGTCTCGAAGGACCGCAGCAACGCCGGCGTCGTCAGCATCCCGCGCGACACCATGACGTCCCTGCCGGCCTGCACCGACCCGGACACCGAGCGCTCCGTCGGGGTGCGCTACGGGCAGATCAACTCCAGCCTGGCCTACGGCGCCGCCTGCACGGTCGCCTCCGTCGAGAAGCTCACGGGTCTGTCGATCGACCACTTCGTGATGGTCGACTTCGCCGGCGTGATCACGATGTCCGACGCGGTGGGCGGCGCCGAGGTGTGCGTCGACAACTCGGTCTACGACCCGGATTCGGGGCTGAAGCTCAGCAAGGGCACGCACACGCTGGTCGGCCGGGCGGCGCTGGAGTTCCTGCGCACCCGGCACGGTTTCGGCGACGGCAGCGACCTGGGCCGCACGTCGACGCAGCACCTGTACATCAGTGCCTTGATCCGGAAGCTGAAGAGCGCCGGCGTGCTGCTGAACCCGGTGTCGGTCTACCAGGTGGCGCAGGCGGCCACCAAGGCCCTGACCGTCGACACCGACCTGGCCTCCATCGGGCGGCTGGTCAAGCTGGCCGGGGTCCTGAACGCCGTGCCGTCGGAGCGGATCACCTTCGTCACCATGCAGACGGCGGCCGACCCGGCGAACCCCAACCGCGTCGTGATGGCCTCGAGCGCCCGGAAGCTGTTCGCCGCGATCCGCAGGGACCGGTCGCTCAGCGAGCCCGAGGCCTCGGCGACGCCGAGCCCGACCCCCGGCGCGTCGTCGTCCCCCAGCCCCACCCCCGGCACGACGCCCGGCGCCTCGAAGTCCGCCCTGGAAGGGGCCCACGCCACGACGGCGGATGACGCGAACACCTGCGCGAAGGTGGCCACCGGGTATGTCATCTCCTACCGATGGCGGAGGATGACGCCCCAGCAGGCGTACGCCGACAGCCCCACGGTGAAGGATTCGGATGCTGCTTGAGCCGGGAACGGTCGCGCTGGTCACCGGTGCGTCCAAGGGCATCGGCGCCGCGTGCGCGATCGACCTGGCCGCCGAGGGCGCCACGGTGGTCGTGAACTACCACGGGGACGCGCAGGGCGCCGCGCAGACCGTGGCCACCATCGAGGCGGCCGGTGGGCGGGCCGTCGCGATCCAGGCCGACGTCGCCGACGAGGCGGCCGTGAAGGACATGTTCGCCCGCGTGCGGCGCGAGTTCGGGCGCCTCGACGTGCTGGTCAACAACGCGGGCCGCAGCATCGACAAGGCCATGCCGATGCTGTCGCGGGACGACTTCGAGAACGTCATGGCCACGAACGCGACCGGGGTCTTCCTGTGCTGCCGCGAGGCCGCCCGGCTGATGTCGATGGCCGGCC
This sequence comes from Spongisporangium articulatum, assembly GCF_044465595.1. Classification (NCBI taxonomy): domain Bacteria; kingdom Bacillati; phylum Actinomycetota; class Actinomycetes; order Kineosporiales; family Kineosporiaceae; genus Spongisporangium; species Spongisporangium articulatum. The sequence continues at coordinate 474,932 of NZ_JBITLV010000002.1, read as the reverse complement.
GGGGCTCGATCGTGAACATCTCCTCGATCAGCACCCACGGCGGCCCGGTGGTGTCGAACTACGCGGCGTCCAAGGCGGCGGTGACCGCGTTCTCGAAGAGCATCGCGGCGGAGCTGGCCATCCGGAACGTGCGGGTGAACGTCGTCTCGCCCGGGTACGTGGAGACGAAGTTGACCTCGGTGATGCACCCCAGCGCCCGGCGCGTGGTGCTCGACCGCACCGCCCTGAACCGGTCGGCGCGGCCTGAGGAGATCGCCCACGTGGTCACGTTCCTGGCCTCCGACAAGGCCTCGTTCATCACCGGGGCCGTGATCGACGCCGACGGCGGCGCCTCGATCGGGCAGGTGATCAGCCCGGGGCGGGCCCGGAACGAGGGGCTGGACGACGACCGCTCCGGCCCGCGCGCGGCGCGCGGCGCGTAGGGCTCGCGGTTCGTAGGGGCTCAGGTCCCGTCGGTCGCGAAGCGTGCGACCCGCGCCCACATCGACGCGAACCGGCGGTCGAGCACGAGCGCCATGTGCCCGGCGTCCACCGGGAAACCCGTTGCCCGGCCAACCGTTTCGAACAGCACCGGCCCACCGGTCAGCGCGGCGAAGCGTTCCTGGCTGCTCGGGGTCGACAGCAGGCGGTCGGCGGCCCCGGCGATGCTGAGCACCGGTTCCTTCACCCCGGGCAGGGCGTCGAGGTACGAGCGGCCGTCGCGGGCGGTCCAGTCGCCGCGGACCTGCCAGCCCATCACCTGGCGCAGGAAGTCGGCCGACACGTCGGAGGAGCCGAGGCCCAGGCGGCGCACCGGCAGCAGGCCGTGCCGGGGCATCAGCAGTCGCCACCCACGGGCCGCGACGTCCTTGGCCAGCCGCCGCGAGCGCAGCGGTTCCAGTTGTGGCAGCCACACGTTGCCCGCGATCAGCACCAGCCGGTCGTAGCCGGCCGCCGCGTCCCGGGTGGCCTGGAAGGCGAGCGCCGTGTGCCCGAACAGGCTGTGCCCGACCGCGACCCGGGTCGCGGCGGGGAACCGCTCGGCGACCCAGGCCGCGAGCGACCCCGCGTCGGCGACCAGGTCGTCGTAGGCCCAGGCCCGGCCACCGCCGTCCGGGCGACGCCGCCCCGCCAGCCGGCTCTCACCGTGGCCACGCAGGTCCACCCGCAGCACGCCGAGCCCGGCCGCGCACAGCGCGGCGAGGAGGCCGGCCCCGGCGGGCCGGTCCAGACTGCGGCGGTCGGCCATCATCGCGTGCCCGAGGACGACGACCGTCGCGGGCGGGTCGTCGGGCAGGTGGAGATCGCCGTGCAGCAGACCCCCGTCGTGCGTGGGGACGGTTACCGAGGTCAGAGGGTGACCAGCCACGACACCCCGACGAGCAGAGCGAGCAGCAGCAGGAACACGGCCCCCTGACGCCGCCAGTACATGGGCGAGCGGTGCGCGGGGTCCTCGACGACCAGCGGCCGCCCGGTGAAGAGGATGATCACCGCCGGAACACACAACAGGACGATCACAGTCCAGATCCGCAGCATCTTCGCCTCCTTGCGCCCCGGTCAGGGTTCCGGGTCTTGGCGGCGGATCTTAGCCGTCTCCCAGCAGCTGGGCGACTGCCGCCCCGAACAGGTCCAGGTGCTGGCGGACGTCGTCCGCGGTGGTGTCCGGGCAGGTCAGGGCCATGTTGTGGAACGGGGTGAGCATGACTCCGCGGTTGGCCAGAAAGATGTGCAGGTAGTCGTCGAGGTCGTCGTCCTGGGCCAGATGCGACTGTGTGCCGTTGCGCGGTGACGGTGCGAAGCGGTACTCGACGCGGGCGCCGAGCCGGGACAGCGACCATGGCAGGCCGTGCGCGTCGATGACGGCCTGGACGCCGTCGGCGTAGTCGGCGGCCAGGCCGGTCATGTGCTCGAACGCCGCCTCGGTGAGCACCTCGCCGAGCGTGGCGCGGGTGGCGGCCAGCGACAGGGCGTTGCCCGCCATCGTGCCGCCGACGCCGCCCATGTCGATCAGGTCGAGGTCGGTGCGGGCCAGGGTGCGCTCGGCGAACTCGGCGCTCATCCCGAACGCGGCGGCCGGGATGCCGCCGCCGATCGCCTTGCCCAGCACGACGAGGTCGGGGTCCAGGTCCCAGGCCCGGGTGCAGCCGCCGGGCCCGGCCGAGAACGTGTGCGTCTCGTCGTTGATCAGGAGGGCGCCGTAGCGCCGGGTGAGGTCGCGGACGCCGGCCAGGTAGCCGTCGTCCGGCAGCACGATGCCGATGTTGGTCAGCGCCGGCTCCATCAGGACGGCGGCCACGTCGCCGTGCGCGAGCTCGGCCTCCAGGGCGGCCAGGTCGTTGTACTCGGCGACCCGGCTGGTGGTCGTGACGTCGGTCGGGGCGCCGACGTTGCCCGCGCGGGGCACCGGGCCGTGGGGGCCGGTCACGATCAGGGACTCGTCGACGCTGCCGTGGTAGCAGTAGGCGTGGAACAGGATCTTCGGCCGGCCCGTGACGGCGCGGACGATCCGGATCGCCCAGCGGTTGGCGTCCGTCGCGGTCAGCGCGAAGCTCCACCGGGTCGGACCGAAGCGGCGGGTCAGCTCGGCCCCGACCCACTCGCCGTCCTCCGTCGGCATCATCGCCGTGGCGCCGCCGCGGTGGGTCAGCCGGTCCTGGACGGCGGCCAGCACCGGGGCCGGCGAATGTCCGGCCATGGCGGCGGTGTCGCCGAGCGCGAAGTCGGCGTAGGAGTTCCCGTCGACGTCGGTGACGGTCGCGCCGCGGGCCGTGTCGAGGTAGATCGGGAAGGCGCCGGCCCGCTTGTTCATCCACGGCATGGGGACCCGGCCGAAGAGATGCCCGGCGTCCGCGAACAGTTGCGCCGAACGGGGGTTGCGCCGGGCGTAGAGGTCGCGCTCGCGCTCGAGCAGGTGGGCGAGGCGGCCACGGTCGATCACCGGACCATCATGACGCACCGGTTCGTTGCTCCGAGCAACTACAGACAGCGATCGGCCCGCCCGCCGAACGTCACCCGTTCGGGCTATCTCCTCCGGGGCCGCAGTGACGAGAAGTAATCGTGTGGCGCGATCGGGCGTCACACCGGCCGAGGGGGAAGGTCGCGACGAACCCTCACGGAGTCGACATGACGCTCTTCACCCTCCGCTCCGACGCGGAGGACCCGCTCGCCAAGGCGACCCGGATGGCCCGCGAGGACGCGCTGGCCCTGCGCGCGGTCGTCGCGGCGCTACACGCCGCGAGCACGCGGGACGGCGTGATCACCGCCGCCCTCGACACCGTTCGGGAGGGCTTCGGCTGGGCCTACGCCTCGTTCTGGCGCCTCGACCCCGAGCAGTCGGCCCTCGTCTTCGACCAGCAGTCCGGCACCGTCGACGCCCGGTTCCAGAAGGTCACCCAGGAGGCGAGCTTCGCGCGCGGCGTCGGCTTCGCCGGGCGGGCCTGGCAGCGGGGGGAACTGGTCTTCGTGGAGGACCTGGCCGAGGTGACCGACTGCGTGCGCGCCCCGGCCGCTCGCGACGCCGGCGTGAAGTCGGGCGTGTGCTTCCCCGTCCTGGTCGAGGGGTCCGTCGTCGGCACGATGGACTTCTTCACCACGTGGACGATGAGCCTGCCCGACACGCGTCGCGCCGCTCTGGAGGCCGTCGCCGATCTCGTCGGCCAGGCCCTCACGCAGCTGCACCAGACCGAGGTCGCCCAGTCCATGGCCGAGGACAGCCGGGCCGTCGCCGAGGTACTCGGCGCGCTCGCGACCAGCACCGACGAACAGTCGGCCCTGGCGGCCGCCCTGGAGTCGGTGCGGCGCGAGTTCGGCTGGGACTACGGCTCGGTGTGGAAGGTGAACACCGACGGGGTGCTGGCCTTCGACGTGGAGTCGGGCTCGGTGAACCAGCAGTTCCGCGACGTGACCCGCTCGGCGACCTTCCGTCCCGGCGTCGGGCTCTCGGGCCGGGCCTGGCGGGACCGCCGCCTGCTCTTCGTGGCCGACCTCGCCGAGGTGACCGACTGCGTCCGCGCGCCGGCGGCCCGCGACGCCGGGGTGAAGTCCGGGGTCGTGTTCCCGATCGAGGTGGACGGCGAGATCGTCGCCACGATGGACTTCTTCGCCATGCGGACCCTCGCGCTGAGCGAGAACCGTTCCGCCGCACTGATCTCCGTCGGGCGGATGGTCGGGCAGACGATGGGACGGCTGCGCCGGGCCGACCGTGTCGCTCAGATGGCCGACGAGCTGTCGGCGTCCGTGCAGCACGTCGCCCAGGGCGCGGGCCGGGCCAGCGCCGTGGCCTCCGAGGCGGTCGCCGCCGCGGAGGCGGCCCTGGCCGTGATGACCAGCCTGCAGGCCTCGTCCAAGGACATCGGCGACATCGCCAAGGTGATCGCCGGGATCGCCGCGCAGACCAACCTGCTCGCGCTCAACGCGACGATCGAGGCGGCCCGGGCCGGCGAGTCCGGCAAGGGCTTCGCGGTCGTGGCCCAGGAGGTCAAGGAGCTGTCCCGGGAGACGTCGACGGCGACGGACGACGCCACCGGGCGGATCACGTCGATCCGCTCCGACAGCGCCGCCGCCACCGCCGCGATCGAGTCGATCGGCGAGACGATCCGGCAGATCCACGAGATCCAGAACGACCTGGCCTCGGTGCTGGAGGAGCAGGCCACGATCGCCCAGGAGTTCGCCGCGACCCGCTGACTACCGGCGGAAGTAGAAGCCGGCGGCGAGGTCGTCGAGCAGGCCCGGTTGCGTCGGCTCCCAGCCGAGCTTCTCGGTCGTGATCGCGTGCGACGCCGGGCTGTCCATGCCGACGAAGCCGCTCATCCAGCCGAAGTGCTCGGCGGCCTGGGCCTCCTCGACCGGGGCGGTCGGGACGCCGAGCCCGCGCCCGATGGCCTCGGCGATCTCGCGGAAGGCGTACCCCTCGTTCTCGACGCCGTGCCACCAGGTGCCGGGTTCCGCCTGCTCCAGGGCGAGCCGGAAGAGCCGGCCCGCGTCGAGCCGGTGCACACCGGTCCAGCGGTTGGCGCCGTCCCCGACGTAACCGGAAACGCCCTTCTGGCGGGCGATCTCGATGAGCGACGGGACGAAGCCGAAGTCGTTCTCACCGTGCACGCTGGGCGCCAGCCGCACGGCGGAGGCCCGGATGCCGCGCGCGGCGCTCGCGACGACGTCCGCCGCACCCTGACGCCGGGCGGCGATCTGCGGGTCCGGCACGTCGGTCTCCAGGGCGACCGCCCCGCCGTGGCTGAGGCCGAGCGTGCCCGACGTCCCCACGAACGGCTTGCCCGACCCCTCGAGCGGTTCGAGCATGGCCGCGACGGCCGCCCGGTCGACGGCGCCGGGGTCGACGGCACCGCTCCAGTCGTGGACGAAGGCCAGGTGGACGACGCCGTCGGCCTCGGCGGCCGCCTTGGCCAGCCCGTCGAGGTCGGTCAGATCGCCACGCAGCACGGTGGCCCCGCGGGCCTCGACGCGGGCGGCCCCCTCGTCGCTGCGGGCCAGGCCGACCACGTCGTGACCTGCACTGATGAGTTCGGGAAGGAGGGCGGAACCGACCCAGCCGGATGCCCCGGTGACGAAGACTCGCATGTGTGGAACGACCTTCCGATGACTTGTCGTCGCCGGCCCGATGTCAGCGACTGACATAGACGCTAACACTCCATGTCAGTCACTGCCATCGCCTAGGATGGGCCCGTGAGTCGCTGGGAGCCGGACGCCGCGGGGCGGCTGCAGCGCGCCGCGATGGAGTTGTTCGCCGAGCACGGCTACGACCGGACGACGACGGCCCAGATCGCCGAGCGGGCCGGCGTCACCGAACGCACCTTCTTCCGGCACTTCACGGACAAGCGCGAGGTGCTGTTCGACGGCTCCGGCACCTTCGAGGCGACCGTCCTCGACGGGGTCCGTGCGGCCGGGGGCGACCTCGGCCCGGTCGACGTCGTGGGGGCGGCCTTCGTGCATCTGGCGGAGACGATGTTCGCCGAGCGGCACGCCCACGCAGTGGCCCGCAACGCGATCATCTCGACGCATCCCGACCTGCAGGAACGCGAGCTGATCAAGATGTCCCGGCTAGGCACCCTGGTCACCGAGGCCCTGCACGAGCGCCGCGTGCCGGAGCCCGCGGCGAGTCTGGCCGCGCAGTCCGGTGTGGCGGTGTTCAGGGTCTCCTTCGCGCGCTGGGTCGGGCAGGACGGGACGTCGCTCGCCGACTTGCTCCGCCAGTCGCTAGCGGAGCTGAAAAGCCTGACTCGTTAACCGATCCGGGCCACACTCAGCCCTGAAGCTCCGCGAGATCACCGGACCCTACGCGTGAGCCATCCCCTCGACCACCGGAACCGCCGCGGGGCAGCGACTTCCACCGCGGCGACCGGTTCGGGCGAGGGACGCGTCGCCCGCCAGGCCGCCGCCGCCTCCTCCTCGTCGAGCAGGCCGACGGGGATCAGCGGCCCGTCCATCGGCCGGCGCAGCTCGGCCAGCAACCGGGAGTTGAACTCCCGCACCAGCTCCCGCACCGCCGCCTCGGACCGGACGTCGTCGATCGTGGCCAGGAAGCGGGCTCGCTCCCGGCGCAGGGCGAGCATCGGCGACAGCAGCGCCCCGACGTCCCCGCCCTCCGCCCGGATCCGGTCGACGGCCCACTTCTCGGCGCTGAACGGCTGGTCGAGTCCCTCGATCGGACGTCCGGCGCCCGGCAGGTCGTCGAAGTCCCCCCGCTCGTGCGCCTCACGGATCTGTCGCTCGACGGGCGACTCGGGACGGCGGCGGGCGGCGCTCACGCCGTCCATTCTCCGCCCACACCCGGACCGGCGCTTCTCTGATCTTGCGGCGTCCCGCAGCGCCGTTACGGTCGTCAGAACACCGAAAGGGTCACAGCCGATGGACAGAAGGGCCGGGACATGACTCAGGAGCCGTACGAACCGCCGCCGCCGAACCCCGCCCCCGGGCAGGAGGCCCCGCAGTACGGCCAACCGCAGCAGTACGGCCAACCGCAGAGTTACGGCCAACCGCAGCAGTACGGGACCCCTTACGGGCAGCAGCCGGGTCCGGTCGCGAACACCTCGAACACGCTGAGCATCATCTCGTTCGTCTGCGCCGCGATCTCCATCATCTTCATCCCGATCATCTTCGGGCCCGCGGCGATCGTCCTCGCCGCGGTGGGCATCAACAAGGGTGAGCGACTGGCCAAGCCGGCGCTGGGCGTCGCGATCGTCTGCATGCTCCTGGGCTTCGTGCTCGGCGCCCTGGTCTGGGGCGCCACCCGCTGACCCCGCCCGGCGTGCCGTCCCAAAGCACAGAGAATCGGGCCTCGCCGCGCGGTTTTCTGTGCTTTGGGCAGGCACGCCGATCAGGAGAGGCGCGCGAGCACCGCGAAGACTGCCGGCGGCAGCCAGACGCAGGCGACCGCGAACGGGAGAACGGCCGAGCGCCGGGTCCAGGACCGGCCACGGAACTCGGCCGTCGCGACCGCCGCACCGAACGCTGCGCAGCCGATGAGCACGAGGCAGCGAGCGGCATCGCCGGCCACCGACGACCACTGATCGCACGGGCCGGTCCCGGAGCAGGACGCCGTGGCCGCCCTGCCCACCTCGCCGACCGTCGCCGACGCCAGGGCCAGTCCGGCCACGGCCGCGAAGCCGATGCCGACGACCAGTACCGCCAGCCCGACCCAGCGCGGGGTCTTGCGGACGCGGAGGCGGCGCAGACGCCGTCTCACTCGTCCACTCCTCGAACGACCCGGGCGGGCACGCCCGCGACCAGCACGCCGGCCGGTACGTCCCGCGTCACGACGGAACCGGCCGCCACGACCGAGTTCTCACCGATCGTCACGCCGAGCAGAACCGTCGCCCCCGCGGCGATCCAGACCCCCGCGCCCACGCGGATCGGCCCGCCCGTGATCCGGGTACGTCGATCGGCCGGGCGCAGCCCGTGCGCGACGGTGATGAGTTGGACGTTCGGCCCGACCATCACGTCGTCCCCCAGTTCGACCCCGGCCATGTCCATCACCGTGCAGTTCTGATTGAGGAACACGTTGCGCCCGACCCGGATGTGCAGGCCGTGCTCGGTGAAGAACGGCGGGATCAGCCGGAACGTCTCGTCCACGGCCTGCCCGGTGAGCTCCGACCACACCGTCCGGATCGCCGGCTGCTCCGCGTACGGCAAGCGGTTCAGCCGCTCGGTCAGCGCGACCGCGACCGGCACCCGCGCGAACAGCGGCCGCGCCGCGTCGTCCCGGACGTGCAGGTCGAAGGGCGCGAACGGCTCGAACGGCATGCCTGCGAGCTTGCCACCCTGCGCATCAACGATCGTTGAGATGCGTCGCGCCGACGTCAGCCCAGGGCCTTGAGGATGTCCTCGACGCGGTCCTTGGCGTCGCCGAAGAGCATCGCCGAGTTCTCCCGGAAGAACAGCGGGTTCTGCACGCCCGCGTAGCCCGAGGCCATCGACCGCTTGAAGACGATGACGTCCTTGGCCTCCCACACCGTGAGCACCGGCATACCGGCGATCGGGCTGCCCGGGTCCTCGGTGGCGGCCGGGTTGACGGTGTCGTTGGCGCCGATCACGAGCACGACGTCGGTGTCGGCGAAGTCCTCGTTGATCTCGTCCATCTCGAGGACGATGTCGTAGGGGACCTTCGCCTCGGCCAGCAGCACGTTCATGTGCCCGGGCAGACGACCGGCCACGGGGTGGATGCCGAAGCGCACCGTGACGCCGCGCTCGCGCAGCTTGCGGGTCAGCTCGGCGACGCCGTACTGGGCCTGCGCGACGGCCATCCCGTAGCCGGGCGTGATGATCACCGACGAGGCCGAGGTCAGCAGCTCGGCGACCTGACCGGCGTCCACCTCACGGTGCTCGCCGTAGTCCTTGTCGTCGCTCGCGGCGGCCTCGATGCCGAAGCCGCCGGCGATGACCGAGATGAACGAACGGTTCATCGCCTGGCACATGATGTACGACAGGTAGGCACCCGAGGAGCCGACCAGCGCGCCGGTGACGATCAGCAGGTCGTTCTCCAGCAGGAAGCCCGAGGCCGCCGCGGCCCACCCGGAGTAGCTGTTCAGCATCGACACGACGACGGGCATGTCGCCGCCCCCGATGGAGGCGACCAGGTGCCAGCCCAGGGCCAGCGCCAGCGCGGTCACGCCGGCCAGCACCCACACGTTCGGGGACACCACGAACCACGCGGTCAGGCCCGCGAACGCGACCAGCGAGCCGAGGTTCAGCACGTTCTTGCCGGGCAGCACCAGCGGCTTCGAGTTGATCCGCGCCGACAGCTTCAGGTTGGCCACGATCGACCCGGTGAAGGTCACCGCCCCGATGAAGATGCCGATCGCCACCTCGGCGTGGTGCACACCCAGCGTCCCGAGCGCGTCGAGGTGCTGCGCCTCGGCACCGTCGAGCTTGTTCTCGACGAGCAGGTAGCCGTTCCAGCCGACCAGCACGGCGGCCAGACCGACGAACGAGTGCAGCAGTGCGATGAGCTCGGGCATGCCGGTCATCTCGACGACCTTGGCCCGGTACAGGCCGACGGCCCCACCGAGCGCGACGGCCAGAACGAGCAGACCGAGCGACGCGGCCTTGATGTTCTGGTCGATCGCCAGGCCGACGGTGGCGGCGAGCGCGACCGTCATCCCGGAGATGCCGAAGGCGTTGCCGACGCGGGCCGTCTCGTGCTTGGAGAGGCCGGCGAGCGCGAGGATGAACAGCAGCGCGGCGACGATGTACGCGGCCTGCGCGGCGGTCTCGACAGTCATGGTCGGAGATCTCTCTCTCAGCTTCGGGAGAACATGGCGAGCATGCGGCGAGTCACCGCGAAGCCACCGACGACGTTGATCGAGGCGAGCAGCGTGGCGATGAAAGCCAGCACCAGGACTGAGGTCTCGTCGTCCACGGCGTTCAGCAGCGCCCCCACGACGATGATCCCGGAGATGGCGTTCGTGACCGACATCAGCGGGGTGTGCAGCGCGTGGTGCACGTTGCCGATGACGTAGTAGCCGATGACGATCGCCAGCGCGAACACCGTCAGGTGCGGCAGCAGCGACGCGGGCGCGGCCCAGATCAGCGCGAACAGGACCGCGAAACCACCGAGCACGAGCCCGAGCCGGCGCCCGGGCGACATCGGCGCCTTCTCCTCCTTCGCCGGGGCCGCGGTCGGAGCCTCGGTGGCGGCCGGCGCGGCCGAGACCTGCACGGGCGGCGGCGGCCAGGTGACCTCCCCGGCCCGCACGACGGTGATCGAGCGCTGCACGACGTCGTCCCAGTCGAGGACGAGCTGCCCGTCCTTCTCCGGGGTCATGAGCTTCAGCAGGTTCACCAGGTTGGTGCCGTACAGCTGGGACGCCTGGGCGGGCAGGCGCCCCGCCAGGTCGGAGAAACCGATGATCGTCACGCCGTTGTCGGTGCGCACGACCTGGCCCTCGACAGTGCCCTCGACGTTGCCACCGTTGGCGGCGGCCATGTCGACGACGACCGAGCCCGGCTTCATCCGGGCCACCATCTCGCCGGTGATCAACCGCGGCGCCGGGCGGCCGGGGATGAGCGCGGTGGTGATGATGATGTCGGCGTCGGCGGACTGCTCGGTGTAGAGCTCGACCTCGCGGGCCTTGTAGTCGTCGCCCATCTCCTTGGCGTACCCGGTGGCCGAGACCTCGACCTCGGGCGACTCGATGGACAGGTACTCCCCGCCCATCGACTTCACCTGGTCGCCCACCTCGGGCCGCGGGTCGGTGGCCTTCACGACGGCCCCGAGTCGCGACGCGGCACCGATGGCCGCCAGACCGGCGACGCCGGCCCCGACGACGAGCACCTTGGCCGGCGGCACCTTGCCGGCCGCGGTGACCTGCCCGGTGAACAGCCGGCCGAACTGGTGCGCGGCCTCGACCACGGCCCGGTAGCCGGCCACGTTGGCCATCGACGAGAGCACGTCGAGCGACTGCGCCCGCGAGATGCGGGGGACGGCGTCCATCGCCAGCGCCGTGATCGGCAGCTTCCCGAGGGTCTCGACGATCTTCTCGTCGGTGCGCGGACCGAGGATCGCGATCAGCGTCGCGCCCTCCTTGATCGCCGCGAGCTGCTCGGGCGACGGCGCGTTCACCCCGAGGACGACGTCCGCCTCACCGATGCCGCCGACGCTCGCCCCGGCGTCCGTGAACGCCTGGTCCGAGAACTCCGACGCCACGCCGGCCCCGGGCTCGACGGCGACCTCGTAGCCCAGGCCCCGCAGCTTGCCCACGGTCTCGGGGGTCGCGGCGACGCGCGTTTCCCCGGCCCGGGCCTCCTTCAGGACTCCGATGAGCACGGTCGGTTCCTCCATCGTGGCTGAGTCAGGGAAAGCGGGCAGGTGTCTGGACAAGTCGCAGGTCCAGGACGATATCGCCGGGTCCGGACCCAAGCTGTGCGTCCGGGAGTGGCCGACGTCACGTCGGACCGATCCTCACCCGGATGGGTCATCTACCGTGAATCCGTGGCCGAACACACGTACTCCACGCACCTGGTCTGGCAGGGCTCGACGGGCGAGGGCTACCGCGCCTACCGGCGTGAGCACCGGGCCGTCGCGCCGCCGGCCGGCACGACGGTCGCGCTCAGCGCCGACCGGGCCTTCCGCGGCGACCCGGCGTTCCTGAACCCCGAGCAGCTGCTGGTGATGGCCGCCAGCTCGTGCCAGCTGCTCGCCTTCCTGGCCGTGGCCGCCCGCGCCGGGGTCGACGTCCTCGACTACGAGGACGAGGCGTCGGGCTTCATCGACGACGGGAGCCCGCCCGCGCGGATCTCCACCATCACGCTCGCGCCCGTCATCCGGGTCGCGCCCGGCACCGACCCCGCCGTCGTGCACAAGCTCGTCGAGCAGGCCCACGAGGAGTGCTACATCGCCAACTCGCTGAACTCCGAGGTCACCGTCGAGGCGACGGTCCTCTGACCGCCACTCGGGGCCGCGCTCCCGTCGTGTCACGGTCACGGCCCGTCGCGAGACGGTCCAGGGATATGTGAATCGGCCAGGGAGGTACTGGGATGGACGACGACCGCGACTACCCGCAGATGGCCGCCGAGGTCGACCTGATCGAACCCGCACCCCGTCGGGTCCGGGGGATGCTCGGCGGCGCCTGGGTCTTCGACACCACCCGGGCGCTCTACGTGTGGGAGTGGCCGAACTATCCGCAGTACTACATCCCCCTCGAAGACGTCGACGGGCGGTACCTCGTCGACGAACACCACGAGCAACGGCTGCGCCGCGGGACGGCCCGGCGGCACGGCCTGCGGGTGGGAACGGTCGAACGGCCCGCCAGTGTCAGGGTCTTCGGCGACGACGCGCTGCCCGGTCTTGCCGGACACGTGCGTTTCGACTGGGCCGGACTGGACGCCTGGTACGAGGAGGACGAACAGGTCTTCGTGCATCCCCGCAACCCCTACGTGCGGGTCGACTGTCTGCGGTCCAGCCGCCCGGTGCGGGTCGAGCTGGACGGCGTGCTGCTGGCCGAGTCGTCATCGCCGGTGATGCTCTACGAGACCGGTCTGCCCACCCGGTACTACCTCGACCGGACCGCGCTCGTCACCGAGCACCTCACCCCGTCGCCGACGCAGACCGCCTGCCCCTACAAGGGAGTCACCAGCGGGTACTGGAACGTGGAGGTCGGCGGCCGACTCCAGGCCGACCTGGCCTGGACCTACGACTTCCCCGCCGCGCAGGTCCTGCCGATCGCCGGCCTGGTCGCCTTCTACAACGAGAAGGTCGACATCTGGCTGGACGGGGTGGCGCAGCCCCGACCGAGAACCCACTTCTTCCGCTGACGCTCCGCCGGTGGCGTGCTCATCCCCCCGGGCCGACGTGGTTGTCGGGGGCGTTGTCGCCGGTGATGTCGCCGCGTTCGACCGGCCCGCCGGGAGGGGGCGGCAGCACCTCGAGGATCTCGTCGGACGACGCCGGGTGAGCCTCGGTGGCGGCCTGCCGCAGGACGTCGACGGGGGTCGCGCTCGGACCGCTGGCCATCACCGTCAGGTCGCCGACGGGCAGGGCGTACTCGTGCCGGTCACCGCTGGAACGCCGCCACGCCTCGCCGTCCGCGGTGCACTCCACGGGCGCACCGGGTGCGGCGGCCGGGATGGGCACCTCGGGGCAGGTCTGCGCGGTCAGGGTCCGCCGCTCGACCGTCAGCCGCAGGTCGGCTCCGGTCCGGGACGTGTAGACGCCCTGGTAGCCGGCGTCGCCGTAGACACCCGCTCCTCCGGCCGCCGGCGAGTAGCCCTCGACCTTCGTGACGTACACGAGGGCCGGGTCGACCCCCCAGCCCTGCGCCCGGCCGACGGCCTCCGCCGACAGCGGGCCGCCGCCCTGGCCGCAGGCGCTCACGGCCCCACCCGCGGCCAGCAGGACCCCGAGGACCACGATCGAACGTCTCATTCCTCACCCCATGCCTCGAACGCCCACCGATCCGCGGTGGTTCCACCACCTGTCGCCGCTGTATCGAGAATCGGATACGGGCCCGCAACGCCGGCCCGCCTTGACTGGCCGCGTGATTCCGCTCGGTCTGGAGGAGATCGCCGCGGTCGTCGGCGGCACGGTCACCGGCGACGGCGGCGTGACCGTCACCGCCCCGGCGGTGCTCGACGGGCGCCGGGCCGAACCCGGCGGCCTGTTCGTCGCGTTCGCCGGGCAGCGCACCGACGGTCACGACCACGCCGACCAGGCCGGCCGGGCCGGGGCGGTCGCCGCGCTCGGGTCCCGCCCGACGGCGTTGCCGACCGTCGTCGTCCCCGACGTCCAGGCCGCCCTCCAGACCCTGGCCACGCACGTGGTGGCGGGCCTGCGCGACCGGCTGACCGTCGTCGCGGTGACCGGGTCCCAGGGCAAGACGAGCACGAAAGACCTCATGGCCGCGGTCTTCTCGGGGATCGGGCCGACGGTTGCCGCGTTCGGCAACCTGAACAACGAGCTCGGCGTGCCGCTCACGATGCTGAGGGTCGACGCGACCACCCGATTCCTCGTGCTGGAGATGGGCGCCCGCCACGTCGGCGACCTCGCGGCGCTCACGGGGTTGGTCGCCCCCGACGTCGCCGTGGTGCTGAACGTGGGCGTGGCGCACCTGGGCGAGTTCGGGTCGCAAGAGGCCATCGCGCGCGGGAAGGGCGAACTCGTGCGGGGTCTCGCGCCGGGCGGGACCGCCGTCCTGAACGCCGACGACCCCCGGGTGCTGGCCATGCGGGGGCTCACCGACGGCCCGGTGGTGACGTTCGGTACGGGACCGGCGGACGTGCGGGTCCTCGACGTGATGCTCGACCGGTCGGGCCGGCCCTCGTTCCGGCTGGTGGACGACGACGGCTCGGTCCCGGCGGCCCTCCCGTTGACGGGAGCGCACCAGGCGCTCAATGCGGCCGCCGCCGTGGCGGCGGGCCGGGCGGCCGGCGTCCCGCTCGACCGGGCGGTGGCCCGGTTGAGCGCGGTGACCCCGGCGGCGGGGCGGCTCGAACGGCACCAGCTCGCCGGGGGCGCCACGCTGCTCGACGACTCCTACAACGCGAATCCCGACTCCACGCGGGCCGCGCTCGACGCCCTGGCGGCGGTCGAGGGCCGGCGCCGCATCGCCGTGCTCGGCGAGATGCTCGAACTGGGCGGCGCCGGCGAGGCCGGGCACCGGTCCGTCGGCGCGTACGCCGCGGCCCGGGCCGACCGGGTGGTCGCCGTCGGCGCGGGGGCGCGACCGGTGGCCGACGGTGCCGGGCCCGTGGCCATGCGGGTGGCCGACAACGACGCGGCCGTCGACTGGTTGCGGGCGCACGTGAGCGAGGGCGACGTGGTGCTGGTCAAGGCGTCCCGCGGAGCCCGCCTCGACGAGGTGGCCGCGGCGCTCCTGGACGGATCGTCGACGGGGATCTCCGTGTTCGGCTGCGACGCGGCCGAGGCCGCCCGGTTCCGCGAGTTGGCGCCGCTCTACGGGTGTCGCGTCAGGCTGTTCGAGGAGGAGCTGTCGGCCCGCACCGCCGGGCGGGCCGCGGGCCTGCGCTGCGTCAGCGTCGGCCACCGGACCCGGATCGACCGCGCGACCCTCCTGGCCCTGCGCGGGGCCGGAGTCGAGTACCTGTCGACGCGCAGCGTCGGCGTCAACCACATCGACGGGCAAGCGGCCGCCGAGCTGGGCCTCTCGATCGGCAACGTCGACTACTCCCCCGACAGCGTGGCCGACTGGACGCTGATGCTGATGCTCATGGCGCTGCGGCACGCCGCGTCCGTCGTGCGCCGCACCGACGCGCACGACTACCGGCTCGGGCCGCGGGGCCGAGAGCTGCGCGACCTGACCGTCGGCGTCGTCGGCACCGGACGCATCGGCTCCGCGGTGATCGACCGGCTGCGCGGGTTCGGCGGACCCGTGCTGGCCCACGACTGCCGGCCACGGGCCGGGATCGAGCACGTGCCCCTCGAGGAGCTGCTGGTGCGCAGCGACGTCGTCACCCTGCACGCCCCGCTGACGCCCGCCTCGCACCACCTCCTCGACGCCCGCCGCCTCGGACTGCTGCGACCCGGCGCGGTCGTGGTGAACACCGGGCGGGGCGGCCTGGTCGACACCGAGGCCCTCGTCGTCGCCCTGGAGGCCGGCCGGCTGGGTGGGGCCGCGCTCGACGTCGTCGAGGGTGAGGAGGGCGTCTTCTACACCGACCGGCGGGGCACGACCGTGGACCACGAGCTGCTGATGCGGCTGCAGGCCCTGCCGAACGTGCTGATCAGCCCGCACACCGCCTACTACACCGAACACGCCCTGACCGACATCGTGACGAACACCCTGCGCACCTGCCGAGCCTTCGAGAACGGGAGAACCCTTGCCTAGAGCCAGAATCGGGATCGTCTTCGGCGGCGTCGGGGAGGAACACCCGGTCTCCGTCAAGTCGGCCCGGGAGGTCGCCCGGCACCTCGACCCGGACCGGTACGAGCCGTTCTGGGTGGGCATCACCACGGGCGGTTCGTGGCGGTTGTGCGACGGCCCGGACGACGGGTGGGAGACGTCGGGCTCCCCCGCCGTCCTGTCCCCAGACCGCGCCGTGCACGGGCTGCTGGTCCGGGGCCCCGACGGCTACGCACCGCTCCACCTGGACGTCGTGCTGCCGGTGCTGCACGGCAGGCTCGGCGAGGACGGCGCCGTGCAGGGCCTGCTGGAGCTGTCCGGCGTCCCCTACGTGGGGTGCGACGTGGCCAGTTCGGCCCTGTGCCTGGACAAGTCGCTGGCCTACCTGGTCGCCCGGGACGCCGGGGTCGCCACCCCGACCTTCTGGACGGTGTCGGCGGGCGAGACCCCCGACCCCGACCGTTTCCCGTATCCCGTGTTCGTCAAGCCCGCCCGGTCGGGGTCGTCGTTCGGGGTGAGCAGGGTGTCGACGCCGGGTGAGCTGCCGGGCGCGCTGGAGGAGGCGCGGCGGTACGACGCGAAGGTGCTGGTCGAGGCGGCCGTCGTCGGGCAGGAGGTCGGGTGCGCCGTCCTGGGCGAGGGGCCGGACCTGATCACCGGCGAGGTCGACCGGGTCGCCCTGACCCACGGGTTCTTCCGGATCCACCAGGAGAACTCGCCCGAGACCGGCTCGGAGAACTCGAGCTTCGTCGTCCCGGCCGACATCCCGGCCGAGTCGCGAACGCTCGTACGGCAGACGGCGAGGACCCTGTACCAGGCGCTGGGCTGCCGGGGGCTGGCCCGCGTCGACCTCTTCCTGCTGGAGGACGGCACCGTCATGCTGAACGAGGTGAACACGCTGCCCGGTCTGACCTCGTACAGCCGCTACCCGCGAATGATGGCCGCGGCCGGCCTGCCGCTGCGCGCGGTGCTCGACCGGCTCGTGGCACACGCACTGGCCGGGGCCGCCGGGTGAACCACGACTTCTGGTACGTCGATGAACGGGTGCCCGGCATCCGCTGGGACGCCGTCTATGCGGGTGACGACAACTTCACGGGCCGGGCCGTCGACGGGTACGCGGTGAACCGGGTCGTCGGGACGACGGCCCTGTGCGTGGCGTTGGCCGAGGCCCAGGAACGCGCGCAGACCCTGGGTCTCGGCCTGTTCCTGTGGGACGGATACCGGCCCCAGCGTGCCGTCGACTGCTTCGTCCGGTGGTCGCGCCGGCCGGAGGACGGGCGCGGGAAGCAACGGTTCCACCCGCGCATCGACCGGAGCGAGATGTTCGAGAAAGGTTACGTGGCAACTCGTTCCGGGCACAGCCGCGGTAGCGCCGTCGACCTCACGCTCTATCGCCCGGCCACAGGTGAATTCGTCCCGATGGGCGGCGACCACGATCTGATGGACGTCGTGTCGCACCACGGGGCCGAGGGCATCAGTGCCGAGGCGACGGGCAATCGCGAGACCCTGTGCACCCTGATGGAGGCGAGCGGATTCGTCCGGTACGAGCGCGAGTGGTGGCACTACACGCTGCGCGACGAGCCCTACCCCGACACGTATTTCGACTTCCCCATCACCTGACCCGGCCCGACCGCCGCCCCCGAGCGTGGCAGGCTGGGCGTTCGTGGACGCCGAACTCACCCGGCAGGTGCAGGAACTGCTGGCCGCACCGCGCCCCTGGACCGTGACGCAGGTCGGCGAGCCGGTGCTGCGCCGGCCCGCCGCCCGCTACGACGGGCAACTGCCCGACGACCTGCTGGCCGAGCTGCTCGACGCCATGCGGGCCCACCTGCCCGGGGTCGGGGTCGGGCTGGCCGCCCCGCAGGTCGGCGTCCCGTTGGCGCTGGCCGTGATCGAGGACCCGGCAGAGGTCCCCGAGGAGATCGCGCTGGCCCGCGAGCGCCCGCCACAGCCGTTCCTGGAGCTGGTCAACCCGGTGGTCACCGCGGTGGGTGACGAGCGGCGCTCGTTCTACGAGGGCTGCCTGAGCGTGGACGGGCTGACGGCGGTCGTGGCGCGCTGGCACCGGGTCCAGCTGGCGGCGGCCGACCGGTCCGGGCGAGGCTACGAGCTGGAGCTGACGGGCTGGCCCGCGCGGATCGCCCAGCACGAGACCGACCACCTGAACGGGACCCTCTACCTCGACCGGGCCGAGCTGCGTTCCCTGTCGACGACGGCCGTCTACGCGACGCACTGGGCCGCGCCCACCCCCGGGCCGTCCGCCGCCGAGTTGGGTTTCCCGATCTGATCGGCGCCCCTCGCGCCGTCTATGGACGTTTTGTCGAATTTGCCCGCCATACGTGGTACCTGCTGCCCGAAGCGCGTGCTCGGCGCGGGCCCGAAGGATCGGGTCCGTGACGCACACCCAGCCGACGTCGTCCCGACGATCCCTGACCCATCGACTCGCGAGGGCCCTGACCGTGGGCGCCTCGGTGACCGCCCTGGTGGCCTCCGCTCTGCTCGGCACGGCCGGCGCCGCGGACGCGGTGACCGCCAGCCCCGACCCGGTCTTCGTCCTCCAGGGCGCGGACATCGGGTCCACGAGCTGCGACTACCGGTCCACCGGAACGGCCAATCACGCTCTGATGAAGGCGTTCTCGGCGAAGTATCCGACCACGCCGGTGATTCCGGTCCGGTACTTCATCTGCGACTACAAGACCGACGCGAACGGCAACTACCTCTACGACAACGGCAGCCTGATCTCGGCGGGCAGCGGGACGGACATCATCAACGCGGCCGCCTCCCGGCTGTCCGCGGCGATCAAGGCGAACACGGCCAACGACCAGGTGAAGGTGGACGTCGTCGCCGAGTCGCTGGGCACGATCATCTCCCGGCAGTGCCTGCTGAAGTACGCCCAGAACCCGAATGACCCCGCCTACACCGGGTGCAAGCAGATCGACGACTGGATCGGGCTGATCCCCCCCAGCCACGGCAGTTACGCGACGACGATGCCGGCCATCACCGAGGCGAGCTGCTCGACGTGGGGCTCGTTGTGCAAGCGGCTGTCCAGCGGGCCGCACCTGCAGACCTCGAACGCCTGCGGCATCATCCTCGTGACGGCGCAGAAGGTCTGCAACTCGCTGAACCCCAACGCGGAGTACCAGAAGTCGATCGCCCCGGGCTCGTCGACGTCGATCCTGGTGAACAACGACGAGACGCCCGGCAGCACGACCTACACGGCGGTCTACTCCTACGCCGACGAGTTCGTCTTCACCCCGCAGACCACCGCGGTCGGCGCGTACCACCCGTCCACGCTGAGCGGGGCGATCAACGTGGTGGTGCCGAACGAGACGCACTGGTCGGTGGCCAACCTGGAGACGTTCAGCACCCCGGCTCCGGCCCACCTCGGCCGGGTCCGGATCGCGCTGAAGACGCAATGGCCGAACCCGCTCGCGCTGGGCGTCGTCGTCGAGGAGTACAAGCCGCTGGTCAACGGGGCGGCCGCGCCGTTCTGCACCGACGAGGTGGCCGCCGGAGGGGTGAGCCTGCTCGACGACACCAACACGATCGGGCCGGGAGCGCCGTTCACGCTGGCCTGCACGTGAGCGGCCGCACCGGGCGGCGCCCCTGAGTCGCGACCCCCGGGCGGTCAGGGTTACCCCTGACTGCCCGGGGGCCGTTTCAGGGATCCGCTCGCCACTTCCCTGAGGCGCCCGGGCGCCCCTGCGCGCCAGGCTCGTACCCATGATCAAGGTCGAATCACTCA
Organism: Spongisporangium articulatum; assembly: GCF_044465595.1. Classification (NCBI taxonomy): domain Bacteria; kingdom Bacillati; phylum Actinomycetota; class Actinomycetes; order Kineosporiales; family Kineosporiaceae; genus Spongisporangium; species Spongisporangium articulatum. Next base: position 455,396 of record NZ_JBITLV010000002.1, on the reverse strand, counting down.
CCAAGAAGTACGGCGGGTTCACCGCCGTGGACGACGTCAGTTTCGTCGCCCGGGCGGGCCGGGTCACCGGGTTCCTGGGCCCGAACGGGGCGGGCAAGTCGACGACCATGCGCGTGATGGTCGGGCTGACGCCCGCGAGTTCCGGCGAGGTCACCGTGCTGGACCGGGCCTTCGCCGACCTGCCCAACCCGGGGCGGGAGGTCGGCGTCCTGCTCGACGCCTCCGCGCAGCACGCCGGGCGGACCGGCCGCGAGATCCTCACCATCGCCCAGCGCACCATGGGTCTGCCCCGGGGACGGGTCGACGAGATGATCGAGCGGGTCAGCCTCACCCCCGAGGAGGCCGACCGCCGGGTCCGCAACTACTCCCTCGGCATGCGCCAGCGGCTCGGCATCGCGACCGCGCTGATGGGGGCGCCCGAGGTGCTGATCCTGGACGAGCCGGCCAACGGTCTGGACCCGGCCGGCATCCGTTGGATGCGTGACCTGCTGCGCGATTTCGCGGACGACGGCGGCACCGTGCTGCTCTCCTCCCACCTGCTGCACGAGATCGAGGTCATCGCCGACGACCTCGTCGTGATCGGCAACGGCCGGATCGTCGCGCAAGGCACCAAGGCCGGCCTGCTGGAGCAGGCCGGGACGCTGGTCCGCGCCTCCCACGGCGGGGCGGTCCTCGCCCAGGCGCTCGGTGCCGCCGGCGCCGAGGTGTCCGTGCTGGACGACGGGAGCCTGCGTACGGACGCCGCTCCCGAACACGTGGGTCAGGTCGCGCTCGCCGCCGGCGTGCCCCTGGCCGAGCTGCGCAGCGCCGACAGCGCCGGACTCGAAGAGATGTTCCTGGAACTCACCGCCGACACCCAGCGCGAAGGAGCAGCGGCATGACCGCCGTCGACCCCGCCGTCCGCACCGCCGTCCCGCACACCCGGCGGGCGGCCCGCACCGAAAGCCTTGCGGCGCAGCCCATCCGGCCGATCCCGCTCAGCCGCACCGTAGCCGTGGAGCTGCGCAAGACGTTCGACACCCGGGCCGGGTTCTGGCTGCTGGCCAGCATCGTGATCTTCTCGGTGCTGGCCACCGGCGCGGTGATCATCTGGGCGCCGGACAAGAACCTGACCTACGAGACCTTCGCCAGCGCCTTCGGGTTCCCGATGTCCGTCATCCTGCCGATGATCGCCATCCTGGCCGTGACGAGCGAGTGGAGTCAGCGCAGCGGCCTGACCACGTTCACCCTCGTCCCGCACCGCGGCCGGGTGATCGGGGCGAAGGCCATCGCCACCCTGATCATCGCCGTCGGGTCGATGCTGGTCGCGATGGCCATCGGCGTGGTGGCCAACGTCGCCGGATCGGCCATCGCCGGAGTGGACCTCACCTGGGACAGCTCGGTCGAGGACCTGGCCCTCATCGTGCTCGGCAACATCGTCGGCATGGCCCTCGGCTTCATGCTCGGCGTCGTCGTCCGCCACTCGGCCGGCGCGATCGTCGGATACTTCGTCCTGTCGCTGGTCCTGCCGACCCTCGCCTCGCTGCTCGCCGAGGTGGCCTCCTGGTTCCAGGACGTCCAGCCCTGGGTGGACCTCAACTACGCCCAGAGCCAGCTGTTCGAGGGCTCGATGTCGGCCGCACAGTGGGCTCACCTGGGGGCGACGAGCGCCGTCTGGATCCTGCTGCCCCTGGCGGTCGGGCTGCGGCTGCTGCTGCGCAGCGAGATCAAGTAGCGGGACCTCGCAGCGACCGGGACGACGGGTGGTGCGGTTCCGCGGAACCGCACCACCCGTCGTCCGACCTGCGGAGGGCTCAGGGCTTGAGGACGACCTTCTCGCAGTTCTCCTGCTTCTCCTTGAAGAGCTCGTACCCGCGTGGCGCCTCCTCCAGCGGCAGCCGGTGCGTGATCACCCGGGTGGGGTCGATCTCGCCGGCCTCGATCCGCTCCAGGAGCGGCTGCATGTACCGCTGGACGTGGCACTGGCCGGTGCGCAGGGTCAGCGACCGGTTCATCCACGCCCCGGCCGGGAACTTGTCGACGAACCCGCCGTAGACGCCGATCACCGAGACGATGCCGCCGCTGCGGCAGGCCAGGATCGCCTCGCGCAGCGCGTGCGGCCGGTCGGTCTCGGACCGGACGGCCTGCTTGACCCGGTCGTAGCCGTGGATGAGCGCGCTCCCGTGGGTGGCCTCCATACCGACCGCGTCGATGCACTTGTCCGGGCCGCGGCCGCCGGTCAGGTCCTTCAGACGGTCGAGGACAGGCTCCTCGTCGAAGTTGATCGTCCTGTAGCCCTGCTGCGCGGCCATCTCCAGCCGGTAGGGCTCCTTGTCGATGGCGATGACCTGGCGGCCCCGAGGACCCGGGCGCTGTCCATGGCGAACTGGCCCACGGGACCGGCCCCCCACACCGCTACGACGTCGCTGGGCTGGATGTCGGCCATGTCGGCGCCCATGTACCCGGTGGGCAGGATGTCGGACAGGAACAGTACCTGCTCGTCGGTGAGGTCGGACTCGATCCTCAGCGGGTTCACGTCGGCGAACGGGACCCGGGCGTACTGGGCCTGGCCACCGGCGAAACCCCCTGTCAGGTGGGAGTACCCGAAGATCCCGGCGACCGGGTGGCCGAACATCTTCTCCGCGATGCCGGCGTTGGGGTTCGTGTTCTCGCAGCACGAGAAGAGCCCGGCCGCGCAGGCGTTGCAGGCGCCGCAGGCGATCGGGAACGGGACGACGACCCGGTCGCCGATGCGCAGCTTGCCTGCGTCGACGTCGGGCCCGACCTCGACGACCTCGCCCATGAACTCGTGGCCCATGATGTCGCCGTCCTGCATCGTCGGCACGTAACCGTCGAGCAGGTGCAGGTCGGACCCGCAGATCGCGGTCGAGGTGATCCGCACGACCGCGTCGCGCCGGTTCAGGATTCCGGGGTCCGGGACGTCGCGGACCTCGACCTCGTTGCGGCCGCTCCAACAGTTGGCCCTCATAGCGGTGCCATCTCCTTGCGCTCCTCGGGAGTGAGTGGTTGTGCGGCGTGCTGCGGGAACTCGGCCCGCGCCTTCTTGCCGTACGGGGCGCCGTCCGAACGCACCACCTCGCCGGTCTCGAGTACCTGCTTGAGCCGGCGCAGGTCGTCGTCCAGCTGCTGGTTCGGTTCCTCGCCGAAGTACTTGGCGACGGCCTTGCCGAGTCCACCGCCGGGAATGTCGTAGGCCATGACGACGTGCACCTCGGTGCTCACGCCGTCCGGCGCCGGAACGAAGAAGACCTCCCCCCGGTTGGGCACCTCGGCCTCGCCCACGGAGTGCCAGCCGATCTGCTGGTCGGGGATGTCGTCGTCGGTGTCCGCGTCCCACTCGACCGTTCTGCCGAAGGGTGCGGTCGCCGTCCAGTGACTGCGCCCCTCCCCGGTGGAGCGCACGTCGTCCAGGTGGGCCATGAACGTGGGCAGGTTCTCGATCTGGTGCCAGAACGCGTAGACCTCGGATCGCGGCCTGCGGATGGTGGTCGAAGCGGTCAGATCCATGCGACATCTCCTCCTCGGAACAGCCGTACTGCGTGACCTACCCAGCGGGGTGGCCGGGAAACGGCCAAGGGGTCAAGGTTTTCGACGTTTCATTGGCCGAGGTTCGTCACGAGGTTGATGGCCACGGCGAGCACTCCCGTACCGAACAGGTAGGACAGCAACGCGTGCAGGAGCGCGACGCGTCTGGTCCGGGTCGAGGTCGGCTCGGTCTCGGAAACGGCGTACGACATCCCGATCGTGAACGCGAGATAGGCGAAGTCGCTGTAGGTCGGCGGGGCGTCCTGCTTGAAGTCGAACCCCTCGGCGTCGGGCTCGTCCATGTAGTAGAGGCGGGCGTACTTGACGGCGAACACCGTGTTCACCAGCGCCCAGGACAGGACCACCGCGACGACGCTGAGCACCACGGTGATCACGGCCGTCGCGTCCTGCCCACTGCTGGAGCGGACCAGGGCCACGACCACGGCGGCGAGACTGACCACCGCAGCCAGCACCACCCAGACGTCGGTCGAGCGGGACCGCTCGTCCTCCTCCGCCAGCTCCTTGCTCCCGGCCGGGTCCCGGTGCCAGCAGAGTCGCCATACCCAGCCGAGGAGGACCCCACCGGCGACGACCCAGACCGCGAGCGCCGCCACCATCGGCTCCGAGAAAGACGCGACGGCGGCGCCGACCACGAGCCCGGCGCTCAGGCTGGTCAGCACCCGGCGGGCCGAAAGGACCCGGCCGACACCTCCTACCGTGGATTCATCGAGCGTCTGCGGCACGGGCCGGGCTCGCGTCATGAGTGAACTCCTCGACGATGCGTCGGCAGAACGCCGGCAGGTCGTCAGGCGACCGGCTCGTGGTGATGTTGCCGTCGGTGACGACCTCCTCGTCGACGACCTCCGCCCCGGCGTTGCGCAGATCGGTGCGCACGCTCGGCCACGACGTGAGCCTTCGACCGCGGGCGACGTCGGCCTCGACGAAGTTCCAGGGGCCGTGGCAGATGGAGGCGACGGGTTTGCCGGACCGGACGAAGTCCCGGACGAAGCGCACGGCATCGGGTTCCATCCGGAGCTTGTCGGGATTGACCGTGCCACCCGGCAGCAGCAGGGCTTCGTAGTCGTCGACCGACGCCTGGGCGACCAGGCCGTCGACGGCGAAGGTGCCGGCGTCCTCGAGGTCGTGGTCGCGGGCCGCGATCTCTCCGTCCTGGAGGGAGATGAGGGCCATACTGGCGCCCGCGTCCTCCAACGCCTGGCGCGGCTGTTCCAGCTCGACGCGTTCCACCCCGTCCGCCGCGAGGATGGCGACGCGTCGCCCACTCAGTGTTCCCGCCGATCCCGGCATGCCAGACCTCCTGGTACCGCTCATATTCGTCGCTGGTCCCACCCAACGCCCGTCGCCGTCGGCCTCGCATCGGCAGCCCTGCCCATTTCCGGCCGGCTCCGCTCACGGCCGGCCGACGTCGTCGCGGGATGCGGTCGCAGCCCGGCGCGATAACGTCGTGGGCAGGCGCGATGCGCAGATCCTGCTTCGAGGCGTGGAGCGGTCACTCGAGCGACGGGTCGGCCGTGCACTCTGAATCCGAACGTGAACCGTGGATGTCGCGGCCGGCGCCTCCCCAGGGCGCCGACCCGATGCGCCGGCTGGCGGCGGGCGCCCACCTGGTCCGCGGGGCCACGGCGGGGGTCGCGCTGTGTGCGGACGGCGGTTGTCGGCCGCTCCCGGGGTTCCCGCCGGACGACGAGTTGCTGGTCCCGCGTTCGCCGGTCCTGGCGGCCGCCCGCGAACGGCTCGGGACCGGGCACGTCTACTCGTCGTTCCTCTGGCCGGTGGGCGGTCGCCGCCCCCTGCACGGGCACCGCCGCCTCACCGTCCTCGCCGCCCCCGAGCACGTGCCCCTGCGCTGATCGGCCTGATCCTGGTGTCGCCACAGGGCGACCTGCACGGGTTGACGCCACGGGAGCTGGAGGTGCTGGGCCTCCTGGCCGACGGGTTGTCCAACGGGGACATCGCCCGCACGTTGAACGTCGCCCCGCGCACCGTGGCGGCCCACATGGAGCACGTGCTCGTCAAACTCGCCGCACCGACGCGGACCCTGGCCGCCCTACGCGCGGTGCGTGAGGGTCTCTACGTCCCGCTCCTCCGGTCGAGGGGCTGACCCCCACGGTCAGCCGCCGAGCATGGCTACCGCCTTCACCTCCTCGACCCGGAACTGCGGTTCGGCCTGGGAGGGGTCGACCGGGTGCAGCAGGCCCTCCTCGACCATGGCCTCGACCCGGTCGGGCTGGACTCCGATCAGGCTCGCCGCCCGGTCGAGATCCACCAGCTCATCGGTGTTCTCGTCCGACGGGACCTCCGGCGAAGGACCGGTCAGCTCACTCATGACAGCTCCTCGGGCACTCGGTTCGATCGGTCACCGGTGGCGACCTCGGCCCGACCATCGTGGCGGCAGGGACCCGATCCGGCAGGTGCAGATGGCCGCCATGCTTTCCTTGATCATTACGTTCTGTAGTTGTACGATTACGTTTAGACGTCAACTGGTTGTAGCCTCGGCCCGGGCGTGAGATGCGCGCCGGTCGGGAGCTACGGTGCACGCTGTCCGGGATCTGCACTTCGAGGCCGGCTGGGAAAACGCAGTCATCACCTTGGACGGCGCAGTCGACGACCTACTGGCCGCGACCGCGGCCGCCGTCCTGGTCGTCTCCCCGGCCGGAACGGTCGTCTACGCCAATCATGTGTGCGAGGCCGTCTTCGGCAGCCCCGTCGCTCAGCTGACGGGCCGCCCTCTGGACCGCCTGCTGGCCGACGGGCACGACACGGTCAGATCCTTCCTCGCCACCCACGCGTCGCAGCGTCCTGCATCGCGTGATGTGGCCGGCCGGCCGGCCACGGACGGCCCCGGTGAGCACGGCGCCACGGGAGTCCGGTTGGACGCCGGCCAGGGCGTCCGTGGGTTGCACCACGACGGCACGAGCTTTCCGGCCGACGTGAGCCTGACGCCGTGGCGAGGTCGCACCGAGGTCAGGACCGTCGTGTCGATCGTGGATGCGACGTCCCGGATCGAGGCGCTCGAACGGGCGGACAACCTCGGCCGCGCCTTCGAGTTCCTGGCCGGACTCAACGACGCGATCGTGCGCGCCGCCGACGAAGCAGACCTGTACGAGCGGGTGTGCCGGCTGGCGGTCGCCCGAGGCGATTACGTGGCCGCCTTCGTCCTCGAACGAACCGAGGACCCGGGAGAGGGGGCCACGATCACCGGCTTCCGGCAGGCCGCGACGCTGCCTCGTCGACTGGCGTACGAGGCCTCACCGGAGCTGATCGACATCGCGGCCTGGGACTGGCTGCGCATCCAGACCGACGACCTGTTCGGCCCGGGCCTCGCCGCGGACGGGCAAGGCGACTCCCCGATGACGGCCCTGCTGGACGCTACGAGAGCCGCGACCTTCGTCGGTGTCCCGATCGTCGCGGACGGACGGGCGGTGGCGGCCCTCGTCCTGCTCTCCGGCGCGAGCACGGCCACGAACCGACGGGCCGACGTCCTGCGGACGGCGGGACGGAACCTGTCCTCCGCCCTGGACGGGTTCGTCGCGCGACGTCAGGTGCAGTTCCTCGCGGCGGAACGGGACCGGCTGCTGCGACGGGTGGTCGACACCCAGGACCGGGAGCGGGCCAAGATCGCAGCCGACGTGCACGACGACTCCATTCAGTCCCTGGCGGCGGTCGACCTGCGACTGAGCCTGCTGGAGCGGAGACTGCGCGCGTCTGCGGAGGACCTGTTGCCGGTGGCCGTCGATGCGCGGGCGGCCGTCTCGACCGCGACCGACCGACTGCGCCGACTGCTGTTCGACCTGGACTCTAGCGGCGGTTCGGGAACACTGGGCGACGATCTGCGCGACATGGCGGCGTACGTCTTCGAGGACGCCGAGGTCGGCTGGGCCGTCACGGTGCCCGACGGGTGCCGGTGGCCGGCGTCCACGCACGTGCAGGCGATGCGGATCGTGCGCGAAGCCCTGATCAACACCCGCAAGCACGCTCACGCTCGGAGCGTCCGGATCGCCGCCGAACCTGCGGACGGCGGGATCACGCTGAGCGTGATCGATGACGGCGTGGGCATCGGGGACGGCGACCTGACGTCCGCCCCGGGGCACCGGGGCCTGACCACCATGCGCGACCGGGCCGCCATGATCGGCGGGCGCTGCCTACTGCGGGCGGGCGAGCCGAACGGGACGGTGATGGAGCTGTGGCTGCCGCTCGAGTCGGAGGATCAGACCGAACCGGGCGATCCCCTGAACCCGGGCGACACCCGGGACCTCAGGCCGGGGCTCCCGGTTCACCGGCGAAAGCTCTGAGACCGTCGACCGCGGCGGGGGTGTCGAGGACCACCGCACCCTGGTGGCAGGAGACCACCAGATCAGGCATGTACGAGCCCAGGCGACCCTTGACGAACACCCCCCGCACGCCGGCCGCGAGGGCCGCCGTGACCAGTGACGAGTCGACCTGCGCGGACACCAGGACCACCGTGGTGTCCGGTGAGGCCTGGAGGATGCGCCGTCCTGCCTCGATACCGCTGCCCGGCATGCGCACGTCGAGGACCGCCACGTCCGGGTGCGTGTCGGCGACCTGGTGCACCGCGTCCTCGGCGTTCTCCGCGGTGGCCGTCACCTCCAACCGCTCGTCGTCCTGCAGCAGGTCGCACAAAGCGGCACAAACATTCGCATCGTCGTCGGCGACAACGACTTTCAACGCCATCTCGACCTCCTCCGCCGGACGCGGATGCGACACACATCGATTCCCGGGTCGCCACTACGGCTCATGACCAAGATCCTGTTGGAGCATGGTGGTGTGAACTCCTCGGGGGAAGAGCCGCCCATCAGGGTGGTCATCGTTGATGATCATCAGATGTTCTCGCAAAGTCTGGCCGCCGTGCTGGAGGCGGAGCCGAACATCACCGTGGCGGCGAGCGCTTCCAGCGTCGGACAGGCCCGGGGCATCATCGAGGCCGTCCGCCCGGACGTGGTCCTCCTGGACGACCGGCTCCCGGACGGGCGGGGAACCGAACTGGTCAAGGAACTGACCGACCGGTATCTCGACCTGAGTGTCGTCATGCTGACCGCCAGCACCTCCGAGCAGGTGCTGGTCGCCAGCATCGAAGCGGGCGCCCGCGGCTACGTGGACAAGTCGCGCAACGTCGACGAGGTCGTGGCCGCCGTCCGGCATGCCGCCACCGGCGGCGCCGTCGTCAGCCCGACCATGATGGCCAGACTCCTGCCGCAGCTGCGACGCTCGGAATCCTCGGGCTCGGAACGGCTCACCGCGCGGGAACGGGAGATCCTGAACCTGCTGGCCGAAGGGCTCACCAACGCCGAGATCGCCGAACGCCTGGTGGTCAGCGTCCATACCATCCGCAACCACGTCCTCAACCTGTCCGCGAAGCTCGGAGCCCACTCCAAGCTCGAGGCCCTGTCCATCGGGCTGCGGATGGGCCTGGTGGACGCCGGGGTCGGCGACCACGACTGAACGCCCGGGGTCTTGCCGTCCCGCACAGCTGGTGCCTATGCACTAGGTCGGGCCGGTGCATCCGGCCTGACGGAGCACACCCTGCGGCCCCGCTGCGCGCCGACGAACGTCCCTCCTGATTTGAGGCCGCTGCAGCAGCGACCCGCGCCCCCTGAGGGTCGAAACCTCTGCATGTCCTCGTCCGGTCAGGGATGACGACCACGGAGAGCCAGCCTGCGCAGGAGGTACCTGGGTCAGGGCTGGGACCGCGGGAAACGGGGGCCCACCCGGCCGGGTGGACGGATCGGACAAACGGTCTCCGTCCACCCGGCCGCCCATCAGGAGGCATCGTGGACGGCGTTCGAAGTACCACTGCGGGCAATGATTCTCACGCGCTCGCGACCATCCGGCCCCCGCAGCCCATGAACCAGGGGCTGCAGGACGTGCAACTCAACATGCTGCTGGAACAGGCGCGGCGCGCGACCGGCACCGAATTCGCCGCGCTCAACGTGCTGCGCGACGACCTGCAGGTCACCGTCGCCAGCGCACCCGCCGCCGGCCCCTTGACCATCGGTAGGACCGAGGGCATCTGCGGTCGGATCCTGTGTGCCATGACCGGTCTGCACCGGGTGTTCGCGACCCCGGACGCCGGTACGGACCCCGACCTCCACGACAGTCCCTGGGTCTCCGGCGAGATCGCCGCCATCCGCTTCTACGTCGGAGCCAGCCTGACCGGCTCCCGCGGCGAGCTGCTGGGCACGCTGTGCGCGTTCTCGCTGCAGTCGACCACCTTTGCGCGAGCCGAGGCGGCGGCGATGCGTCTCGCCTCGGTCCGTGACTGCCTTCAGCACGTGCTCGACGCTCGGTGGCGTGACGTCCCGGGAACCGACTACGGCGACGCGATCTTCGGCCCTCTGGCGAGCTGAACGCACTCCCGTCCCGGGAGATCAGCCCTCGACGTCACTACGGAAGGCAGCAGGCATGAACCAGGCGGCATCGGTTCTCGTCGGGCAGGACGGCGGTCCCGACCGACGGCTCCAGAATCTCGAAAAGGCGCTCACGTCAAGGACGGTCAACGCATTGGCGGTCGGGATCCTGGCCGGCCGTTTCACTCTGACCACTCGCGATGCGTGGCTCGTCCTCCGGGAGCTGTCGAACCTGACGAACCGTCGCGCAGCAGACCTTGCGCGACTGCTGGTGGCTCTGAACGACGGTGCGACGGTGGCCGTGGAGGATGCGCCGGCGTGCGCGGCGCTGACGTCCCGGCTGGCCGACGCCCTGCGTCGCGTCCGAGGCGACGACTCCGACCCCTCCCGGTGGAGCCGCCCAGGGCGCGGCTCCGCCGAGAGATGATCCCCGCGGAAGCCGGCCCTCCGCCGTCCGGGCGGCCGTCCACCACGAGCGAGCGGCTGCGTCAGATCCAGGTCGATTCCTTCGAGCCCTGGCCCGACATCTCGGACCCGGCGGACGAGGATGCCCGGCTGCTGCACCTGCTGGTGGAGCGGGCCCGAGCCGCGACGCGGGCCCAGTTCGCCGCCCTGAACATCATCAACCGGGAGGTGCAGCGCAGCCTGATCGAGCTCCCCTGGGGGCAGGCGACGACCATTCCGCGCGATCACGGCATCTGCGCCGGGATCCTGTGCACGATGTCGGGCCGACAGCGCACCTTCGCGACGGCGGACGCACGGCTGGACCCTGGCCTGCGACTCCATCCCCAGGTCACGGGCGAGCTGGGCGAGGTGCGCTTCTACGCCGCGGCCGCGATCCGGGAGACTCACGGCCTGTCCCTGGGCACCCTGTGCGCATGGTCGACGACCCCGGTCGCCTTCTCGCAGGCCGAACGCCTGGCCCGTGCCCTCCGCCCGCTGGCGGACACCATCGAAGGCGTCCTGGGCGCGCGGCGGATCAACCGCCGGGCCGCCGGCGCACGCAACCGGCCGGGCCGCGGGTCAGGACCCGTGAGCACCCGGCCCAGCCCGACGCTCGCGGGCGACGCCGCTCTGTAGGAGCCCGTCGACACCGCGGAGGAACGTCGCGCTCACGACGGCCGGGTCGAAGAGACAGCCGGCCGCCATGGCGCCGTCGCGCAACATCACGAACTGGTGGGCGGCGTCCTCGGCCCGGTCCCCCCGGACGGGGGCCAGCAGGTCCCGCACGGTGTCGAGGAACCACTGCCGGTGGGCCAGGACCAGCTGGTGCACGGGGTGGGCGGCGTCCGGATACTCGGCCACGGCGTTCAGGAACGCACACCCCCGGAACCCGGAGAACCGGATGCCGTCCGCGATCGACTCGGCGACGGCCCGGACGGCGTCGACGCCGGAAGTGGTGGCGGCGGCTGTCTCGACCTGACCCCGGATGGCTCGATCCGCCTCGCCCAGATAGGCCAGAACCAGGTCCTCCTTGCCGGGAAAGTGCCGGTAGAAGGTCGCCCGGGTCACCTGGGCCTCGACGATGATCCGGTCGACGCCGACCGAGTGGATGCCCTCCAGGTAGAAGAGGCGGCTAGCCGTCCCCAGCAGGCGCTGACGCGCTTCGGAGGGGCGCGGCTCGACGCGACTCGCGGACATGCCTCCAGTGTAGAGACAGAACGTTCGGTCTTGACAAGGCCTCGGGTCGTGCGTCACCTTCAAGAGACAGAACGATCGTTCTTCCTTTGGAGGCATCATGCCGACGACCACCAGCCCCGGTTCCGCCGCCACCTCGGCGACGACGCCCGCTTCGGCCGCCCTTGCGCTGCGCCGCCTCTACCTCGCTCGGAGCGTGTTCGCGATCGTCTGGGCGGCCGTGACGCTGAGCCTGGCCGGCGATCTGAACCCGCTGGTGACGACCCTGCTGGTGATCTACCCGTTGGTCGACGTGGCCGCTGCCGTCCTCGACCTGCGCGCCGGCCGCAAGGCCGCCTCCCCCGTGCTGCTGCGACTGAACATCGCCGTCAGCACCGCTGCGGCGGCCGGCCTCGCCTTCGCCGGGGCCTCCGGGGTCCCGGCGGTGCTGCGCGTGTGGGGCGCCTGGGCGGTGGCCGCCGGCCTGCTGCAGCTGATAGTGGGGGTGAAGCGGCGCGGCATGGGCGGCCAGTGGCCGATGATCATCAGTGGTGGCCTCTCCGTACTGGCGGGGCTGTCGTTCGTCGCGGCCGCCTCCGCCGCGGCCCCGAAGCTGGGCACCGCCGTCGCCTACGCGGTGCCGGGCGCGATCTTCTTCCTGGTCGCAGCCGTCCGTCTGGGCCGGGCGACGAAGGACCGGCCGGGCACTTAGCCACGCATTCCGATCTGCCGACACACGTTCCATGCGTTCTCAGGCCTCGGCCGCGGTCCCCGACCACGAGGCCCCGCGTGTCCTGGTCATCATCGACGTGGCGGGCAACGTGGTCGGGGCCGTGCTGCTCGTGGTGATGGCCCTGGTTCCCGGCATCATCGATCCACGGGCCGACTTCCTGCTGTGGGCCGGCGCCGGCACGTTCGTCTGCTTCGGACTGCTCAGCCTGTTCATGGGGCGGGTGCATCCCTGGCGGATCGTTCCCCAGCACCTGTTCGGGGTCGTCCTGGTCTCCGTCCTCGGCGTCATCACCCTGAACCGGCTCCTGCTGGTGGCCGTGGCCCTGGCGAACGTGCTGATCGCGCTGAGTCTGTCCATGACCCACGGGCGGACCGCCTCCTACGCGATGACGGCCTTCGCCTCGGCCGGTACCGCGGTGGCCGTGCTGGCCGGCGACGGCTCGCTGGAGTGGCGGCTGATCATCGCGGCGGCGGCCGCGATCATGAGCTGGGCCCCGGCGATGGCCGTCCTGGAATTCCGCGAGCAACTGAACGCCGCGCTGCGCGAGGCCCGGCAGCTCGCCGTCCACGACCCGTTGACGGGGTTGCTCAATCGGCGTGGTCTCACCGAGAAGAGCCCCGGCGTCGTCACCCGCGCCACCGAACAGGGCACGTGGCTCGTGCTGCTGATGGCCGACCTCGATCACTTCAAGCTGATCAACGATCAGCACGGTCACGCCGAGGGCGACGAGATGTTGCGCCGGGTCGCATCGGTGGTCCGGGCCGTGGTGCGCGAGGAGGACGTCGTCGCGCGGACCGGAGGTGAGGAACTGGTCGTCGTGGCGACCGTCCGTCGGCGCGCCGAGGTCGAAGCCCTGGCCGAACGCATCCGGGCCGCCGTGGAACAGGAGCTGTCACCGTGGGGGGTGACGGTCAGCATCGGCGTTCTGGGACGTCGTCCGACCCACCCGGGCACCACGGGAACTCCACCGGCCGAACTGGTCTGGACCATGATCGACGCCGCCGACGGGCTGATGTACGCGGCGAAGCAGTCGGGCCGCAACGCGGTACGCGCGGGGACGCTCGACTGACGCGTTCGGCGCATCCGGAGACCGTCCGGTGGCGATAATGCGGCCATGGGGCTTGCAGAACAGTTCGGTCATCCCCGGGGACTGCTGGGGGCGGTCGTCGGCCGCGGTATGGCCAAGGGCAACGCGGATCTGAGCCGCTGGGTGGTGCAGGAGGCAGCGAGCCGGCACGACGGGCCCGCAGCGCGCGTCGCGGAACTGGGACCGGGGCCGGGCGTCGGCCTGCAGGCCCTGCTCGACCGGTTCCCGGAGGCGCACGTGTGGGGCGTCGACCTGTCCACCGTGATGCTGGCCCAGGCCCGCAAGCGCAACCGGTCGGCCATCGCGGCCGGGCGGCTCACGCTGCTCGAAGGCGGCACCCCGGAGCTCAGAGCGAGCGAGCCCGCGGACCTCGTGATGGCCAACCACGTCCTGTACTTCTGGCCCGAGCCGGTCGCGGAGCTGACTCGGATCCGCTCCGTGCTGCGCCCGGGAGGTCTCCTGGCGCTGGGGTACCAGCTGAAGCAGAACATGCCGGCGATGGCCCAGAAGCGCTTCCCGCCCGCAGGGCACCGGCTCTACGAGACGGAGGACGCCGTGACCGAGCTGGCGAAGGCCGCCGGCTACAGCGCGGTGACGCAGCTGGTCAAAGGATCACCCGAGCGGCCCGAGGGCCGGGTCGTACTGGCCACCGCCTGACCGCGCCCGTCCTCGCTCCGCTGCGCGGCTCCTCGAATCACTCTGCCTCAGAAGCGACGGAAGACCCGGGCGAAGTGCGTGCCCGGGTCTTCCGTCATTGGTGGTCCTAACGGCCCATCTCGAAGTTGCGATCCCTGGCCAATAACGTCGAATCTCCAGAGGTCAAGCCTGGTAGTCCGTGTCCGATCGTGACGTCCACGCGCCCCCGAAGGCAGACTCAGAAGCGTCTCGACGCTGCTCGTCGGGCCGAGCTCTTGGCGGCGCACCTGACTGGCCTACCTCGCAAAAGCCTGGCCGTGATGTTCGGCGTCAACGTGTCGACCGTGGACGCCGTCCCACGCGCAGCGGGGCTAAAGCGACCGCAACGGCAACTCGTCGGGGAACCGGCGGCCGAGGCGGGGGCGATTGGGCATGGCCGAAATGCGGCGGCAGGTTGACCGCATCAGACGCGATTTCGCTGACGACCCGGAAGCGGTCGTTGGACAGGCGAAAGATCTGGGCGAGACAACATGCAAAACGATCCTTGGCCTGACGGGTACAGGACCCGAGACGAAGCTGGATGTCCCTGCGCTAGTGGAAAAGACGCTTCGGCATCTTGGTGTACATCCATCGACCATTACGAGCGAGGACAGGAACGAGGCCCAGGCAATCAAGCGAATGTTCGGCAGCCTTTTCTCCGTAATGACCGGGATGGCCGAGCTCCGTAACGCGCGTGGAAGCGGTCATGGTCGCAGTGGAGCACCCCTTATCGATGCTGCTGCAGGCCGGCTGGCCGTAGGTATGGTTCTGCCCGCCGTTGTGTATCTCTGCGATCTTTACGAGGCTCGCACTGACGAGGGCGCGCCCGTAATGGCGCCACCTCCGCAAGAGGCCCCCGCCAGGCGAGGTACTCGCCGATGGGACCCAGAGGTCCCCTTCGATGCTGGCGCAAACGTCTTTCATGAGACGTTCGGTGACGGGCGCGTGATCGGAGTGGCAGGGCATGACGACAGTCTCGTAGCGACTGTTCTCTTCGACCAAGTCGGGGAGAAGCGACTTCTCCTTCGATACGCCCCCCTCCACATCTATCAATAACCGCCGACGTATGGCTGTATCCATCCGAACAGTCCTGGATGACTACATCCTGAGGCCCCTCAAATGGCCTCCTAGAGAAGAGAAGTCGACCGCTGGCGATCAACCCAATCTACTCGTTCAACGGTTGCCGTCGTACTAGTCGATCTATCGATTGGACCTTAACGTTCCGCTGCCCCAATCACGTCTTCCACACCGTAGGCGCCGACCAACAGCAATTCATCGAGCACATCCAGCAACGCTGCGCGCTCGGCCGACGTCCGCGACTGAGCAAGAGCACGAATTACGAGTTCAGCGACGTCACGAGCTTCGCCTGCAGACCCTGCACGGACGTCAGCGGCATCCGCACCAAACAGAGCCACGAAACTTTGAGCGCAAGTGAGCACTAGCCCGGACACCCGATCCGGCGCACGTTCCAGGCTGATCAGCAGCTGTGGCAGTGCGTTACTGAAAGCACGCGAGGACATCAGGGCCTGCACAACAGTTCGATAGGGCTGTAGTGCCTGACCGCGCAAGACCACCGCTACCTCGGCGGCAGCCTTGCGGACTGCCTCAGATTCGTCATCCATGAGGCCAATGAGAGTCGCGGTCGCAATCTCGACGTTGGACGTATGAACCAGCCGATGAGCGCAGACCCGAGCCACCTCCGCGCGCGACGTCGCGTCATCACCAGAGAGGGCTAATTCGAGCATCTGCGGAAGGGCCCACTCCAACGCGGCGAAGGTAGCCATCCCAGCCCCGGCCGACCGCGCCTCAGCCTCCGACGACGCAAGCATTCTCTCTACGACGGGTTGCATCGAGGCTGGATTCTCGTCACCGAGGATGCGGATCAACCACGAAAGGTGCTCGGTGGCAAGGAGGATGTCTGGCGCATCGATGAGGCGCCAGAATGCGCGTATTGCCTCCGGGCGTTGATACTCTATGCAAGCCCGAATAAGGCGGGCCACACACGCACGCACAGGCATTGAGGGGTCTGCTGAAAGCACTTCGACCACCGGCAATGCCGCATCTGCCCGCGTTCCGTCCAGCCCGTCGAAGATCACAAGGTTCGCGAGAGTGTTGACCAGACTACCTCTGGCAGTATTGATGCCCGACGAAACGATATCTCTCGCTCGTTCCTGCTCTCGGTCACCCCAGATACGCATTCCATCATCTGATGGGTCGGTAGTAGTGAGCGCGCGATCACGCAATAGCTCGACCAAGTCCAGCGGAACTTGCTTCATGTAGAGGCGCAGGGGCCACCCCAGCCAGCGATCATTCTCTTCGTGGCCGAACGATGCAATATGGCGAATCGCGCTATAAATGAGATTATCATCGTTGATCGCTTCGGCCTCACCAAGACCCACGAGGATAGCGTCGCCGTAGGCTGGATTCGTCTCCGATGTAAGACTTAGCGAAAGACGCGCGAATCTTTCTGGATCTTGTTTCACTTGTTCCTGGAGCACTCGCGATAGCTCGCGCGCACCGCCGGTGAAGGACGTCCAATCCTCTCGCTCAGCGTGATGTCTGTTCATCGCCTGTAGCCAATTCGTATCGCTCATAGACGGAGCGGCGGCATCGGGAATCGGTGAGCCGATAAAACCTCCCTCCATTCTTGTAGGCTCTCCGGGCTGCTCAACACCAAATAGGCGTCGATACTCACCGAGCCGGCGTCGGCCCAAATCCGATAGCCGCGACTCATCTAGCGCAGATAGCAGCGTGAAGGCATACCAACCCGGCCGACGTCGCTCCCACGAGAACTGAAGGTCACGTACGAGAGATTCGATTCGCGCGAGGGTATCTGCGTCCACATGCGGACCGATCACCTGCAAGAGTTCCCGGGTCGTCCAGACACCGTTGCCCGCATAGCCGCTCATTATCCTAGATCGCTGTTCTAGCAGGATCTCGGCGGCGCGTTCCGCGTAAGACTCCCCAGAAGCGATCAGCCCTTGATAGAGAAGCCATTGGGCAGCGTCGTGCGGAGAGAGTGCAAGGAGCTCGATGGTCAGTTCAATCTCGTCGGCATCGTCGCCAGCAACCTGCTTAATAGCCACGGCCATCCCGTGAAAGAGTGCGTCGCCTAGATCCGAGTCATTGGCGTCGCCAGGATCCCGATGGGAGAAGTGGGCGTCAGTTGGCAGGCCCTCACCGCTATGCTCCACTTGGGTCTTCGACATAACGACGAGCAGGTACGGCAGCAACTTGTCGATGTAATAGGCAGGCTCAGCCTTGGCAGCCTGCGCTGCCATTTCGCTGAAGGAATGGCGTCGATCATTTAGGGCGGCAACCTGACCATCTGGCCCGAGCGTAAGGCCGGCTTTGCTCGTCAGGAGATAGGCAACAAAGAGATCGACCATCCACCTAGGACGGCGTTCGGCGAGACCGTAAATGGAGAACCATAGTTCATCCTCGAAGCCCCTATAGAGCCCGCTGCCAACACCTTCGCAAAGCAGATCAAAAAGCGCCTGGCTTGATTGAACCTCAGCAAACCGAACGATCCACCGCAGCCAAGAAGCATAGGTGGGCTCATCACGATGAGCAGCCAAAAGACCGGCCAGCCGGTCGGGAACACCGCGAGCGACCGCTGCTATCAATTGCAGCGCACGCTCTTGCAGTGCCTGATCACCACTAGCCAACCATTGTTCGACGTGCCCGTCGGCATCCAGGCGCTGGAACCAGGCCACAGTGCGTAGATGCGACCATATGCGACCTGCCTGTTGAGCACTGCTGCCGCTGAGACTGACCATGAGGTCCGACTCGTCGGGCTGGGGGTCAGCTATGACGCCGAGCACCGCGAGGGCCGCCTCCTTAATGTGGACACGGATGGCATCGCTTCGGAACATCTCGTCCAGGTCCCGAAGGAATCGCTCAGGGTATGAACTGCGCAGGTGAGTCATAATTTGTCGAACCTGCGCGCGCCGGAAGAGCTCCTGCTCACCAGACTCCAAAAAGAGGGTCAGTGATTCGTCGCGCTCGATCCAAAGCCGCGCGAATGCATAGTCGAAGAACGCTTCATGGAAGAATGCGATCTCGCGCCCATAGCGCACAAGAATGTGCTGAGACACAAGGACTGTCGCGCTGTCAGTCAGACCATCCTTGTCCAGCACGGTCATGGGAACCGAAAGACGCTGCTGCGAGCTAATCGCCTCAGTCATGACGCGGAGAACATCGATCAGTTTCGTCCCGGGCCGGTCTCTCGCGACATCACGGGCCTTGCGATCCCAGTAGGCATCAAACAAATGCATGGACGTTTCGAACCTAAGGGCATTCGGTTCAGCGACCACAATGGAGAGAAGAACCAAGTGCAGGGGCACCCGCAGGAGATCCCGTTGTTGCGTTTCTAAGGCTTCCGGCCGGAGACCCATGGCCTGAACCGCAGCATTGACCTGCTCGTCCGTCAACTGGCCGACGGTCACTGTCGATGTCTCAGGCCGCTGCGCTAGCCCTCGGATCCGTTCGTCATTGTCCAGGTCAAATTTTCTACTGACGAGCACAACCCGCATCTGCGGGAAGGCCGTGGCCTCACGGATCAGGTCAGCGATGACATCAAAACTTGAAGGCATACGCCCGGACACAAAGCTCACAGCGTCGACCTGATCGACGACGAGGACAGAGGGAGCCCCCGCGGCAGCGCTGGCCAATGCTGTTACAGGTGAGGCGTTGATATCCAACTGAGCACCCAGCTCCTCGCTTGACGCAAAAGGATCAAGGCGATCAAGGCGGAAGACCAATGTAGGTGTGCCCTGCGACGTAAGACGTTCAACGGTCTGGTGGAGCACTGCGCTCTTGCCCCCGCCAGCCGTGCCTACGAGAAATGTTAGCTGCCCGCGATCGCTCGTTATCAGGTCTTCTAACTGCATCGCTTCATCGCGTCGAATAACGGGGTGCAACAATTCAGCCGAGACTGCACTTAACCAGCGACTCGTCGCTGCTCGTACTTGGTCCCCAAGCGCGGTGCTGCGAGCCGACGTGGTGCGACGAAGACCATATTTCGGAAGGAGACCATCAATATAGGGTGCAGTTAGTTCAACGCCTAAATGATCTATAACGAGCTTTGACAGACCAGCAATTGCCAGTTGCCCGGCAACGCCCTCAAAGAGCAGACTGGCGAGCGCAGCGTTTCCCCTATCAAGCTCGCGCTCATCGGGCCACTGAACCGTCATGCCCCGAAGCGTCGTCCAGGCTTCCTCCATGGATCCCAGAAGCTCATCGCTTTTCAGCTCGACGAGATCGTCGCGGAGCGGCTTGTTCGGCAACCAATTCTGCTGAAAATCGGACGGCGAGGCGGACCGCCGCGCAAAGTCGATCAGTTCGACGCCATGCTGAAAGGGAATGGTGGACACAAAATGGTATGTCCGCCCTAGAGCGACGTGACGCTGAGCGTTCTTCCAGATTCCGAGGCTCTGCAAGGAGCGAACTGACCAATTATTGACCAGACCGTGTTGCCGCTTCACTTGATGGACATGCACTTCACCGTCCGCGCGGAACGTGAACTCCGAACCATCCCCGATTTCGCCGCGGTCCTCGACCTTGATCGACTCGCCATGCCCCACGAGGACGTAGATGAGATGCCGCACAGTCCAGGCTTGCTCGTAGCGGTTGCCGATCTTGTCGGACTCGCCTCCCGGGGCCGGGCTCACGTCGCCCCTTCTTCCGACACGACACATCGAAAGCCGGTGTCATCGTCCATCATCATGGATGACGCATCGTTCGAGGCCGTCGCTTGGGCCATGGTGAACGGGCTTGTGAAGGCACTGCCTTTGAGCGCAAACCTGCCAGGTGTCGTTTCGGTACCGCACCGCTCCCAGGTGTTGCCACTGAGGTCGTAGACCCCGTAGACGCTGACTCCGCTGTGGTAGCGATCGACAGGCGTCGTGCGACCTGGTCCTGACTCACGAACGTTGCACTTGGCCGGCGACGGCTGGTTGCCCCACGGATACACGTTTCCGCCCGTCCCCCGGGCCTTCTCCCGCTCCAGGCTGCTCGGCAGTTGCTTGCCGGCCCATGCCGCGTACCGCTCAGCATCGGTATGTGTCACGAAGACCACCGGGTGATCCAGCAGCCCTGGTGGGCAGCTACCTGCCTCCCAGTGCGCAGGAGCGGCGGCCCCGGTAGCGACCATGTACTTGGCGTACTCCTGGTTCGTCACCGGCGTGATGTCGATGTAGAAGGCAGGCAGCTCGACAACCTCGTTATCGGGACCCGGCAGGAACGGCCCCGCTCCGACGAGGGCCATCTGCTTGCCGTCGACAGGATGCGCCCGCACCACCTGAGCGCCGTTGGCGGCCGTGGACACCTCCAAGCGCGAACCACCTGAGGGCCGCGGGCCAACATCGTGCGCGCCATGGTTCAGTGATGCCTCGAAGCGCGCTCGCTGGTCCTCGGTGGTGCGGCTTAGTGCCGCATCCAGGATGGCCTGGGTCTCCGGCCGCAGCTGAATCGCGGAACGACCGGCCTCCCATTTCGGCACCGTCCGCTGACCGACGCCGAGATAGGCCGCGAAGTCGCGCAGGCTCATGCGCGTCGCCTCGCGCAGTGCCCGCGTCTCGCGGCCCGTCCAGGTGCGGACGGTCTGGGGCATGCCAGGTTCACCTCACAGGGGGCCGGGACCAAGGCGGCGTAGGCCTTCTGTATGGCTACCAGGAAAGCGTCGTCACCGGGAAGATCTACGCCGTCAATCGCAGCAATTGGTCGAACCCCGACTATCGCGTTCGTCGCGAATGCCTGCACTGCTGACTGTGCCACTGAAACATGCATAGGTACTTCGGCGCTCTCAACGCCGATGTCGGACAGAACTTCACGCACCAGATGCATCGCCACGCCTCGCAGTACTGGCGCAGCTGGCCACGTCACCCGGGTTCCATCCCAGAAACCAGCGTTCCAGGTGGCGCCTTCGCTGATCTGTCCAGCCGCATCGGTGAGAGCACGTCGTCGTAGCCAGCCAGTTGCGCCTGGCGCCGATGGTGAATGGTCCCGAACAGTCCGACGTGCTTCACCGCGGGCAGTTCCCGGCTATAGACGTCGGTCGTCACCCGCAGCGGCTTGGGCGCCGCGCCGCTGCCCGCCCTGGTGGTCACCAGTACGCGCAGCCGTGACGACTTCCCCGGTGCTCCCAGTTCGAGTGCCGGGTCGTAGACGGTGACCCGTACGACCTGTGGACCTGAGCTGCGATCGGTGAACTGCCGAACCAGCCGCCGAACCTCTTTGGTATCGAGTTCCACCCCGAACAGCAGCTGGCAGTCGCGCTGCAATCGCTCCAGATGAAGCCCGAGTCCCTTGACCGCACTCTGGTCGACAAGCATCGAGGTGAAGTGCCCGTAGTTGTACAGGCCGAGTGGTAGTCCGTCCTCGATGAGCAGAGGCATGCCGTCATTCCATGCCAAGCATCCTGGCACCGTCGGCTGTTCCCATTGCGAGCAGCAAGCAGTTCGGGCGGCGGAAGTGCAGCGCTGGTGCAGCGCCCGGGCATTCCCTTGGAAGCCACGGCTTGGGATGGTGCCAGGCCGCATTCTCGGGCGGCGAGTTCATCGTCCGCGCAGCAGTAGTGCAGCGCTGGCCAGTCCGCTGAAGATCGACGATCAGCAGTCTAAGACCAGCACCGGGACGGGTGCTGGATCCGGCAAGAATTCCCGCCCGCCCGGGTGCCTTCATGTCCGAGTATCCGACACTGACGAGCGCCGACTGGCTCCGCACGGTCGGCCTCATCGCATCGAATAGCCTGCCGCCTAACCCTTCAAGACTGTCGGACCTGTCACCTATCGTGAGTTGATCAACACACGGGGTGGCTGATGGTGAGCGTCAGCCATGGGTGGACGGGGTGGAAGCATGGCTCGACGCAGACGCAAGAAGCAGGGAGACGTAGCCGTCCCGCTCATGGGCGGCTTCCTGATCATTGTGCTCATCGTGGCCGCTCTCCAATCGCTGTATGAGTGGTTAGCCGCTCATTGGTACGTCGCGCTCTTCATTCTGCTGGTGGCCGGCTACGCCGGCTACAGCAGCTTCATTGCCTGGCGACACCGGGTCGCGGAGCGGGCGGAGAGGCTCGCCAACGTTCGACTGACCCTGGGACATATTGACCTTCTGACCCCGAGCCAGTTCGAGACTGCTTGCCGAGACCTACTACGTCGAGACGGCCTCCGCGCGGAATGCGTCGGCGGTAGCAACGACCAGGCGCTCGATGTCAAAGCCACCGATCCGTTCGGACGTGTCGTGGCCGTCCAGTGCAAACACACCACGGTCGGCAAGAACGTCGGCTCCCCCGTGCTCTACCAAGTCAACGGCACGGCACGCCAAGTCCACGGCGCCCACATCGTGGTCGTCGTGACCAATGGCGGCTTCAGTCGCAACGCACGCCTGTTCGCCGCTCAACACCAGATCCATCTAATCGGGCGAGCTGAACTCGAACGTTGGGCTTCGCAAGGTCACGGATTCCATGACCTGATCGGCGTGCCATTGCCTTCGACCCAAGGTTCATAGACGAGGCGGCGGCGCCGCGCGTAAGACACGACCTCGTCGACTGCACCTCTGATGGGCGGGCAGGCCTCACTGGTGGACAATGGTTTTCATGGCTTCCAACACAACTGTTGAACTCATTGATGACGTCGATGGCAAAGCAGCCGCAGAGACGGTCAGCTTCGGACTCGACGGGCGCGACTTCGAGATCGACTTATCCGAGAAGAACGCCGCAGCGCTTAGGAAAGCCCTCGATCCGTGGGTAGCCGCGGGTCGGAAGACCAGCGGTCGACGCACAAGAAAGCCGGTTCAGGTGGCGACTGGCGTCGACAATAGGGCGGTGCGGATCTGGGCAGCCGGCAACGGCATTGAGCTGTCATCGCGTGGGCGTATCCCTGCCGAAGTCATTGACAAATACCGAGCTGCTGGAAACTAGATTCGAGCCATGGACGCCTGATCAGCATCAGAGAGTCGGCGTCCGCGCTTGCCGCTCGGACGGCTCTACTCTCGTTCCTCAGTGGAACCGTCTCTGAATGCGTTTTGATGAAGAATGGCCACCAGGGACAGTGCGACGTGGATGAGTATGGCTGCCGTGTCGGGTCCGGGAGCGCCATAGGAAAATCCGTGGAGCAACTGGTTGCGGAGATTGAATCCGGCAGGATGGCGGAGCACGGCACTGAGATAGCGGATATGACTCTCGTCGACTCCCAGCTCGCTACCTAGTAGTGGGAGCAGATAGCCGAGCCCTGCATATTGGCCCGGTATCTGTTCGCGCTGGAGTCGATAGATGCCGATGCCTGAGTCGCTAGACAGCACCAAGTCCCGGACAATGCCTTCGACTCGTGGCAGTACCGTATATGCCGCGCCTTCGCTGTCACCTGACCAGTATCGGTAGAGCGACCGTGCGAGTGCTGGGCCGACTCGGCCATCTGGTTCCCTGATGGGCAAGTTGAGGAAGGCCGCCAAGTCTTGCTCGGCGGGGAGACCATGAATTTCGACTACGCGATGGAGCGCAGCCGAGGTCACCTGACCCCAATTCGAGATGAGCTCACACTCCCAACGAACAAGTTCGACATCAAAGCGGTCCTCCTCGGAGGTTCCCTCATACATGGGCAGGCCATCGGCTCCGAGCAGCAAAGTCGGAAAGAGGCTTCCGAGAAAATTCGCGGCCTGCCGGTCCCGGATTATGCGACGGTTTGACTCCACGTCACCGCTTAGAGGAGGCATGGTCGCAAAGCTCCCAAGTGCCTCCTTCCACGTAATCCCAGCGCTGTACAGCTCAACCAACCGATCAAACTCCTCCTGATAGCGCCGTGAGCTTGCCGAGAAGCAGAGCATCTCGAGGTCCTCATTGCGGACTGTCTGCAGACGCGACGCCGCCAGTCGCCGCAGTTCCCCATCGCCAGACTGCTCAGCTAGGCGCATCGCTTGTTGTAGTCGCATTGACCGCAAGAGTTTGAGCGACTCGTTATCAGCTGCGTCAAGCCATGCCTGAATGCGGAGCTCCCATACGCTCCGCCGATCCTCGACTGTGCGAGCACGCATCAGCAGGAGCGCATAGGCGGAGTCGCGCTGGTTGATTCCGGGCCACGCCTTGACAGCCCTTTCGATCAGGCCGTCGACGGCGTCGGGACATCCAGGCTCCCCGATAGCTAATCGGAGGGCTCGCCCAACCACACCCGCTGCTGGTTCGTCACGGGCGAGCTGCTCTTCAGCTATCCGCAGCACCCGCTGCAGGGCCTTGGTGACCGTGTCGTTGTCTCCGACTGCTCGACTAAGACGGATCGCTGCGCTCAAGTCATCGACCGCATCAAGATCACGAGTCCAACGTTCGGCGGAGTCGATATAGGCAGTGGCCGCAGTCCTTGCATGGAGAGCCCTGTCCGCGCCTCCTCGTTCGAAGAGCAGATGATGCAGCCGCGCAGATGAGGGTGACTCTCGGACGAGCAGGATCAGGGCACGCCACACGTCCACAACATCGTCGGCAACGTCATTGACCGCTGGCGGAGTGGACCCGTCCGTAAACTCCTGCCCCGGGGCCAATCTGATCCTGCGCTGACCACCTACCTCCTGCACCTCAATGTGGTACTCAATCGCGCAGAGCAATGCTCGATTGGCGAGCGGGGTGTCATCATCTGCATCCTGAAGAGCGCCTAGCCCCAGGAGTTCACGGACTCGCATAGCCAACGAGTAGTGCCCGCGAGTCCTGGCCGCCTCGTCAAGCACGGCCGCAACCTGCTCGAGCTCGCCCCTACTCGGCAGCTCTGCCTCGTGGTCGGAGTTCCCCTTTTCCATGCGCAACAGTTACCAGCTGCGACATATGGCGCACTGGAGCCACGCCCGAGGCTGGATGATCTACAACGCGTGGGACTGCTGCACAACGTCGGTCAGGAGACCGAGCACACCATCCGTTAGGTGGGCCTCGTTCTGAGTTCGATCGGACAGGCCTACGAGTGGGCTGAGGCGACCGTGCGTCGTGACTTCAATCAGGCCTGGTTCGAAAGCATCAAGATCGACTGTGATGAGAACCGCGTGATCTTGGTCGGCGGGGCTCAGCGCACTGACCTGGGCGAAGCGTTGATCACGGCACAGGTTCGAGAGGTGGAAGCAGATGCCGACGACTCGGAGGGCTTCAAGGCTGCGCCCGGGGAGAGCACGTCAGATATTCGGGCGGAGGCTCTGAGCTGGTCTTTTGATCAGCTCGGCCAACAGGTCCAGAACGAACAAGAACGCCGCAGCTTGCGCTACGGCGTTCTTTCCCGTGTCCGAGGTTCTAACCTTGCCTCTTTGGTGGAGCTGAGGGGATTCGAACCCCTGACCCCCTCCATGCCATGGAGGTGCGCTACCAACTGCGCTACAGCCCCGCCACGTCGTGGACGGTTCCGAGGAACCGCCCGACGAAGCTGGAAGAGTCTATCGGTAGCCCCCGGGTCCGCTCCAAATCGGCCCTCCCCCGGCGCGCCGGGCCGGATCAGACCCCAGGTCAGGGCTCCGCGAGGGCTCGCCGGCCGATGCGGCGGTTGAGGTCGTCCAGCTCGTCGAGGACGTCGATCGCTCCCCACAGCTGGTCGCGCTTCCGGTCGGTCAGGGGCGCCAGGACCCTGGCCTCGACCAGCCTGGGCAGCATCGCGTAGAGCCGCCCCCCATGGGTCAATCGCTCGACATCCTCGGCCGAGACGACCGGGGTGGCCGGCAAGGCGTCGAGCAGGACGGCGACCGCGCCACCCGCTCGTACCCGGCCCAGCGACTCCGCCCCCTCTCCCGGCAACTCGGCCAGCCGATCGGCCGTCGTGCGCGACTCCTCCGCGGCGACGCGCGCGGCGCTGACGAACGCCGAGACGAGACTCGGGCGGGGGCGGCACGAAGAGCGCGTCCCGCGGTGAGTGGTCGCTGCCGCCGATCCAGTTCTGGACGTTCTGCACCCGACCGGCGTGGGCGGACTCGTGAGCGTCGGAGCGCATCAGCTCCCGGTGCGCCCGCAAGACGTCGTCGAGGGACAGCGTCCCGCCGACCGGCACGGCGTCGACGAGCAGGTCGAGCGCACCGGTCGCCGCGGCCATCGCCACGGCGGAGGGGTTCGAGCGCACCCCGCTGAGCGCGCGGAAGTAGTCACGGACGCCGGCCTCGATCTGCTCGATCTTCGACGAGGCGACCGACTCGGTCCGCAGCAGCAGGCTCCGCAGCGGAGCCAGGTGGGCCGCACCGACTGTCTCGAGCACGGCCACCGACCGGACCGCCTGCTCGAGGGGACCGGACCGCCTCCAAAGGGCACTGACGACCTCGTTAGTACAAGTTGTCGTCCATAACTTGTAATAGTGAAGGCGTTAGTGCCAGTTAGACGCCCTGGTTGTACGTAACGATCCGCCAGCCTCGCACGGTCCTGCGCATGACCACCCAGTGGCAGTTGCCGATCGGCTCGAAGGCCGCGGTGGCCTCCCAGCCCAGCCCGGCGAGCTCGCAGACGGCCCCACGCAGGGCCGCGCCGTGGGAGACGCAGACGAGCGTGCCGCCGTCCTGCGCCTCCTCCAGCTCGGCGATGCACGCGGCCGCCCGCGCCCCGGCCTGGGAGCGGGTCTCGGCGCCACCCAACGGCACGTCGCGCCCGGCCCGCCAGGCCTCGTACTCCTCGGGCCACTGCGCGGTGATCTCGGCGGCGGTCAGGCCCTGCCAGTTCCCGGCGTCCGTCTCCCGCAGCCGCGGGTCGAGCTCGAGGTCGACGCCGAGGGTCTCGGCGAGCGCGCCGGCGGTGGCCGACGCCCGGGACAGGTCGGAGGAGACGAGCCGGACCTTGCCGTCGAGCCCCTCCAGCAGCGCGGCCAGGGCTTTCGACGCGGCCACGGCCTGACCGGCACCCACCTCGTCCAGCGGCACGTCCAGCTGCCCCTGCCAGCGGCCCTCGTGGTTGGACGCCGTCCGGCCGTGGCGCAGCAGTACCACGAAATCGGCTGCCACGGCTCAGTTCTCCGAGGGGGCGCCGACCACGTCGGCGGGCAACTGGACCGGCGGGCAGTCCCGCCAGAGCCGCTCCAGCGAGTAGAACTCGCGCTCCTCGGCGTGCTGCACATGGACGACGATGTCGCCGAAGTCGAGCAGCACCCACCGGCCGTCGCGCTCGCCCTCGCGCCGGATCGGCTTGGCGCCCACCTTCAGCAGCGCCTCCTCGACGGCCTCGACGACGGCCTTCACCTGCCGGTCGTTCGCCGCCGAGGCGAGCACGAACACGTCGGTGATCACGAGGTGCTCGCTGACGTCGATGGCGGCGATGTCGTTCGCCAGCTTGTCCGACGCCGCCCGCGCGGCGACCTCCGCCAGTTCCAGGGCCCGTTCCGATGCGCTCACGGCGTCCACCCTCTCACGACCGGGCGAGTGCCCTCGTGGGTGCACGCTTCCGCCCTACCGTGCGCACTTTCGAGGACACTCGCCGGGTTCACCCCTCCAGCAGGGCGCGCAGAGCGGCGGTGTAGTCCTCCAGGGCGCGACGGCCGACGGGCGTGAGGGACAGGTACGTGACGGGCGTGCGGCCCTCGTGGGTCTTGTCGACCGCCACGTACCCGGCCTCCTCCAGCTTGCGCAGGTGGGTGGACAGGTTGCCGGCCGTCATGTCCAGCAGCTTCTGCAGTCGCGGGAAGGCCAGCCGGTCACCCCGGGGCAGGGCGGCGAGGGTCGCGGTGACCTTCAGCCGCCCCGCCGGGTGGATCACCGGGTCCAGATCGGGAAGCGTCATGCCCGCCGCACCGCGTAGTAGAGGGCCGCCAGCAGGAAGCCGCCGCCACCCATGAACCCCATCACCAGGTACACCGACGGGTACCCCGCGAAGGCGGCGACCGCACTGGTCAGCAGCACCCAGACGCCGAGCCGGAACTGCAGCCAGTCCTGCCAGATCGCCCCGCCGGCCATGTACAGCGTGCCCACCACGAGACCCGAGATCGTGCACCAGAGAATGGCTCCCACGTTCCGGTCGACGCCGTACTGGTAGAGCGCGTTGATGATCGCTGCCTCGGCGACCAGGGCGGCGAACCACGCCCACCCGTACATCGCCCCGATCGTGCTCGACACCCCGCGCCGCCCCGCCGTGCGCCGCGAGATGTGCACGACCGTCAGCACGATCGCCCCCAGGATGCAGACCCCGTAGACCACCGCCGCGAGCGCCACCGGGGTGTCCACCGGAGAACTCGCCGACGCGCTCGACCAGAACACCAGGAAGCCGACCAGCCAGGCCAGGCCCCACGTCCCGTAGATCACCCGGGGGTCGGGCTGCAGCGCCCGCGTCACCCGAGCCCGCTCGGCGTCCAGCAGAGCCAGCCGCTCCCCCGGGTCGTCGCTCGCCGCTTCGGCACTCGTCGCCTCATCGATCATCGCCACTCATCCCTCTCAACTTTGCGCTTCAAAGTACTCTAAGTTTGTATCGCAAAGTTCTCGCCATCACAAGGCCTGGCGACTTCAAGTCACGTCCCAAGTCGACCCGCAAGCGGCCCACAAGTCGATCACCAAGCTCCCCGAGCAACCTCGTCGGCGAGAGCACCACGCTGACTTCCTCGGAGGGAAACGATCATGAGCACCCTGCTGGCCCGCATCGGCGGATCGACCGCCGCCCACCCGTGGCGCACCGTCGCCGCCTGGGTCGTGGCCTTCGTCGTCGCGTTCGGCCTGGCCGGCGCGTTCGGCGGGACCGCGGCCGACGACTACAACGTCCCCGGCACCGAGTCGCAGGCCGGGACCGACCTGCTCGTGCGGCACTTCCCGGCGCAGTCCGGTGCCGACGCGCGGATCGTCGTCCACAGCGAGCACGGTCCGGTGGCCGCGAGCGCCGTCGACGGCCTGCGCACCCGGCTCGCCGCCATCCCGCACGTCGCGGAGCTCGACGCCACGCGCCTGTCGGCCGACGGCGACACCGCGCTGGTCGGCGTCCACTACGACGTCCCGGTCACCGAGTTCCAGGGCACCGAGGGGACCGCGCCGCTGGAGGCGGCCGGAAAGCCCTTGCAGGACGCCGGGCTGACCGTCGAGTACGGCGGCTTCGTGCACGAGAACGCCGGCGCCCCGAGCGGGATCGCGGAACTGGTCGGCATCGTCGCGGCGCTGATCATCCTGGTCATCGCCTTCGGTTCCGCGCTCGCCGCCGCGCTGCCACTCGTGGTCGCCCTGTTCGGCCTGGGCATCGGGTCGGCAGGCGTCACCCTGCTGGCGTCGGTCACGTCGATGAGCACGTTCTGCTCGACGGTCGCCTCGATGGTCGGGCTCGGCGTCGGCATCGACTACGCGCTGCTGCTGGTCACCCGGTTCGCCGAGGGCCTGAAGGCGGGCCTCGACCGCCGGGCCGCGGCCGCCCGGGCCAACGCCACCGCCGGCCTGTCGGTGATCCTGGCCGGAACCACCGTGCTGGTCTCCCTGCTGGGTCTGAAACTGGCCGGGCTGAACACCTATTCGACGGTCGGCTACGCGACGGCGCTCGTCGTCCTGGCCATCATGATCGCCTCGGTGACCCTGGTGCCCGCACTGTGCGGCCTGGCCGGGCCGCGCGTCCTGCGCAAGGCCGACCGGGCCCGCGTGCTCGCCGGTGACTTCGTCACCGGACACGAGGTGGTCAAGGAGACGGCGACCCACCGGTGGGCCGCGATGGTCGGACGGCGTCCGCTGGCCTGGGCGCTCGGCGCGCTGGTCGTGCTGCTCGCCCTCGCCGCTCCGGTGCTCGACATGCGCACCTTCCCGCAGGACGCCGGCACCGAGCCCACGTCCAACACCGTGCGCCGCGCCTACGACCTGACCGCCGCCGAGTTCGGCGTCGGTGCCAACGGTCCGATGGTGGTCGCCGTCGACACCACCCGGGTGAGCCCCGCGCAACTGCCGGGGCTGACGGCGGCGCTCGGCGCCGTCCCGGGGGTCGCCTCGACCTACGGGCCGGTGACCAGCCCGGACGGCGCGGCCGCCCTGATCGTGGTCGAACCGACCACCTCGCCGGACGACGTGCGCACCACCGCCCTGCTGACGCGCATCCGGGCCGACGTGCTGCCCGACGGAACGTACGTCACGGGCACGATGCCGGTGCTGGCCGACATCTCGGCCCAGCTGTCGACGCGGCTCTGGCTCGTGGTCGCGTTCATCGTGGCCCTGTCGCTGCTGTTCCTGACCACCGTGTTCCGCTCGGTCGTGGTGGCCGTGAAGGCGGCGCTGATGAACCTGCTGTCGGTGGCCGCGGCCTACGGGCTGATGGTCGCGGTGTTCCAGTGGGGTTGGGGCGCAGAACTTCTCGGCCTGCCGCACGCCGTCCCGGTGTCCAGCTGGGTGCCGATCATGATGTTCGCCATCCTGTTCGGGCTGAGCATGGACTACGAGGTGTTCCTACTGTCCCGGATCCGCGAGGACTACCTGGCCACCGGTGACGCACACGGTTCGGTGATCCGGGGCCTGGCCTCGACCGGCCGGGTGATCACCAGCGCCGCCGCGATCATGGTCTGCGTGTTCCTCGGCTTCGCGCTCGACCCGGGTGTCGTGATCAAGATGATCGGCGTCGGGCTGGCCTCGGCCATCCTGATCGACGCCACGATCGTGCGGATGATCCTGGTGCCGTCGACGATGGCCCTCCTGGGCCGGGCCAACTGGTGGCTGCCGGGCTGGCTGGACCGGGTGCTGCCGCACCTGGACGTCGAGGGCGCGGCTCCCGCCGAGCCCGCACCCGTCGTCCGGGCCGAGGAGGAGAAGGAGTTGCTCCCCGCCTAGGTGTAGAGGCGGTGCTTGTTGATGTACTGCACGACGCCGTCGGGGACCAGGTACCAGACCGGGTCCCCGGCGGCGACGCGGGCCCGGCAGTCGGTCGAGGAGATCGCCAGGGCGGGGACCTCCAGCAGCCGCACCCGGTCCGGCGGCAGGTGCGACCCGTCGAGGTCGTGCCCGGGGCGCGTGACCCCGATGAAGTACGCGAGCGAGAACAGCTCCTCGCTGTCCTTCCAGGACAGGATCTGCTCCAGCGCGTCGGCCCCCGTGATGAAGAACAGCTCGGCGCCCGGGTTCTGCTTGGCCAGGTCGCGCAACGTGTCGACGGTGTACGTGACGCCCGGCCGGTCGATGTCGACCCGGCTGACCGTGAACCGCGGGTTGGACGCCGTCGCGATGACGGTCATCAGGTACCGGTGCTCGGCGGGCGTGACGTCGCGGTCGGCCTTCTGCCACGGCTGACCGGTCGGCACGAAGACCACCTCGTCGAGGTGGAACCGGCTGCCGACCTCGCTGGCCGCGACCAGGTGCCCGTGGTGGATGGGGTCGAACGTGCCACCCATCACGCCGATCCGGCGCGGCGCCTCCTGGGAGATGCCCGCCGGCGGGTCGATCACCTCAGTGCTTGCTGCTGTTGCCGCGGAAGAACCACGTCACCATGAAGAGCAGGGCGAACACGGCCAGGGCGCCCACCCCGAACGCCCACGTGGGAGCGGGCAGCTCGCGCTCGGTCTGCTCGGCGGCGGCGGCCAGCGTGAGAGCCAACATCAGCTCGGGTCCTTCCCTTGGAAAACTCGATGAGCCTGCGACCACGAAGTGTCGCACGGACCCGTCCCACTACCCTCGGGGGGTGACCTCCCCGACCCCGGCGCGTCCCCAGGACTTGGCGCCCGAGCTGAGCGTCGTCGTCCCCATGTACGACGAACAGGACGTCGTCGAACTCTTCGTCGCGCGGCTGCGGCCGGTGCTGGACGACCTCGGGCGCACCTACGAGGTGCTGGTGGTGGACGACGGGAGCCGGGACACGACGCCGGCGCTGCTGGAGAAGGCCCGCCGGGACTGGGCCCAGCTGCGCGTCGTCCGGCTGCGGGTCAACGCGGGGCATCAGGCCGCCCTGTCCGCCGGGCTGATGCGGGCCCGAGGCCGGTGGGTCGCCAGCATCGACGCCGACCTGCAGGACCCGCCCGAGACGCTGGCCGCGATGCTCGCGGCGGCCGAGGAGACGTCGTCCGACGTGGTCTACGGGGTCCGGTCCGACCGCAGCACCGACTCCTTCTTCAAGCGCGGGACGGCGCGGGCCTACTACCGCGTGATGCGCCGGTTGGTCGGGGGGCACGTCCCGGCCGACGCGGGTGACTTCCGGCTGATGAGCCGGGCCACCGTCGACGCGATCAACCGGCTGCCGGAGGCCAACCGCGTGCTGCGGCTGGCCATCCCGGCGCTCGGCTTTCCGAGCACGACCGTGGGCTACGTCCGGGCCGAACGGGCGGCCGGGACGACGAAGTACCCGCTGTCGAAGATGCTGCGGCTGTCCGTCGACAGCCTGACCGGGTTCAGCGTGGCGCCCCTGCGGCTGGCCACCTGGTTCGGGCTCGGTGGGGCGGCGGCGACGGCGCTGATGCTGGTGTTCGCGTTCATCGCGTTCCTGACCGACCACACCGTGCCCGGCTGGACGTCGACGTTCGTGGCCGTGGCCGCCGTCGGGGCCGTGCAGCTGCTGTGCCTGGGGCTGCTCGGCGAGTACGTGGGGCGGCTCTACACCCAACTGCAGGGTCGTCCGACGTACCACATCGCCTACGACTCGGCGGACGACGACAGCTGACCGGCGCCCCATGGGCACGGTGTGACACAACGACCACCTGGTGAGCACGGTGTGGCACCGTGCCCACCGGTGGCCCGCTCGTCCTGTCGTCCACACCCTCGCCGATGGCCGCCTTTCCACAGGTTTCGGCCGCCGGACCCGAGTGAGGCCTGGGGGCGCGGCAGCATCCCGACATGGCCAGACGAGGATTCGACGCCGACCGGCTGCACGGAGCCGTCGTGGACGCGGAGCGAGTGGTCACGCATGCCGCCCTACGGGAGCTGGGTCTCTCGCCGTCGGGCATCACCCGGCGCATCTCACCGACCGGGCCCTGGCAGCGACTGCTCCCCGGGGTCGTTCTGGCCCACCGAGGAACACCCACCCGGCGGGAACTGATCCTCGGGGCTCTCGCCTACGCCGGCGAGGGCGCCGTCGTGACCGGGCCCGACGCGATTCGGGCGGCCGGTGGTCGGCTCACACTGCCGTCGACGATCCATCTCCTGACGCCGGTCGAACGCCAACGGTCGTTGTTCGGGTTCGCCCGCATCGAGCGCAGCAGGCGACTGCCGCCCGCCGTCCTCCGGCGGGGAGTTCCCCTGGCGCCGCCGGCCCGGGCCACGATCGACTCGAGCCGGTTCGCGGAGAAGCTCGACGACGTTCGCGGCCTGATCGCGGCGGTGGTGCAGGAGCGCCTCTGCGGGATCGTGGAACTGGGCGAGGAGCTGAGGGCTGCGCCGCGTCAACGCACGGCCGGAGGTCGCAGCGTGGTGGCCGAGGTCTCCGACGGCGTTCGTTCGGTGGCTGAGGCCAAGGCCCGGGAGGCGCTCGCGGCGCACGGCGTGACACCACCCTGGTGGAACGCGACCCTGCTGAGGCCGGACGGCAGCGCGTTCCTCACTCCGGACGCCTTCTGGGTCGAGTCGTGCGCTGCGCTGGAGATCGATTCACGCGCCTGGCACCTGCGCCCCGCCGACTGGCATCGAACCCGACGGCGCCAGCGGACCCTGACCGTCAGGGGCATCCCCGTGATCTCGTTCGCGCCCGTCGAGGTCATCGAGACACCCGACGAGTTCGCGGCCGAGACGGCGGCCTTCCTGAGGACCGTGGGGCGCCGATCCCTACCTACGGGGTGGACGGTGCGACGCGCGGCGTGACCTGGTCACGGCACCGTCGACGGTGGGCACGGTGTGACACGGCAACCACCCGGTGAGCACTGTGTGACACCGTGCCCACGGGGGTCGGGCCTGGCGGGTCAGGGGCGCGTGCAGCGGACCAGCAGACTCACGCCGGGGAGGTTCTTCACCGGCAGGTACCGCTCGGCGGCCACGATCGTGTGCAGGCCGAAGTTCACGACACCGGGCAGGTGGTCGAGGTCCGAGCCGGTCGACGAGCGGCGGCGCAGGGCCACGACCGGGCGCAGCAGCACGTTCCAGCTCTGCATCGGGCCCAGCTCGAACCCGGCGCCGGTCAGCAGCTCGGTCAGCGTCTGACGGGTGTAGCGACGCACATGTCCGACGGCGTCGTCGTGCGCCGACCACAGTCGTGGGTCCGCGGGCACCGCGACCAGGAAGTGCCCGCCGGGCCTCAGCGCCTCGAAAACGCCCGTGGCCGCGGCCTTGTCGTCGTCCAGGTGCTCCAGCACGTCGAACGCCACCACGAGGTCCAGCGACCCGGGGGCCAGGGGCAGCCGGGTCGCATCGGCGCGCAGCACGGGCAGGCCCCGCTCGGCGCACACGCCCGCGCCCTCCTCGCCGAACTCCAGCGCGGCCGCCGTCCAGCCGTGGGCCCGCAGCACCCGGGTGTTCCCGCCCCCGGCGGCCCCGACGTCCAGGGCCTTCCCCGGGGTCAGGTCGGCGATCGATCGGGCCAGCAGGCGGCGCCGCTCGCGGTACCACCAGTGGCGGTCCTCCAGCTCGGTGAGCTTGCGGACCTCGGTCGCTTCCATGCTGCGTGAACTCCCGTGACGGCCGGTTCGGACACGTCAGACTACCGGGGCCGCACCTGGCCGTCCCCCGAGACGATCCACTTGGTCGAGGTGAGCTCGGCCAGGCCCATCGGCCCCCGGGCGTGCAGCTTCTGGGTGGAGATACCGACCTCGGCGCCCAGCCCGAACTGGGCGCCGTCCGTGAAGGCGGTCGAGGCGTTGACCATGACCACGGCCGAGTCGACCTCGGCGGTGAACCGGTCGGCGGCCCGCAGGTCCGTGGTGCAGATCGCCTCGGTGTGACCGCTGGACCAGCGCCGGACATGGTCGATCGCGCCGTCCAGGTCGTCGACGACGCCCACGGCCAGCTCCAGCGCGAGGTACTCGGCGGCCCAGTCCTCGTCCGTCGCGGGCTCGGTGGCCACGCCCGCGGACGCGGCGAGCGCCGCCGCCCGGTCGTCGACGTGCAGCCGGACGCCGGCCTCGGCGAGTGCGGGCAGGGCCAGCGGCAGGAACTCGGCGGCCGCCGCGGCATGGACGAGCAGGGTCTCGGCGGCGTTGCAGACGCTGGTCCGGCGGGTCTTGGCGTTCAGGGTGACCGCCAGGGCCTGGGCCAGGTCGGCGCTCGCGTCGACGTACACGTGGCAGTTGCCCGTGCCTGTCTCGATCACCGGCACGGTGGCGTTCTCGACCACGGTGCGGATCAGCCCCGCTCCCCCCCGCGGGATCAGCAGGTCGACGAGGCCACGGGCCCGCATCAGGGTCTGGACGCCGTCCCGCCCCCAGGCGTCGATCGTCTGGACGGCGTCGGCGGGCAGCCCGACCGACTCCAGCCCGGCGCGGATCACCTCGACCAGGACGGCGTTGCTCTCCAGCGCCGCGGACCCACCGCGCAGCACGGCGGCGTTGCCGCTCTTGAGGGCCAGGGCCGACGCGTCCACCGTGACGTTGGGCCGGGCCTCGTAGACCATCCCGATGACGCCCATCGGCACCCGGACCTGGCGCAGCCGCAGCCCGTTCGGCAGGGTCGACCCGCGGACCACCTCGCCGACCGGGTCGGGCAGGGCGGCGACGTCGCGCACGGCCGCGGCGATGGCGGCGACCCGGTCGGCATCCAGCGCGAGCCGGTCCAGCAGGTTCGGCGGAAGCCCTTCGGCGCGCCCACGTTCCAGGTCGCGCCCGTTGGCGGCGACGATCGCCTCGCCTGCCGCCACGAGGCCGTCGGCGATCGCGTGCAGGGCCCGGTCCTTGTCGCTGCGGGCGGCCAGGGCGAGGGCGCGGGAGGCCTCGCGGGCGCGGCGGCAGACCTCGAGGACGGCCTCGGTCGAGCTGCCGGTCGAGGTGGGCGTGTCGATCTCGGTGGTGCTCATGGCACCCAGGCTAACCCGCGGGAGTTCAGGCGAGCTGGGCGTAGTCGTCGAACGGGACGATCTCGCCGAGGGCCACCACACGCGGGTGCTCACCGGCCACCCACTGGCTGCGGGCCGCGCCGCGGTCGACCACGCTCAGGCCGTACAGCGTCCAGCCGGGCAGGACGTCCTCGACGTCCTCATCGCCCCACAGTTCCAGCGCCTGGCGGGTGGTCTCGGCGACCGTGTCACCCTCGTCCCAGTAGCGGATCTCGGCGTGGTGCTCGTCGTAGCGGGTGGAGACCAGGAAGGCGCGGGTCTCGTTCAGCAGCCCCAGCCCGTAACGCACCCGGTCGAGGGCCAGGACGCCGCCGCTGAGGGTCACGGTGACCAGCCACAGCGGGCGGACGCCGGCCTCCAGCGGGCCGTCACCGAGAGGCTCGGTCTCCAACCCGTGGCGTTCCAAGTGCTTTCGACGCACGCACGACGTCGGTGCCTGCGGCACCGCGTCATCGGAAGCGTCGACCATGGGTACATCTGACCAGACGTTGCCCCCCGCGTCTTGATAATCAGCAGCGAACCGCCGAAATCACAGCCTGCTCCCGTGAAACACCCAGCCCTGCCGTCACCCGCCCGGCCCAACCGCCGTTCGCGCCTGGAGCAGGACGAGGTCGTCCCGGTGCACGAGTTCGCGCGAGTACCCCTCGCCGAGTTCCCGGGCCAGGTCGCGGGTGGAGCGCCCGAGCAGGGCCGGGACCTCCTTCGCGTCGAAGTTCACCAGCCCCCGCGCCACGGCCCGGCCGGCCGGGTCGAGCAGGTCGACGGCGTCCCCGGCGGTGAACTTGCCGTCCACCCGGGTCACTCCGGCGGGCAGCAGCGACATCCGGCGCTGCACCACGGCCGCCACGGCGCCGTCGTCCAGCCAGAGCTTCCCGGCCGCGCGGGCCGCGTGCGCGAGCCAGAGCAGGCGCGACGCCTGGCGCGAGCCGCGGGCGGCGAACCAGGTGCCGACCGGTTCGCCGGCCAGCCCGGCCTCGACCTGGTCGGTCGAGGTCAGCAGGGTCGGGATGCCGGCCGTGGCCGCGATCGAGGCGGCCTCGACCTTGGTCACCATGCCCCCGGTGCCGACGGCGCTGCCGACCTTGCCGATGTTCACGTCGGCCAGGTCGGCGGGCCCGGACACCCGCTCGATCCGCCGGACGCCCGGCTGCGACGGCGGCCCGGTGTACAGCGCATCGACGTCGGACAGCAGCACGAGCGCGTCGGCCCGGACGAGGTGCGCGACGAGCGCGGCCAGCCGGTCGTTGTCGCCGAACCGGATCTCGTCGGTGGCCACCGTGTCGTTCTCGTTCACCACCGGCACCACGCCGAGGTCGAGCAACCGGGTCAGGGTGCGCCGCGCGTTGGCGTAGTGCGAGCGCCGGATGACGTCGTCGGCGGTCAGCAGCACCTGCCCGGCGGTGAGCCCGTGCTGCGCGAAAGCCGTTGTGTACTGCGCCATCAGAAGGCCCTGGCCGACCGAGGCGGCCGCCTGCTGGGTGGCCAGGTCCTTGGGGCGGATCGTCAGCGCCAGCGGCAGGAGTCCCGCGGCGATCGCGCCGGAGGACACCAGGACCACCTCCCGCCCCTGCCCACGGCTGCCGGCCAACGCGTCGACGACGGCCTGCACCCGCTGGTGGTCGATGTCCCCACCGGCGGCCCGGGTCAGCGACGACGAGCCGACCTTGACCACGATCCGCTGGGCCTGGAGCAACCAGCCCCGCTCGGACCGGTCGCCCAGGGGCGTCACGCCTCGTCCTCGGCGGTCCAGTGACCGGCGCGACGCTCCTCGTCCAGCTCGGCGCGGGCCTCGCGGCGGGCGACCCGGCGCGACTCGTACTCCTCGCGCTTCTCGTCGCGGGTGGGCCGGTGGGTCTCGTCGAGCCGGATGTCGGTGCCGCGCGGGCTGGCCGCGCTCGCGGCGGCCGTCAGCGTGGGTTCCCAGTCGAAGACGACGTCCCCGACGACGACCTCGGCCCCGGCGACCGCCCCGGCGGCCACGAGCGCCTCCTCGACGCCGAGCCGCGCCAGCCGGTCGGCGAGGAAGCCGACGGCCTCGTCGTTGGTGAAGTCGGTCTGCCGGACCCAGCGCTCGGGCTTGGCCCCGGTGATCTTGAAAAACTCCTGGCCGTCCCCGCCGCGCTGCACCGTGACGTCGAACCCGGCGTCGTCCACGGCCTTCGGCCGGATGATGACCCGCGGGGCGACCACGGTCTCGGCGGCCGCCCGGGCCTCGGCGACGATGCGCGCCATCGCGAACGCCAGCTCGCGCAGGCCCTCGTGGCTGGCGCTGGACACCTCGAAGACCTGCAGGCCCCGGGCCTCCAGGTCGGGCCGGACCAGTTCGGCCAACTCGCGCGCCTCGGGCACGTCGACCTTGTGCAGGACGACGAGCCGCGGCCGGTCGGTCAGGGGCAGGGTGCCCTCGTCGACCGGGTAGGCGGCCAGCTCGGCCTCGATCACGTCGAGGTCGCTGAGCGGGTCACGGCCGGGTTCGAGGGTCGCGCAGTCGAGCACGTGCACGAGCGCGGCGCAGCGTTCGACGTGCCGCAGGAACTCCAGGCCCAGGCCCTTGCCCTGGCTGGCACCGGGGATCAGGCCCGGGACGTCGGCCACGGTGAACCGGACGTCGCCCGCCTCCACCACGCCCAGGTTCGGCACCAGCGTGGTGAACGGGTAGTCGGCGATCTTCGGGCGCGCCGCGCTGACGGCCGCGATCAGGCTGGACTTGCCGGCGCTCGGGTAGCCGATCAGCCCGACGTCCGCGACGGTCTTCAGCTCCAGCACGACGTCGCCGGACCAACCGGCCTCTCCGAGCAGCGCGAACCCGGGCGCCTTGCGGCGGGTCGAGGCCAGCGCCGCGTTGCCGAGGCCGCCCTTGCCGCCGGCGGCGACCACGAACCGGGTTCCGGCGCCCACCAGGTCGGCCAGCACCTCGCCGTCCGGCCCCTTCACCACGGTGCCGTCCGGCACCGGCAGCTCGAGGGTCTCGCCCTGGGCGCCGTTGCGGTTGCTGCCCTGCCCGGCCTTGCCGGAGCTCGCGACCCGGTGCGGCGAGTGGTGGTAGGCCAGCAGGGTCGTCGTCTGCTGGTCGACGACCAGGACGACGTCGCCGCCGTCCCCGCCGTTGCCGCCGTCGGGCCCGCCCAGCGGCTTGAACTTCTCCCGGTGCACGGAGGCGCAACCGTTACCGCCGCTACCGGCTGCCACGTGCAGCGTCACCCGGTCCACGAACGTGACCACGGCCCTACCCTCTTCCTGAACACAGAGAAGGGCGGGCCGGAAACCGGCCCGCCCTCTCGGAATGCTTGCTTCTCGCCCGGGTCGGCCCTTACTCGGCCGGGACGACGATGTCGATGACGCGACGACCGCGCCGGGTGCCGAACTGCACGGCACCGGCGGTGAGCGCGAACAGGGTGTCGTCCTTGCCGCGACCCACGTTCTCGCCCGGGTGGAAGTGCGTGCCCCGCTGGCGGACGATGATCTCGCCGGACTTCACGACCTGGCCGCCGAACCGCTTCACGCCGAGCCGCTGCGCGTTGGAGTCCCGGCCGTTGCGGCTGGAACTGGCGCCCTTCTTGTGTGCCATCTCGCTACGCCCTTACTTCTGGATGCTGGTGACGCGGATGCGGGTCAGCTGCTGCCGGTGGCCCTGGCGCTTCTTGTACCCGGTCTTGTTCTTGAACTTCTGGATCACGATCTTCGGGCCCTTGGCGGCCTCGACGATCTCCGCCTTGACGGTGGCCTTGGCCAGCACGTCGGCCGCGGAGGTCACGGTGTCGCCGTCGACCAGCAGCAGCGGGACGAGGTCGATGCTGGCGCCCGGCTCACCGGCGACCTTGTCGACGATCAGCACGTCTCCTACGGAGACCTTCTCCTGGCGCCCGCCGGCGCGGACGATCGCGTACACGTGAAATCACTCTCCGACTTATGCTCGTGAGGTGCTGCCCAGGCGCGCGCCAACTGCGCGCGCGGCGCACCGCCGTCCAGAGTACGGATCGGCCGGGGGCAGGGTCAAACCGGCCCACCGGCCCCGGCGGCAGACCAGTAGGCTGGCGAGCGTGCCGCACGGGTAGCGGGCCGTCTTCACGCCTGCTCCGGGAGCCCATGATGTCCGATTTCACCGTCCGGCCCTTCGCCCGTCCCGACCGCGACGGGTTGACCGCCCTCGTCAACGCCCACGTGGCGGCCGTCGTCCCCGGCGCCTCCGTCTCGACGGCCACCCTCCTCGCCCAGCTGGAACGCGAGCCGCGCGAACCGGTCGAGGACCCGTGGGTGGTCGACCGGGCGACGCTGGTGGTCGAGGCGGACCGGCGCCTGGTCGGGGCCGCGCACCTGCAGCGGTTCAGTCCGGACGACGCCGCCCCGGCCGGGTTGCGAGGCGTCGGCGCGATCCGATGGCTGGTCTTCGAGCCCGGGGGTCCGGACGCCGGGCGCGGCCTCCTCGAGGCCTGCGTGCGGGTGGCCCGGGCCTGGGGTTCGCGGGTGGTCGGCGCCGACGGGACGCTGCCGGTCCCGGGCGTGTACGGGGTGCCCGAGCAGTGGCCGCACGTCCTGGACGCGCTGCGCGACGCCGGGTTCGCCTCGGACGGCCGGGTCGAGACGGTCTGGCTGGCCCCGGTTTCCGTCCTCCCGGAACCCGGCCCCGCTCCCCTGCCGGGCCTGAGCGCGGTCCGGGCGGTCGGCGTCCAGGGGGTGCGGTTCTCGGCCGTCCTCGTCGGCCGGACGATCGGGTTCGTCGAGCTGGACACCACGCTGGACGCCGGGTCACAGCGCCCGCGCAACGGCGGGCTGGCCGACATCGGCAACCTCTGGGTCGAGGCGGGGTTCCGGCGCCGGGGCGTGGCCCGGTGGCTGCTCGGCACCGGCGCTGAGTGGTTACGGCTGGGCGAGGTGGGTCGACTGCTCGCCTACACGCTGCCGCCGGAGCATGGCGGGGACGACGCCGAGCCGCCCTTCCTGAGCGGGTGCGGCTTCCGGCCCCTCACGAGGACGGTCCGCGATCTCACCCTCTAGTTCGTGATCATGCAGAAAGTCCCCCTGACGTGAGCACGCCTCTCGGGGCGCGTCCACGAAGGGGGACTTTCTGCATGATCACGAACGCTAGTTGTTCTTGCCGCGACGGCCTCCCCCGCCGCCGCCGTCCTGCTTCTTCTCGACCGGTTCGTCGTGCAGGATCAGGCCCCGCCCGCCGCAGTGCTCGCAGGTCTCGCTGAACACCTCGACCAGGCCCTGGCCGACGCGCTTGCGGGTCATCTGGACCAGGCCGAGCGAGGTCACCTCGGCGACCTGGTGACGGGTCCGGTCGCGGCCCAGGCACTCCAGCAGGCGGCGCAGCACCAGGTCGCGGTTCGACTCCAGCACCATGTCGATGAAGTCGACGACGATGATCCCGCCGATGTCGCGCAGCCGCAGCTGGCGCACGACCTCCTCGGCGGCCTCCAGGTTGTTCTTGGTGACCGTCTCCTCGAGGTTGCCCCCGGAGCCGGTGAACTTCCCGGTGTTCACGTCGATGACCGTCATGGCCTCGGTGCGGTCGATGACCAGCGACCCGCCCGACGGCAGCCAGACCTTGCGCTCCAGGCCCTTGTGCAGCTGCTCGTCGATGCGGTGGGCGGCGAACACGTCGCCCTCACCGTCCCAGCGCTGCAGCCGGTCGACCAGGTCCGGCGCGACGTGACCGATGTAGCCCTGCAGCGTGTCCCAGGCCTCGTCGCCGGAGATGATCAGCTGCTTGAAGTCCTCGTTGAAGATGTCGCGGACCACCCGGATCGCCAGGTCCGGCTCGCCGTAGAGCAGGCTCGGCG
The DNA here is from genome assembly GCF_044465595.1 of Spongisporangium articulatum. Taxonomy (NCBI): domain Bacteria; kingdom Bacillati; phylum Actinomycetota; class Actinomycetes; order Kineosporiales; family Kineosporiaceae; genus Spongisporangium; species Spongisporangium articulatum. Next base: position 413,758 of record NZ_JBITLV010000002.1, on the reverse strand, counting down.
CGCTGGCCGTGGTGGCCTTCTTCTCGATGTCGTCCCACTGCGCCTGCAGCCGGGCGACGTCGCGCTCCAGCTCGACGTCGGAGGCGCCCTCGGCGGCCGTCCGGACGATCACGCCCGCGTGCTCGGGCACGACGGCCTTCAGGACCTTCTTCAGGCGGGCCCGCTCGTTCTCGGGCAGTTTGCGGCTGATGCCGGTCATCGAGCCCTCGGGCACGTAGACCAGGTAGCGGCCGGGCATCGAGATCTGGCTGGTCAGCCGGGCGCCCTTGTGGCCGATCGGGTCCTTCGTGACCTGCACCAGCACGGACTCGCCGGCCTTCAGCGCGTTCTCGATCCGCCGCGGCTGGCCGTCGAGTCCGGCCTGGTCCCAGTTGACCTCGCCGGCGTACAGGACGGCGTTACGGCCCTTGCCGATGTCGACGAACGCGGCCTCCATGCTCGGGAGCACGTTCTGCACCCGGCCGAGGTAGACGTTGCCGACCATCGACGACTGGGTGCGCCGGGCGACGTAGTGCTCGACCAGCACGTTGTCCTCGAGGACGCCGATCTGGGTGCGGCCCTCGCGCTCGCGCACGACCATCACCCGCTCGACGCTCTCGCGCCGGGCCAGGAACTCGGCCTCGCTGATCACCTGGCGGCGGCGGCCGGCCTCGCGGCCCTCGCGGCGGCGCTGCTTCTTCGCCTCCAGCCGGGTCGAACCCTTGATGCCGGTGGCCTCGTCGTCGCCCCCGCCGCGGCGGCTCTCGCGCACCCGGGTGACGGTGTTCGGCGGGTCGTCGGGGCTGCCCTCGTCGCCACCACCGTTGCCGCGGCGCCGGCGGCGACGACGGCGACGGCTGCTGCCGGACCCCTCGGACGCCTCGGCCTCGTCGGCCGCCTCGGCACCCTCCTCGGACTCGGACCCCTCGGACGCCTCGGCGCCGTCCTCCGACTCGCCCTCGCCGCGACCCCGACCGCGACGGCCACGGCCCCCGCGGCGACGGCGGCGGCGGGGCGAACCGTCGGCGGCCTCGTCGGTCTCGTCGGCGTCCTCGGCCTCCTCGCCGTCGGCCTCGGTCTCGACGTCGGTCTCCTCGAGTTCCTCGGCGAGTTCGTCGTCCTGCGCGGCGTCGAACTCCTCCTCGTCCTCGGGGTTGGCCGGCTCGACCCCGACCGGGACCGGCGGACCGGCGGGCCGGCTGGCGGCGCGGCGCGGACGGCGGGCGGTCGGCTCGGGAGCCTGGAACAGCAGGGCGGTGGCGGCGGGCACGACCTTGACCGGCTCGGCGTCCTCGGCCTGCTCGGGCTCGGCGGCTCCGGTGGGCTCGGCCTCGGCGGCGGGCGCGGCGGCGGGCGCGGTGGTGGGCGCGCTGGCCTTGCGCCGCGACCGGCGGGCGGGCTTGCGCTCCTCGGCCACCGCCTCGCCGGGCGTGTCGCCCAGCTCGTCCGTGGGGACGACGGGAGCTTCGGCCGCGTCGTCGCCCTCACCCTCGGCGCGGGGCGCCGGACGGGGGGTGGTGCGCTTGCGCGGGCTGCGGGTGCGCTTGGCGGGGGCCTCGGAGTTCTCGGCCCCGGAGTTCTCGGCCCCGGTGTTCTCGGCCCCGGAGTTCTCGGTGGTCCCGGACGCCTCGGCACCCTGAGCGGCGGCCACCTCGTCGGGGGCCGGCGGCAACGCGATGTCGTCGAGGGCCGGGACGGTCTTCGCGGCGCGCGTGGCGCGGCGGCGGGCCGGCTTCTTCGGCTCCTCGGCGGAGGGCTCGCCGGGCGGGTCGACCGCGGGCGGCAGGCCCGGGACGTTCAGCTCCACGGCGGAGGGGATGGTTGAGGCGCCTTCGGCCTCGTGGGACTCGTGATCGGACGTCACGGGTACTCCCGTTCAGCCCCGGGCTCCGGTCACACCACGCCGGGCCGCTCGGGGCGGTTTCAGTCGCGACACCCGGTCGGGGGCCGCGGAAGCCAGGTCGGTACGCCAGGACCGCGCCGTTCCGGGGTGACCGGGCGGCGGCGGAGGTCAGGCGCCGACGGTGCCCTTCTCGGCAGCCAGTGGATCCGCCACCGAACCGGTTCCCTCGACCAGCGGCCCCTGCGCCAGGCGCGTCACGACAGGTGGTGACGGAGGCGCGAAGTCGGCCACCGCGAGGAGCGCGGCTAGGACATCGTCGGGTCGAACGGCTGGTGTGCTGTGCCGGACGACCGCTTGAAGTATCGCACACGGAGGCCTGGAACTTGATGCCTCGTCCGACTCGAGCGTCTCGGTCAGCTGCAGGAGCGCACCGCGCGCGTCGAAGGCGCGGCGGCCGTTCTTGGTCATCCGCTCGACCTGCACCTCGCCGGCGGCCAGCAGGGTGGTGACCGCGCGGGTCAGGTTCGGGTCGGCCACCGGGACGCCGGGGAGTTCGATCCGCCACACGCTCGCCTCGAGCCGGTCGGCGAGGGAGCCGGGCCCCGCCTCGACGCACTCCAGCACGTCCAGACCCGGTGGTAGGGCCTCGTCCAGCGCGAGGCGCACCGCCTCCGGGTCGCAGCGGCGGGCCAGGGAGATCTCCAGGTACTCGGCCTCGCTGGCCGTGCCCGTCGGGGCCGCGTTGGCGAAGCTGATCTTGGGGTGCGGGTTGAAGCCGGCCGAGTAGGCCATCGGCACGTTCGCCCGGCGCAGGGCGCGCTCCAGGGACCGCTGGAAGTCCCGGTGGCTGGAGAACCGCAGCCGTCCGCGCTTGGCGTGGCGCAGCCGCAACTTCTGCACCGGGGGTGGCGGCGGCGGTCCGTCAGGGGTGCGTGCCATGGTCGTCACGGTAGTCGTCACCGGCGAGGATCACCTCGCCGGTACAGATCGGGCGGAAGTACCCTTCACCCGGACATTCCACGACGGGGAGGAGACGCGGCCATGACGACGGACGACGAGCCCACCCCTGAACGGGCCGCCTACCCGGACCACGTGGATCTGCAGCGCCAGAGCCTGGAGGCGGCGGACCTGCGGGCCGACGCGGCGGTGCTGCGGGCCTGGTTCGACAGGTTGCCCGTGGGCAGGCGGCTCACCGCCCCGATCCAGCTCGACGAGATCGCCGCCGCCGCGCAGGCCCGGGACCGGGAACGTGCCGAGGCGGCCCGGGAGACTGCGCAGAGTCCGGCCGTGCGCCGGGGCACCGCACCCGAACCGGCCGCCGACGCCCCCGACTCCGGCCTGCGGGACGTGCAGTTCGAGGATCTGTCGGCCCCCACGGGCCCGCCGCCCGCACCGGCGACCCCGCCGAACCGCGAGTTCCTTCCCTTCCTGGCGCTGATCGTGGCGATCGGCCTGGGGGTGCTGCTGTTCCGCCCGACCGGTGGCGCGGCCCCGCAGGCCCGGACCATCGGCGCCACCCCGACGTCGCTGGCCAACCTGGCCGTGCGCGCGGCCACCCCGCCCGTCACGGTCTCGGCGACGACGGTGACCCTGCGCGTGCGGGGAGAGCTGGTCGTCGTCCGGGAACAGCTCGAGCTGACCTACGCCTCCCCCGACGCGGGGTCGGCGGGAGGTCTGCCGCCGGCGGCACTGACGCTGCAGCCGGTGCCGGCCGGTGCGGCGGCGAACCCGTCGGTCGGCGCGCGGCCCAGCGTCCGGGACGTCCGGGTCAGCGTCGGCGGCGTCCGCGCCGAGGCGATCCCGGGGCCGGGTACCTGGGCGGTGCGGCTGCCCACCGACCGGCAGGAGCACCTGCTGACCGTCGACTACGCGCTGGCCGGCGCGATCGGCGCGGGCGACACGTTCGGGCTGGTCGTGCCGCTGGAGGCGGCCGGGGTGCGCCCCACGGCCCCGGTCACCCTGGTGTCCCCGGGCGCCGACGTGATCGGCATGACCTGTCCCTGGCTGGCCGAGTCGCGGTGCAGCCGTCCGGACGGCGTGGGCCGGGTGGCCGTCGTCCCCGCCGGGGCGAACCCGAGCGTGGTGATCGCGGTCGACCGTCCCTGAAGATCGCCCGTAGCGCTCAGAGGCCCGGCGGGCGGGCGCCGATCGTCAACGGCACGAGTTGCCTTCCGGTGGGCCCGATCTGGATCTCCGTGCCCATCTGCGGGCACACGCCGCAGTCGAAGCACGGCGTCCAGCGGCAGTCCTCGACCTCTTCCTCGGACAGCGCGTCCTGCCAGTCCTCCCACAGCCAGTCCTTGTCCAGGCCGGAGTCGAGGTGGTCCCAGGGCAGGACCTCGGTGAAGTCCCGTTCGCGGGTGGTGAACCAGTCGACGTCGACGCCGAACGGCGCGAGCGCCTCGGCCGCGCGGTCCATCCAACGCTCGTAGGAGAAGTGCTCGCTCCAGCCGTCGAACCGGCCGCCGTCCTCCCAGACCGCCCGGATGGCCGCGCCGACCCGCCGGTCGCCGCGGGACAGCAGCCCTTCGACGATGCCGGGTTTGCCGTCGTGGTAACGGAATCCGATCGCGCGGCCGTACTGCTTGTCGTCGCGGATGGCCGCGCGCAGCTTGGCGAGGCGCTCGTCGACGACGTCGGCCGGGGTCTGCCCGACCCACTGGAACGGCGTGTGCGGCTTGGGCACGAACCCGCCGATGCTGACGGTGCAGCGGATGTCCCGCGTCCCGGACACCTCGCGCCCGGTCTTGATCACCCGCTTGGCCAGTTCGGCGATCTGCAGCACGTCGTCGTCGGTCTCGGTGGGCAGGCCGCACATGAAGTAGAGCTTCACCTGCCGCCAGCCGCTGCCGTAGGCCGTGGCCACGGTCCGGACCAGGTCGTCCTCGGTGACCATCTTGTTGATCACCTTGCGGATGCGCTCGCTGCCACCCTCGGGTGCGAAGGTCAGGCCCGAGCGCCGCCCGTTGCGCGAGAGTTCCTGCGCCAGGTCGATGTTGAAGGCGTCGACCCGGGTGCTGGGCAGCGACAGCCCGGTGTTGGTGCCGTCGTAGCGGTCGGCCAGCTGCTTGGTGATCTCGGCGATCTCGGAGTGGTCCGCGGAGCTCAGCGAGAGCAGCCCGACCTCTTCGAAACCGGTTGCGGCCAGGCCCTTCTCGACCATCTTGCCGATGCCCTCGATGGACCGCTCCCGAACGGGACGGGTGATCATGCCCGCCTGGCAGAACCGGCAGCCGCGGGTGCAGCCGCGGAAGATCTCGACGCTCATCCGCTCGTGCACGCTCTCGGCGACCGGCACCAGCGGCTGCTTCGGGTACGGCCACTCGTCGAGGTCCATCACGGTGTGCTTGGCGACCCGCCACGGCACGCCCGGCCGGTTCGGCGCGACCCGCTTGATCCGCCCGTCGGGCAGGTAGTCGACGTCGTAGAACCGGGGCACGTAGACGTTGCCGAGCCGGGCCAGGCGGAACAGGAGTTCTTCGCGCCCGCCGGGGCGCCCGTCGTCCTTCCAGCCCTTGATCACGTCGGTGACCTGGCCGACGGCCTGCTCACCGTCGCCGAGGATCGCGGCGTCGACGAAGTCGGCGATCGGTTCGGGGTTGAAGGCGGCGTGGCCGCCGGCGATCACGACGGGATCGTCGGCGTCCCGGTCGCGGGCCTCGAGCGGGACCCCCGCGAGGTCCAGCGCGGTGAGCAGGTTCGTGTAGCCGAGCTCGGTCGAGAAGCTCACCCCGAGCACGTCGAACGCCTTCACGGGGCGGTGCCCGTCGACCGTGAACTGCGGGACGCCGCGCTCGCGCATCAGGCGTTCCATGTCGGGCCAGACGGCGTAGGTGCGCTCGGCGAGGGCGTCGGGCCGCTCGTTGAGGACTTCGTAGAGGATCATCAGGCCCTGGTTGGGCAGGCCGACCTCGTAGGCGTCCGGGTACATCAGGGCCCAGCGCACCGTGCTGTCGCCGCCGACGTCCCACGGCTTGACCTGCGAGTTCAGCTCACCGCCCACGTACTGGATGGGCTTGGTGACTTCGGCCAGGAGGGGCTCGAGCAGCGGGAAGACGGACTCGGACATGAGCACGAGTCTAAGACGGCGTCACCGGACGGCGATTACGCCCGGAATCAGACGCGGACGTGTCGATTTCCGGGCACGACCGGTCAGAGGCCCGGGAACCAGAGCCCGATCTCGCGCTCGGCGGACTCGGGCGAGTCGGAGCCGTGCACGACGTTCTGCTGGACGGCGGTGCCCCAGTCCCGGCCCAGGTCGCCGCGGATGGAGCCCGGGGCGGCCTTGGTCGGGTCGGTGGCCCCGGCCAGGGTGCGGAACGCGGTGATCACGGACTCGCCCTCGATCACGGCGGCCACGACCGGGCCGGAGCCCATGAACTCGACCAGGTTGTTGTAGAACGGCTTGCCCAGGTGCTCGGCGTAGTGCTCGGCGAGCAGGTCGGCCCCGGCCACCCGCATCTCCAGCGCCACGATCGCGTAGCCCTTGGCCTCGATCCGGCGGAGCACCTCACCCACCTGGGCGTGCCGGACGCCGTCCGGCTTGACGATCACCAGGGTCCGCTCCGCTGCCATCTCGCCCGTTCTCCCTCACCCAGTCCTGTTTCCACCGCGATGTCACGCGCAGCGGTCAGCGTACTGGTCCCACCGGGCCCTTCCGGCCCCCGGAGTCACCCGACCGGCCCGATCCGGACGGCCCGGAGGGTCAAGAGCGACGGGCGGGCGGTCGAAGCGTGGGGCATGCAACGCGACGGCGACCACCCCACGCTCACCCTGGCGCTGGCCAGCGTGGCCGGGGCCCGCATGGACGGCGACCGCCTGGGCCTGCTGGCGAAGGTGATCCCGATGCCGCGGCGGGGCGACGCCGACGTGCTCTACCCGGCCTTCCCGGTCGAACCGGACCCCGACCTCGACCCGGACCCCGCCGCCTGACCGGTCGTGATCATGCACAAACGGAGCATCTAGCCCGTGATCATGCGCAAACGCATGATGCGTTTGCGCATGATCACCGCGAAAAGTCTGCGTTTGCGCATGATCACGGGGCTAGGAGCGGCGGTCGTACACGGCGATCAGCTGCTCGCCGCGGGCCAGCAGCTCGAACCCGCCCCCGCCGTCCGGCCGGTACAGGGCCGCCACCTCGGTGAGATACCCGTCGGCGGCCTGCACGACGTCCGCCTCGAACCACAGCCAGGTGTCCGGCGCGACGGCCTCGACGTCGCCGGTGACCGCCACCGACCAGCGCACCGTGCTGGCGGGCGCCGGGCCGGTGAGCATCGGCAGCACGGCCGGCGGCCAGGCGTCGAGCAGCGACACGACGGCGGCGAGCCCGGCGGCGGGCGTCCGGTGCCGGCACCACCCCCGGATGCGGGTGCCCGACGGCCCGGACCCGGTGAACGGGAACGCCTCCCCGCACCACTGGTACCGGACGTTCTGCGTGAACACCGGCGTGACCCCGTCGAGGTAGGGCAGTTCCACCCCCTGCGCGGCCGGGTCACCGTCGCCGGGCAGGTCGGTGGGCTCGGCCCGGACGACGACCGCCGAGTCCCGCGCCGCCGCCCCCACGACGTGGACCCGGGTTCCGAGCTCGCCGGTCTGCGCGCTGCGCAGCGACACGGACAGCTGGGTCGCCGACCGCCCCGCCCCCAGCTCCTCCACCGTGACCTCGACCGGGCCGGTCAGCGGCGCGACGAAGGCGACGTCCAGCGAGCGGATCGGCCGGTCAGGGCCGCACACCCGGGCCGCGACGTCGGCGGCCAGGGCCGCGACCAGCCCGCCGAACGCCGTCCGGCCCTGCGTCCAGTCCGGCGGCAGGTCGGCGGTCCAGCGGAGGTCCCCGGCGGGTGCGAGGGCGGACGCATCCTGGAAGTCGGTCACGCCTCGTCCCTCTCGGCGGCGAGCCGGGCGTCGATCTCGGCCACCTCACGTTCCAGCCGGTTCCCGATCACCAGCGCCGCCACCCAGATCAGTGCGAACAGGCCGCCCACGAAATACATCATGTGCACCCAGTAGCCGGTGCCGATCACCACGACCTGCAGCACCGAGCCGACCCCGTAGCCCCAGGGGTTGCGCAGCAGGCCCGACGCGACGAGGCAGAGGATCGCGACCCAGCTGAACAGCAGGAGCGCCTGCCCGTGGCTGAGGCTCGACAGGTCCTTGGCGACCAGGCCGCCGAAGAACACCGCGAAGGCCTCGAAGCAGAGCGTCGAGGCGGCCAGAACCCGTTTAGGCGCGCGCATCCGTTCATCCTGCCGGGTGGCGGGCGCGCGGCGCAGGCCGGGTCTGCCTACAGTGCGCTCGATGACAACGACGGACAACGCCGCAGCCACGCGGGCCGGGATGTGGGCGACGTACGCCGCCTTCATCCTGACCGGGTTCGTGTTCGCCAGCTGGGCCTCCCGCATCCCGCAGGTCCGCGACAGGCTGGGCCTCTCCCCCGCCGAGGTCGGCTTCGTGCTGCTGGCCATCGCGTTCGGCTCGCTGATCGCGCTGCCCCTGTCGGGTGGGCTGGTGCACCGGTTCGGCTCGCGGCGCACGGTCGCGACCCTGGCCGTGGGCGACGGGATGGCCGTGGCGGTAGTCGCGGTCGGCTACCGGTTCGGGGTCGTGCCCGTGGTGCTGGGCCTGGCGATGTTCGGCTTCTGCCAGGGCGGGTGGGACGTCGCGATGAACGTGCAGGGCGCCGAGGTGGAGCGGCGCCTCGGCCGCGCGATCATGCCGCGGTTCCACGCCGGGTTCAGCGTCGGCACCGTCGCCGGGGCGCTGCTCGGCTCGGCGGCCGTCGCGACGGACGTCTCGGTGACCACCCACCTGCTGGTGGTGGCCGCGGTGGTGGCGCTCGTCGTCCCCTGGGCCGTGCGGGGTTTCGTGCCCGACGGGCACGAGGAGCACGAGGGGGACGACGCCGGGCCGGTCGGCTCGTCGCGCACCCTGCGCGCGTGGCGGGAACCGCGCACCCTGTTGGTCGGGCTGTTCGTGCTGACGTTCGCCTTCGCGGAGGGCACGGGCAACGACTGGGTCGGGCTGGCGATGATCGACGGGTACGGCGTCGAGGCGGCGCTCGGAACCCTCGTGTTCGCAGGCTTTCTCGCCGCGATGACCGCCGGGCGCTGGTTCGGGCCGGGGCTGCTCGACCGGTACGGGCGGGTGCCGGTGTGCCGGGCGATGGCCGCCGTGTCGCTCGTCGGGGTGCTGCTGTTCGTGTGGGGCGGGATGACGGAGGTCGCGTTCGCGGGTGCGCTGCTGTGGGGATTCGGCCTGTCGCTGGGGTTCCCGGTCGGGATGAGCGCGGCCGCCGACGAATCGGGCATGGCCCCGGCCCGCGTGAGTGTCGTCGCCTCGCTGGGCTACTGCGCGTTCCTCGCCGGCCCACCACTGGTCGGGTTCCTCGGCGAGGCCTTCACCGTCCTGTCAGCCATGACCGCGGTCGCCGTGGCCCTGCTGCTGGGCACCCTGCTCAGCTCGTCGGTGCGCCCCCTCTAGTCGCTCATGCTCCCGATATGCACATTTAGGACGCGAAATCGGCCTGTTGGATGTGCATATCGGGAGCATGAGCGACTAGGGGGCCGTGGATCACTGGGAACTGAAGGCGGCGTCGAAGGCGGCGGACGGCGGGTCGAAGGCCAGGCGGCGGACGAACTCCAGCGCCTCGGGAGCCCCGACCAGGCGGTCCATCCCGGCGTCCTCCCACTCCACGGAGATCGGGCCGTCGTAGCCGATCGTGTTGAGCATCCGGAAGCACGCCTCCCACGGGACGTCACCGTGGCCGGTGGACACGAAGTCCCACCCGCGGCGCGGGTCGGCCCAGGCCAGGTGCGAGCCCATCCGGCCGTTGCGCCCGTTGCCGGTCTGGCGCTTGGCGTCCTTGCAGTCGACGTGGTAGATCCGGTCCTTGAAGTCCCAGAGGAAGCCGACCGGGTCGAGGTCCTGCCAGACGAAATGGCTCGGGTCCCAGTTCAATCCGAACGCCGGGCGGTGACCGATCGCCTCGAGGGTGCGGACCGTCGTCCAGTAGTCGTAGGCGATCTCGCTCGGGTGCACCTCGTGGGCGAACCGGACGCCGACCTCGTCGAAGACGTCGAGGATCGGGTTCCACCGGTCGGCGAAGTCCTGGTAGCCCGCCTCCAGCATGGACTCCGGGACCGGCGGGAACATGGCCACGGTCTTCCAGATGCTCGACCCGGTGAACCCGACGACGACGTCCACCCCCAACGCCCGGGCGGCCCGCGCCGTCCACTTCAGCTCCTCCGCAGCCCGCTTTCGCACGCCCTCGGGGTCGCCGTCGCCCCAGACCCGGTCGCTCAGCATGCCGCGGTGCCGCTCGTCGATCGGGTCGTCACAGACGGCCTGGCCGCTCAGGTGGTTGGAGATCGCCCAGACCTTGAGCCCGTACTGCTCGAGCAGGTCGAGACGGCCCCGCGCGTAGTCGGCGTCCTGCGCGGCCCGGACGACGTCGAGATGGTCGCCCCAGCAGGCGACCTCGAGGCCCTCGTAGCCCCAGCCGGAGGCCAGCCGGCAGACCTCCTCGAACGGCAGGTCCGCCCACTGGCCGGTGAACAGGGTGATCGGTCGGGTCATGGTTCCTCCTCGGTCCGTGCCGATGTCAGTCCGTCGCGACGGGGGTCCAGCCCGCGCCGGCCGCCGCCGAGTCCTCCACCGCGGCCAGCACGCGCTGGACCTGGAGGCCGTCGGCGAAGGACGGTCGGGGCGGTTCGCCCGCCGCGAGACAGCGCACCAGATCGACGATCTCGTGCGTGAACGAGTGCTCGTAGCCGATCAGGTGACCGGGCGGCCACCACGCCGACATGTACGGATGCTCGGGTTCGGTGACCAGCACACGGCTGAACCCGGCCACGTCGTTCGCCACCCCGGCGTCGAAGAACTGCAGCTCGTTCATCGACTCGAAGTCGAACGCGAGGCTGCCCAGGCTGCCGTTGACCTCGATCCGGATGGCGTTCTTGCGACCCGTGGCGAACCGGGTCGCCTCGAACGAGGCGAGCGCCCCGCCTGCGAACCGGCCGATGAAGAGCGCGGCGTCGTCCACCGTGACCGGCCCGGTCTCCTCACCTGCGGACGCGCTGAGCCCCGAGGAGCTGGAGACCAGCGGCCGTTCCTTGACGAACGTCTCGGTCAGGCCACTCACCCCGGCGAGCTGGTCGCCGACGATGAACTGGGTGGCGTCGACGATGTGCGCCCCGATGTCGCCCAGCGCCCCCGAACCGGCCCGCTCGCGCTGCAACCGCCAGACCAGCGGGAACTGCGGATCGACGATCCAGTCCTGCAGGTACTGGGCCCGCACGTGCCGGACCTCACCGATCCGCCCGTCGGCCACGAGTTTCCGGGCCAGCGCGATCGCCGGGACCCGGCGGTAGTTGAAGCCGACCATGGACAGCACGCCCCGGGCCTGCGCGACGGCGGCCGCCTCGGCCATCCGTTCCGCCTCGGGAACCGAGTTGGCCAGCGGCTTCTCGCACAGCACGTGCTTGCCGGCCTCGAGGGCGGCCACCGCGATCTCGGCGTGGGTGTCACCGGGGGTGCAGATGTCGACCAGCTGCACGTCGTCCCGCTCGAGCACCCGACGCCAGTCGGTCTCGACCTCGGTCCACCCGTACCGGGCCGCCGCGGCGGTGGCCGCCCCGGCGTCCCGCCCGCACAGCACCTGCAGGCGCGGGGTGCTCGGCAGGTCGAAGAACCGACCTGCCGAGCGCCACGCCTGCGAGTGGGCCGCACCCATGAACGCGTACCCGATCATCGCGACGCCGAGCGTGCGCCCGGCCCCGCTCGTCGTGTCGGTGGGCATCAGGACGCGAAGCCCAGCGGCAGGTACTTGTCGACGTTCTCCTTGGTCACGGTCGCGCTGGCCAGCGTGATGGACGCCGGGACCTCGTTCTCGACCAGGTCGGACATCCCCTTGCCCTGGGCCACGAGCCGGGCCAGCTTGATCGCCGACGACGCCATGCTCGGCGGGTAGGTCACCGTGCACTTCAGGACGCCGCTGTCGGCCTTGATCAGCTCCATCGCGTTCCGCGAGCCCGCGCCGCCGACCATGATGAACTCGGTCCGCTTGGCCTGGTCGATCGCGGCCAGTACGCCGAGACCCTGGTCGTCGTCGTGGTTCCAGACGGCGTCGAGCTTGGGGGCGGCCTGGAGCAGGTTGCTGGTCACCTGCTGCCCCGACTCGACCGTGAACTCGGCCGAGACCTGGTTGCTGACCTTGAAGCCCGCCGAGGCCAGCGCCTCCTTGAAGCCGCGGCTGCGGTCCTGGGTGAGGGGCAGGTTGGCGATGCCCTGGATCTCGGCGATCTTCGGGTCGGAGATGCCCTTGGCCTTCATCTGCTCGGCGATGTACTGGCCGGCGGCCGCACCCATGCCGTAGTTGTCGCCGCCGATCCAGGCCCGGGCCCCGCGCGGCGACGAGAACACCCGGTCCAGGTTGATGACGGGGATGCCCGCCTCCATCGCCTTGATCCCGACCTCGGTGAGGGCCTTGCCGTCGAACGGCAGGATCACCAGCGCGTTGACCTTCTTGGCGATCAGGGTCTCGACCTGGCTGATCTGCTGGTTGACGTCGTTGCTGCCCTCGACGGCCTCGAGCGTGACGTCCTCGTACTGGCCGGCCTGCGCCTTGGCGTTGGTGGTGATGGCGCCGATCCAGCCGTGGTCGGCGGCCGGGGCCGAGAAGCCGATCGTGACGGCCGTGCCCTTCTGGTCGTTGTCGCCGCTGTTCACGCCGACGTTGGCGCCGGTGGTCTCGCCGTCGGAGCCCTGCCCCGTGCAGGCGGCGAGCAGTCCGGCGCCGGCGACGGCGCCCGCACCGAACAGCAGGCGGCGGCGGTCGAGGAAGAGTGCGTTGCGGTCCATGGTGAGCCTCCCAGGCGTCGTTGCATTGAGGTGCTGGATGGATGTGCGGATGAAATGCCCTTCGGCGATGACCCTTCTCAGCCGGTGCCCTCCCGACCGGTGCGGCGCTGCAGCAACACCGCGCCGACGATGATCAGCCCCTTGGCGATGTTCTGGGTCTCCGTCGCCAGGTTGTTGAGGATGAAGATGTTCGTGATCGTGGTGAAGACCAGGACGCCGAGAATCGAACCGACCAGCGTGCCGCGACCGCCGCTGAGCAGCGTGCCGCCGATGATCACCGCGGCGATGGCGTCGAGTTCGTACAGGTTCCCGTGGGTACTGGACCCGGTCGTGGTGCGAGCCATGATCATCACGGCCGCGATGCCGCACGTGGTGCCGGACAGCAGGTACAGCAGGGCCGTCGTCCGGCGCACGTCGATCCCGGCCAGTCGGGCGGCCTCGGCGTTGCCGCCGATGGCGAAGGTGCGGCGCCCGAACGTGGTGCGGTTCAGCAGGACCCAGCCGGCGACCGCGACGGCGGCCAGCACCAGGACGAGCGCGGGGACGCCGAGCACGTCGCTGGTCGCCAGCTCCTTGATGCCGTTCTGCTCGACGATCTGGGTACGGTTGTCGGCCATCCGCGCGGCCAGCCCGCGAGCGCTGACCAGCATGGCCAGGGTGACGATGAACGGGACCAGCCGCCCGTAGGCGATCAGCAACCCGTTGACCAGCCCGGCCCCGGCCCCGACCAGCACGGCGCACAGCACCATCACGACGGGCCCGTACGACTGGGTGGCGCCCGTCGTGGCCCACACGGACGCGAGCGCGACCAGGGCACCCACCGACAGGTCGATGCCACCGCCGATGATCACGAACGTCGCCCCGACCGTGACGACGCCGATCACCGACGAGCTGACCAGGATGTTGCGCAGGTTGTCGGTGGTCAGGAAGTTCTCGCTCGTCGCGGCCCCGACGACGCACAGCACGATGAGCACGACCACCAGGCCCAGGTTGCGGATCTCGGTGGTGCGCAGCGCGTTCCACCGGCCCACGGGGGTGCTGGCCGGTACGGCCGCCTCGCTGGTCATATGTTGCTCCCTTCCATCACCAGGTCGAGCACGCGGTGCTCGTCGAGTCCGGTCGCGGGCCCGTCGTGCACGACCCGCCCCTCACGCATGACCAGCACCCGGTCGGCGAGGCCGAGCACCTCGGGCACCTCGCTGGAGACGAGCAGGACGCCCATCCCGCTGTCGGCCAGCCGCCGGATCAGGGCGTAGATCTCGGACCGGGCGCCCACATCCACGCCGCGGGTCGGTTCGTCCAGCAGCAGGAGCCGAGTGGAGCCGAGCAGCCAGCGGGCGAGAACCACCTTCTGCTGGTTGCCGCCGGACAGGGTGCGCGCGGCCCGGTCGACCCCGGCGGGCCGGACGTCGAGGCTGCGGGTCGTCTCGTCGGCCTCGCGCCGTTCGGCGGCCCGGTCCAGCCAGCCGAACCGCGACAGCCGGGGCAGGGACGCGAGGCCCACGTTGCGGGCGACGCTGTCGCCGAGCAGCAACGCCTGGCTCTTGCGCTCCTCCGGGGCCAGGCCGAGCCCGCGTCGCACCGCGGCCGGGACCCGACCCGGCGGCAGCGCGTGTCCCTCCATCGTCACGGTGCCGGACGTCCGGTGCCGGGCACCGTAGACGGTCTCCAGCACCTCGGTGCGTCCGGCGCCGACCAACCCGGCGATGCCGACGATCTCCCCGGCGTGGACGGCGAACGACACGTTCTCGAAAGCGCCGGTCAGGGCGAGGTTCTCGACGACGAGCAGCTCGGCCCCCAGGTCCCGCTCACCGTCCGGGCGGGGCGGGAACAGGTACTCCACGGTGCGCCCGGTCATCAGGGCGACGACCTCCCGCGTGGGCGTGTCGCGGGCCGGCAAGCGGGTGGCGACGGTCCGGCCGTCCTTCAGGACGGTCACGACGTCGCCGATCGTCCGGATCTCCTCCAGCCGGTGCGAGATGTAGACGACGGCGACGCCGGCGGCCGTCAGGTCGCGGATGACCCGGAACAGGTTGTCCACCTCGTCGTGGGCCAGCACCGCGGAGGGCTCGTCCATCACGATCAGCCGCGCGTCCTGCGCGAGAGCCCGCGCCAGGCTGACGATCTGCTGCTGGGCCGCCGACAGGCGCCCGACCTCGCGCTGCGCCGGGATCTCCGGGTGGCCGAGGCGGCGCAGCAGGTCGCGGGTGGCGGCGTGCTGCGCGCCCCGGCGGACGAACCCGGCGCTGGACTCCCAGCGGCCGAGGTGGATGTTGTCTGAGACCGTCAGCCCCGGGACGAGATCCAGCTCCTGGTAGATGGTGGCGATGCCGTGCTTGAGCGCGGCCGACGGCGAGGTGAAGTCGACCTCCTCGCCCTGCCAGTGCACGGTGCCGCCGTCGGGCCGGTGGGCCCCCGCGAGAACCTTGATCAGGGTGGACTTCCCGGCCCCGTTCTGGCCGAGCAGGCAGTGCACCTCCCCGGCGCGCACGTCGAGGTCGACCCCGTCGAGGGCGCGCACGCCCGGGAAGTCCTTGACGATGCCGTGCATGGCCAGCAGTGCGTCGGTCACCTGGTCACCTCCTCGTGGATCGGACTGGATCGACTGGAACAGGGCGTGCGGCATCACCCCGCCGGCCGGGCGGCCGCGGGTCCGTGGGCATGTGGGGGCTACGTTCGGTCGGCTAGGTCGTGCTGTAGACGGATTCGGAGACGAGCCGGGCGGCGCCGACGACTCCTGCGGAGTCACCCAGTTCGGACAGGACGATGGGCAGGTTCCCGGTCGCCAGGGGCAGCGACCGGCGGTAGACGACGCTGCGGATCTCGGCCAGCAGCGGATGTCCGAGACCGGCCAGGCCGCCGCCGATCACGACGAGCCCGGGGTTGAAGAAGCTGACCAGCGCGGCCAGCACCTGACCGAGCCGGCGCCCGCCGTCGCGGACCAGCTGCACGCTGACGGCGTCACCGGCCGCCGCGGCCGCGCCCACGTCGAGCGCACGGACGGCGCCGTCACGGGCCAGGACGTCGGCCAGCCACCCCGACCGCCCGGCCCGCGCCGCGGCCTCGCCGTCGCGGGCCAGGGCGGCGCCGCCGAAGAAGGCCTCCAGGCACCCGGTCCGGCCGCACGTGCAGAGCGGCCCGGCGTCGTCCACCTGCACGTGCCCGATGTCGCCGGCGGAACCGGTGACCCCGCGGTGGATGTCGCCGCCGAGCACGATCCCGCACCCGATGCCGGTGCCGATCTTCACGAACAGCACGTCGTCGACGTTGCGCGCGTTACCGGCGTGCAGCTCGCCGAGCGCCATGATGTTCACGTCGTTGTCGACCATGACCGGGGCGCCGAGCGCGGCGCCGAGCATGTCCCGGATCGGGAAGTGGCTCCAGCCGGGCATGATCGGCGGGGCGACCAGCGCTCCCTCGCGCTGACTGACCGGGCCGGGCACGCCGACGCCGACGCCCTGCACCCCGTCGCAGGCCTGCTCGCCGAGGTCGGCGCGCACCTTGGCGACGAGGTCGAGGGCCTGGTCGAGGACGACGGTCGGCCCCTCGCGCACGTCCGTCGGGCGGGCCGCGTGGCCGAGCAGGCGCAGCTCGCCGTCGGTCACGGCGACGTCGATGGAGGTGGCGCCGATGTCGATGCCGATGAACCGCAGCCCGGAGGACAGCGCGACCATCTGGGAGCGGCGACCGCCGCGGGAGGCGGCCAGGCCCACGACGTCGACGAACCCGAGTTCGCCGAGGCGGTCGAGCTCGATCGCCACCTTGGACTTCGAGAGCTCCACGGCCTCGCCGAGTTCCGCCCGGGAGCGCGGGCCGTGGTCGCGCAGCAGGCGGAGCAGACGAGTCTGGTGCCCGTTCTCCGGCCTCACGCCGACCCGCTTCATCGCGTCTCCCGTCGTCACGTCCATGTAACGCCCGTCACAGGGACCATAGACGGCTTTCGGCGGGATGCCTAGAACTTCGTCCACGCAAAGTTCAAAGCGTTACCTAGCGGCTCCGCCGGACCACCCTCAGGCGATGCGCAGCAGCGTGCGGATGTCCGCGGCCATGGTGACCGACCCGGTGCACAGCACCCCACCGCCCAACTCGCCCCCCGCCTCGGCGAGCCCGATCGCGAAGTCGAGGGCGTCGTCCAGCCGCTCCCGCACGTGCACCCGGTCCTCGCCGAACACGTCGATCGCGATCTCGGCCAGCTCGTCGACGTCCATCGAGCGCGGCGACGACGTGCGGCTGATCACCACCTCGGCGAGCACGGGCTCGAGCGCGCCGAGGATGCCGTCGGCGTCCTTGTCCGCCAGCACCGCGACCAGCCCGATGAGCTTCGAGAAGCCGAACGCCTCCTCGAGCCCGTCGGCCAGGACGGCGGCCCCGGCCGGGTTGTGCGCGGCGTCCACCAGCACCGTCGGACCACGCCGGACGACCTCGAGCCGGCCGGGCGAGGTGACGTCCTCGAAGGCGGCCCGGACCACGTCGATCGACAGCCTGTCGGCCCCCAGGAACGCCTCGACCGCCGCCAGGGCGGCCGCCGCGTTCCGGGCCTGGTGGGCACCGTGCAGCGGGAGATAGATCTCCTCGTAAGGGTTCTCGCGACCGCGCAGGGTCAGCAGCTGGCCGCCCAGGGCCACCTCCCGGCCCAGCACCCCGAACTCGTAGCCCTCGCGCAACACGCTCGCACCCACCTCGGCGGCCCGGCGCAGCAACGGGTCGAGGGCGTCGGGGTGCTGTTCGGCGAGCACCGCCGTCGCCCCCGGTTTGATGATCCCCGCCTTCTCGGTGGCGATCTCGCCGACGGTGTGGCCGAGGAACCGTTCGTGGTCGATCGCGACCGGCGTGACCACGGCGACCCGGCCGTCGGCCACGTTGGTGGCGTCCCACGACCCGCCCATCCCGACCTCGATCGCGGCCACGTCGACCGGGTTGTCGGCGAACGCCGCGAAGGCCATCGCGACCAGGAGCTCGAAGAAGGTCATCCGCGGCCCGCCGTCCCGCGCCGAAGCCGCGTCGACGATCTCGACGTAGGGCAGGACCTCCTCGTACGTGGAGATGAACTGCTCGCGGGGCAGCAGGTCGCCGTCGATCGTGATCCGCTCGCGCACGTCGTTGAGGTGCGGGCTGGTGAACCGGCCGGTGCGCAGGCCGTGCTCGCGCAGCAGCCGCTCGATCATGCGGGTCGTGCTCGTCTTGCCGTTGGTCCCGGTGACGTGGACCACCTCGTAGGCCTTCTGCGGGTCGCCGAGCAGCCGGCAGACCTCGGCGATCCGGTCGAGGCTGGGCACCAGGTCGTGCTCCGGCGCGCGCAGCATGATCTCCCGGTAGACCTCGGCCATCCGGGCCTGCGCCGCCGCTTCCTGTTCGGCCTGCTTGGCGTCCCGCTGCGGACCACGACCCTGCACCCTGCTCACGGCGTCGAGACTAGTCGGGGAGCAGCTCGACCCCGTGATCGGCACCCAGGCTGACCAGCGACTGCAGGTCCGGTTCGGGACGTCGGACGAGGGCTTCCAGCACCCGCTCCGGTCCCGGCGGGATGGCCCGGACCCGCAGCACGGCGCCGTCCGCCCCGGCCTGCACCCGCCACGGGCGCCCGGCACCCAGGTGCACCCGCCCGTCCACGACCGCGGGCTCGCTCAGCGAACCGCCCAGCACCTGGACGTCGAGCGTCGCGCCCGGGGCGCGCGCGAGGCGCAGCCGCTGGTGGGCGGTGAGGGTGACATCGGCCGTTCCCGGCCGGTCATCGGGGAGGTCCTGGTCCATGCCCACGATCGTGCGCCCCGCCGCTGGTGCTGCGCTGGGCGTGCGGTTCGGCCCGGCCCAGTCCGGCGCAAGCGACGCGCAAGTCGGCCCGGCGAGGGTGATCGGCGTCCGAGATCAACCGATGGAAGGAATCGTCATGACCGCCGTCCACCCGCTCGCCGCGCCCGCCGAACAGAGCGCCCCGACCTCGCCCGAACCGTCCCCCACCGACGGGCCCGCGCCGGCGTACGAGCGCACCGCCCGTCGCGAGATCGCCGTCTTCCTGGCCGTCACCTTCGGCCTCATCGGCGTGAGCACCGTGGTCGCCTGGAACGAGGGCGTCGACGTGACTCACATCGAGGACGCCACCCCGCTCGGCGCCGCCGCGATGTACGGGCAGGCCTTCTTCCCCCTGCTCGGAGCACTCGCGGCCCGGTTCACCGTCGGACGCCGCGGCGAGGGGTGGGGCTTCCGGCGGGCCCCGTGGCGGTCGCTGGCGAGCGCCTGGGCCTACTCGGTGGCCGTCGTCCTGGGCGCCGGGACGCTGGTCTGGCTGACTGGGACCGGTGGCCTCGACACGCACGCCGACGGCACGACGCTGCTGACCGCGCTCGGCGGCCTGACCGTGCTGGCCGCGCCGTACGTGTTGCTCGCCCTCGGTGAGGACGTCGGCTGGCGCGGTCTGCTGACCACCCGCCTGGCGCGCCTCGGCGGGCCACGGCTCGTCGTGCTGGGCGGCGGTCTGGCCTGGTCGGCCTTCCACGTCCCGCTCATCGTCTGGCTGGGCGGCACCCCCGAGGGCGTGCCCGTCTGGTTCGCCGTGACCGCCTTCACCGTGGGCACGACGGCGTTCGGCGCCGTGCTCTCCTCGATGCAGCTGCGCTACGGGATCTGGCCCGGCGTGGTGGCCCACGCCGTGTTCAACGCCGTGCTGTACCACGCAGTCGAACCGCTCACCGTGACCCGCGACGCGACCGGCTGGACGGGCACCGAGACCGGCGCCTTCGCCGCCCTGGTCGGGGTGCTCGGCGCCGCAGTCTGGCTGCGCCGCAACCCGATCCGGACCGGCGCGTGAAGCCCAGTCCCCCCGACCCCCTCTACGCTCGGCAGCGATGAACGTCGAGATCACCGTCCTCGGCCGGACCACGGTCCGCCGGGACGGCGTGGAGGTCGATCTCGGTGGGCGCCGGCCGACCGAGATCGTCGCCCTGCTCGTGGCCGCGGGCGGGGCCGTGGTGGACGCCGGGGTGCTGGCCGACCAGCTGTGGCGCGGCGAGCCCCCGGCCAGCGCCCGCACGACGCTGCAGGGCTACGTGGCCCGGATGCGCCGGGGCATCGAACCCGGCGTGGCCGCCGGCGACGCGCAGATCCTGCAGACCCGCGGCACCGGCTACCGCATCGTCCTGCCCGAGGAGTCGGTCGACGCCGGCCGGTTCGCGCTCGCGGTGCGCCGCTGCGTGGAACTGCACGACGCGGGCCGCACGACGCAGATCCCCGCGCTCCTGCAACCCGCCCTGGAACAGTGGGGCGACCCGCTGGCCGAGGTCGCGGACGTGCCGGACGTCGGCCCCGTCGCCGCCCGCCTCGCCGAGTTGCACCTGGTGGCGGTCGAGTTGCTGGCGGAGGCGCGGCTGTCCGGCGCCGGTGACCCGCGCACCGTGGGCGACCTGCTGCTGCCCGCGGCCGCCCACCCCCTGCGCGAGAAGCTGCAGCTGCTGCTCGCCCGGGCCCTCTACCGGGTGGGCCGGCAGGGCGAGGCGCTGGAGGTGCTGCGCCGCACCCGCGCCCACCTGGCCGACGAGCTCGGCATCGACCCCTCGCCGCAGTTGCGGGCTCTGGAGGAGGCGATGCTCCGGCAGGACCCCGACCTGGCCGCGTCCGGACCGGTGGACCGGCCGCCCTCGTCCGGCCCGCCGTCCGGCCCGCCGTCCGATGCCTCGTCCAATTCGAAGACCGCCGCACCGGCGGACGGGTTCGTCGGCCGGGACGAACCGCTCGCCGAACTCGACCGGGCCTGGACGTCGGCGCGCGCCGGTCGGGGCCGGGTCGTCGTAATCTCGGGCGAACCCGGCATCGGGAAAACCGCTCTCGTAGAAGCGTTCTTGGCCCGGCACCCGGCGGCCACCGCGCGGTGGGGGCGGTGGCCGCAGACGCCCGGCGTCCCGCCCTACTGGGCCTGGCAGCAGGTGGTCGGCGGCCTCCCGGCGACCCAGGCGGACGCCGGTGGCCGGTTCGCGCTCGGCCTGGACATCGCGCGTCGCCTGGCTGCAGAGGCGAGCACCGCCCCCGACGGCGGCCTGGTCGTGGTGCTGGACGACGTTCAGTGGGCCGACGCCGACTCGCTGCACGTGCTGGACGTCGTGCTGGGCGAGCTGAACCGCTCCCCGGTCCTGCTGGTGCTGACCGTGCGGGCCGACGCCACGGGCCCCGACCTGACCCGGGCCCTGGCCGGCGCCGCCCGGTCGCCGGGGTCGGTCCGGCTCGACCTGCGCCCGCTGGGCGACGCCGAGGTCGCGGCCCTGGCCGGCCGCCTCAGCGGGCGGAAGTGGACGCCCGAGGAGTCGTCGGCGCTGACCGAGCGGTCCGGCGGGAACCCCTTCTTCGTCACGGAACTCGCCCGCCCCTCGGGCCCGGCGCTGCCCGGTTCGGTGCGGGACGTCATCCGGGCCCGGCTGGCCGGGCTGGGTGACGACGCCCTCACCGTGGCGCAGACCGTCACGGTGGCCGGACGGGACCTCTCCCCCGGCCTGGCCGCGGCCGCGACCGGGCTCGACCTCGACCGGGTCGAGGTCGCGGTCGAGGAGGCCGTGCGCGAGGGCGTGCTGCGGATCTCCCCGGCCCGCCAGCTCGCGCTGGCGCACGCCCTGCTCGGCGAGGTGCTGCTGGACGACCTCGGCGCGGCCCGCCGTGCGGACCTGCATCTCAGGCTCGCCGCCACCCTCGAGGCGGGGGCCACCGCGGCGACCTCCGCGGCCGCCATCGCCTGGCACCGCAGCGAGGCAGCCGCCGCGGGCCCGTCGACGAGCGCCGCGACCGCCTGCCTGCGGGCGGCCCGGGAGGCCTTCGAACGCTCCGCCGAGTCCGAGGCGGTCACGTTCGCCGAACGCGGGCTCGTGCACGCGGCCGACGGCACGGCGACGGCCGCCGACCTGCTGCTCGTCCTCGGCCGGGCCCGACGCCGGCTGGGCCATCTCGAGGAGGGCACCGAGCACCTGCGCGCGGCTGCGGACGCCGCACGATCCCTCGGCGACGACGTCCGGCTGGCCCAGGCCGCCCTGGCCGCCGCCGCGGACGGGATCGGGGGCTTCTGGGGCGCGATGGCCGCGATCGGCGCCACCGATCCGGGCCTCCTGGCCGAGGCCGTCGCCCGCGGCCCGGCCCTGCCCGACCACCTGCACTCGGCGCTGCTGTCGGCCACCGCCGTCCAGCGGGCCTCCAAGGGGTACGACGCCGAGGACCTGCCGGAACGTGCCCTGCGGCTGGCCGGGACGGACCGGGCGGCCCGGGTGCGCGCGATGGTCGCCGACTACGTGGCCCACTGGTCGCCGGCCTGGGCCCGGCACCGGCTAGACCTGGTACGGCGCATGCAGGCCGAGGTCGGCGAGGACCCGGCCTACGACGGCACGGTGCTGCACCTGCTGCGCTGCTCCCTGTTCGAGACGGGCAGCCGGGACGAGGCCGAGGCCGTCTCACGTCGGTACGCGGAACTCGCGCAGCGACGCGGCGCGGGTGACCACCTGCTGCTGCAGCTGTGGTGGGACGTGGGCATGGCGCTGGCCCGCGGCGACTACGACGAGGCGCGGGCCCTCGGCGACCGGGCGGTCGCCGAGGCCCCCACGGTGTCCCCGGCCGCCGCGGCGATGGGCCGCCTGAGCCGGGAGACGGTCGAGGGCATCGCGGCCTGGCACGAGCGGCGGCTGCCCGACCTGATCCCCAACATCACCGACGTCGCGACGCTCGACCAGGACTTCCTGATCGTCGTGGCCCAGGCCCACGCCCAGGCCGGCCGCCGGGACGAGGCGCTGGCCGTCGCCGAGCGGTTCCGCACCCACCCGTCGAAGGGCGTGCGCGAGATGGTGCACACGCTGCTGCTGGCCGACGTGTACGTGGAACTGCGCGACGCCGAGCGGGCCGCCACGATGCTCGAGCGGCTGGAGTCGTACGGCGACGCGATCGTCGTCATGTGGGCCGGGCTCACCGTCGTCGGGCCGGTCGCCTTCCATCGCGGAGCGCTGAAGAAGGTGCTGGGGCGGCCCGACGCCGACGACGACCTGCGCCGCGGCCTCGTGCAGGCCGAGCACTTCGGTATGCGTCCGTTCGTGCGCCGCACGCGGGAGTGGCTGGCCACCTGAGTATTTGAGGCCCGTTACGGTGTCGCCCGTGTCTTCATCGAATCGCCGATCAGAGCCGCGCCGCCGCCGGATCGACAGCTACCCGTTCGTGCACGAGCTGCGCTCGCAGTTCCGCGACATGGACGTGCTCGGGCACGTCAACAACGTCGTGATCGGCGCCTGGTTCGAGGACGCGCGGGCCCACTTCCTGCGCCACCACCTGGGCGGCGGGAACCCGGACCACCGGAGCCGGCACCGGGTCGTGGCCAACGTCGAGATCGACTACCTGGACGAGGTGCTGCACCCGCGCGCGTACCGGATCGGCGCCGGGGTGCTGCGCGTCGGGACGACGTCGGTCACCGTGAGCCTGGCGCTCTTCGCCGCCGGGGTCGGGCTGGGCGACGGCGGCGGCGAGATGTGCCACGCCCTGTGCGACGCCACCCTGGTCACCGTCGAGGGCCACACGCCGGTCCCGGTCTCGGACGCCGAGCGCGAGACGTTGACCGCCCTGCGCACCCCCTTCAGCTCGTGATCATGGAAACTTCTAGTCCGGCTTTCACGCTCGTCCGGCCGTGACGCACACGGTCCGACTAGAAGTTTCCATGATCACGAGGAGGGTCAGGCGCGGGCGACCGTCACGGTGAGCGCGTCACCCGGGGTCGCGTCGAGGCGGTCGGCCAGCGTCTCCCGGCGCAGCAGCTCGTCGAACTCCTGCACGGCGTCGAGCCGGTCGGCCGGGACCGTGAGCGCCAGGGCGATGTGGTCCGACACGTGCAGCCCGGCGGCCTTGCGCTCGTCCTGGATCTGGCGCACCAGGTCCCGCGCCCAGCCCTCGGCCTCCAGCTCGGGCGTCAGCTCGGTGTCGAGGACGACGAACCCGCCACCGGGCAGCACCGCGACCGCCGCGTGCGCGGACTCGTCGGCCACCACGGTCTCGAGCGTGTACTCGCCCTCGACCAGGGGGACGCCGCCGCAGACCGGCGTGCCGTCGTCCTGCAGCTCCCAGTCCCCCGCCTTGGCCGCCTTGATCACCTGCTGGACGCCCTTGCCGAGCCGCGGGCCGGCGGCCCGGGCGTTGACGGACAGCCGCTGGGTGACCCCGACCGCCGAGGCGGCCGCGTCGTCGAGCGCGACCAGGCGCACCTCCTCGACGTTCACCTCGTCGGCCAGCACCGCCGAGAATGCCTGCAGGGCATCGGGATCGGGGTGGACGACGGTCAGCGCCGCGAGCGGCTGGCGGACCCGCAGGTTCTGGGCCTTGCGCAGGCCGAGCGTGGCCGAGGCCACCTCGCGGGCGGCGTCCATGGCGGCCACCAGCTGGGGGTCGGCGGGCAGCTCGTCGACCGTCGGCCAGTCGCTCAGGTGCACGGAGCGGCCGCCGGTCAGGCCCCGCCAGATCTCCTCCGTGGTCAGCGGCAGCAGCGGCGCCAGCACCCGGGTCAACACCTCGAGCACGGTGTGCAGGGTGTCGAAGGCGTCCGCGTCCTCGGCCCAGAACCGGTCGCGCGAGCGGCGGACGTACCAGTTGGTCAGCACGTCGAGGAACTCACGCACGCTCTGGCACGCCTCGGCGATGTCGTACACGTCGAGCTGCGCGCTCACGGTCTCGACCAGGTCGCGAGTCTTGGCCAGCACGTACCGGTCGAGCACGGCCGGCGAGTCGGTCCGGAACCGGCCGACGTGCCCCGCCCCGCCGTGCGCCGCGTTGGCGTACAGGGCGAGGAAGTACCAGGTGTTCCACAGCGGCAGCATCACCTGGCGCACACCGTCGCGGATGCCCTGCTCGGTGACGATCAGGTTCCCGCCGCGCAGCACCGGCGAGCTCATCAGGAACCAGCGCATCGCGTCGGCGCCGTCGCGGTCGAGGACCTCGCGCACGTCGGGGTAGTTCGACAGGCTCTTCGACATCTTGCGCCCGTCGGAACCGAGCAGGATGCCGTGCGACACACAGGTTCTGAACGCCGGCCGGTCGAAGAGCGCCGTCGCCAGCACGTGCAGGGTGTAGAACCAGCCGCGGGTCTGCCCGATGTACTCGACGATGAAGTCGCCCGGGTAGTGGTGCTCGAACCACTCGCGGTTCTCGAACGGGTAGTGCACCTGGGCGAACGGCATCGACCCGGACTCGAACCAGCAGTCCAGCACCTCGGGGGTGCGGCGCATCATCGACTTCCCGGTCGGGTCGTCCGGGTTCGGGCGGACCAGCTCGTCCACGAACGGCCGGTGCAGGTCGGTGACGGGCACGCCGAAGTCGCGCTCGAGATCGGCCAGCGAGCCGTACACGTCGACCCGCGGGTAGGCCGGGTCGTCGCTCACCCACACCGGGATCGGGCTGCCCCAGTACCGGTTCCGGCTGATCGACCAGTCGCGGGCGTTCTCCAGCCACTTGCCGAACGAGCCGTCCTTGACGTGCTCGGGCGTCCAGGTGATCTCCTGGTTGAGCTCGACCATCCGGTCCTTGATGTCCGTGACCTTCACGAACCAGGACGTGACCGCCTTGTAGATCAGCGGGTTGCCGCACCGCCAGCAGTGCGGGTACGGGTGGTCGTACGTCTCCTGCCGCAGCAGCACCGTGCCGGCCGTCACCGCGCCGGTCCCGGCCTTGAGGTCGGCGATGATCGGCTTGTTCGCGTCGAACACCAGCTGGCCGGCGTAGTCCGGCACCTCGGTGGTGAACAGGCCACCGGAGTCGACCGGCACGACCGGGGTGATCCCGGCGGCGTCGGTGACGACCTTGTCCTCCTCACCGAAAGCGGGTGCGATGTGGACGATCCCGGTGCCCTCGTCGGTCGACACGTAGTCGGCGGACAGCACCTGGTGCGCGTTCTCGTGGCCGGCGAAGTACGGGAAGGGCGGCGTGTACCGCTTCCCGATCAGCTCGGTGCCCTTGAACCGGCGCACCACCCGCTCGGCCGCGTCCTCGCCGAGTTCCCGCGCGTAGTGCGCGAGCCGGGCCTCGGCGAGCACGAACGTCCGGCCCTCATGCTCGACGGCGACGTAGTCGATGTCGGGGTGCACGGCCATGGCCAGGTTCGACGGCAGGGTCCACGGCGTCGTCGTCCAGATCAGCGCCGTCTCACCGGTCTCCAACGTCAGCCCGACGGTCACCGCCGGGTCCTGCCGCTGCCGGTACACGTCGTCCATGCGCGTCTCGGTGTTGGAGAGCGGGGTCTCGTCCTTCCAGCAGTAGGCGAGCACCCGGAAGCCCTCGTAGACCAGCCCCTTGTCCCAGAGGGACTTGAAGGCCCACATGACGCTCTCCATGTAGTCGAGATCGAGCGTCTTGTAGTCGTTCTCGAAGTCGACCCAGCGGGCCTGGCGGGTGACGTAGGCCTCCCACTCGTGCGTGTAGCGCAGCACCGACGTGCGGCAGGCCTCGTTGAAGGCGGCCACGCCCATCGCGTCGATGTCGTTCTTGTGCTTCAGCCCGAGCTGCTTCTCGGCCTCGCTCTCGGCGGGCATGCCGTGCGTGTCCCAGCCGAACCGGCGCTCGACGCGCTTGCCCTGCATCGTGCGGAACCGCGGGACGACGTCCTTCACGTAGCCGGTGAGCAGGTGGCCGTAGTGGGGCAGGCCGTTGGCGAAGGGCGGCCCGTCGTAGAAGACGAACTCGTTGCCGCCGATCGTGCCGTCGGCCCCGTCGGCCGGGCGGGCCGCGACGGAGGCCCGGAACGTGCCGTCGCCGTCCCAGTACTTGAGCACCCGCGCCTCGAGCTGGGGGAAGGTCGGGTTCGCGGGTACCTGAGCGGTGCCGTCGCTGTCGCCGCCCGCCACGGGGTACGTCATGGTCGTTCCTCTCGCACGTCACCTGCCGTACGAGGACGACGACGCGCCTCCTCCGGCGCGGCACCGCGGTACCACCTCGCTTGCCGCCCTGCCGACTACTCGGGGCGGCCGCTTCGTTTCGGCTGTGACGGGCCGTACCCGTCCGGTTCTACTGACGACGCCGGGGCGCCGCGTTCTTCCGGAGGCTCACCGGTGATGGCCGGGTCGAAGCCTGTAGGTCCAGGTTAGACCTCAACCCCCGTGATCAAGGAATTCATTTCCGGTGTCGCCACCGGCGCTCAAGCCCGACCCGGTCCGTGCCGACGCGCTACCGGGCACGTCCAGGCACCGGCGCCGCCCGCTCGCGAGCACGACGCATGACGACGACGAGGAGCTGCTGATGTCCGGATGCCTGGGCTGCAGCTGTGAACGGGCCGCCGAGAACGAGAGCGGCGGCGACCGGGTCCTGCTGGCCACCCGGGTGCGGCACAACCAACGGGCCGTGCGTGACGCCCTGGCCGATCTCCCGGGGGTGTCGGAGCCGGGCCCGGGACTGATCGAGGTACGCGGCCACGACCCTGCGTGGGTGATCCGCACCGCGCGGGCCGCCCTCACCTCCGTGGAGGCGGACGAGGTACGGGCCCTGATCCCGGCCCCGCACCGGACCGACCTGATCGCCCAGGCCCTGACCGCGTCCAGCCTGACTCAGCTCGCGGCCCGGGCCGAGCACGCGGACCTGCTCCCGCTGTTCGAGGACGAGGAGACCGCCTTCCACGCCGTCTACCAGCCGATCGTGTCGCTCACGGGTGATTCCCCGCTGCCCCCGGCCGGGCCGGGCCCGGCGGACGTGGTCGGCTACGAGGCCCTGCTGCGCGCCACGGGACCGAACGGGCCGATCATGCCGGACCAGTTGTTCGGGGCCGCGGCCGACGCGGGCTGGCTGCACGTGCTGGACCGGGTCGGGCGGACGTCGGCCCTGCGGGGCGCCGCCGGCTGGCTCGGCGACGCGACCCTGTTCGTGAACTTCCTGCCCACCACGATCTACCGGCCGGAGGTGTGCCTGGCCACGACCGAGCGGGCCGCCCGACAGGCGGGAATCGACCTCGGACAGGTCGTGTTCGAGGTGACGGAGAGCGAGCGGGTGACCGACCTCGACCACCTGTCGCGGGTGTTCGACTACTACCGGCAGCAGGGCTGCCGCGTCGCGCTGGACGACCTGGGGGCCGGCTACTCGTCCCTGAACATGCTGGTGCGGCTGCGACCCGACGTCGTCAAGCTCGACAAGGAGATCGTGGGCCGGTTGCCCGACCCGTCCAGCCGGGCCGTCGTGGCGGCGGTGGTGGAGATCGCCGCCTCCTACGGCGGCACCGTGCTGGCCGAGTGCATCGAGACCCGGGAGCAGGCCCTCAGCGCCCGCGAGCTCGGCGTGACCCTGGGCCAGGGCTGGTACTTCGGGCGCCCGCAGGACCGGCGGGAACGGCAGGACGACGGGACGCCGCACCGGGCGCGTCCGACCGGGGTGGCGAGCCCGAGGGAGGCGCTCACCCGCAGCGGCGACGACCCCGCCGTCCGGGTACCCGCCCCGAGGTCGGGGTCGGACCGCGAGGTCAGGGCGTGACGCGGTTCAGGGTGCCGTCCAGGTAGGCCTGCCGGGTGGCCCGCCGGGCGATCTTGCCGGACGACGTCCACGGGATCGTGTCCGACGCGATGAGCACGAACTCGTGCATCCCGACGCTGTGCTCCTCCGAGACCCGGGCCCGCGCGGCGGCCTCGATCTCGGCCAGGTGCGCGCCGGCGTCCGGGAACTGCCGGTACGCCTCGGCCACCACGACCATGCCCTCGCCGTTGTCCCCCGCGTCCGTGGGCACCGAGAACGCGGCGAGCCGGTGCAGCGCGATGCCCTCGTGGGCGTGCTGGACGCTGTGCTCGATGTCGTGCGGGTAGATGTTGCGCCCGTCGATGATGATCAGGTCCTTCTGGCGGCCCGTGATGAACAGGTCCGGGCCCACGTAGGCGCCCAGGTCACCGGTGCGCAGCCACGGCCCCTCCGGGACGCCCGCCGCCTCGGCCTCCGACGCGCTCAACCGGCCGCCGAACGTGGCCTGCGACTCCTCGGGCTTGCGCCAGTAGCCCTGACCGACGCTCGGCCCGTGCACCCAGATCTCCCCGACGGCCCCCTCGGGGAGCACCTGCGAGGTCTCGGGGTCGACGATGGCCACCACGTTGCCGAACGGCCGCCCGCACGAGACGAGGGGCGTGCCGCCCTCGGCCGGCACGAGCCGGCCCTCCTGCAACGCCGCGACGTCCGCCTGGACGACGACCCGCGGGTCGGTGGGGTCGCCGAGGCTGACGAAGAGGGTCGCCTCGGCCAGCCCGAAGCTCGGGCGCTGGGCGGTGGCCGGCAGGCCGTACGGCCCGAAGGTCGCCTCGAACGTGTCGATGGTCTTGACCAGCACCGGCTCGGCACCGTTGACCAGGCCGACGACGCGCGAGTAGTCGAGGCCCTCGAGCTGTTCGGGCTTGGTCTTCTTGGCGGCCACCGCGTACGCGAAGTTCGGCGCGGCCGAGAACACGTTCGGGTGGGCGGCGAGTTCCGTCGTCCAGCGGCTCGGCTTGAGGATGAAGGCCAGCGGGTCGAACAGCACCGAGTGCACGCCGACGATCGCGGTCGCGGCCGCGCCCAGCAGCAGGCCCATGTCGTGGAACAGCGGCAGCCACGCCACCGCCGTCACGTCCGGCACCACGTCGCTCAGGCCGTGCGCCTGGATGATCTGGAACATGTTCACGGTCAGGTTCAGGTGGGTCAGCTCGACCCCGGCCGGGGCCCGGGTCGAACCCGACGTGTACTGCAGGTACGCGATGTCGTCGAGGCTCAGGTCGGACGGCGGCACGAAGGTCGCCGCCAGGGCGGCGTCGGTCTCCAGCTCGCTCGGGACGACGACCGCCACCTTCCCGGTCAGGCCGCGGCTCGCGAGCTCCTTGTCGACGAGGTCGCGCTTGTCGGCGCTGGTGACGACGACGGTCGGCTCGCTGTCGTCGAGCACGTGCTCCAGCCGGTCGGCGTGCCCGGGCAGGTCGGGCGCGAACAGCGGCACGGAGATGACCCCGGCGCGCAGGGCGGCGTGGAAGGCGACCACGAAGTCCGGCCCCTGCGGCGCGAGGATCGCCACCCGGTCGGTGCGCCCGGCCAGCTGCTGCAGGCGGGCGGCGACGGCCCGGGTCCAGACGTCCCACTGCGCCCACGTCCACGTGCGGCGGGGGCCCTTGCGGTCGGCCAGGTAGTCGATGAACGTCAGCGCCGGCGCGTCGGGGATCTCGGCCGCCCAGTGCTCCAGGTAGGAGGCGGGCAGGCGGGGTTCCCACCGGCCGGAGAGGTCGAGGCCGTGGTAGCTGTCAGGGAGCGTTCCGGGCATGGGGGTCATCGTCGGGTGTCGGCCGCCACATACGCCAGTTCGCAGCCTCGCGTGTGACGTGGACCACACGCATCGGTCGACTCGCCGGGGGTATCTCCTCTCGTGACTCGGCAGGAGGCCGGGGTCTAGGGTCGATGTCGTCGCCGCACAGGGCCGGCCGGAGAGCCGGCCCGGGGCACGCCGGGGAGCTGTTTGGGGAACAGCCGGACCGGGTATTTCTTCTTGGTGATCGAGATGCGGGGAGCAGCGGGCGCCGCTAGCTTGCGCTGGCTCTTCCTGACCGCGGACGAAGGACAGACTTCGCATGAGCACGGACCGTTCCGGCCTCTTCCGGGTGTTCCAGATCCCGGGTGACCACCCGTACCTGCGGCCACTCGTTCCGACCCCGGAGCTCAGTTCCACGAGCACGTCGACCGAGGTCTTCACCCCCGAATGGGTGCAGGAGCACGCCGACTCGCTCGACGTCGTCCACCTGCACTTCGGCTTCGACCGGGTGCCCGCGCTCCAGCTGGCCGAGTGGGTCTCGGAGCTGCAACGGCACGACCTGCCGCTGGTGTTCACCGTGCACGACCTCACTCCGTTCGACGGTCTTGGGGCCGTGCCCGACCTCGACCACCAGCGGAAGCTGGACATGCTGGTCGCCGATGCGGCCGCTGTGCTGGCGCTGACCGACGCGGACGCCGAGACGGTGCACTCTCGGTGGGGCCGCAGCGCCGAGGTGGCGCCGTACCCGCTGGGCGAGGAGCAGGCCACGCAGATGCGCTGCGTGCACGCCCGGCTCTACGCCCAGCTGGCCCGCGCGCGCCGCGGCACCGCCGCCTGAGCCCGCGAGAACGCCTCCGCCGTAGGGTTTATCGCGGCCGGCTCGACACGGTCGCCCGGTAGGCGTGCGTCACGTACGGCACGTCGACCGTCCCGTCGGTCGCGGCCGCCGCCCCGACCGCGCGCACGTCGGCCAGGATCGCCTCGCGCTCGGCCGGCGGCGCCGCGATCACGTAGCTGCGGGAGGCGACCATCGCGACCAGGTCGTCCAGGCTCAACCGGCGGGTCCACGACCACGTCCACGACTCGAGCGGGCCGAACGGCTCGACCAGCTGCGGGCCGCCGTCCGCGACGATCTGCTCCCCCGCGCTCCTGGCCCGCATCGCCCGGCCGAGATCGGCCGCCCAGGGCAGGCTCTCGTCCCGGACGTTCCAGATCAGCCCGAGCCGCCCACCGGGGCGCAGCACCCGCGCGACCTCCGCACAGCCGGCCACCGGGTCGACCCAGTGCCAGGACTGCCCGAACGTCACCGCGTCGGCGAAGTCGTCGGCCACCGGCAGCCGCTCCCCCGTGCCCCGCTCGATCCGGACGAAGGGCTGGTTGCGGGCCAGGACCTCCAACATGCCCGGGTCGGGGTCGACCGCGATCACCTCCGGAGCCAGCCGGGTCAGGACGGCGGTCAGCTTCCCGGTGCCCGCACCGACGTCGAGGACCCGCTCCGCACCACCGGGCAGCAGCCAGGCCACCGCCTCGGCCGGGTACTCGGGCCGGCCCCGGTCGTAGTCGCCCGCGGCCTGCCCGAACGACGTGGCCCGCTCGCGGCGCTCCTGGCGCAGCAGGCGGGCGGCCGTGGGGACGACGAACGCCTCGGTCAGCGGGGCGAGGTCGCCGCGCGCCGGGCGCGCGGGGTCGTGACCCAGCGGGTCGAACCAGAGCACCTCCTCCAGCTCCGCGGCGGGCTGGACGGCGGCGAGCGGGTCGGTGCCCGGCGGCAGGACCGCGGCCAGGTCGAGCCGGAACACCTCCGACTCCACGACGTGCCCGGGCTCGTTGGCGGCGTCGGCGCTGAACCGGCCGAGCGGTTCGAGCGCCGACGCCTCGACCACGAGGCCGAGTTCTTCGTGCAGCTCGCGAACCAGTGCGGCGGAAGCGGTCTCACCGGGTTCGAGCTTGCCACCGGCCTGCATGAACCGGGACGTGCCGCGCTTGCGGACGAGCAGCATGCGCCCGTCGTGCAGGATCAGCGCGGCGGCGACCCGGATCGTGCGCCCCGGCCCGCCCGTCTCCCCCGGGTCGCTCACGCCTCCGGCAGCCCGGCCAGCTGGGCCTCGAGCCGGGCCACCTCGGCCTCGGCCGCGGTGAGCCGGGCCTTGATCTTGGCCACCACCTCGGCCGGCGCCTTGGACAGGAACTGCTCGTTGCCGAGCTTGGCCCCGTTCTGCACCCGTTCCTTGATGGCCGCCGCGAGGTCCTTCTCCAGCCGCTTCCGCTCGGCCACGAGGTCGACGGCGCCGGACAGGTCGACCTGCACCGTCACCGACCCGAGCGCCAGCTTGGCCGAGGGCGCGAACCCGTCACCCGGCTCGTCGAGGCGGGCCAGCGAGCGGATCGTCGTCTCGTGCCCGGCCAGCCCGTCGGCGTCCAGCCCCTCGAAGCTCGCGACCACCCGCTGCGTCGGCTTCACGCCCTGGTCGGCGCGGAACCGCCGGACCTCGGTGATCAGGCGCTGCAGCGACTCGATCTCCCGCTCCGCCGCCGCGTCCCGGGGCGGCAGCGGGTGCGGGCTCGTGCGGCCGTCGGTGTCGACGCTGCTCGCCGGCCACGGAGCCACCACCACGGACTCGCGCCCGGTCAGCGCCGTCCACAGCGACTCGGTGACGAACGGGGCCACGGGGTGCAGCAGGCGCAGCACGACCTCGAGCACCTCGCCGAGCACGCGGCGGGTCACCTCGGCGGTCCGGCCCCCTTCGGCGAGAGGCAGTTTCGCCAGCTCGAGGTACCAGTCGCAGACCTCGTCCCAGACGAAGTGGTACAGCGCCTCGGTGGTCTTGGCGAACTGGAAG
The DNA here is from genome assembly GCF_044465595.1 of Spongisporangium articulatum. Taxonomy (NCBI): domain Bacteria; kingdom Bacillati; phylum Actinomycetota; class Actinomycetes; order Kineosporiales; family Kineosporiaceae; genus Spongisporangium; species Spongisporangium articulatum. The sequence continues at coordinate 381,018 of NZ_JBITLV010000002.1, read as the reverse complement.
TCCTCGTAGCCGGCGTCGACCTGTTCGACCACCTCGGCCAGCCGGGACAGGATCCACCGGTCGGTCACCGACAGCTCATCCGACCCCGGAAGCTCGCCCTCCACCGTCGCGCCGTTGATCAACGCGAACCGGGTGGCGTTCCAGAGCTTCGTGCAGAAGTTCCGCGACGCCTGCACCCAGTCCTCGCCGATCGGGACGTCGGTGCCCGGGTTGGCGCCGCGCGCGAGCGTGAACCGCAGCGCGTCGGAGCCGTAGGCGTCCATCCAGTCGATGGGATTCACGGTGTTGCCGAACGACTTCGACATCTTCTTGCCGTGCTGGTCACGGACCATGCCGTGCAGCGCGATCACCGGGAACGGCGCCTGGCCGTCCATCGCGTAGATGCCGAACATCATCATCCGGGCGACCCAGAAGAACAGGATGTCGTAGCCGGTGATCAGCGCGCTGTTCGGGTAGTACTTGGCCAGGTCGGCGGTCTGCTCCGGCCAGCCCAGCGTCGAGAACGGGAAGAGCGCGCTGGAGAACCAGGTGTCGAGGACGTCGGGGTCCTGCACGTAGCCCTCGGGCGCCGTCTCGTCGGGGCCGACGCACACGACCTCGCCGTTCGGCCCGTACCAGACAGGGATCCGGTGGCCCCACCACAGCTGCCGCGAGATGCACCAGTCGTGCATGTTGTCGACCCAGGCGAACCAGCGTGACTCCAGGTCCGCCGGGTGCACCTTCACGCGGCCCTCGCGCACCGCGTCACCACTGGCCTTGGCCAGCGGGGCCACGTTCACGAACCACTGCAGCGACAGCCGCGGCTCGACCACGTCACCCGAGCGCGAGCAGTGCCCGACGGCGTGCACGTACGGCCGCTTCTCGGCGCCGACCCGGCCCTGCGCGGCCAGCGCCTCACGCACCGCGGTGCGCGCCTCGAACCGGTCCATCCCGTCGAAAACGGTTCCGGTGCCGGTGATCTTGGCGTCCTCGGTCATGATGTTCAGGCTCGGCAGGTCGTGCCGGCGGCCGATCTCGAAGTCGTTCGGGTCGTGCGCGGGGGTCACCTTCACCGCGCCCGTGCCGAACTCCGGGTCGACGTGCTCGTCGGCCACGACGGGGATGCGGCGGCCGGTGAGCGGCAGCTCGACGGTGCGCCCGACCAGGTGCCGGTACCGCTCGTCGTCGGGGTGGACGGCGATACCCGTGTCGCCCAGCATGGTCTCGACCCGCGTGGTCGCGACCACGATCCGGTCGTCCCCGTCGGGATCGCCGTAGACGAGCTCGACGAGCTCACCCTCGTCGTCCTGGTGCTCGACCTCGATGTCGGACAGCGCCGTCATGCACCGCGGGCACCAGTTGATGATGCGCTCGGCGCGGTAGATCAGCTCGTCCTCGTACAGCTTCTTGAAGATCGTCTGGACGGCGCGGGACAGGCCCTCGTCCATCGTGAACCGCTCGCGGGTCCAGTCGACGCCGTCGCCGAGGCGGCGCATCTGGGCCAGGATCTGCCCGCCCGACTCGGCCTTCCACTCCCAGACCCGCTCGACGAACGCCTCGCGGCCCAGGTCGTGCCGGCTCTGGCCCTTCTCCCGCAACTGCCGTTCGACCACGTTCTGCGTGGCGATGCCCGCGTGGTCGGTGCCCGGCAGCCAGAGGGCGTCGTAGCCCTGCATCCGGCGGCGGCGGATCACCGCGTCGATCAGCGTGTGCTCGAACGCGTGGCCCAGGTGCAGGCTGCCGGTGACGTTGGGCGGGGGGATGACGATGCAGTACGGCGGCTTGCCGGACTCCGGGTGCGCCCTGAAGTACCCCCGCTCCACCCAGGACTCGTAGAGCGGGCCCTCTACCGCCGCCGGCGCGTACTGGGCCGGCAGGTCGGTCGTCGGGCGTGGCCGGGTCTCGGCCGGGGTCTCGGACATGCCTGGATTCTACGGATCGGGGCGGGCCGGTTCGAAATCAATACGGGCCTGTCGGACGACGGGTGGACGCCGGGCCGCGCCACCCGGACGGGTGCAGCGATCGCCGTCCCGGCTCAGGTGGGCCCCGGAAGACCCCGATCCAGCACCTCATGGGCGGAAACAGGCAGCCGGACTACGACTTCATCGCGCCGCGACCGGGCAGCACGCAGGACCAGCCACCCGCGCAGGCCCCTGACCGGCACCTGCCCCCGATCCCGGCCGCACCCGACGTCCCCGAGCAGGGCGCCCCCGGCGCGTACGCCGCGCCGGACGGGGCGCCGTACGCCCAGGCCCAGGCGCCGTACGCCCAGGCGCCCTACGCACAGACCCCGCAGCCCCCGCAGCCGCAGCCCCCGTACCCGCCGGCGGCCTACCCGCCCGGCGCCTACGGTCAGGCCCACCACCCGCAGGGCCGGGTCGTCCCGCACCCGTACCTCGAACCCCGCCGCAGCGGTCTGCCCCGCTGGGCGATCGCGCTGATCGTGACGCCGATCGTGCTGGTCGTGGCCGGGGTCGGTGTGGCGGTCGCCGTCCCGATGTTCCAGAACCGGCAGGCGAAGGCCGAATTCGCGCAGACCACGGTCACCCTGCCCGCGATGATCACCGGGCTCGAGCGCCAGGAGACCGACCCCTCGATGGAGTCCCAGTTGTCCGGGATGGGTCTGCCGTCGGGCTCGCTCGGCGTGTACGGCACCGACGACGACACGATGGTCGTGATCGCCGTCAAGAACGACGAGGCGATGGTGCCCTCCGACCAGGCGAAGGCCCGCGAGGAGATGGTCAAGGGCTTCAGCCGGTCCAGCAAGATGCGCCTGGACCTGCAGTCGGGCGATCCCGGCCGCCTGGGCGGCTACCTCGGCTGCGCGCAGCCCGCGGCGCCCGGCAGCGGCTCCGGGGCGGGCGCCGGGACGGCCACCGTGTGCCTGGCGACCGACTCCGCCGCCCTGGTCATGATGGTCAAGGCCACGCCGGTGACCGACCCCGCGGCGCTGATGCAGAAGGTCCGGGCCGCGACCGTGCACCGCGCCTGAGCACGGATCCGACCGATTCAGCCGGACGGGTGATCAGGCCGGGGCGGCCAGGTGCCGATCCGGGGCACATGGCTCGAGCCCCCGAATCCCAGAGCGCCCGTCCCGGCAAGTACCGCGAACCGCACAGTGGTGACGCTGCCCTGCCGGTGAACCCCCGTACCCCGGAGGACGACCGCACGCCGGACGGCACCGACGACCCGCAGGACGGGGGTACCCACGGCCGCCCGACCTGGCGTCCGGAGACGGGCACCGAGTCGCGGACCAAGCGGCGGGGTACCCGGCACGCCGGCACCCGCCGTCCCGGGCACGACGGACGGCCCGACAGCCGGCTGCCCGCATGGCTCCTCCCGGCGATCGCGGGGGCCGCGGTCGTCGCGGTCGTCGTGCTGATCGCCGCCGTCGTCGTCCCGTCCGTCGGGGACCACCGGCGTACCAGCCGGTGGGAGTCCACCAGCGTCTCGCTGCCGACCTCGCTGGCCGGGCGGGCCAAGCTGAGCGGCGCCCGGGCCACCAACATCGTGAAGACGCTGTCGGTCTCCGGCCTGCCCGCCCAGAACGTCGGGGTGTACGGCACGTACGAGAAGGGGCTGGTCGTGGTGAGCGCCTCGAAGCCGAGCCGCCCCCTGACCGACGCCGACGCCGACCGCCAGAAGGCCCTGGTCCAGAAGGCGTTCAGCACGCAGAGCGCGCTGGGCACCTCACTGGTGCTGAAGGAGCAGGACGTCGGTTCGCTGGGCGGTTACGTCGGCTGCGGCACCATCTCGGCGGGCAAGGTGACCGTGTGCCTGGCCACGGACGCCGGGTCGATCGTGACCATGCTCGCCGGCCCCGGCGTCACCGACCCGATCGCGCTGATGGGTCAGGCCCGGGCCGCCACCGTGCACCGTTCCTAGTTGTTCGTGATCATGCAGAAAGGCCCCCACCCCGTGGATGCGACGGAGACCGTCACCCCGAGGTCCGGGGACCTTTCTGCATGATCACGAACTGAGGGTCAGGCGGACTTCTCGCCGCGCTGCTGACGCGGCTTGCGGGCCGGCGCCTCGCGCGGCACGAGCGTCGGGACGACGTTCTCCAGCACGACCTCCCGGGTCACCACGCACCGGGCCACGTCGTCGCGTGAGGGCACGTCGAACATGACCGGCAGCAGGACCTCTTCCATGATCGCGCGCAGGCCCCGGGCGCCGGTGCCGCGCAGGATCGCCTGGTCGGCGATCGCGTCGAGCGCGTCCTCGGTGAACTCCAGCTCCACGCCGTCGATCTCGAACATCCGCTGGTACTGCTTGACCAGCGCGTTCTTCGGCGACGTGAGGATGTTGACCAGCGCCGAGCGGTCGAGGTTCGAGACCGTCGTGATGACCGGCAGGCGGCCGATGAACTCGGGGATCAGCCCGAACTTCAGCAGGTCCTCGGGCATCACGTCGCCGTAGGCGTCCGCCTCCGACCGGGCCTCGTGCAGCTGGGCGCCGAAACCGATGCCGTGCTTGCCGTTCCGGTTGGAGATGATCGTGTCGAGGCCCGCGAACGCACCGCCCACGATGAACAGGACGTTCGTCGTGTCGATCTGGATGAACTCCTGGTGCGGGTGCTTGCGGCCGCCCTGCGGGGGCACGCTCGCCGTCGTCCCCTCGAGGATCTTCAGCAGCGCCTGCTGCACACCCTCGCCGGACACGTCGCGCGTGATCGACGGGTTCTCCGACTTACGGGCGATCTTGTCGACCTCGTCGATGTAGATGATGCCCGTCTCGGCCTTCTTGACGTCGTAGTCCGCGGCCTGGATGAGCTTCAGCAGGATGTTCTCGACGTCCTCGCCGACGTAGCCCGCCTCGGTCAGCGCGGTGGCGTCGGCGATGGCGAACGGGACGTTCAGCATCTTGGCCAGCGTCTGCGCCAGGTACGTCTTGCCGCAGCCGGTCGGGCCGATCAGCAGGATGTTCGACTTGGCGATCTCGACCGGCTCGTCGTTGCGGCGGCCCGGTTCACCCGCCTGGATGCGCTTGTAGTGGTTGTACACGGCGACGGCGAGGGACTTCTTCGCCGACTCCTGGCCGACCACGTACTGCTCGAGGAACTCGAAGATCTCCTTCGGCTTCGGCAGCTCGACGAGGCCGAGGTCGCTGGCCTCGGCCAGCTCCTCCTCGATGATCTCGTTGCAGAGATCGATGCATTCGTCGCAGATGTACACGCCAGGGCCGGCGATCAGCTTCTTGACCTGCTTCTGGCTCTTTCCGCAGAAAGAGCACTTCAACAGGTCGCCACCGTCTCCGATGCGGGCCACGCGCAGTCCTTCCTCGTCAGGGCCGGGTGTACCGCTCGCCCGTGTGGACTCATCCCACGGGCGAGCTGATACGGCCCGACTCCATTCAACGCCACCGGGCCTGCCCCTGTCAGCGGCAGGCCGAGTGGAGTCGGGTCAGGAGGTCGCCGGAGCAGTCACCGGAGGGGTGCCCTTCCGGCTTCCGAGTACCTGGTCGACCAGTCCGTATTCGAGCGCCTGCTCTGCAGTCAGGATCTTGTCACGCTCGATGTCCTTACGCACCTGCTCAGCGTCCTTGCCGGCGTGGAAGGCGATGGTGTCCTCCAGCCACGTACGCATCCGCAGGACCTCGTTCGCCTGGATCTCGATGTCCGAGGCCTGCCCGTAGTCGCTACCGGACATCGCGGGCTGGTGGATCAGCACCCGCGCGTTCGGCAGCGCCAGCCGCTTGCCCTTGGTGCCGGCCGCCAGGAGCACGGCCGCCGCCGAGGCCGCCTGCCCGAGGCAGACGGTCTGGATGTCGGGCTTCACGTACAGCATCGTGTCGTAGATGGCCGTCAGGGCCGTGAACGACCCGCCCGGCGAGTTGATGTACATCGTGATGTCCCGCTCCGGGTCCTGGGACTCCAGGACCAGCAGCTGGGCCATGATGTCGTCGGCCGAGGCGTCGTCGACCTGCACGCCGAGGAAGATGATGCGGTCCTCGAAGAGCTTGGTGTACGGGTCGAGGCGCTTGAAGCCGTAGGCGGTGCGCTCCTCGAACTGCGGGAGCACGTAGCGCCCGGTCGGGGTCAGGTCTGCCATCGGGGTCTCTCCTGGTTCTGTGCGCCCGGTGCGGGCCGGGACGACGGGTGGGGGGCCGGAGGGGCGAGGGCTCAGGCCCCGGTGCCGCCGCCGCCGCTGACGTCGCGCGCGGAGCGCACCACGTTGTCGACCAGCCCGTACTCCTGGGCCTCGCTGGCGGCGAACCAGCGGTCACGGTCGGAGTCGGCGGTGACCTGCTCGACCGACTGGCCGCTGTGCTCGGCGATGAGTTCGGCCATCTGCCTCTTGATGTAGAGGATCTGCTCGGCCTGGATCTTGATGTCCGTGGCCGTACCGCCGATGCCGCCCAGCGGCTGGTGCATCATCACGCGGGCGTGCGGCAGGGCGTAGCGCTTGCCCTTGGCGCCGGCGGTGAGGAGGAACTGCCCCATCGAGGCCGCCAGGCCCATCACCACGGTGGCCACGTCGCACGAGACGAACTGCATCGTGTCGTAGATGGCCATGCCGGCGCTGACCGAGCCGCCCGGGGAGTTGATGTAGAGGTAGATGTCCTTGTTGGGGTCTTCCGCCGCCAGCAGGAGCATCTGCGCGCAGATCGCGTTCGCGTTCTCGTCGCGGACCTCGGAGCCGAGGAAGATGATCCGGTCCTTCAGCAGGCGGTTGTAGACGTGGTCGTCGTAGCCCATACCGGGCGACGCGGTGCGCGCGACCGTGGGGTCGGCGGCGCTGGCGTCGAAGCCGGGCGAGCCTGGAACGATCAGGTTGCTCACTATGTCGCTCCCGAAGGTGTTCGTGCGTGACCCCTGGTTCGGGGCCGCACCGGGCGGGTCACCCGGTGCTGACGACAGTAACGCGGGCGACGGCCAGTGATCCTCCCTAACCGACCGTTGTTCGCTCTGGGCGCATCAACCCTGGTTCTGCGGTGATCATGCACAAACGCACCATGCCCGCGGTGATCTGGAGGTCGCCACGGGCATGGTGCGTTTGTGCATGATCACCGCATAGGGCTCAGATGCTGAGATTCGGCAGCGCGGCCGGGTTGTTGGCCCCGGACGGCTCCACGGGCGCACCGTGGTCGTGCCCCTCGTGATCGTGATCGTGATCGTGGCCCGAGTGGTCGTGACCCGCGTGCTCGTCGATCTCCAGCGGCTCGCCGCCGTCCTTCGGGAACAGGTCGTCGAGGTTGATCGTGTTGCCCGAGGCGTCCTTGATCTGCGCGGCCTCGAGCACGACGGCGAGCGCCTTGCGGCGGCTGACCTCGGCGACCATCTGCGGGATCTGGCCCGCCTTGTCCACGGCGCCGATGAACTCGTTCGGGTCCATCCGGTACTGCTGGGCGCTGGCCAGCAGGTACTCGATCAGCTCCTGCTGCGAGACCTGGACCTCGTGCTTCTCGACGATCGCGTCGAGCAGCATCTGCGCCTTGAACGCCTTGCGGGCCTCCTCGGCCACCTCGACGCCGTGCGGGTCGTCCTCTTCCTTGCCCTCGTTGGCCAGGTGCTGCTTGACCTCGTTCTCGATCAGCTTCTCGGCGATCGGGATGTCGGCCTTCTCCAGCAGGACGTCGAGCAGCCGCTCGCGGGCCTGCAGGCCCTGCTGGTAGCGGGCCACCTCGCCGGCCTGGTCGCGCAGGCTGGCCTTCAGCTCGTCGAGGGTGTCGAACTCGCTGGCCAGCTGGGCGAACTCGTCGTCCGCCTCGGGCAGCTCGCGCTCCTTGACCGACTGCACGGTGATGGTCACCAGCGAGTCCTCACCGGCGCGGTCACCCCCAGCCAGGGGGGTGTTGTAGGTGGTGGTCTCCCCCGCGCTCATGCCCGGCAGGACGTCGTCCATGCCGGCCAGCATCTCGCCGGAACCGACCTGGTAGGAGACGCCCTGGACGGAGTCGATCTCGTCGCCGTCGATGGAGGCCTTCAGGTCGATGCTGAGGAAGTCGCCCTCGGCGGCCGGGCGGTCGACCGTCTTGAGGCTGCCGAACCGCTCGCGCAGCGAGGTGAGGCGCTCCTCGACCTGTTCGTCGCTCACCTCGACGTCGTCGACCGTGACGTCGACGCCGTCCAGGTCGGGGAGCTCGAACTCGGGGCGGACGTCCACCTCGGCCGTGAACTTCAGGTCGCCGCCCGCGGCGGGGTCGGGCACCTCGGTGACGTCGACCTCGGGGTTGCTCAGCGGGCGGATCGAGCTCTCCTCGACGGCCTGCGAGTAGAAGCCGGGGAGGGCGTTGTTGACGGCCTCCTCCAGCACGGCTCCGCGGCCGATGCGCTGGTCGATGATGCGCGGCGGGATCTTGCCCTTGCGGAACCCGGGGATGGTCACCTGGTTCCCGATGGTCTTGTACGCCTCGTCCAGGCTCGGCTTGAGCTCCTCGAACGGGACCTCGACGGTCAGCTTGACCCGGGTCGGGTTGAGGGTCTCGACGGCGCTCTTCACTTCGTTGTCTCCTGGGACGGACGGCGGTGGACCACCCGCCATCGTAGCCGGGCCGGAGGGGTGCCCCTGACCACCAGCCGGCCGGGGCTACGCGCGCTCCAGCAGGGCCCGCAACCGGCTCACCTCGCGGGTCTCCACCGCCTCGACGACCAGGGCCTGCAGGTCCAGCGGGACGTCGTCCGCCTCCTCCGCCGCTTCCGTCGCCCCCCGGTCGGCGGCCGGGGGAAGCAGGACGCCGGTCAGCCAGTGGGTGGCCGGGCGCCAGCCCGCCTCGCGCAGGACGACGTCGAGGGCGCCGCCGAGCACGGTGGCCAGCAGCCGGCTCGCGACCCAGCGGCCGAGTTCAGCGGGCAGGGTGTTCAGCTCGGCGTCGACCGCGCAGGCCAGGGCCCAGGCGTCGCCGTCGGCGATCATCGTCAGCGAACGCCGCAGGCCGTCGCGCAGGTCGTCGGAGCCGGTACCGTCGCGCAGCCCGTCCCGGTAGGCGTCGGCCGGCGGCGTGAAGGCGGTGGCCGGTCGGTCGAAAAGGCTCACCGGGTGCCAGTCCTCGTCCTTCTCGGCGGAGGCCACCTGGTCGGCGCACCACTGCTCGATCACCTCCCAGGCCCGGATCTCGACCGCCCCGCGGGCCGGAACGGGCCCGACCAGCCGGCGGACGTCGTCCGGCCGCACCGGCTCGAGCGGCTCGGGCAGGGCCTGGGCGCGCTGCGCCCAGTCGGGGTGGGTGTCGGCCAGCGGTTCGGGATCGGGTGCCCCGGAACGCAACCGGGCCCGGGCCAGCACGTGGGGGTCACCGGCGGCGGCCGCGTAGGCGGCGTAGAGGTCGATCGGGTACTCGTCGTCGTCGGCGAGGTAGTCGACCCAGTCCTCGACCAGCAGGTCCCACACGTCGACGAGCCCCTCGGTGCGGCGCATCGCCTCCCGCAACGCCTCACTGCCGGCCAGCTGGGCGGCCCGCGCATCGGCGTCGAACTCCGCCTCCCACAACCGTTTCTGCGTCGCCCTCAGCAACGGCCGGACGACGAACGCGGGCGGGGCGAGCAGCCGCCCCTGCTTCTCGACGAGGGTCTCGCGGGTCACGGCCAGGCGCAGCCACAGCCGGTCGCCCAGCTCGGGGGCGTGCGCCATCTCGTGGGCGAGGGTGGCCACCAGCTGCTCGGGGCTGAAGCAACGGATCAGCGGCCAGCCGATCAGCACGGTCTTGACCCGCCGTCGCCCCTGACGCGTGACGATCATGGACGCGTTCGCGTCGGGCGCGATGCGCACCGTCAGCGCTTCATGGACGTCGAGCCTCTCGGCGACCTTGCGGACCAGGTCGACCAGCTCCGGTTCGTCCGGCGCCTCGACCGGGCGGCCCGGCGGGTCGTCGGGGACGAACACGTTCCCCACGACCTTCAGCCCGACCAGCCCCGCGACCGGCAGCAGCACGAACCACAGGTGCGTGGCGACCACCGTCACGGCCCCGGCCAGCGCGACCACCGTGACCAGCGGGTGGGCCAGGACCAGCATGACCACCAGCAGCAGCCGGTCGCCGCGGCGGGACCGGCGCGGCGGTCGGGTGCTCACGGAGGCGGTTGCGGAGGAGGTCATGGCTGCCTGACGGTAACCAATGCGAGGTGTCCGGTACACGGCTTCGGGCGTGACTCGCAGCTCGCCCGCCGCCCGATGGCGCCAGCTATTGTCGGGGTACCCGGATTCGAACCGGGGGCCTTCCGCTCCCAAAGCGGACGCGCTACCAAACTGCGCCACACCCCGCGGCCGTGTTCGTGCGCGATCGCGGCCTTCGAGCAGGATAGCCGGGGCACGCTATGGTTGCCGGGCGCTGCCGCGGAGCCCTTGGAGGCGACGTCACGGCGTCACGCGGGTGTAGCTCAATGGTAGAGCCCCAGCCTTCCAAGCTGGTCATGCCGGTTCGATCCCGGTCACCCGCTCCACCGTTCCACCGCAGGTCAGCGGTTAGTTCCCGCACTCGGCCGACCGTCTCCCCGCTTCGTCTGGGCATTGCGTGCCCGTTGCGTGCCCGATCGATTCGGCGTCCGGGCCTGTTTGGCGGCCTGGTGGTGCTTGTCGAGGACGACGTCGAGAGCGTCGGCAATCGCGCGGTCACGGTCCTGCGAGGCGTGTTGGTAGATCAGTGCGGCCCGGGTCGAGCCGTGGCCCATGCGGGTCATCAACTCACGCAGGCTGGCGCCGGTCGCGGCCGCCATCGTGTTGCCGGTGTGCCGAAGGTCGTGGAAGTGCAGGCCCTCCACGCCGACCTTGATCGTCGCCTTGCTCCACAGCACGTGCCAGTTGCTGCGCCGAGGCGTTGCGCCCTTGGGGCCGACGAACACGCGCCCTTCTTGGCCAGGTTGGGCGAAGTCGTCAAGGTGACGACGCAGGTCGGGGACGACGGCGGCCGGGAGCGTCACGGTTCGCACGCCCGCACCGGACTTGGGCGGCCCCTCGACCTGTTGCCCACCGATCTCGGTCACGACGACCTCGACCCGGAGCGTTCGGGCTTCGAGGTCGATGTGCTTGCGCCGCAGCCCCATTGCCTCACCGAAGCGCAGGCCGGTGAAGGTGGCGACCAGGACCAGGGCGCGGTACCGCTCCCCCACGGCGTCGGCCAGGGCGAAGACCTCGGGCAGCGTGGCGGTTGGCCGTTCGGCGATCGGCTCGACCCCGGCGCCGGGGATGCGGCACGGGTTGCGCCGGATGATGTCGTCGTCGGCGGCCGTGGCCATGACGGCTTTGAGCAGCCGGTACGCCTTGGCCACGGTGACCGGGCCGACGTCGGCGGCGAGCAGGTCGGCGCGCCACGTCCGGACCCGAGGTGCGGTGACCTCGCGGAGCGGGAGGCGGCCGAGGCTCGGTGCGATGTGCAGTCGGAGCAGCGACTCGTACAGCTCGACCGTCCGAGGGCGGAGGCCGGGCCGTTCCTCGATCCAGGTGGAGGCGTATTCACCAAGCAGCGTTTCGCCCGCGGCCGGGTCACGCCAATCCCCGACCCGCAGTTCGGCCTCTTGGTCGGCCAGCCAGATCGTGGCGTCGGTCTTGTTGCTGAAAGTCTCCGGGGCGGGCCGGTCGATGCCGTCGGGGCCGAGGTAGCGGGCCTGCCAACGGCCGGACGGGAGCTTGCGGACGCGGCCGAACCGTCTCTTGCTCGGCACTAGGCAGCCCTCCCCCGCGCCCGCTGGTCACGACGGTCGCGGCGCGGGGTCGGCTCGACGGTGCCTGTGGCGATGTACTCGATCAGCGCCGACTCCGGGATCCGCACGTGGCGGCCCAGTCGCACGAACCGGATGCGTCGCTCCGCGATGAGTCGGCGCGGGAACCTCGGGCCGGTGCCGAGCAGCTCCCCAGCCTGGTCGACGCTGAGCAAGGGGTCACGGCTGTTCTGTTCCATCGGTGGCGCTCCTTCCGTGGTCGGGGTCGAGGGGTGTTGCTGAAAGAAGTTCGGGGGGTGGTGGTTTGCCGTCGCGGGCGGCTTCGTAGGCGGCGCGCCATCCGGAGCGTTGGGCGATCGCGGTCAGCAGCCGGTGCGCGAGGGGCGGGATGGGTGCGTTGCGTTCCACGGGCGCCCACGAGTACCGGTCACGGGTCTTGTCCCGGGGCCGAGCAGGCCGAGCAGATTCGGCCGGCCTTTGCTCGTCGCCCTCGTTGTCACCGTCGTCGACCTGCTCGGGGTGGACGCCGAGGGTGGCGAGGACCCAGGCGCGGCGGTCGTGCCGGTGGTCGGCCAGGGTCTTGCCGGTCCACTTGCGCGAGACGAGGATTCGCCGCCCGGCGTAGCCGAGGTATTCGCTCTTGTGGGCTTTGGAACGGCAGCCGCCGGGGGTTATGCCCGCGTGGGCGCCGCGGGGTTGGATGCCGTAGCGCAGCCAGTTCGCACACCCCGGCCCACACGGCTCGACCTTCGCCACGGCAGCCAAGCGGGCGAGGTGGGCGCGCTGTCTCGCGGCGTGGGGGTCGGTGTCGTCGATGGCGTGTGCGTCGGACATGGCCTTGGTCAGGTACTTGGCGAGGTAGCCGATGCGGCGCTCTGAGTCGGGCGTCCCGGCGAGCAGTCCCTGCAGGTCGACCTGAGCGCCGAAGCGCAGGACGTGGAAGGGCTGCGCGGCGAGTTCGGGGGCGTTGAGCTCGTCGGCCAGGTCGTCGGCGTGGTCGAGCTCGGCCAGCGCGTCAGCCCACGACGTGAGCGGGACACCGGTGGCCGCGTCGACATAACCCAGGTCGTCATCCCAGACCGGCGGGTTGTCGTCGGAGTGCACGACCGAACCGGTGGTCGGCCACCACACTTGGCGGTAGGTCGCGGCGACCACCTGCTTGACGAGGGCGCGTGGGATGGTGCCGCGGATCGCGAAGTGCGCGTGTGGGGCGAGACGCTTCTGGGGTTCGACGGTGGCGAAGTACTGGACCTCGAAACCCGCGACCCGACGGAGGTTCTGCACCAGCCGGTCGAGGAGCCCGGCGAACCCGAAGCTGTCGCGGACCTGCCTTACGTAGTCGTACGTGTCGGCGTCCTTGGGTGTGCCGTCGGTGTTCACGCGCCCGTAGGAGGGGAGGGTGACGGTCAGGAACATCGAGGGCCGGAACACCTCGCCGTCGTGGCCGGTGAAGGTGCGGCCGAGGGTGGTGGCTTCCATCGGCCGCTTGGGCAGGTCCGGCACGTCCGAGCGGCGGCGCGTCGACCGGGTGGCCCGCTGCACCTTGGCCGGATCTACCTGACCGCGCACCCCCGCGTGGCGTAGGGCGGCGTCGACGTCGGTGAGGGCTTCGGTATGGGCGAGGGCTTCCAGCTCATCCCCTGCGCTCAGGGCGTGGTCGCGAGCGGCTGTGATGTCGGCCCGCTCGACCATCAACGCTTGCTGCTCTGAGTTGGGGGCGTCAGGGGTGAGGTCGGGTTCGTCGAGGAGGTGCCAGCCTTCGCGGCACTGATGGACCCGCAGCCGCCGGGCTCGTTCGGCGCAGGACGGGCACTTAGACGCCAGCGTCGCGCCGCAGGGGACGTCGACGTAGGAGAGCTGCCCGGTGGCGGTGTCGGTGACCTGCATCGGCACCGGCCGGATGCACACGCCGTGGGAGACCGCGACCGCCTCGACGACATCCTGAGCCAGCGGCATCTTGGCCCGCTCGACCCGTGACATCCGCCCCGAAGCTCGGTGCAGGGCTTCACCTGTCTCACGAACCTTCTCGGGAGTAGGAGCCGTTGCGGTGCGGGGGTTCTCGTCCAGGGCGGTCACGCGGCCTCGTCCTCCATGAACTCGGGCTGATGGTCGAGCTGGCAGTCGGGGTGATCGGTGACGTCGTGGCCTTGCGCCGCGGTTTCGGCGGCCTCGGGGGTGGAGGTGGTGACGGTCCAGAGGCAGCCGGGGCGTAAGCAGTCGGCCGCCCAGAGGCCGGTGGAGCCGACCAGCACCCACCCCGGGGAAGAGAGGCGGGTGCCGGTCGGATCGGTGGTGTCGTCCATCGGTGATCGAGCCGTCCGGTGGTTCAGCGGCCGGGGACGTAGCCGGGCACGTGCCCGTTGCTGGCCGCCTGACGGTCGCGCCCCTGCTGGTCGCGCAGGACCTCGCGGTTGTAGGCGGCTCCGGCTCGCTGGCCCGCGTACTCCGGGTCGACGTACGGCTCGTAGGGGTCGGCCTGCGGGTTCTGGTCGACCTCGGCGTGGGTGTGCCACGAGACCGGGCCGTCACCGTCCTTCACGCCGACCATGCCCACCGGGGTCGCCTCACTGGTCTCGGCGGGTGCGGGCTGGACCTGCTGGCCCGCCTCGACCTGCTGGACGGGCTGGACAGCCTGGGGGGCGTAGGTGGGCGTGAGAGCGCGCAGCTGGGGCATGGCGTCCTCGACGGCGAGGCCCCGGTCGCGCCGGACCGGGACCGGGAGTTCCTTCGGCACGGGGCGGGTGTGGATGATGCCGAGCTTCATCGCGTCGTCGGCGCCGAGGGTCCGGTCGATGAGGGCGAACTTCTTGGCCTCCCACGCCGCGCCGAAGAACCGCAGCCACAGGGCGGGCTCGATCGTCGCGGCGGGCTGAGCGACGGTTCCGGCCGCCCGGCCCCGCAGGCGGAAGAAGCGCCGCATTTCGATCACCCACAGCGTGATGGCCGCGATGGGGGCCATGGCCATGACGACGCCGAACAGGACGCCCTTGCCTTCCTGGATCGCGGCGGTGAACTGCACCCCGGCCGCCAGGAGCGCGATGAGGGTGATGCCGAGGTTGAACGGGAACGGGGAGTCGCCGTCCTGGGCGACCTTCACGGCGTGGATGCCGAGGCCGACGGCGAACAGTTCGAGGATGGCGATGCTGATGACGCCGATGAAGCCGGGCGCGTGGCCGATCTCGGTCATCATCGTGTAGAGGCCCCACCCCCCGACGACGGCTGCGAGGCTGCCGAGGGCGAGCATGATCGGGTTGAGCCGGATGTTCAGGTTGCTGTTCATGGCACAGTGCCTTCCTTCGGTTGGGTTGGTGCTGGATGGATGGAGCGATGGCGATGCAGATTCGGCGGTTGGCCCGGATCGCTCAGGGTGTTTCGGTCCTGGTCCTCATCTGGGTCCTGGTGCTGCTTGTGCAGGGCCAGGCGACGAACGGGTGGGTTGCCCTCGTCGTCTGCACGACGCTGGTCTCGGTGGGATTGCAGCTGCTTGTCCTGCAGGAGGAGGCGCGGAACAGGCCGCCCGAGTAGTCGATCCGGCTAGGCGCCGGGTGGTGACTCCGACTCGATCGGCCCCGCTCCCGAACGCTGACCCGGGAACCCGGGTGAACCGCTGCGGTCGCGGGCGGCGAGGTCGATGACCCGAGCCCCGGCCGAGACCGGTGCGGGGGCGGGCCAGCGGGTGGCGGCTTCGGTGATGTCCTGGTCGGTGATCCACGAGAACCGCACGCGGACGGGTTCGTTGGCGGTTTCGGTGCGGACGTAGGCGACGCCGGGGAGGGTGTCGGGGATCAGGTGACAGGCGGCGCCGAGATCCTGGGCGCCGTCGCCGAGGACCATGTCGGTGTGGGAGTCCTCGGCCAGGCGTAGCGCGATGCGGGTGGGGAACAGGTCCCGGAACGGGAGCGTCTCCTTCCGCGGGTCCTGGAGGGACGCGATGACGGCGAACCCGGGAGCCCTCCCTTGGGAGAGCAGCAGCGAGAGAGCGGCTTTGACGCGGTCGCGGATCTTGCGGTCGGGGTGGTAGGCGGTCAGGAATGCGACCTCGTCGATCACGATGACCTCGAACGGGTCGTCCACGGTCGGGACGTGCTTGCGGAGTCCGGCGTCGCGGAGCCGCTTGGCGCGGGCGGTCATCCGGTCGGCGGCGGCTTCGATGACCTGGGCCATCTGTTCGCCGTCCTGGTCGCCGTAGTAGGCGAACAGCGCCCGGCCGGGATACAGCTCCATCCCGCCCTTCGGGTCCAGCCCGGTCACGCACACCAGCCCGGAGGCGATGCCGGGGCCGAGGGCCCGCAGGATCGACCACTGCACCGAGCCCTTGCCTGCGCCGGTCTTCCCGGCGATCAGCTTGTGATCCCCGAGCAGCGGCACCCGGTAGACGTCTCCGGCTTCGGTCAGGCCGACCGGAAGGGACAGCAGGTCCGGCACGGCCGGGATGCGCTCGATCGGCGTGGCGGGGATCGGCTTCGTGAGCGGGTCGCGGGCGAAGACCCGCAGCTCCACCCGGCCCGGTGCCGTCTGCACGACGGTGAGCCGGTGGGCGCGGAAGGCGTGCCGCAGGCCCTCGGCTTGGGTGTGGAAGTCCTCCGGGGTGTGGCCGTGGATCAACCGCAGCCCGATCGTGTCCACCACCCGCGTCGACGACACCGAGGTCACGGTGGGTGTGTAGATGGTGCGGTCGGGGGTCGTGCGGGTGAGGCCGGTGCCGTGCATGACCGGGTACCAGACGACTCGGTAGAAGGTCAGCCACCGCCACCAGCCCCGCAGCGGCCGGACCACCCGGGCATCGAACGAGGCCGGGGAACGCCAGAGCCAGCCCGACAGGCTCAGCATGGCCAGGCCGAGGACGCCGAGCAGGCCCCGGCGGCCGAACTCCACCCAGACCAGCGCGACCGCGAACAAGGCGGCAGTCGTCAGCGGGTGCCGCCACACGGTGCGGACCAGCCAGACGACGAGCCGGGCGAGGCGCTTGGCCGTCGCGGACAGGGCGAGAGCCCAGAACGGGACCACGGCCCGCTGCTTGGCGAAAATGCCGTCGTTGGTGAGGTCTTCGGCGCGGGTGCCGTTGATGTACTGCATCAGGCCGCACCTCCGGAAGGAGTGCCGAAGGTGATGAAGCGGCCACCCTGACCGCGCAGCGGCAGCGCCTGCAGGCCGATGCACTCCGGGCACTGCCCGTGGACCAGGCGGGACGACAGCTCCGGGTCGCCGCAGGTGCGGCACTTCCGCAGCCGCGGGCCAGCCGACGCGGGCCGGGCAGCACGGGCGGGGCGTGCCGCGCGGACGGTCGGGACCGGCGTCGGGATCAGCAGGTCATCCAGGCTCTGCGGGTTAGTCTTTCGGGGCATGGCGAAGCTCCCTCGTGAACTTTGAGCGGTGAGCGAAGTGGGTTCGTGGTGTGCGGCCCCCGGCCCGGCGGCAACCAGGCCGGGGGCTCCCTGCGTCAGGCGGCGGACGCCTGCCCGCCCGAACGACCCTGCCCCGGACCCCGAGGGGCCGAGGTTGCCGAACCGGCGGGGGCCCTGCCCGCACCCTCCTGACCGGGACCACCCGGAACACCGGGCTGGGCGAGCTGGGCGGCGGCCAGACCCGTGGCGCGCATCGAGTAGGCCAGCCGCGCACGGCCCCGGCCCTCGTCGATGTACGGGGTGATCGTCATCCCCGAGAACGCGATCGGCCGCAACCCACTCCCCGGCACGATCTCCGGCGGCAGCTCCGGCATGTACGGGGCCAGGAGCTTCACCTTGACCTCCTTGACCCGCGCCTCCGGGTCCCGGTCGATGCACGTCACCGACCAGACCAGCGACCCCGTCTGCTTGTCCTTGCTCGGCGTACGAGCACGGGTCTTCTCGTCGAAGTCCTGCGCCTGATCCACGCTCATCGCGTACAGACCATGCGGGAACACCTCATCCATCGACACCGCGAACCGGTGCCCACCCTGCAGAGCCATCGCTCTCTCCTGTCATTAGGACCACCCCTATTGGGCTATCTCCATTACGACAGACGAGTGAACCCATGTCAATAGAACCAGCCCTATTGCTTCGCTTGACGCGTCGATGATCTATACCGGTAGCGTTAAGGTCAGACCCCAGCCAGCAACTGACCTGCAGCGACGCCAGGACGAGCGCACGGAAGGAGCACGCGATGACCATCGGATACCGCGACCTCGCGGAGCGCCTCCGCGCCGACATCACAGCCGGCACCTACCCCGAGGGCTCCACCCTGCCCAAGCAGGACGAGCTAGCCGCCGAGCACGGCGTGAACGTCAAGACCGTCCGCCAGGCCGTCGCGCTGCTGGCCGCCGAAGGTCTCGTGACGCCGATCCGACGGAAGGGCACCGTCGTGCGAACCCGACCCCCGATGCGACGTCTCGGCATCGACCGCTACGCCAAGAGCAAGTGGAAGTTCGGCCTGGTCGCATTCGCCGCCGACCGCGAGGCATCGGGCCAGGAGTGGAAGCCGGGCGACCAGACGCAGACCGTTGAGCGCGTGCCCGCCGACAGCGAGGTGGCCGAGGCCCTCGGCGTCGAGGAGGGCAGCGAGGTCGTGGAGCGCGCCCGCCTGGTCCGGGCGGGGGGCCAGCCGACCCACACCCTCACCAGCTACTACCGGCCCGCTGACGTCGAGGGCACTCCGCTTGTGAACTCGGAGCCGGGACCGGCTGGGCAGGGCGGGGGCTTCCAGGTGCTCACGCTGCGCGGCCTCGAGCCCGACCGCATCCGCGAGACCTTCCACTCCCGCATGCCGACCCCCGACGAGCTCGAGGCGCTGGACCTGCCCAGCGGTGAACCGGTGGTGATCCTGCACCGAACGACGTTCACCGCCGACGGCACGCCCGTCGAGTTCGCCCGCGGCGTGCACGCGGCCAGCCGGTTCACCTGGACCTACGAATTCACCATCCCCGACTGACCGGCCAGACTGATCCCGTGACCAGGACGCCCGCCGCGACAATCCCCCCGGAGCTGCGCGAGGCCGTCGAAGTGCTCTGGGACTACCACCAGATGCACCACGAGCTACGCCCTACCGACGTCGGCATCGGACTCGGAAGCCACGACCTCAGCGTCGCCACCCGAGCCGCCGAGCTGTGGCACCAGGGCATGTTCCCGCTGATCGTCTTCACCGGAGCCAACGCTCCGACCACGGTCGAGCGGTTCCCCCGGGGCGAGGCCGTCCACTACCGCGAGCACGCCCTCAGCCTCGGCGTCCCGGACGACGCGATTCTCGTCGAGCCGAGGGCGACCAACACCAGCGAGAACATCACTCTGACCCGCGATCTACTCCACGAGCGCGGCATCAGCCCCGAGACGGTCACGCTCATCAGCCGCCCTTACCAACAGCGCCGTGCATACGCGACCTGCCGGAGGGTCTGGCCCGAGGTCGAACCCCTATGCACCTCAACATCTTTGGACCTTGATGACTATGTGGCCAGCATCGGAGACGCTAACCGAGTCATCAACATGTTGGTCGGAGACACCCAACGCATTGAGGTCTACGCACAGCGCGGCTACGCGGCTCACCAGGACTTCACAAAAGCAGCGACACACGCCTTTGACGCCTTGGTCTCGGCTGGCTACACAAACCGTCTCTTGCCCGGGGTTGTAGGCCTCGGGGGACGCTAGTCCTCGCCGTCCTCCACTACGGGGTCAGGGCCTGCCTTATAGCCAAGCAGGAGAGACTCGACCACTGAGCGTGGCACCGTGACGAAGTCAGCCTGCCTAGCCTGCGGCGTCCGGATCGTCTCCGCAGAGTCATCGAGCTTGGCGAAGATGTGCGTTCCACCGTCCCGGTTCAAGACCTCCACAACATGCATCTTGCGGTCGTAGCCGCCGAGCTTGATGTGCCCATCGTCGTAAAGCAGGACCCACATGTCGTTGGGCAACAGGATCCGCTTGTGCGGCCGGTGCATTCCCTTGGCCATTTGTACAACCTCCTCGCAGTTATGTACAAGGAATCCTGCACTAAGTACAAGACCGAGGGAAGCGTCCAGATGGGCTACAGGGTGTGCAGTCGGCTGGGTGGATAAAGTGAAGGCGCGCACTGCTGAATTGGCCTCTTAGACATCAAGGGCCGCGCTGCGCGCGGCCTCCCGCCGGGCGCTGCCCGGCGGGGCCCCCCGAGACCTCCGGCCCCGGACCCCACCGGGCGCGCCGGGCGGAGCAGGGAGTGAGGGCGGCGGGAAAGGTCTGAGGTGTTCGGGTGGTGAGGGTGGCTGGGTTGGGTGACCCGAGTTCGTGCGGCCCGCGCGGGAGTTCGCAGGTAGTTGGTTAAGGGTGACGCGCGAGGCCGGATCACCGAGGGTGCCGGGGCTCCCCTTCCGGTATCACGCCCAGACTCACCGTCCAGCCCCTAGCAGCTCCTCCAACTGGCTAAGGGACGTGCTCCGCACCTGCGGGCAACCGGCTCCCAGCGTCGGGGGCCTGGACCGCGAGCCTCCCCGGGCGCGATACCTCCGCCGCGACGGCGGGCCGGGAAACACCACCGGCCAGCCGCCACGACCACCAACCGCGCGGAGGACCGAATGCGACGCACCCGATGGACCACGAGAGCCCTGCTCATGCGCGACCGGCTAGGGAGATTCATGAGCGTAAGAGCTGCAAGCATCAATCTACGGAGAGTGCACAGCATTGGCCCTCGGCGCAGAGCTGCGCCCTTAGCTTGCCAACTTGCACTCTTCTGAACGACCGCGAAATCACATTTGGGCGAGTCAACGGTCAGCAACTCAGGTCCGGAGAAAGTTTATCGTGTCGCAGCACGCCATTGATTAATGCCCCGTTGCGCAATAGCCGACAAGTCAATTTGCTCGGCGGGAATCTGGGATACGGTCAGTCCAACCGGCCCGTCCGCAGCTATGTTGTGCTGCATGGCTAGGCCGCCCAGATTGGTGGCATCCTTCGTGAGTGAGATTCTTCCGTTCGAAGTTCTCTCCCACATTTCCACGACTGTTAGCGGAAACGGAACGGATTCAAGCCATCCACGGTTCTTAACAAACCAGTTCTCTCTAAGCCAAGGAACTATGCGCATCAACTCCTCTGGATCGCCCGCTTCAAGAAAATTGGCACGGAACGTATCTCCTCCGGGAAAATCGACGCGTAGTCTTCGGCCACGGGGCAGGCAATCGATCCTCGCGGCGCCCGGCGGGACACGCCAGACATTATCGTCTAGTTGCAGGACGGGCCGCTCACGGCCGACCTGAGTCTTAAAATTCAGCCGCGCATAACCGTCTTCGTCTCGGGTTTCCCAGATCCACGGCTCGTCTTCTACCTGAAGAACCACCGGCACTCGATGATAAAGGGAACCCCCGACTAGCCACATTAAATCACGACGCATGAAATCGAACTTTCCCGACACTTCTTGCGCGAGTCCCACGCCGTCACGCTTCCACTTTCGCAGAAGATCCTCCGGGTAGTGATCGCTGTCTGCTTTACCCGCGTGCAGCGGGCACAATGCGATCATTCCTTCAGGGTCATGGTGATTCCTTTTTCGCCATGTAGGGGCGAAGTGATGGAATGTCAAGTATGGAAGGCCGCAGTCGTCGGCAGGGCAACGGAATCCAACCTCTTGCGTGAGTTCGAGTCGAACCGAAAGCGGTGGAGTTCGACTCAGCTTTCTTTTCTTGGGCGGCACGCAGAGAACTTACATTGCGACGTAAGTTTTGGGCAATGTACTGCCAGCACTCGTCCCAGCATCCCTAGGACCGGGGACAGCAGAACGCGCGGCGCCCGGCCGCCGGGCCACTGCGGCGAGCACCTGCGCGGGCGTGCCCGTTGCGTGCCCGATCGAGCGGTCAACAGCGGTCACGAGTGGCCTGTGTGGGGCACCGGCTGAACGAGTGTCCGTGCTCAGGCATGCTCGCTGAGTCTTCGCTCGGCCGATCTTCCAAGCTGGTCATGCCGGTTCGATCCCGGTCACCCGCTCCAACGGCAGAAGACCCCCTCCACGCTCTTCGGAGGGGGTCTTCTGCCGTTGAAACTGATGGGCCCGGGATCGGGAGGAGGTCTCGACGTGCCGAGGTACGAGGCACGTCGAGCCCGACGGCCCCGGTCACCCGCTCTCATTCGAGCTCAGGTCGGCCGAGGGTGCGTCGCTCCTGCTCAGGACAGGTGGTCCCCTTCGCGGTGATGATGGCCGGTATGGGGCGGCACCGGGCGAGGATTCGGCTGTATGTAGCAGTGGGCTTCCTGGCCACGTCGGCCGTGATGTTCGGTTTGGCGGCCTCCTACGGCTGGCAGCTGGCAGCCAGTTTCGGGACGTCCTCGTTGGTGTCGGGTTTCGGCTCGTTGTACTGGTGGAGGTTCCCGCCCGAGGAGAGCCGGACCAGGCGTGCCGCCGAGGAGATCAAGGCCGAGAACCTGGCGCGGTTGCGTGAGATCGAGGCCGAGGATCGCCGTCGGATCGCCTCACGGGTTCGGCCTCTGGGCGGGCGCTCCGCCTCGAACTCCGGGGCCGGTCGCCCACCGCGATGAGTCTCAGACCGTGACGACGATCTTGCCGAAATGCTGACCCTTCTCCAGATATTCGTGGGCGGCGACCACCTCGTCGAGGGCGAACACCCGGTCGACGGTCGGCTGCAGCGTCCCGCAACGCAGGCCGGCCCCGAGGAAGGCGGCGATGCGGCGCAGCACGTCCGGGTTGGTCGTGTGCCGCAGACCCATGTAGTTCATCATCGTGACGAGGCCGCTCGGGTACGTCGGCGGCCGCGGGTCGGACCAGCCCACGCTGATCAGCGTGCCACCCATCCGGGCCGCCGCGGCCAGGCGGGCGAGACCCGGGCCCCGAACGGTGTCGAGGACGAGATCGACCGTGCCGACCGGGAGTTCGTCGCGGTCGGTGGCCACGACCGACTCCGCCCCCGCGGCCAGGAGCGCCTCACGCTTGGCGCTGTGCCGGGTGACGGCGATCGCGGTGACGCCGAGCTGGCGGGCGATCCCCAGCGCGGCCAGCCCGACGGCGCTCGACCCCGAGTTGATCAGCAGCCGGTCCCCGGGGCGCAGGCCGGCCGACTCGACCAGGGCGCCGTACGCGGTGGCGTGGGCGGTCCAGAACGCGGCGGCACCGACGGCGTCCAGTTCGGCCGGGCGCGGGATGACGCTCGCGGCCGGCACGGTCGTGTACTCGGCGTAGACGCCGTTGACGTGCATCTGCGGGACCGCCGCGATGATCACCGGATCGCCCACGGCGAGCCCGACGACGTCCGCCCCGAGCGCGTCGATCCGGCCCGTCCCCTCCAGACCGATCCGGGCCCGCGGCAGCGGGAACGGCGCCGGGTAGGCACCCGAACGCATCATCTGCTCGACCGGGTTGACCCCGAACGCCTCGATCCGCACCCGCACCTCGCCCGCCGCGGGCTCCGGGAGCGGTTCGTCGATCAGGTACAGCACGTCCGGGGCACCGATCTCGTCGAAGACGACAGCTCGTGGCACAACAGGCTCCTCAGCAGCGGAATCAGGCGACGGGACCGACGCTAGAAAGCCCCGAGGAACCTCGAGGTACCTTGAGTTCGTGGGTACCGGCTTCCTCGCGGACTGTCCGGCCCGTCTGGCGGTCGAGGTCCTGGCCGACAAGTGGGCCGCCGTCACGCTGTTCGCCCTCAACGAGAGTCCCCGCCGGCACGGAGAACTGGCCGCGGCCATCGGCGGCGTCTCGCGCAAGGTCCTGACCCACACGCTGCGCCGACTCGAGGAGTACGGCCTCGTCGAACGCCGCTCTCCCACCGCCGGTCACGCCGAGTACGCCCTGACCGAGCTCGGGCGCACCCTGGTGGAGCCCATCGAGACGCTGAACGACTGGTCCGCCACCTACGGCCCCGCGGTGAGCGACTTCCACGACCGCGCCTGACGATGGCCGAGTCCGGCGTCGCCGCCCTGCTCGCCCGGCTACCTCTCGGGTGGAGCGCAGTGACCTACCGTGGGCGGCGGTGGGGTGTGACGCGCACCGTGCGGGCCGGCGGGCGGGTCGAGAAGCTGTACGCCGAGGAGTTGGGCGGCACCGGGGTGGTCAGCGCCAACCTGTACCTCCCCGCCCCGGACGACGAGCAGTTCCGCCCGTGCGAGATGCCCGCGTCCGACGTCCTGGACTTCCTGCACGGCTGGGAGCCCGCTCCGCGCGGCACGACCGGGTGAGCACGGTGTCACACAATGACCACCTGGTGAGCACGGTGTCACACCGTGCCCAACCGACAATGATCGGCGTGCGTACCGAGCCCTCTCCTCGTAGCTGCGGACCCCGTCGACGTCCGTGCGGAAGATGCACCGCACGGCGACCCACCCACTGCTGTCGGGCTGTTCCATGGTGGAGAGTGTTCCGGACGAAGGGGGTTCGACATGGAGATGCAGCTCGAGGCGGTACAGATTCCGGTCGCCGACATCGACCGGTCACGCGACTTCTACGCGCGAATCGTGGGTTTCGCCCTGGACCTCGACCTCGTGGCGCCGGGCGGGATGCGCGTCGTCCAGCTCACGCCGCCGGGCTCCGGCTGCTCGATCCACCTGGTCGAGGGCGAGCACCCGAACCCCGGGCTGACCCTGGTGGTGGACGACGTCCGCGCGGTGCGTGCGGACCTCGCCGCCCGCGGTGCACCCGTAGGCGACGTCGTCCACTTCGAGAACGGCGAGCAGAAGCCGGGTTACAGCGACGAGCCGTGGAGCTCGATGGTGTTCTTCGCCGACCCCGACGGTAACCGGTGGATCATCCAGGAACGACCCACTTGAGCGACCGCACGCCCGTGATCTGGGATCCTGCCCCCGTTTCGGTTGCCACAATGCCCCGTACCCGCGCTCCTGACGACCGAAACGGGGACACATTCGATGCGGTAGTACCGGAGACGTACGACTACGGGTGGACGTTGGGCCGAAAGGGATGGTCCGGCGGGTGGATGTGCGAGCTGACCTGCGGATCTACCGTCGTAGACATGTTCATCGCCATCGTCGTGACGACCCTCGGAGTGCCGCTGCTGGCCGCCTGCGTGCCGGGCCTCTGGGTGGCGCGCTACGGCGAGACGCACGGGGGCGACGTCCCGTTGGTCCGCCTTCCGCACCACGACGCCGACCTGGCCCCCGTCGTCCACCTCAGGTCGGTGCGGGACGACGTCCGCGCCCGGCGCGGAACGGCCGCCTGAGGCGGCCTCAGGCGGCGGTTGCGACGAGGTCGGCCAGGACCACGACGAGTTCGTCGTTGCGCCAGGGTTTGCTGAGGAACCCGTCCATCCCGGCGGCCAGGCACTCGCGGCGGTCCTCCTCGAAGGCACTGGCGGTCATGGCCACGATCGGCAGGCGGCGCCCACCGGTCTCGCCCTCGCGGACGCGGATCAGGCGGGTCGCCTCGAGGCCGTCCATCACCGGCATCTGCCGGTCCATCAGGACGGCGTCGTAGCGGGTGGCGAAGGCCGCGACCACGGCCGCCTCGCCGTTCTCCACCACGTCGGCGGTGATGCCCAGCTTGCGCAGCATGGCCTTGGCCAGCAGCAGGTTGGTCGGGTTGTCGTCGACCACCAGCAGGTGCAGGCCCGCCAACCCCTCGGCGCCCGCGTTCGACGGCACGACCGGATCCGCCTGGGGCGCCACGGCTCTGGGGGCCGGTACACCACGGTTCCGGTGGAGTTCGACGGTCACCGTCATGGTGGTGCCCCGACCGGGTTGCGACGTGACCGCGATGTCGCCGCCCATGGCCTGGATCAGGTTCTGGGCGATGCTCAGCCCGAGCCCGGTCCCGCCGTACAGGCGGTTGATGTCGGCGGCGGTCTGCTCGAACGGCGTGAACAGGCGCTCGACCTGTTCGGGGCTCATGCCGATGCCGGTGTCGGTCACGGCGATGCGGACCTCGTGACCGGGCGCGTCCACGGTCACGGTCACGGAACCGTTGTGCGTGAACTTCACGGCGTTGGCCACCAGGTTGGTGACGACCTGGCGCAACCGCACCGGGTCGCCCCGACGCTCCTTCTGAAGTCGTTCCCCAGCGACGACTTCCAGGGCCAGGCCGGCATCGTCGGCGGCCTTCTGCAGCGGCACCACGGCGTCGGTGACGACGGCGAGCAGGTCGAACTCGACGTCCTCCAGCTCGATCCCCCCGGCTTCGATCTTGGCCAGGTCGAGCCCGTCGTTGACGATCGTCAGCAGTACCCGCCCGGCCCGGTCGGCGGCCTCGGCCCACTGGGGAGCGGCCGGATCGCGGGGCGCGCCCGCCAGCAGTGAGGTGAATCCGAGGACACCGTTGAGCGGGGTGCGGATCTCGTGGCTCATGTGGGCGAGGAACTCGCTCTTGTGCCGGGACGCCGCCGCGAGCTCGGCGCTCTGCGCGTCGGCCTGGCGCCGGGCCGCGTCGAGCGAGTGCAGCAGCTCGTCACGCTCGTCCCGGTGCAGCGCCTGGGCCAGGGCGACGAGCCCGACGACGGCGACGAACGCCTGGGCGAGAAGCACTCTCAGCGCCGGTGCGGTCGTCGCGAACGGGCCGCTGCCGATCATCGTCAACCCGATCACGAGCACGGCGCTGACCAGGACGTGCGCGGCCGCGATGGTCGTGGAGAACCGCAGGGCGAACCACATCGACAGCGGGAGGACCGTGTAGGCCAACGGTTTCCCGTCGGCGAACCCGAAGACGACCGCGTAGGCGCCGATCAGGACCAGCAGCCCGACGCACAGCTCGAGCCGTTGGCCGCGCGGGGGCACCAGCTCGCCGACCCCCCAGCGAGCCAGCCGCAGGATGACGGCCCCGAAGACGAAGGTGTTGCTGGCGTTGCGCAGCGTCCAGGCCCCGGCGACCTCCCAGAAGTCGGCGTTCGCCGTGGCCGCCAGCACCGCCGGACCGATCAGGGCCCCCGCCGCCGAACCGGCCAGGCAGGCGGTCACCCACACCGCGAGGTCCCGCGAGCGGCGCAGCTGCCAGGCGCCCTCCCCCAGGCGCCGGACGACGGTCAGCTCCACCAGGGCCTGGATGACGTTCGCCGCGCCCAGCGCGAGCGCCACCAGGGCAGCGGAGCCGGTCAGCCAGTTCATCGCGGCCGCGACCGAGCAGAGGACGAGGCTGCTCAGCGCCAGCTGACGCCGGCCGCGACCCGTGGCCCACAGCAGCCAGACGAAGGCGACCGCCGCGGCCGGCCACACCAGCGCCAGCGACGTGCCCTCCAGGCGGGACAACCGGCCCACGTACACCGCGACCGCATAGACGACGGCGAAGGTCGGCAGGAGGACCGGTCCGGGCACGTCGCTCCAGGGCGAACGGCCGGGCGGGACGGCGTGAGGCTGGTCGGAAACGCGCAGGAACGCCCGCATTCCGCCGAAATGCGGAGCGGGCTCCACCGGCGTCCGCCCGGCGTCTGGTCCAGCCGACATCACCGGGGAGTGATCGACCGACGGCCCGCGCACCTTGACCCCTATGGCCCGTCCGGCCCGCGAGTGGAACGTTTCGCACCGAAAGGGGGCCCGGAGGCACCTGATCCGGGGCAGAACGTTCCACTCGCGCGGCGTGGGGCGCCGTCCGGCAAAGCCGGAACGGCCCGGACGCCGAAGCGTCCGGGCCGGACCTCTTACGCAGTGCCGCTGTTCGTCAGCCGCCGATGTACGGCAGGGAGACGACGCACTTCTTGGCGGTGGTGCCGTCCAGCGCCCGAGCGGCGCGCGAGGCGACGTTCTGGCTGTAGGTCATGCCGAGGTGCTCCGACAGCTCGAGGATGCACTCGTCGTTGACCAGGACGTTGGTGACCTGCGAGGCCGGGACGCCGGACTGCTTGCTGAGGAAGGCACCGGTGTACGGGGTCACGACCTGGTCGCCGTTGGTCTCGAGAACGGTGTACTGCACCGTGTCACCGTTGCAGACGTTGGCGGCCGGACCGGTCGGGCAGGAGTTCACGGTGTTCATGAAGTCCGAGCCGATGGTCTGGTCGATCGCGGCGGGCTGCACCAGGCTGATCCCGTCGGTCAGCCCCAGGAACTTGCCGAGCTTGGCCAGACCGGACAGCGTGGTGCCGTTGTTCGACGACGCCAGGCCGACGAACTTGTTCACCTTCGCCATGCAGCCGGTGATGATCTTGATGCAGTAGCGCGGCATGACACCACCCTGCGAGTGACCGACGATGTCGACCTGCGGGGCACCCGTGGCGGCCTTCACCTTGTCGATGTAGGCGTTCAGCTGGGCCGCGGAGGCCGCAATGGACTTCCAGCCCCACATCACGTCACCGGGGTTGCCGCCGTAGTTGAGCGTGTAGACGCAGTAGCCCTTGTTCTTGAAGTAGGGCGACATCGCGTTCCAGTTGTCGTGCTGCTGCTCCCAGGTGCCGTGCACCAGGATCAGGGGCAGGTGGTTGGGGCTGGCCGCCCAGTTGCAGCTCGAGCTGCCGCCGCCGGACACGTTCTCCGCGCCGGGGGGCGGCGTGGCCGAGTTCGGCAGGTTCGGGATGAAGCCGGTCGCCCAGTTCCAGTTCACGTCCAGAGCGGCGTTGGCGTTGGCAGCGGTACCCGCCACCATCCCGAGAACAGCAGCCGTCGTCACCACGGCAAGGGCCAAGCGTCGTCGCATGGTTCCTCCACGTCAGGGTTCGATACCCGACTCCGGAGGGGGTCAGGCGTACCGGAGAGTAGCCCACGTCACAGGCCCGCGACACCGATTCGGCGCAGGAAAGATCGTTCCGTTCTTGAAAGATCACCCACGGTGAGATCGCGCCAGAGGTGGGTCATTTCGAGAAGTTCAGGAAAAGGTTTCAGAAAATCTGAAACCTTCTCCTGCGCAAGGGAAACCAGGGGGACGACGCCGCTCGCCCTACGTCGCCGACTGGGCGAAGTCGGCCTGCAGGTTGCCGAGAGTGCGTGCGATGTTGCGACGTTGGTAGGCCGCGAACGTCCGCCCGGTCACCGCGAAGAAGTCGAACCCCCGCGCGGCCCAGTTCGGCCACCGCTGCCGCCCGTCGACCCACGTCTCCGTGACCCGCGTGCCGCCGGGGACGGCCCGGAACGTGTACCGCCAGGTCGCGATGTTCACGCCGAGCGAGGGCTTGCGCAGCCCGAACCGGTCGACCCGGAACTCGAAGCACTCTCCCG
Organism: Spongisporangium articulatum; assembly: GCF_044465595.1. Classification (NCBI taxonomy): domain Bacteria; kingdom Bacillati; phylum Actinomycetota; class Actinomycetes; order Kineosporiales; family Kineosporiaceae; genus Spongisporangium; species Spongisporangium articulatum. The sequence goes on along the minus strand of NZ_JBITLV010000002.1, from coordinate 352,428 downwards.
GCTCGGAGATCGTCACGACGCAGTGGGTGCGCCAGCGCGCGACCACGACCGTCCAGGCGCGGCGCCGGTTACTGCCGACGAAGGTCTCCCCCACCGTCAGCGGGCGCGACTCCTGCGGACGCGACTCCAGGACGGCCCCGGTGTTCTCGGGGCTCCACCGCGGCATCTGGGTGGGATCGGCGACCGCCCGCCAGAGGGTCAGGGCGTCCGCCGCCACCACCACCGAGTCGCTGACCGTCATCGTCCGGACCATGGATTGCCTCCTTGCGCTCCTGTCAGGGTGGTCGGACCCTACCCGCACGCCGGGCGGGACGGCGGGCACCCGACAGGGTGACCGGTGGTCCGGGCGGCTCAGCACCGGCCGTGCGGCAGCCGACGTACGGGGCATGTCGGCCGTGACCACCGAACCCCTGACACGCGATCTCAAGCCGCGCCGGCTCACCGCGCCGCCCCGCTGGCTGGTGGTGACCGGGCTCCTCCTCGTACTCCTCGCCGCCGGGGCCCGGCTCGCCCTGGCGCAGTACCAGCACCATGGGCAGCAGGTCAGGTTCGACATGCTGGACATCGCCACGCGCGTCAACGTCCCGGCCGGGCTGACCACCGTCCTGCGCGGTGACTGCCCTGACGTGTCCGGCCTGGTCGGCTGCTGGACGTCGACGGAGTCGCCCGACGCGCTCACCGCCTGGTTCCGGGCCGCGCTCACGGAGGCGGCCGGGGCACCGGTCTCTGCGACCTGCGAGACCCTCCCCCGCGGTCACCAGCCGCGCAGCTGCCTGGTCGCCTTCCGGAGGGACGGCGGCTGGGTCGGCGTCTCGATCGACACCGACGGGCACCTCGAGGACGGGCGGTACGTGGTGACCGGCTCCCGCGTGCGGCTCGACGCGAGCTGACTCAGACCTTCTACTCAGGCCTTGAAGAGGACCTTGGCGTTCGCCCGGGGCAGCTCGACGTAGGTCTGGCCGGGCGCCATCTTCAGCGGCGAACCGTCGGCCAGGGTGAAGCTGAACGGCTGGTTCACGGCACCCTTGCTCCAGGTGCCGGTCACGTACTTGCCCCCGTGCGCGTAGTAGAAGGTGCCCGAGGCGTCTACGATGCCGTGGATGGGTTCGGGGCCACCCCGGCCGCTGTAGATCTTCGCGTACTTCTGGTCGGCGCACACGATCATGATGTTGTCGGTCGTGACGCGGCGGCCGTCGACCAGCGTGTGCGGCCCCCACGGCATGCTGCGCAGGTACTTTCCGGCCTTCTCGCTCCACGTGTAGCCCATGTCGTACGTGTGCCCCTGCTTCCAGGGCACCCGGACGACCCGGGCCGGCTGACCGGTCTCCGTGCTGATCTCGGTCTGCGTGGTGGCGAACGGGAAGTACGCGCGGCTCGGGCCCGTGCGGAACTTGCGGCTCTGCTTCGCGAGCACCTTCGGGTGGCAGACGACGGCCCGGTCGTAGTACGTGACCCCCTGGTACGTACGGACTCTCGCGGGATCGATGCCGTACGACCCGGTGCCCTTGGTCTCCAGGTAGGTGATCTGCGGCCCCTCGACGAACTCCGCGAAACTCTTGATGTAGTTCAACACCCAACCCGTGGCCCCGGTGCTGCCGATCAGCGCCCCGACCGGGCTGAGCAGCGGGACGTCGACGGGCCGCATCGACCGCACGGGCGCGACGTCGTCCGGCATCCGCGAGTGGAACAGGGGCACCAGCCGGGTGCCGCTGTACCCCGCCGAGTCGCGGTAGCCGTCGAGCTCGACGAAGACGATGTCGGCCTTGTCGAGACCCGCCTGCGGGTGCTCGTTCTCGTTGTCCGGCACCTTCACGGCGACCGCCGCGTGCTGCCCGGCGTCCGCCGTCCGCATCAGCCGGCCCGTGAGCGGCCAGCGCGGCCGGGCGTCGACGCTCGGGGTCGGCGAGGGCGCCCCCGAGGAGCGGATGATGTCGGCGTCGTCGTGCGTACAGCCGGCCAGGGCCGTACCGGTCACGCCGAGAGCACCCAGCAGGGCCGTGCGACGGTCGACGTTCATCCGGCAGATCTTGCCCCACGCCGGGACTCCGCACCGGTAACCGAGGCTTTTGTGGCGAGCGTCGCCCGTCGAGCATGATGCGCGGCATGGAGATCGCGTACTGGCTGGTGGCCGGCCCGCTGACGCTGTTCTACCTGTACTCGGGCGGCAAGAAGCTGGCCCAGAGCCCCGAGGAGCTGCGGCCGATGATGGCGTGGGTCGACGAGATGCCGCTGCCCCGGGTCCGGACCATCGGCCTGCTGGAGATGCTCGGCGCCATCGGCCTGGTGCTCCCGCCGCTGGTCGGCGTAGCGACCTGGCTGAGCGTGGCGGCGGCCGCAGGGCTCGTCGTCCTGCAGCTCCTCGCGACGGCCTTCCACCTGCGCCGGGGCGACGGGGTGAGCGGGTCGGCGTTGAACGTCGTCCTGCTGGTCTGGGCCGCGGTGGTCGCCTGGCTGGCCACCGCCTGGTGAACGCGCCCTGCGTGGGTAGGGTTTCGGCATGACCCGAGTGGTACAGGTGACGTTCGACTGCGCCGACCCGGCGGGACTGGCCGCGTTCTGGGCCGACGCCCTCGGCTACCAGTTGCAGGGCCCACCGGCCGGTTTCGGTTCGTGGGACGAGGCTCTCGACGCGCTCGGCGTCCCGGCGGAGCGCCGCAACGACGCCTCCGCGGTGGTCGACCCCGACGGTTCGGGCCCGCGGATCTTCTTCCAGCGGGTGCCCGAGGGCAAGCAGGTGAAGAACCGGGTGCACCTCGACGTGCGCGCGGCCCCGGGCCGGCAGGGCGACGACCGGATGGCGACCCTCGAGGCGGAGGCCGAACGTCTCGTCGCGCGGGGCGCGACCCGGCTGCAGCGGTACGAGCCCGACCCGCCCCTGGGGGCGGGGCACATCGTGATGGCCGACCCCGAGGGCAACGAGTTCTGCCTCGACTGACCCGCAGGCCGCACTCCGTCGCTGCGCGCGAAGCGCTCTCAGACGGGGCGCAACCGGGTGGCGGTCGGCTGGCGGACCGTGCCGCCGATGCCCAGCTCGTTGCCGTCCGGGTCGTGGAAGACCAGCTTCCGGACGCCGTTCTCGTACTCCTCGACGACCTCGGGTTTCAGGTCGGCCCCCTCCAGCCGGGCCGCCCAGCCGTCGACGTCGCGGACGAACAGCGTGTGCGCGGCGTGCCCGGCGTGCTCGGGCGCCTGCCGCAGGAACACGTACCCGTGCTCGACGATCTCCCAGACGGCCTCGGCCTCGTTGGGCCGGAAGGACGGACCTCCACCGAAGAAGCGGGCGTACCAGGCCTCGGCGGCGGCGATGTCCCGCACCGGGACGCCGGCGAACATGTCCATCCACCCACAGTATCGGCGACGGCGGTGTCCGTTACATCACGATTGGGCGTAGGTGGCCGTGTGACACCGCGCCCACCAGGTGAGCGCCCTGTCACACCGCGCTCACGGCGTCGAGGTCTGCGTCGCGGTGGGCATACTGCGGGGGTGGAGCTACGGGGACGGGTCGCCTCGAGCCTGTACGTCGTGGCCGTCGTCGCGCTCACCGTCGCGGCCTTCGGGTCGCGGGACGCCGACGGCGGGCCGGCCGAGGTCGTGCTGCTGGTGATCACGCTGCCCGCCCTGATCCCGGGCCTCCTCGTGCTCTACCCCGCGGCGGCCACGGCCTGGCACCTGACGAACGCGGACGACGGGGGCCCGATGTGGCCCGTGACCCTCACCTACGTCGTGGTCTTCACCGCGATCGCCGTGCTCGACGTCGTCCTGGCGCGGGCGGCTCTCCGCCACCTCGCGACCCGCCGGGCCCGACGCGGCAGCCGGCCGGGACAGCCCGCCGGGTGAGCGGCGAACCATCCGGCCCGGGCGATCGTTGGGCGTGCGAAGCTGAACCCTGCCCTGCACGAACGGACCGGAGGACCGCGCGCCCGATGACCGACCCCGACCGGCCGCTGCCGCCGTTCCGCCGCTGGCTGATCCTCAAGGGCCTCGTCGCCGCCCTCGCCGTCTTCGTCACGCTGGACGGCGCGATCGGGCTGCTCGGCCCGACCAGCACCCTGAAGATCACCGTGGGCATCCTGGTGCTGATCTTCTGGGCCCGTCAGGCCTACCCCGAGTACCAGCGCTACCGCGACGAGCGGTAGCCCGTTCAGGCCGAGTGGGCCGCAGGCGAGGAGATCGTCGTCGGGTCGGCCAGCAGCGGTTCGAACGCGGTCTCAGCCGCGCCGAACAACGACGAGTCGTCGCCCAGGGCGGCGGTCACCAGGGTCAGCCGCTCCTGCAGAGCCTTCGGCCCACCGAGACGCAGGTGGCCGACCAGCGTCGTCCGGCGCTGCTCGAACACCTTGGCGAGAACCCCGGACAGGACGATCATCTCCGGGTTGACCATGTTGACGATGGCCCGCAGCCCGACCCCGATCCAGCGGGCCGCCTCCTCCAGCGCGGCCCCGGCCCGGACGTCGCCGGCCATGGCCGCCTGGGTGACCTGGTCGACCGCGGGCAACCCACCACCGGGCAGCCAGCCGGCCGCCTCCAGCAAGTGGTTCTCCCCCACCCGCGTCTCCCAGCAGCCGACCGCCCCGCACCGGCACCGCGCCCCGTCGAGATCCACGCACAGGTGCCCGATCTCGCCGGCGTAGCCGCCGGCGCCGCGCAGCGGCTGCCCGCCCACGAGGAAACCCCCACCGATGCCGACGCTGCCGCTGACGTAGGCGACGTCGTCCACCCCGACCGCCGCCCCGCGCAGGTGCTCGGCGTACACCCCCAGGTTCGCGTCGTTGCCGGTCCGGACCGGCAGCCCGACCTCCGTGTGCAGCAGGGCCGAGAAGGGGGCGTCAGTCCAGCCGAGGTTCGGCGCGGAGCGGACCATCCCGTCGTCCGCCCGCACGACGCCCGGCACGGAGACCCCCACCCCCAGGCACCGCCCGGCCTCGGGCAGGGCCTGCAGCTCGGCGACCGCCTGGGCGACGGTGGCCACGACGGCCTCGACGTCGTGACCACCGCGCTGGTGCAGGCGCTCCCGTCGGGCCAGCACCACCCCACCCAGGCCGACGAGCGCAGTGACGATGCGGTCGACGTCCAGCAGGACGGCGACCACCGTGACGTCCGTGCGGGGCACGACGAGGTGCGACGGGCGACCGGTGCCGCCGCGCCGGGTGGGCAGCTCCTCACTGACCAGTCCCAGCGCGGCGAGCTGGGCCGTCAGGTCGCCGATCGTGCTGCGGTTGAGCCCGAGTTCGGCGGTGAGCGCCGCCCGGCTGGTCGGCCCGGAGGCATGGACCCGTGACAGCACGGCGCCGAGGTTGACCCGGCGCAGCTCGTCCTGCGCGATGCCCGCGCCTCGTGCCATGGCTGCGCCCTCCCTCCGCCCGCTGGGTTCGAGCTCGGTGGATCGAGTTCCCGCCTACCCCCTGCCGGTGGCCGCGGCGCGGCGACGGCTGAGGGCGTCGACGCTGGCGGCGATGAGCAGGACGGCGCCGGTCACCATGTAGACGTTGCCGGCGCTCTGGTTGAGCAGCGACATGCCGTTGTCGATGACGGCGATGACCAGGCCACCGATGATCGCGTCGAGGGTTCGCCCCTTGCCGCCGAACAGGCTCGTGCCGCCGATCACGGCCGCACCCACCGCGTACAGGAGGGTCTGCGAACCGCCCGTCGTCGGTGACACGGAGTTGTCCCGGCTGGCCAGGAGAACACCGGCGATCGCAGCGAGCGTGGAACATATCATGAAGCAGGACAATTTGACCGCGGCCACATTGATGCCCGCGCGACGGGCGGCCTCGGCGTTCCCGCCGACCGCGTAGACGTGCCGGCCCCACGACGTGCGGTTCAGCGCGAACGTCGTGACGATCAGCAGGGCCACCAGGACGGCGACCACGATCGGCACGCCCTTGAGCGACGTGAGCTGCGGGTTCTTGCTGCGCTCGGTGCTCAGGTAGGCCACCGCGGCACCGACGACGATGACCAGGGCCAGCGTCTTGGTCGCCCACACGGCCAGTGGGTCACCGGCCAGGCCGGCGGCCCGGCGGGCCACCGAACGGCGGAACGTGAGGCCGGCGTAGAGCACGACCAGCACCAAGAACAGCGTCCAGCCCAGCCACACGGGCAGGTTCTTGTTCATGACCGCGAGGATCGTGTCGTCACGGTAGGCGATCGTGCCGCCCTCACCGATCAGCTGCAGGAGGAGGCCCTGGAGCCCGAGGAACGCGGCCAGCGTGACGACGAACGACGGGATGCCCAGGTAGGCGACCAGCCAGCCGAGCACGGTCCCGATCACCGCGCCGGTGGCCAGGCAGGCCAGCAGCGCGATCGGCCACGCGACCCCGTGGTTGGTCATCACGATGCCCATCACGGCGGCGCAGACACCCGCGGTGTACCCGGCCGACAGGTCGATCTCGCCGAGCAGCAGGACGAAGACCAGGCCCATCGCGATCACGATGACCGCGGCGGACTGGTTGATCAGGTTGGCGACGTTGAACGAGTTGGTGAAGGTGTCCTGCTTGAGCGCGGCGAAGACCGCCACCAGGACGATCAGGCCGGCGATGGCCGGCAGCGAGCCGACGTCACCGCCGCGGACCTTCTGGCCGTAGGCGCGCGCCGCGTCGCCGAGCGTGAGCTGCTCGGGCTCGGCGAAGCCCGACGGGGGCTGGGTGGGTTCGGTGGTCGCGGTGCTCATCAGTGGGCCTCCTGACCGGTGCCGTCGGCGTGCTCGAGGCTCGGCATCCCGCCGTTGGTGCCCGGCAGCCCGAGGTGACCGGAGCGTCCGGCGGTGATCAGCTCGACCACCTGGTTGTTGTTCACGGTCTTCGCGTCGACCTGGGCGACCATCTGCCCCAGGTAGAGGACGGCGATGTCGTCGGCCACCTGGAACACGTCGTTCAGGTTGTGGCTGATCAGGACGACGCCCAGGCCGCGGTCGGCGAGCCGGCGGACCAGCAGCAGGACCTGTTCGGTCTGCGCGACGCCGAGGGCCGCGGTCGGTTCGTCGAGGATGACGATGCGGGCGTCCCACAGCACGGAGCGGGCGATCGCGACCGTCTGCCGCTGACCGCCGGACAGCGCCGACACGTGCGTGCGGACGGACTTCAGCGTGCGCACCGAGAGACCGGCCAGGGTCTCCTTGGCCCGCTTCTCCATCGTGTCCTCGTCGAGCAGGCCGGCCTTCTTCAGCTCGCGGCCGAGGAACATGTTGTGGACGACGTCGAGGTTGTCGCACAGCGCGAGGTCCTGGTAGACGACCTCGATGCCCAGCGCGTTGCTGTCCCTCGGCGAGGACACGCTGACCGACCGGCCGTCGAAGGTGTAGTCGCCGGAGTCGAACGTGTGGATGCCGGCGATGCCCTTGATCAGGGTGGACTTGCCGGCGCCGTTGTCGCCGACGAGCGCGGTGACCCTGCCGGCCCGGACGTCGAGGTCCACGCCCTTCAGGACGTCGACGGCGCCGAAGCTCTTGCGGACGCCGCGGAGGCTCAGCAGTGGTGCGAGGCTCGACGCGGGTACCGCGGATTCGGGTACAGCAGTGGTCACGACCCCTCCATGGTTTGGCGTGGGGATGGCTCAGGAAATGGCTCAGGTGATGTACGGGGAAAGGGCCGGCCCGCGTGCGCGGGCCGGCCCGTCCCGATGCAGTACTGGTTCAGCCGACCGGGGTCAGCTGACGCCGTACTTGGTGCAGGCCTCCTTGAGGCTTGCGGTGGTGCAGATGTCGGCGGCCTTCTGGAAGCCGTCGGACACGACCGTCTTCACCGAGTCCTGGTAGATCGCCTGCGGCGTGACCAGCACGGACTTGACGTTCTGCTTGGTCACCGTGTCCGGGACCGAACCGGTGGCCAGGCTGTCGGCCGTGGCGGTGTCGCCCTTGATCAGCGCGATCGCCAGCTTCGAGGCCGCGTCGGCCTCGAGGTTGGTGTTCTTGTAGACGGTCATGCACTGCGTACCCGCGAGGATGCGCTGCAGGCCCTCGACGCTCGCGTCCTGGCCGGTGACCGGGACCTTGCCGGCGAGGCCGTTGCGCTTCAGGCTGGCGATGATGCCGCCGGCCATCGTGTCGTTGGCCGAGATGACGCCCTGGATCTTGCTGCCGAACTGCGAGTACAGGCCGTCGAAGGCGGTACCGGCCTTCTTGGCGTCCCACTCACCGGTCTGGTTCGTGGACAGCAGCTTGACCTTGCCGCCCAGACCCTTGAGGTAGTCGTCGTAGCCCTGCTTGAACAGCGCGGCGTTGTTGTCGGTCGGCGCGCCGTTGATGTACACGACGCCCGCGTTCGAGGTCTTGCCGTCGTCCGCGAGGCACTTCTCGAGGCCCTCGCCCATCAGACCGCCGACCTTCACGTTGTCGAACGACACGTAGTACGACGCGCCGCCGCCCAGCGTGAGCCGGTCGTAGTCGATGCTCTTGATGCCGGCGGCGGCGGCCTTCTTGAGGCATGCCGCACCGGAGTCGGAGTCGAGGTTGACGATCATGAGGACCTGAACGCCCTCGTTGATCATGCTGTCGCACAGGGTGGCGAACTTGGTCTTGTCGCCACCGGCGTTCTGGATGTCGGACTCGATGCCGGCGTCCGAGAAGGCCTTGGTGAGGCTCGGACGGTCGTTGGCCTCCCAGCGCGGAGAGGTGGTGGCGTCCGGCAGGATCACGCCGACCTTGCCGGTCGACGCGGTGTCGCCACCGGACGAGCCCGACGAGCTACCACCACAGGCGGCCAGTGCGAGAACCAGAGCGGCCGTCGCCGCAACCGGCAACACCTGCCACTTCTTGGCTGAGTTCATCGATCGCCCCTTCGCAATCATGATCGTGTGACGACGATCACCGGTTATGTTGTGTCTTGCAACATAGCTGGTTAGTCTCGCCGGTCAACAGCCTCCGGCCGGGCGGATATGTTGTTTTTCATAACGATCAAGTAACGCGGCCGTCATACGCGCGGCTCGACCCCGAAGGAGCGGAAATCCCTATGAGTGACTTCGTCCCGACTCGTGACGACAAGTTCTCCTTCGGCCTCTGGACCGTCGGATGGCAGGGCGTGGACGTCTTCGGCGGCGCCGTCCGGCCCCCGCTGGACCCCGCCGAGGCGGTGCACCGGCTGTCCGACCTGGGCGCCTACGGCATGACCTTCCACGACAACGACGTGTTCCCGTTCGACGCCGACGCGGCCGAGAAGGAGCGCCACCTGGGGCCTTTGCGCAAGGCGCTGACCGAGACCGGGCTGAAGATCCCGATGATCACCACGAACCTGTTCTCCCACCCCGTGTTCCGCGACGGCGGGTTCACCAACAACGACCGCGACGTGCGCCGCTTCGCCCTCGCGAAGACGGCCGAGAACCTCGACCTGGCAGCAGAACTCGGCGCCACGACGTTCGTGGCCTGGGGCGGCCGCGAGGGTGCGGAGTCGGGGGCCGCCAAGGACGTCAAGGCCGCCCTCGACCGGTACAAGGAGGCCTTCGACATCCTCGGCCAGTACGTGCTCGACCAGGGCTACGACATCCGTTTCGCGATCGAGCCCAAGCCCAACGAGCCCCGCGGCGACATCCTGCTGCCGACCATCGGGCACGCCCTGGCCTTCATCAACGAACTCGAGCACCCCGAGCTGGTCGGCCTCAACCCCGAGGTCGGGCACGAGGAGATGGCGGGGGTCAACTACGCGGCCGGCATCGCCCAGGCGCTGTGGCACGGCAAGCTCTTCCACATCGACCTGAACGGCCAGAACGGGCCCCGGTTCGACCAGGACCTGCGCTTCGGCGCCGGCAACGCGCGCGGAGCGTTCTGGACCGTCGACGTCGTCGAGCACACCTCCGGCAAGGCCGGGAAGTACGACGGGCCGCGGCATTTCGACTTCAAGCCGCCGCGCACCGAGGACATGGACGGCGTCTGGGCGTCGGCCGCCGGCTGCATGCGCAACTACCTGATCCTGCAGCAGAAGGTCCGGGCCTTCCGGGCCGACCCGGCCGTGCAGGAGGCGCTCAAGGCGGCCCGCGTCGACCAGCTCGCCGTGCCGACCGTGGGTGAGGGCGAGACCCTGGCCGACGTCCGGGCCGAGGCGCACGACCCCGAGGCGATGGCCGCCCGCGGCATGGCCTTCGAGGCGCTGGACCAGCTGGCCCTGGACCACCTCTACGGCGTCGCCTGAGACAACGGTTCGTGCCTGATCACGAGCAAATGGCCGCTCGGGAGGAGGCGCGCCGGCGCCGACGGGCAGGCACGAACCGCGATGAGAGCATGGCGCCCGTGCCGGACCTCGACTTCGACGACACGGTGACCCGGCTCCGGGCGGCCGGCTGCGCCTTCGCGGAGGAGGAGGCGGGCCTGCTCCTCGAGGCCGCCACGGACCCGGCCGGCCTCGCCGACCTGGTGCGGCGACGGGTCGACGGCGAACCCCTCGAGGTGATCCTCGGGTGGGTCGCATTCTGCGGGCTGCGTCTGGCGATCGACCCGCACGTCTTCGTGCCGCGGCAGCGCACCGCCCTGCTCGCCGAGCGGGCCGCCCGGCTGGCGGCCGACATGGTCCGGCCGGGTGACGCGGTCGTCGACCTCTGCTGTGGCTGCGGGGCCGTCGGCGCCGTGATCGCGGCCCGGGTGCCGGGCGTCGAACTCCATCTGGCCGACGTCGACCCGCGGGCCACGGCGCTGGCCCGCCGCAACGTGGGGGCGGCCGCCGTCCACACGGGCGATCTGCTCGAGGCCCTACCGGTCGAGCTGCGCGGCCGGGTCGCGGTCCTGGCCGCCAACGCGCCCTACGTGCCGAGCGACGCCGTCGCGGACATGCCCCCCGAGGCCCGCGACCACGAACCCCGCGCGGCCCTCGACGGAGGCCCCGACGGGCTGGGCGTGATCCGGCGGATCCTCGCCGAGGCCCGCCAATGGCTACGGCCCGGTGGGGTTTTCGCGGTCGAGTGCAGCACCGGGCAGGTCCCCCTCCTGCTGGGGGCGGTACGGGCGGCGGGCCTCACCCCGACGGTCGAGACGGACGACGAGCGCGGCGCGACCGTCGTCCTGGCCCGTCGTTCCGGCTGATCGATGCTGCGTTTGCGCATGATCGACGGGGGTCAGAGGGAGACCAGGTTGCGCCGGACCGCCTCCACCAGGGCCTGAACCTGGTTGCGGCTGTCGAGCTTGGTCAGCAACGACTGCACGATCCCGCGCACCGTGTGCACGGACAGGGACAGCTCGCGGCCCATCGCGGACACCGTGCTGCCCTGGGCCAGGAGGTCCAGCACCTGACCCTCCCGTGGCGTGAGACCCGCTGCCGCGCGGGCGGTCTCGAGCAAGCCGTCGCGAGCCAGCGCGTCGGCGGAGGTGAGCGGCTGGTAGACCAGCATGAGATCGCCGTCGACCACCGGACGGATCTGCTGCATGGTGATCCGTACCGTCACCGGGCCCTGGGCCGTCTCGACCAGCCGCACGATGTCCTGCTTCTTGCCCCGCCGGACCCTCGCGAGCAACTCCGGGTCCGGGCCCGTCACCCGCTGACCGGGGGCGTGCCCGATCCACATCGCGTCGAAGAGGAACCGGTCGACGAACGAGGTGGAGGGGCGGCCGAACATGCGCTCGGCCCCCGGACTGACCAGACGGATGGTCATGCTCGCGTCGATCACCAGGACGGGCAGGTCGATCGCGTCCAGCAGGGCGTAGAACCGGCTGTTGGCCGCGCCGAGGGCCGTCGAGACCTTCATCTGCTCCTCGGCCGGGCGGACCGTGGTCACGTAGACGACACCGCCGGGGTTGACCGGGTCCGGGGCCCGGGTCAACGAGATGTCCAACCACACGTCCGAGCCGTCGGCGTCGACGGCCTTGCCGATGAACGAGGCCCGCCCGCCCGCCGAGGCGATCCGCCAGGCCTCGCGGGCCGCGGGCTGGTACTCGGGGGCCATGTGGATCTTGTCGTGACCGACGAGCTGGGCCCGCGCGTACTGGGACAGCCCCTCGACCGCCTCGCTGGCGAAAACCGGTACCCGATAAGGGTTCACGACGATCATCGAGTCGGGGAAGGCATCGAGGAAGGCCCGCCAGGGCTCGGGGATGTCATGCCACCCCGCCTGTGCGGGTGGCTCGCCGGACCCCTCGTCCGGCGCAGCCCGCCCCCCGGCCTGGCCCGCGGTCAGCGGGACGTCGTCGTCCGGCCCGCGCTCGTAGCCCTTGGTCATTCCACCCTCGGCAACACCCGACTCCGCCCGGGCGCACGGGGTTCTCCCGGCACCTCATGGCGGACCGGCCCGTTGGTTGGAGCCGGTCTGGGCGAATCCTGTCAGGTTTACGGCCGTCCGGCGCGTGACCCGCCAATCCGAATGTGCGATCGGATTCGGTCAGAGTCCCAACCGCTTCAACCGCACCAGGGCGTCGGCCAGCGCGCGCAGGTACACGTCGCACACCTCGTCGGGCGCCAGCCCGCTGGCCAGGACGCCGTCCACGTCGGCCCGTTCGTAGGCGAGGACGGCGGCCAGCGCCTGACCTGCGGCGCCCGGCCCTCCCGAGGCGTCCGTCCCGGCGGCCGCGGCGTGCAGGGCCGGCCCCGCCGAGATCACGTCGAGCAACTGCGGCAACGGCAGTCCCAGACCTTCGGCGACCCCGGACAGCAGGCCGATCGTGTATGCCGTGGCCCCGCTCCCGGCGACCAGCCGGCGGCAGCTCAACCCGCGCGCGACCGCCGTCCACACCGCCTCGGCCGGCACCCCCGGCGTACCGCCCAGCAGCGCGGCCCGGGTCGCCCAGACGCTGAGCACCCCCCGGCCCATGAGCACCAGGGCCTGGTGCAACGAGGTGATGCCGTCGGTGCCCGAGAAGACGGCGGAGTTGGCCCCGTGCATCAGCTGCACCGACAACCCCGGGTCGGCGCTGACCAGTTCCTCGAGCTGATCGATGTCGGCGTCGGCGGCCAGCGCCTGGATCAGCCGCAGCGCGAGGAACTGCGCCGGCGCGACGGACTCGGGCCCCCGCACGGGCGGGCGGCCGGCCGCCCGGCCCTGGAAGAGCTCGAACCCGCCGATCAGGCACCAGTCGAAGAGGGCCGGGGTGTCGACCCCGGTGGCGACCAGCCCGACCGTGCTGCCCCGCAGGCCCGCGGCCAGGTCCGTCACGTCGTCCGGGTCGCACACCCCGACGTCGACGGTCACGTAGTCGGCGATGCCGAACAGCGCGGGCTCGACCGGCAGCGCGGCGGGCTGGCTGACCGCGATCCGGTACCCGGCGTCCTGCAGGCGTTCCAGGTCGGTGAGGTCGTCGGCCCCGACGAGGGCACCGTCCACCTCGAGCACGACCTGGTCCGGTGGGAAGAGCCGCTCTCCCCCGCCGTAGCGGTCGTGGGCGGCGAAGTCCCGGCCGCTGAAGTCGACGAAGGTGCGCCGCCCGTCGGTCAGCGCATGCAGGCCGACATCGCTGACCACCGGGTCGAGGGCGCGGTGGGAGTCACCGGAGTGTCCGGCGGCGAACCGGTAGGCGCGCGGCTCGTGCGCGGCGTCCACCACGGTCTGGCGCCACACCTGGACGCCGCCGGTGACCTCGCCGTCGATCTCGCCGTCCGCGCTCGACACCGGCCCGGGAGGGCTCGTGAACGACATCCGCTCAGGATGTCGAGGCCCGGCCGGGCCGGGTAAGCCGAAGATTCGCCGACCACGCGTCGCGCGGCCCACCAATCTTGATCAGTGGGCCGCGCGGCGGCGTACGTGATTCCGGACGGATCCGGGACGGAACGGGTCAGACCCGGAACCGGCCGACCAGCTCCTGCAGGTTGCCCGCGAGGTTGGCCAGCTCGGACGCCGCGCGCTGCGCCTCGCCGATGCCCTGGCTCGACGAGCGCGAGACCTCGGCGACCGACGACACGTCGGTGGCGATGCTCGAGGCACCGCGCGCCGTGTCGGCGATCGTGCGGGCCATCTCGCTGGTCGTGGCCGACTGCTCCTCGACCGCCGAGGCGATCGTGGTCTGGTAGGAGTTCACGTCCTCGATGGTCTGCGCGATCCGGGCGATCGCCGCCATCGCGGCCTCCGTGTCGCCCTGGATGGCCTCGACCCGCTGGGAGATGTCCTCCGTGGCCCGCGCCGTCTCCTGCGCCAGCTGCTTGACCTCCTCGGCCACCACCGCGAAGCCCTTGCCGGCCTCCCCGGCGCGTGCCGCCTCGATGGTCGCGTTCAGCGCCAGCAGGTTCGTCTGTTCGGCGATGCTCGTGATCACCTTGACCACGTTGCCGATCTCCGCGCTCGAGGCACCGAGCTTGCCGACCGTCTCGGTCGCCGTGGCGGCCTCGCTGACCGCGGAGCCGGCGACCCGCGACGCCTCCGAGGAGGACTGCGCGATCTCGCGGATGCTGGCGCTCATCTGCTCGGTGCCCGCCGCGACCGTCTGCACGTTGCTCGAGACCTCGTTGGCGGTCGACCCGAGCGCCGTGGCCTGGGCCGTGGCCTGCTCGGAGTTCGAGGAGACCTGGGCGCTGACCGCCGAGAGCTCCTCGGCGCTGCCGGCGAGCGTGCCCGACGTGCCGTTGATCTCGTTGACCGCCGCCGTGAGCGAGTCCTGCGCCTCGCTGAGGGCCTGGGCCATCTGACCGACCTCGTCCCGGCTGTCCACCGCGGCCCGATGCGTCAGGTCGCCCCGGGCGAGCGCCTGCAGCGCGTCGCGGACCTTCGCCACCGAACGGGAGATCATCGTGGCGATCCAGAATCCGAGCAGGAGCAGAACCAGGGCACCGACACCCGTGAACAGCCAGATCCGCACGATCGCGGAGTGGGCCTCCCGGCCCTGCTTCGCCGAGCTCGCCGACATCTCGGCCTTCGCGTTGTCGGCGATGGAGCTGAACCCGTCCTTGACCGGGCCGGCCGCGTCGCTGAACTGGCCCGAGAAGATCTTCACGAACCGGTCGTAGTCGGCCTGGGACAGATCCACGTTCTGAGCGATCGGCTCCAGCTTGGTCCGCCAGATCTCGGTCGCCTTGGCCAGGTTCGGCGCGATCTGATCGCTCAGCAGGGCGGCGTCGCCGGAGTCGAGGCCGATCTGCTGCAACTCGGCGATGGCCTTGTCGACATCGCCGAGGCCGTCGGTGACGTCGGCCTGGGCGCTCTTGACGGTGGCGGGGTCGCTCGAGACCAGCATCAGCAGCATGTCACGCCGCAGACCGGCCCAGTTGGCCCGTCCCTCGAGCGCAGCGGTCGCCCGCCGGGCCATGACCTGAGCGATCATGGTCCCGTCGTCGTTGATCCTGCTGGCCGCCAGCTGACCGGTGAGCCCGACGGCCCCGGTGACCACGAGGGCCAGCACGGCCATGGTGATGATCTTGAACTTGATGGACAAGTCGGAGAACAGCCGCAGCGGGGAGCGCCCGGCCGCCTTCTGGGCGCGGGCCGCGGGGAGGGCGACGGTGGACATCGGGTGGACCTTTCGGAAGGGACGGACGGGGCCCCGCGGCTGTTTCACGGGTGCGGTGCCTGGAGCTGGGTCAGCCGGCGAGGGCCGGCGCCTCGAGGCCGGTCAGGACGGAGCGGACGTTGAGCGCCAGCAGCAACCGCTCGGGCAGCGTGAAGGCGCCACCGATCAGGTCACGCACCTGCGCGTCGACGGTGGAGGGGGTCTCCTCGAACGGCAGGCCGTCCACGGTGACCACGCCGCCGATCTCGTCGACCACGAGACTGGTCGGCTCGCCGTCCACCCGGACGACGACGTTCAGCGTGCCGGGCCGGACCCGCTTGGCCGGGGGCATGCCCAGGCGCTTGCGCAGGTCGACCGCGGTGATCACCTCACCACGGAGGTTGATCAGCCCGCCGATCGCACCCGCGGCCAGGGGCACCGGGGTCATCGACTCGAGCCGGACGATCTCCTGCACCAGTTCGACCTCGACGCCGAACAGGTACGGGCCGACGACGAAGGTCGACAGCTGGCTCATCACAATGCCTTTCGAGAGTTTGGACGGGTGCTTCAGGGCTGGCAGACGATGGACATCAGGCCGGGCCCGTAGCCGGAGATGTCCATCCGGACGTCCTCGCGGGCGCCGAGCGTGGCGGTCAGCGACTGCACGTCGGGCGGCAGCGCGTCGCCGGGGCCGTACATCTTGTAGAGCTTCACGTGCGGCGCGCCGGGCACGTTGAAGACCGACGAGAGCACGTTCAGCACCTCGTAGCAGTTGTCCCGCAACGTGGCCGGCAGTTCCTTGTCGTCGATCGCGTCGTCGACGCCGCCCTTGGGGATCAGCCCGAGGGCGCCCCCGAGACGGGCCGCGGCGGCCAGGTCGACCACCGCGACCGCGGAGGTCGAGAGCTTGTCGGTGACGAACACGGCCGTGACCGACGTGCCACCGGCATGCACGGCCTCGCCGTCCGAGAAGTCGACGTCGCGCCCGACCAGGCCCTCGATGACGTTGCGCACCGCCTGGCGCGGCGGCACGGGCGAGGTCTCGCTCATGCCCCCACCACCGAACCGAGCGTCTCGGTGAACGTCTCGGCCGTGAACGGCTTGACGATCAACCCGAGGGCACCCGCGTTCTCGGCCTGCGCCCGCATCTCCTCCGAGCCCTCGGAGGTGACGAAGCAGAACGGCGTGGTCGAACCGCTGCCGCGCAGGGCCCGGAGGAACTCGATGCCGGTCATCTCCGGCATGTTCCAGTCCGAGAGGATCAGGTCGGGCGCCTGCGCGCCCACCATCTCCAGCCCCTGGCGGCCGTTCTCGGCCTCGAGGATCTCGTGGTGGTCGAGACCCGCCTGACGCAGCGTGCGGATCACGATCATCCGCATCGCCTTGCTGTCGTCGGTCACGAGGATCTTCACTGTGCACTCTCCATATCGCTGTCGGTCTCGGGGTGCGGGGGCCACTGCAGCCCCAGGGCGGCGGCGACCGGGTAGACGGCGAGCTCGGCCACGAGGCCGTTCACCGCGGCCCGGGCGACCAGACCCTCGGGGTGACGGTCGGTCTCGCCGCCGGACAACTCGAACCGGGGCAGCGGCAGCGACAGCCGGGAGTGCTCGAAGAGCACCGACTTCACGTTGCCGCCGGCGATGTTGCCGAGTTCGGCCACGGCGTCGACGATGTCGTCGTCCAGCGGCTGGGCGACCCCGAGCATCCGGGCCGCGACCACCTTGGCCAGAGCCATCGGGACGAGGATCTCGATCTCGACGTAGCCGTCGCCCCTGAGGTCGTGGATGGCCAGCCGGGTGAGCGCCTGCTCCCCCGGCGGGGCCGGCTCCCAGGCCGGCAGCACCTCCTCGCCGAGGATAGAGGAGAGCACGTCCGTGAGGATCGCCTCGAGATCGGTCTCCAGCCCCTCCCATTCGGAAAGGTCCGTCAGAACGGTCATTTCGCACCTCCGTGCTGGAACACGACTGCCTTGTCGACCTCGAGCCGCCGGAACGAGTCGTCGAGGCTGAGCGCGCTCTCGGCGCCGCCCAGCACGAGGAACCCACCCGGCCGCAACGACCGCCGGACGTTCTGGATGACCTGCCGCTTGGTGGCCAGGTCGAAGTAGATGAGCACGTTGCGCAGGAACACGACGTCGCATGACGAGACGCCGCTCTGCGGCTGGGTCAGGTTCCCGACGTCGAAGCGGGTCATCGACCGCAACGACTCGCGCACCTGCCACTCGCGCCCGTGCTGCTCGAAGTGCTTGACCAGGTACCGGGCCGGCAGGCCGCGGTTGATCTCGAGCTGCGAGTACCGGCCCGCCCGGGCCCGCTCGACCATCGACGCCGAGATGTCGGTGCCGATGATCCGGGCCGTGCGACCGGGCTGCGTGGGCAACCACTCCTGCAGCAGCATGGCCAGCGAGTACCCCTCCTGCCCGGAGGAGCAGGCGGCGGACCAGACCGTGATCGGCCCGGTCCGGTTGTCCTGGACCACCTGGGGCAGCAGGGTTTTAGTGAACGCCTCGAACGGGTGCGAGTCCCGGAACCACGACGTCTCGTTCGTGGTCATCGCGTCGATCACCGCAGCGGTCAGCTTCTCGTCGCCGCGGCGCAGCCGGGCCACGAGCGAGGCCAGGTCGGACTCGCCGCTGTTGCGGGCCACGGGCATCAGCCGCGACTCGACCAGGTACTCCTTGCCGGGCTGCAGGTCGATCGAACTGCGCTGCTTGACCAGTCCCGCCACGTAGGAGAAATCAGCCTGGGTGAGGTTCACGAAGCACCTCCGGACGCGGCGGGCTGGCGGGCGGGCGTGCGCGCCAGCGTGGTGGACAGCACCTGCGCGACCTCCGGCAGGGGCACGATGCGGTCGGCCTGACCGGCGGTGGCCACAGCCCCGGGCATACCCCAGACCACGCTGGTGGCCTGGTCCTGGGCGAACACGTGACCGCCGGCCCGGCGGATGACCTCGGCGCCGGACGCGCCGTCGCGCCCCATCCCCGTCAGCACCAGACCCAGCACGCCGCTGCCGAAAGTGGCGGCGACGGAACGGAACAGGACGTCGACCGCGGGCCGGCAGTAGTTCTCCGGCGGGTCCTCGGTGAGGTGCGCGCGCAGCTGTCCGGCCGTGCGACGGACCTCGAGGTGGAACCCTCCCGGCGCGATCAGCACCGAACCCGCGCGGACGGCGTCCCCCTCCTTGGCCTCGCTGACCGTCAGCGGGCACAGACTGTTCAACCGGGCCGCGAGCGTCGCGGTGAACAGTGGAGGCATGTGCTGGACAATCACCACAGGTACCGGCAGGGACGCCGGAAGGCCGCGCAGGACCGTGGCCAAGGCATCCGGCCCGCCGGTCGAGCTGCCGATCGCCAGGATCTCGAAGGGGGTCATGCGCATCCCCGGACGCGGCTGGGCCGCAACGGGTTTGGCCGCCTGCACCGGCATGCTGGCCAGCACCCGGCTGGCCCCGGTGAGCGCGATCAGCTTGGGCACCAGCTGCTCGCGGATGTTCTTGCGGCTCTCGGTCACGCTGCCCACGTTCGACGGCTTCGTGACGTAGTCGCTGGCCCCGGCCGCGAGCGCGTCCAGGGTCGACGACGCGCCGCGTTCGGTCAGCGTCGAGAACATCACCACGGGCAGGCGCGGGTGCTGCTTGCGCAGCTCCCGCACCGCGGAGATGCCGTCCATCTCGGGCATCTCGATGTCCATGGTGACCGCGTCGGGCTTGAGCTCGGCGATCTTCTCCAGGGCGATCCGGCCGTTGCGGGCCACACCTGCGACCTCGACGCGCGGATCGTCGTCCAGGATCTCGGTGACGAGCCGCCGGATCACCGCGGAGTCGTCGACGACGAGCACCCGGATCCGCTCCGCGCTCATGCAGGCACCAGTCCCAGCAGGCTGAGTTTCTGCGCGATCGTCTCCTCGGTGAAGGGCTTGATCACGTACTCGTGCGCCCCGGCGGCCAGCGCCCGCACGATCTGGCTCTGCTCGCTCTCGGTGGTGACCATCATCAGCGTCAGGTCGCGCAGGTCCTCGCGCGCGCGGCAGGTCTTGATGAAGGTCAGGCCGTCCATCACCGGCATGTTCCAGTCGACGAGGGCGACGTCGGCCCGGAAGCCCGCGTCGAGGACGTCGAGCGCCGCCTGACCGTGCTCCGCCTGGGCCACGTCGAAACCGAGCCCGTCCAGCAGCCGGGTCAGGATGGTGCGCATCGCCCGCGAGTCGTCGACGACGAGTGCCTGCATCATCAGAGTGCTCCTGCCTCAAGAAGCTCGGGTTCGGTCAGTGGCGCGCCACCGTTCTCGGAGTAGAACCCCGGGTCGGCGGCCAGTACGGCGGCCCGGACGTCCAGCAGCTCGACGACCCGTTCCCCCACGACGACGCTGCCCAGCAGGGCCTCCCCGTCGATGTCGCTGCGCGTGCCGGCGCGCTCGGTGGCGATGTCCACGATCCGTTCGACCGCGAACCCGACGCTGCGCGCGCCCCGGGTGTAGACGACCAGCGGGACGGTGTCCCGCTCCTCCTCGCCCATCCCGTACGCACCCAGCACGTTGGACAGCCGGGCCACCGGCATGATGTGGCCGCGGTACTGCGTGACCTCGCGCCCGCCGACCCGCTCGACCGCGGCGTTCGGGATCTCCTCCAGGCGCGTGACCATGTCGAGCGGGATCGCGGCCTGCCGACCCCCCGCGACCTCGACCACCAGCACCGGGTCGATCTGCTCGACCCCGTCGACCACGTCGGTCGCCTCGGCGTTGGCCGCGTTGGTCAGCACGTTCGCGTGCCGCGCCAGCGTGGTCGCGTCCAGGATCAGCACGACGGACCCGTCACCCAGGATCGTGGCGCCCGCGTAGAGCGGCAGACCCTTGAGGTGACGGCCGAGCGGCTTGACCACGATCTCCTGGGTGTCCAGGACGTCGTCCACGACCAGCCCGAAGCGGTGCTGCTCGGCCTGGAGGACGACGATGTAGCCGCCCCGCTCCTCCGTGGACTGCAGCTGCTCGGCCGCGTCCAGCGGTTCTCCCTCGCCGTCGGCCGCGACCGGTTCGTCGTGCTCGAGCGGCTCCTCGTGCGACTGGTCGTGCGAGCCGACCGGCACCAGGCCGAGCTGCTCGTCGAGCCGCACCAGCGGCAGCAGGGTGCCGCGCAGCCGGTACACGGGCGCGCCGGAGATCATCTCGATCCCGCCGCGAGCGTGGTCACCGGCCAGCCGCACCAGCTCCAGCACGCTGACCTGCGGGACCGCGTACCGGCGCCCGTGGCAGCCGATGGTCAGCGCCGGGATGATCGCCAGGGTCAGCGGGATGGTCAGGCGGAAGGTCGACCCGGCGCCCACCGCGGACGTCACGTCGACAGAGCCGCCGATGCCCTCGATCCGGGTCTTCACCACGTCCATCCCGACGCCGCGGCCGGAGACGTTGGTGACCTGACCCGCCGTCGAGAACCCGGGCAGGAAGATCAACTGGATGATCTCCCGCGAGGTCATCCGGTCCAGCTGGGACTGCGTGACCAGCTCGCGCTCCAGCGCCTTGGCCCCGATCACCCCCGGATCGATGCCCTTGCCGTCGTCGATGATCTCGAGATGGACCTGCCCGGCCTCGTGGTAGGCGCGCAGGGTCAGCTGACCCTCGGGGCCCTTGCCCGCGGCGACGCGTGCCTCGGGCGACTCGATGCCGTGGTCGATGGCGTTGCGGACCAGGTGGGTCAGCGGGTCCTTGATCGCCTCGAGCACGCTGCGGTCGAGCTCGGTGTCCCGGCCCTGCATCTCGAGGCGAACCTGGCGGCCGCACTGGCGGGCCAGGTCGCGCACGACGCGCGGCAGTTTGCTCCACACGGCGTCGACGGACTGCATCCGGGTCTTCATGACCTGTTCCTGCAGCTCGCTGGTGACCAGGCTGAGTCGCTGCGCGGACCGGCCGAGGCCGGTGTCCTTCGCGTCGTCCAGCTCCGAGACCAGCTGGTTGCGGGCGAGCACCAGCTCGCCCACCATCCGCATCAGGGAGTCCAGCAGGTCGACGTCGACGCGGACGCTGCTGTCCACCACCGAGCGGCGGGCCTCGCCGGGCTCCTCCTCGCCGGCCGCGGGGGCCTTGGCGTCGGGCTTCGCGTCGGGCTTGGGGGCCGGCTGGGCCTCCGGCTTCTTCTCGGCCGCCGGAGTGGGGCCGGTGGCCTGCGCGGGGATCAGCGGGGCCGGTTCGGGCTCCGACTGCGCCTCGGGCGCAGGCTCGGGGACGACGTCCGCCGCACCTTCCGCACCTGGCGCCGGCGCGGCCGGCGAGGCGGCCGCGGGAGCCGCGCTGTCGTCGTCCTCCAGCAGGGCCCCGAGCTGGGCGGTCAGCGCCGAGTGGTCGCCGTCCCCCTCGCCGCCGGTCTGCTCGATCGTGGCCAGCAGGCCGCGCACGGCGTCGACCATGGACAGCAGCGCCGTGGAGCGCTCCTCGGTGAGCTGGATCTTGCCGTCGCGCAGCCGGCTGAGCAGGTTCTCACCCACATGGGTGAGCTGCTCCAACTGGTGAAAGGCGAGGAAGCCGCTCGTGCCCTTGATGGTGTGGATCGTCCGGAAGACGCTCCCCAGGAGCTCACGCGAGCCGGGCTCCTGCTCGAGGGCGAGCAGGTCTGTGTCCAGCTGGTCGAGGTTCTCGTGGGACTCGACCAGGAACTCAGCGACGATCTCGTCGACCGCCTCCATCTGGGACCTCCGCGTCTCACCGGTCGGGCGCCGGGAATTAGGTATCGGTTTCCGGCGCGCACTGTTCGGCCGATCAACACGTCACCGTTGTTTCGGCCGCCGGTCGGGCGACTTGAGGCGTCCCGCACTCACCCTTTCGGAGCGTGCGGGCGGCGCGGCCCCGGCGTCCGGTGAAGATCGACGCGATGGGATCCGCAACCGTCAAGGAGACGGGAGCCGGTGCCGATGGTGCTGCCCGAAGGCGACAAGCCACGGGGTCGCTCCCCCCATTTGGTCTCGGCCAGTCGAACCCCCGGCGCGAGGCGAGCGAGCGGACCGAGCACATCTCAGGAGAACCGCCATGCGCGGCAGCACCCACACCCAGAGCGCCACCCCCGGGAACGCCCCCGGCCAGGTCCCTCAGGACGTCGAGAACTTCAGCAAGCTGGTGGAGGCCATCGGTCTGGCCCACGACGAACGTTCCGGGTACAACCTCGGCGTCGCCGCCATGGTCAAGGCGGCCGGCTTCGGCTACGGCCGAGCCTGGATGATCGACCACGAGGGCCGGCCCGGCGGGCTGGACGAGGTCGGCACCGTGGCACCGCTGAACGCGCCCGCCACGAGCTCGCTGGAGTCCGAGCCGTTGTTGATGCGGGCCGTCCGCAGCCAGGAGGCCGTCTTCACCGACGAGCTGCCCACCGAGGCCAACTCGCCGCGGACGCGGGCCGCCGTGGGCGCGGGAATGGTGGCCGCTTTCTACCACCCGATCGTGCAGCGCGGCCGCACCGTCGCCGTGTTCGAGTACTTCTGCGCCACCCCGCTCGGGTACGACGACGCCCGGATCGCGAAGATCAACGCCCTGTCGAAGATCGCCGACCTGTCGGTCTCGCACGCCATCGCCAAGGACCAGCTGCGCGAGGTCGCCGACGACCGGCTCGCCGTGACGTCGGTGGTGGGAGAGGTCGGCAAGGCCCGCGATGCGCAGACCGCCGCCCAGATCGCCCTGGCCACGGTGCGGGAGGCGTTCGGCTGGGCCTACGGCTCCTACTGGAAGCTCGACGAGACCCAGAACGTGCTGCGTTTCGAGGTCGAGTCCGGCAGCGCCGGGGAGGAGTTCCGGCAGGTCACCCTGGCCGCGAGTTTCGCCGAGGGGGTGGGGCTTTCGGGTCGGGCCTGGCGCCAGCGCGATCTGGTGTTCGTGCAGAACCTGGCCGACCTGACCGACTGCGTGCGGGCCCCCGCCGCCGGGCGGGCCGGCGTCCGGTCGGGCGTCTGCTTCCCGATCATGAGCGGTGACCGGGTGCTCGGCACGATGGACTTCTTCACGACCGAGAAGATCGAGCTGTCCGAGTCGCGGGCGTCCGCGCTGCGCAACGTGCAGCAGCTGGTCTCGCAGCGGATCGACGTGCTGAACCGCGAGGAGACGGAGCAGGAGAACGCGCGGGCGCTGCTCGACACGGTCTCCCAGTTGCGGGCCGCCACGAACGACGCGGCGGAGGTGGCGAACGAGGCGGTCAGCCGCGCGGGCACCATGTCGGGGGACGTCGAGAGCCTGGGGTCGGCCTCGGAGGCGATCGGCAACGTCATCAAGATCATCTCGAGCATCGCGGCCCAGACCAACCTGCTGGCTCTGAACGCGACCATCGAGGCGGCGCGCGCGGGGGACGTCGGCAAGGGGTTCGCGGTCGTGGCCAGCGAGGTGAAGGAGCTGGCCCGCGAGACGTCGGAGGCGACCGGGCAGGTGGCCGGGCAGATCGCGGCGATCCAGACCAACACGAAGTCCGTGGCGTCGGGCATCCACGCGACCAGCGAGATCATCGGCCGGATGGACTCCGTCCAGGCCAGCATCGGCGAGGTGCTGGAGCGTCAGGCCCAGATGGCCGCGGCGTTCGAGCGCAACACCCGCTGACTCCCCTGCTCGTGATCATGCACGAACGCAGGACTTCCGCCGTGATCATGCGCAAACGCAGGATTTGAGCGTTGATCATGCGCAACCGCATCATGCGTTTGCGCATGATCAACGACTGGTTGCCGCGTTTGTGCATGATCACGAGGTGAGTTGGTGCTCCAGGTCGGGCTGGAGGGTGAAGGCGAACCGGGCCCCCTCGCCGGGTTTTCCGCTCGCCTCCACGCCGCCGCCGTGGCGCTGCACGATGCGTCGCACCGAGGCCAGGCCGACCCCGGTCCCGGGGAACGAGGACTGCTCGTGCAGGCGTTGGAACACCCCGAAGAGCTTTCCGGCGTATCGCTCGTCGAAGCCGACGCCGTTGTCCTGGACATAGAACCGCGGCGGGTGCGCCAGCGGGTCGGCCTCGGGCTCGACGCCGAACTCGACCCGGGGCCGGGGTACCTGGGCGGTGAACTTCCAGGCGTTGCCGAGCAGGTTCTGCAGCACCAGCCGCAGCAGCGCCGGGTCGCCCAGCACCCAGGCGTGCTCGGGGGCGACGAACTCCACCCGACGGCCGGTGTCGCCGTCCATCGAGCACTCGGCCGCGACGTCGCGCGCCAGCTCGGCCAGGTCGACCCGCACGTGGCGCACCTCGGCCCGGGTCACCCGGGACAGCTCGAGCAACCCGTTCACCATGTCCCGCATGCTCGCGGCCGAGTTGCCCACCCGGTCCAACGCCGTCCGGGCCACCTCGGCCAGCTGCTCGGGATCGCCTGCGGCGAGCGCCTTCTCGATCCCGTCGAGGCCGATCGCCGCATACCCCGACAGGTGCCGGATCGGCGCCCGCAGGTCGTGCGACACCGCGTAGGTGAACGCCTCCAGCTCCTCGGTCCGCTCGGCCACCCGGCGCTCGAGGTCGTTCTGCACGCGCACGTTCTCGATCGCCACGGCGGTGCTGTCGGCCAGCGCCTGCAGCAGCCGCACCAGATCCGCGTCGAACTCGCGGGGCTGCGACCAGTAGGTGCCGATGGCCCCGATCGGATCCACCGCCCGGATCGGCACCATCACCATCGAGCGCACGAAGGTGGGCTCGTACGTCGCCCGCGGGATGCGCGCGTCGACGTGGATGTCCGGCAGCACCGCGGGCTGCCGGTGCGTCATCGCCCAGCCGCTGACGCAGGCCTCCATCGGGAACCGCTGCCCCTTCCACAGCGGGCCGATCGCGTCCTCGTCGGCGTAGTAGCAGAACCCGCGGTCGCGCAGCACGAACGTGGCCCCGTCGGCGCCGCTGAGCTGCCGGGCCGCACCCCGCACGACCGCCATGATCGACGCGATGTCCGGGGCCAGTGACAACTGCTGGACCACCCCGACGAGCAGCTCGTACCCGGCGGCCTGAGCAGCCGCCGAGGACCGCCGTCCGGTGACGCGCAGCGCCGCTTCCTGATCAGCGGTCCTCCGGCCCTGGGTCACGATCAGATCGGCGACCTGATCGCCGATCTGATCGGGGGCTCCCCCGACGGGGGTGACGCCGATGGCCTCGAGCCCGGCGACGTCGTCCTCGCCCGGCTCGTGCGGACGGGTCGGGTCGACGACCAGGGCGCAGGCCACGCTGGGCGCGACGAGACGCGCCTGGTGGAAGGCCCGCAGCCCCTCGGACCCGGGTTGGACGCCGTCGCAGACCACGAGGTCGGCGCCGGCGAACACCTGCTGGGCGAGCACCGTGGAGGAACCGACCACCGCGGGGCGGCGGATCACGACGTCGGGCACGGCCCGCTGCAGCGCGAGGTCGATCTGCTTGGCCACCAGGTCGTCGTGTACCAGCAGCACGACCGACGGCTCCGACTGCATACGTTCTACGGTAGGCACCATGCCCCCGCCCAGCGTTCCGCCACGCAGGGGAACTTTCGATGACCGTCAGTCACGAATCGCCGTGAGCCTGGCCTTCGCCGTGCAGGGCCTCGGCTTCTCCGTGCTCGTCACCCACCTCCCCCAGTTCAGCGACCGCTACGCCCTCGGCGACGGCGCCGTGACCGCCGTCGTCCTGATGGTCACGGTGCTGGCCGGGGTGGGCAGCGTCGCGTCGGAGGCCCTCGCCGCCCGGGCCTCCAGCCGGGTGGCCCTGCAGGTCAGCCTCCTGCTCGTCGGGGTGAGCCTGGCGCTGCTGACGCTGAACGCCGGCTTCGGCGTGGCCGCGGTCGGCTTCGCCTTCTACGGGCTGGCCGTCGGCGGCGTCGACGCGACCTCGAACATGCAGGGCGTCGCCGTCCAGGCCCGCTACGGGCGCAGCCTGATCGCCTCGTTCCATGCGTCGTGGAGCGCCGCCGCGATCGCCGGGGCGTTGTACGTGGCGCTCGGCGAACAGGTCGACCTCGACCTGTCGGCCTCGCTCGCCCCGGTCGCCGTGGTCGCGCTGCTGGCCGGCTGGCGGCTGGGGCCCCGGCTCGTGCCGCCCGGCGAGGGCCACGTCGTGACCCCGGAGGAGCCGGTGGACGACGACCGCTCGGCCCCCGAGGTGGCCGCGCCGGCCGCCGGGGGCATGTCGGCGGCCCGACCCGTCCTGCTGGTCGGTCTGGCCCTGACGGCGTTCTGGGCGGTGGACTCGTCGGTCTCGAACTGGAGTGCGCTGTACCTGGAGGACCTGCACGCCGGGACCTGGACGGCGCTGGGCTACGCCGGTTACCAGGTCACCGCGCTGCTGTCCCGGCTCGGCGGCGACCGGGCCGCGAACCGGTTCGGCGCGGCGAGCACCGTGCGCGCGGCCGCCGCGATCGGCACGCTCGGCGCGCTCGTGGTGGTGCTGGCCCCGAACGCCGCGGTCGCGGTGGCCGGGTTCACGCTGATCGGCGTGGGCCTGCCGGTCGTCGCGCCGTTGTGTTTCACCGCCGTCGCCCAGCTGGCGTCGGCCGGGGACGGCCGCTACGACAGCGTCGCCGTCGACACGGCCATCGCCCGGCTCAACGTCTTCAACTACGCCGGGTCGTTGATCGGGGCCGCCGCGGTGGGCGCCGTCGGGGCGTTGGCGTCGCTGCGCGTCGGTCTCGTCGTGGCCCTGCTGATGGCCCTGGGCGTATCGGCCCTCGCCCCGGTCTTCGCCCGCGCCGAGCACCTCGCCTCCTCGTGATCATGGAATTAGGCGTGATCACGAGCAAGTGGGAGGAGTGACCTGCCGATGACCTGCGGGTGAGACATCGGGTCGACTACTGGGTGGCGTCGTTCGGGCTGCTCGCCCTCGTGACCGGCGCTACGGCGCTGCTGGCGGTGTCGGTGCAGCGGCTGCTGGGCTGACGTCGGACGTGCCCGCGTCCGGCCCGCCCTCGAACCGGACCAGCACCAACGTCCCGAACGCCGTCAGGGCGAACCCCGCCACGGCCCCGACCGCCCACCCGGAACGTACGGTGTCACCGAGGAACAGCAGCCCGACCAACGACGGTCCCGCCGTCTGCAAGGCGATCATCGGCCCGGTCACCGTCGTCACCGCCCCCCGCTGCAGGGCGATCGAGTAGAGCAGGAACGCCAGGCCCGCGGCGGCCGCCATCACGTAGGCCACCGGCGACGTGACCAGGTCGAGCCCGATGTCCGGCAGCACCCGGCCGCACACCCCGACCACCGCGTAGCCCAGACCGGCGAACGCGCCCAGAGCGGCCGTCGCACCCCGGCTGTGCACCCGCCAGGCGGCGGCCCCGCCGACCACGAGCACCGCCAGCGTCCCCAGCAGGCCGAGCTCCAGGGCACCGGAGGCCTCCGACTCCCCCACGTCGCCCCCGGCCAGGGTGAGCAGCACCAGCCCCCCGACCACGCAGCCGACGGCGCCCCACTCGCGGCGGGCCAACGGCTCGCCGTACGTGAACACCGCCAGCACCGCCGTGACGGCCAGGCTGGCGGCGATCGCGGACTGGGCCAGGTACAGCGGCAGGGTGCGCAACGCGATCAGGTGCAGCACGAAACCGGCCAGCGTCAGGCCGAGCGCCAGGGCGTACAAGGGCCGGCGAAGCAGGGCGAACAGGACGAACGGGTCCATCCGATGGGTGTGCTCCACCTGGCGCGCACCGATCGCCTGGAGGATCGAGGCCACGCCGTAGACGAGCGCCGCGCCCAGAGCGCAGGCGACACCCAGCAGCATCAGAACCTCATTGCTGGCCGGCCGGCTCCAGTTCGCGCGGGGTCGCCTCGGGGGCGCGACGCCGCTGCATCGTCAGCCACAGGCTCGCCCCCACGTAGTACGCGAGGTAGGCGAACGAGATGCCCAGCACGATGCCGTTCGGGTCGGGCACCTGGGCCAGCAGCACGGCGTAGGTGACCAGCCAGACCGCGGTGGCGGCGATGTTGGTGCGCCGCAGGGCCGCCGTCCGGGACGGGTAGATGTACTTCAGGGGGACGAACACCAGCGCCGAGCAGACCACGAGGATCGTCGCGGTCGTGGCGACCGACAGGTCCATCACGACCACGTAGAACGCGACCACGTTCCAGTAGCTCGGGAAGCCGAGGAAGAAGTGGTCCTCCGTCTTGGCGTCGACCCGGCAGAACTGGTAGCTGGAGGCCAGCAGCGGCGCGAAGGCCAGCGCGGCCCCGGCGGTGCCCGAGGGCAGGTAGCCGCCGGTCCAGAGCAGCACCACGGGCGCGAAGACGTAGGTGATGTAGTCGACGATGTTGTCGAGCATCGCCCCGTCGAACGACGGGATCGTCTCCTTGACCCGGAACCGCCGGGCCAGCATGCCGTCGGTGCCGTCGATGATCAGCGCGGCGAAGCTGACCCACAGGGCCCGCTTGGCGTCGCCGTCGATGGCGGCAGTGACGACGAGGAAGGCCAGGACGGTGCCGCTGGCCGTGTAGAGGTGCACACCCAGCCCCGCCAGGCGGAACGGCCTGGAGAAGTCGAAGGCATCGCTCGCGACATCTGGTGTCGTCAGCGGAACCCCCAAGGTTCGGGCCAGGCCCGCAGCTATGCGTGGCCGGCGGGTTTGGTCGTAGCCGCCGATACTCTCACATCGGTGGGGATCCACGGGACACCCCGAATTCCTGCCGATCCGGTCACAGCAGGTCGGCGTCGTGCACGGTCAGCGCTATCTGCACCCGGTTGGCGGCCTCGAGCTTGGCCAGCAGCCGCGACACGTGGGCCTTCACCGTGGCCACGCTCATGTACAGCTCGGCCGCGATCTCCGCGTTCGAGCTGCCCCGGCCCACCGCCAGCGCGACCTCCCGCTCCCGCGCGGACAGCCGTTCCACCAGCGTGCGCGCCCGGCCGCGCCGGTCGTCGGCCCCGGCCGGGCCGGCGTCGGAGACGTGGTCGAGCAGCCGCCGGGTCACGGTCGGGGACAGCATCGCCTCCCCGGCCGCGACCAGGTGCACGGCCCGCACGATCTCCGCGGGCGGGGTGTCCTTCAGGAGGAACCCGGCGGCGCCGGCCCGCAGCGCCCGCAGCACGTCGGAGTCGGCGTCGAACGTGGTCAGGACGACGACCTGCGGCGCCTCGGGCCGGGCCCGGAGCCGCTCGGTGGCGGTCAGGCCGTCGACGCCCGGCATCCGGATGTCCATCAGGACGACGTCGGGCGCCGTGCGCTCGACGGCCGCCGGCACCTCGGCACCGTCCGCGGCCTCACCGACCACGGTGATCCCGTCGGCCCCGCCGAGGATCATGGCGAGGCCCGCGCGGACGAGGGCGTCGTCGTCCACCACGAGCACCCGGACGCCCACTCCGGTCCCGCTCACGCGACCGGCCCCGGCCCCGGCCCCGGCCCCGGCCACGGCACCCACGCGGTCAGGCGCCAGGTCGGACCGTCGTACCCGTAGGCGAGCCGGCCACCGGCGACGCCGACCCGTTCGGCCAACCCGGCCAGGCCCTGCCCGGCGCCCGGGATGGCGTCGGCCGGGGCGGGCGGCGGGCCGACCGGACGCGCGTTGCGGACGTCCACGCTCAGACCGGCTCCCGGGCCGCCGGACAGCGTGACCGTGACCCGCGCCCCGGCTGCGTGCTTGCGGGCGTTGGTCAGGCCCTCCTGCACCACGCGGTACGCGGTCCGGCCGGACCCGGCGGGCACCGGGACGTCGACGGGCAGGCCCCCGAGGTCGACCCGCATCCCGGCCGCCCGCGACTCCTCGACCAGCCGCGGGACGTCGGCCAGCGTGGGGACGGGGCGCGCCACCTGGTCGTCGGGCGAGGCGTCGTCGGTGCTGTCGTAGGTACGCAGCACGCCGAGGATCTCGCGCAGGTCCTGCAGCGCCTCGTGCGCGCTCTGCCGGATCACCGCGGCGGAGCGGGCCACGTCGTCCGGCGACGCGTCGGCCCGGTACTCCAGCGCCCCGGCGTGGAGGCTGACCAGGGAGATCCGGTGGGCCAGGACGTCGTGCATCTCGCGAGCGATCCGGGCCCGCTCGGTCTGGCGGGCCTGCTCGACGCGCAGCTGCTGCTCGGCCTCGGCGCGCCCCGCGCGGTCGCGCAACGAGACGACGAGCTGGCGGCGGGCCCGCACGAGCATCCCCCAGCCGACGACGACCAGCAGGAGCAGCGCGACGATCACGAGGGTGACCGGCCAGGGCAACTCGTCACCGCCGCGCAGGAACTCGTACGGCACGGTCAGGGCCAGCCCCACCCCCGCGATGGGCAGACAGACCCCGGCCCGGCGGTGCACGGCCACGCTGAACAGGGCGACGAGTGCCGCCCCGGCGGACATCGCCGAGAAAGCCCCCAGCAGGGCCGCGGCCCATGCGATCTGCGTGGGATACGCGCGACGCCACCACAGGGCGAGGCACAGCGCGATGCCGCCGACCAGGTCGAGGGCCAGGAACCAGCGGGGTTTCTCGTGCAGGTCGGGCGAGCCGACGAACACGGCCAGGCCGACTCCGACGGCCGCCCAGAAGGCGATCAGGTCGACCACCCAGTCGCGGCCCGACCGGCGTCCCGTGCCCTCGCCGAGCAGGGACCCGGGCAATAACCCGGGCAGCTCCACAGGCGGCCGCCCAGGCGGCTCCAGGGGCCGCTCTCCAGGCCTGACGTCCAGCACCAGTCGAGCCTAGGCGGGCCGATCCGGGCCCACCAGCTACCTGGGTAGGGGGTGAGCCGGGCGGGTCATCGACCTTCGGCCATCGGTTCTCGACCGACGGCGGCTGCCGCCGGGCGGCGGGCGCGGCCAGCCTGGAACGCATGATCACAGTGCAGAACCTGACCAGGCGCTACGGCGAGCACGCCGCCGTGCGCGACGTCTCCTTCGTCTGCGAGACCGGCACCGTCACCGGCTTCCTCGGCCCCAACGGCGCGGGGAAGTCGACCACACTGCGGATGGTCTGCGGCCTGACCCGCCCCACCTCGGGCACCGCCACGATCGACGGACTCCCCTACCGTGACCTGGTCAACCCGGGCCGCTCGGTGGGCGTGCTGCTCGACGCCTCGGCCCAGCATCCGGGCCGCACCGGCCGCGAGATCCTGCGGTTGTCGGCGAAGGTTCTCGGCGTACCGGACGCGCGGGTCGGTGACCTGCTGGACCTGGTGCAGCTGGGCCAGGCGGAGCGCAAGCGGGTCGGCACCTACTCGCTGGGCATGCGACAGCGACTCGGCCTGGCCCACGCGCTGCTCGGCGACCCGCACACCCTGATCCTCGACGAGCCGGCCAACGGGCTCGACCCGGAGGGCATCTTCTGGATGCGCGGACTGCTGCGCGACTTCGCCGACCGCGGGGGCACGGTGCTGCTGTCGTCACACCTGCTGCGCGAGGTCGAGGCCGTCGCCGACGATCTCGTGATGATCGGCGGTGGCCAGGTTCGCGCCGCGGGCGGCACCCGCGAGCTGCTCGCGGGGGTCGGCGTGGTGGTGCGCGGGCTCGAACCGCTCGAGCTGGACGACGCCCTCCGGCGGGCGGGGATCCCCACCACCCGCCGGGCCGACGGTTCGCTCCTCGCCGAGGGCGACATCGAGACGGTCGGGCTGGCCGCGGCGAAGGCCGGGGTCGTCGTCACCGAGCTGCGCGCCGCCGACGGCGCCGGCCTGGAGGAGTTCTTCCTGGAGGTCACCCGATGAGCACCGTCACCTACGCACCGCCCCTGACCGGAGTGCCCGCGCCGACGAAACCGTCTCTGCCGCTGCTGGTCTCCGTGGAGATCCGGAAGCTCGTGGACACCCGGTCGGGCCGCTGGCTGGTGGCGGCGATCCTGCTGCTCTCGGTCGCCGTGAACGTCCTCATGCTGGCCTTCTCGCCCGACGATTCGTTGCGGGCCGCGCAGCTGCTGCAGATCACGCTCGTCCCGTCGAGCCTGCTGCTGCCCGTGCTGGGCATCCTGACCGTGACGACCGAGTGGTCCCAGCGCACGGCGTTGACGACGTTCAGCCTGGTGCCGTCCCGGGGCCGGGTGGTGGCCGCCAAGCTCATCGCCGCGACCGGCTGGGCGCTGGTGACGGTGGTGTTCGCGATCGCCGTGGCGCTGGTGGCCACCGCGCTCGTGAACGCCTTCGACCTGGGCTCGGGCGACTACACGCTGACCGCGGGTGCGCTCGGCGGATCGGTGCTGAACCAGATCATCGGGACGTTGCTCGGCGTCGGGTTCGGCCTGGCGCTGCTCAACACCCCGTTCGCGATCGTGTTGTTCTTCGTGCTGCCGACGGCGTCGTCGATCGTGTCCGAGACCGTGCCGCGGATCGCCGAGGCCTGGCACTGGTTCGACATCAACTGGGCGACCAGTCCGCTGCTCGACGGTCACATGACGGGCGAGTTGTGGGGTCAGGTCGTGGTGGCGGGCTCGATCTGGGTCCTGCTGCCGATCGCGTTCGGCACCTGGCGGGTGCTGCATCGCGAGATCGCCTGAGGGTCAGGGGCGGCCGGGGTGGGCGACGGTGACGCCGGTGGGCGACCCGTCGCCCATCCCGTGCAGCCTTACCCCGGCCTCGGCCAGCCCGACCCGCGCGGTCACGGCGCGTTCGGGGCGGAGCCGGCCGGTGGCGACCAGGGCCAGCAGTTCGGGGTAGGAGTGGGCGGCCATCCCGTGGCTGCCGAGCACCTCGAGCTCGCGGGCCACGACGAGGTCCATCGGGACGGGGGTCGGCCCGTCGAGGAGCAGGCCGACCTGCACGTGCCGGCCGCGGGGCCGTAACCCGGTGACACTCGCGGTGCACGTGGCCGGGCTGCCGAGCGCGTCGAGGCTCAGGTGCGCCCCGCCCCGGGTGAGGTCGCGCACGACGTGCCCGGCGCCGTCCGGTTCGAGCCCGGTCGCGTCGAGCGCCGCCTCGGCGCCGAGTTCCTTCGCCAGGTCGAGGGCTGCGGGGTTGAGGTCGACGGCGACGACCCGCGCCCCGGCGGCGGCCGCGATCTCGACCGCCGCGAGCCCGACCCCACCGCAGCCGTGCACGGCGACCCACTCCCCCGCGCGCAGGCGACCGACGGCGGTGACGGCGCGGAACGCCGTCCCGACCCGGCAGCCGAGCAGCGCCGCAGCCTCGTCGGTCACGGCGTCGGGCAGCCGGACCAGGTTCACCGCGGCGTTCACGACCACGACGTACTCGGCGAAGGCCCCCGCCGTCGTGAACCCGGGCTGGACCTGGTGGGCGCAGACCTGGTGATCGCCGGCCAGGCACTGCGCGCAGCGGCCGCAGGCCTGGACGAAGGGCGCCGTCACCCGCGCCCCGAGCGGTACGTCGACACCCTCACCGACGGCCTCGACGGTGCCGGCGAATTCGTGCCCGGGCACGTGCGGCAGCGTGACGTCGGAGTCGTGACCGGCGATCGCGTGGTGGTCGCTGCGGCACAACCCGGTCGCGCCCACCCGCACGACCACCCCGCCCGGCGGGGCCGTCGGGTCCGGCAGGTCCCGGACGGCCGGCACGGCACCGAAGGCGTCGATCACGAGGGCTCTCATGGCGGTGATTCTCCCTGCCGGTCGGGACAGGACGGGACAGGACGGGACTCGGCATCCCTGCGCCGGGTTGCTTTGCGGTGAACGCCGATCGGCGTTCGGTGTGCGCCGCCGTCGTCCCGGTCGCCCGGTCGCCTGGCCGCCTGGCCGCCTGGCCGCCTGGCCGCCTGGCCGCCTGACCGCCTGACCGCCTGACCGCCTGACCGCCTGACCGCCTGACCGTGAACGCCGATCGGCGTTCACCGCAAAGCACTGTCGCCGCACCGGGCCGTTCCGCTTGAAAAACAGACCGACCGCCCTGTATCTTTCTTTTCGTGACCGAGGCTTACGTCTACGAGACGCTCCGGACCCCGCGGGGGCGCGGCAAGCAGACCGGTGGGCTGCACTCGGTCAAACCCATCTCGCTGGTGGCCGGCCTGGTCGAGGAGCTGCGCCACCGCGCCCCCGGGTTCGACGAGAAGCTGGTGGACGACGTCGTGCTCGGCATCGTCACGCCGGTCGGTGACCAGGGCGGTGACCTGCCGCGCGCCGCGGCGCTGCTGGCGGGGATGCCCGAGAGCGTCGCCGGTCTGCAGGTGAACCGGTTCTGCGCGAGCGGTCTCGAGGCCGTGAACCTGGCGGCCCAGAAGGTCCGGTCGGGGTGGGAGCAGCTCGTACTGGCGGGCGGCGTCGAGTCGATGTCGCGCGTGCCGATGGGCAGCGACGGCGGCGCGTGGGCGTCCGACCCCGAGACCGCCTTCGCGATGGGTTTCGCCCCGCAGGGCATCGGCGCCGACCTGATCGCCACGCTCGGCGGCTGGTCACGCACCGACGTCGACACCTACGCCGCCGGCTCGCAGGAGCGTGCGGCGAAGGCGTGGGCCGACGGGCGGTTCGCGCGCTCCGTCGTCCCGGTCGTAGACCGGCGCACCGGGGAGACGGTCCTCGACCACGACGAACTGGTCCGCCCGGGCACGACCGTCGAGACGCTCGGCGCGCTGAAGGCGTCGTTCGCCGGGGTCGGCGAGCAGGGCGGTTTCGATGCCGTCGCCCTGCAGAAGTACCACTGGGTCGAGAAGGTCGAGCACGTGCACACGGCCGGCAACTCCAGCGGCG
This sequence comes from Spongisporangium articulatum, assembly GCF_044465595.1. Lineage (NCBI taxonomy): Bacteria > Bacillati > Actinomycetota > Actinomycetes > Kineosporiales > Kineosporiaceae > Spongisporangium > Spongisporangium articulatum. The sequence continues at coordinate 317,644 of NZ_JBITLV010000002.1, read as the reverse complement.
TGGTGGACGGCGCCGCGCTCGTCGCCGTGGGCAGCGCCGAGGCCGGCGAGCGGCTGGGGCTGAAACCCCGGGCCCGCATCGTCTCGGCGGCGGTGTCCGGCTCGGACCCGGTGATCATGCTGACCGGGCCCGCTCCCGCGACGTTCAAGGCCCTCGATCTGGCCGGCCTCTCGCGCCGCGACATCGACCTGGTCGAGATGAACGAGGCGTTCGCGGCCGTCGTCCTCCGGTTCATGGCCGACACGGGCTTCGAGCCCGACCAGGTCAACGTGAACGGCGGCGCGATCGCCATGGGCCACCCGCTCGGTGCGACCGGCGCGATGCTGCTCGGCACGGTGATCGACGAGTTGGAGCGCCGCGACCAGCAGTTCGGCCTGGTCACCCTGTGCGTGGGCGGCGGGATGGGCATCGCGACGGTGGTGGAGCGGCTGTGATCACCTGGAACCAGCGCGAGAACGGCGTCGTCGTCCTGACCCTCGACGACCCGGGCGCTTCCGCGAACACGATGAGCGAGGCCTTCGTCGCCGCGCTGGCCGCGACCGTCGACCGGCTCGAGGCCGAGCGCGACGGCATCGCGGGCGTCGTCCTGACCAGCGCCAAGAAGACGTTCTTCGCGGGTGGCAACCTCGAGGAACTCGTCCGGCAGGGCCCCGACGACCGGGCCGACGTGCTCGCCGAGGTCCGTCGCATCGCAGCTCTCCTGCGCCGTCTCGAGAGGCTGGGCCGCCCTGTGGTGGCGGCGGTCAACGGCACGGCGCTGGGCGGCGGCCTCGAACTGACCCTCGCCTGCCACCACCGGGTGGTGCTGGACGACGACGCCCTGCGACTCGGGTTCCCCGAGGTCACGCTCGGGTTGCTGCCCGGGGCGGGCGGCGTCGTCCGGTCGGTGCGCCTGCTCGGCCTGGCCACGGCACTCACGGAACTGCTGCTGTCCGGCAAGCGGCTCCGGGCCGGGGTGGCCCTCAAGCTGGGCCTGGTCGACGAGGTCGCGACCGACCCCGAGGACCTGCTGGCCAAGGCCGAGAAGTGGATCGCCGAGAACCCCGACGCAGCACAGCCCTTCGACCGGCCCGGGTACAAGGTGCCGGGCGGCACCCCGTCGTCCCCGGCGCTCGCGGCGATGCTGCCGGTGTTCCCGGCCACGCTGGTGAAGCAGCTGAAGGGCGCCGCCTACCCGGCGCCGCGCAGCATCGTGGCCGCCGCGGTCGAGGGGCTTCAGGTCGACGTCGACACCGCGTTCGAGATCGAGCACCGGTACTTCGTCGAGCTGGCCTGCGGGCAGATCAGCTCGAACATGGTGCAGGCGTTGTGGTTCGACCTCAACACCGTGAACTCCGGGGCCCGGCGGCCGGCCGACGTGCCGCAGCGGCCGGTGACGAAGGCGGCCGTGATCGGCGCCGGGATGATGGGCGGCGGCATCGCCCACGTGCTGGCCGAGGCCGGCGTCCCGGTGGTTCTCAAAGACGTAGACGCTGCAGCGGCGCAGCGTGCCAAGGACCGCACCGCAGCGCAGTTGGAGCGGGAGGTGGCCAGGGGACGGCGGGCGTCGGAGGGGGCGTCCGCCGTCCTGGGTCGCCTCACGCCGACGGGCGACTACGCCGACCTGGCGGGGTGCGACCTGGTGATCGAGGCGGTGTTCGAGGACCCGTCGCTGAAGCATGACGTGTTCACCGCGCTGGACGGCGTGGTGGCGCCCGACGCACTGCTCGCCTCGAACACGTCCACGTTGCCGATCACCGGCCTGGCGCAGTCGGTCTCGCGCCCCGAGGACTTCATCGGCCTGCACTTCTTCTCGCCCGTGGAGCGGATGCCGCTGGTCGAGATCATCGTCGGGGAGAAGACCGGGAAGGTCGCCCTGGCCCGCGCCTACGACGTGGTGCGCGCGCTCGGCAAGACCCCGATCGTCGTCAACGACTCACGCGGCTTCTTCACCAGCCGGGTGTTCACCACGCTCGTCCTGGAGGGCGCCGCACTGCTCGGCGAGGGCATGCCGCCCATGAGCGTCGAGCGGGCCGCGCTGCAGGTCGGGTTCCCCGCCGGTCCGTTGACCCTGATGGACGAGGTCAGCCTCAGCCTGATGCTCGCCATCGCGGCCACCGAGGACGGGGATGTTCAGGAACGGTCCGGCGGGCGCCATCCGGGGTTCGCCGTGGTCGAGGCGCTGGCCGGTCACGGGGGGGCCGGTCGACGCGGGAAAGCCTCGGGGGGAGGCTTTTTCGACTGGCGCCCGGAGGGTGAGGGAGGCAAGCGGGTCTGGCCCGGCCTGTCCGACCTCTACCCGGAGGATCCGGGCGCCGTCCCGATCGGCCAGGCGGCGGAGCGGATGCTGACGGTGATGGCCGTCGAGTCCACCCGCTGCCTGGCCGAGGGGGTCGTGCTGTCGGTCGAGGATGCCAACGTCGGTTCCATCCTCGGCATCGGGTTCCCGGCGATGTACGGCGGTGCGCTGCAGTACATCGAGCAGTACCAAGGGCCGTCGGGACGCGGGGTGCCGGCTTTCGTGGCCCACGCCGACGCCCTCGCCGACGCCCACGGTGAGCGGTTCCGGCCGCCGCGGATGCTCCGCGAACTGACCTCCTTGCGGGAGACTCCGCCTTCGTGACCACACCGAGAACCGGGACGGGCCCGCTGGCGGGGCTGCGCGTCGTCGAGCTCGCGGGTCTGGGGCCGGCGCCGCTGGCGTGCATGCTGCTGGCCGACCTGGGTGCTGACGTGGTCCGGGTGGACCGGCCCGGCGCGCAACCCCTGTCGGGTGACCCGGCCCGCGACCTGCTGAACCGCAACCGGCGCTGTCTGAGCGTCGACCTGAAGCAGCCCGCGGGGCGCGACGTCGTGCTCGACCTGGTGCGCCGGGCCGACGTCCTGATCGAGGGTTTCCGGCCGGGGGTCACCGAACGGCTGGGCCTCGGCCCGGACGACTGCGCGGCCGTGAACCCGCGCCTGGTCTACGGCCGGATGACGGGGTGGGGGCAGGACGGCCCGCTCGCGCAGCGCGCCGGACACGACATCGACTACATCGCGCTCACCGGCGCCCTGCACGCGACGGCCCGACCCGGCCAGCGCCCCACTCCCCCGCTGAACCTGCTGGGTGACTTCGGCGGCGGCGCCCTGTTCCTGGCGTTCGGCGTCCTGGCCGCCGTGCTCGAGGCCCGCGGCAGCGGGCAGGGACAGGTGGTGGACGCGGCCATCGTCGACGGGACGGCGGTGCTCGCCACCATGATCTGGTCGCTGCGCGACCAGGGGCTGTGGCGGGACGAACCGGCGACGAACCTGCTCGACGGCGGGGCGCCGTTCTACGACGTGTACGAATGCGCGGACGGCGGTCATCTGGCGGTCGGCGCGCTGGAACAGCGGTTCTACGCGGAGCTGGTGAAGCACTCCGGCGCCGAGCTCGACCCCGCACAGCAGTACGACGCGCGCACGTGGCCCCAGCAGCGCGAGACGCTGGCCGCGCTGTTCCGTACGCGGGCCCGGGACGAGTGGGCCGCGGTCTTCGCCGGCACCGACGCCTGCGTCGCGCCCGTGCTCGAGTGGTCCGAAGCCCCGGCCCACCCGCACCTGGCCGAGCGGGCGACGTTCACCGAGACCGGCGGCGTCCCCCAGCCCGCCCCGGCCCCGCGCTTCAGCCGGACCCCGGCCCCGGCGGTGCGGCCCCCGCGGGCCGCGGACGCCGACACCGAGAGCGTGCTCGACGAGCTGGGTCTCGACCTCGCGACCCTCAGGGACCAAGGAGTGGTGCCGTGACCGTCCAGGCCACCCGGCGCACCCAGGAGGAGCGCCGCGCGCAGACGCGTTCGGCGTTGCGTCAGGCCACCATCGACTGCCTCGTCGAGCTCGGCTACGCGCGCACGACGACGGCCGAGGTGCTGGCCCGGGCGGGTGTCTCGAAGGGCGCCATGAGCCACCACTTCGCGTCGAAGGCCGACCTGATGCTGGCCGCGATGGACGACCTGTACGCCGAGCTGGACGACCGGATGCGCGCCCAGCAGCAGAACCTGCCGAGCGGCCCGGAGCGGGTCCGGCACGCCGTCGAACTGCTGTGGAGCACGTTCGAGGGGCCCCTGTTCCCGGCCGCGATGGAGCTGTGGACGGCGGCCCGCACCGACGCGGCGCTGCGCGAGGCGCTCGGCCCGCACGAGCGGGAGCTGGGCCGTCAGCTGCGGGTGCTGCTGCGCGACATGCTCGGGCCGGCGCTGGTCGACGAGGCCGGTTTCGAACCGGCCTACCGGTTGCTGCTGACGTCGATGCGCGGGTACGCCCTGAGCCGACCGGTGCGGGCGGCGCGCGGCGAGGACGTCCTGGTCGACGACTGGGTGCGGATCGTGACCGACCTGGTGGGCCGGCCGCGCACCTGACCGGTTCTCGTTGTTCAATGCTCACATGCCACTGACCGGTGAGTACGTGCCCAGCCCGTCCGAACGCGCCGCCACCCAGGTCGAGCTCTACGAGAGCTCCGGCGGCACCGAGGGGACGCTGAACCGGGGCCGCCCGGTGATCATCCTGACCTCGGTCGGCGCGAAGTCCGGGAAGCTGCGCAAGACGCCGCTGCAGCGGGTCGAGCACGAGGGCCACTACGCCGTCGTCGCGTCCAAGGGCGGCGCCCCCGAGCACCCGGTCTGGTACCACAACCTCGTCGCCAACCCGAAGGTCGAACTGCAGGACGGCCCGGTGAAGAAGGACTACGTCGCCCGCGAGGTGGACGGCGAGGAGCGTTCGGCGTGGTGGGAGCGGGCTGTGCAGTCGTGGCCCGACTATGCGGAGTACCAGAAGAAGACCGACCGGGTCATCCCGGTGTTCGTGCTCGACCCCGTCGACTGACCCTTCCCGGCCGCCTCAGGCGGCGCCGGTGCTCGGGTAGAGCCCGGCCACCCCGTGGGCCAGGCCGGCCTGCACGTGTCGGCTCACGTCGTCCAGCAGTACCTCCTCGCGGCCGTCGCGCAGCGCGGCCAGCACCAGCTCGGCCGCCTGTGCGGGCGGCAGCTTCGGGCCGGGCGCGTTGCGGGCCATGTCGGTGTCCATGAACCCGACGTGGACGGCGAGCACCTGGGTTCCGTTGCCGCGCAGGAGGATCCGCTGGGCGTTGGTCAGCTGCCAGGCGGCCGCCTTGGACGCCGAGTACCCCGCCCCCTCGGGGCTGAGCACGAACCACGACAGCACCGACAGCACGTTCACCACCGCGCCACCGCCGTTGGCCGCGAGCACCGGCGCGAACGCCTGCGTCAGCGCGAGCGGGGCGAGCGTGTTGGTCTCGACGTTCTCCCGGACGGCGCCGAGCGTGCTCTCGAGGTCGGTGCCGGTCAGCTGCGTGGCGGCCAGGGTGCCTGCGTTGTTCACGACGATCGAGACGTCGCGCAGCTCCTCGGCCAGGGCGGCGACCGAGGCGGTGTCGGTGACGTCGAGCTTCACCGGGACGACGCCGGGCAGGTTCGGGTCGGCGCCGGCCCGGCTGGCCGCGTAGACCTTCGCGGCGCCCGCCGCGAGTAGCGCCTTCACGAACTCCGCCCCCAGGCCGCGGTTGGCGCCGGTGACGAGTGCGACGGATCCCGAGATCTCCATGGTCATGCCCCATCTGCCGAGTGAGTTGGTTTTTCCAACCCTCCAGTGATCGGGACGCTAGCAGGGTGCGTTGGAAAAGCAAACCCACTACACTCGACGGCATGAGCGATGCGTGGAACGCCAACCTGGGAGCCCTCGCGGAACTGCCCGTGGCCCCGCGCCCCTGCTCGGCCGCGGCGGCCCTGAGCGTGGTCGGCGAACGCTGGGCCCTCCTGGCCGTGCGCGAGATCGCATACGGCGTGACCCGTTTCGACCGGATCGTCGGATTCACCGGGGCGCCGCGCGACGTGCTCACGGACCGACTGAAGAAGCTCGTCGCGGCCGGGGTCGTGGAGAAGCGGCAGTACAGCGAGCGCCCGCCCCGGTTCGAGTACCACCTCACCGACGCCGGGCGGGACCTGTTCCCGGTGCTGCTGACGCTGCAGCAGTGGGGCGACAAGTGGGTGGTCGACCGGCCGGCGCTGGCCTACCGGCACGACTGCGGGGAGGCGCTCGACGTCGTCTCGACGTGCCGGGCGTGTGGGCGCGCAGCGGCACCGGAGTCGCTCACCCCGATACCGGGCTGACCCAGACCAAGATCACCGGAATCGGGTCACTCCGTCGGGTCCAACCCGACGAAGTGACAGCCTCGCGGTGATCATGAAGCGGCGACCCGCCAGACCTCGACCTCGCCGAGCCACTGCGTGCGCTGCTCCGGCGTCGAGAAGGTCGCCTCGAACGAATTGGCCGCCAACTGGGCCAGCCCGTCGCGGGACAGTTCGAACTGGGCCGCCACGGCGGCATAGTTCGCGTCGACGTACCCGCCGAAGTAGGCCGGGTCGTCACTGTTGATCGTGACCGTCAGGCCCGCCTCGAGCATGCGCGGCAGCGGGTGCTCGGCCATCGACGGGACGCCCTTCAGGTAGACGTTCGACAACGGGCACACGGTCAAGGGCGTGCCGTCCTCGGCCAGGCGCCGCACCAGGTCGTCGTCCTCCAGGGCCCGGTTGCCGTGGTCGACACGCTCCACGCCGAGCAGGTCGAGCGCCTCGACCACGTAGTCGGGGCCGCCCTCCTCACCGGCGTGCGCGACCCGGTGCAGACCCTCGGAAGCGGCCATCCCGTAGACCTTCTCGAACAGGGACGGCGGGTAGCCGACCTCGGTCGAGTCCAGCGCCACGCCCACGAAGTGCTCGCGGTACGGCATCGCCGCCCGGAAGATCTCCTCCGCCGCCTGCGCCCCGAGGTCACGCAGGAACGACAGCAGCAGCACCGCCGAGATCCCGTGCGTCTCCTCCGCCTTCGAGAAGGCGGCCGACAGCCCGCCGATCACCTCGCCCAGGGGGACGCCGTGGTTCACGTGGGTCTGCGGGTCGAAGAACGCCTCCACCCGGCGCACCCCGGCCGCGGCCGCCCGGGTCAGGTACCCGGACGCCAGCTCGTAGAAGTCCTGCTCCGTGCGCAGCACCGCCAGGTTCGCGTAGTGCACGTCGAGGAAGGCCTGGAGGTCGGCGAAGTGCTCGTACCGCTCCGTCAGCACCGCCGGGTCGTACGAGGGCAGCTCCACCCCGTTGCGCTTCGCGGCGGCGACCAGCAGGTCGGCCTCGATCGTGCCCTCGATGTGCAGGTGCAGCTCCGCCGTGGGCGGGGTGGGCAGGGACAGCCAGGCGGGTGCGGTCGAGGTGGGGGAGGTCATGCCGCGCAGCCTGCCACCGGCTGGTTTCTACCGCGTGACGACGTTCTGGACCTCGGCCACGGGCACGTTCGCCACCGCCTGCCGGGCCAGCGGGACCAGCACGCCGTCCCCGCCGTCGGACCCGACCCACGTCGCCTGCCACCCCGTGGACGCCACCACCGGGTAGCCCTTCGGATAGGCCACGGACGCCCGGTCGAACGACACGGTGCAGGCCGCGTCGACGTTCACCCCCGGGCCGTACTTCACGGTGGCCCGGGCCGGCGGGCAGGTGACACCCCCGGCGGGCGAGGCCAGTTTGAGGCCGGCCGTCTTCGCGGTGACCTCGGCCCAGACGCCGCCGACCTCGGCGCGGATGGTCCGGGTGCCGGCCGGCCCGCCGACGGCCGCCGGGTTCGTCACCCAGAACCAGGTGGGCAGCCCGACGAGCGTGGGCGCCCCGGCCGCCTTCACCTTGGGGTTCCGGTCGGTCACCGGCACCGGGATCACCATCTCGTCGCGGGCCGCGCGGGCCAGCTCGGCCGGGTCGATCACGGGCGGCGGGACGGCCTCACCCACGTTGAAGGCCTTGTAGTAGTTGACCAACCAGGTCTGGGTGGCGCCGCCGAAGTCCTGGTCGAGCGTCGAGGCGTACGAACCCATGTGGTACTTGGCGTAGTACTCGGGCTTGGTGCAGTAGGCCTTGTACCAGCTGATGTCGCCGCCGGCCTTCTCCTTGTCACGGGCGGCGACCCACTGGTTGCGCGGCCCGTACGTGGTGAGGTCGTCGCGGTTGAAGGACGCGCCGACCCGGCCGTCGTACCACTTCAGCATCGCGGCGGCGTCGGTGTACGGCCCGTCGGCGGGCATCCACCAGCAGGTCGGGCGCACCCGCACCGTGCGGCTCGCGGCGGGCGCCGCGTCGCCGCTGAAGTGCACGGTCACGCCCACGGTGTAGCCGGCCCGGGTGGCCGCACCGCCCGGGTCGACCTCGTCCCCGGCCGCGGGGGTCGCCCCGGCCGCGAGCAACGCGCCGACCAGCGCGGCGGCCAGGACCGCAGCCCGTCGCCTCATGAGGGACTCCCGAAGACCTCGACCTTGGTGCCGTCCTGGCTGCAGAACGGCGGGACGTCGTGCGGGACGTCGCTGACCCGCCACGTGGAGCCGGTGCGGGTGAGCTGCAGGGTGGTGACCCGGCCTCCCGGGGCGTCGATCACGATCTGACCGGCCGGGTCGACCTCCGACGTCCAGTCCTGCATGCACCCCGTCACCGTGGCCGTGCTTCCCGAGACCTTGACCTGCGAGGCGTTCACGACGAACTTCCCGACCACGTGCCGCTGCCCGGTGGACAGCGTGTCGGCGCGCTTGCGGGCCTGCGAGGCCGCCCGCCCCGAGGCGACCTGCTGCAGCGCGCTCTCATCGATCCGCCAGGTGTTGCCGATCTTGACCCGCGTGTCCCAGTAGTCGACCACCAGCCGGACCAGGCTCGGGTGGGCGCGCGCGCTGCCGGTCAGGACGCCCAGCTGCGCCGACGCGCCCTTGCCGAACACCCCGCCGTTCCAGCCGGCCGACGTGGACGACGCCGCGCCCGTGGCCGTCGAACCCGCGCCTCCCGCGGAGGCGGAGGGTTCGTTCAACGCCACGGCCGAGGAGCCGGCCCCGCTCATCGTCGGCAGGTCGAGCGGGTTGGCCTCGGGCGCGCCACAGCCCACGAGGAGCCCCACCAGCACGGGGGCGAGCACCCCGGCCGACCACCGACCACGACCTTCACGACTCATCAGGGCTAACCGACTGTTTCCTGTTCGAATCTGTTCGAATCTGTTCGAATAGTGCATACCATCGCCGAAGTGGCAATATGTTGTCACTCTGTGCGGTCGGGGCGAACCCCTGCGCTAAGAAAAGTTGCGCAAAGGAAGCAGTCACCATGATCAGGATGACCACCTCGGGATGACGATCTCCGGACGCACCGCCCCCTCCCCACCGGCCGACGGCCCCGCCGGTCAGAAGGCCGGTCAGAAGGCCGGTCAGAAGGCACAGCCGGGCGCGAACCCCGGCCCACTCGCCGGCTCCGCGCGGTTCGAGACCCGCGGCCCGGCCGAGCGACTCCCCCGGCCCCCCGGCCGGCGCCGTCCCGGCGTGGCCCTGCTCGCCGTCCTGCTGATCGTGCTCGGCGCCGCCACCGCGGGCCTGCTGGCGCTGCGGCTCGACACCCGTTCGCAGGTGCTCGTCGCCCGGCACGACATCGCGGTGGGCAGCCGGATCGAGCAGGACGACCTGGCGGTCGCGCGGGTGGCGGCCGACGGCGTCCCACTGATCGCCGCCGACCAGGCCGACCAGGTGATCGGCCGCTATGCGACCACGCAGATCGCGGCCGGCCGGCTCCTCGACCCCGGCATGCTCGGCACCACCGGCCTGCTGACGTCCGACAAGGCCGCCGTCGGCATGGCCCTGGCCGCCGGGCGGTTCCCGGCCAGCGGGCTGCAGTCGGGCGACGTCGTCCAGGTCGTGCGCACGGTGGACGGCGAGGGCCAGGTGCTCTCGCCGGGCGGCGTCGTCGGGTCGGTCCAGACCCCCAGCGACAGCGTGTTCGGCGCCGACGGCGGCGACACCACCGTGGTCACGGTGATCGTGCCGCGCGCGGACGCGCCCGACGTCGCGGCGGCGGCGGGGGCGGACCAGGTGAGCCTCGTGCTGCTGACCCGCGGCCGGCCGGTGGGTTCCTGATGAGCCTCGTCGCGGTGGCCTCGGCCAAGGGCGCGCCCGGCGTGACGACCTTCTCGGTCGCCCTGGCCGCCCTGTTCGGCAGCGCTCCCGGCGGCCTCGGCGCAGGCGGTGAACCGCTGCTGGCCGACCTCGACCCGCACGGCGGCGACGTGGCGCTGCGCTACCGCACCGACGACGGCAAGCCCCTCGACCCGGGGGTGGGCCTGCTCTCGCTGACGGCGGCGATCCGCGGCGGCGGGATGCCGCAGCAACCGGCGGCGCTGGTCGAACGGCACAGCCAGCGGGTGGCCGGGGGGCTGCCCGTGCTGGTCGGGGTCAGCGGCCCGGAGCAGGCCGCCGGCGTGGAGGCGCTGTGGCCGCAGCTGGCGGCCACGCTGAGCGGCACCGGACGTCCGGTGGTGGCGGACGTCGGGCGTCTGGGTCCCACGCGCTCCCTCACCCCGCTGCTGCGGGCGGCCGACGCCGTGCTGCTGCTGGCCCGCGCCGAGCTCGAGGGGCTGGCCCACCTGCGGGAGCGGGTCCGGCGGCTGATCGGCGGCGAGACCGACAGCGGCGAGCTGGGGCCCGGCGCGGCCCGGCGGGTCGGCGTCGTGCTGGTCAGCAACGAGCGCGCGGTGGCCGCCCGCACCGAGCAGCTGCTGCGCTCGGGCGGGTTGCCGGTGCGGGTGCTGGGCACGGTGGCGGACGACGCCAGGGGTGCGGCGCTGCTGGGCGGCGGTGGCCGGGCCGGTCGGACGACGCTGGTCCGGTCGGTGCGGACCCTGCTGCCCGCCGTGCACGAGCTGGTCGGGGCGACGGCCACCACCGAACTCACCGCTGGAGTCCCGGGACCGCTTGCCCCGCAGCCCTATTCGATGCAACCGCCGGCCGCGCACCAACCGGCCGGCCAGCAACCGGCGGGGCAGCAACCACACCCCCAGCGCGGGCCGGAGACGGCGGAGATCCCCGTGGTGCGGCCGTGATCGACCAGTCGGTGGTGCGCAGCCTGCGCGGCCAGGTGGCCGACCAGCTGACCCGGCAGCGCCAGGAGGACGCGGCGGCCGGCGTCCTGCCCATGTCACCGGAGGACGAGCGGCAGTACGCCCGGGCGGTGATCGGGCAGGTGCTCGACACCCACGCCCGCGCGGAGCTGGCGGCGGGCCGCCGTCCCCCCGAACCCGAGGAGGAGCTGGAACTCGCCGAGGGCATCCACGCGGCCCTCTACGGCGTCGGCCGGCTGCAGCCGCTGCTCGACGACCCGGCCATCGAGAACATCGACATCAACGGCTGCGACCGGGTTTTCGTCGGGTATGCCGACGGACGCGAACAGCTCGTCGACCCGGTCGCCGACTCCGACGAGGAACTGGTCGAACTCATCCAGCTGCTCGGCGCCTACTCGGGCCTGACCAGCCGGTCGTTCGACACGGCCAACCCGCAGCTCGACCTGCGCCTGCCCGACGGCTCCCGGCTGAGCGCGCTGATGGGGGTCTGCCCACGCCCGGCGGTCTCGATCCGGCGGTCGCGGCTGTCGCGCGTGACGCTCGACGACCTGGTCGCGTCGGGGTCGTTGCTGCCGGAACTGGCCGCGTTCCTGTCGGCCTGCGTCCGGGCCCGCAAGAACGTGATGATCGCGGGCGCGACGAACGCCGGGAAGACCACGCTGCTGCGGGCCCTCGCGCACGAGATCGAGCCCTCCGAGCGGCTGATCACCGTCGAGCGCGCCCTCGAGCTGGGCCTCGGCGAGTTCGAGGACCTGCACCCGAACGTGGTCTCGATGGAGGAGCGGCTGGCCAACTCCGAGGGCCAGGGCGCGATCGGGATGGCCGAGCTGGTGCGCCGCTCGCTGCGCATGAACCCGAGCCGGGTGATCGTCGGCGAGGTGCTCGGCGACGAGATCGTCACGATGCTGAACGCGATGAGCCAGGGCAACGACGGCTCGCTGTCGACCATTCACGCGAACTCGTCGCTGGAGGTCTTCAACCGGATCTGCACGTACGCCATCCAGTCCGCCGAACGCCTGCCGACGGAGGCGACGATGATGCTGATCGCCGGCGCGATCGACTTCGTCGTGTTCCTGGAGCGGCGCAACGACTACGAGCGCGGCGGCACCCTGCGCCGGATGGTCACGTCGGTGCGCGAGGTGAACGGCGTGGACGGGCGGGTGCTGTCGTCGGAGGTGTTCGCGCCGGGGCCCGACGGCCGGGCGACGCCCTCGGCACCGGTCGCGTGCCTGCCCGAGCTGGTCGCCGCCGGTTACCGGCCGGGCGAGCTCGGGGCGGGGTACGGGAACCCGGGCCACACCCCCGCGAACGGGTACCCGCAGGGCTTCACCAGCGGCGGTTTCGCGCAGCCGGGGTGGGGTGGCTGATGGGCCCGCTCCCTGTCGAGGCGGCCGCGGGGGCCACGCTCGCGCCGCTGGCCGAGACGGCCGGGTTCGCCCTCGCCGGGGCCCTGGTCGTGGGCGGCGTCCTGCTGCTGGTCTCGGCGCTCCGGCGTCGACCCGAGAACGCCTCCGGCGCAGGGCCTTCCGGAACCGGTGCCGCGGAACCCGGCCGGACGACGTCCGCCTGGTTCGCGCCGCTGCTGCGGCACCGGCGCCGGGTCGGGGTGGCCGCCGGGGCGGCACTGCTCACCCTGGTCGTCACCCGCTGGCCGGTCGCGGCGGTCGCGGCGGGGGCCCTGACGCTGGCCTGGCCGAGCCTGCTGGGCGGGGGCCGAGCGGAACGCCGGGCCGCGGCCCGGCTGGAGGCGCTGGCGATCTGGACGGAGTCGTTGCGCGACACGATCGCCGGGGCGGTCGGCCTGGAGCAGGCGATCATCGCGACCGCCCGCAGCGCCCCGGCCCCGATCGCGCCGCAGCTGCGGCTGCTGGCCGACCGGCTGCGCGTGCGGGTGCCGCTGGAGACGGCGTTGCGCCGCCTCGCCGAGGACCTCGACGACACCAGCGCCGACCTGATCGTGGCCGCCCTGATCCTCAACTCGCGGCTGCGCGGTCCGGGCCTGCGGCAGGTGCTGACGTCGCTGTCGGAGTCGGCCCGCGCCGAACTGGAGATGCGCGGCCGGGTCAGCGCCGGGCGCGCGGCGACCCGGCGCAGCGTGCAGATCGTCGTCGGGGTGACCGTGCTGTTCGTGCTGCTGCTGGTGCTGGGCAACCCCGGCTACGTGGAGCCGTACCGGCACCCGGCCGGGCAGCTCGTGCTGGCGATCGTCGTCGCGTTCTTCGGCGCCGGGTTCTTCTGGCTGCGCCGGCTGTCCGAGTACGACCTGCCCGCGCGGTTCCTGGGGCAGGAGCGGGCCGTGGAGGGTGTCCGGTGACCGCCGTCCTGCTGGCCGGCGCGGTCGCGGGTCTGGGGGTCCTGCTGCTCGTCCTGGTCCTGCAGCCGCCCGCCACCCGGGGCGCGTCCGCCGCCGGGGCGCTGGCCGGGCTCGACCGCGCCCGGCGCGAACTCCTCGACGACGGTGCGGCCCACCACCCGACCGGGGCCCGTACCGCCCCGGCGGAACGCCTCGGCCGGCGGATCGCCCGCTCGCTGGCCGAGTCGGGGGTGAGCCTGCCGTGGCGACTGCGCTCCGACCTGGCCCTGACCGGGCGTCCGGTCGAGACCCATCTGGCCGCCAGCCTGGTCGGTGCGGTGGCCGGGGCCGCGGTCGCGCTGCTCGCGCTCACCCCGCTGGTCGTCGTCCTGACCGAGCTGCCCCTGACCACCCCACTGTGGGGGGCCGTGCTCGGCGCCCTGGTCGGCGGCCTGCTGCCGACCGCGCGCGTGATGTCCCGGGCCGGGGCCCGGCGGCGCGACTTCCGGCACGTCGTCGGGTCCTTCCTCGACCTGGTCGCGCTGAACCTCTCGGGCGGGCGCGGCGTCCCCGAGGCGCTGAACTCCGCGGCCGCCGTGAGCGACGGCTGGGTGATGCTGCGGCTGCGCGAGACCCTGGAGGCCGCGCGTTGGCGGGGCGTCACGCAGTGGACGGCGCTCGGCGAGCTGGGCGAGGAGACCGGCATCCCGCAGCTACGCGACCTGGCCGCCGCCCTGGAACTCGTCGCCGACGACGGCGCGAAGGTCCGCGAGTCGCTCACCGCCCGGGCCGCGTCCCTGCGCCGCAGCGAGCTGGCCGACGCCGAGGGCCGTGCGCAGGCGCGCTCGCAGTCGATGCTCGTCGCCCAGCTGCTCCTGGCGGTGGGCTTCCTGATCTTCCTGATCTACCCGGCGATCACCCGGGTGCTGACCGCATGACCACCTCGATGACCACCTCGATGTCCAGCTCACGGAGGAGTACGCATGAGAACCCGCCCCTCGGGTCCCCTGGTGTTCGACCCGACGACGCCCGCGGGCTTCACGGAGATGCTGCTGCGGGCCCGGGCCGACCACGCCCGCGAGCTGGCGCGCCGCGGCGACCGCGGTGCATCCGTCGTGGAGTGGGTGATCATCTCGGCGCTGGCCGTGGGCATCGCGGTGGTGGTCGGTGGCATCCTGCTGAACCGGTTGCGGGACAAGGCGAACAGCATCGACTTCGACACCGGCGGCGGGACCGGTGGCGGGGGCAACGGTGGCGGGAACGGCGGCGGCACGCCCTAGGTCGGGAGGGCCGTCGCGAGCGCGGCGCGACCACGGTCGAGCTGGCGCTCTACCTGCCCATCCTGTTCTTCGTCATCTTCGCCGTGGTGCAGGCGTCGTTGCTCTACCTGGGCAACCAGGCGGCGTCGGCGGCCGCGCGGGAGGCGGCCCGGGTGGCCCGCTCCGGCGGCGGGTCGGCGCAGGCGCTGCACGACGGGACGGTCCGCGGCCGCGAGTACGCGGCGGGCGTCGGGCGCGGGGTGCTCACCGACGTCGTCGTCGTGGTGCGGCCCGCGGGTGGCGACCAGGTGCGGGCCACGGTGACCGGGCGCGGCCTGCAGGTGGTCCCCGGTCTGCCGATGCCCGGCATCGCACAGGCCGCCCAGGGGCCGGTCGAGCAGTTCAGGCCGGACGCATGATCCGCCGGCGAGGTCCCGACCGCGGCTCGATGGCCGTCGAGACGGTGCTGGTGGCACCGGTTCTCGTGGCCTTCCTGCTGCTCGTGGTCGCCTTCGGCCGGTACGTGGCCATCCGTGGCGAGGTCGAGGCCGCGACCCGGGACGCCGTGCGCGCGGCCTCGCTGGAACGCTCCCCCGCCGCCGCGCGCCGGGAGGCGAACCGGACGGCGGCCGCCACCCTCGACGGGCGCGACTGCACCGCGGTGGGGCTGGGCGGGGCGTTCGTGGCGGGCGGCACGATCACCACGACGCTGCGCTGCAAGGTCTCCTTCGACCAGCTGGGGTTGCTCGGGCTGCCGGGCAGCGTGTCGGTCACGGCCACCAGCTCGGCGCCGCTGGACGTGTACCGGAGGGTCGTATGAAGGGCCCCTCGATCAGCTCGGACGACCGTGACGACCGTGGCGCGGCGACGGTCTTCCTGGTCGGCTTCGCGGTCGTGCTGCTCGTGCTGGCCGGGCTGGTGGTCGACGGCGGGCTGGCCATCAACGCGCGCCAGCGGGTCGCCGACGACGTCGAGCAGGCCGCCCGCGCCGGTTCGGCGCACCTCGACGAGGACGAACTGCGCGCCGACGGGCTGGTCCGGATCGACCCGGTCGCCGCCCGCGCCGCGACCACCCGGTTCCTGCGCGCCCGCGGCTACCCGGCCGGCGGCATCCGGGTACAGGCCACCCCGAACCAGGTCACCGTTGCGGCGACCCTGCAGCAGAAGACCGCTCTGCTCTCCCTGATCTTCGTCGACGACTTCACCATCACCGCGACCGGGACCGCACGCCCGGCGGTAGGGATCATCCAGGAGGTGGCACCGTGACCAGTCCCAGCACGCGGACCTCACGTGACCCGGCGCGTTTCCATCCGGGTTACGGGCTGGACGACGAACCGCCGCGGGGGCCGTTCGAACGTGTCGCCGCGGCCGTGGCCCTGCTGGCCCTGCTGGTGGGCGTACCCGCGCTCCTGCTCGTCCTGGCCGGGCCGCCCGGGTTCGGCGGCCTGGACGGAGGCGTCCTCGGCGACTCCTTCACCAGCGTCGACGGGCGCCTGGGCACCGAGCAGGTGGTCGCCGTCCTGGTGCTGGTGGCCTGGCTGGCCTGGCTGCAGTTCGCGGTCTGCACCGTCGTCGAGGTCGTGGCCGCGCTGCGCGGGGGGCTGCTGGCCGCGCCCGTGCCGTGGTCCGGGCCCAGCCAGCGTCTGGCCCGCACGCTCGTCGGCTCGGTGCTGGTGGTCACGACCCTGGCCGTCACCACCGGTCAGGCGCAGGCGGCCGTCGCACCGTCCTCCGGAGTGAATGTCTCTGCCCAGCAAGGTGTCTCGCGGTCCGTCGCGACCCCGCAGCAGGCCGTCGCGCCGGCCCCGGCGGTGCGCGAGGCGAAGGCCGACCCCGACGCGGACCTGGTCGGCAAACGCGTCTACACCGTGAAACCGCCGAAGGGCCGCCACCACGAGTCGCTGTGGGAGATCGCCGACAAGCACCTCGGCGACGGCCGCCGGTACCGGGAGATCTTCGGGCTCAACGAGGGCCGTCGTCAGCCCGACGGTCGTCACCTGCACCTGGCCCGGCTGATCCAGCCGGGCTGGCACCTGGTCATGCCGGAGGACGCGACCGGCGTCCCGCGTTACCAGGTCGGTACGCCCAGCGTCCCGGAGCCCGAGCCGCAGCCGTCGTCCGGCCCGTCGGCCAGTCCCTCGGCCAGTCCCTCGGCCAGTCCCTCGGCCAGTCCCTCGGCGTCGCCCACGCACGCGGCGTCCCCGACGCACTCCGGGCCCACGCAGTCACCGCCGGACCAGAGCGCGCAGCCGACGGTCAGGATCGCGCCGACCAGCTCCCCGCCGGCCAGCATCCCGCCGCCGGTCGACTTCCCGCTGCCCACCGACCTGCAGGCCCCGACCACCGCCTCGGCGAGCGCCTCGGCCACGGCGAGCCCAACCCAGTCCCCCACGCAGTCCCCCTCCCACCCCGCCGCGGTCGCGCCCCACAGCGCGCCCCCGTCGTCCGGGCCCAGCGGGGTCCCGACCGGAGGGCCTGGCGGCGGGTCGGGCGGCAGGTCGGACCCGTCGCAGGTCGACGCGGCCCGTGACGAGAACCCCGATGGTGCAACGACTCCCGCGGAGATCGCCGAGGCGGCCCGGGCCACCCTGTCGGGCGCGCGGTGGGAGCTGATCGGTGCAGGCCTGCTGGCCGCGGCGCTGCTCGGGCTCGTCGGCCTGGTCCGCCGCCGTCGGGGCGGGGGCGGCGAACCGGACAACGGCGCCGTGGAGACCGAGGTCGACCTGCGCGTCGCGGCCTCGGGCGACCGGGGCGCCCTGCTGGAGCTGGCCGTCCGGTCCCTGCCCGGCCTGTGCCACGGCACGGGACGCCCGCTGCCGCAGGCCCATTCGGCGGTCGCGGAGGACGACGCGATCGAGTTGCGGCTGACCGTGCCGCAGCCCGACCCGCCGCTGCCCTGGCAGACCGTCGACGACGGCGCCACCTGGCGCCTGGCCCGCGACGTGGCCGGCGGCCTGAACGGCGACGGCGAGAGCGCCTTCCCGATGCTGGTCGGGGTCGGGCGCGACGGGCGCGGCCGCGACGTCCTGCTGAACCTCGGCGCGGCCGCCGGTCCGATCGCGGTCACCGGCGACCCGGCCACGGCCACCGGCCTGGTCCGGGCGATCACGCTGGGACTGGCCGCGAACCCGTGGTCGCGGGGAATCGACGTGTACGGCACCGGGTTGCCGGCCGAGCTGCCGCTGCTGTCGGCGGGCCGGGTGACGCTGTGCCTCGACCCGACCGAGCTGACCGACCGGCTGACCCAGGACGGCGGGGCCCCGCCCCCGCGCACCACCGCCCAGCTCCTCGGCGGCGGGCCGCTGCCCGGCTCCCGGCCGGAACGGGTGGCCCTCTACGGGGCCGGGATCGACCCGGTCACGGCGGAACGGGCCCGTGTCGCGACCATGCACCGGGGCGACCTGGCCGTCGTCGTGGTCGGCGGGATGGCCGGTGCGCGGTGGGAGATCGTCGCGGAGCCGGGCGGGCGGATCACCTGTGAGCAGCTGGGTCTCGACGTCACCGCGCACCGCCTGGCCGACGCCACCGTCAAGCAGCTGCACGCGCTGTTCACGACCGCGACCCGACCGCCCGCCGGGTACGAGGGCGAACCGCTCGACGACCGGTACGACAGCGACGGCCTGTTCCGGCCGCCGGGGTCGACCACCCCACCGCCGAGCCTCGGCGACGGGGACGCGGGCGGGACGGTCGTCGTCCCGCTGCTGACGCCGCCGCACGGCCTGACCCGCCCGGCCGACCGGCCCGACGGGCCGCCGTCCCGCCCGGCCCGCCCGGCTCAGCACCCGTTCGACCCGGGCACCGGGTCGCACGCCCTGATCACCGCGGTCCCCGACGCCGGACCGGACGCGGGGGGAGACGTGGTGATCGAGGCGCACGACGAGCCGGTGTTCCGGCCGTCGAACCGCGGGCGACGGGCCGGCGGCCCGCGCCCCGCCGGGGAGGCCGGAGCCCCCTCGACCCGGCCCCGGCCGGAGCTCGTCACCGACGCCGACGACGCGGCCTGGGCCTCGGCGTCGGCCCGAGTCTCGGTGCTGGGCACCGTCGAGGTCCGGGCACCCGGCCCCCTCGACGAGGCGCGACGGGCCGTGGCCGAGGAGGTCGTGGCCTACCTGGCCCTGCACCGGGCGGGAGTGCACCCGAGCGTGCTCGGGGCCGCGGTGTGGCCGCTCGGGGTCACGCCGGACGTCCGGCAGGAGACCATCGAGCTGGTCCGGGACTGGCTGGGCACCGACTCCGACGGGGTGCCCATGCTGCGCGAGGGCCACGACAGTCGGCTGCGGCTGTCGCCGCAGCTGCCGTGCGACTGGGACGTGCTGCGCTCCCTCGTCTCCCGGGCCGAGCACGGGCTACCGCGCCAGATGGAGCACGAACTGCTGCTGCGTGCCCTGCATCTCGTCCGCGGCCCGGTGGCCGGGGGCGTGGTGACCGGCGGCTACAGCTGGCTGCCCCGCACCGGGGTGCAGCGGCAGGCCGACGGCCTGGTGCTGCGGGCGGCGGGCCGCCTGGCCACGCTCTGCGCGGAGGACGGCGACCACGTGGCCGCCGCGCAGGCGGCCGCGGCCGGGTTGCGCGCCGTGCCGACCGACCAGGAGTTGTGGCGGCACGTGATCCGGGCCGAGCACAACCTGGGCGGGCAGGCCCGGCTGGTCGCCGTGGTCGACCAGATGCGGCTCACGCTGGGCGCTTTCGGGGTGGACGTCGACGCCCGGACCAACGCCCTGATCGAGCATCTGGGCGACGAGCCGCCGACCCGTCGCTGGGCGTAGGCCCTCGGTTGCGTGAGACCGCACCGGGCGAGGCGTCAGATGAGGCTTCCGACGTCCGCACGGACCAGGTTGTCGAGGGCCCGTTCGGCGACCGCGGCGATGGTCATCGAGGGGTTGCAGGCACCGGTGGTGCCGGGGATGAGTGCGCCGTCCAGCACGTAGAGGCCCTTCTGACCGAGGACGCGACCGTCGAGGTCGCAGACCGACCCCATGGCGGCGCCGCCGAGCGGGTGCCAGGTGGTGTTGGCCAGGGCGTTGGTGTCGGTCAGGAAACCGCATCTCCCGACGATCCGGTTCGCGCGGGCGGCGATGGTCTTCCAGATGGCGGCGTCGCCGTTCTTGGGCCAGTGCAGCTTCACCTTGTCCGACGCACCGTCGTAGACGAACCTCCCCCGCCCGGTGCTGACTCCGAAGCCGACCATCATGGTCGAGCGCGGGTTCACGCCCGCCGGGAAGGGCAGGGAGGCCTGGATGACGGTGTTCGCCCTGGCCGGGTCGGCCCAGTCCTTGGTGCCGTAGATGACCGGGCCGCCCTGTGGGGTACCGAAGTCGTCCTCGAGGTTGGTCCAGACGTAGATCCGGTCGCCGTTGGTGCCCCACCCGGTGCCGAGCGCTTCGGGCAGGTCGGTGATCTGGCCGGTGCCGGCCGCGCGGACCAGCAATTTGGACGTGTTCCCGCTGCCGGCGCCCAGCACCAGCGCCCTGGTGGTCAGGATCTTCTTCTCCACGACGTCCCCGGTCATGTTCAGCCGGTCGACGTGGACCTCCCACCGCCCGTCCTTGGCCCGGGCCACGTCGGTGACCTGGTGCAGCACGTGGACCGTGCAGTTGCCGGTCGCCTCGGCCTGCTTGACGTAGGTGACGTCGACGCTGAACTTGCCGCCGTTGCGCGCCCCGAAGAGGTCGCTGTTGATGTACGAGGGGCGCAGTTCGCCCCGTAGTTCGGCCAGCGCGACGTTCCAGTCGATCGGCATGGGGATCTTCTCGACGGAGTAGCCGGCCCGCTCCGCGTACCGCTTGAAGATCCTCGGCGGCCGGTAGGTCCGGCTGTTGATCAGCGCGTCCGGTGCGGTCGCGGCATGCAGCATCCGCGCGACCCGCGGGTAGTACACCCGGTTCATCAGGTCCCAGTTCAGGCCGTCGGGCAGCAGGGCGCGGAACACGTGCTCGGCCGGCTGGAGAGTCATCCCCTGGTAGATGAGGGATCCGCCCCCCACCCCCACGCCGTACAGGGACGTGATGTTGTCACCGTGCACCGCGTCCACCAGCCCGGGATACGGGGCGAACACACGCTTCTGGCCAATGATCCTCGGGTTGGCCCCGAACCACAGGAGCCGCTTGTCCGGGGCGGTGACGTGCGGGAACGTGTCGGAGTTGGGCCCGGTGGGCCAGCGGATCCCCTGCTCCAGCAGGGTCACGGGGACGCCGGCCTGGGCCAGCCGCAGGGCCGTCACGCCACCGCCGAAGCCCGAACCGACGACGACCACCCGGTGCTGTTCGCGCCGGACGGGCACCGCGTTCACCCGGGCGGCGACGGGAGCCGCCGCCGCGGGCCGGGAGCCGGCTAGGCCGAGGCCGAGGGAGGCCGCGGCCCCGGTCAGGAGAGTGCGGCGGTCAATGGTGGGCATCCGGACTCCGTTGTCGCTACCGATGAGTAGTGGACGGAATCTAGACAGTTCTGCGCCAACTGTCCACCACGAGATGCGACGTCAGCGACGCGACCCCAGCACGGGGACCAGCAGCGGAAGTACCCAGCGCCGCAGGGAGGTGCGCAGGTCGTCGTCCTCGTGCACGGCGGGGCTGTCCATCAGGAGCACCGAGAACACGATGCGGACGATCAGTTCCAGGGCGTCCGCCTCGTCGAGGCCGGGCAGTCCGTCCAGGGCCTCGCGGAAGAACGCGCCGGCCAGGGGCAGTGCGCGCTCGATCGCCCGGGGCTCGAAGAACGGGCTGTCCGCCCCGGGAGTCAGCAGGCGCGACAGGGCGGGATGTCCCCGGACCACTCGTCGGGCCATCACCACCAGCTCGATGAGCAGTTCGCCGGGCGGAAGGTCGGACGGCAGGCCGGCCCGGACATCCTTGAAGAGATCGAAGGCCACGACCGCCATGGCCTGGCCGACCAGGTCCTCCCGACTGCCGAAGATCGTGTAGACGGTCTGCCGGGAGACCCCGGCCGCCTTGGCGACCGCCACCACGTTGACGTTCTCGAACCCGTCCTCCTCGATCATGCGGACCGCGGCGTCGAGGATGCGCTGGGCTGATCTCATCCCCGGAGTATCGCAATCACGCGCCTGGACCGGCGTTCGTCGGCAGTGATCCACCCTGGCATCCGATTTCCTACCCAGTGGACACATTGGCTGCTACTGTCCAGTAGCTCGCGAGACGTCAAGGATGATGGAGGGTCGGCGGATGCGCCTGCACACTCAGTGGTTGAGGTTGGTGATGGGCGCGGCGGTCGTCACGGCGACCGTCGGGGTCGCCGTTCAGGCTCCGGCCCACGCAGCCGCCGCGCCCAAGCGTGGGGGCCCGGTGCCGGCGTTCTACGTCCCACCGACGAGACTGCCCGCGACGAACGGCGCCGTGATCCGGACCGAGCAGGTCAAGTTGGCGCTGAGCGGGCCGGTCGTGCCCCGCG
Source organism: Spongisporangium articulatum (assembly GCF_044465595.1). NCBI lineage: Bacteria > Bacillati > Actinomycetota > Actinomycetes > Kineosporiales > Kineosporiaceae > Spongisporangium > Spongisporangium articulatum. Next base: position 295,780 of record NZ_JBITLV010000002.1, on the reverse strand, counting down.
TCTTCCCCCGTTACGCCACCCGCCTCATGTACCGCTCGACGGATGCGAACGGCACCCCGGTCGCGGTGACCGGGGCCTACTTCGAGCCGACGAAGCCCTGGCCCGGCGCCGGCCCGCGCCCGCTCGTCGTGGTCGCCTCCGGCACGGTGGGCCAGGGTGATCAGTGCGCGCCGTCCCGCGCGCTGTCCTCGCCCTTCATCCTCACTCCCGGTCCCTCGTTCTCCGGCGGGCTGGAACTGCCGGCGATCTACCGGCTGCTGGCGCAGGGCATGGCCGTGGTCGAGACCGACTACATCGGTCTGGGCACGCCGGACCGGGTCCACACCTACGTCCAGCGGATCGACGAGGGGCACGCCGTGCTCGACGCCGCCCGGGCCGCTCGGGCCCTGCCGGGCGTGTCGATCACGCGCGACTCGAAGGTCGGCGCGTACGGGTACAGCCAGGGCGGCGGCGCCTCGGCATCGGCCGCCGAACTGCAGCCGACCTACGCACCGGACGTGCCACTGACGGCCACCTATGCCGGCGCCCCGCCGGCCGATCTCGCCGCCGTCACCGCCGCCACCGAGGGCACCGAGATCTTCGCCGTGATCGGGTACGCGGTGAACGGTTTCGTGTCCGAGAACCCGCGGTTGCAGCCCGTCCTCGACCGCTACACCAACGACGCCGGCAAAGCCGCCCTCAAGGACGTCGCCACCACATGCATCGCCGACACCTTCGCCCGGTACGCAGGCGGGCACACGTCCACCTGGACCAAGGACGGTCGCACCCTCAACGAGATCGCCAAGACCGAACCGCTCCTGCGGGAGGTCTTCGCCCAACAGGTGATCGGGACCATGCGCCCGGCCGGGAACGTTCGGGTGGCGACCGGGGTGAACGACAACCTGGTGACGCACGCCCAGGTCCGGACGATGGCCGAGAGCTGGTGCCGCCTCGGCGGCAACGTGACCTACGTCCCGGTGAAGGGCCCCCGCACCCCCAGCGGGACGGTCAACCACTTCGCCCCGTTGATCCTCGACCAGGCCCCCGCCGTGACCTGGATCAGCAGCCAACTCCGAGGCAGCAGCGCACCGGCATCGAACTGCGCGGCCATCCCGACGACGAGATGAAGCCCGGCCCGACCTACGGTTCGAGGGATTGCTCGTCGGGAGCCGAGAGGCTGAGGACGGCGCCCGAGACGGCCGGGGAGGCCGTCAGTTTCGCCTCCAGCGCGCGGAGCCGGACGGCGACGTGCGACTCGGTGTCGTCGCCGGTCAGGTCGACGTCGCCGACGATGCTGACCACCCGGGGGCCGGTCACCTCGAGGCGCAGGTAGGTCACGCGGGCGACCTCGGGCTGGTCGAGGATCGCCCGCAGCACCGCCGAGCGGATCCGCGCGTCGGGCTCCTGACCGATGAGGAAGTCGCGGTTGCGCCGGATCAGGACGACGGCCACGACCGCCAGCACCAGCCCGACGAGGATCGAGCCGATCGCGTCCGGCACGGGTGATCCGGTCAACTGGTGCAGGCCGAGCCCGCCGGCGGCCAGGACGATCCCGACCAGGGCGGCCGAGTCCTCCGCGAACACCGCCCGCAGGGTCGGGTCCGACGTGACCAAGACGTGCTCGATCAGGTCACGCTCGAGCGTGCGCGCCTCGGGGCCGGCCTGGCGGATCGACTGGAGGAACGACGTCCCCTCCAGCACGAACGAGACCGCGAGCACGATGTAACCGATCAGGTAGTCCGTGGCGGGCTCGGGGTGGAACAGCTCGGAGATGCCGTGCTGCACGGACACCGCGGCGCCCGCGACGAAGAGGCCGAGCGCCGCGAACAGCGACCACACGTAGGCCTCGCGGCCGTACCCGTGCGGGTGGGCGTCGTCCGGCGGCCGGTGCGCCCGCCGGTTGGCGACGACCAGGAAGACCTCGTTGCCCGCGTCGGCCCACGAGTGCGCGGCCTCCGCGACCAGGGACGCCGACCCCGTGACGACCGCGGCCCCGGTCTTGGCCAGGGCGATCACCAGGTTGGCGACGAAGGCCACCGCGACGGTGAGGGCGCTCTCGTTCTGCTCCGCCGGAACCCCGGGGACGTCGATCGCCATGGGTCACTTGCTACCACGGGCTCGTCGGAGGGGCGCTACGACCAGCGACCGTAGTTCCGCGCGGTGGCGCCCGTGGCGCGCAGGCCGTCGCACGAGTAGCCGCCCGTCAGCCGCGGCGCGACGCGCACGTTGCCGGACCGGGCGATCGCGCGGCTGTCGTCCGTGGCGTGCAGCGCCCGCTCGAAGCTCCACAGCGCGTTGGAGCGCACGGCGTTGCCGACCCCGGACACGTGGTTGCCGACCACGGCGGCGTCGTAGTTCCGGGCCCAGCGGGCGTCGCGCTGGGCCACCACCTGCGAACCGACCAGGTTGCGGCTGACGGTCACGTGGTGGGTGCCGTGGCCGAGGATCACGCCGGCCGCGACGCGGGCCATCGTGTTGCGGGTGATCGTCACCCGGCTCGCGGCGCCGTCGGTGGCGTTGGGGCCGGCGGCCTTCACGGCGGCCCCGTTGGGGATGCCGTAGATCAGGTTGCGGGTGATCAGGCCCGGGCCCGACCCGGCGCCGGGCATCAGGTAGATGCCGTGGTCGTTCATGAACGCGTCGCCGCGGGCGTCGTTGTCGTGGATGCAGTTGCCCGAGATCCGGTAGTCGCGCGGCAGGCCGTTGCGCGCCGACCCGGTGACCATGACGTTCGAGACCCCCTGGCTGCCCCAGACCTCGGAGTTCTGGAACCGCCAGCCCGTGCCGCCGTCGAACTTCACCAGCAGCTGGGTGCGGGCCGCGCCGGTGGTGACGTCGATCCCGTCGACCGTCCAGTAGTCGGCGTTCTCCAGCTGCAGGGTGCCGCGGATCAGGACCCGGGCCCCGGGGGCGGCCTTGACCGTGATCCGGGCGTCCCGCCGTCCGGGCGTGATGCCCCAGCCGACGGTCCCGGTGTAGGTGCCCCCGCGGACGACGACCGTGTCACCCGGTCGAGCGCTGCGCACGGCGTCGGCCAGGTCGGCGGCGGCCACCGTGCGGGTCGCCGCCCGGGCGGGCACCGGAACGAGCGCCACCAGGACGAGGGCGACGGTCAGGACGGGGAACCAGGTACGGCGAGCCACCCCTTGCCCGTCGTCCGGTCACGTCCCCCACTTGAGCGACACGGTGTTCTCGTCGCGGATCCGCGACCGCAGCAGGTCGCGTTCGTGCCCGGTGGGCGCGAGCGCCGCGGCCCGCCGCAGCTCGTCGTCCGCCTCGGTGTCCCGGCCCAGGCGCCGCAGGACGTCGGCCCGGGTGGCACCGAGCAGGTGGTAGCGGGCGAGCCGCGGGTCCTGGGCGACCGCGTCGAGTGCCGCCAGCGCGGCCTCGGGCCCGTCGGCGTACAGGACCGCGACCGCACGGTTGAGTTCGACGACCGGGGACGGCGCCAGCTGGGCGAGCGCGTCGTAGAGGGCGACGATCGCCTCCCAGTCGGTCTCCCCGAACGAGCGGGCCCGCGCGTGGCAGGCGGCGATCGCGGCCTGGACGGCATAGGGGCCCAACGGCCGCCGCACGGCCACCGCGCGCTCCAGGGCCGCGAGGCCGTGCGCGATCAGGGTCCGGTCCCAGCGGGTGCGGTCCTGCTCGGGCAGCGGCACCGCAGAACCGTCGGGCGCGGTGCGGGCCCCGAACCGGGATGCCTGCAGCTCCATCAGCGCCACCACGCCGTGCACCTCGGGCGCGCGAGGCAGCAGCCCGGCCAGCACGCGCCCCAGCCGCATCGCCTCGCGCGCGAGGTCGCGCCGGATCCACGCCTCGCCGCTCGAGGCCGAGTAGCCCTCGTTGAACACGAGGTAGACGACCTCGAGCACCGCGGACAGCCGCTCGGGCAGCTCGTCCTCCTGCGGCACCTCGAACGGCACCCGCGCCTCCGCCAACGTGCGCTTGGCCCGCGAGATCCGCTGCCCGATCGTCGTGGCCGGCACGAGGAACGCCCGCGCGACCTCCTCGGTGCTCAGCCCGCCGAGCAGCCGCAGCGTCAGCGCCACGCGCGACTCGCGCGGCAGCACCGGATGGCAGGTGACGAACACGAGCGCGAGCAGGTCGTCGCCGATCGCCTCGGGCGCGGGGGCCTCCTCGACGGCCGGCTCGGCCAGCAGGGCGTAGCGCGCGTCGCGCCCACGCTCGCGGCGGACGCGGTCGACCGCCCGGTTACGCGCGACGGCCGTCAACCAGGCGCCCGGCCGGTCGGGGACGCCGTCGCGCGGCCACTGCTCGAGCGCGGCGACGAAGGCGTCCTGCGCGACCTCCTCGGCCCACCCGACGTCCCCCAGCAGGCGCGTGAGCGAGGCGACCAGGCGCGGGCCCTCGATCCGCCAGACCGCCTCGATCGAGCGCCGGACGTCCACTAGCCCTGCGCCTCGCGGAACTCCTCGAGCGAGATGCAGGGGCGGATCTCCAGCCAGGAGGTCGTGGTGTCGTGCGGGTCGCTCGGGCAGCGACGGGCCCACTCGACGGCCTCCTCCAGGGACCCGACCTCCCACACCCAGTAGCCGACGACGATCTCCTTGGACTCCGTGAACGGCCCGTCGACGACCGACGTCGTGCCGCCCTGGAAGGCGACGCGAACGCTCTGCGACGTCGCGCTCAGCCCGCCCATGTCGAGCATGACGCCCGCCGCGACGAGCTCCTCGTTGTAGGCGCCCATCGCGGCGAGCAGCTCCGCGCTGGGCATCTCGCCGGTCTCGTCCTTGGGCTCGATCTGCACGAACACCATGACCTTCATGGGGGTCCTCCTCGGTGGGGTCTCACCTGTCACGTCGAACGGGAGGCCCCGTTTTCGACACGGACCCTAGTGACGCGGGTACTAGTGCCGGTGCAGGAGGACCAGGCCCCGGTCGTCGCCGGTGCCGCCGATGGCGTCGACGAGCCGTTGCGCGCTGCCGGCGTCGCCGCGCAGCAGCACGGCCTCGGCGGCGCCGAGCAACCGGTCGATGCCGCGGCTGACGTCGACGCCCTCGGCCTCGACCAGCCCGTCGGTGTAGAGCATCAGCGCGTCGCCGGGCGCCAGGTGTCCGGCCGTGACCGGGTAGGCGGCGTCGGGCAGGATCCCCAGCGGCAGGCCCTGCTGCGGTTCGAGCAGCGTCCAGCGGCCCGACCCGGCGTGGTGCTGCGCGGCCGGTGGGTGCCCGGCGGCGGAGATCACGAAGATGCCGGTGAGCAGGTCGAGACTGAAGTGGACGGCGGTCGCGAACCCGTCGTCGTCCCCGTGCCGCAGCACGTGCTGGTTGGCCATGGGCAGGAACCGGTCCTGCGGCACGGAGTCCAGCAGCGCCGCGAAGGCGCCGGCCAGGAGCAGGGCCCGGCCCCCCGCCGTCCGGCCCTTGCCCGACACGTCGACGACGACGACGTCGAGCCGGCCGGGTTCGGGGGTGGCGGCCAGGACGAAGTCGCCGCCGAACCGGTCACCGCCCGCCTGCCGCAGCTCGACGTCGAGGTGCCAGTCGCGGGGCAGCGGCGGGATGGCGGTGCGGGCCCGCAGCCGGTCGCGCAGGTCGATCAGCACCGTGTCGGCCTCGTCGACGCCGCCGATCTTCTCGGCCACCCCGCGGCGTTCGCGCTGCCGGGCGCAGCTGAGCACGAGGGCGCCGATCATCACGAGCTCGAGCGTGGGCAGCCACTGGACGTCGCGGTTGGCCAGCGTGATGGCCACCAGGACGACGGCGCCCACCACGGTCGCGTCGAGCAGCAGGTAGGCGGGTGAGGTGAGGAGCAGGCCTACGAGCAGCAGGAGCAGGGCTCCGGCCAGGGGCAGGAGTTCGGGTCGGAGGGTGGCGATCAGGGCGAACGAGGCCCCGAAGCCGGCCAGGACCGACCACCAGGTGGCGTCGTCCATCTCGAGACGCGCGGGCCCGCGGTAGGCGAGGAGGCGCCGCCGGGTCGGCGCGGGACGTGGGGGCGCCGCGGCCCGTGGCACGCTGCGCTGCTTGATCACCCCGGCGGAGGTGGCTGGGGCGGCCCGGTCGTGGACCTTCACCATGCCCTAGACCGTATCGCAAGGTGACTATTCAGGTGCAAAGAGTTACGAGGGAGGTGCGCAAAGATGTCGGCCGTGAGCATCGCCCTGACCTGGAGCCCGGCCCTGGAGCGGCCGGACCTGCTGGCCCCCGCCGTCCTCGAGGCCCTGACGGCCGACCCGCGCCTGGCGGCGGTCGAGGTGACCGCGATCGACCCCGAGCTGGCCGACACCGCCGCCCTCGTCGAGGCCACCGACGTGACCGCCGGGCAGTCCGCGAACTGCGTGGTCGTGGCCGGGCGCCGCGGCGGCGAGACCCGGTACGCCGCCTGCCTGGTGATGTCGACCGGGCGGGCCGACGTCAACGGCGCCGTCCGGCGTCGACTGGACGCACGGAAGGCGTCGTTCGCCCCGCTGGCCGAGGTCGAGGCGGCCACGGGCATGGCCTACGGGGGGATCACCCCGCTCGGCCTGCCGGACGGGTGGCCCCTGCTGGTCGCGCCGGTCGTGGCCGAGCACCCGGCGATCGTGATCGGCAGCGGGGTGCGGCACTCCAAGCTGCGGCTGCCGGGCCCGCTCCTGCTGGAGGCCGTCGCGGCCGCCGAGGTGCTGCCCGACCTCATGGGGTGAAGCCGATTTGCCTGGGGGTGAGCAAGGTCGCACACCTCGTGTAACACGAGCGTGCGAAGGTCATGGGGATACAGCAATTCGGCAGCACCCCGGCACGCCCCAGGAGCCTCGTTGACCATCCGCGTCGCGCTCGAGCACCGCACCGTCTACCGGTTCGACCGGCCCACGACGGTGCACCCGCACGTGGTCCGGCTGCGCCCGGCCGCGCACAGCCGCACGCCGATCAGCGCCTACTCCCTCACGGTCGAGCCCGCCGAGCACTTCCTGAACTGGCAGCAGGACCCGTTCGGCAACTACCTGGCCCGCCTGGTCTTCCCCCAGCCGACCCGCGAGTTGTCGTTCACGGTCGACCTCGTCGCCGACCTCAGCGTGATCAACCCGTTCGACTTCTTCGTCGAGGACTACGCAGAGACCTTCCCGTTCCACTACCCGCCGCAACTGCGGGCCGAGCTGACCCCCTACCTCGCGTCGGTCGACGAGTACGGCCCGGGCAGCGGCCCGGGCCCGCTGCTACTGGACTGGCTGCACGGCGTGGAACTGCCGGACGACGGTCTGCGCATCGTCGACTTCCTGGTCCAGCTCAACAGTCGGGTCGCGAACGACGTGGCGTACACCGTGCGGATGGAGCACGGGGTCCAGTCGCCCGACCAGACCCTGCGCCGCGGTATCGGTTCGTGCCGGGACTCGGCCTGGCTGCTGGTTTCCGCCCTACGCAAGCTGGGCCTCGCCGCCCGGTTCGTCTCCGGCTACCTGGTCCAGCTCACCCCCGACCCGCCGCCCGGCCACGACCGCCCGGTCGACGGGCCGTTCGAGGACTTCACCGACCTGCACGCCTGGACCGAGGTCTACGTGCCGGGCGCAGGGTGGATCGGGCTGGACTCCACCTCGGGGCTGTTCGCCGGCGAGGGGCACATCCCGCTGGCCGCGACCCCGCACCCGGTCAGTGCCGCACCCATCTCCGGGGCGACCGGCAAGGCGGAGGTCGAGTTCGAGTTCTCCAACACCGTCCGCCGGGTGCACGAGGACCCGCGGGTGACCCGGCCGTACGACCTCGACCAGTGGGCCCGGGTGAACGCACTGGGGGCCAAGGTCGACGCCCTGCTGGAGGAGGGCGACGTGCGGCTGACCACCGGGGGTGAACCCACCTACGTGGCGGTCGACGACATGGAGTCCCCGGAGTGGACGCTGGCGGCCGACGGCCCGGACAAGCGGCGCCGGGCCGCCGAGCTCACCCGCCGGTCCCTGAAGCGTTGGGCCCCCCGCGGCGTGGTGCAGCACGGGCAGGGCAAGTGGTATCCCGGAGAACCGTTGCCGCGCTGGCAGATGGCCGTGACCTGGCGCAAGGACGGCGGCGCGATGTGGAGCGACCACGGGCTGCTCGACAGCCCGGGTGACGAGGCGACGCTGACCCCGTCGTCCGCCGAGTCCCGGGCCGCCGCCCGGTCGCTGGCCGTCGAGTTGACCCAACTGCTCGGCCTGCCGAACACCGCGTTGCTGCCGGCCTACGAGGACGCGCTCTACGCGATCTGGCAGGAGAACCTGCTGCCCCGCGGGCCCGAGCCGGAGGTGGACGTCGACCCGGCGGACCCCGCCCTGGCCGATCCCGACGAGCGGGCCGAGAAGGTCCGCAAGCTGCTGAACGAGCTCGACGCCGACCCCGGCCACCCGCGGGGTTGGGTGCTGCCGCTGCACCACACCGGCAACGGGTGGGGCACCGCGAAGTGGGAGTTCCGGCGCGGCAAGCTCATCCTCACCCCGGGCACCTCGCCGCTGGGGCTGCGCCTGCCGCTGCAGGGGCTCTCCTGGTCGCCGCCCCCGCCGCCGGCCGAACGTTCGCCGCTGGAGCCCCGGGGGCCGCTGGCCGAGTCCTACCTGACGCGTTACGGCCCGCGGCTCCAGGGCCGGTTGAGCGGTGCCTCCGACGACGCGGACCCGACCCGCGCACCGAAGGCCGGGAAACGGGGCGCCGCCGGGCGCACCGGGCTCAGCGGCTCCGCCACCCCGGCCGACACTGACGAAACCGACTCCGTCGCAAGTACTCCCGAGGCGTGGCTGGGCGGGGACGGCTCCGAGCGGACGGCCCTGTGCGTCGAGGAGCGCGACGGCCACCTGCACGTGTTCCTGCCGCCGCTGACGCACCTCGAACACGCGCTCGACCTGCTCGCCGCCGTCGAGTCGGCGGCCCGCGCCAGCGGGCAGCGCGTCGTCCTCGAGGGGTATCCGATCCCCTCCGACCCGCGCACGTCGTCCCTGACGGTCACCCCCGACCCGGGCGTGATCGAGGTCAACGTGCAACCCGCCTCGTCGTGGGCGGAGGTCGTGGAGATCACCGAGGGGCTCGACGCCGACGCCCGCGCGTCCGGCCTGGCCACCGAGAAGTTCGACGTCGACGGCCTGCACACCGGCACCGGGGGCGGCTCGCACCTGACCCTGGGCGGCGCCACCCCGGCCGACTCACCCCTGCTGCGCCGGCCCGACCTGCTGCGCAGCATGCTCACCTACTGGCAGCACCACCCGTCGCTGTCGTACCTGTTCTCGGGGCGGTTCGTCGGCCCGACCAGCCAGGCGCCGCGGGTCGACGAGGCCCGGCACGAGGCGGTCTACGAGCTGGAGGTCGCCTTCGCCGAGCTGGACGCGGCCGCCCGCGGCGACGCGCCGGCCCCGCCGTGGGTCGTCGACCGGGCGCTGCGCCACCTGCTCACCGACCTGACCGGCAACACGCACCGGGCCGAGTTCTGCATCGACAAGCTCTACTCCCCCGACTCCCAGCGCGGCCGACTCGGCCTGCTGGAACTGCGCGCGTTCGAGATGCCGCCGCACCCGCAGATGTCCCTGGTGCAGCAGCTGCTCGTGCGTTCCCTGGTGGCCCGGTTCTGGAACGAGCCGTACCGCGGGCCGCTGGTGCGCTGGGGCACCCAGCTGCACGACCGGTTCCTGCTGCCGGGCGGGGCGGCCCGCGACATCGCCGACGTGGTCGACGACCTGAACGCCCACGGCATCGACTTCGAGAGCGACTGGCTCGACCCGTTCATCGACTTCCGCTTCCCCCGGCTGGGTTCCGTCGAGGTGGGCGGGGTCGAGCTCGAGCTGCGCCAGGCGATCGAGCCCTGGCACGTGCTGGGCGAGGAGGCCACCGGCTCGGGCACCTCACGGTTCGTCGACTCGTCGGTGGAGCGGGTCGAGCTGCGGGCCCGGGGCGTCGTCCCGGAGCGGCACGTGATCACCGTGAACGGGGTGCCGGTGCCGCTCGGCTCGACCGGGACGGTGGGCGAGGCCGCGGCCGGCGTCCGGTTCACCGCCTGGCAGCCGCCGTCCAAGCTGCACCCGACCATCCCCGTCCAGGCCCCGTTGACCTTCGACGTGGTCGACCGGTGGAACGGCCGATCGCTGGGGGGTTTCCGGTACCACGTCTCACACCCGGGCGGCCTGGCCTACGACACGTACCCCGTGAACGCGGCCGAGGCGGAGACGCGGCGGGTCTCGCGGTTCGAGACGACGGCGCACACGCCGGGGCGGATCGACCTGTCCCACCGGCCCGCCGGCACGTTGGCCCCGGTGGGACTGGCGGCCGTCGACCCGCGGGGTGGGTACGCGGGCTTCGGGGAGTACCCGACGACACTCGACCTGCGCCGTCACGTCTGAGACATAAGATCCCCAGTTGTGCGAACTTTCACCTGCGACGTCTGTGACGCCCTCGTCTTCTTCGAGAACTCGGTCTGCCTGGCCAGCGACACCCCGTTGGGGTTCTCGACCTCGGCCATGCGGATCGTGGCCCTCACCGAGGCGGACGACGGGTCGCTGGTCTGGGTCAACCCCGACGGCGAGACCGAGGTCCAGTGCGCCAATCTCCTTGCGGTGGGCTGCAATTGGCTGGTCGAGGCGGGCGTCGAGGCCAGCGCCGACGGTCCGCTGTGCCGTAGCTGCGAGCTGACCCGGACCCGGCCGGCCGACTCGGACGCGGTCGGGATGGAGCAGTGGGCGGTGACCGAGCAGGCCAAGCGCCGGCTCGTGTACCAGCTGATCGACCTGCAGCTGCCCGTCGTCCCGCTGGAGCAGGACCCGGAGCACGGTCTCACGTTCGACCTGCTCTCCAGCGCGCAGGGCGAGCAGGTCACCACCGGGCACGCGGACGGCGTGGTCACCATCGACCTGGCCGAGGGCGACGACCCGCACCGGGAGGCGCTGCGGGTGCAGCTCGACGAGCCGTACCGCACGATGCTCGGCCACCTGCGGCACGAGACCGGGCACTACTACTGGACGGTCCTGGTCGAGGGGACCGAGCGGCTCGAGAGGTTCCGGGAACTCTTCGGCGACGAGGAGGCCAGCTACGCCGACGCGATCGAACGGCACTACGAGGAGGGCGCGCCGGCGGGCTGGGAGGAGAGCTACGTCTCCGCCTACGCGACCATGCACCCGTGGGAGGACTGGGCCGAGACGTTCGCCCACTACCTGCACCAGCGCGACACCCTGCAGACGGCGGCGGCCGCGGGGATCGTCGTGGTCGGTCCGCGCGCGGCGACCTCGAAGGGGCTGCGCACCCCGTCGGACCCGCTGGTGGCCGTGCCGACGGAGAAGGTCAGCGACATCCAGCAGCAGATCGACACCTGGTTGCCGTTGACCTACGCGCTGAACGCCGTGAACCGGAGCATGGGCAAGGACGACCTCTACCCGTTCGTGCTGTCCCCCACCGTGATCGGGAAGCTGGGTTTCGTGCACGAGGCCGTGCTGGCGGCCGCGGACGCGACCGCCGCCGCCTGAGCGAGCCCGCCTGAGCGAGCCTCCCTGACCGGGACCCCGGGCCCTGACCCCCGGGGTCCGGTCAGGGAGTGTCCTTGAACCTCGCGTAGAGGTCGGGCAGGAACCGCGACAGGTGGTTCATCTCGGCGCCGCAGTGCTGCATCAGGTGGGCCGCGAAGTCCTTGCCGAACGGCAGGTTCGGCAGCGGAGCCAGGCCTCGCACCAGCCCGCAGCCGGTGTTCAGGTCGAGCACCGACGCGACCCCCGGCACGTTGAGGTAGAACCGCGAACGCATCTCGGACCCGGTGGGCGTGGCCCGCACCTGGTGCACCACCCAGCCGAGGTCGACGGGGGCCATGCTGCTGCCGACGCGCGCGTAGATCAGCGCGCCGGCGCGGGCCTTCGCCGAGAACCCGGCGGCGGCCGGGTCACGGAACCGGATGGCCAGCTGCTCCAGATGCGGCCCGATGTACTCGTCGACGAAGGACGTGTTCCCGACGTAGCGCTCGCGGTCGCTGAGCGTCCGGTCTCCGGAGCGGTCCTCGCGCATCACCGCGACCTCGTGGGCGTCGGGGTGCCACAGCTTGTAGCGGGCGCTCTCCCAGCTGTGCCACCCGAACCACCAGTCCCACATCTCGGGTCGCACGCCCGGCATGTCCGTCAGGCACGCCACGAGCGCCTGCCCGTTGCCGAGGATCGTGTACCCGGTCTCGACCGCCGAGTACCCCGAGATCGACAGCTCGTCGTCCAGCCTGCCGAGCGGGACGCCCAGGGCCGGGTCGAACGGCCCGGCCGCGAGCGCCTGCGTGACCTGCGGTTGCACCGGTGCGGTCTTTCCCGTGAAGAAGCTCGCGTACGGCTTGGCCAGGTCGGCCTCGCGGTAGCCCAGGTAGCGCGGGATGCAGCTGAAGGGCGCCGAGTCCTTCGGCTGGATGCCCGCCGGCTTCGACCCGCCGAGCAGTCCGACCCCCGCGAGACCGGCCATCTGGAAGGCGCCGCGCCGGGACACCTGCGGTCCGGGCGGTTCTGGTGTCACCATGGGCGTCCTTGCTCCATCCAGAATGCGAACGAGGGTTCGGATACTAGATGACGACCGCGTCCATGCGCACCCCCCGACAGGAACGCAGCCGCGCGTCGACGGAACGCGTGCTGGCCGCCGTGCTGGACCTGGCGGCCGAGGGGTCGCTCGACGCGGTGACCGTGGGGGCCGTGGCGAGCCGCGCGGGCGTCTCGGTCGGCGCCATCTACGGCCGGTTCGGGGACAAGACCGCGCTGGTGCTCGCCGCCCAGGAACGCTTCCTGGCCACGGTCTCGCTGGCCGTCGGCAGCCGGGTCGTGCAGGCCCTCGCGCCCGAGGCGGGCGCGGAGGGGGCTGAGGGGCGGGGGGACGCCGCCCGCCGGGTCGTGCGCGTCGTCATCACCGCCGCCGTGGACGCCTTCGCCCAGCACGAGGCCCTGATCCGGGCGTTCAGCGCCGGCGCCCGCACCCATCCCGAACTGGAGAAGCGCGCCGAGGCCGCCGCCAGTCAGGTGTTCGCCGAGGTGCTGACCGCGACCGGTCCCTTCCACGACCGGATCGAGCACCCCGACCCGGCCACGGCGCTCGACGTCCTCTACCGGATGCTCTTCGCGACGCTGGAACGACGGGTGGAGTCGGCCACGTTCATCTCGGGGTTGCCGATCGAATGGTCGCGTCTGGCCGACGAACTCGTCGACCTGGCGATCGCCTACCTCCGCGTGCGTGAGGACGGGACGCCGTGACGACCTTCGGGACCTGCACGACGGCGACGGCCCCCTGCTGCTGCCCGACGCCTGGGACCTGGGTTCGGTGATCGCGTTCGTGGACGCGGGTTTTCGCGCGGTCGCGACCACCAGCTTCGGGGTCGGTGCCGCCGGTGGCCAGCCCGACGGGGCCTGACCCTGGCCGACCTGGGGGCGCTCGGCGTCCGCCGGGTGAGTTCCGGGTCGCTGCCCTACCGGGCCGCGATCGACGCGGCGGTCGCGTCGGTCACCGGGCTGCGGGACGCCGACGGCGGCGACGCCCTACGCCGCGATGCAGGAGCGGCTGGAGCGTTACTCAGGCTGAGCCGGGCAGCGGCGGCAGGGTGCCGTCGGCCTCGTAGGCGCTGAGCATGTCGATCCGCCGCTGATGCCGCGGGTCGTGGCTGAAGGGCTCGGCGACGTAGGCCCGGGCGAACGTGGTGGCCTCGTCGAGGCTGTGCTGGCGGGCCCCGATGGCGAGCACGTTGGCGTCGTTGTGCTGGCGGGCCAGCTTCGCCGTGTCGAGCGACCAGGCCAGGGCGGCACGCACGCCCTTCACCTTGTTGGCCGCGATCTGCTCGCCGTTGCCGGACCCGCCGATCACGATGCACAGCGCGCCCGGGTCGGCGGCGACCGCCTCACCGGCGCGCAGGCAGAAGGGCGGGTAGTCGTCCAGCGCGTCGTAGACGTGCGGGCCGTGGTCGACGATCTCGTGCCCATCGGCGGCCAGCGTGGCGGCCAGGTGCTGCTTGAGTTCCAGACCGGCGTGGTCGGAGCCGAGGTGAACGCGCATGGCGCACAGTGTGGCATCCGGCGCCGCCCGGTCGACGCACACCACCGCACCGCGGAGCAAGAGGCCGTAGGTCCCGCGGAAGGGGACTCTCCGCACCTACGGAACCGTAGGTTTCCGCGCCTAGCCTGCTGGCCGACGACGACAGCAGGAGGCGACGATGAAGGCTTCGACGACCGGCGGAACCCGTGCATGGCTCACCCCGGCCGAGGTCAGCCGGCGGGCGGTGGCCGGCCTCGCCCAGGCGCTGACGTACCCGGCGGACCCGGACCGCTACCTGGAACTGGGCACCTCGCTCAACCTGCTGCACGAGGGGCGGGCGGTGGTGACCCGGGTCCGGCCGCAGACGGCCGACACCACGACGCTCAGCCTGAAGACGAACCGCGCCTGGCGGGGACACCGGGCCGGACAGTACGTTCGCGTCGCCGTCGAGATCGACGGCGTGCTGCGCAGCCGGTGCTTCTCCCCGGTGCTGTCGGAGCACGCCCGTGGGCGGCGGTTGGAGCTGACCGTCCGGCACCGGCCGGACGGAGTGGTGTCCCCCGTGCTGACGCACCCGGGCGCGGTGGGCACCGTCGTCCACCTGTCCCGGGCCGAGGGCGAGTTCGTCCTGCCGGACCCGAGGCCGCTGCGCCTGACGATGATCAGCGCCGGCTGCGGCATCACACCGGTGATGTCGATGCTGCGCACGCTGCACGACGAGGGGCACGTCGGCGAGGTCGCGTTCCTGCACTACGCGCGCGACGCCGAGCACGTGCCGTACGCGGGCGAGCTCGCCCGGCTGGCGGCGGCCTGGCCCCGCCTGCGCCTGGTGATCGTCCACACCGGTCCCGGCGCGACGAGCCGGCTGCGCGGCCACTTCCAGCTCGACCACCTCCTGGCCGCGGCGCCCTGGTGGGCCGACGCGCCCACCTACCTGTGCGGTCCCCGCGGGCTGAGGGAGGCGGTCGAACGCGCCTACCAGGCGGAGGACCTGGGCGACCTGCTGCACGTGGAGCGGTACCGGCTGGAGGGCGAGGGGCTCCAGGTGAGGGACGCCGTCGCGGGCGGGACGCTCACCTTCACCCGCAGCGGGGTGGCGCGGCCCAACGACGGCCGCCCGCTGCTCGCCCAGGCCGAGGCCGCCGGGTTGCACCCCGAGTCCGGGTGCCGGATGGGCATCTGCCACGGCTGCCTGCAGGTGAAGCACACGGGCGTGGTGCGCAACGTGCTCACGGACGAGATCGGGACCGAACCCGACCAGGAGGTGCAGGCGTGCGTCTGCGTCCCGGTCGGCGACGTCACCGTCGACCTTTGACCCCGACCCACGAGAGGACCCGTGATGACCGCGCAACCCCTGACCCCCGGCGCCCCGGCCGTGGCCGGCCGTGACCTCGACGCAGGCGTCTACCACCTGGAGCGTTCCCTGTCCGCCGCGGAGGTGGAGGCCTTCGGCCGCGAGATCGACGCCCTCCGGCACCGGCACCAGGCCGATCTCGGCGCCGAGGACGCCGCCTACATCCGCCGCGTCCTCAAGATCCGTCGCTGGCTGGAGATCGGCGGGCGCGGCCTCTTCTTCGTGGGTTTCCTGCCCCCCGCGTGGGTGGCCGGCGTCCTCGCCCTGGGCGCCGCGAAGATCATCGACAACATGGAGATCGGGCACAACGTCATGCACGGCCAGTACGACTGGATGCGTGACCCCACCCTCAACTCGCGCACGTTCGAGTGGGACAACGTGTGCCCCTCGGCGCAGTGGAAGTACACCCACAACGTCGTGCACCACACGTACACCAACGTGCTGCGCAAGGACCGGGACCTGGGCTACGCCGTCATCCGGGTCACCGACGAACAGCGCTGGCGGCCCTACTACCTCGGCAACCCGCTGTACGCCCTGGTGCTGGGCTCGATGTTCGAGTGGGGCGTCGCGCTGCACGCCCTCGAGCTGGACAACACGCACGCGGGCCGGCGCACCTGGGAGGAGAACCGCCCGCTCCTGCGCCAGACCCGCCGCAAGGCGGCCCGCCAGGTGCTGAAGGACTACATCCTGTTCCCGGCCCTGACCGGGCCGCTGTTCGTCTCCACGGCGCTGGGCAACCTGGCCGCGAACGGCGTGCGCAACGTGTGGGCCTTCGCCGTGATCGCCTGCGGGCACTTCCCGGACGGCTCGGTCGTGTTCCGGGCCGAGGACGTCGAGGGCGAGACGCGGGCCGCCTGGTACGTGCGGCAGATCGTGTCGTCGTCCAACATCTCGGGCGGGCGGCTCATGCACCTGATGACGGGCAACCTCAGCCTGCACGTCGAGCACCACCTGTTCCCCGACCTGCCCGCGCGTCGCTACCGGATGCTCAGCGCCGAGCTGCAGGAGATCTGCGCGCGGTACGGAGTGCCGTACAAGACGGGCCCGATGTGGCGCCAGGTGGCCAGCGTGAGCAAGCACCTCGTGCGGTTGGCGTTACCGCCGCGCCGGCGTCACTCGTAGGCGGGCGTTTCCGTCCGGGTGCGCTTGATCTCGAAGAAGTACGGGAAGCCGGCGAGGGTGACGCTCGCGTCCCACATGCGCCCGGCGTCCTCGCCCTTCGGGATCTGCGTGATCACGGGGCCGAAGAACGCGGCGCCGTTGAAGGCCACGATCGGGGTGCCGACCTCCTGGCCCACCTGCGTGATGCCCTCGTCGTGGCTGGCCCGCAGCTGCTTGTCGTACTCGTCGTCGTGGGCGAAGCGCGCGAGTTCGGCCGGCAGCCCGACCTCGGCGAGCGCGCGCTCGATCACGACGTCGTAGTCCTTGACCTTGTCGCGGTGGATGGCCGCGCCCATCGCGTCGTAGAGCGGCTTGACGACCTCGTACCCGTGCAGTTCCTGGGCCGCGGTGATCACCCGGACCGGGCCCCAGCCGCGGTCCATCAGGTCCCGGTACTCGGGGTTCAGGTCGCGCCCCTCGTTGAGCACCGACAGGCTCATCACGTGCCAGGTCACCGCGACCGGTCGGACCTTCTCGACCTCCAGGATCCATCGCGACGTGGCCCAGGCGAACGGGCAGAGCGGGTCGAACCAGAAGTCGGCACGATCAGCGCGGTCGGTCATCAGGTGGTCTCCTCGGCACTCTGAGCTGGGCAGACAAGTTCGCCCACAGCAATGGTTGACCACAACACCAAAACTCCGCGATTCCATCCCCCGGCCCGCCCCGATCGGCCGAGCCGAGGCCGGGGTGAGGTGACAGAATCGGGCGGCCGACGCCGTCCGAGCAGTCGTCCTGAAGGAGCACCGTGCCCGGTACGAACCTGACCCGCGACGAGGCGGCCGCCCGCGCCGCCCTCCTCACCGTGCACGACTACGCGGTCGAGCTCGACCTGACCACCGGGGCCGAGACGTTCCGCAGCACCACGACGGTGCGCTTCGACTGCAGCACCCCGGGCACCGACACGTTCATCGACCTCATCGCGCCGACGGTGCATGAGGTGGTCCTGAACGGGACGTCGCTCCCGCTCGACGCGGTCGTCAGCACGGCGCGCATCGCGCTGCCGGGCCTGGCGGCGAGCAACGAGCTGCGGGTCGTGGCCGACGGGGAGTACATGCACACGGGCGAGGGCCTGCACCGGTTCGTCGACCCGGTCGACGACGAGGTCTACCTGTACAGCCAGTTCGAGGTGGCCGACGCCCGAAGGGTTTTCACCTGCTTCGACCAGCCCGACCTGAAGGCGACGTACGCGTTCACCGTGACCGCGCCGTCCGGCTGGCAGCTCGTCTCCACCTCGCCCACCCCCGAGCCCGAACCGCTGGACGACGAGCGCTCGGTCTGGCGGTTCGCGCCCACCCCGGTGCTGTCGACGTACGTGACGTCGCTGATCGCGGGCCCCTACCACACGGTGCACGACGAGCTGACCGTGCGCGACGGGCGGACGATCCCGCTCGGCGTCTACTGCCGGAAGTCGTTGGCGGAGTATGTCGACGCGCACAACATCGTGGACGTCACGCGGGCCGGGTTCGCCTGGTTCGAGAAGACCTTCGACTGCGACTACCCGTTCGCCAAGTACGACCAGCTGTTCGTCCCCGAGTTCAACGCGGGCGCCATGGAGAACGCGGGCGCGGTGACCATCACCGAGGTCTACGTGTTCCGCTCGAAGGTCACCGAGGCCCTGATCGAGCGACGGGCCCTGACGATCCTGCACGAGCTGGCCCACATGTGGTTCGGCGACCTGGTGACCATGCGCTGGTGGGACGACCTGTGGCTGAACGAGTCGTTCGCCGAGTACGCCTCGACCCGGTGCCAGGCCGAGGCCACCCAGTGGTCCAGCTCGTGGACCACGTTCCTGTCGTCCGAGAAGTCCTGGGCCTACCGGCAGGACCAGCTCGTCTCGACCCACCCGATCGTCGCCGACATCCGCGACCTGGAGGACGTCGAGGTCAACTTCGACGGGATCACCTACGCCAAGGGCGCTTCCGTGCTGAAGCAGCTCGTGCACTGGGTGGGGCAGGACGCGTTCGACGCCGGGCTGCGCGAGTACTTCAAGCAGCACGCCTGGGGCAACACGACCCTGGCCGACCTGCTCGGCCACCTCGAGGAGTCGAGCGGCCGGGACCTGGCCGGCTGGGCCGACGAGTGGCTGCGGACGGCGGGGGTCACCACCCTGCGGCCGGTCCTCTCGGTCGACGACGCCGGGGTGATCACCGCGGCGGCCATCGAGCAGGAGGCACCCGCCGAGTACCCGCGGCTGCGCCCGCACCGGCTCGCGGTCGGCGGGTACGACGTCGTCGAGGGGCGGCTGCAACGCACGTCGCGCGTCGAGATCGACGTCGCCGGCGCCTCCACCGACGTCCCGGAACTGGTCGGGAAGCCCCGGCCCGCGCTGCTTCTCGTGAACGACGACGACCTCGCGTACGGGAAGATCCGGCTCGACGACGTCTCCCTGGACACGGCCCACGCCCACCTCGGGCACTTCGAGGACTCCCTGCCGCCCACCCTGGTCTGGGGTGCGTCCTGGGACATGACCCGCGACGCGGAGATGCCGGCCCGCGCGTTCGTCGACCTGGTGCTGGCCAACCTCGACTCCGTCACCGACCCGAGCGTCGCGCAGACTCTGCTGCGCCAGCTGAGCGCGGCGCTCGACGCCTACGTGGCGCCGACCCACCGCGAGGTGACCACCGAGGCGGCCGCCGACCGGCTGCTCCTGCTGCTGCGCGAGGCCGAACCCGGCAGTGACCGGCAGCTGCTGCTGGCCCGCTCGTTCCTCGGACACGCGACCACCCCCGGTCAGCTCGACGCCGTGGCGGGCCTCCTCGACGGTTCGCAGGTGCCGGCCGGGCTGGCCGTCGACACCGACCTGCGCTGGTCGGTGCTCGGTTCGCTGGTCGCCGGCGGCCGCGCCGGCGAGCCGGAGATCGCGGCCGAGCTGAACCGGGACGCCACCGCGAGCGGTTCGGTGAACGCCGCGTCCGCGCGCGCCGCCGTCCCGACCGCAGAGGCCAAGCGCAACGCCTGGCAGCAGGTCGTCGAGGACGGTTCACTGCCGAACACGGTGCAGGGCGCGGTGATCGGCGGGTTCACCCGGGTCCACGACCGGGGCCTGCTGGCGCCGTACGTCGAGCCGTACTTCGCCGCGCTGACCGACGTCTGGGCGCAGCGGACCAACGAGATGGCCAGCCAGATCGTGGTCGGGCTGTACCCGCACAGCCAGCCGCCGCAACTCGTGCTCGAGGCGACCGACCGCTGGTTGTCCGGGGCGGGCGCGAACGCCGAGGCGGCCCTCAAGCGGCTGGTCGTCGAGGGTCGCGACACCGTGGCCCGGGCGTTGCGGGCGCAGCAGTACGACGCCACGCACTGAGTGGACGTATCAGCACCTCGCGTGACACCTCCTGATGTCGGGATGGCGGACGGTCCGCCACCTCGCGGGAGGGGTTCACATGAGGTTCCACCGGTTGTTCGCCGCAACCACGGCGGCCGTCCTGGCGGTCGCGGGCGTCACGCTCACGTCATCCGAGGCCCACGCCGTCGTGGGGGGTTACCCGGCAGCGGCGGGTGACTTCCCGTACGTCGCGCAGGTGAGCGTACGCAACAGCAACGGCACCGGCCTCTGCACGGGGACGCTGATCCACCCGAGCTGGGTGCTGACCGCGACCCACTGCTTCGTGCCCAACCCGGCCCTGCAGTCGACGGGTGACACCTGGGTGCGAGTCGGCAACACCCGCTACGAGCAGGGCGGCCAGCTGCGGCGCGTCTCACGGGTCGTCGTGAACCCTTCCTACGTCAGCGGTTTCAACGACGTGGCCCTGTGGCAGCTGAGTGAGCCGATCACCAACATCACCCCGGCCCGACTGGTGAACTCGAACGAGTGGCCGCTGTTCGACGGTCCCGGGCCCGGCGGCATCGCGGGAGCCTGGGACCAGGGCACCGTCACCGGCTGGGGACGGCTGGCCGACGGCACGCTCCCGAGCAACCTCCAGTACACCTACGCCTTCATCCAGAACACGATCACCGACGCCCCCGACGTCAAGCGGCTCCCGGTGGACAAGGGCCCGTGCCAGGGCGACAGTGGCGGCCCGCTGCTCGTCTCGTCGAACAACACCCCGGTGATCGCCGGGGTGCTGAAGGCCGCCGGCTGCGGGTCGGGCGGCTCCTACAGCTCGGTGGCGGTCGGCACCCAGGCCCGGTCGTTCATCGACGCGAACAAGGCCCCCATGTACTACACGCCCTTCGGCGCGACCGACTGGGACAACGACGGCCACCAGGACATCATCACGCGCTACGACACCACCGGTGACCTGTTCCTCTACCCGGGCCAGAGCAAGCGGGGCTACTCCACGGCGACCCCCGTGAAGATCGGCAACGGGTGGAACGGGACGACGTTCTTCGCGGCCGTCGACTGGGACCGCGACGGCTACAAGGACATCGTCGAGCGCAACGACACCACCGGGGTCCTGTGGCTGTACCCGGGGCAGGCCAAACGCGGCTACTCCACGGCCACCCCGATCGTGTTGAACGACAACAACGGGCTCGGGTTCCTCAACTACTCGCCGATCGGTACGTCCGACTGGGACCGCGACGGCAAGGTCGACATCCTGTTGCGGGACAACACCTCCGGGCGCGTCTGGGCGCTGTACGGCAACGGCGCCCGCACGAAGAGCACGATCGTCCCGGGCACCCTGCTGCTGGAGGGCGCGAACAAGTTCACCCCGGCCGGCGTGGCCGACTACGACAGGGACGGCAAGGCCGACATCGTCGTACGCGACAACGACTCCGGCGACCTGTTCCTCTACCCGGGCAACGGCACGCTGAACACGCTCACCACGCGGTACAAGATCGGCAACGGCTGGACCGGCGTGACGTTCTTCGGCCTGACCGACTGGGACCGGGACGGGCATGTCGACATCGTGGAACGCAACGACGCCACCCGGGACCTGTGGCTGTACCCCGGCCAGAGCGTGCGCGGTTATTCGCAGATCCAGCCGGTGAAGATCGGCAACGGCTGGTAGATCGACGACGGGATCGCACGTATCAGCCGCGTGCCCCGCGCCTCCGTACGGTCGGTGGTGAGGAGGGGCCGGGACGGCGGGCGCGGCGGTGGCACGGGGGTGCCGCCGCGCCCGTCTCGTACGTGATGACAGGGATGGTGGCAGCGAACGCGTCGAAAGGGACGACGAAAGCTGCCATCACCCCTGTCATCAGGACCGTGTCATGATCTGCGGCATGACGGACGGGGGGCTCGCCGGGCGGATCGGCACGGCGCGCGAGGCCAGGGACGGGATCCCGCAGCTGCGCGAGGACATCGCGCGGCTGAACCGGGCGCTGGAACGGACCCAGGCGCAGTACGAGGGGAAGGCCGCCGCCTATCGCAGCTCGCTGCGTGAGCGGTCGCGGACCCGATTGCCCGCCCTGCACGCGTGGAAGCTGTTGCTGGGCGGCCGTTACCGCCGGGAGCGGAACGCCGCGGCCGCTGCGGCTCAGCTCGCGGAACAGGCCTCCGACGCCGCCGTCCAGGGGGTGCTCGACGCCCGCACCCGCCTGCAGGAGGCCAACCGCGCCCTCGAACGGGCGACGTCCCTCGCCGACGAACTGCCGGCACTGGAGGCCAGGCAGCGGATGGCGGAACTGCGCACGTCCGACGACCCGGCCGCCCGCGAACTGCTCGACCGGTTCCAGGCGCTCGAGGCCGAGACCGAGGGGCTCCGGGCCCGGCTGGGCGAACTCGCCGAGGCCGACCACGCGCTGCACCAGGCCCTCTCGCACGTCGGGCACGCCCTGGAGCGGCTGCGTTCGGCCGGGAGCTGGGGCACCTACGACACGTTCTTCGGTGGCGGGCTGATCTCCAGCGCCATCAAGCACGACCGCATCGATGACGCCGACCGGGCCACCCGCGCCGTGGTCGCCTCGCTCGAGCAGGCTCGTCAGGAGCTGGCCGACGTCGGCATGACGGTCGAGGGGGCGGGGCCGACGGTGGGCTCGACGGCGCGCGCCCTGGACATCTGGTTCGACAACATCTTCACCGACATCCATGTCCAGGGCCGGATCCGCGAGCAGTCCCGCGCCCTCGCCGTCCTCCAGGGCCGTCTGCAGGACGCGGTCCGCAGGGTCGAGGCGGACCGGACCGCGAGCACGACGTCCCTGGCCGCAGCGGTGGCGCGGCGCAACGAACTGCTCTAGCGCGAGTCCTCGGGGCGGACCGCTTTCGCGAGATCCCGGACCCGCGGCGAGGTCACGATCTCCTCCAGCAGGACCGGCCGCCCGGAACCGTCGGCCAGCGGCAGCCGCCAGTTCGGGTACTCGTCGGAGGTGCCGGGCTGGTTCATGGCCCGCCGCTCCCCCACCGCGTCGGCCAGCGACACCCCGATCAGCCGCGCCGGGGTCAGCGTGAGGAACCGGTGCAGGGCCTCGACCTGTTCGCGTTCGGTCGGGCCTCCCTCGCGCACGAGGAGGCCCAGGTCCTCCAGCTGGTGGCGCACCGACCGGCGCTCGGCCTCGTCGACCTCGCGCTCCTCGGCCACCGAGCGGGTCAGCAGGCCGAGCCGGTCACGCAGCTCGATGTGCTCGCCGGTCAGGTAACCGGCGGTGGGCGGCAGGTCGTGGGTGGTGACGCTGGCCAGCGACAGCTCGCGCCAGTCCTGCGGCGGCTTGGGTTTCCCGGCCTCGTAATCGCGCTCGAACCAGAGGATCGACGTCCCGAGAATGCCTCGGCTGGTGAGGTACTCACGGGCCCAGGGTTCGACGTTGCCGAGGTCCTCGCCGATCACGACGGCCCCGGCGCGGTGCGCCTCGAGCGCGAGGATGCCGAGCATCGCCTCGTGGTCGTAGTAGACGTAGGTGCCCTGCGACGGGTGCGCCCCCTGCGGCACCCACCAGAGCCGGAACAGCCCGATGATGTGGTCCACGCGCAGCCCGCCGGCGTGCCGCAGCACGGTGCGCAGCATGTCCCGGAACGGTGCGTAGCCGCTCGCGGACAGCCCGTCGGGGCGCCACGGCGGCTGCGACCAGTCCTGCCCCTGCTGGTTGAACGCGTCCGGCGGGGCCCCGACGGTCACGCCCGTGGCCAGCGCCGGTCCCAGGCCCCAGGCGTCGGCGCCGTCCGGGTGCACCCCGACCGCGAGGTCGTGCACGACGCCCAGCCGCATGCCCCCGGCCGCCGCGCGCCGGGCCGCCTCCTCCAGCTGCTGGTCGAGGCACCACTGCAGCCAGCAGTGGAACTCGACGCGCCCGGCCAGCTCGCCGCGCAGGGACTCGATCTCGGCGCCCCGCGCGTCGAGCAGGGACCGTGGCCAGCGGGTGGTCGGCAGCCCGTAGCGCTCGGCCAGCGTGCACCAGGTCGCGAAGTCGAGCAGACCCTGCCCCTCCCGCGCCTTGTAGGCCTGGAACTCCCTCTCCCGCACAGAGCTTCGT
Organism: Spongisporangium articulatum; assembly: GCF_044465595.1. Taxonomy (NCBI): domain Bacteria; kingdom Bacillati; phylum Actinomycetota; class Actinomycetes; order Kineosporiales; family Kineosporiaceae; genus Spongisporangium; species Spongisporangium articulatum. The sequence goes on along the minus strand of NZ_JBITLV010000002.1, from coordinate 272,023 downwards.
GGCTGCTCGAAGACCGCCTCGAGGGCGACGAGCTTGGCCGCCCACACCTCGTCGCGGTCGAGCAGGGCCGGGTCGGCGTTCAGCGGCCGGACCGCCTCGGCCTGCCACTCGATCACCGCACGGTCCGTGGAAGGCAGGTACGCCACCTCGCGGATGTCCTCGACCCGCAGGTAGACGGGGTTGAAGAACCGGCGCGTGGTGGGCAGGTAGGGCGAGGGCTCCATGGGGGCGATCGGCTCGGCCGCGTGCAGCGGGTTGACCAGCACGAAGTCGGCGCCGAGCTCGGCCGCGCTCCACCAGGCCAGGTCACCGAGGTCGCCCAGGTCGCCCAGCCCCCAGGACGCCTGCGAGCGCACCGAGTAGAGCTGGGTCATGAAACCCCACGACGGGTGGCCGGGCGCGGGAGGTTCCAGGCGGGCCGGCGTGACGACGTAGGGCCGCTCGACGAGCTCGCCGTCCCCGACCCGGGCGCACAGCCGGTGCCAGCCGAGCGGGAGGTCGGCGGGCGGGGTGAACGGCACCCGGACGACGGTCGCCCCCTCGAGCTCCTCGCTCGCCTGGGGTTCGCCGCGGGTGACGTCGGTGTGGCCACCCGTCTCGAGCTCGAGCCACACCCGGACGTCGTCCGCGGCGTCCTGCCCGACGTGCACCGCGACGTCGTCCTTCTCGCCCTGGACCGTCACCACGACGTCGGGCAGCAGCCGACGCCAGGGCGCGAGCCGCACGCGCTCGAGCTCGACGGCTATGTCGTCCTCGACCTCCAGGCGGACGCCGAGCGCGTCGAGCACGGCGACGACGGTGCGGGTGAGCACCGTGACCTCGTCGCCGCGCCAGTCCTCGAACGTGGTCGACACCCGGTAGGCCTCGGCCAGCCGGGCCAGGTCACCGGATACCGGCGCGTCCAGGTCGAGCATGGGTCGAATCCTGCCAGAAGTCGCCGCCCCGGCCGTCCCGCAGCCCGCACCCGTAACACGCCCGACTCGTCCGTCGTGATCATGCGCAAACACAGCATTCCTCCGTTGATCATGCGCAAACGCATCATGCGTTTGCGCATGATCGACGCGGGAGTCATGCGTTTGCGCATGATCAACTCAGGGCGTGGGGAGGGTGAAGCGGAAGGTGGCGCCCTCGCCGAGCACGGAGTCGGCCCAGATCCGGCCACCGTGCCGTTCGATCACCCGGTTCACCGTGGCCAGCCCGACGCCCGTACCCGGATACTCGGACTCGCTGTGCAACCGCTGGAACGGCACGAACAGCTTCTCGGCGTGGTTCATGTCGAAGCCGCCCCCGTTGTCGCGCACGAAGTAGGCGCGCCCCTCGGGCAGGTCCTCGGCCCCGACCTCGATCCGGGCGTCGCTGCGGCGGGAGGTGAACTTCCAGGCGTTTCCGAGCAGGTTCTCCAGCACGTGCCGCAGCAGCCGCGGGTCGGCGCTGACGGGCAGCGGACGGGCGACCGTCACGGCCACCGAGCGGGACGGCTCGCGTTCGGCCAGCTCGGCCAGCACCGAGTCGGCGACCGTCGCGAGGTCGACGTCCTGCCGCTCCAGCTGCGCGCGGCCCACCCGGGACAGCTGCAGCATGTCGTCGATCATCTCCGACATGCGGGCCACCCCGGCCCGGACCCGGTCGGCGTAGTGCCGGCCGTCGTCGTCCAGGTGCTCGGCGACGCTCTCCAGCAGGATGTGGGTGAAGCCGTCGACGCTGCGCAGCGGGGCGCGCAGGTCGTGCGAGACCGAGTAGCTGAACGCCTCCAGCTCGCGGTTCTTGCGTTCCAGCTCCTCGACCATGGCGGCGCGCGACTGGGCGATCCGGGCGTCGGCGCGCGCCTCGGCGGCCTCGATCTCCCGGTAGAGCAGCTCCTCCCGGATGCGCCGGCTCTCGTCCTCGACCTGCCGGCGGCGCAGCTGGGCGCGGATCCGGGCGGCGACCACCCCGAACTCCTCGGACGCCACCAGGTAGTCGTCCGCCCCGGCGGCCAGCGCCTCGACCAGCGCCTGCCGGTCCTCCCGCTCGGTGCGCCCGACCGCCCCGGCGAGCATGATCATCGGCACGTCCCGGACGCTGGGCACGGCCTTGACCCGGCGGCAGGTCTCGTGACCGTCGACCGGGCCGGGCAGTGCCTCCTCGACCAGGATGCAGTCGACCGCCTCGATCCCGATCAGCTCCAGCGCCTCGTCGCCCGAGCGGGCCGTCACGACCTCGAAACCCTCACCCCGCAACAACTTCGAGAAGGGCGCATGGCCGTCGGAGACGATCAGGATCTTCTTCGGAGCGAGCAGGCTGCTCGGCTCCTCGACCCCGGAGTCGGCCTGCCCCCGGCGCAGCAGGGCCGACAGCTTGGCCACCGCGACGGTCAGGTCCTGCTCCTTCCGCACGAAGGCGTCGGCCCCGGCGTCCAGCGCGAGCAGTTCGGCGTTGCGCTGCTGCGAACCGGTCAGCATCAGACAGGGCACCGAGCGCAACGCGGCGTCGAGCCGCATCCGCCGGATCACCGTCGCCCCGTCGATGTCGGGCAGCACGCCGTCCACCAGCATCGCCTGCGGACGGCGGGCCGCGGCCAGCCGCAGCCCCTCCTCACCGGTGTGGGCGACCTCGACCCGGTAGCCCTCCCGCTCCAGCACCTCGACCAGCTGGGCGCACACGGTGGGACTGTCGTCGATCACCAGGATCGGCGCGGCCCCGGTCTCCACCCCGGCCGGCGCCCTCGCGGTCACCAGCTCACGCGCCCGGGCCAGCACGTACCCGATCTCGTAGGGCTTGGCGACGTAGGCGTCGGCCCCGGTGCGCAGGCCGCGTACCCGGTCCTTCACCTCGGCCTCACCCGACAGCATCAGGACGACGGCCCCTGAGTTGAGCGGCGACGCCCGCACCTCCGCGAGGACGTCGACCCCGTCACCGTCGGGCAGCACGACGTCGAGGACGATGACGTCGAAAGCCTCCTGCGACAACAACTTCCGGGCCTCGGCGACCGTCTCGCAGGGTGAGCTCGACCAGCCCGCGCCGTCGAAGGCCTCGAGCAGGTCCATCCGCACGGTCAGGCTGTCGTCCAGGATCAGCACCCGCATCAGCGCACCTCCTCCCCGGGCCGGGCCGCGGCAGGCGGACCGGTGAGGTTCAGCCCGGCGAACGACGCCAGGGCGGCGCCGACCCGCTCGACCGGCAGCACGTACCGGGCGGCACCGCGCAGCACGGCCTCCCGGGGCATCCCGTAGACCACCGACGTCTCCTCGTCCTGCGCGACCGTCGCCCCGCCGGCCCTGCGGATCGCGAGCAGCCCGGCCGCACCGTCCCGGCCCATCCCGGTCAGCAGGCAGGCCGCCGTGTGCGGTCCGTACTCGGTCGCGAGCGACTCGAACAGTTCGTCCACCGACGGCCGGCAGGACTGCCGGGGCGGGGTGTGGGTGAGCATCGAGCGACCGCGGTGGACGACGAGGTGCTTGTCCGCGGGCGCGACCAGGACCAGCCCGCGGGCCGACGGGCCTGCGAGGACCTCGCCGCCGTGGGCGATCCGCACGTCGTGCCCGGTCGCCGTGCGCAACCAGTCGGTCAGCGACTCGACGAAGGCGGCGTTCACGTGCAGCGTGATCAGCACGGGCACCGGGAAGGGGCGCGGCAGCGCGGCGAGGACGGCGGCGACCGCCCCGGGGCCACCGGTGGAGGCACCGATCCCGACCACGGCCAGCCCGTCGAGGCGGCCGGGTCCGGAGCCCGGGCCCGGCAGCGCCGGGTCGAGCCCGGCCGCCGAGCCCTGCGCCGGCACCCGAGGCCGCGGGTGGTGCCGCGGATCGCGCAGGCCGAGGTGGGTGATCACCTTGATCCTCGCGACCAGCTTCACGGCCTCGAGCAGCTTGCGCTCCCACTCCTCCATCGGGACGCTGCCGTCCGGCTTGTCCAGGACGTCGACCGCCCCCGCCGCGAGGGCGGCCGCCGTGCTGATCAGCTCGCCCCGGTTCTCCGCGGAGGAGAGGACGAGGATCGGCGTCGGGCAGTGCTCCATCAGGTACTCGGTCGCGGCCAGCCCGGTGACCCCCGGCAGCACCATGTCCATGGTCACGACGTCCGGGCGCAGCTGCTCGCACATCGTGATCGCGGTCTGCCCGTCGGAGGCGACGCCGACCACCTCGACGCCCGGGTCGGCCTCGAGCACCTCGACGATCCGGGCCCGCACGCTGGCGGAGTCGTCGACGACCAGGGCCCGGACGACGCGCTCGGCGGCAGGCGCGCCGAAGGGCGCGCCGAAGGGGCGCGTCACGACGCCTCCAGGAGCCGGTGGATGGTCTCGAGCAGCACGCCCTGGTGGAACTGCCCCTTGTCGATGTGGGCGTCGGCGCCGGCGTCGAGGCCACGCTGCCGGTCGGCCGCCGATGCCCGGGAGGTGACGAGGATGCAGGGCAGGTCACGCAGTTCGGGCCGGGAGCGGACCTGCTCCAGGAAGCCGAAGCCGTCCATCCCCGGCATCTCGACGTCGCACAGGACGACGGAGTAGCGGGTCCGGGAGGCCCGGGCCAGGCCCTCCTCGGCGGACGACGCGACCTCAACCCGGTAGCCGGCGGACTCCAGGATGCTCTGCTCGAGCATCCGGGTGGTGAGCGAGTCGTCGATGACCAGCACGGGGGCGCGGGGCGCGGGGACGGCGGGGGTCGGGCCGCGCCGGGTGGCCGCCGCGACCACGGCGGCCGGGTCGAGCACGAGCCGGGGCGTGTCGCCGTCCAGCCACACGCCGGCGACCAGCGCCGTCGCCGGGGTCAGCAGCGGCAACGGACGGACGGCGGGTTCGGCCGTGCCGAGCAGGCGGGGCACGGCGGCGGCCACCCGGGCGCCCGGAAAGCCTTCTGTGCCGGGCGCTTCCATGACGAGTACCGACCAGGCGGGCGGCGCCTCCCGGCGGGTGGGCGCGGCGACGCCCGCGGCGGTGGCCAGGGCCGCGCTCAACGAGAGGAAGGGCAGCGGCTCGTCCTCGCACATCCAGGTGGCTCCGTTCGGGCCCTCGACCACGTCGGCCGCGGGCACCCGGGCCACCTGGCGCACGGCGTCGAGCGGCACGCCGACGGGCTGGCCCGCGTCGACCACCACCAGGTCGCGCGCGGTCAGGGACAGCGGCGTGACCAGCTCGACCGTGGTGCCGCGGCCGGGATCCGTGCTCAGGTGGGCCCGTCCGCCGAGCCGGTCCGCGGCCTCCCGGACGACGTCGAGCCCGATCCCGCGGCCGCTCACCTCGGTGACGCGTTCGGCCGTGCTCACCCCGGCCCGCAGCAGCAGGTCCAGCAGCTGCGCGCTCGAGGCCCCGGACGGTACCGCGATCCCCTTGCCCGCCAAGGCGTTCCGCACGGCGTCGAGATCGACGCCGCGACCGTCGTCCCGGCACCGGAAGCGGGCCCGCGCCCCGTCCAGCGTGACCTCGACCCGGATCCGGCCCTCGACCGGTTTACCGGCGGCCAGCCGCTGGTCGGGGGTCTCGATGCCGTGGGCGACGGCGTTGCGGACCATCTGCTGCAGGGCCGGCTGGACGACGCTCAGCAGGGGCGCGTCCAGCCGTACCCGGCCGCCGACCACGTCGACGGCCACGCGCTTGCCCTGGGCGCCGGCCACGTCGCGGGCGGCGCGCTCGAGGTCCGGGGCGATCGCGGAGACGGCTACCAGCCGGAGCCTCTGCGCACCGTCGTGGATCTGGCGCAGGTCACGTTCCATCCGGTCGGCGGCCCCCGACACGATGCGCCGCACCGCGGCCAGTCCGGCCAGCAGGTCGGGACCGGCCCCCGGCAGGTCCCGCAAGCCGGCCAGGCGGGCCTCGACCGAGCGCAGCACCGTCACCTGGTCACCACCCCGGCCGGCGGTCCGGATCACCTCGTCCACGTCGACCAGGTCGGCCCGGACCGTGACCCGTTCGACGACGGGCTCTGCGGTCTCCGGCACCTCGGGTCCGGTGGCCGCGGAGGGCGTCTCGGCCGCCGGTGAGCCGAGCGCGTCGACCAGGTGCACCATCCGGTCGACCAGGTCGAGGCCGTCCTCCACCACCGCCGCCGCCTGCCGGCCGCCCTCCCGGTAGGGCCCGAGCAGCTCCTCCAGCGCGTGCGCCTCGTCGGCGATGCCGGCCTCGTCGACCACCCGCGCCGCGCCCTTCAGCGTGTGGGCGTGGCGCAGCAGGGCCTGCACCACCGGTTCGGGGTCGTTGGCCGGGTCGCGCAGCTGGCCGAGGCCGGTGGCGAGCGCGTCCGTCAGCTCCCGCGCCTCGACCCGGAAGTAGCGGTACCGGTCGCGGGGCGGTTGGGCGAGGGGGCTACCGGTCATGGGCACCGGCCTCCACGAGGGCGCTCAGCCGGGTGGACAGCACCCGCAGCTGGGACGCCGTCTGCAGCGTCTGCGTGGAGCTCGCCTCGGTCTCGCGCGTGGTCTGCGCGACGTTGGCGACGGCCAGGTTCACCTGCTCGACGGCGGTGGTCTGCTGCTTGGTGGACAGCTCGATCTCGCGGGCCGCCTCGGTGGTGGTGTCGACCAGCCCGACGATCTGCTCGAACGAGACCGACACGTCCGCGACCTGGGCGGCTCCGGACGCGACCGCCTTGGAACCGATCTCGGTGGCCATCACCGTGGTGTTGACGGCCCCGCGGACGACGTCGATCAGCTCGCGGATCTCCTTGGTGGACTCGCCGACCCGGTCGGCCAGCTTGCGGATCTCGTCGGCCACCACGGCGAACCGGCGTCCCGACTCCCCCGCGCCGGCCGCCTCGATCGTGGAGTTGATGGCCAGGATGTTCGTCTGCTCGGCCAGTTCGGAGACGATGTCGAGGACCGCGCCGATGCGCTGCGACTTGTCGCCCAGTTCCAGCATGTGCCGCACGATCGCGTCGACCTGGCGCTGGATCTCGACCATCGACTCGCGCGCGTTCCCCACCGTCGCCCGCCCCTCCCGACCGGCCTGCGCCGTCCGGTCGGCGACCCCGGTGACCCGTTGGGCGCTCTCGGAGATCTGCTGTGAGGTGGCCAGCAGTTCCGTGACGGTGGTGGAGATCTCGTTCATCGCGGTGGCCTGCTCGCGGGCCCCGACGGCCTGCTGGTTGGCCGTGGCCTGCAGCTCGGCCGAGGCGCTCTGCACCTCGTTGACCGTGGCGCCGATCCGGCGCCGCAACCGGCGGGTCAGCCAGCCGGCCAGCGCGGTCGCGGCCACGATCCCCAGCACCAACAGGCCCGCCAGCAACCAGGCCGCCCGGTCGGCCCGGCGGGTGGCCTCGGCCTTCCCCTCGTCGGCCAGCCGTTGTTCGATCCGCTGGAGCTCGCTCAGCTTGTCGAAGAGGGTGTCCCGGTCGCCCGTCAGCGCATTCCAGGCCGCGGCGACGGCCTTCGGCGAGGCACCGGCCTGTTTCAGCGCGACGGGCCGGCGGTCGGCCACCAGGAACTGGTCCTCCAGCCGGGCGATGTCGTCGACCAGCTGCCGGGTCTGGTCGGTGTGCACCAGCTTCCGGATACCGTCGATCTCCGCGTCGAACTGCGCGTCCATCGCGTACTGGGCGTCGAGGTACGTCTGCTGACCGGAGATCAGGTAGGCCCGGTTGGCGGCCGCCCGCTCGTTGCGGATCCGGATCAGGTTCTGCACGTCGAGGACGAGCTGGGTGTCGACGTTGATCACCTTGTCCTTCTCGGCGACCGTGTCACGCAGCGCGCCGATGCTGACCAGGCCCACCAGCAGGTTGATGGCCACCACGGCGGCGAATCCCGCGGTCAGGGCCCGGCCGAACGTCCAGCCGGGGCGGCCCGCCGGCTCGGCCACGGGGTCGGACAGCGGGCCGCGCGGGTGCGGCAGGCGACCCGTCCCGCCGGCTCCCGCGGAGCGGGCGGAGTCCTGGACAGGAGTGCCGATGTCATCGGTGGACAAGGGATCTCACCCTTTCGATCAGGTCTTCGGTGGTGACCATGGGAGCGTGGGCGGCGACCCGGGGACCGATCCGCCGATGGGCGATCACCGCATCGACGGTGACGCCCACGGCCGGTTCGCCGGCGAACGTGAGCAGGTGGCCGCCGGCGGTGGCCGGCAGGCCGAGGAGCACGCCCAGGTCGTAGACCGTGACGAGCGTGTCCTCGACCAGCGCCACCCCACGGACGGCGGCGACGGGGCTGGGCAACCGGGTGATCACGGGCCCCGTGACGACCCGGCACAACTCGTCGACGCGGATGTCGAGGCGTTCGGTGCCGACCTGCAGGGCGAGCAGGTCGACCAGCCCGGACGGGGGCGGGACGACGGGCCGGGAGAAGGTCCGGTCGAAGTCGTCGCGCAGCTGGCCGGCCAGGGTGAGGATGCCGCCCGGGCCGAACGCCTCCGCGGCGGGCTCGTCGCCGACGCCGGCGTTCACGGCAGGTCACCCGCTTGCGTCCGGCTGATCGCGGTCAGCGCCTCCCGGTCGAAACCGCCTCCGAACAGCACGATCCGGCGTTCGGCCTCGGAGGCCAGCAGGCGGGCGGCGGCGGCATGGTGCTCGGCCGCGGCCCGGGTGTCCGTGGGATCGACGGCCCGCCTCAGGCGGGCCAGGTGGACGTGGGGCAGCGCGAAGGCCGGGTCGGCGGCCAGGGCGGCGCGGCAGTGCGCGACCGCCGCCGGCAGGTCCCCGGCCGCCTCCCGGCACAGCGCGAGCACGAGTTCGGCTCCGGCCGTGTGGATTCCGGCCCCGAGCAGGCGGTGACAGGTGGGTTCGGCGGCCGCGAACCGGCCCAGGTGCATCAGGACCACGGCGCGCAGCAGCACCACCTCGTCGGCCACCCCGTCGGGCGCCCCGTCCGCCGGCATCCGGTCGAGGGCGGTGAGCGCGTCGCCGAAGCGCTCCTCACGCAGCAGGTCGAAGACGATGTCCAGGCTCGGACTCTCGAGGCCCCGCGGGATGGCGGGCGAGGCCGGGCCCGCCCCCTGCGGCGCCTCGACCGCTTGCCGCGCAGCCGGCAGCACGGTCAGCCGGGTGACCCGATCGGCCGCGGTACGGATCGAGTCGTACCAGCCCGCCGCCCCGGGACCGCCGGCGGCGCGGGCCCTGTCGCGGTCCCGGCCGGGGACCGTGAGCGGCGCCGGGCCGCCGGGCCGCCGGTGCACGGGCCGCTGGTAGTAGAAGGCGCCGTGACTCTCCCGCAGCTCGAACTCCGAGGAGATCCCCCGCAGCGTCTCGGCCGACCCGAGGAAGAGGTAGCCACCCGGGGCCAGGGCGCGCGCGATCCGGGCCAGGACGCGCACCATCACGTCGGGCGTGAAGTACATGATCACGTTGCGGCAGAACACCACGTCGTAGCAGGAGGGTCGCCAGACGTCGGCCGGGTCGTCCCGGTCGCTCCCGCCGCCGTCGGCCAGGTTCGCCCACCGGAACGTCACGGCCGAGGTGATCTCCGGGACCAGGACGACGTCCGGCCCCTGGCCGCGGAACCAGCGTTCCCGGGTCTGCGCGGGGACGGCGCGCAGCGACCACGGCGTGTACCGGGCCGCACGCGCCTTGGCCAGCGAGTCGGTGTTCAGGTCGCACGCGGTGATGTCGGCGGCCACGTCGGGGTGGTTCTCACGCATCGCGATCGCCAGCGAGTAGGCCTCCTCACCGGTCGAGCAGGCGGCCGACAGCAACCGCAGCCTCGGCACGCCCGCGACCCCGGCGTGAGCCCGCACCCGGTCGGGAACCACCTCGTCGACGAAGGCCCGGAACTGTTCGACGTGCCGCAGGAAGTACGTCTCGCCGACGGTCAGTTCGCGCCCCAGGGCCCGCAGTTCGTCCCCACCGGCGTCGGTGAGCAGCCGGCGGTAGGTGGCGCCCGTCGTCCCGGTGACCGCGAACCGGCGCCGCAGCGCACGGTCGAGGCGCTCGGTGCCGAGGTCGTCGTCCAGGCGCAGCCCGAGCAGTTCGGTGACCAGCGGGCGGTAGACGTCCGGCCGGGCCGCGGCGGTCGCCTTCACGAGGCGGCCCCCGCCGGGGCGGACGAGACGGCCGCCCAGGTCTCCTCGGGCACGAGCGCGGATGCGGTCAGTACCAGCAGCAGGTCACTGTCGACGGCACGGACGGCCTCGACCACCGAGTTGTCCAGGGTGCGCAGCAGGGGCGGGAGGCCGTCGGCACCGAGGTGGGGGGCGAGGCCGTCGAGGTCGCGCACGCCGAGGACCTCGGTGACCGCGAGCGCCACGGTGCGGCTCCCGACGTCCAGGCTCACGAACCGTCCCGCGCGCGGCGACCGGACGCCGAGCAGAGCACCTGCGTCGACGACCGGGGTGGCCTGGCCGCGGACCATCGCCAGCCCGGGGACGAACCGGGGCAGGCCCGGCAGCGCCCGGACGGGCAGGGGTCGCATCGTCTCGCGGACGTGCTCCAGCGGGAGGGCGACCAGGAACCCGTCGTCCCCGGCGCCGACCACCCCCACCCGGCACAGCACCGCCCGCCGGCCGGGCCCCGCTCCGGCGGGACGGGTCGTGACGGTGATGGACCCGGCATCGGGCCCGGTGGTTGCGGCGATGGTGAAACCCCCACGCGGTCAGGGGTGAGATCGGACCTGGCCGGCCGCGGCTTGAGCGCCCCGGCGGCCCACCCCCCAAGAGAACCCTTTGGCTGGCACTCGCCGACTCCTGCGCGCGAGAGGCCGAGGCGGACACGGCCGGGTTAGGGTCACCGACCATGACCGCACCCGACCCCGCCCCCCGGCTGTACCCCACCGCGGCGCGCCTCGACCTGACCGAGACGCTACACGGTGTGAGCGTCGCGGACCCGTACCGCTGGTTAGAGGACGCGGGCGATCCGGTCACGGAGGCGTGGTCGAGCGCGCAGGACGAGCTGTTCACGTCGTTCGCCTCGTCCTGGCCCGGGCGGGAGCGCGTGTCGGCCCGGTTGACCGAACTGCTGAGCGGCGGCGTGGTGGGCGTGCCGGTCTGGCGCGGCGAGCGGCGGTTCTTCGTGCGGCGCACCGGCGAGCAGGAGCACGGCGTCCTGCACGTCAGCGACACCCCGGACGCCGAGCCGCGGGTGCTGCTCGACCCGATCACGCTCGACCCGGGCGGGCTGACCACCCTCGACGCCTGGCAGCCGAACCGCGAGGGCACCCTGCTGGCCTACCAGGTGTCGGAGGGCGGCACCGAGGAGAGCGTGCTGCGGGTGCTGGACGTCGTGACCGGTGAGGTGGTGGACGGGCCGATCGACCGGGCGCGGTACTCGCCCGTGTCGTGGTTGCCGGGGCAGGACGCCTTCTTCTACGTCCGGCGCCTGCCGCCCGAGGGTTTGCCCGAGGACGAGAAGCAGTACCACCGGCGGGTGTGGCTGCACCGGCTGGGCACCGACCCGGAGTCCGACGTGCAGGTGTTCGGCGACGGGCACGACCCGCGCACGTACTTCGGGGTCGGGCTGTCGCGCGACGGGCGGTGGCTGGTGGTCTCGGCGGCGGTCGGGACGGCGCCCCGCAACGACGTGTGGCTCGCCGACCTGCGCGACAGTTCCCCGGAGTCGCCCCCGTTCGTGCCGGTGGCGGTGGGTCTCGACGCGCAGGTGGGCGCGCACGTCGGGCGCGACGGGCGGCTGTACGTGTTCACCGACCTCGACGCGCCGCGCGGCCGGCTGTGCGTGACGTCGCCCGCGACACCCGGGCGCGAGCACTGGGTGGACCTGATCCCGCACGACGCGACCGCGGTGCTCGAGGACTACGCGGTGCTCGACGGCCCGCAGCTGGAAACGCCTCTGCTGATGGCGGGGTGGACCCGGCACGCGGTGTCGGAGATCTCGGTGCACCGCGCCTCCGACGGTTCGCGCCTGGACGGCGACCGCGGGTCGGTCACGCTGCCCGGGCTCGGCTCCGTGGGCGGGTTGGTCGGCCGCCCGGAGGGTGGTCACGAGGTGTGGTTCAGCTACACCGACCACGTGACGCCGCCGCATGTGTACCGGCTCGACGGGCGGACGGGTGAGGTGTCGTTGTACTCGTCGCCACCCGGGACGGTCTCGGTGCCGGACGTCGTGACGCGGCAGGTCTCGTACGAGTCGCTCGACGGCACGACGGTGCGGATGTTCGTCACGGCCCGCGCCGACCTGCTCGCCGACGACGGTTCGCCGCTGGCCCCGATGCCGACGGTGCTCTACGGGTACGGCGGGTTCGGCGTGCCGATGACGCCGGGCTACTCGGCGACGATCCTGGCCTGGACCGAGGCGGGCGGCGCCTACGCCGTGGCCAACCTGCGCGGCGGGTCCGAGGAGGGTGAGGAGTGGCACCGCGCCGGGATGCTCGGGAACAAGCAGAATGTCTTCGACGACTTCCACTGCGCGGCTGAGTATCTCGTCGCGTCAGGCTGGACCACGAGCGACCGGCTGGCGATCTCCGGGGGCTCGAACGGCGGGTTGCTGGTCGGGGCGGCGGTGACGCAGCGGCCCGAGCTCTTCACCGCCGTGGTGTGTTCGGCGCCCCTGCTCGACATGGTGCGCTACGAGCGGTTCGGCCTGGGCGCGACCTGGAACGTGGAGTACGGCTCGGCCGAGGTGGCCGAGGAGTTCGGCTGGCTGTACGCGTACTCGCCGTACCACCGAACGGTGTCCGGAACCGCCTATCCGGCGGTTCTCTTCACGATCTTCGACGGCGACAGCCGGGTCGACCCGCTGCACGCCCGCAAGCTGGCGGCGGCGTTGCAGCACGCGACGTCCGCCCCGGTGGACGCGGCGCCGATCCTGGTGCGGCGGGAGAAGGACGTCGGCCACGGCGCCCGGGCCCTCTCCCGCACCGTGGCCCTCTCGACCGACACGATGACCTTCATGGCCGCCCGCACCGGCCTCCCCTTCTCCCCCCTCCCCACCCCCTCCTCGTGATCATGGAAACTTCTAGTCTGGCGATAGAGCCGCGGGCTGTGGATAACTTCTCTCGTCGCCTCTGCGGGCCGGGATTATCGATGAGTGGTTCTCGGGGAGGCGTTCCAGACACAGGCGTTGCTGCGACTCAGCAACGGGCCGTTCACTCGAGCGCAGGCTGAAGCTCACGGGCTGCCTGCGCACTGGCTGGGCACGCTGGTCCGACGAGGTCTGGTCAGCCAGGTCCTGTTCGGGGTTTACGTCGTGGGGGCACACCCTGAGACCGTCGAGGACAAGGCCGCCTGCCTCGCGCTGGCCCTGCCGTCGGGGGCCGCAGCCTCGCGTCGCACCGCTGCCTGGCTGTGGGGCGTCGACGCCCGAGCCCCCGGAGAACACACCAGGTCCCTGGCGCTGGAGTGCACCGTGCCCGTGGGAAGGGAACCCGTCCGCCGACCCGGCCTGCGCTGCTACGTCGCACCGCTCGACGACGAGGATCTGACCGATATCGGCAGGGTTCCGGTCACGACACCCCTGCGCACGGCGGTCGACCTGCTGCGCTGGCTACCTCCCCACATGGGTCTCGGCGCCGCCGATGCCCTCGCCCACGCCGGCCTCCTCGTACCCGCCCACCTCGGCGACGAGATCGAACGCTTCCGCGGCTCACGCGGAGTCGCCCAAGCCAGGCGCCTGGCCACCCTCGTCGACCCCCGCACCGAATCCATCGGCGAATCCTGGACGAAACTCCGCATCGCCGACGCCGGCTTCCCACCCCCCGAACCCCAGATCAAGCTCTACGACTCACACGGCCGCGAGATCTATCGCCTCGACATGGGCTACCGCCACATCCGCCAGGCCTACGAGTACGACGGCGAGGAATTCCACACCGAACGCCCGGACCGCACCCGAGACGCGAAACGCCGCGAGCACATTTACCGCGACTGGAAATGGCAGATCGCCCCCGTCGGCAAAGCCCTCATCCTCGGACCCTCCCTCGCCTTCGAACGCGGCGTCGGAGAAGCCCTCGGCATGGCACCGAAGATTCACACCCGGCTCTGGTGACTAGAAGTTTCCATGATCACGAAGAGGGTTGGGTCAGGCGGGTTCGGGGTTGAGGTCGGGGTCGAGGGCGTCCAGGACCTGCTGGTTCTGGACCTTCACCACCTGGTAGGCCACGGCCCCGAGCAGCAGGGTGAAGCCGAGGAACACGAAGGCGAAGTACTGCAGGTACCAGTGTTCCGGACCGACGAAGTCGGGGTTGTAGACGTCGCGGCGCGGCCAGGCGAGGTTGATCGTCATCGCGACACCCCACACGACCGCCAGCACGTTCAGCGGCAGCGCCCACCGGCCGAGGCGGAACAGCTCCTTGCCGGTGGCGGTCTTCGCCTGCGGGGCACCGACTTCCGGCCATCCCTGGAACCGGCGCAGCAGCAGCGGCGCCGTCACCATCAGGTAGGCGATGTAGAGCAGCATGATGCAGACGCTGGCCAGGGCCGTGTACATGGCCGGCTGGAAGATGTTCAGGACCAGCACCGCCATGGTCAGGACGCCGACCACCACCGCCGGGCCGATCGGTGTGTGGGTGCGCGGCGAGACCTTGCTCAGGTAGGTCGAGAAGGGCAGCGCCCGGTCGCGGGCCATCGAGAACATCATCCGCGTGGTGGCTACCTGGATGGCGAGAGTGCAGACGCACGCGGCGATCACGACGTCGGCGATGAACACCCGGCCCAGCACGTCGCCGAGCCGGGCGGTCACGATGTAGGCCATGCCCCCGACCGAGACGTCGCTGTCGACCTTCGTGGACGGCGAGGCCATCAGGGCCGCGAGCAGGAGCAGCCCACCGAACAACCCGGAGAAGCTGAGCGCCCGCAGGATGGTGCGGGGCGCCGTCCCTCGGGCGTCCTTGGTCTCCTCGGACAGCTCGGCCGCGCTGTCGAACCCGACCAGCACGTAACCGGCCATCAAGCTGGCCACGAGCAGCGCGGGCAGGTAGCCGGCGGTGCCGAGACCGCCCGTGTTGAAGACGATTCCGGGCCCGCGCTCGGACTTCGACAGCAGCGCGACGATGAGCAGGGTGACGCCGACCAGTTCGCAGGTGACCCCGACACTGTTGATCACGGCCATCAGCTTCACGCTGATCGCGTTGATCGTCGTGGTGATCGCCAGCAGGATCATCCCCAGGACGGCGGCGTTCGTGGAGCCCGACTTCGAGGTGAGACTGGGGTCGTCACCGATGAACTGGAACCCCGACCAGAGCGCGGGCAGGACGACCTGGAGGGCGATGGCGGCCACGGCCACCGTCACGACCTGCGCGACCAGCATCACCCAGCCGGCCACCCAACCCCAGATCCGGCCGCCGAGCCGGGTCGACCACTGGTAGATCGCTCCCGAGATCGGCCACCGCGCAGACAGTTCCGCGAACTGGAAGGCCACGAAGAGCTGGCCGAGGAACACCGCGGGCCAGGTCCAGAAGAACCCCGGGCCGGCGAACGAGAAGCCGAACGCGAAGAGCTGGAAGACCGTGGTGAGGATGGAGACGAAGCTGAACCCGGCGGCGAACGACTCGTACGTACCGATGTTGCGCTCGAGTTCCTGCTCGTAGCCCAGGTCGTGGAGGTCGTGCGCCTCGACCGGGTTGGAGATCTGGTGGTGCTGAAGATCCGGATCAAGACTCATGGTCGGACTCACCTGGCCTGACTCCGGCGGCGCGGGGGCCACCGATCCGAAGATGGGCCTCCCGGGCTTTTGTCCCGCCGTGGCACGGCGCTGCGACACACCGTGTGCATCTCTCGGACCAGCCCGCCCGGCCCCCGAGGCCGGGCGGCGGAACCCTAGACGCGCTCCGTCGTCAGACGGATCACGTACGAGTGAGCCAGCCCCAGGTTTCGGTTTCGGGTCGCGGCCGTATCGATGTCGTGACGTCGGCCGGGGCTCGCCAAATTCGGTGCCGAGGTGCAATCCTCTGCCCGGCAACTGTTTCCGCGGGATACCCGACGTCCACCCCCGGTGTACGTCGTGGTTCTGCGGCCCCGCGGGCCGTCGAATCAGGGCATGGTCGCGCGCGTGCGCGCGCATCTGCCGACCACCTCGGCGCGCCCGTGCGCGCCCGTCCCGAGAGGCACCCACCATGAGCGAACCCACCGGCCCCGACTACTCCCCCGAGGCGCTGGAGGAGCGCGTCGACCAGCAGGGCCACTGGGCCCAGCAGGCCGAGGAGAAGCTGTCCGACCGGCGCTGGCAGGAGGAGGTCGAGCGCGCCCTGGCCTACGGACTGCCGGGCGCGGACTCCCTGACCGACAAGAACATCCCGACGTTCGCCCGGGGCGAGATCCCGCACTTCTCGGGCGAGCGCGGCACGTTCCTGAAGTGCCCCTACGTCGAGGACGTGCACCAGATCGGCGACGCCGAGGTGGCCATCTTCGGCGCCCCGCTCGACGCCGGCACCACCTACCGGCCGGGCACCCGCTTCGGCCCGCAGGGAATCCGGCGCGCGACGAACCTTTTCGGCACCTACAACTACGAACTCGGTGTCGACCTGCGCGAGCAGTTGAACATGGTCGACATCGGCGACATCTTCGCCATCCCGGGAAACCTGGAGAAGAGCTTCGACCAGATCTCGAAGGGCATGGCGCACGTCATGTCCCAGAACGTCTTTCCCGTCGTGCTGGGCGGGGACCACTCGATCGGCTACCCGACGATCCGGGGCCTGGCGCCCTACGTCGACGGCAACATCGGCATCATCCACTTCGACCGGCACGTCGACACCCAGGAGCTCGACCTCGACGAGCGGATGCACACCACGCCGTGGTTCCACGCGACCGACATCAAGAACGCGCCGCCGACCAACCTCGTGCAGATCGGCATCGGCGGCTGGCAGGCGCCGCGGGCGGGGGTGAAGGTCGGGCGGGCCCGCGGGACGACGGTCATGACCGTCGGCGACGTCGAGCGGGTCGGCGTCGAGAAGATCATCGAGACCGCGCTCGAGCTGGCCTGGCAGGGCGCCAAGGCGGTCTACCTCTCGTTCGACATCGACGTGATCGACTCCGGCTTCGTCCCCGGTACCGGCTGGCCCGAGCCCGGCGGCCTGCTCCCCCGTGAGGCGCTGGCCCTGGTGCGCGGCATCGCCGAGGGCGGCATCTCGGGGATGGAGATCGTCGAGTGCTCCCCGCCCTACGACTGGGCCGAGCAGACCTCGCTGATCAGCGCGCGCGTCGTGATGGACACGCTGGCCAGCCTGGTGCGTACCGGACAGCTGGGGAAGAAGCCGTCCGTGGCGCGCAAGGACGCCTGGGGGCCCTACCCCGCGTCGTGAGCCGACGGTGAGAGGGTGGAGCGCGACCGCAGTCCTCGTGAGGAAGGTTCGTCGTGCTCCACCCTGTGTCGTCGGTGTCCGCCCTGCTGTCCGCCAACTCGTGCGACAAGGACGAGGCCAGTCTGTGCGGATTCGTGCACAAGGTCACCAACAATGCGAACTGGGCCCAGGCCGCCGACGTGATCCTCGGCCCGATCATCCAGGTCGTCGTCATCCTGGCCATCGCGATCCTGGTGCGCCGCTGGCTGCACAAGCTGATCAACCGCACGGTCAACCGGATCACCAACGGCGACCCGGCCACCACCGCCGAACTGATCAACCGGCGAATCCTGCGCGCCCGCACGCTGGCCTCGGTGCTGCAGTCGGTCACCTCCGCCCTCGTGTTCGGCCTCGCGGCCCTGATGATCCTGCAGATCTTCTGGTCGGTGGCTCCCCTGCTGGCCAGCGTCAGCGTCGTCGGCGTCGCGCTGGGCTTCGGGGCGCAGTCGCTGGTCAAGGACGTACTCGCCGGACTCTTCATGATCGTCGAGGACCAGTACGGGGTCGGTGACGTGATCGATGTCGGCAACGACGTCGACGGGACCGTCGAGGCCGTCGGCCTGCGGGTCACCCGGATCCGCGCGGTCGACGGCACGATGTGGATCGTGCGCAACGGCGAGATCCTGCGCGTCGGCAACAAGTCCCAGGGCTGGGCCCGCGCGGTCGTCGACGTCGGCGTCGCCCACGGGGTGGACGTCTCGCACGTCGAGGAACTCCTCCGCCAGGAGGGCGAGAAGATGCGCCAGGACCCGGCTTTCACCAACGCCCTGCTGGGCGATCCGGAGGTCTGGGGCGTCGAGACGATGACCAAGGACGGCCTGACCATCCGGGTGGTCGTGAAGACCAGGCCGTTGAAGCAGTGGCCGGTGGCGCGCGAGCTGCGCCGGCGGATCACGACGCGCCTCGAGGCCGAGGGCATCGACCAGGGTTAGCGCCGCGGCGTGACCCAGAGCCGGATCGTCCCGCGCACGGCGACCGTGCCGTCGTCCAGCACCGCCTCGACCGCCACCGGGACGTCGGGGGCGCCCGCCCAGTCGGCGCCCGTCGTCCGGGCGATGCAGGTGACCGGGCCGCGGGCCGGCGCGAGGTACTCGACCGTCATCCCCTTGGGCAGCCAGCGCATCCCCGTCGGCACGGTGGCCTCGGCCAGCGCCCCCATGGCCGCCTCGAGCCCGTTGCACAGCGCGATCGCGTGCACCGTGCCGATGTGGTTGTGCACGGCCTTCCGGTCGGCCATCACCACGTCGGCGCGGTGCGGCTCCAGCCGGGCCACGTACGGGCTGATCGTCCGGAAGTACGGCGCGGCGCGCGCGTAGCCCCACGAGAACAGCCGCCGCCCACCGGGCAGCCAGGACAGCCGCCGGTACAGCGGGAGGACGTCGACCACCCGCAAACCGTAGTCCGGCGCCTGAGAGGATGACGACGTGAGTGAGGAGCAGCAGGTCACGTTCTTCGAGGCCTTCGGCGGCCACGAGGCGTTCCACGCCCTGGTCGAGAAGTTCTACGAGGGCGTGGCGCAGGACGAGGTGCTGCGGCCGATGTACCCCGAGGAGGACCTCGGCCCGGCCATCGAGCGGCTCACCCTGTTCCTCGAGCAGTACTGGGGCGGCCCGACGACGTACAGCGACCAGCGCGGGCATCCCCGGCTGCGGATGCGGCACGCTCCGTTCGTGGTGAACGCCGACGCCCGGGACCGCTGGCTGAAGCACATGCGGGTCGCCGTCCAGTCGCTGAACCTGGCCCCGGCCTACGAGTCGGTGCTGTGGGACTACCTGGAACGCGCCGCCTGGAGCATGACGAACACCCCCGACTGACCCGCCCGCCTGCTGGCTACCCTGAGCCGGTGCCGTACAGCCGGGGGCGGGTGGTCGCGTACGTCACGGGGTCCTTCGCCGCCCTGTTCCTGGTGATCGGCCTGCTCGTCGCCCCCCAGCGCCGAGTCGATCTGCACCGGAGAATCCGGTGTGAAGTGCCGGCGCTACTACCGGCCGGGCCTGACCACGGCCCAGGTCGACTACCGCAGCGAGCACCCGATCGAGTTCGTGGTGGCCGCCTATCGGCGTGCGGCACGGCAGGAGGACTGGGGCACCGAGCGTCCGACGACCGCGCAGGTCCCGCTCTGCTTGACCAAGTCCGTGGCTGGCGAGCACACGCTGCAACTAGCCGTGGGCCCCGTCGCCCAGTGGCACCATCTGCCCGCCGGAACCTCCGTCTACTACGTCTACCTGGTCGCCGACCCGGTCGACGCGGCCACCTGCGACGTGCCGCACGCGTTGGTGGGGACGGCCTAGTGGCCTGTCGAGAGGCACACTGAGCGGACCGTGTGGGGATCCGCACCTGATGACGCTGCCGATCCCACACGATTCCGTCAGAGCAGGGACGCCCGGGTCAGAATGTGCCCGCGGGTCGTGCTCAGTCGCCACCACGGCCCGGCCCGGTGCAGGGTGATCGCGTCGGCCCCCTCGGACGTGGCGCCACCCAGGAACCCGAAGGCGTCGGCCGCGAACGCCGCCCCGGCCGGCACCGTCAGCCCGTCGAGCGCCCGACCCCACACCAGGGCCCGCAACCGGGCGACGGCCGAGGCCCCGGCGACGTCCGGCGTCCCGGCGGCCACCTCGGCGATGCCGGCCGACGCGGCCGCCCGCAACAGGTCCGGCGACACCAGCCCCTCGAACGACCAGCCGGACCGCGGCGGCAGGACGCCGGCCCACGCCGCCTGCGGCGCCGAGGTCTCGGGCACGGACAGCACCGCCGGGACGTCGCCCGCGGGCTTGAGCGCGAGCCGGTCGAGTACCGCCGCGGCCGGGACCGTGACGTCGAGGTCCGCCCGCTCGGCCAGGGCGTGCGTGCGCAGGCCGAGGACGGTGGGCCCGCCCCCGCCGTGCAACGCGCAGGCGTAGACGGCCAGCACCCCGCCCGCGGCGACCAGCCGCAGAGCCGCCCCGGCGTCCAACCGCCGGGCCCTCGAGGCGAACGTGCGCAGGTCGGCGGAGGCGCCGTCGTCCGCCAGCTGCAACGAGCTCACGCTGGCCGCGCCACCGATCGCGCCCCCGATCGCGCCCCGCCCGCGACCCGCGCGGCGCCCCGGTCGCCCCGGCGGCGCTTCCACCGGACCGGCGAGTCGGCCCACTCGGCCAGGATCTCCCGGTCCTTCTCGTCGATCCGGCGGGGACGCTGGGTGGTCAGGTCGAACGCGACGAGCATCGTCTCGGCCCGCGCGTAGACGGCGCCGGTGCCGCCCCCCGACGCGTCCCGGTCGAGGATCTCGTAGGCCATGTCGAAGTCGGCCGCCCCGACCCGGGTCACCCACAGGTCGACCGCGATCGGCGCCGTCCGGTAGACGAGCGGGGTCAGGTACTCGATCTCGGTGCGGGCCACGACCAGGCCCGTCGCCGGCAGCGCCGCCGCCGCGTTCCCGCCGGAGTTGAAGGCGATCACGCGGGCCTCCTCCATGATCCGGAGGAACTGGACATTGTTCACGTGGCCGTAGACGTCCATGTCCGACCAGCGCAGCGGCGTGAGTACGCGATGACGGGGCATGCCCCACATGCTGTCTCATCCGCCCCGCCCGACGCAGCCCGGCCGGCCAATCACCCGGACGGCGGGTCAACAGCCGCGGGCCCCGGTCGACCGGTCCCCCTGACGCGAAGGCGCCGGTGGCCGCGAAGCCCACCGGGACGCGCGCGCGTCGGATCCGCAGCTTCGCAGCTCGTGACCGGGGTGCCGGTGGGCGGAGGGGTCCACCGGCACCCCACCACTCGTGATCATGCAGAAACCTCGCGTCCCACACCTGGGACGCGAGGTTTCTGCATGATCGGCGCGAGGTTTCTGCATGATCACGAGTGGAAGGATCAGCCCAGGAGGGCGCGTCGGCCGGCCAGGTGGTCCTCGATCCGGGCCCGGACCCGCGGGTGCATGGTCAGCGCCTCGAGCTCCGACGGGGTGAACCAGCCGACCTCCCGCGACTCCTCCGAGACCGCGAGCGCGCCCCCCACCAGGCGGCAGGCCACGCAGACCACGAACTCCTGACGGGCCTCGCCCCCCGGGTAGACGAACACGTGCCGCGGGTCGGAGTACACGCCCACCACGTAGAGCGGTTCGACGTCGTAGCCGGTCTCCTCGCACGCCTCCCGCGCGGCCGCCGCCCCGACGCTCTCCCCCGGGTCGACGGCACCCCCCGGAAGCGCCCAGAGCCCGTTGTCCCGGCGCTGCTGCAGCAGCACCCGGCCCGCGTCGTCCAGCACCAGGGCACTGGCCCCGACCCGGAAACTGCCCGGCGGCGGGGACGGTTCGTCGCCCGAGCCGTCGAAGAACTGAACCCGACCCACGGTCAGCAACGTACCCCGTCGGCGGCCGGGCGGGACTGAGCCGACGCCTACCCGATCCCCCCGGCGAGCCCGACCCCGCCGTCCAGGGTGAGGGTCTGCCCGGTGATCCAGGCGGCCTCGTCGCTGGCCAGGAAGGCGACCGCGGCGGCGACGTCCTCGGGGCGGCCGAGCCGGCCCAACGGATACGTGGCCGTCACGGCCTCCTCGCGCCCCTCGTAGAGCGCGGTCGCGAACCGGGTCTTGACGACGGCCGGGGCCACGGCGTTCACCCGGATCGCCGGGGCCAGCTCGAGCGCCAGCTGCGCGGTCACGTGCAGCAGCGCCGCCTTGCTGGCCCCGTACACGCCGATGCCGACCGCCGGGCCGAGCCCGGCCATCGAGGCCACGTTCACGATCGCCGCCCCGGGGGCGGACCCCATCCCGGCGGCGCGCATCTCGTCGGTCCAGGCCAGCGCCGACAGCACGTTGACGTCGAACACCTTGGCCGCGGCGCTCGGGTCGACGTGGCTGAGCGGCCCGTAGACCGGGTTGATGCCGGTGTTGTTGACCAGGACGTCGACCCGCCCGAAGGCCGCGACGGTCGCCGCCACGGCGGCCGCCCGGTGTTCCGGGTCGTCGGCCCGCCCGGCGGCGGCCACAGCCACCTCGGGGCCGCCCAGCAGCTCCACGGCGGCGGCCAGCGGGTCGGGTTTGCGCGCGGTGACGCACACCCGGGCCCCTTCGGCGACCAACCGCTGGGCGATGGCCAGCCCGATGCCCCGGCTGGCGCCGGTCACCAGGGCGACCCGGCCCTCGAACCGCCGGCCGGGCTGCCCGTGGGCGACCACGCCCTCGTCGACCACTTCGCTCGTCATCGAGCTCCCGTCGTCCGTGCGAGGAGTCGTGCGAAGAGCTACAGGCCCAGGTCGCGGCCGATGAGCTCCTTCATGATCTCCTCGGAACCGGCCCAGATGCGGGTGACCCGGGCGTCCTTCCAGGCGCGGGCCACACGGTACTCGTTCATGTAGCCGTAGCCACCGAAGAGCTGCACGCAGGCGTCCAGCACCTCGCCCTGGATCGAGGCGGTGATCAGCTTCGCCTTGGCCGCGTCCACGGCGCTGAGCTTGTGCTCGGCGTGCGCGGTGATGGCCTGGTCGACGAAGGCCTGGGTGACCTCGACCTTGGCGGTCAGCTCGGCGAGCTTGAACTTGTTGTGCTGGAAGGTGCCGATCGGGGCGCCGAAGGCCTTGCGCTCCTTCGTGTACTCGATCGTCTCCTTGAGGATCGACGTCGCGAGCGCGATGTTGCAGACGGCCGAGCCGATCCGCTCCTGGGCCAGGTGCTTCATCATGTGGATGAAGCCGAGGTTCTCGGTGCCGATCAGGTTCGCGTTCGGGACGCGCACGTTCTCGAAGAACAGCTCGGCGGTGTCGCTCTCGGGCTGGCCGACCTTGTCGAGCTTGCGGCCGCGGGAGAAGCCCGCCATGCCCGCCTCGACGCCGAACAGCGAGATGCCCTTGGCGCCCTTGCTCGGGTCGGTGCGGGCCGCGACGATCACCAGGTCGGCGCTGTAGCCGTTGGTGATGAAGGTCTTCGACCCGTTGAGGATCCAGTCGTCGCCGTCGCGCACCGCGGTGGTCTTCAGCGCCGCCAGGTCGGAGCCGCCGCCCGGCTCGGTCATCCCGATCGCCGTCCACAGCTCACCGGTGGCGTACTTCGGCAGCCAGCGGGCCTTCTGCTCGTCGTTGGTGAGGCCCACCAGGTAGGGCGCGTTGATGTCGGAGTTGATGCCCCAGCAGGAGCCCAGCGCCACGGAGAACCCGGCCAGCTCCTCGGTGACGACGGCGGAGAAGCGCCAGTCGTCGACGCCCGCGCCGCCGAACTCCTCGGGCACCTGCAGGCCGAGCAGGCCCTGCTTGCCGGCCTCGAGCCAGACCTCGCGAGGGATCGCCTTGTCGGCGATGAACTGCTCCTCGTTGGGACGCACGTGCCGGTCGACGAACTCCCGGGCGACCAGCCGCAGCGCCTCGTGGTCCTCGTTGTACACGTGTCGTTCCATGATCTCCCCAACCGGCCGATCCGACTTGACTAAGCGCTTGCTTACCAGGATTCTTCGTCCAGGGTTCCGCCCGAGGACGGGTGTGTCAAGTCATCGGTCGACCCTGCCCGTAGGCTCCTGGCTACGGGTTGCGCACAAGGCCGTCCCCGACGCGGCCGGTGAGGTGAGGCGATGACTGTGGAGCACCTGGACGGCCACAACCTGCCGTGGGTGTCCGAGCTGCCCGAGTCGTCCCGGCGGATGCTCGAGGCCGCCGTCGACGCCTTCGCCGACCACGGGTTCCACGCCACCACCACCCGGGACATCGCGACCCGGGCCGGCCTGTCCCCCGCCGCCCTGTACGTGCACTTCCCGTCCAAGGGCGCCCTGCTGGCCCAGATCAGCCGGCTCGGCCACGAGGCCGCGCTGCGGCTGGTCGAGGAGACCCTGGCCAGCAGCACCGACCCGATCGACGGCCTGCGCGAGGTGATCCGTGACTTCGCCGCCTGGCACGCCCAGTACCACCGAGTCGCGCGGGTGGTCCAGTACGAGCTCGCCGCGCTGCCCGACGGCGACCGCCAGGAGATCTTCGCCGTCCGGCAGAAGATCGAACGGCTGGTCGAGGCCCAGCTGCGCTCCGGCGTCGCCGCCGGGGTGATGGCGGTGGACGACGAACGCGCGGTCGCGCGCGCGATCCTCTCGTTGTGCGTCGACGTGGCCCGCTGGTTCGACCCCAAGGGTGCGCAGACCCCGCTGGAGATCGGCACCCTCTACGCGGAGCTCGCCGTGCGCATGGTGCGTCGCCCATGAGCGCGCAGCGCTCGTTCAGATTCCCCGCGTGGTTCGCCCAGAAGGACCCGATCAGCGGCCAATACATCGGAGGCCTCGCACTGATGGACACGATCCCCGACGCGGCGGACGCGCAGGAGGCGGTCAAGCACATCCTCGACGTGCTCACCCTGACCCCGGACGAGTCGGAGCCCGACACCTTCGTCGCCTCCAGCTACCGGCCGCCGTGGGGGCGCGTGTTCGGTGGTCAGGTGCTCGCGCAGTCGCTGCTGGCCGCGATCCGCACGGCCCCCGAGGACCGTCCCGTGCATTCGCTGCACGGCTATTTCCTGCGCCCCGGCGACCCCGACGTCCCGATCGTCCTGCAGGTCGACCGGCTGCGCGACGGGCGCTCGTTCAGCGCCCGGCGCACCCAGGCCCTGCAGAACGGCAAGCCGATCCTGTCGATGATCAGCTCGTTCCAGGTGCCCGCCGAGGGCCTGGAGCACGCCGACGAGATGCCCGACGTCCCGGGGCCCGACGAGCTCCCGTCGCTGGTCGACCGGTTCGGTCACATCGAGGTGCCCGAGGTCCAGCACATGCTGCGCACCCGGCCCGTCGACCTGCGCCACGTCGAGGGCCCGCTGTTCATCGAGCCGGGCCCGGAACGGGTCGCGTCGCAGGCGGTGTGGATGCGCACCACGGCCGCGCTGCCCGACGACCCGGTGCTACACACGGCGATGCTGGCGTTCGCCAGCGACTACTCGCTGCTGGAGAGCGTGCTGCGCCGGCACGGCCTGGCCTGGAACAGCGGTCTGAAGACGGCCAGCCTCGACCACGCGATGTGGTTCCACCGGCCGGCCCGCGCGGACGAGTGGCTGCTCTACGTCCAGCACTCGCCGACCGCTCAGGGTGGGCGCGGGCTGGCCCAGGGCAAGCTGTTCACCCGCGACGGCACCCTGGTGGCCACCACCACGCAGGAGGGCATGATGCGTCCCCCGCGCTGATATGGAATCAAGCGTGATCATGGAATCAGGCGGATGACGCACGACGTCCGGCTGGCGAGCGGCGTCGTGCTTCTCGTCGCCGTCACCTACGGGGTGCTGCGGGCCGGTCGCGTGCCGAGCGGCTGGGCGCCCGCCTACGCGGTGGCCCGCGGGGCGACCCAACTGGTGGCGGTCGGCCTGCTGCTGCGCGGGGTGTTCACCGCTCCCCCGCTGGTCGTCGTCGCGTTGACCCTCATGTTCTCGGTTGCGGCCTGGACGGCGGTCCGCCGGTTGTCCGGCACGGACGGCGCCGCACTCGCGGTGCCGGTCTCGATCCTGGCCGGGCTGGTCGTGACCTTCGCAATCGTGTTCGGAGCCGGGATGCTCGCCGTCTCGCCGCGCTACCTCGTCGCGTTGGGCGGCATCCTGATCGGCGGCACGATGCTCGGCGTGACGATCGCCGGGCGCACCCTGGCCCGCTCGCTGGCGGAGCAGCGCGACGAGGTGGAGGCGTGGCTGGCGCTCGGTGCGACGCCGCGGCAGGCCGCCGCCCGGCTGAGCCGCCGCGCCGCCGCCGAAGCGCTCGTCCCGGTCACCGACCAGACCCGGACGACCGGCCTCGTCACCCTGCCCGGCGCGTTCATCGGCGCCCTGCTGGGCGGCGCCTCACCGACCGACGCCGCCCGGTTCCAGCTCGTGGTGCTGGCCGGCCTGCTGTGCACCCAAGCCGTGGCGGTCGTCGTCCTGATGCAGTTCCTCGGCGCCCCGCGAGACCTTCCGAACCCGGAGACAACCATCGACGAGTGAATCTCAGCTGGAAATGGCAGCCGAGACTCACTCGTCGATGTGTGGGGCGCGGCGGAGGGCCGCCCCGTCAGTCGCGGGTGAGCTTGCGGTACGTGACCCGGTGCGGGCGCGCCGCGTCCTCGCCGAGGCGGTCGACCTTGTTCTTCTCGTACGACTCGAAGTTGCCCTCGAACCAGTACCAGTTGGCCGGGTTATCCTCCGTGCCCTCGTAGGCCAGGATGTGCGTCGCGACCCGGTCGAGGAACCAGCGGTCGTGGGAGATGACCACGGCGCAGCCGGGGAACTCCAGCAGAGCGTTCTCCAGCGAGCCGAGCGTCTCGGTGTCGAGGTCGTTGGTCGGCTCGTCGAGCAGCAGCAGGTTGCCGCCCTCCTTGAGCGTCAGGGCCAGGTTCAGCCGGTTGCGCTCACCACCCGACAGCACGCCCGCCGGCTTCTGCTGGTCGGGCCCCTTGAACCCGAACGCCGACACGTACGCGCGTGAGGGCATCTCGACCTGGCCGACCTTGATGTGGTCGAGCCCGTCGGACACGACCTCCCAGAGCGTCTTCTTGGGGTCGATGCCGCCGCGGTTCTGGTCGACGTAGGAGACCTTCACCGTCTCGCCGACCTTCACCTCACCGCTGTCCGGCTGCTCGAACCCGACGATCGTCTTGAACAGCGTGGTCTTGCCGACCCCGTTGGGGCCGATCACGCCGACGATGCCGTTGCGCGGCAGGGAGAACGACAGGTCCTTGATCAGCACCCGGCCGTCGAAGCCCTTGTCGAGGTTCTTCACCTCGATCACGTTGGTGCCCAGGCGCGGGCCCGGCGGGATCTGGATCTCCTCGAAGTCGAGCTTGCGGGTGCGCTCGGCCTCGGCCGCCATCTCCTCGTACCGGGCCAGGCGGGACTTGCTCTTGGTCTGGCGGCCCTTGGCGTTCTGCCGGACCCACTCGAGCTCTTCCTTCAGCCGCTTGGCCAGCTTCGCGTCCTTGCGGCCCTGGACCTCGAGGCGCTCCTGCTTCTTCTCCAGGTAGGTGGAGTAGTTGCCCTCGTAGGGGTAGGCGCGGCCGCGGTCGAGCTCGAGGATCCACTGCGCGACGTTGTCGAGGAAGTACCGGTCGTGCGTGACGGCCAGGACGGCGCCCTCGTATTTCGCGAGGTGCTGCTCCAACCAGAGCACGCTCTCGGCGTCCAGGTGGTTGGTGGGCTCGTCGAGCAGCAGCAGGTCGGGCTTGCTCAGCAGCAGCTTGCAGAGGGCGACGCGACGGCGCTCACCACCGGAGAGCACGGAGACGTCGGCGTCCGGCGGCGGGCAGCGCAACGCGTCCATCGCCTGCTCGAGCTGGGAGTCGAGGTCCCAGGCGTCGGCGGCGTCGATCCGCTCCTGCAGCTTGCCCATCTCCTCCATCAGCTCGTCGCTGTAGTCGGTGGCCATCTGCTCGGCGATCTCGTTGTACCGGTCGAGGTCGCGCTTGATCTGCCCGAGCCCCTCCTGCACGTTCTCCAGGACGTTCTTGGTCTCGTCCAGCTCCGGCTCCTGCATCAGGATGCCGACCGTGGCCTCCGGGTCCTTGAACGCGTCGCCGTTCGAGGGCGTGTCCAGCCCGGCCATGATCTTCAGGACGCTCGACTTACCCGCGCCGTTCGGACCCAGGACGCCGATCTTGGCGCCGTGCAGGAAGTTCAGGGTGACGTCGTCGAGGATGACCTTGTCACCGTGCGCCTTGCGCGCCTTCCGCATCGTGTAGATGTACTCAGCCACGCACCGAATCTATCCAACGTTCGGCAGTGCCAGTGACAGGGCCGTGCCCTTTATCACTCAGCGCAACGGTTGAGCCAGCGCACAGGCCCATGATCCCTTACGGACTTCATTGGGATCTTCCCGAAACGGGAAACTCGACTTACTCTGCCGGAGGGGGAAACGGTCAGAGGAGGGCTCGCAATGATGCGAACACTGGACTTCCGGTGGGTGTACGACATCCCGCCGTACGAGGTTTTCCGCATGGTCACCCGCCTCGACCACCTGCAGGCCAAGGCCAAGGCGCTGCGGCACACCAACCACGCCGTGGTCGAGCTGCGCGAGCGCCAGGGCTTCTTCTGGTCCAGCACCGAGCGCCAGATCGACGTCAACCTTCCCTGGTACGCCCCGGCGTTGTTCGTGCCGCGCAACAAGTTCCGGCAGACGCAGAAGTGGCACCCGTCGGAGTGGGACGGCAGCCGGTTCTACGACACGACCGTCGAGGTGACCAAGGTTCCCGTCACCATCCGCGGGTACGGGCGCCTGCTCCCGATGGAGTGGTACCGCACCGAGTACCGCGTGCACCTCGAGGTCGACTCGAAGGCGTTCCTGATCGGGCCGAAGATCCGCAGCTTCGTCGCGGAGCGGGTCGAGGAGACCCTGAACGACGAGCACGAGTTCCGGCTGCGCTGGCTGCAGCAGCACACCCAGCGCGCCTACTGAACGCCGACCGGGAAACCCCGGCGAAACCTCAGAGGGCGGTGACCGAGCCCACGAGGTGCAGTTTCGCGCTGCCGTCCTTGCGCGGCTTGCGGGCCCGCACCACGTAGTCGATCTCCTTGGCCCCGGCGATGCCCCCGTCGTCGGCGAACTCGACGGTGCCCGGCAGCGGGATGGGCTGCTTGAACTCGACGTCGTTGCGCACGGCGTCGGGCACCCGGCCCTCGAGCGCGGCCAGCGAGCGGGCCGCCGTCCACATGCCGTGGGCGATGGCCGAGTTGAAGCCGAACAGCTTCGCGCTCAGCCCGTACATGTGGATCGGGTTGCGGTCGCCCGACACCTCGCCGTACTGCCGGCCCAGGTCGGACGGTAGCCGCCACAGCGGGCCGGGCTTGGTCAGGAGCGCCTCGGGGACGGCCTTCTCGGCCTTCCCCTCACCAGCGACCTCTTCCGAGCGACCCTTGGTCGACTCGCGCTTGAGGTACGTGGACGACGAGTGCCACACGAGCTCGCCGTCGATCGACACCCGGACCAGCAGGTCGATGGTGCGCCCGCGGCGGTGCAGCTGCGGGGCGGCCATCTCGGCCTCGACGTCGAGCGCGGCGCTCAGCGGCAGCGGCTTCAGCTGCGTCGCCGAGTTGAGCACGTGCACCAGGCCCATCGCCGCGAACGGCGAGTCGCCGTCGGTCAGCAACGACATCTGCAGCGGGAACCCGAGCATGTGCGGGTACAGCAGCGGCAGCGTGTCGGTGAGCCGCCCGCCACAGACGTCGAGGTAGGCCTTGACGTGGTCGAGCTCGGGCGTGACCCCGGTCAGCTTCAGGACCTTGTCCGGCACCCGGTCCTTGCCGTGCGCCCGCTGCAGCACGGCCCGCCGGTACGTGGTCAGCGCACCGGGGGCCGAGCTCAGCTCGACGACCTTCTTGCCCTCGCTCGCGTCGGCCACCGGACTCAGGCCCCGATCAGGGCCTGGCCGCAGACCCGCACGACGTTGCCGGTCACGCCGGAGGAGGCCGGGGACAGGAACCACGACTCGGTCTCGGCCACGTCGACCGGCTGGCCGCCCTGCAGCATCGAGGAGAGACGGCGGCCGCCCTCCCGGATGGTGAACGGGATGGCCGCGGTCATCGCGGTCTCGATGAAGCCGGGGGCCACCGCGTTGATGGTGATGCCCTTCTCGGCCAGCTGCGGCGCGAGCACGTTGACCAGACCGATCAGGCCGGCCTTCGAGGTGGCGTAGTTGGTCTGGCCGCCGTTGCCGGAGATCCCGGCGATGGACGACGTGACGACGACCCGGCCGCCGGCCCCGAGGATGCCGTCCTCCACGAGCGCCTTGGTGATCTGCTCGGGCGCGGTGAGGTTGACGGCGACGGCCAGCTTCCAGCCGTCCTCCTTCATGTTGGCCAGCTTCTTGTCGCGCGTGATGCCGGCGTTGTGCACGATGCCGTCGAGCTTGCCGTAGGTGTCCCGCGCGTGCCGGGCGATCTTCGCGGCCGCGTCGGGCGCCGTCACGTCGAGGACGATGCTCGAGCCGCCGATGGAGTCGGTGACCTTCTTCAGGTCGTCGGCCAGCGGCGGGACGTCGACGCCGATCACCTTCGCGCCGTCGCGGGCCAGAGTGCGGGCGATGGCCTCACCGATGCCGCGCGAGGCGCCGGTGACGACGACGACCTGGTCGGACAGCGGCGCGGCCCAGTCGGCCAGGGAGTCGGCGCCCGGGGTCGTCGTGCTGATGCGGACGACCTGGCCGGAGACGAATGCGGACTTGCTGGAGAGCAGGAACCGCAGGGTGGACTCGAGGCGGCCCTCGGCGCCCGGGGCGACCAGGACGAGCTGCACGGTCGAGCCCTTGCCGATCTCCTTGCCCAGCGAGCGGGTGAAGCCCTCGAGGCCGCGCTGCGCGACGGCGGCCTGCGCGTCGGTCAGCAGCTCGGGCGTGGTGCCGAGGACGACGACGCGGCCGGAGCCCTTCACGCTGCGGACCAGCGGGCTGAAGAACTTCCACAGCTCCTCGAGCTGCTCGCTGTTCGCGATGCCCGTGGCGTCGAAGACCAGCGCACCGGTCTTGATCTTCTCGCCCTTGAAGCCGCGGGCCGTGGTCTCGGCCACCGCGGCGGCGTCGGCCAGCTCGGCGCCGGCGTTCTTCAGGATGCCGGTGACCGTCTCCAGCAGCGTGCCGCCCGGGGCGGCACCCACCACGGCCGGGCCGGTGAGCAGGGGCTGCCCCGGCTCGTAGCGGCGCAGCAGAGGGGGCTGCGGGAGGCCGACCCGGGGGAACAGGGCCTTGCCGACGGTCGAGTGCGCGAGAGTCTGGAAGCGGTCCACGGGAATAATGTAACCTCATGTGTAACTGAGTGTCCACGTTACTTCCGCCCAACCCGCGGAAACCGGCACTCGCCCGGACAGGAGACCTCCCGTGACCGACTTCCCGCGCCGCGTCGCCATCATCGGCGGCAACCGCATCCCGTTCGCCCGCTCGAACACCAACTACTTCCGGGCCTCCAACGCGGACATGCTGTCCGCCGCCCTGGACGGCCTGGTCAAGCGCTACAACCTCGAGGGTGTCGAGATCGGCGCCTTCGTGGCCGGCGCCGTGTTGAAGCACAGCAAGGACTGGAACCTCGCCCGCGAGGTCGTCCTCGGCTCGCGCCTGGCCCCCACCACGACCGCCTACGACATCCAGCAGGCGTGCGGCACCGGTCTGCAGGCCGTCATCCAGGTGGCGAACAAGATCGCCCTGGGCCAGATCGACTCGGGCATCGCCGGTGGCTCGGACACGACGTCCGACGCCCCGCTGGCCGTCAACCCGAAGGCCCGCGCGGTGCTGATGGAGGCCAACCGGCAGAAGACGACGATGGGCAAGCTCAAGGCCATCACCGGCCTGCGCCCGACCCACCTCGCCCCGGAGATCCCCAAGAACTCCGAGCCGCGCACCGGCCGCTCGATGGGTGAGCACACCGCCCTGACCGCCGCCGAGTGGAACCTGACCCGCGAGGAGCAGGACGAGCTCACCCTCGCCTCCCACAAGAACCTGGCCGCCGCCTACGAGGCAGGCTGGGAGGACGACCTGATCACGCCGTTCCTCGGCCTGGAGCGCGACCAGAACCTGCGCCCCGACCTCACCATCGAGAAGCTGGCCAAGCTGAAGCCCGTCTTCGGCAAGGGCGAGACCGCCACGATGACCGCGGGTAACAGCACGCCGCTGTCCGACGGCGCCTCCACCGTCCTGCTGGCCAGCGAGGAGTGGGCCGCCGAGCACAACCTGCCGGTGCTGGCCTACTTCGACATCTCCGCCGAGGCGGCCGTCGACTACGTGCACGGCGGCGAGGGTCTGCTGATGGCCCCGGCCTACGCGGTGCCGAAGCTCCTCAAGCGCAAGGGCATCACGCTGCAGGACTTCGACTACTACGAGATCCACGAGGCGTTCGCCGCCCAGGTCCTGGCCACGCTGCACGCCTGGGAGGACCCGATCTTCTGCAAGGAGCGCCTGGGCCTCGACGCGCCGCTGGGCTCGATCGACCGCTCGAAGCTGAACGTGAAGGGCGGCTCGCTCGCGGCGGGCCACCCGTTCGCCGCGACCGGCGGCCGGATCGTCCCCAACCTGGCCAAGCTCCTGGCGGAGAAGGGCTCGGGCCGCGGCCTGATCTCCATCTGCGCGGCGGGCGGCGCCGGCGTCGTGGCGATCGTCGAGCGCTGAGCTAGACAGCGGCGGCGGGTACCCGCTGCGCGTAGTCCAGGGCGGCGGCCAGCTCCTGCGGGAGCCGGCCGCCGTTCTGGTTGCGGGAGTGGTTGCGGGCCACCCGGGCCAGCAGCCGCTCGGCCTGCTCCGCGGCCCCGAGCCGGGCGGCACTCACCGCCCGCAGCACGTCGGCCAGGTCGGCCCGGTAGTCCCCCGGGACGCGGGGTTCGGCGTCCAGCTTCAACCGGACGGCGCGGGCCAGCTTCTGCGCCTCGTCGTCCCGGCGCTGGGCCGAGCGGGTCCAGGCCAGGCCGAGCCGCGCGTCCAGGTCCCCCGGTGCGAGCCGGGCGCCGAGCTGCATGAGCCGCGCGACGTCGTCCAGCCGCTCGTCGTCCGTCGCCGCTCCGGCGCCCTCGGCGCGCGGCAGGCCCGGGACCGGCTCCGGGCCGGGGTGCAGCACCGAGCGCAGCTCCAAGAACCCCAGCCGGACGGCGATCCGCCCCGCGAGCTCGGGCGGGCAGTCCGGCGCACCGGAGTACTGCTGCAGGAGCGGCACGCTGAGGGACAGCTGGTGGGCGGCGTCCTCGGCCGTGAGCGGGAGCCGGGCCACCAGGCCCAGCAAGGCCTCGGCCGCGGCGCGGGCGCGAGTCGCGTCGCCGACGGCCAGGGCCTGGGCCAGTTCGGCCCGGACCATGGCCGGCTGCATGGACGCCGCACCCGCCTCGGCCGCGGGCGCCGGCTCCGCCGGTGGCAGGTGCCGCAGCTGCAGCCCGTCCCGCGGGTGCCCGTCGTCCGCGACCGGCAGGAGGTTGTTCGCACCCACCCAGACCCCGGCCACGAGCAGGGCGAACAGCGGGTCCGGGAAGACGCTCGCCAGATGACCGGCGAGGGCGGTGAACCCGCCCAGCGCCAGGGCCAGCGCGGCCAGCGCGGCGCACAGCAGGTTGGCGGCCGAACCGCCGAGCAGGACGACGGACGCGCGCCCCCGTGCGCCCCGTGCCGCGAGCGCGTGGCCGGCCTCGTGCACGCTGATCATCAGGGCCGTCGCGACCGCCAGGAGAGCCAGCAGTTCGACCACGAGCCCGGCCCGGAACAGCAGCTCGACCCAGCGCGGGCCGCGGGCCAGCTCCACCAGCAGTTCGTCGACCCGGGCGGGGAACGCCCCCGGGACGTCGACGACGTTCACGCCGACGGCCACGGCCAGCATGCCCGCCACCCAGAGCAGGGCCCGGCGACTCACGTCGTCCCCCAGGGCCCGTTCATGGGGTGCGACTCTAGAGGTTTCCCGAGCGACCTGCCGCCGAACGGACGATCACGGAATGGACCGTTCGTCGCCCGTTCACCCGGACCGGTCGACGAGTGGTCCGGACAGGCGCCCCGGCGCGGGAGTTCGTATCGTCGTGCGGGTGCCTTCCACCTCTGCCTGGTGGCGCTCCGCCGTCACCTACCAGCTGTACATCCGCTCGTTCAAGGACGGCGACGGCGACGGTCTCGGCGACGTGGCCGGGGTCCGCTCGAAGCTGCCGTACATCGCCGAGCTGGGCGTCGACGCGATCTGGATCAACCCCTGGTACCCCTCGCCACAGGCCGACGCGGGCTACGACGTGGCCGACTACCGGTCCGTCGACCCGGCCTTCGGCACCCTCGCCGACGGCCAGGCGCTGATCGACGAGGCGCACGCCGCGGGGCTGAAGGTGCTGCTGGACGTCGTCCCGAACCACACCTCCGACGAGCACCCGTGGTTCGTGGCCGCGCTGGCCGCCGGGCCGGGTTCCGCCGAGCGGGCGCGCTACCACTTCCGGCCGGGGCGGGGGCCGGGCGGTGACGAGCCCCCGAACGACTGGCGCTCGATGTTCGGCGGGTCCGCCTGGACGCGCGTGCTGGACGACGGCGAGCCCGGCGAGTGGTACCTGCACCTGTTCGACGTCAAGCAGCCCGACCTCAACTGGGCGCACCCCGACGTCGTGGCCGAGTTCCTCGACGTCCTGAAGTTCTGGTTCGACCGCGGGGCCGACGGTTTCCGCATCGACGTCGCGCACGGCCTGGCCAAGGACGTCACCCTGCCCGACCTCGGGACCAGCAGCGGTGAACTGCTGAGCACCCCCTGGTTCGAGGGCCACCCGTTCTGGGACCGGCCGGAGGTGCACGAGATCTACCGTGGTTGGCGGGCTCTGGCCGACTCGTACGACCCGCCGAAGGCGTTCGTCGCCGAGGCGTGGGTGGCCACGGCCGACCGGCTGGCCCACTACCTGCGGCCCGGGCAGCTGAACACGGCCTTCGACTTCTCGTTCGTGCGCACGGCGTGGGACGCGAAGGAGATGCGCGAGCTGGCGAGCATCTCGCTGGACGCGCACGAGTCGATCGGCGCGCCCGTCGTGTGGGTCATGTCGAACCACGACATCACCCGGGCCGTCAGCCGTTTCGGCCTGACCCGGACCCACGGCGGGGAGGCGTCCCTGCACGCCGACCCCACCGAGCCCGTCGATCTGGTGCTCGGCCGGCGCCGGGCCCGGGCGATGATCATGCTGATGCTGGCCCTGCCGGGCAGCGCGTACCTCTACCAGGGTGAGGAGCTGGGCCTGGAGGAGGTCAACGACCTGCCCGAGGACGTCCTGCAGGACCCGACCTGGGAGCGGTCCGGGCACACCGTGCGCGGCCGTGACGGCTGCCGGGTGCCGCTGCCCTGGACGTCGGACGGCCCGTCGCTGGGCTTCGGCACCGGTGGCGCGTGGCTGCCGCAACCCGCGCACTGGGCCGGCCTCTCCGTCGAGGCGCAGCTGGCCGACCGTGGGTCGATGCTGTGGTTGTACCGGGAGGCGCTGGCCCTGCGCCGGTCGCTGCCGCAGCTCGGCGCGGGCGAGGGGCCGCTGGTCTGGACGGGCGACGAGCCCGAGGTGCTGGGGTTCACCCGCGGTCAGGGGTTCATCTGCATGGTGAACACGTCGTCGGCACCCATCCCCCTGCCGCCCGGCCGGGTCGTGCTGTCCAGCCTGCCGCTGGAGGGCGACCTGTTGCCCTCCGACGCCGCGGCGTGGATCACCACGTAGCTGGTTCGGAGCCGTCCGCGGCTCGGCTACGGTCGTAGGCATGCAGGTGGTGGGTATCGGCGTGGACGGCTGGGCCGGTCTCGGCTCACCGGCCCGGGACGCCCTGACCAGCGCGGACGTGGTGTTCGGGTCGTCGCGCCAGCTCGCCCTGCTGCCCGCCTCCGTGGCGGCCGAGCGGGTCGAGTGGCCGATGCCGTTGCTGCCCACGCTGCTGTCCACCCTCGAGTCGCGGACCGGGCGGAGGGCCGTGCTGGCCAGCGGTGATCCGACGTTCTTCGGCATCGCGACCACGCTGGCCCGGCTGCTGCCGGACGAGCCGCTGGACGTCGTCCCGCACGTCTCGTCGCTGTCCCTGGCCTGCGCCCGGCTCGCCTGGGCGCAGCAGGACGTCGCCGTCGTCAGCGCCGTCGGCCGACCGGTCGCGCTGCTGCACCCGCACGTGCATCCGGGGCGGCGGGTGCTGGTGCTGGCCGCCGGCGCCGCGACGCCCGCGGAGGTGGCGCGGTTGCTGCGCGAACGGGGCTTCGGGCCGTCGGTGCTGACCGTGCTGAGCGACCTCGGGGCTCCCTCGGAGCAGCGGGTCGTCGCGACGGCCGACGAGTGGCCGGACGACGGGTGGCCCGGTTCCGCGCGGCCGGAACCGCTGACCGTCGTGGGGGTCTCGTGCGTGCCGGGGCCCGCCGCGCTGCGCCTGCCGCTCACGCCGGGGCTGCCCGACGACGCCTACGAGCACGACGGGCAGCTGACCAAGCGGCACGTCCGGGCGGTCACCGTGTCGGCGCTGGGCCCCGCGCCGGGCGAGCTGCTGTGGGACGTCGGGGGCGGCGCCGGGTCGATCGGCATCGAGTGGATGCGCGCGCACCCGTCGTGCCGCGCGGTGGCGGTGGAGCGGGACGAGGTGCGGGCCAAGCGGATCGGGCGCAACGCGGTGTCCCTGGGCGTGCCCGGGTTGGCGGTCGTGGTGGGTGAGGCGCCCGCGGCGTTGGCCGGCCTCGAGGCGCCGGACGCCGTGTTCATCGGGGGCGGGGCGACGGCACCGGGGCTGGTGTCGGCCTGCTGGGACGCCCTGCGGCCGGGTGGGCGGCTGGTGGCCAACGTGACGACGCTGGAGTCGGAACGCGCCGTGCTCGACGCCTACGAGCAGTACGGCGGGGAGCTGACCCGGGTGGAGATCGCGCGGACCACGAGCGTCGGCCGGTACACCGGCTGGCGCGCGGCGATGCCGATCACCCAGTGGGTGACTCACAAGCCGGGTGACCGGCGATGACGGTCTACATCGTGGGGGCCGGGCCGGGCGCGGCCGACCTGTTGACCGTGCGCGGGTTGCGGCTACTCCAGGGCGCGTCGGTGGTGATCTACGCCGGAGCGCTGGTGCCCAAGGAGCTGCTCGTCGAGGCGCCGTCGGGAGCCCGGCTGGTGGACAGCCAGGACCTGGACCTCGACGCGATCGTCGCCGAGATGGTGCGCGCGCACGCCGACGGTCTGGACGTGGTGCGGCTGCACTCGGGCGACCCGTCGGTGTTCTCGGCCGTGGCGGAGCAGGTGCGACGGCTCGACGCGCACGGCATCCCCTACGAGATCGTCCCCGGGGTGCCCGCTTTCGCCGCGGCCGCCGCGACCCTGGGGCGCGAGCTGACCGTGCCCGGCGTCGGGCAGAGCGTCGTGCTGACCCGCATCGCCCGCCGGGCCACGCCGATGCCCCCCGGGGAGACGCTGGCCGCGTTCGGCGCCACGGGCGCCACGCTCGTGCTGCACCTCGCCGTGCAGGCCATCGGCGAGGTCGTCTCCGAGCTGGAACCGCACTACGGCGCGGACTGTCCGGTCGCCGTGGTCGCGTACGCCAGTCGGGACGACGAACTCGTCCTGCGCGGCACGCTCGCCACGATCTCGGGTCTCGTTGCGGAGAGCGGCGTGAAGCGCACGGCGGTGATCGTGGTCGGCCGCGTGCTGACCGCCGAGCAGTTCCCCGGCAGCCATCTCTACTCCCCCGACCGCTGCCGCGACACACACTGAAAGGCCTTTCGTGCGAACCGTTCTGCTGATCGGCGTGGGCGCCGGCGACCCGGACTACGTGACCGTCCAGGCGGTCAAGGCGCTGAACCGGGTCGACGTGTTCTTCGTGATCGAGAAGGGCGCGGAGAAGGACGACCTGATCGAGCTGCGGCGGCGCATCCTCTCCGACCACGTGCCCGGGGGCGGTTACCGCGTGGTCGAGGCGCGCGACCCGGAACGCGAGCGGGTCGGGCTCGACGGGGTGGCGTACCGGGCGACGATCGAGCAGTGGCACGAGGACCGCACCGACATCTACGAGCGCCTCGTGGGCGGCCTCGGCGACGGCGAGGTGGGCGCGTTCCTGGTGTGGGGCGACCCGGCGCTGTACGACGGGACGATGCGCATCCTCGACCGGGTGACCGCGCGCGGTTCGGTGGCGTTCGAGACCGAGGTGATCCCGGGGGTGTCGGCGATCTCGGCCCTGACTGCGGGACATCGCATTCCGCTGAACCGGATCGGGGAACCCATCCACATCACCACGGGACGCCGGTTGGGCGCCGCGCTCGTCGACGGCGCCCTGCCCGAGGGGTTCGACAACATCGTGGTGATGCTCGACGGCGACCTGACGTTCACGAAGCTGAGCGAGCCGGACGTGACGATCTACTGGGGCGCCTACCTGGGCACGGCCGACGAGATCCTGGTGGCCGGGCCGGTTCTGAAGGTGGCGGGCGAGATCGAGTCCGTCCGGGCCGAGGCCCGCGCGCGCAAGGGCTGGATCATGGACACCTACCTCCTGCGCCGGGGCTGAGCACGTGGCCGATCCGGGGACGGTGCTGGTACTCGGCGGGACGGCGGAGGGCCGAGAACTCGCGGACGCCCTGCTCGCGCGCGGGGCGGAGGTGGTGTCGTCGCTGGCCGGGCGGGTACCCGACCCCCGGCTGCCGGGTGGCGAGGTCCGGATCGGCGGGTTCGGCGGCGCCGACGGGCTCGCGGAATACCTCACCGCGCACGGCATCTCGACGGTGGTCGACGCGACGCACCCGTTCGCCGCGCAGATCACCCGCAACGCCGCGGAGGCGTGCGCCGCCGCCGGGGTCGACCTGCTGGTGCTGCGCCGCCCGGCCTGGACGGCGGTGAGCGGCGACCGCTGGCAGCACGTGCCCGACCTGCTCGGCGCGGCCTCGGCGCTCAAGGCGTTCGAC
This sequence comes from Spongisporangium articulatum, assembly GCF_044465595.1. Lineage (NCBI taxonomy): Bacteria > Bacillati > Actinomycetota > Actinomycetes > Kineosporiales > Kineosporiaceae > Spongisporangium > Spongisporangium articulatum. Next base: position 233,642 of record NZ_JBITLV010000002.1, on the reverse strand, counting down.
GCGGAGTCCACGGTCTTCCTCACGACCGGCCGGCAGGGCGTGAAGGCGTTCCGGGACCTGCCGCACCACTTCTGGCTGCGCGCCGTGCACGTACCCGACGCGGCCGACCTGCCGCTGCGCTGCGACGTCGTCCTCGACCGCGGCCCGTTCACGCTCGATGGTGAGCGGGACCTCCTGCGCCGCAAGGGCATCGACGTGCTGGTCACCAAGAACAGCGGCGGGCCGATGACAGCGGCCAAGCTGACCGCCGCGAACCAGCTCGGCCTTCCGGTCGTGATGGTCGACCGCCCCCCGCTGCCCGACGGCCTGACCACCGCCGACTCGGTCAGCACCGCCCTCCTCGCGCTCGGCCGCAGTCAGCGGGATGTTCCGGCCGGAAAGGGCCCTGAACAACCCTGCTGACTGTGGCTACGTGCGGCTCGGTGCGGGGGTTCGACGCAGGGTACGGGCGCAGAGGCGCACGAAGGTGCGCTGCGCCAGCGGGACGACGGGGCCGCCCAGCTTCGGCAGCACCCGGACCGGGCGGCTGCGGACGGCGACGTCGAGCCAGACCGGCTGCTGCCCGTCCGGGCCGGGCAGGTCGAGGCGCACCTCGAACCGCTCGTCGCCCTCGAACGGATGCCCCGGCCGCGTCTCGTAGTGCATCACCGTGGAGGCACCGGACGGCCCGGCCGGTTCGTGCGCCGCCGCCAGCACCTCGCAGGGCGCCGTCAGGCCCACGAGGGGTGGACCGAGGCGCGACATCATGCGCAGGCCGGGCGTGGCGACGGGGGTAGCCGGGTCGACGAAAGCACCCGCGCCGCGGTGCATGTCCCAGCGCAGCAGGGCGTCGGCGGCCGCCTCGTAGCGCTCCGGGCCGATCCCGAGCGGCACCAGTTGCCGCCCGGTCGTGAACTCGCGCGGCCGGGCGACCCACAGCACGAGGACGGTGACCAGCACCGCGCTCGCATTGAGCAGGCCATGGGTGGCGACCATCCAGTCGAGGGTCGGGTGCGAGAACCCGAACGCCGAGCCGGCCGCGTAGGTCAGCGCCAGCACGAGGGTGACCGCGGCCAGCCCCGAAAGACCCAGGGCCGCGCGCCGGTCCGGCCCCGACGACCGGTGCACCAGGAGCGCCAGGGCCGACCACAGCGCGGCGGTGAGCAGCGCCGCCCCGACCAGCTCGACGGCGTCCCCGAACCGCTGGTCGAACCACGCCCCGGCGAGGAACCCGGCCGCGACCAGCACCACGCCACCGATCGCGACCCGCCCGGCGGCGGTCGCGAGCGGCCCCGGCTCGGCCCGCGCCAGCAGCGCGAGCAGCAGGAGCGCGCCGAACCCGGCGACATGGAAGTGCGCGACCGTGAGCGCGAGCAGGCCCGTGGAGAAACCGAAGAGCTCCCAGTCGTCCCGGTTGGCGACCAGGGCCAGGGCGGCCACGGCCAGCGACCAGGTGGCGGCCTGCAGCACCTTGTCGCGGATCGGCGTGCTCAACCAGAGGGCGATCGCGGCCACCAGGTAGGGCACCGCGAGGAGGACGGCGAGCTTCCCGGCCGGCAGCAGCAGCGACAGGGCCGCCGGGGCCGAGACCCACGACCAGTGCCGGGCGAACCACACCCGGCGCTCGTCGCCGGGCGCCAGGCTCAGCCCGATCGGCACGAGCACGACCATGGCCAGCACGTTGACCACCGCGATCGCGAAAAGTGCCGTCTTGCCGAGCGAGTCGTCCATGACCCTGAGCCTCCAGACCGTTCCGGACCACTCACGCTAAACCCGTTCACCGCTGAGGGCGCCGTGTCCTGAGGCACACTCAGACCAGGCAGCCCAGGCTGACGGCTCGGAGGAATGCAGTCGACGGCATGATACCGACGGTGATACCGTCGCCTCATGGCCATGACCCTACGGCTGTCCGACTCCGAGACCGAGGCACTGCGCAGGCGTGCCGAACTGGAGGGGCGTTCGATGCAGGAGGTGGCCCGGCAGGCCATCCGGTCATACGTGGAGACGACAAGCCGGGCAGAGTTGCTGGACCGAGTCCTCGACGAGGAGATTCCCCGGTTCCGCGAGGCGCTCGACCGTCTCGGCGAATGATCTACCTGACGCTCGAGGAGGCCCTGTACGTCGCCGAACGAGCCATCGGGGCGCCCCCGGTCGTCCGTGACCTCGGCCTGCTGGACTCGGCCCTGGCCCGACCCGCCACCACCTTGTTCGGCAAGGACGCCTACGCGACTCTCGATCTGAAGGTTGCATCGCTGGTGCACTCGCTGTGCACCAACCATCCGCTGGTCGACCGCAACAAGCGACTGTCACTCGCGGGAGGCTTCGCCTTCGCCGGAATGAACGGCTACCGCCTCGACCTCACGAATGATGAGGCGTATGAACTCATCATGGACGTGGCCGACGGGCTGGCAGACCTGGACGAGATCGCTTCCCGGCTGGTGCTGATCCCCCGTCGTCGATGACTCAGTCGGGGTAACGGCGTGGGGTCCAGACCGAGGGTGTGCCGTCGGCGCGGGCGGTCACCTGGGTCTGCGACGACCCGATGATCAGCAGGGTGCGCATGTCCACCACCTCGGGGTCGAGGTCACCGAGCCGGACGACGCTCAGCGCCTCCTGCTCCGAGCCCACCGCCCGGCCGATCACGACCGGGGTGTCCGGGGAACGGTGGCGCAGCAACAGGTCCCGGGCGGCGGCCACCTGGTGGCGGCGCTCCTTCGAGGCCGGGTTGTAGATCGCGATCACCATGTCGGCGGCGGCCAGGGCCTCGAGCCGGGATTCGACGATCGACCAGGGCTTGAGCCGGTCGGACAGCGAGACGATGGCGAAGTCGTGCCCCAACGGCGCCCCCGCCGCCGCCGCGACCGCCTGCGCCGCCGAGACTCCCGGCAGCACGCGGACGTCGACCGCCTTGTACGCGGGCTCGGCCGCCACCTCGAGCACGGCGGAGGCCATCGCGAAGACGCCCGGGTCGCCGGAGGAGACGACCACCACGTTGCGCCCGCGCAGCGCAAGGTCGAGGGCGAAGGCGGCGCGCTCCGACTCGACCTTGTTGTCGCTGGCGTGCCGCTGCTGTCGCGCGTTCACCGGCACGCGGTTCACGTAGGTCAGGTAGCCGACCAGGTCGTCGGCCTCCGCGAGCGCCGCCGAGACCTCGGGCGTCGTCCACCGGTCGGGGCCGGGGCCCAACCCGACGACGGTCACCCGGCCCGGCGCCGACGACTCGGCCGGCGCGACCGCCTCCCGGTTCAACGGGCCGGGCAGCAGGGCCAGCGACATGTACGGCCCCGAGTCGACGTCGGCCAGGGGCGCGGTGCGCTCATCGGGGTGACTGGCCCGCTCGACGTACACCGCGTCGTCCAGCACCCCGGCCTGTTCGAAAGCCGTTCGGACGGAGGTCGTCGTGCGACCGAGCTTCATCACCACGGCCGCATCGGTCGAGGCCAGCCGCCGGGCCAGCTCGGCGGGCGGCAGCGTGCCGGGCAGCACGGTCAGCACCTCGTCGCGCTCGACCAGCGGGCGCCCGGCGGCGGCCGCGGCGGCGCTGACCGACGTGATGCCCGGGACCACCACGGCAGGGAACCGCGGGCTCAGCCGCTTGTGCATGTGCATGTACGAGCCGTAGAAGAACGGGTCGCCCTCGGCCAGCACCACGACATCCCGCCCGGCTTCGAGGTGCGCGGCCAGCCGGGCCGCCGCCGACTCGTAGAACTCGTCCATGGCGGCCTGGTAGCCACCCGGGTGGTCGGTGCCCTCGGTGGTCACCGGGTAGACCAGCGCCTCTTCGAATTGTGGCTCCCCACCGAGGCTTTCGCGCAGATGGGGCGCGGCGATGCTGCGGGCGATGCTGCGTCCGTGCCGCGCCGAGTGGTAGGCGATCACGTCGGCCGACCCGATCAGTCGGGCCGCCTTGAGACTGACCAGCTCCGGGTCACCCGGGCCGACGCCGACGCCGTAGAGGGTCCCGGTCATTCGCGTTGTCATTCGCGTTCGCTCGCGATCGCGTTCACGGCCCCGGCCGCCATCGCGCTGCCCCCGCGACGCCCGTGCACGACGAGATAGTCCAACCCGAGCGGGTTCTCGGCCAGGGCGCGCTTCGACTCGGCCGCCCCGATGAAACCCACCGGGATGCCGAGGATCGCCGCCGGCCGGGGCACCGCCCCGTCGCGCAGCAGCTCCAGCAACCGGAACAACGCGGTCGGCGCGTTGCCGATCGCCACCACCGCGCCCTCGAGCCGGTCACCCCACAGATCGATCGCGGCCGCGCTGCGCGTGGTCTGCAACGACGCCGCGAGCGCGGGTACCGCCGGGTCGTTCAACGTGCAGATCACCTCGTTGTCGGCGGGCAGCCGCGACCGGGTCACCCCGCTGGCCACCATCTGCGCGTCGCAGAAGATCGCCGCGCCGCCCTGCAGCGCCGTCCGGGCCGCCTTGACGGCGTTGGGGCTGGCGTCCAGATCCGTGGTGAGGTCGACCATTCCGCTGGAATGGATCATCCGCACCACGACCTGCGCGAGGTCCGGCGCGAACGCGCTGAGGTCGGCCTCGCGCCGGATCGTCGCGAACGACTCCACGTAGATCTGCGGCCCCGACGTCTCGTACCCGCCCGGCCAGTCGTTCACGGCGCTACCTCGGTGTAGCCGGTACCGGTGGCGACCAGCCGCGTCGCGCCCGCGGGCGCCCCGCACGCCCGGTCGCAGCCGGACAGGTGCAGCGCCGGCCCGTCCGCGGCCAGTCCGTCGACGAGGGCCCGCGCGTCGGCGTGCACGTCGGCCAGCGACTTCGCACACCCGGGCCGCCCCGCGCACGCGGTGAGCCGGTCCCAGCCGGTACCGGCGCGCACGACCAGGCCGACGGCGTCCAACAGTTCCCGGGCCGCGAGCGCGGCCGGCAGGTCGAGGTCCCGGACGACGACCCGCCGGGACGGCGTGAGCCGCACCGTGGCTGCCTCGGGCGAGGCCAGTTCGGCGCACGCCGCCAGCGCCTCGACCTGCCCGGCGTCCAACAGGCCGAGGGGAGCGATCGCCACCAGGGCCACCCGCCCGTCGGCCTGGTCCACGACGCCCGGTTCCAAGATCACCGGTAGTGCCCGGTTATCAGCAGTCTCACTCGCAGAAACCGGGCACAGTCGGTGATCTTGGTCGGCCAGGGCACCCGCGGGCAGCTCGCGAACCCGCCAGGCGTCGCCGCGCACGTCCAGGAAGGCCTCCGCGGCGGCCAGCATGAGCACGACCACCGAAGCCCGGGCCACGACCGGGCCCGGTTCACCCCCCAGGAAGAGCGCGAACTCGTCAGGCCCGGCGGCCACGGCCCGGACGTCCGCGGCCACCGACGCGGTGTCCCCGCTTCCGTCGTCCACAGCGAACAGGAACCGGCCGGGCAGCTGGGCGAACCGGGCGGACGCGCAGATGGCCGCGTCCACGGCCGCGGCCAGCCCATCGGTGTCGGCGAGCCCGCCCGCCCCCTGCCCCGACAGGGCGGAGGCGACGATGTTGCGGACCAGCTCGTGCGTGGGGTGCGGCAGCAGCCCGGCGGCCGTGCAGCCGGCCTCGACCGCGGTCAGCGACCCCGCCGACAGGCCTCTGAGCTGCACGTTCCCGCGGGAGGTCAGCCCGACCCGGCCGTCGCCGTGGGCTGCCGACAACCGTGACAGCTCCCGGAGCCCGGCTACGGTCAGCAACCCCCCGGGCACCCGCACCCGCACGATCTCCCCGTCCGAGGCATGGAACGGTCGCAGCACCCCCGGACAGGCGTCGGGCGCGGTGCGCGCCACGGGCAGCCGGTCCATCACACCGGCGATAGTACGGAATCCACAGACCGTCCCGGGCCGCCCGGAGGTGGCCCACGCCTCAGCGGCGCAGGGCGGCCTCGACGGCCGCGGCCGACGGCATCCCGCTGCGGGCGCCGACCTCTTCGACGGACAGGCTCGCGGCGACGACCCCGTAACGTGCCGCGACCGACAGGGGGTCCCCCGCCGCGAGGCGGGCCGCGAAGACCCCGTTGAAGGTGTCGCCGGCACCGGTGGTGTCCCGGGCCGTCGCCCGCGGGGCCAGGACGACCTCGGGTTCGTGCTCGACGAACACGGCCACCCCGTCGGCGCCGAGCGTGATCGCCACGGGCGACCCCGTGCGGTGGGCGAGCAGCGCGGACAGGCGGCGGACGTCGTCCACCGGGATCTCCAGCTCGCCCGCCAGGGCGAGGGCCTCCGACCGGTTCGGCGTGATCAGCGGCTCGTGCTCGAGCAGGCCGGCGAGCCCCGGGACGACGGGGGCCGGGTTGAGCACGCAGGTCACCCCGGCGTGCCGGGCGCCGCGCAGGGCGGCAGCGACCGCGGGGAGCGGGATCTCGGTGCTGACCAGCACACACGTGCCGGTGGGGAGGGCTCCGGACAACGCGTCGGTGAGCGCGGCCTCGACGTGCAGGGCGGTCAGCGCGCCGTTGGCCCCGGCGCCGACGGTGATCTGGTTCTCGCCGTCGGCGGCGACGGAGATCAGGGCGACCCCGGTCGGGGTGCCGGGCAGGACGGCGACCTGGGCCGTGTCGACGCCCTCGGCCTGCAGTTCGGCGAGCGCCTCGACACCGGTCGGGTCCGCCCCGACGGCGCCGACCAACTTGACCCGGGCACCGACGCGGGCGGCGGCCACGGCTGCGTTCGCCCCCTTGCCGCCGCCGTGCCGGGACACGTCCCCGCCGACCACCGTCTCCCCGGGTCCGGGCAGCCGCTCGGCCTCGACGACGAAGTCCACGTTGATCGCACCGACCACGACGACGTCCACGCGCGCGACGGTACCGTTGCCCCGCAGGCGACGCTGGGAGGTACGCACGCATGCTCGTGGTCGACGGGGACGTCGTCTGGAGCGCCTCGGACCTGACTGCGGCGTCGCAGTGCGAGTACGGCGTGCTCCGCGCCCTGGACAAGGGGCTCGGGCGGATCGACGCCCTGGCCGCGGACGACGACCCCTTGCTGGCCCACATCGCCGACTTGGGCGACCGGCACGAGGCCGCGGTGCTGACGGCGATGCGGCGCGCGGGGCGGTCGGTCACGGTCCTCCCCCGGGCGGAGGCGAACCGCCGGGCGGAACTGCTGGCGATGCACGCGCGCACGCTGGCCGCCTTCGACGAGAAACCTGACGTGGTCTTCCAGGCCGGGTTCTTCGACGGGTCGTTCCTGGGGTACGCCGACTTCGTGGAGCGGGTGGGTGACACGTGGCTGGTCAGCGACGCGAAGCTGGCCCGCCAGGCTCGGCCGAAGGCGTTGCTGCAGGTCGCGGCGTACGCGGAGCAGCTGGCCCGGGCCGGGCTGCCGGTCGCGCCCGAGGGGGCGCTGGAACTCGGCAGCGGCGAGCGGCAGACGTTCGCGCTGGACGACGTGCTGCCGGTGTTCGTCGAACGGCGGGCCCGGTTGCTGGCCATGCTCGAGGAGCACCGGGCGGACGACGGTCCGCTGGAGTTCGACGACCCGCGGTTCGCGTCGTGCGGGCGGTGCGCGGAGTGCGCGGCGGCCATCGCGGACCGGCGGGACCTGTTGCTGGTGGCCGGGGTCCGGGTCGACCAGCGGTTGAAGCTGCGCGAGCAGGGGCTGAGCACGGTCGCGGACCTGGCGGCGGCCGGCGCCGGCCACCGTCCACCCGGGATGGCGCCCGCGACGTTCGAGAAGCTCGTCGCCCAGGCCGCCCTGCAGCAGCGCCAACTGGACGCCGGCGTCGACGAGAACGGCCAGCCGCGAGCGGTTTTCGTGGAACCGACGCCCATGGCGGGGGCCGTGCTGTCGACCCTGCCGGCACCGTCCGCCGGTGACGTCTTCTTCGACTTCGAGGGCGACCCGCTCTACGTCGAACGCGACCTCACCCTCTGGGGGCTCGAATATCTGTGGGGCGCACTGGAGGTCGACGGCACGTTCCGCCCCTGGTGGGCCGACGACCGCGACGGTGAACGGGAGGCGCTGGAGAGCTTCATGCGCTACCTGCTCGAGCGCCGGCGCGCATACCCGGACCTGCACGTCTACCACTACGCGGCCTACGAGCGCAGCGCGCTGCTGCGGCTGACCCGCCGGTACCACCGGTTCGAGGACGAGCTCGACGACCTGCTGCGCGACGGCGTCCTCGTCGACCTGTACGCAACCGTGCGGGGGGCGGTGCGCATCTCCCAACCGTCCTACAGCATCAAGAAACTCGAGCCGTTCTACATGCCGAAGCGCTCCGGCTCCGACGTGACGGCCGGCGACGCATCGATCGTGGCGTACCACGAGTACCGCGAGCACCGGGACCGCGGCGAGCTGGCCGAGGCACAGGCCCGGCGGGAGGCGATCACCGAGTACAACCGGCTGGACTGCGTGTCGACCCGACTGCTGCGCGACTGGCTGCTGGACCAGCCCGACGCACCGACGTTCTCCGGGCCGCCGGCCGTGCCCGGCGAACCCGAGGTCACCCCGCCGGACGAAGTGTTCACGCGCCTGATGAGCTTTGCCGGCCCGCTCGTGCGGGCCGAACGCACCGGCGGGCAGCAGGCTTTCGCCATGCTGGCCGAGGCGCGCGGCTACTACCGGCGCGAGAACGCCCCGTTCTACTGGGAGCATTTCGAACGCCTGGGGTTGCCGGTGGAGTACTGGCGACCCCAGCGCGACGTGTTCCAGGTGCTCGACGCCGAGGTGGTCGAGGACTGGAACGTCCCGGCGGGCAAGCGGAACCACTTCCGCCGGGTCCGCCTGACCGGCGAGTGGGGGCCCGGCAGCACGCCGAAGACGAAGGCCGCGGCCGTGTACGGGGAGCCCGTGCCGCCCGGGGTGGACGTGCCCGAACGCTCGATGCTCGGCACCACCCGGGACTTCGAGATCGTCGTAGGGGACGACGAGTCGCAGGTGGAACTGGTGGAGACCGCGCCGGCCGACGCCCGCCACGACGCACTGCCGCAGGCGCTGGTACCGGCGCGCCCGCCGTCCACCGAGGTGATCGAGGCGGCGATGGCCGCCCTCACCGCCGAGGCCGCGGACGGCGTCCTGCCCGACCGGGCCGCGATCGACCTGCTGCTGCGCCGCCCGCCCCGGCTGCGTCCCGGGAGTGCGCTCCCGCACACCGGTTCCGTGGTCGACGACGCCGTGGCGGCGCTGCTCGGCATGGACGACTCGTACGTCGCCGTGCAGGGCCCGCCGGGGACGGGCAAGACCTGGACCGGGGCCCGGGTGATCCGGCGGCTGGTCGAGGAGCACGGCTGGCGGATCGGGGTGGTCGCGCAGTCCCACTCGGTGATCGAGCACCTGCTGGACGGCGTGATCGAGGCCGGGCTCGAGCCGGGCCGGGTGGGCAAGATCCGCCCGGAGACGCCCGGGGCGGGCCGGATCTCGTTGCGGGACAACGCTGCCGCCCGGGCGTTCGTGGACGACTCCTCGTCGAGCGGCGGGTGCGTGTTCGGGGGCACCGTGTGGGCCTACGCGAGCCGGGACCTGGCCGACGCCGAGCTCGACCTGCTGGTCGTCGACGAGGCCGGCCAGTTCGCGCTGGCCCCGACGATGGCGGCCTCCGCCGCGGCGAAGCGGTTGCTGCTGCTCGGCGACCCGCAGCAACTGCCGCAGGTCAGCAAGGGCGTACACGCAGAGCCGGTGGACGCCTCGGCGCTCGGCTGGCTGATGGACTCCCACGACACGATGCCACCCGAGCTCGGGTACTTCCTCGCCGACACGTACCGGATGCATCCCGCGCTGGCGGAGCGCGTTTCGGCCCTGTCGTACGAGGGCCGCCTGTCGGCTCACCCGTGCACGGCGGAACGGCGTCTGGAGGGCGTCGAGCCCGGGCTGCAGGTGGTCCGGCTGGAGCACACCCAGCGCGGGTCGGAGTCACCCGAGGAGGCCGACGAGGTCGTCGCCCAGGTGCGCCGGCTGGTCGGGACGACGTGGCACGCCCCGCCGGCCGCCCCGCGACCGCTGACCCTGGCCGACGTTCTCGTGGTTGCGCCGTACAACGCCCAGGTGCACCTGATCCGGAAACGCCTGGCCGCGGCCGGGTTCGGCGCGGTACAGGTCGGCACGGTGGACAAGTTCCAGGGCCGCGAGGCACCGGTGACCATCATCTCGATGACCGCGTCGTCGCAGGGGGACGTGCCCCGCGGCATGGGCTTCCTGCTCGACCGCAACCGGGTGAACGTGGCCGCGTCGCGCGCGCAGTGGCTGACCGTGCTGATCCGCTCGAGCGCGCTGACCGCCTACATGCCGACCTCGACGAAGGGCCTGCTCGAGCTCGGCGCCTTCATCAGGCTGACGGAGATCGCGACCTTTCCGTAGCAGTGTCCGAATCGAACCCTTGCCGCCTTTTGATCCCGCCTGCTACGTTCTGCAAGCCGCCCGGGGGGGGTTGCAAGCATTGGGCGAGCCCTCGTTCGGCATGTCAACCGATAGAGGGTGGGGGAACATGAAAACAGCTCTGCGCAGCCATTTTTCTGCGCTTTCGACCATGTGCGTCCTGGCGGCGGTGGCCCTTGCGGGCCAGGCCGGTTCGGCATCCGCCGCACAGGTCCAGGCACCGGTGACGCGAACCGTGGTCAAGGCCTCGACCGACACGGCGGACTTCGTCCGGGGAGACAAGGCCGTCGGCAGGTCGAAGGACCGCGTCAAGACGTTCCTGGACGACGAGGCCCGGCGTGGGCGACTGGTCCGGACCAAGGACGTCACCGTGGTCAGGACCGACCTGCCTGACGGGGCGGGCCAGGCGATGCTCGTCACCAAGGGTGAGCCGGCTGAGGTCCAGTTCCTCAGCCGTCCGGCCACGAGTACCGAACCGGCGGGCTTCGGTGTGGTCGTGGGCGGTACCGACTCCGACGACGTCACGTCCAGCACCGGCGGGCTACCGGCCGACGCCGTGGTCAGCTCGAGCGGCATGACCAAGCGTGGCGGCGGCTGCCGAACAGTCTGGTGGGACAACCCGTGGAGCGCCAACGACAACAAGCTGGTGACCTGCTACGAGAAGTGGCAGGCTCCCGGCACCCGCAACTGGGTCTACAACCGGTGGGCGTTGGCTGACCCGGCCAAGGGCAACATCACGGACTTCACCATCCGTTCGCGCCCCTGGTCGGGGACGGAAGGACGCATGGACACGCTGGACAACTGGGCTCCGAAGCCATCCCAGAGCTGTAACAACGGCGCTTCGGCGACCCTCGGCTACGGCGGTGCGTCGGTGACCGTGCCGTACATCTACTGCTCGTCGAAGATCGAGATCTACCCCGACTCGAACAGCAACTCGATGGGGACGGGCTGGTACGGCTCGACCAGCGATCAGCTCCAGATTGACTTCGCCATGGCTGCCCGCACCTACAACTCCTCGCAGGAGCTGACCTACGCGGACTACGCCTGGCTCACCACCCGGCTGTGCGGCAACGCCTGCCAGTACGACAACGACAAGTACACCGATCCCGGATGGTAGGAATCGTCACGGGCGGGTGGGGGGCCCGGCACCGGGCCTCCCGCCCCTCCCGGATCAGCACGCTGGCGGCCGTTCTCACCGCGACGACGATGGGCCTGGCCGCCTGTTCGGCTCCCGCGGACCCCGGGCCTGGGCGCGGCGAGGACGCGACCGAGGCGACCGGGCCGACCTGCGCCGACCAGGTGCGGACCGCCTGCCGCAGCGTCACGGTCGGCACGCGCACCATTCGGTTCGTCACCAGTCCGGGGGCGCCGGGAGCCACCGCCACACTGGTCGACCTCGGCGGGCCGGGCGTGCCCGCCCCGACGGCGACCCAGTTGGGGGCGATGCGCAGCCGGCTGCCCAGCAGCATCCGGTCGAATCGCCTGATCGCGCTAGAGGAGCCGTGGGTCACCCGTGAGGTAGACGCTCGCTGCGCCGACGCCCTGTCCGCGCGATACGAACGGATCCGGGGCGGACGGCGCGACGAACCGCTTCCGGTCGTCGAAGCCTGCGGTCTGGGGACGCCGGGCGGGTGGGGGTTCAGACCCGACGAGTACGCCGCAGCGGTCGGTGCCGTCGAGAAGCGCACAGGCAGCCGCGTGACCTCCTTCGTAGGGGCATCTTTCGCGTCCCAGCGCCTCAGCTACCTGAGCGGGCTCGGGCGGCTGCAGGGCATCTGGCTCAGCCATCCATTCCCCACCGGGCTCGACGCGGCTCGGTACCTGGGTGCACGCCAACTGGCCGCGGAACACCACTGGGCGCGAGCTTATGAAGCGAAACAACCTCTGCCGCGTACTTTCACGGATCAAAGTGCGATCCTGGCGGCCGCCTACCTGCCCGCGAAGGAGATCGCCTCACTGTCCACCCTGAGGTCGTCCGCGCGCCACGAACGGCTCCGCACCCTCAGCGACGGACTGTGGCAGGTCTTCGGGACCGCCTCGGTCTCGCCGGCGATCCTGGCCTACTACGACGAGATGTGCCCGGCGCTGCAGGACTGGCCCGGTGTCGAGTCGTCACGGGCGCGCACGGGTCTGATGGGCACCTACCACGAGATCTGTTCCGACGTCATGCAAGCCCGCCGGACCACGGCGGCCGGTCCGGTGCCCGTTCCCACCGTCCGCGCCACCTGCGTCGTCGTCTCACGCACCGACGCGGTGGTCCCCCGGGCGCTGCTGAAGGGTTCCGACCTGGTCGAACGGGCTGACCACCTCGTCTACGATGACGCGGATCATCAGGACATGGGGGATCTGAACCAATGCGCAGCGCGATGACATCCCGTCCCGTCCGACCCCTCGTCACCGCGGCGGTCCTGCTCGCGGTGTTCCTGTCGGCCTGCGGCGGCCCCTCCGGGTCGTTGCTGCCCGGAAGCCACGTCGACACGGTAGCGGGAGTCGCACTGCCTCCGGCGCCGCTCACGCCCCGGGAACGAGCCGTCGCCGTGTGGACCGGCACCGAATACATCGTGCTGGGTGGGCAGTCCGGGTGGAAGGAGACGACCGTCGACACCGGTGGCAGCGCAGCCTTCGACCCGGGCGCCGCCGCATGGAAGGCCCTGCCGCCCACCACCGTGGGCAACCGTTCGGGGGCGTCCGCGCTGGTGGTCGGCTCGAAACTCGTCGTCTGGGGTGGGCAGCAGAACTGCGCCGCCTCCACCTGCGCCAGCCGCACCGACGGCGCGGTGTACTCACTTGCAGACCGGACCTGGGAACCACTCACTCCGCGAGGTGACCTGCCCGGCCTGTCCTACGCCACCGGAGTGAGCAGCTGCGGACGACTCTTTTTCGGCGCCGGGGGCACAGGCCAGGGGCCGGCCAAGACCGACGCCGTGATCATCGGTTCGTTGAGTGAAAAACCCTGGGAAGCACTGCATCTCGGCGCTCCGGTCTATTCGCTGACCGTCGGCCCCTGGGGCGTGGCCGCCACGGTCAGGAGCGCTTCCGGACTGGTCACGCACGTCCTCGACGGTTGCACGGGTGAGGAGATCACTGCCCTGCCCGGGCCCCGACTTGCCGCGGACCGCGACTTCACCGGTCTCTGGTCGGCCTTCGTCGGCGACGCCCTCTGGCTCGGAGTGGGCACGACGCAGAGCACCGACGTGTACACGATGTCGTCCCGCAACGGCGCCTGGACAAAGGCGTCCTCATTCAATCCCTCGGACATGTCGGTGCCCAACGGGCCCGTCCTCGAATACCCCGGCTGGGTCGACGCGGACGCGAACGGCGTCTACGCGGTGACGGCCACCGGTGCCTGGGCCTACTCGAGTGCCCGCGGCGAACTGCACCGGCTCTCGTTACCCGCCGACCAGTGCGGGTCCGGCTCCGCCGCGGCGATGGGTCGCGGCCAACTGTTCGTATGGGGTGGCCAGAACTGCCGGCCGGCCTCTGGAAATGGACAGACCGCCGACGGCCGGTTGTTCGATCTCGCCCACCTGGGCTGACTCAGCAGGTGGTGGTGACCGGTCTTCCCTCGAACCGGTCGGCCAGGAAGCGCAGCACCGTCGGCTGGCTCGTCACCCCGGCCACGAGGTGATCACCCCAGAACGTCTTCCACGTGACGTCGACCCCGGCCGCGCAGTACTCCTTCGCGAGCTGGTGGGCCTGCCCGATCGGCGACGCCTCGTCGCTGCGCCCATGTACGAGCAGGACCGGCACATTCGGTGGGTGCTGCCCGAGCCGGTTCTCGTCGAGGCGGCGCAGGAAGACCTCGTCCTGCAACGGGTCCCGTCTCGTCAGGCCGGCGAGCGAGCGGCCGGCCAGCCGGGCCGCGATGGCGGCCATGCAGTCGACCTTCACCTTGCCGAGCACCTCACGACCGCGGTCGCTGAGCAGCTCGTCCAAGTGGAAGTCCGGGTAGGCGGCGTCGAACCCGAGCGCGGTCATGGCCAGCGGGATCGGGCCGATCAGCGTGTCCTTCAGTTTGTCCGCCACCGCGCGCAGGTCGGCGGGAGTGCCGCCGGCCGCCACCCCGACCAGGTTCAGCTCCGGCGCATAGGCCGGTTGCAGCTCGGCCGCCCAGGCCACCGCTCCCCCGCCCTGCGAATAACCCCACAAACCGACCGGATTCGACGACCCGAGGCCGGCCGCGGGTAGCCGCTGGGCCGCGCGCACGGCGTCCAGCACCGACCGCCCCTCGCTGCGGCCGACCTGGTACGTGTGCAGCCCCGGAGTGCCGAGCCCCTCGTAGTCGGTGAAGGCGACCGCCCAGCCCCTGACCAGCGCGCCGACGACCTGCCCGGCGACCGACAGTGGGGACAGCGACCCCGCGCACGAGTCGGCGAGACCCGCTGTGCCGTGCCCGTACCCGACGATCGGCCGGGGACCGTCCATGCGTCGGGTGGGCACGATGACCAGCCCCGACACGGCGATCGGCCGGTCGAGCGCGCTGCGCGAGACGTAGAGGATGCGCCAGGCCCGGGTGCCGGGCAGCGCCGCCACCCGCCGGTACCGGATCACGTCACCGGGCCGCCCGGCGGGCGAACGATCAGGCGGATCGTAGAAGGCCGTGCCGGCCGGACCGACGGGCGGCGCGGCGGCCGCCCCGGCTGCGTTCCCGGGCTGGAATCCCACGAGAAGCACGGTAACAAGGATGATCTGGACGCGTGTGCGTACGCCTTTGTACACAGGAACCACCTCGCAACGAGGACCTGAGATCCACGGTGCGATCGCGATTCCGGCATGGCAACTTACCCACAGGTGTTACCGAAAAGTCCTACCGGGCAGTGTTACTCGGCGGGACGTAGTGCGACGCGGCGGCGCATCCGTCCATCCGCATCAACGATCGTTGATGTGCCTCGTAGCGAGACCGACCGCTACGGCGGGTCAGGTCAGACCACGCGGGTCGGGGGGCAGGCGCGGGTTGAGCAGGTGCGCGACGAGCGCCGTCCAGCCGGTCTGGTGGGTGGCACCCAGGCCCTCACCGGTGTCGCCGTCGAAGAACTCGCTGAACGTCGGGTGCTCGGCCCACAACGGGTTGTCGGACGCCTCGATCCGGTCACCGTCCGCGGGTCGGCGGCCGTTGACGGGGCGGAACAACGCGGTCAGCCCGTTGTCGATGACGTCGGCCGCCTGCTGCAGCGTGCACACGTTGCCCGAGCCGGTGGGGATCTCGATGGTGAACGAGTCGCCGAAGTGCCGCCCGTAGGCGCGCAACTTGTCGGCCAGCAGCACGTTGACCGGGAACCACACGGGGCCGCGCCAGTTCGAGTTGCCGCCGAACAGCCCGGTGCGGGATTCACCCGGTTCGTACTCGATCGAGGAGTCCCGCCCGCCGACCTGCGCGGTGATCCGGTCCTTCACCGCGGCCGACAGCGACCGGATGCCGTAGGGCGACAGGAACTGGTCGGGGTCGAACATCCGCTCCAGGATGCGCCGCAGCTTCGTCTGGTCGAGCAGCGACAGCAACATCCGCCGCTCACCCTTGCCCTTGTTGAACAGGAGCGGCCCGACGGTCTCGGGGCGCCGCCGCTGCAGCCAGCGCAGCCGGGCCGTCACGTCGGGGCACTCGTCGGAGATCCACGAGGGCACCTCGGTCGCCCCGAGAATCGGCAACAACCCCACCATGGACGGCACCCGCATCGGCTCCGCGGAACCGTCCGGCCCGACGAGGACGTCGTAGAAGAAGCCGTCCTCCTCGTGCCACAACGACTTGCCCTGCGTGCCGAAGGTGTTCATCGACCGGGCGATGGCGAGGAAGTGTTCGAGGAACTTGGTGGCGGTGTCGTCCCAGGCCGAGTCGTGCCGGCTCAGCTCCAGGGCGATCTTGAACATCTGCTGGGTGTAGAAGGCCATCCACGACGTGGCGTCGGACTGCTCCAGCCGGTACCCGGGCGGCAAGGGCGCCGACCGGTCGAACAGGCCGATGTTGTCCATCCCGAGGAAGCCGCCCTCGAACAGGTTCGAGTCGAAGGCGTCCTTGCGGTTGACCCACCACGAGAAGTTGAGCAGCAGCTTGCTGAACACCCGGATCAGGAACCCCTGATCGCGGTACCCATCGATCCGGTACACGTGCCAGGCGGCCCAGGCGTGCACCGGCGGGTTCACGTCGCCGAACGCCCACTCGTAAGCGGGCAGCTGGCCGTTGGGATGCATCGCCCACTCGCGACACATCAGCACGAGCTGTTCCTTGGCGAAGTCGGGGTCGACGTGGGCCAGCGGAATGGCGTGAAAAGCCAGGTCCCACGCGGCGAACCACGGGTACTCCCACTCGTCGGGCATCGAGATGACGTCCGCGAGCGCGACGTGCCGCCAGCCCACGTTGCGCCCGCCCGGCCCCGAACGCGAGTCCGGTGACGGCGCCACGGCCGGGTCGCCGTCCAGCCACTGCTCCACGTCGTAGCGGTACAGCTGCTTGCCCCACAGCAGCCCGGCGTAGGCGCGGCGCGCGACGTGCCGGTCGGCGTCGGGCAGGTCGGTGTGCACGACCTGGTCGTAGAACTCGTCCGCCTCCGACCGCCGGTCGCGCAGGACGGCGTCGAAACCGGGCCCGAACGTGCTCTCCGACGGCGGGTTCGGCGACAGCCGCAGCCGCACGGTCACCGACTCGCCGGGCGCGACCTCGTCGAACGAGTACCAGACGGCGACCTTCGTCCCCTCGTCGAACGGGTTGATCCCCGACTCGTCGCCGTGCACGATGCGCCGGTTCACACCGTCTTTCGGGTAGGCGCTGTTGTTCCGGTCGGCGCCGAACAGCGCGACCGCGTTGGTTTCGTTGTCGCAGAACAGCAGCACCGGCGCGCCCTCCGCGGCCAGGTAGTAACGACCCAGGTAGCCGTGTTCGACCTCGACCGCTTCGACGCCGCCGATGGCCAGCGTGGGCGGTAGCAGCTGGTTCATCGAACCGCGCCGCGCGTCCCGGCCCCAGGCCCACGTGTTGCGGAACCACATCTGCGGCAACAGGTCCAGGGGCGCCGGATCGGGCCCGTGGTTGGTCGCCGTGACCGTCATGCAGATGTCGTCGGGGGCGGCCTTGGCGTAGGTGACCATCACGTCGAAGAAGCGGTCGTCGTCCAGGATGCCCGTGTCGGCCAGCTCGTACTCGCGCTGGTCCCGCCCGCGCCGGGCGTTCTCGGCCCGCAGCTGCTCGTACGGGTAGGCGGTCTGCGGGTACCGGTACAGCCACTGCATCCAGCTGTGCGACGGCGTCCCGTCGACGGCCCACCAGTACTCCTTGACGTCCTCGCCGTGGTTGCCCTCGCCGTTGGTCAGCCCGAACAGGCGCTCCTTGAGCAGGTAGTCCTGCCGGTTCCACATCGCGACGGCCAGGTTGAGGAAGCCGTACAGGTCGCAGATGCCGCCCAGCCCGTCCTCGCCCCACCGGTAGGCCCGGGCGTGCGCGTGGTCGAACGGGAACGCCGACCAGGCGTCGCCGTCGGCGGTGTAGTCCTCCCGCACGGTCCCCCACTGGCGACCGGCCAGGTAAGGGCCCCACATCCGCCAGGGCCCGGTCGAGCCGGGCGACTCCGCGAGCCGCGCGTGCTCCGCGGTCTGCGGGTGGGACGACGCCCCGCCCGGAGGCGGGAAGGCTTCGGCTCGGGTCGACGGCTGGGTCTCGTCCGGCTCGGGCGGGATGCTCACCACCTGATAGTGCCGAACGTGTGCCGCTCCGTGGTTACGGGGGCGGGTCGATTCGGACAGGACGGCGGCACGGTGACGGATCGACCGGTTCGCCATGCGGCTGAAGCATCCAACGAGCATTCAAACGTCTAGACGTTTACACCTTGGAAACGGACAGGGCAGGCAGCACGACACAGGCGGTTCCTAGCGTTCCCGTATCCGCCGACCTCCCTGGAGCCCCCCGTGAAGCTGACCCGAACCGCTCGAGCCGCG
This sequence comes from Spongisporangium articulatum, assembly GCF_044465595.1. NCBI lineage: Bacteria > Bacillati > Actinomycetota > Actinomycetes > Kineosporiales > Kineosporiaceae > Spongisporangium > Spongisporangium articulatum. The sequence goes on along the minus strand of NZ_JBITLV010000002.1, from coordinate 215,452 downwards.
GGACGACGTCCCGCCCGCTCCCGCGCCCTGCTCACCACCGCGGCGGTCACCGCCGCGGCCCTGCTGCTCGCCGCCTGCGGCGGCGGCTCGTCCGGCTCGTCGTCCAGCACAGGCCCGACGAAGCTGACCTTCCAGGCCTCCTGGGTCAACGACGCCGAGTTCACCGGCTACTTCGTCGGCCTCGACAAGGGCTACTACACGAAGGCCGGGCTCGACGTGGACTACGTCAAGGGCGGCCCGAACGTCATCCCCGAGAGCACGCTGATCTCCAACAAGGCCGACATCGCCCTGACCAGCCCCGACACGACGATCAACGCGATCGTCGACCAGGACGCGCCGCTGGTCATCGTCGGCACCCAGTACCAGCGCAACCCGCTGGGCGTGGTGAGCCTGACGAGTTCCGGCATCAAGAGCCCCGCCGACCTGGTCGGCAGGACCGTGGCCGTGCCCGACGTGAACAAGCTGGCCTTCGAGGCCATGTTGAAGATCAACAAGGTCGACCCGAAGGCCGTGAAGGTCGTGCCCTACGCCTACGACCCGACGCCGTTGATCAAGGGCGAGGTCGACGCCACCGTCGACTTCACCACCAACGTGCCGTTCACCATCGAGCAGGCCGGCCAGAAGGCGTCGTCCTTCCTGATGTACGACTACGGGTACAAGATCCCCAACGACACGGTCGTCGTCACCAAGGACTTCCTGGCCGAGCACCGCGCCGAGGTCAAGGCCTTCCTGCAGGCCAGCCAGGAGGGCTGGACGGAGAACCTGAAGGACCCGACCGTCTACCCGCCCACCTTCATGTCCTCCTACTTCAAGGGCAACGGCCGCACCGAGGCCAACGAGGTGTACTTCAACAAGGCCCAGAAGCCGCTGATCGAGTCGGACGCGGGGATCTTCTCGATGACCCCGCAGACGGTGCAGGAGACCATCGACACCCTCGGCCTGGTCGGCATCAAGGCCACCCCGGCGATGTTCGACACCACGCTGCTGTCCGACTGAGAAACCCTGTCTCGTAGGAAGAGAGGCCCTCGCGGATGACTCCGTCGACCTCCGGTCACACCCCGGCGTACGTCCAGGTGCGCGACGCGCTGCGCGCCCTGGCCCTGGCCCAGCCGCTGAACTCGCCCGATCCGCTGCCCCCCGAGGGCGAGCTGATGCGCAGGTTCGGCGTCAGCCGGGGCACGGTGCGCCGGGCGACCGAGGACGTCGTCCGCGAGGGCCTGCTCTCCAGCGAACCCGGGCGCGGCACGTTCGTGGTCAAGCAGGCGCAGGTACGGCTGCTGATGCGCGACGTGCTCACCCGGATCGGCCTGCCGGACAGCCGGTTCCACCTCGACTTCAGCGCCTTCGTCCCCGATTTCACCGGGTCCGCCCGGTGTCACGCACTGCTCACCGCCCGGCCTGAGTACGCCGCCGCCCGGCTGCTGTTCGTCGCCCCCGACAACAGCCTCCAGCGATTCACGCTGGCCTGCCTGGGGGCCGGGAAGCGGGTACTGGTGCCGACCTACGGGATGCGCCGCGGGCTGGTGCTGCTCGACCCGGCGACCATCGCCCCCGAGCACCATGAGTTCGCCTCCACCCTCGACGGGATGGAGCGGTACGGAACGGTTCTCGACCTCGAGGCGCTCTCGGCCCTGGAGCGCGTCGACCTGATGGTCACCGGCGGGATCGCCTTCACCACGTCCGGGGTGCACGTCGGCACCGGGCGGGCCTACCTCGACCTGGAGTGGGGCATCCTCGCCGAACTCGGGCTCGTCACGGACAGCACGTCGATCGTCGGCGTCGTGCACGCCGACCAGGTACTCGAGGCCGAGGTCGTGCCGGACCGGCTCGACGTGGTCGCCGACCTGATCGTCACCCCCGAGGGCGTGCGGCCGACGCCCGGCCAGAACCGGCGCCCCGCGGGCATCGCGTGGGACGCGCTGGACATGGCCCGGCTCGCCGACATCGCGTACCTGGCCGAGCTGCGCACCCGCGCCCCGGCCGAGATCGTCCTTCCGCTGCGAGGAAAGCGAGCCTGACATGACCGAGCTGAGCGACCTGACCGAACCGACCCTCGACGTGGTGCAGCACCACCGGGAACGGATCTGGGCCGCGTTGCGCCGCGTCGGCCGCCCGGACTCCCGCTTCCACTGGGACTTCTCGTCGTTCATCGCCGACTTCGAGGGCAACGACGTGGCCACCGCCCGCGTCCTCGACCTGCCCGCCTGGCGGGAGGCGTCCGAGGTGTTCATCACCCCGGACAACTCCACCGAACTGCTGCGCCGCGAGGCGCTGGGGGCCGGGAAGCGGCTGCTGGTCACCACCTACGGCATCCGCCGCGGGTTCCTGCGGGTCGAACCCGGCACCGTGCCCGAGGCCGAGATCAGCTACGCGGCCACCCTCGACGGGCTCGACCGCTACGCCACCCCGGTCACGCTGGCCGAACTGACCGGCGGCCCGCCGCTGCGGCTGCTCGTCACCGGCGGCTCGGCGGTCAGCGCCAACGGCATCCGGTTCGGCAAGGGGCACGGCTACTTCGACCTCGAATGGGCCATGCTGTCCGAGATCGGCCTCACCGGAACGGATTCCGAGGTGGTCGACATCGTGCACGACGAGCAGTTCGTCGACGACGTGCTGGTCGGCGAGGCGCACGACGTCCCGGTCGACTGGGTGGTCACCCCGACCCGGACCATCCGGGTCGCCGGGGTCGACCGCGCCCCCGGGCGCGTGTTCTGGGACCTGATCCCCGGCACCGAGCACGAGCACCTGCCGCCGATCCTGGAGCTGCAGGCCCGCCGGGAGGGGGTGGCGTCGTGACCGCCGTCGCCGAGACCCCGGAGGTCGCGCAGCGGGGCCGGATCCTCGTGGAGGGAGTCAGCCGGCGCTACGGCGGGTCGGGCGGGGTGCTCGCCCTGGACGACGTCAGCCTCGACCTCGCACCCGGCTCGTTCACGGCGCTGATCGGCGCCTCGGGCTGCGGGAAGTCCACCCTGCTGCGGCTGATCGCCGACCTCGACGCCCCGACCGCGGGGGTGATCACCGTGGACGGTCAGCCGTCGCGCGCGCTGCGCCGGGCCGGCCGGATCGGCGTCGCCTTCCAGGACGCGTCGCTGCTGCCCTGGCGCTCGGTGCGCCGCAACATCGCGCTCACCCTGCAGGCCGCGGGCCGCCGGGTGGACTGGGAGCGGATCGACGAGCTGATCGCCCTGGTCGGCCTGACCGGCTTCGAGAAGGCGCGGCCGGCGCAGCTGTCCGGGGGCATGCGGCAGCGGGTCGCGATCGCCCGATCGCTGGCGCTGGACCCCGACCTGCTACTGCTCGACGAACCGTTCGGAGCGCTCGACGAGCTACTGCGCACGTCGATGAACCTCGAGCTGCAGCGCCTGTGGCTGCAGCGGCGCAGCACCTGTGTGATGGTCACCCACTCCATCCCCGAGGCGGTGTTCCTGGCCGACCGGGTGGTCGTGATGGGCGCCCGCCCCGGCCGGGTCATCGACGTGGTCGACGTGCCGTTCGAGCGGCCCCGCCCCGCCGAGCTGATGCGCACCGAGGCGTTCCACCGCCTCGTCGACCAGGTGTCGTTGACCCTGGCCGACGCGATTCAGGCCGCGCGATGACCTCGGGCACGCTCGCCAAGGCGGGCCGCAACGGGCTGACCGCGCTGGTCGTCCTCGGGGTCTGGGAGGTGGTCGGACGGCTGGCGCTGATCGGCGACGGCGCCCTGCCCGCCCCGACCGCGATCGTGGCGGCGTTCTGGCGCAGCCGCAGCGACTACCCGCAACACGTGCTGGCCACCGTCGAGGCCGCCGGGGCCGGATTCGTGCTGGGCAACCTCGTCGCCGTCGCGCTCGCCGTCCTCTACGTCCTGGTGCCCGGGGTGGAACGGGCCGGGCGCTCGCTGATGGTCGCGCTGTTCTGCCTGCCGGTCGTCGTGGTCGCGCCGATCCTGGCCATCGCACTGCCCGGCGACTGGCCGAAGATCACCCTGGCCGCGCTGTCGGTGTTCTTCCCGACGCTGGTCAGCACCGTGCAGGGTCTGCGGCACGCCCCCGGCGATGCGCTGGGGGTGGTCACCTCGGCTGGTGGCGGGTTCCTCCGGCAGCTGTGGCTGGTGCGGGTGCGGGCCGCCGTCCCCGACCTGCTGTCCGGTCTCCAGGTCGCCGCCCCGGCCGCCATGCTGGGTGCGCTGCTCGGCGAGTTCATGGGTAGCAACGCCGGGCTGGGCGTCTACCTGCTGGGCTCGCTCGGGCGGGCCGACCCGCCGACCCTGTGGGCGATCGGGCTGGTCGCGACCGCGATCTCGGCCACCGCCTACGGGCTGTTCGGGCTGCTGCGACGGGCCCTGTCGACCGGCCAGGCCGAGGCGCTGCAGGTGTTCGCCACCGAGGTCCGCGCCCGCCCGCAGAACGCCGGCCAGGCCGCGTTGAGCGGTCTGCGCGTACTGGCGTGGACGGCGGTGTCCCTGGCCGTCGTGGTGGGCGCCTGGTACGCCTTCATCCGCGCCACCGGCCTGCCGTCGATGCTGATGAACTCTCCCGCCGACGTCTGGCGCTCCCTCGTCACCGGGCCGCACGCAGCCGACGTCCGGGCCGACCTGCTGCCCACCCTACGCGCCAGCCTGCTCGACGCCGCGCTCGGGTCGCTGGCCGGCATCGGGACGGCGTTCGTTCTGGCCGTCGGTCTCAGCCTCCTGCCTGCCGCCGGCCGCGCCGTGATGCCGTTCGCATTCCTCAGCCAGACCATGCCGATCGTCGCGCTGACGCCGCTGATCGCGCTGGTCTTCGGCCGGGGCACGCTGACCATCACCGTCGTCACGGTCAGCGTGACCTTCTTCCCCGCCCTGGTGACCGTGCTCGGCGGCCTGGAGCGGGCCCCGACCGGACCGCTGGCCGTCCTCGACTCCGTGGCCGCCGGCCCGTTCACCACGCTGCGGCTGGTGACCGTGCCCAACGCGCTGCCGCACCTGCTCACCGCGGTGCGGCTGGCCGCGCCCCGGGCGCTGACCGGCGTCCTGCTCGCCGAGCAGTTCGTCACCGGCACCGGCCTCGGGGGGCTGCTCGGTCACGCCCGCGGCTTCCTCGACTACCGGATGATGTGGGTGATCGCCGCGACGGTCGCGCTGGTCTCCGTCGTGGTCTACATGCTGGCCGAGGCCCTGGAATGGCAGGTCCTCCGCCGCCGGACGTAGCGTTCCGGTATGACGGAGCACGCGCTGGGACAGACCCCCTTCCCCCAACGGCAGCTCGGGACCGGCGGCCCGCTGGTCGGCGCGGTCGGGCTGGGCTGCATGGGGATGAGCCAGTCGTACGGGTCGCCCGACGACACGGAGTCGCTGGCCGCCCTGAACCGGGCCATCGACCTCGGGGTCACGCTGATCGACACGGCCGACGTGTACGGCGCCGGTGCCAACGAACGGCTGATCGGCCCCGTCGTGTCGCGGCGGCGGGAGGAGATCGTGCTGGCCACCAAGTGCGGTTTCGTCGCCGACACCGACCCGGGCAGCGCGCCCGGCGGCGTGGACGGCCGGCCCGAGCACGTGCGCGAAGCGATCCGGGCGTCACTGCGGCGGCTGGGCGTCGAGCACGTCGACCTGTACTACCTGCACCGCGTCGACCCGGACGTGCCGGTCGAGGAGACCATCGGGGCCTTCGGCGAACTCGTCCGGGAGGGCCTGATCGGTCACGTCGGCATCTCCGAGGCCTCCCCCGAGAACCTGCGTCGAGCACACGCCACCTACCCGATCAGCGCCCTGCAGAGCGAGTGGTCGCTGTTCACACGCGGCCTCGAGGTCGACGTCGTGCCGGTCTGCCGCGAGCTGGGCATCACGGTCGTGCCGTTCAGCCCGCTCGGGCGGGGCCTGCTGACCGGCACGGTGACCAGCGTCGCCGACCTGCCCGAGAACGACATGCGCAAGAGCATGCCGCGCTTCGCCGACGGCAACCTGGACGCGAACCTGGCGCTGGTCGCCGAGGTGCAGTCCATCGCCGGCGAGCACGACGCGACCGCCGGCCAGGTCGCCCTGGCCTGGCTGCTGGCCCAGGGCGCCGACGTCGTCCCGATCCCGGGCACCAAGCGGGTGAAATACGTCGAGGAGAACGCGGCCGCGGCCACGCTCGCCCTGACCGACAGCGACCTGGCCCGGCTCGACACCCTACGACCGGCGGGCGCCCGGTACCCGGAAGGATCGTTCGCGGCGAAGCTGGCGCACCAGCCCACCTGACTCAGTCCTGGACGAGGGTGAGAGCGGCCAGGTGTTGCCAGCTTTGCGGTGAAGGCCGATTGGCTATCGAGCCCGAACGCCAATGGGCGTTCACCGCAAAGCAGTGCAACGCTCGTACCCGGTGTCCTCGCCCTCGGGCGGTCACGTCAAGCGTCGTGGAGGGCCAGGCGCCGTAGAGGGTCAGGGTGCGGGCTGCGACGTCGGGCTACAGCGGTGGTGGCTGCACATCCTGGACTACGAGTCGGCCAGGCCCTCATAGAGCGGGGCCAGCTGGGCGAGCAGGCGGCTTCCACCGAGCGCCGACCCCGGCGTCGGCAGCGAGCGCAACAACAGGTCGGGCGGCAGGGCCGGGTGCTTCGGCACGGGCAGCGGCTCACCTGCCGTCCAGAACCGCATCGGGTCGGACGACGCCCCGCGCCCCGGTACGTCACTCACCGACGAACCCGTCACCCCGACGGGGACCAACCCGACCAGCGCGGCGGCCGCACCGACGGGCGCGACGGGCGGGACGTCGTCCGCCCGGGGGTCGGGTTCCTCCTCGCCCCGCAGCCGGCGGACCCGGGCCAGCAGTTCGCCGCGGGACCGCCCGCGGAGCAGGAGGATCTGGAACGGGTCGTCGTCGAACCGCTCGGCCAGCAGGTAGAACACGGCGGCCAGGTGCTTGCACGGGATGGCGCCGTCGGGGCACGAGCAGGACAGCGACAGGTCCGACAGCCGGGCCGGGAAGAACGGCGCCCCGGCCTTCGCGAACACCGGTTCCAGCTCGGGCGGGAACTGCCCGGCCAGCAACCGGGCCGCGTGGATGGCCTGCTCGGCGATCGCCACCTCCGCCTTGGCCCACAGCAGTTCGGTGAACACGGGCAGCCCGATGCGCACCTGGTAGGGCCGCACGCGCGAGCCCTGCACCTCGGCGCGCACCTCACCGGGTGCGACATCGAGCGAGATCACCTGGCCCTTGCGGGCGTAGGCCCGGCCGCGGGTCAGGCGCCCGCCCAGCGAGAACGACTCGAGCACGTCGATGAACCGGCGCGACCACCACTCCTCGCCGATGAACCCCCGCGTCGACCGGGCCACCAGTCCTCCCTCGACCGGGATGGGCGGCCCGAAGTCGGCGAACCGGTCGGCCTTCTCCGGCTCCTCGTCGTTCATCCCACCACCGCCCGGTCGAGCGTGACCAGGTCGCGCAGCTGGTCGGTGGACAGTTCGGTCAGCCACTGCTCGCCGGTGCCGACCACGGTCTCGGCCAGTGCGCGCTTGTCCCGGATCATCGCGGCGATCTTCTCCTCCAGCGTGCCCGCACAGACGAACGTGCGGACCTGCACGGTGCGGGACTGCCCGATCCGGAAGGCCCGGTCGGTGGCCTGGTCCTCCACGGCCGGGTTCCACCACCGGTCGACATGGATCACGTGGTTGGCCTCGGTCAGGGTGAGCCCGGTGCCACCGGCCTTCAGGGACAGCACGAAAAGAGGCGGGCCGGAACCCTTCTGCTGGAAGCGCTGCACCAGCTCGTCCCGCCCGCGCCGGTCGACCCCGCCGTGCAGGAACGCGACCTCCCGGCCGAACCGGGCCGCCAGGTGGGTCTGCAGCGTGGCGCCGAAACTGGCGAACTGGGTGAACAGCAGCGCCTTCTCACCGGCCTCGAGGATCTCCTCGACGATCGCCTCCAACCGCGCGATCTTGCCCGACCGGCCCGGCACCCTCGACCCGTCGTGCAGCAGCAGCGCCGGGTGGTTGCAGACCTGCTTCAGCTTGGTCATGGCGGCGAGGACCAGCCCGCGGCGCTCGATCCCGTCCTTGCGGTCGATGCGCTCGAGCATCTCGTCGACCACACCCTGGTAGAGCGCGGCCTGCTCCCCCGTGAGCGGGCACGGGATCTCCATCTCCAGCTTCGGCGGCAGGTCGTCGATGATCGAGCTGTCGGTCTTCAGCCGGCGCAGCACGAACGGCTGGGTGAGCGCCTTGAGCCGGGCCGCCGCCTCCGCGTCGCCGACCCGCTCGATCGGCAGCGCGAACCGCTTCTTGAACGCCGCTGCGTCACCGAGCAGCCGCGGGTTGGCGAACTCCATCAGCGACCAGAGGTCGGCCAGCCGGTTCTCGACCGGGGTGCCGGTGACCGCGAACCGGCTGCGCGCGGTGAGGGTGCGCGCGGCGACGCTGGCCTGCGTGGCCGCGTTCTTCACGGCCTGCGCCTCGTCGAGCACCACCCGGCGCCACTCGCGGCCGCGCAGCAGGGCCGCGTCGCGGGCCAGCAGTGAGTAGGTCGTGACCACGAGATCGGCCTCGGCGCAAGCCTTCTCGAAGTCGTCGCCGGACAACCGGCCGGCCCCGTGGTGCACGTGTACGCGCAGCTGCGGCGCGAACCTCGCCGCCTCCCGCTCCCAGGTGCCGAGCAGCGACATCGGGCAGACCAGCAACGTGGGTCCGCCTCCTTCGCCCGCACCGAGGTCCGACGCGAACAGCGCCAGCAGCTGCACCGTCTTGCCCAGCCCCATGTCGTCGGCCAGTACCCCACCGAGCCCGACGGACTCCAGGAACGACAGCCACGCCAGCCCGCGCTCCTGGTAGGGCCGCAGCGTCCCGGTGAACGCGTCGGGCGCGGCCACGGGTTCGATCGAGCGCCCACCGTCGGGCGACAGCAGGTGCGCCAGCCAGCCCTCGGCGTCGACGCCGGTGACGGTCAGCCCGCCGGGCGCCTCGTCACCCGCACCGATGACCCGCAGGACGTCGCCGACCGTCATCCGGGCCTTGGCCTGACGGCGCAGGAAATCCCTTGCGGCGCGGAGCTTCTCGGGGTCGACCTGCATCCACTGACCGCGCAGCCGGACGAGCGGGCGGTTGGCCTCGAGCAGGTCGTCGATCTCGGCGCCGGTCAGCACGTGGTCGCCCAGGCTGAGCTGCCAGTCGAAGTCGACCAGGTGTTCCTGGCCGAACCGCGGCGTCCCGTCGACGCGGCCCGGCTGGGTCGACGTCCCGGCCCGCAACCGCGCCCCGACCCGGGCCCGCGCCGACCCCCACCAGCCCGGCAGCTGGACCCCGAACCCGGCCCCCAGCAGCAGAGGTGCCGCCTCGGCGAGGAACTCGTGCGCCTCCACCGTGTCGAGCAGCAGCTCCACCGGGCGCGGCCCCGACAGCGCCGCCGACAGCCCGGGGTACAACCGCACGGCGCGACCCAGCTCGGCCAGGAACACCTCCTGCGGCCAGGGGGCCCCCTCGGCGGTCAGGGCGGCCGGCAGGTCGACGCCGTCCCACACTGCGCGGGCCGGGATGAACCGGCTCGGCTCGTCGGCCAGTTGCAGGCCCAGGTCGACCCGCCAGAACTGCGACTCCTCAGCGCTGCGCCACTCGGCCTCGTCGGCGCGGCGCAGCACCGACTCCTCGTCGTCGTCGCGCGGTTCGACGAGCCGGAACACCGCACGGACGATGGCGTTCCCGAGCGCATCGGACTGCCAGCGGTCGAGCGCCCGCACCAGGGCGGCCAGCTGATCGGGCGAGGCCCGGAACCGCGCGTCCGGCCGGCGCAACGCCGCGCGCCACCCGGCCAGCCCGGACAGCGTCACGTTCCGCGGGCGCTCGTCCTCCAACCGCAGCCGGACCAGTTCGTCGGTCAGCGCGTCGACCGCTGCCGCTGCGGATGCGAGGTGCTCACCCGGCTGGAGCCCGGCCCCGTAGGACGGCGGAAGGGCGGCCACCGCCGAGCGCAGCCAGTCGGCGTCGGGTCCCGACACGACCGGCCGCCACCGGGCGCTCGGCAGGCCGCCGGTCTCGCCCGGCGGGGGCGGCAGGGCGACCGGCAGCACCCGCCCGCGCCGGGCCAGGTCACCCGCGAACCCGGCCAGCAGGGCCAGGGACCGCAGCTCCGCCCCCCACAGCGCGCTCATGCTGCCGAAATGCACACCTTCGAGCCCGTCCGGAGCCTCGTCAGGGTGCATTTCGGCAGCACGGGCGAGGAAGAGCAGCGCCTCGGCGGGCGGGACCTGCAGCGTCGGGACCGACCAGCGGACGTCGTCGCGCCGCCGCGGTTGCTCGCCCTCGGCGGCGGCCGCCCCCAGCCCGACGCCCAGGTCGCTCAGCTGCGGTGACGCCAGCGGGGTGTGCGTGAACCCCGGCAGGTCGAGCACGGCCTCACCCGCCGGCACCGTCCGGTCCAGACCGAGTGCGCCCCGCAGCTCGTCGGCCTCGAGCGCGAACGGGTGCGACTGCACCCGCGCCCGCTGGGACCGGCGGCGCGGCACCGGGGCCGGGCCCGTGGCGTCCTCCGCCCAGAGCACCAGGTGACCGGGGTCGGCGGCGTGCGCGGGCAGCGCCCACCAGCCGTGCACCACGCAACCCGTCACGTTTCGACCCTAGGCGACGGGACCGACAGGGCCGACGGCCGCGGAGGGGCTCGGACGCAGACCGAGCGGGAGCAGCGCCAGCGCCAGCACCGCCAGACCGAGGGCGACCGGGGCGACGGCCTCGATCCCGACGCCGCCGACCAGGGCCCCACCCAGCGCGGAGCCCCCGGCGATCCCGATGTTGAACGCGGTGCTGGTGCCCGCCCCGGCGAGGTCCGTCGCCCCCGGGGCGACGTGCAGGCTGGCCGTCCCGACGGAGCTCGACAGCGCCGTCATCACCGTGCCGAACAGCAGCAGGGCCACGACCACGGCGACCGTCACACCGCCGGCCGCCGTGAGCAGGGCCAGCGTGACGCAGAGCAGGGCCACGGGCAGCAGGACGGCACCGTACGGGTAGCGGTCGAGCAGCGGTCCGAGCACCGCGGCCGTCACGGCCCCGGACAGCCCGCCGAGCAGCAGGAACGCGCCCAGCGCGCCCGCCGCGACACCGGTCACGTCGAGCAGGAACGGGGTCACGTAGGTGAAGAAGGTGAAGGCGGCCATCGCCGCCAACGACGTCACGAGCACGATCACGACGTAGCGGCGCCGGTCGGGGACGGCCCCGCGGGAGGCGCTCGTGGCATCGGGCGCCTCGCTCGGCATCAGCCCGAGCACCGCCGAGCCGATCAGCAGCCCCACCCCGGCGAGCACGAGGAACGGGATGCGCCAGCCGACCTGCTGCCCCAGCCAGGTGCCGACCGGGACGCCGAGCAGCGGGGCCATCGTGGTGCCCAGCTGCAGGCGGGCGACGACCCGGCCCCGCACCACCGGCGCGAACAGGCCGGCCGCCGCGGGGATGACCACCGACCAGAACAGGGCCTGGGCCAGCGCGGTCACCAGGCGGGCGGCGAACAGCAGTTCGTACGACGGCGCCGCCGCCGTGAGCACCGATGCCGCGGTGAACACGGCGAGCGTGCCCGCCAGCACGGTGCGCCGCGGCAGGTGCGAGGTCAGCCGGGTCAGCGGGATCGACGCCAGGATCACCACGACCGCGTACCCGGAGACCAGGAAGCCGACCTCCGAGCGCGATCGCCCCAGGTCGGCGGCCATCACGGTGAGCAGGCCGACGGGCAGGAGCTCGGTCGTGACGAACGCGAAGGTGGCCAGCGCCAGGGCCACGGCCGCGGCGACGGCCCGGGGTTGCGGGGTGGCCTCCAACACGGGGACGACGCTAACCCGGCCCACGGACATCCACTTCCCGGCGGCCATGATCACCGGAAACCCGTCGTTCCTCTGGCGCAGACCGGACGGAACGACGGGTTTTCCGTGATCTTGGAGGCGTGGTCTCCACCACCGGTCGGGTCGGCCGGGCCCGCCGTCGCGCATGACAGCATGGCCGGGTGCCCGACCTCGACACCGTCCCCACCGTCCTGCTCGTCTCGACGTCCGACACCGACCTGCTCTCCGCGCAGGCCTCGGGCGCCCCGTACCGGCTCGCGAACCCGAACCGGGTCGAGGACCTCGACGCGCTGCTGGACGGCGTGAGCCTGGCCGTGGTGCGCCTGCTCGGCGGCCGCCGGGCGTGGGAGTCGGGGCTGGACGCCGTGCTGGCGTCCGGGGTGCCGACCGTCGTCCTGTCGGGCGAGGCGCTGCCGGACGCCGACCTGATGCAGCTGTCGAGCGTGCCCGTCGGGGTGGCCACGCAGGCGCACGGGTACCTGGTCGAGGGCGGCGCCGAGAACCTGACCCAGCTGCACGCCTTCCTCTGCGACACCCTGCTGCTGACCGGGTTCGGCTTCGAACCGCCCGCGGTCACCCCGGCGTGGGGTGTGCTGGCCCGGGAGGCGGCCCCGGCCGCACCCGGTGCGCCGACGATCGCCGTCCTCTACTACCGGGCCCACCAGGTCGCCGGGAACACCGCGTTCGTCGAGGCGCTGTGCACCGCGATCGAGACGGAGGGCGGCACGCCGCTGCCGATCTTCTGCGCCAGCCTGCGGGGTGCGGACGACGAGCTGCTGGGCCTGCTCGGCACGGCCGACGCGCTGCTGGTCACCGTGCTCGCCGCGGGGGGCAACCGGCCGGCCAACGCCACGGCGGGCGGCGACGAGTCGAGCTGGGACATCGGGGCCCTGGCCGCGCTGGACGTCCCGATCCTGCAGGCGATCTCGACGCTCTCGTCGCGCGAGACGTGGCTGGGGTCCACCGACGGCCTGACCCCGTTGGACGCGGCGAACCAGGTGGCGATCCCGGAGTTCGACGGGCGCATCATCACGGTCCCGTTCTCGTTCAAGGAGCTGGGCACCGACGGGCTCACCCGGTACGTCGCCGACCCCGAGAGGGCCCGGCGGGCGGCGGGTATCGCCATCGCGCACGCCCGGCTGCGGCACCTGCCGAACGCCGACAAGCGGGTGGCGCTGGTGCTGACCGCCTACCCCACGAAGCACGCCAGGATCGGCAACGCGGTGGGGCTGGACACCCCGGCCTCGGCGTTGCGGCTGCTGCGGGCCCTGCACGGCGCCGGCTACGACGTCGGGCCCCTGGAGGGCCCCGACGCGCTGCCGGGTCTGGAGGCCATGGACGGCGACGCCCTGGTGCACGGGCTGATCGACGCCGGCGGCCTGGACCTCGACTGGCTGACGCAGGAGCAGCTGTCGGCCAACACGATCCGGGTGCCGGCCGCCGCCTACCGGTCGTGGTTCGCCGGCCTCCCGCAGGAGTTCCGGGACGACGTCACGACGGCCTGGGGGGACGCACCGGGCACGCTGTTCCTCGACACCGAGCCCGGGCCCGAACGCTCCGGGGACCCCGACGGCGACCTCGTGCTGGCCGCGATCGCCCGGGGCAACCTGGTGCTGCTGCTGCAGCCCCCGCGCGGGTTCGGCGACAACCCGGTGGCGATCTACCACGACCCGGACATGCCGCCCTCGCACCACTACCTGGCCGCCTACCACTGGCTGAACCGGCCCGTCGCGGACGGCGGTTTCGGCGCCGACGCGGTCGTCCACCTGGGCAAGCACGGCACCCTGGAGTGGACGCCGGGCAAGAACATGGCGATGTCGGCGACGTGCACGCCCGACGTGGCGCTGGGCAACCTGCCCCTGATCTACCCGTTCCTGGTGAACGACCCGGGCGAGGGCACGCAGGCCAAGCGCCGGGCCCACGCGACACTCGTCGACCACCTCGTGCCGCCCATGGCGCGCGCCGACAGCTACGGCGACATCGCCCGGCTGGAACAGCTTCTCGACGAGTACGCGGCCGTCCAGGCCCTCGACCCGTCGAAGGCGCCCGCGGTGCAGAGCCAGATCTGGACGCTGATGCGGGCCGCCCAGCTGGACCACGACCTGGGGCTGGCGGAGCGCCCGCACGAGGCCGAGTTCGACGACATGATCCTGCACCTGGACGGGTGGCTCTGCCAGGTCAAGGACGCTCAGATCCGCGACGGGCTGCACATTCTCGGCGACCCGCCGGCCGGGCCGACGAAGGTCAACCTGGTGAACTCGATGCTGCGGGCACGCCAGCTGTGGGGCGGCGCGCAGTCGCTGCCGGGCCTGCGCGAGGCGCTGGGGTTGGCGGCCGACGCGGAGGGCACCGCCGAGGTGGACGCCGCGGAGGACCTGGGCCGCTCACTGGTCCAGGCGCTGGCCGACGCCGCGTGGAACCCCGACGCCGTGGACGGTCTGGTCACCGATTTGCCGGCCGAGGCCGACGCGAACGCGGTCTGGCGCGTGCTGACCTTCGCGGCGACCGAGGTCGCGCCCCGGCTGGACGCGACGACCGACGAGCTGACCGCCGTCCTGCACGCCCTGGAGGGCGGGTTCGTGGCGCCCGGGCCGTCCGGGTCGCCGCTGCGCGGGTTGGTCAACGTGCTGCCGACCGGGCGCAACTTCTACTCGGTCGACCCGCGGGCCGTGCCGAGCCGGTTGGCCTGGGAGACGGGTCGCGCGATGGCCGACTCGTTGCTCGAGCGGTACCGCTCGGACGAGGGCGAATGGCCCCGCTCGGTCGGGCTTTCGGTGTGGGGCACCAGCGCGATGCGGACCAGCGGGGACGACGTGGCCGAGGTGCTCGCGCTGCTCGGCGTGCGCCCGGTGTGGGACGACGCGTCGCGGCGCATCACGTCGCTGGAGCCGATCCCCCGGGCGGAGCTCGGCCGCCCGCGGGTGGACGTCACCGTGCGCATCTCCGGCTTCTTCCGGGACGCCTTCCCGCACGTCGTCACCATGCTCGACGACGCCGTACAGCTGGCCGCCGCGCAGGACGAGCCGGACAACTACGTACGCGAGCACGTGCAGGCCGACCTCGCCGCCCACGGTGACGAGAGGCGGGCCACCACAAGGATCTTCGGCTCCAAGCCCGGCGCGTACGGTGCGGGGCTCCTGCCGCTGATCGACACCAAGACCTGGCGGGACGACGCCGACCTGGCCGAGGTGTACGCCGTGTGGGGCGGGTACGCCTACGGGCGTGGGCTCGACGGACGTGAGGCGCGTTCCGACATGGAGGCCAGCTACAAGCGGATCAACGTCGCCGCGAAGAACTACGACTCCGCCGAGCACGACATCGCCGACTCCGACGACTACTTCCAGTACCACGGCGGCATGGTCACGATGGTCCGTGCGCTCACGGGCCGCGCGCCCAAGGCGTACATCGGCGACTCGACCCAGCCCACCGCCGTCCGCACCCGCAGCCTGCACGAGGAGGTCTCGCGGGTCTTCCGGTCCCGCGTGGTCAACCCGCGCTGGCTGGCCGCGATGCAGCGGCACGGGTACAAGGGCGCCTTCGAGATGGCCGCCACGGTCGACTACCTGTTCGGTTACGACGCCACGACCGGGGTGGTGGCGGACTGGATGTACGGCAAGCTCGCCGAGACCTACGTGCTCGACGAGGCGATGAAGAAGTTCCTCAGCGAGTCGAACCCGTGGGCGCTGCACGGCATGACCGAGCGGTTGCTCGAGGCGGCCGAGCGCGGCCTGTGGGCCGAACCCGATCCGGAACAGCTGGCCGCACTGAAGCAGGTGTTCCTCGAGACCGAAGGCGACCTGGAGGACTAGGCCAGGTCTCGCAGCCGGCGGAGGAGACCGGCGAGGTCGCCGGCGAGCGGGCCGAAGAACTCGACGTCGCAGGCCTCCACGGCCACCACGGCCCGGTTGGCGAGCTCCGCCCCGGCGGACGTGACCCGGAGGGCCCGGGCCCGCGCGTCGGCGGGGTCGGGGTGCCGGACGACGAGCCCCCGCTGCTCGAGCACCCGCAGCACCTGTGAGGTCATCATCGGGTCGGTCGCGGCATGGTCGGCCAGGCGCCGCTGGCTGACCGGCCCGTCGAGCGCGGGTTCCAGGTAGGTCAACGAGGCGAGCAGCACGAACTGCACGTGCGTCAGGCCGAACGGCTTGAGCGCGGCGCGCTGAGCGGCCTGCCACCGGTTCGTGACCTGCCAGAGCAGGAGGCCCGGGCTCTCCTCCGCCGAGGAGTGGCGGGTGTCCAGCCCCGCCATCAGGCCGCGGGCACCTGCGCGGCCGCCTCGGCCAACGCCGCGAGGTCGCGGTCGGCCGTGGTGCGGATGCCCTTGCCGAGGATCAGGTTCCAGACCCGCGCGAGAGGGCCCGTCAGGGTGACCGTGACGGTCACGACGGTGCCCTGCGGCTCGACCGCGACCTGGTGGTCGAACGTCAGCCGGGCGCCGAGCAGCGTCGAGACGTCGACGAACTCCCGCCCGGCGACCAGCTTCTGCACGACGAACGGCACCACGGGGCCACCCTTCGGCTTCAGCTTCCCGGTGGCCCCTTCGACGAACGGGCCGTCGAGGCGGACCCACTCGGTGTCGGCGTTCCACTCGGGCCAGGTGGCCATGTCGGCCCACTTCGCGAAGAAGGCGGACGGCGGGGCGGACGAGACGATCTGCGCGGTGACCAGCTTCATGACCGATATACTAAGCGCGCTTACTACTTGTCCGTCAAGCTTGCGGGCCGAGGGCTCCGCACTAGCGTGACGGGGCATGACGACGGAGCCGGAGACCCAGGAAGCCACCCCCGACGCGGCCGAGCTGATCCAGCCCGTGCTCGCCGACCTGTCGAACCTGGTCGCGAGCGTGCCACCGGAGGCCTACGACCAGCCCACCCCGTGCCCGGGCATGTCGGTCGGCGACGTGCGCAACCACATCGTCGGCTGGCTCACCTACTTCGCCCAGGCCCTCGCCGACCCGTCCGGCGAGCAGCCGCGGGTCGACCCGAAGGAGACCCGGGCGCCCGAGGACCCGACCGAGGCGGCCGCGAAGGTGCGGGAGGCGGCCGACTCCATCCGTACGTCGGTCGCGGCCGGGCACGCGGACGGCCCCGTGAAACTGTCGTCCGAGCTGCCCGGTTCGGCCGTGCTGGGAATGATGGTGTGGGAGTACCAGATGCACGGCTGGGACCTCGCGCGGGGCGCGAACCGGCCGTGGAACCCGCCGGCGGCCGCGAGCGAGGCCTCCCTCGCCTTCGCCCCGAACATGCTGAGCGACGAGTATCGCGGCGAGGGAAAGGATTTCGGGCCGGTCGTGGAGGTGCCTGAGGACGCGCCGGCGCTCGACCGGTTGCTCGGCTTCTCGGGGCGCGACCCCGACTGGGCGCCGCAGGTCGTCTGAGCGCGGCCCGATGATGTCGGCGGGCGCTTCGAATCCCACCGACTTACGATCGTCCGAAATGTGACGATCGGAGGTTCCCGTGAGCACTGCATCCACCGGCGGGTCAACCAACGGAACGGGCGACGTCCGCTCCCGCATCTTCGCCGTCCGGGACGTCGCCGACCTCGTCGCCTCGACCGAACACGAGGGCGAGGGGCTGAAGAAGTCCGTCGGGGCCGGCCAGCTCACGGCCTTCGGCGTCGGCGCCATCATCGGCACGGGCATCTTCGTCGTGATCGGCGAGGGCGCGCTGACCGCCGGCCCCGCGGTCGTCATCTCGTTCGTGCTGGCCGCCGTCGCCTGCGTCTTCTCGGCGTTGTCCTACGCCGAACTCGCCTCGTCCATACCGGTGTCGGGCAGTGCGTACACCTACAGCTACGCGACCCTGGGCGAACTGGTCGCCTGGATCATCGGTTGGGACCTCATCCTCGAGTACGGAGTCAGCGTGGCTGCGGTCGCGGTCGGTTGGGGCGGCAACGTCAACGAATTCCTCCAGTCCGCCTTCGGATGGCAGCTTCCCGACGCGATCTCCATGTCCCCCTCCGACGGTGGCGTCTTCAACCTGCCCGCCGTCTTCATCGTCGCGGTGATCACGTTCCTGCTCGTACGCGGCACCCGGGAGAGCGCCCGCGCCAACCTGATCATGGTCGGCATCAAGCTGCTGATCCTCGTCTTCTTCATCGTGATCGCCTTCCTGAACTTCAACCCGTCGCACTTCGACGACTTCAGCCCGAAGGGCGTCGACGGCATCACCACGGCCGCCTCCGTCATCTTCTTCGCGTTCATCGGGTTCGACGCGGTCTCGACCGGTAGCGAGGAGGCGAACAACCCCAAGCGCGACCTGCCGCTGGCGATCATCGGCTCACTGGTGATCTGCACCATCTTCTACGTGCTGGTCGCGGCCGGCGCCATCGGCATCGCCAGCCCGCAGACGCTGGGCGGCAGCGACGCGCCGCTGGCCGCCGCCCTGCGCGACGGCGCCGGGATCTCCTGGGCCGCGGGCATTCTCGCCTTCGGCGCCCTGGTGGCCATCACCAGCGTGGTGCTCGTCATCATGTACGGCCAGACCCGCATCTTCTTCGCCATGTGCCGCGACGGGCTGCTGCCCCGCGGGCTGGCGACCGTGCACCCGCGCTATGGCACTCCGGCCCGACTGACCATCGGCATGGGTGTTCTGATCGCGATTCTCGCCGCGCTCGTCCCGCTCGGGGAGATCGTGAAACTGGTCAACATCGGCACCCTGTTCGCCTTCATCCTCGTCAACATCGGCGTCATCGTCCTGCGCCGGACGCGGCCCGACATGCCGCGCCCCTACCGGGTCCCGCTGTCGCCGGTGTTCCCAGGCCTCGGCATCCTGTTCGCGTTGTACCTGATGAAGGACCTGCCGTTCGACACCTGGGTGCGGTTCGTCGTCTGGCTCGTGGTGGGTCTGGCGATCTACGTCTTCTACGGCTACTCCCATTCACGGCTGCGCACCGAGCCGTCCGCCCGCGGCTGAGGAGGGATGGCGATGTCGAGCGAACTCTCGGGCCCCGTGGTCGTCGGCTACCACGCCGACGCCTCCGGCCACGACGCGCTCGCGCTCGGCCGGCTCCTGGCCGCGACCCTGCAGGTGCCGCTCGTGGTGGCCAAGATCTATGCCGCCCCGGCCGAACTCGGCATCGGCCGGGTCGACGCCGAGTGGGTCTCCGACCGCCGGGCCGAGTCGCAGCGCACGCTGGACGACGCCCGTGCGCGGCTGGGGTCGCAGTCCCCTGAGCACGGGGTCGAGTTCCGGCTCGTCCCGGCGCCGTCGGCCGCCCGCGGCCTGTCCGAGCTGGCCCGCGAGCTGGACGCTTCGGTGATCGTGGTCGGCTCCGCCGAGACCGAGGGGTACGCGGGTGGCCGGGTGCTGGCCGGCAGTACCGCCAGCCGCCTGCTGTCGGGCGCCGAGACCCCGGTGGCCGTCGCGCCGCGGGGTTACGCCGGGCAGCCCCCCGCACCCGTCCTGCGGGTCGCCGTCGCCTACCAGGACACCGAGGAGGGCCGGCTGGCCGCCGAGGTCGCCGCCGACCTGACCCGACGCGCCCGCGGCGAGCTCACTCTGCTGACGGCCCTCGCCGAGGAGAACAGCACTGTGCCCTGGCTGGTCGGCGTGGACGCCCAGAACGCCTTCGCCGCGACGGCCAGGGAGAGTTTCACCGCGGCGCTCGAGGCCGCCGCGCAACGCCTGGCCCCCGAGCTCGGCACCACTCCCGCGACCCGCCTCTTGGTCGGCGACGTCGTCGACCGGCTCGCGGAGGCCGAGGCCGACCTGATGGTGGTCGGGTCACGAGGTTACGGGCCGGTGCGGCTGGTGCTGCTCGGCGGACTGTCCTCCCGACTCGTCCGCCGAGCCACCATGCCGCTGCTGGTCACGCCCCGACCGGAGTGATCAGCTCAGGGCCTGCGTGAGGTCGTAGACCGTCTGTCCACCGATCGTGACGGCGGTGTAGTTGGCCTCGACCCAGGCGGTGATCTCGGAACCCGAGCCCTGACCGCCCATCCCACCTCCGCCGCCCATCCCGCCGGAGGCGACGAAGTACGTGATCCGGCCGTCGGCCACGTACTGCTCGAACTGGGCCAGCGTCGGGGCGTCGTCGGTACCGCTGAACCCGCCGATCGCCATCACCGCGGTGCCGCTGTCGAGTTCCAGCGAGGCCGCACTGTTCGAGCCGACGGTCGCCGCCGACCACGTGGTGCTCGTCGCCTGCAGCGCCTCCGAGACCGAGCTGTAGGTGCTCGAGCTGCTGGACGACGTCCCGTCCGAACTCGTGCTGCTCGAGCCTCCCGACCCGCCGCGGGTCCCGCCACCGCCGAAACCGCCGCCCATGCCGCCGGTCTGGGCACTGCTCGGACCGACCGACGGGATCGAACCGGAGTGCGGCTGTCCGGCCGTCGCGACCGCGTAGGAGGCTGTGCCGACACCTCCGACCAGAACGCCCGCCAGCAGCAGCGCGGCGAGCGCCCGTCGTCCGAACCCGAGCACCGGGCCGGCCAGCAGGCCGAGACCGATCGACAGTCCGGCCATCAGCACCGCGTACCGCAGCGCGGGGTACCAGTCGGGGTTGCGGTTCAGCAACACGTAGCTCCAGGTCGCCGTCGCGATCACCATCGCGGAAAGCCCGGCCCGGGCGGCGAACTGGGCCCGGTGGTCCCACATCAGCTTGCCGCCGATGGCCACCAGCGCGGCGACGGCGGGAGCCAGGGCGACCGTGTAGTACGGGTGGATCGTGCCCTCCATGTAACTGAAGGTCGCCGCGGTGACGAGAAGCCAGCCGCCCCAGATGATCAGCGCGGCCCGCGTCCGGTCGGTGCGCGGGCGCCGGGCCGTCGCGGCCAGCCCGAGGACGAGCGCGATCAGCGCCGCCGGCAGCAGCCAGGAGATCTCGTTGCCCATCTCGGAGGAGAACAACCGGTTCAACCCCGTGGCCCCGCCGAAGCTCGAACCGGCTGCGCCACCGCCCATCCCGCCGCCCCCACCGTTGCCGTCCCCGCCGAAGATCCGGCCCAGACCGTTGTAGCCCAGCGCCAGGCCCAGCGCCGAGTTGTCCCCGGAACCACCGATGTAGGGCCGCGACGACGCCGGCCACACCTGCACGATCGCAACCCACCAGCCGGCCCCGACCACCATCGACACGAGCGCGACGACCAGCTGCCCCAACCGCCTCCACAGACCGGCCGGCGCGCAGATCAGGTAGGCGAGCGCGAAAGCCGGCACCACCAGCCAGCCCTGGAGCATCTTGGCGAGGAACGCGAACCCGAGTGCCAGCCCCGCCAGCGCGATCCACCGGGTCGACGCCGTCTCCAGGGCCCGGGTCAGGCAGTACGCGGCCGCGACCATGAGCAGCACGAGCAGGGCGTCGGGGTTGTCGAACCGGAACATCAGTACCGCGGCCGGGGTCAGCGCGAGCATCGCCCCCGCGGCCAGCCCGGCCGCGCTCCCGAACCAGCGGCGCACGGTCGCGAACAGCAACCACACCGCCAGCACACCCTCGATCGCCTGCGGCACCAGCAGGCTCCAGGAGTTGAACCCGAAGATCCGCCCCGACAGGCCCATCACCCACAGCGAGGCCGGTGGCTTGTCCACGGTGATGAAGTTCGAGCTGTCGATGGCCCCGAAGAACCACGCCTTCCAGCTCTGCGAGCCCGCCTGGGCGGCCGCGGCATAGAAGGAGTTGGCGTAGCCGGACGCGGACAGGTCCCAGATGTAGAACAGCGCCGTCGCAGCCAGCAGCAGCACGAGGCCGGGCCGCACCCAGCGCGGGTCGGCGCCCAGCGCAGGCCCCGGCGGGTCGGTGCGGTGACCGCGGCGCGTGGGTCCCGCGCCTCCGCCCGAGGCGTGGTCGAGCTCGAAGGTCTCCGCATGCGGTGACCGTTGCCTGATCAGGGGTCCGGAGTCGGCCGTGGTCGTCATGCCAGGACTGTCGAACGCCGAGGTGGCCGGGGCCTGTGGCTTCCCTGGACACGTCCTGTGAGCGGTCGCGCCCGCCCGCGTTTCTGGAGAAGTTTCGCGAACGGGGCAACCTGTCCCGCCCGTCCCGAGGTCTACAGGGTCAGCTCAAGGGGGGCTGATCGACGATCAAGGAGAACGAAATGAACCGGTTCAAGAAGGTTTTCGTGACGGCGGCCGTCGTCGCGTCCACGCTGGTGGCCGTGCCGGCCAGCGCCGATGCCGCCACCGGCAAGCTGATCTCGCTGAACTGCCGGATCAACCGGACCGCGACCGCGGCGCTGCACCTGAACAACTTCACCGACACCCGCGGCGGCTACCCGCTGAAGGAACGAGCGCACACCAGCGGGGTGGACTGGACGGCGGGCGGCACCGGGGGCGGCTACAAGGCGACCAGCGTCGAGGTCGGTCTGATCAACCCGGCGACGGGCGCGGTCGACCCGTGGCTGCGCTGGGCCCCGCGGGGCGGCGTCCCGGTGACGTTCCGGAACTACCAGGTGGCCGACAAGGTGCGCGACTCCGGCCTGCTGGACACGCCCAAGTGGAACAAGGCCCAGCTGATCGTCCACACCAAGTCCGGGGCGTGCATCGCCACCACCAACCTCTGACCACCGCGCGAGGGATGACGGAGGCGCGGGGCTGCCGGGATCTCCGGCAGCCCCGTCGGTGGTCAGCGGGGCGCGACGACCCCGCCCACCACGATGATCGCCGGGGCGCGCACCCCCGACTCGACGGCGACCTTCTCGATGGTGGCCAGGGTGCCGCGGGTGACCTGCTCCCCGGGCATCGACCCGTCCTGCACCACGGCGACCGGGGTGCCGGGCTCGCGCCCGCCGTCCACCAGGGCCTGCGCGATGGCGCCGAGGTTCTGCACCCCCATCAGCACGACGACCGTCCCGCGCAGCCGGCCGAGCGCAGCCCAGTCGACCAGCGACTCCGCGTGCCCGGGCGGCAAGTGCCCCGACACGATCACCGCCTCGTGCGCCACCCCGCGGTGCGTCAGCGGGATGCCCGCCAGCCCCGGCACGGCGATCGAACTGCTCAACCCCGGGACGACGGTCACCGGCACCCCCGCCGCCACGCAGGCGTCGAGCTCCTCGGACCCCCGCCCGAACACATAGGGGTCGCCGCCCTTCAGCCGGACGACGAACTTCCCCTCGAGCGCCTTCTCCACCAGGCAGGCGTTGATCGCCTCCTGAGCCATGAACCGGCCCCGCGGCAGCTTGGTGGCGTCGACGATCTCGACGTCGGGGTCGAGCTCGTCGAGCAGGGCCAACGGCGCCAGCCGGTCCGTGACGACGACGTCGGCCTGGGCCAGCAGCCGCCGACCGCGCACCGTGATCAGCTCCGGGTCGCCCGGGCCGCCGCCGACCAGCGCGACCCCCGGCAGCGACCCGAGCTCGCGTCCCGCCGTCCGGGCCTCCCGAGCCGAGGGGCGGTCGGCCGCACCGGACCGCAACCACTCGAGGACGGCGTCCCGCACCGCCGCGGCCCGCAGCGGGTCGTGCCCGCCCGCGGGTCCCGCTCCCCCGGGCGCCAGGCGCCCGCTGGTCACGGCCAGGCGCAGGCCGCTCCACCCGCCGGTGGCGGGGGTCGCGGCGGTGCCGGCCACCGCGTCGTCCGCGCGCACGCAGAAGATCCGGGCCGCGCTCGCCTCCTCGACCACCTGCGCGTTCACGGCGGCGTCGTCGGTCAGGGCCATCGCGTACCAGGCGCCGCTCAGGTCGCCGGGGGCGAAGGGGCGGGCCGTCCAGACGATCTCGTCGGCCCCCGCCATTCCCTCGATAGCGGCGGTGACCTGCGGCGACACCAGCTCGACCCGGGCCCCCGCCTCCAGCAGCACCGGCAGGCGGCGCTGGGCGACGCGCCCGCCGCCGACCACGACGACGCGGCGTCCGCGCAGGTCCAGACCGGCCAGGTAGGGGGTGTCCACGTCGGCGATTCTCCCAGGTGCGTGCGGAGCCGCCCTCACTCGCCCTTGTCGGCCACCCCGGCCGAGTCGAAGGTGGCCATCTCGCCCAGCGCGGCGACGGCGGCCTGCACCAGCGGCAGGGCCAGCGCGGCCCCGGTGCCCTCACCGAGCCGCAGCTCGAGATCGACCATGGGCGTCAGGCCCAGCGCGGCCAGGGCGACGGCGTGACCGGGCTCGGCGGAGCGGTGGCCGGCCACGCAGGCGTCGACGGCGGCGGGGGCCAGGGCCTGGGCGACCAGCGCGGCGGACCCGGCGATCACGCCGTCCAGGATCACCGGCACCCGGCGGGCCGCGGCGCCCAGCACGAACCCGGCGATCGCGGCGTGCTCGAGACCGCCCAGCGCGGCGACGATCTCGACCCCGTCGCCCTCCTGCACCACTGCGGAGTGCAGGTCGAGCGCGCGCTGCACGACGGCGACCTTGCGGTTCAGCGTCTCGTCGTCGATGCCCGTGCCGCGGCCCGTGACGACGTCGGCGGAGGCACCGGTGAAGGCGGCGATCAGGGCGGCGCTGGCGGTGGTGTTGGCGATCCCCATGTCACCGGTGATCAGGCACCGGTAGCCGGCGTCGACCAGGCCGTTCGCGACCTCGATGCCGAGTTCCAGCGCGGCGACGGCCTCGTCGCGGGTCATGGCCGGGCCCGTGGAGAGGTCGCCCGTGCCGGGCCGGACCTTGCGAGCCAGCAGCTTCGGCGCGTCGGCGTCGACCTGCGTCGCATCCTCGGCCACGGCTCCGTCGGGGACCAGTCCGTCCAGCGACGTGGCGACGCCCGCGTCCACGACGACGACCGCCGCACCGGACCGCCGGGCGAAGGCGTTGATGGCGGCGCCCCCGGCCAGGAAGTTGGCCACCATCTGCCCGGTGACCTCCTGCGGCCACGGCGAGACGCCCTGGGCGTGGACGCCGTGGTCGGCAGCGAACACGGCCACGGCGGCGGGCTCCGGCATCGGCGGCGGGCAGGTCCCGGCCAGGCCGGCCAGCCGCACGGACACGGCCTCCAGCTGCCCGAGGGCGCCGCGCGGCTTGGTCAGGCGGTCCTGCCGGTCGAGGGCGGCCCGGGTGGCGGCCGGGTCGGCGGGGCGGACGGCGACGAGGGTCTCGGTCAGGGTGCTCATGGTCTCTCCGGGGTGTCGGCAGGCGGGTGCAGCAGGGTGGCGAGGTCGTGGGTGAACCGGTCGGTGGTGTCGCGGTCGCGCACGGCCACCCGCACCCAGCCGTGGCCGAGCCCGGGGAACGTGTCGCCGCGGCGGGCCAGCCAGCCGCGGGCGCGCAGGCCGTCGTAGAGGGCGTGCGGTCCGGTGCCGATCGGGCCACGCAGCAGCACGAACGGGGCACGTGACCCGGGGACGACGGCCAGCCCGTCGATCCGGGCCAGCCGCTCGATCAGATACTCGCGTTGAGCCTCGAGGTCCACGGCCCGGCGCTGGGCCTCGGCGACGGCGCGTTCCCCGGCGGTCGCCGCGGCGGCGGCCAGGGCGGGGCCGCTGACCGACCACATGGGTTGGGCGGCCGCCAGTTTGGCGAGAACCGCCGGGTCCCCCACCACGTAGCCGACACGCAGCCCGGCCAGCGCCCAGGTCTTGGTCAGGCTCCGGACGACGACGAGGCCGGGCAACCGCTCACCGGTGAGCGTCTCCGGCTCGCCCGGCACGGCGTCCATGAACGCCTCGTCGACGACGAGAACCCTTCCGGGGCGGGCCAACTCGGCGATCGCGTCGCGCGGATGCAGCACGGAGGTCGGGTTGGTCGGGTTGCCGATCATGACCAGGTCGGCCGACTCGGGGACGAGGGCCGGGTCGAACGTGTACGGCGGAGTGAGCGGGACGCGGGTCACGGGCCGGTTCGCGGCCCGCAGTGCGGCCTCGGGTTCGGTGAACTGCGGATGGACGACGGCGGCCAGCGCCGGGTCGAGCGCGCGGGCGACCAGGGTGAAGGCCTCCGCCCCGCCGGCGGTCAGCAGCACCTCGTCGAGGCGGCGCCCGTGCCGTTCGGCGACGGCCGCGACGGCGTGCGCCGGATCGGGATAGGTGCCCAGGTCGGCCAGCGACGTGACGATCCGGTCCCGCAGCCACTCGGGCGGTCCGCCGGGCCGCACGTTCACGGCCAGGTCGACGAGGTTCGCCGCCGCCCGGGCCTCGACGTCACCGTGGTGGTGCAGGTCGGGGAGGCG
This sequence comes from Spongisporangium articulatum, assembly GCF_044465595.1. Classification (NCBI taxonomy): domain Bacteria; kingdom Bacillati; phylum Actinomycetota; class Actinomycetes; order Kineosporiales; family Kineosporiaceae; genus Spongisporangium; species Spongisporangium articulatum. The sequence continues at coordinate 189,672 of NZ_JBITLV010000002.1, read as the reverse complement.
GCCGACCGCGACGGTCACCCCGTCCCCGACGGTCTTGGGCACCACGACGTCGCCCCCCAGGGCGAGCACCGCGGCCTCGGCGACGGCCGGCGTCCCCAACGCCTCCTCGGCCTGCGGGCTGCGTTGCGAGACGGGTTGCGCGGCCAGCAGTTCCGGGGCGAACCCGCGCACGTCGACCTGCAGCAGCGCCACCACCTCGACCACCGCGTCGTGCTCGACCCGGACATCCAGGGTCGCGAGCGTGGTGACGACGGCGTCGTCGCCGGCCCGGACGCGGGCGATCCGCAACCCGGTCTCGACGGCCTTCCGCAACGCCTCCGGGGTGGCCGAGGGCCGCAGCCCGACCCCCACGACCAGGCGCTCGGTCACGGTCGGGTCCCGCTCAGCGCCGCAGCCCGGGCGGCGGCCACGAAAGAGACCGCGATCTGCGGGTTCCCGGCCCAGTGCAGGTGCAGGTACGAGGCATGCACGTTGCCCGTGACGAACCCCTCCGTCCGTTCGCGGCCGTCGGGGCCCGACCAGCGCCAGGCGGCCGCCGAGCCGACCCCGGCCCCCGGGCTGGTCGTCGTCCGGTGGAACTCGTGCCCCCGCACCACGGCTCCCGCCGGCAGCAGGGCCGAGCCGCCGACGGCGGTGGCCTCGCGGTACCCGAGGGTCAGCCGGCGGGTCATGGTGGCCTCGACGTCGAGCACCCCGCACATCGGGCGGCCGTCGAGCTCCCGGGCCAGGTAGAGCAGCCCGGCGCACTCGGCCGCGACCGGCGCCCCCGAGGCGGCCAGCTGCGAGACCGCACGCCGCAGAGCGGCATTGGAGGACAGCTGCTCGGCGTAGACCTCAGGGAACCCGCCGCCGATCACCAGTCCGGCGGTGCCCGGCGGCAAGGTCTCGTCGTGCAGCGGGTCGACGGTGACGACCTCCGCCCCCGCCGCCGTGAGCAGCTCCGCGGTCTCGGCATAGGAGAAGGTGAACGCGGCACCCCCCGCCACCGCGACCACCGGCCGTGTGCCCTGCTTGTGGGGGTGATCCGGGCCGGGTTCCGGGAAATTCACCCCCACTGGCGGGGCATACCGCACGGCTTCCGACGGCGACCAGGCCGGTTCGCTCAGCTCGGGCGCCGACCGGGCCAGGGCCAGGACGGCATCCAGGTCGACGGCCTCGGCGACCACCTCGCCCAGCGCCCGCACCGTCCGCACCGCCTCGGCGGCCCGCTCGGCGACCGGGACCAGACCGAGATGTCGCGACGGGGTGGCCAGTTCGTCGTGCCGGCGCAGCGCCCCGAGGACGGGGATCCCGATCTCCGCCAACGCCTCCCGGAGGATCATCTCGTGCCGGTCCGAGCCCACCCGGTTCAACACCACCCCGCCCACCCGCACCCGCGGGTCGAAACCGGCCAGCCCGGCGACGATCGCCGCGGCCGAGCGGCCCATCGCGGTGCAGTCGACGACCAGCAGGACGGGCGCGTCGAGCAGGCGGGCGACGTGCGCGGTGGAGGAGAACTCGCCGCGCCCGGCCGCCCCGTCGTGCAGGCCCATCACCCCCTCGACGACGGCGAGGTCGGCGGGCACCGGGGTCGCGGCGCCGTGCCGGAACAGCCCGACGATGCGCTCCTCACCGACCAGCCACGGGTCGAGCGTCCGGCCCGGGCGCCCGGCGGCCAGTGCGTGGTAGCCGGGGTCGATGTAGTCGGGGCCGATCTTGTGCGGGCTGACGGTCAAACCCCGGGCGGCGAACGCGGCGAGCAGACCCGTTGCGACACTGGTCTTCCCGTGGCCGCTGGCCGGCGCCGCGACGACGAGCCGCGCTACCACTCGATGCCTCGCTGACCCTTTTGCCCTGCGTCCATCGGGTGCTTGATCTTGCCGGTCTCCATCACCAGGTCGGCGGCCTCGATCAGCCGCAGGTCGGCGTCGCGCCCGGTGATGATCACGTGCTGGTGGCCGGGGCGTTCGACGAGCGTCTTCACGACGTCGTCGACGTCGACCCAACCCCACTTCATCGGGTAGGTGAACTCGTCGAGCACGTAGACGTCGTGCCGTTCGGTCTCGAGGCGGCGCTTGATCTCCAGCCAGCCCTCGGCCGCGGCGGCCGCGTGGTCGTCGTCGGAACCCTGCTTACGGCTCCACGACCAGCCCTCGCCCATCTTGTGCCACTCGACCGGGCCGCCCTCGCCGGTCTCGTCGTGCACCCGGCCCAGCGCGCGGAAGGCGTTCTCCTCCCCCACCTTCCACTTGGCCGACTTCACGAACTGGAAGACGCCGATGTCCCAGCCCTGCGCCCAACCCCGCAGGGCGAGCCCGAACGCGGCGGTCGACTTGCCCTTCATCGCGCCCGTGTGGACGACGACGAGCGGCCGGTTGCGGCGCTGCCGGGTGGTGAGCCCGTCCTGGGGGACGACGAGCGGCTGTCCCTGCGGCATCAGGCCACCCGCCCTTCGCGGCGCCCGGAACCGGTTCTCTCCCGGACGATCCCGGCCAGTCCCTCGGCGCGCAGCTCATCGAGCCGGACCAGCTCGCCGTTCAGGTGCCCGGCCAGCTCGGCCGCCATCCCGAGCCGGACGACGCCCGCCTCGCAGTCGACGACCACGCTGCGCACTCCCTCGGCGGCCAGTCGCGCGGCGACGGGCCACGGCGCCGCGCCGGACGTGTGCCGCCCGTCCGTGACCACGACCAGCAGCGGGCGGCGCCGGGCGTCGCGCAACCGCTCGATGCCGATGATCCGGTGCGCCTCGCGCAGGCCCGCGTACAGCGGCGTCCGGCCCCCGGTGCGCAACCCGTCGAGCCGGTGCCGGGCCGCCTCGACCGCGCCCGTCGGGTGCAGCGCGAGCTCGGCCTCCGCCCCGCGGAACGTCACCAGACCGACCCGGTCGCGACGCTGGTAGGCGTCGAGCAGCAGACTCATCACGGCCCCCTTGACCGCGGCCATCCGCTGCCGGGCCGCCATCGACCCGGAGGCGTCGACGCAGAACAGCACCAGGTTGCCCTCCCGGCCCTCGCGGACCGCGGTGCGCAGGTCACCGGACCGCAGCTGCAACCCGGGACCGCTTCGGCCCCGGGCCTTCTGGTGCGGTGCCGCGGCGGCGACGGTGGCCGGCAGGTGCAGCGCTCCCCGAGGTCCGGACGACCGGGCCCCGACGGTCCGGCCGGTCGAGGTCAGCGCCCGCGACCGTCGTCCGGACGCGCCCTGCCCGAGACCCGGCACCTTCAGCGCCTTCACCCGGAACGTGGCCCCCGCCCGGGCCTGGCTCGTACCGCCCGAACCCGGGGCGGGAGCCGGCTGCGGAACGTCCGCGTCGTCGGGCGACTCGGACGTTCCCCGGTCCTGCGGCTGCGGCGTGCCGCCGCCCTCGGGCGGGCCCTCGCCGTCCGGCTCGGGTTCCGGCTCGTCCTCCGGTCGCGAGTCCTCCAGCGCCTGCTCGAGACGTTCGTCGTCCATCCCGGGCGCGTCGAACGGGTCCCGGCGCCGGCGGTGCGGGAGGGCGAAACGGGCGGCGACGCGGACGTCGTCCTCGGTCACCACCGTGCGCCCCGCCCACGCGGCGTGGGCCCGCGCGGCCCGGGCCACCACCAGGTCGGCGCGCATCCCGTCCACCTCGAAAGCCGCACACACACCGCTGATCTGGCGGAGCACCGCGTCGGGCAGGACGACGGCGGGCAGCAGCGCGCGGGCGGTCACGATGCGCTCGGCCAGGTCGGTCTCGGCCTGCTGCCAGGCCGCGGCGAACTTGGCCGGGTCGTCGTCGAAGGCCAGGCGGCGGCGCACGACCTCGGCCCGCTCATCGGGATCCCGGCTGGCCCTCACCTCGACGGTCAACCCGAACCGGTCGAGCAGCTGCGGGCGCAGCTCGCCCTCCTCGGGGTTCATCGTGCCGACCAGCACGAACCGGGAGGCGTGGGTGACCGACACCGACTCGCGCTCGACGTGGGCGCGGCCCATGGCGGCGGCGTCGAGCAGGACGTCGACCAGGTGGTCGTGCAGCAGGTTGACCTCGTCGACGTACAGGACGCCCCGGTGGGCGGCGGCCAGCAGCCCGGGTTCGTAGGCGCGCACGCCCTCGGCCAGCGCACGTTCGAGGTCGAGGGCGCCGAGCAGCCGGTCCTCGGTGGCTCCGACGGGCAGTTCGACCAGGCGGGCGTCGCGCTGCGTCCCGACCCCGTGCGCCTCGTGGGGGCCGTCGGGACAGTTCGGGTCGGGGCGGGCCGGGTCGCACGAGAACCGGCAGCCGGGCACCACGGCCACGGCGGGCAGGATCGCGGCCAGCGCCCGGACGGCGGTCGACTTGGCGGTGCCCTTCTCGCCCCGGACCAGCACCCCGCCGATCTCGGGCGCGACGCTGGTCAGCAGCAGGGACAGGACGAGGTCGTCCATGCCGACCACCGCCGACAGCGGGTAGGCCTGCGTTGCGGGGGGCACACGCGCTCCTTCGTCGTCGGGGGTCTCCACGCCCACCGGCCGAGTCGCCGGCCCGGCGGGCGCGGCGGACGAGGCGGACTGTCTGGCTCCCGGGTCTCCCCGGTCACAGTGGCGGGACCGCCCCGGATTCACGCCGGGTTCCTCCACGCTCGTCGCTCGCGATCCTGCCACACCCACCCGGGCGTCCGGGCCGGGCGCCGCGTGGCGGCCGTCTCCTCAGGCCTGGGCGTGACGCGCGGAGCCGGGTGTCACGCCCTGAGTTCGAAGGCCGCTTCGACCAGGGGCTCCAGGGCCGGGGACGACGGGAGCCCGCCCTGGGCGAGCCGGTCCCGGACGGCGTCGGTCAGGGCGCGGGACGCCGGGCGCGCCGGGTCGGGCAGCGGGAACCGGGCGACGTACTGGGTCATCCAGCGGCGGCGCCCCGCGTAGAGCCGGTTGCCGCACACCCCGTCGTAGAACCGGACCGCCAGCCGGGAGTTGGCGACCGCGAGCATCAGGTAGGCCAGGTTCTCGCCGTCCGGCCCGGGGGCGAGGTCGTCGGTCGAGATCCAGTAGCAGTCGCCGTTCACGACTGCCCCCGAGGTGTCGAGGGCGAACCGCGGCTCGACGGAGATGTCCGGGAAGACGATCTTGGGTGCGGCCCAACCCGCCGGGCGGTGCGGCACCCACAGCTCGAACCACTCCCGGCCGGCGGCGGTGACGTACCGGCGGGCGCGTAACCGGTCGGCGTGCGACTCCAGATAGGCGGCCGCGCGCGGGTAGGCGGCCAGGTCGACGGGACGCCGGGTGGGTGCGCTCAGGTCGTACGGGTAGAGCACGCGGCGGGGCAGGTCGGTGGAGACCCGCCACGGCGTGACGTCCTCGTGGGTGATCAGGGGGCGCAGCAGGGCCCGCTCGGGAGCGTCGGGGCCGGACCAGTCGTCGGCGATGAAGACCGGGTCGGCGGTGGTCTTGATGCCGACCCGGATCCTGGCCACCTCGCCGAAGGTCTTCCACGTCGCGGCGCCCAGCCGTTCCAGCCAGGCGTCCTCGCCGGGACGGGACTGCCGCCACGGCGCACCGGGGCCCTGCACGGCCAGGACGCCGTGCCGGACGACGACCGCCCGGCCCTCCTGCGCCACCGTCGCGTCGCCGGTCGCGAGCGCCTCGTACAGGGACCGCTCCGTGGTGGGCGTGGCGGTCGGGTCGGCGTAGGCGGTGACGAAGGTCGGTTCCGGTGGGCGGGCTCCCTTGCGGGCGATGACGACGGCGGGCAGGACGGAGGCGGCGAACAGCCGGGTGTCACCCAGGTCGTAGAGCTCGGCGACCGGCAGGTCCGCCTCCAGCACGGCCCGGACGTTCGCCCCGGACCGGGTACTCAGGAACCGGTTCGAGCAGAGCAGGGCCAGCGCCCCGCCGTGGCGCAGGAGCGCGGGCATCAGAGTCACGAAGGGGTGGGTCAGGTCGATCCGCCCGCTCAACCCGAACCGGGACGCCAGCACCTGCGCCGCCTCTCGCCCGAGCTGCTGGGTGCGGACGTAGGGCGGGTTGCTGATCACCGCGTCGAACGAACCGGGTTCGAGGTCGCGGGCCAGGTCGAGGAAGTCACCCAGGTGCAGGTCGACCGGGACGCCGTCCGCGGCCGCCCGCCGGCGGGCCAGTTCCAGCGCGGCCGGGTCGAGGTCGTAGCCGACGAGTTCCAGCGGTGGGCCCGAACCACCGGCCGTGCGGGCCAGGGCCAGCAGCAGTTCGCCGTCCCCGCAGGCCGGGTCGAGCACGCGCAGCCGGGGCCCCTCCACCTGAGCCAGCAGCCGCCCCGCGAGAAAGTTCGCCAAGGCGGGCGGCGTGTAGTGCTTCCCGTGCCGTTTGACCTGCCGTTTGACCTGCCGTTTGACCTGCCGTTTGACCTGCCGCTCGACCTCCCCCGCGACGGTCATCAGCCGCGCCCGGGCAGGACCGGCAGGCCCGGGGTGGGGCCGTCGACGATCAGCTTCTCCACCGCGGCCGTGTCGAGATGCTCGGCGACGGCGTCGGCCAGGCTGTCGAGGCGGGCCTCGCGCAGCGCCGCGAACGACGTGTCGGGGGCCGGTTCGAACCCGGGTTTACCCGCGACCGCCGCCACCTCGCGCAGGAACGCCCGACGGAACCCGTCGTTCTCCAGGCAGCCGTGCCACGTGGTGCCCCACACGGACCCGAGGCGCCAGCCGTCGAGGAACGGTTCGGCGGCCGCGGCGCCCGGGGCGGACTCGTCGAGAGTGACCACCCCGTGGTGGATCTCGTACCCCTCGACCCGCTGCCCGTACCCCTCTCCCACCGGCCGGGCCAGCACCTTCTCGGCCCCGAACCGCGTGCGGGTCGGCAGCAACCCGAGGCCGGGGAACTCACCGACCTTGCCCTCGACGTCGTCGACGACCGTGCGTCCGAGCATCTGGTGGCCGCCGCAGATGCCGAGCACCGGCTTCCCGGCCGCGGCGTGGGCGAGGACCGCCGCGTCGAAACCGCGGGCCCGCAGCCAGGCCAGGTCGTGGGCGGTGGCGCGCGTGCCGGGCAGGAGGACGAGGTCGGCCCCGGCCAGTTCGGCCCCGTGGTGCACGAACCGCACCACCACTCCGGGTTCGGCGGCCAGCGCGTCGATGTCGGTGACGTTCGACAGCCGCGGCAGCCGGGGCACGGCGACCTGCAGGACGTCCGACCCGAGCGGTGGGCGCAGCTCACCCCGGTCGTGCTCCAGGTCGAGCGAGTCCTCGACGTCGAGCCACATCCCGGTCAGGTAGGGCAGCGTGCCGAGCACGGGCCGGCCCGTGATCTCGCCGATCATCCGCAGCCCCGGTTCGAGCAGGGCCGGGTCGCCGCGGAACTTGTTCACCACGAAACCGCTGATCAGGCGCTGGTCCTCGGGGGCCAGCAGGGCGACCGTACCGTGCAGGGCCGCGAACACCCCACCGCGGTCGATGTCGCCGACGACCACGACCGGCAGGTTCGCCGGGCGCGCCAGCCCCAGGTTCGTGATGTCGCGGTGCCGGAGGTTGATCTCGGCGGGGCTGCCCGCCCCCTCGCAGATCACCACGTCGAACCGCGCCCGCAGCTCGGCCAGCGAGTCGAGCACGACCGGCAGCAGCTGCGGGGTGAGGTCGCCGTAGTCGAGGGCGCCGGCATCGGCGAACGGTTTGCCGCGCACCACGACCTGGCTGGTTCGGTCGGTACCCGGTTTCAGCAGCACCGGGTTCATCGCCGTCTCCGGTTCGATCCCGGCGGCCCGGGCCTGCATGGCCTGGGCCCGGCCGATCTCGCCGCCGTCGGACGTGACGTACGAGTTGAGCGACATGTTCTGCGCCTTGAAGGGCGCGACGCTCACGCCCTGCCGGGCCAGCCACCGGCACAGGCCCGCGACCAGGACGCTCTTGCCCGCGTCGGAGGTCGTCCCGGCGACCATCAGCGCACCCCGCACGACCGCCTCCTCCGTCCCAGGGCGAGCGCGGTCGCGGCCGCCACTGCGACCGCCGACAGGCTCACGGCGCGCCCCAGCCGCACGGCGCGTGGGATGTCCGCGACCTGCGGCGACCGGCCGTCCCCGCCGAGCACCGGTCGCTGCTCCTGCTCCCCCGCGTACACGTTCGCCCCGCCCAACCGGACGCCGAGCGCCCCGGCCGCCGCCGCCTCCACGGGCCCCGCGTTGGGGCTCGGGTGGTGCGCCCCGTCCCGGCGCAGCGTCGCCCAGGTGGCGCCCCGCGATCCGCCGACCAACGGGGCGAGCGCCACGGTGAGGCCGGCGGTCAGCCGGGCCGGGACCAGGTTCGCGGCGTCGTCCAGCCGGGCCGAGGCCCAGCCGAACTGCTCGTAGCGGCGCGAGCGGTACCCGACCATCGCGTCCAACGTGTTCACCACGCGGTAGGCCACGACCCCGGGCGCTCCGGCGACGGCGGCCCACACGAGCGGGGCGACTGTCGCGTCGGACGAGTTCTCGGCCAAGGACTCCACCGTGGCGCGGGCCAGCTCGGGCGCCTGCAGGCCCGACGGGTCACGGGCGCACAGGTGCGAGAGCCGCTCGCGAGCCGCCGCCAGGTCGCCGGCGGCCAGGGCTCGCTCCATCAGCGCCCCCTCCCGGGCCAGGCTGGTGCCGCCGAGGCAGGCCCAGGTCGCGACCGCCGTGACGCCGAGCTGCAGCAGGGGTCGCCCCCGGGCCGCCCGCTCGGCCACCGCGGCCCCCGCGACGGGAGCCGCGACGGCCAGGGCGGCGAACAAGGCTCCCCGCGGCCGGGACGGCGCGTAGAGCCGGTTCTCCAGGGCCAGCGCGTAGGCGCCGAACCCGGCGACCGGGTGCCCACGGCGCGGGTCGGCGAACACCGCGTCGGCGGCCGCCCCCAGCAGGATGCCCGCCGCCCGGGCCGCCCCGGACCGTTCCGGCCGTTCGAGCCGGCCGGGGACGGCGAGCCGGCCGGTCACCCGACCCGCTCGCCGCCGCTCGTCCCGCACGCTCACCTGCGCCATCCTGGCAGGCCTGCCATCGCGATCCCGAGTCCGGCTCAGGCCGGGACCGTCTCGCTCACCTGCGCCCAGGCGTCGTCGGGCAGTTCGTCGGGCAGGTCCGCGGGCAGCACCTCACCCGTCAGCTCGTCGACGACGAGACCGGCCTGCTCACGCTCCCGGGCCGCCTGCTCGGCGATCTCCCGGTCCATCGCGTCCTCCGGCGCCTCGACCGGGACGGCCCGGGCGATCTTGCGGAAGGACGAGGTGCCCCAGTTCAGGTCGTGCCCGATGTACTCCGCGACGATCGTGGTGGCCTCGAACCGCTGGCCGTCCTTCTCCCACGACTCCTGCTTGACCTTGCCGTGCACCAGGACCGGCTCGCCCTTGGCGAAGCTGGCCGCCGCGTTGTCGGCCAGGCGCCCCCAGCAGCTGACCCGGTAGTAAAGCGTCTGCTGGTCGACGAAGCGCCGGGTCGGCCCGTCCCACCGGCGCACGTTGCAGGCGATGCCGAAGTTCGCCACCTGCCGGTTCTCGTCCAGTTGCCGGATCGTCAGGTCGTTGGTGATGTTGCCCCGGACCGTGACTCGCACGTCATGCATGAAAATCCCACTCCCCAGTCGATTCTCGAAGACCCGGCGAGAACCGGGACGTGAACCAGCATGAGCGCCGACGATGACGCCCGCCGCGTTCAGCGCCGGGGTTGTGGACGACGGGCCGTTCCTGCCCGCTGTGGACGACGCGGTGTGCGGGCCACCGTCGACGGGGTGCAGGACTCAGCCCGAGCGTGCCGAACCCTGACCATGGTCACCAGACTCGCGTCGTTTCATCGGGCGTGACCCGACGAAACGACTGGAAGGCGGTGATCTTGAAGAGGCGACGCGTCAGACGGCGACGCGGGAGTCGCCGGAGTCCTCGGCGGGCTGTTCGGCGACCGGCTCCGGGCGGGGCTCCGGGTCGACGACGCCCAGGTCGAGGTCGTCGTCGTCCGGGAGACGGATGACCCGCTGCTCGCCCGCGACCGGCTCGGACGACGAGACCTCCAGGTCGGCCTCCGACTGAGCCACCGGTTCGGGGGCCTGTTCGGAGGGGCCGCCCAGCGGCTCGTCCGGTTCGGCGGTCGCGGTCTCCGGCTGGCCGGCCGGCTCCTGAGCAACCGGCTCGGCAGCAACCGGCTCGGCAGCAACCGGCTCGGCAGCAACCGGCGCGGTGACCTCAGGCGCTTCCTCGGCGGCGGCGACCCCGACCGACTCGGCCTCGACGACGGTTTCAGGCGCGACAAGAGGCTCGGGCTGGGGGATCTCGGCGGCAACCGGCCCCCCGACCTCCGGCGCCGACTTCGGCTCGGACTTCGGCGTCGGCGCCACCACGGGCTCCGGCGTGGGCACCGTGACGGCCGCCTCCATCGCCGTGGTGAGCTCGGGCTGGACGATCTGCAGCTCGCCGTTCAGCGCCTGGCGCACGGTCCGGTGCCGGGCCAGCACCGCGTCGACCGGTTCGACCACGAGCTCGCGGGCCACCTTGGCGACGACGTCGTGCAGGCGCCGGTCCACGGCGTCCCGGTACTCGATCGCCCGGCGCTTCACCGACCAACCGCCCAGCGGCGCGATCAGGGCCCCGAGCAGCAGCCCGGCGCCCAGCAGGATGACCGGCAGCGGCACCCCGCCGAACTCCGGCGGGTACGGCAGGTACCGGCCCGCGAGCTGGTAGGCGCCGGTGGCGAACAGCCAGGCCGCCCCGGCGAGCGCGACGAGGGCCAGCGCCCACTGGGCCAGGCGGAGGAACCGCCACCGCCAGGGCGTGTCGATCTGCAGGTCGACCTGCGAGACCGCCGAATCCAGTTCGTGCACAAGGTTTTCCGTCGCACCACGGACGGAGTTGCGGACGGCCGCGCCCCACCGCGGCGGCAGCTCGGCAGCGATGGACGACGCGAACGAGTCGACCGCGACCTGCACCTGCGCGCGCTGGGTGGGCGCCGCGAACGGTTGCAGGGTGTTGACGATGACCTGCAGGTCGTCCTGGTCCACCTGCCCGCCCAACCGGCCGACGGCGTCCGAACGCAGGCCCTGGACCATCCGCCCGACGAGCCAGCGGCCGTACTGCGCCCCGCGCCGCCGGTACTCGCCGGTGATCGCGTCGAGCACCGCGGGAACTCCTGCCGCGTCGGACAATTCGTTCGTGAGGGCCTCGGTGCCCGGCAGCGGCCCGCCGTCCCCCGGCTCGCGGTCGGCGACCCCGGCGCGCAGTCGGTGCGTGACCGCGACGAGGTCGGCCGACGACCGGTCGATCACGGCCGTGCGGGTCCGGACGGCGTCCACGATCAGGTTGCGCAGGTCCTCGACGCCGTACCGGGACCGGGCCGAGACCGCCAGCAACCGGATGGCGGGCAGCCCGTCGGCGACCAGCAGGCGGCGCAGGTCGGCCAAGCACTGCTCGATCTCCTCGGGGCGCAGCTTGTCGACCTGGTTGAGCACGACCACCATGACGGTCTCGTGGTCGGTCAGCTGCTGCAGGTAGCGCGAGTGCAGGGCGTCGTCCGCGTACTTCTGCGGGTCGACCACCCAGACCAGCAGGTCGACCTTGCCGACGAGCCGGTCGACCTCGAAGCGGTGTGAGACCTCGGTCGAGTCGTGGTCGGGGAGGTCGAGCAGGACGAGACCGTGCAGGGGGGCCTGGCGGTCGGCGTCCAGCACCGATTCCCTGCGCAGGCGTCGACTTTCGGGCACCGCGAGCCAGTCGAGCAGGCCGGTGGAACCGTCCTCGCCCCAGATGCAGGCCATCGGCTCCTTGGTCAGCGGGCGGCGGGCCCCGACCTCGGCGATCTCCATCTCGGCGAGCGCGTTGAACAGGGTCGACTTCCCGCTGCCGGTGGCCCCGACGAGCGCGACCACGGTGTGCTGCGCACCCAGTTCCAGGCGCTGCAGGCCACGCTCCATCACTTCCCGCGCCGCAACGACCCCGTCCGGGTCGAGGCACGCGCCGCCGGCGGTGACCGCGGCGTCGAGGGAGGTGGCCAGGGCCGCCAGGTCGTAGACCCGGCCGGCGTGTGAGTTCACGGCGTGGGTGCTCATGTCGTTGCCTGCCCGGAGGTGGGTTCGGGGTCGACCGGGGTGCCGCCGTTGGCACCGTTCGTCGGGTGGTCCTGGCTCTCGGGGCCCTCGTCGGCTTCCTCACCCGTGAGGGCGAACTCGACGGCGTCGGCCCCGGCGCGCAGGCCGGCGGCCCGGGCGGGGTCGATGGCGGCCAGGTCGAGCAGCTCGGCGAGCCGGTCGGCCTCCACGGCGAGGAGACTCGTGGCCTTCTGGGCCAGGTCGGCGCGCGCCTCACCGGTCAGGTGCCGGATCCGGTCCTCGCCGAGGAACTTCGCGAGGATGCGCCGAGCCGCGATGACCGTGGAGGGCGAACGGCCCTTCTGGCCGGAACCCTGCGCCCGGTCGGCCTTCTCGTCGATCGAAACGACGAACATGACGTCGCGGGCCGTGTCCAGATCGACCGTCGCACCGCGCCTTTCGGCCGCCTCGACCGCGAAGCCGACCCGGTCCTCCAGTTCGTCCCGCCAGTCGTGCACGGCTCGCTCGACCTCGATCTGGCGCCCCAGCGGCTGCAACTCACCGGATCGGGCCGTCACGAGCCGGGCCCCGGCCGGGCGGGTCGACCAGCGGGACAGGACCTCGTCACGGACGGCGCGGACCGCCGTCCGGATGGTCGCGATGACCGCGTCGCCGACCGGACCGTCGAGACCGACGGTCGGGTCGTCGTCCGCCCCCGGCTTGCCGGAAGTGTCCACCCGGCGGATGAATTCGCCGTCCGCCACGAACTCCTGCCACCGCGCCTGGACCTCGCCGCCGAGCAGCGAGCCGTCGGCGAGCGAGGCGAGCAGCCGGGGCTGCGCCTCGGCGAGCACGGCCTCGAGGTCGTCGCGCAGCTCCACCCAGCCCGCAGCCTGGACGTCGGCCGCAGCGGCCAGCGCCCGGGCGCGGGGCGGGATGCTGCCCAGCACACCGAGAACCGACCGGTCGGCGATCACGCCGCGGTGCCGGTCGCTGCCCGCGATGCGCTTCAGCCAGGCCTGCAGCTGCTGGACGACCTCGACCGGGAGGAAGCCGTCCTCGGTCTCCGTCTCCGGGATCGTGAACAGCGGCGCACCACCGAGCCCACGGTCCCGCAGCCGGCTGGCCAGGTCGACCCGCAGTTCCGCCAACGACTCCGGCGGGACGCGGTTCAGCACGACGGCCACCGCGACCCCGCGTTCGCTGGCCTGGTGGAGCATCTGCCACGGGATCGCGTCCGAGTAGCGGGCGGCCGTCGTCACGAAGATCCAGAGATCGGCGGCGGCCAGCAGCTGGACGGCGAGGTCGCGGTTGGTCTCGACCAGGCTGTCGATGTCGGGGGCGTCGATGATGCCCAGCCCCGGCGTCAGCCCGTCGTGGGGCACCAGCCGCAGACCCGTGATGCGCGGCGCGTACGGGTCGATCGGCTGCGCCGGCTCGGGCGCCTCGGAGGTGACCCGGGTCAGGCGCGGCAGGATGCGCGGCGTCAGGAAGTGGCCCGAGTCGTCAGGGTGGTGCACCAGCACCGGCGAGCGCGTGGTCGGCCGCAGGATGCCGGACCGGCTCACCTCCCGCCGCACCAGGCTGTTGGTCAGCGTGCTCTTGCCGGCCCCGGTCGAACCGCCGATCACCGCCAGCAGCGGCGAGTCGGGGCGACGCAGCCGCGGCAGGACGTAGTCGTCGAGCTGGTTCAGCAGGCCCTCACGCTCGCGCCGGGCGTCGGCGATGCCGTCGACCTCGAGGTGAAGGGTCAGCTGGGCGACGTGGGTGCGCAGCTGCTGCGCAGCCACCAGGACGTCGGGCGCGGCCTCGTCCTGCTGCTCCGGGATCGGGATCGTGCGGCGCACGCGGTTCGGGCGCAGCGCGGGCTGGGGGCGCGGACCCGAGCGGGCCCGGGCGCCGATGATCGGAGCCGGGGCGCCGGGCTCCGATCCGTTCTCGGGGACGACGGAAGGCTCGCCGTTGTGCGTCAGCGCGTCGTGGCTCACCACCATCTCCCTTCTCAACGATCCAGGCCCCGTCACCATGCGTGTCCATCGTCGCGGTTCCATGGTGCATGTGTGGCCCGGTACACGACAAAACCACGATTGGCCGGTAACGGCTTTCCGGACTGCCGGTACTGTCCGCAAACGTCCGACCGCTCTCCGTATAGTTCCCACTACTGAGCGTGGCTACTCTTTTGCGCGATGTGATTCCACCCGCGTTCGGGGTCGCCTACTCTGGTGCGGCGCGCCGGCCTGACTCCGCCAGTTCCACCGCCGGGCGGCCCGCGGCAGCACGCGCTCGTAGCTCAGTGGATAGAGCAATGGACTTCTAATCCATCGGTCGCAGGTTCGAATCCTGCCGGGCGCACTTTGTGGCCCTGGCCGCGCCAGCGCGCCAGGGCGGAAAGTGCGGCCCGGCATGATGACGGGAGACGGAGCGGACGAGGCCGACGAAGGAGACCTCGACCGCGACGGCGGCTCCTGCCGGGCGCACCTGTGATGTCTCGGGACATCGGCATAGCCCGGACCTGCGGATACCGGTCCGGGCTATCGCGTCTTGGCTCCCGTCTACCGCGAGGCACCCTGAGCTTTGGACGCGGCGTCCAGCACCTCGAGGGCCGGTTCCAGGTGCAGGTCCGGGTCCAGAAGGCTGGCCGACCTCAGGCAACCGACCGCCGCGGCCATGATCCAGTCGACCACGCGCTCGACGCTCGGCTGCTGATCGTTGCCCAGCCACTGAACAGTCATCTCATCGAAGACCGCGGCGATGGTGCGCCCGACCATGCGCAGGGTGGGGTTGTCTCCGTCGAGGCCTAGCAGGCTGGCAACCAGGGCCAGCTCGTTCCACCGGGCGCCCTCGAAGACGTCCCAGGCCTGCGGGTCCTCGCCCCGGCCGGCCTGCACGGCCCGCAGCGCCAGGCCCCGATGCTCGGCCAGGTAGCGCAGACGGTGGACCAGCGCGGCCCGGATCTGCTCCGCCGGGCCGCTTTCCGGGACGGCGAAGGAGGCGTTCATGCGCGCGACGGTCTCTTCCAGCGCGGCCAGGTAGATGCCGCGCTTGGTGCCGAAATGGTGGAAGAGCAGCCCGTGGGCGACACCGGCCGAGCGAGCGATGTCGGCGACGGTGACCTCGTCGTAGGCCCGGTCCGAGAACAGCTCGATGGCGGCCAGCACCAGTTGCTGGCGGGTCTGGGCCGCCTGAGCCGCGCGGACCCCCACGGGGCGGGCCGACGCGGGCTCCTCACCGGCGGACACCGACGGCACCATGCACAGCTCCTCCCGGACGGCGAAGGGGCGACACTCGCCCGTCGGCAATCCTAGGTAGCCGCCCGCCCGGCCCACGCTCCCGGGCGGGCGCGCCGCGGACCTCTCGCACTCATCGGACGGCGCCCCGGACGGCGGCTTCACGCCGGGCGAAGTCCGCGTACTCGGTGGGGGCGCGGCCCAGGAGCGCGGGCAGGTGGGTCAGGTCGCCGGGCGGCAGGCCGTGCCCGTCGTAGTACGTGAGCATGCGCACGTAGGCCTCACGCGCATCCTCGGGCCAGCCGCGGACCCCCCGCGCGTTGGGCGCCCGCACGAGCCCTCGGGCCAACGCCGGCGTCGAGCGCAGCCCGGTCCGGGCCAGCGATCGGACCACGGCCGGGCCGAGCGCGCCGGCCGCGGCCAGCGGATTGTTCAGGGCGTCGGGCGGGAGTCTGATCGCGGTGACCGGATGCCCCAGGACCCGGCTCCAGATCCGGGCCATCTGGTGCCGGTCGAGCGCCTGGGTCGACAGGTCGTAGGTCTGGCCGAGGTGCGATTCGGGAGCGAGCAGGACCTCGAGGGCCGCCTGCGCGACGTCCTCGACGTCGACGACGCCCATGATCCGGTCGGGCGAGAAGGGGTAGGTCAGGATGCCGGCCTGCAGGAGGTCCCAGAAGTCCAGGTAGTTCTGCATGTAGTGGGAGGGGCGCAGAACGGTGACGGGTAGCCCCGACTCCTTGAGGAGGCCCTCCACGAGGAGCTTCTGATGGTGGTGGGTGAGCTCGGGGATCTCAGGGTGGATCACCGAGTGGAAGAGCAGGTGTTCCACGCCGTTCTCGCCGGCCGCGGCGATGAGCCGCCGGGCGATCGGCACCTCGTCGATGATCTGCGTCGGAGCGGCGTGGTAGAGCTGCCGGGCGCCCGCCACGGCCGCCTCGAGATCCCCGGGCCGCTTCAGGTCCCCCACCACGACCTCGGTGGCTCCGGCGTTCCGGACCAGCCGAGCCTGCTGCTCGTTCTTGACGAAAGCCCTTACCGGTAGCCCCCGTTGGGAGAGGTCCCGCACCAGGGGTCGACCCACCCCGCCGGCGGCGCTGGTGATCAGGATCATGAGCGCCGAACCTCCCGGACACACCCGCAGGACGCATTCCTCATCACGAGACTCCTTTGATCAGTGGATGTTCTGCCGTGGTGACCGTGAGACCGGTTCACGAGGAAGCCTTCGCACGGCGCAGCATCCCGGCCAGCACCGGGGTCAGCACTCGCGCCGGAACGACACGCACCAGACGGGCGACGACCGCGTTCCCGGCCCCGGAGACCACGGACGGAGGAGTGCGGCGCCGGTCGAGGGCACGCAGGCCGGCCGCCGCGACCTGGTCGGGCGTCTGGAACCGGCCGAACACAGACGCCTCGTCGCCGATCACGTCGAAGAACTCGGTGCGGGTCGGCCCGGGCGCCAGCGACAGGACCGTGACGCCGTGCCGCCGGGTCTCCTCCCACAGGGCCTGGCTGAAGCTCACGACGAACGCCTTGGCGGCCGCGTAGACCGCCAGCGAAGGCACCGGCTGAAAGGCCGTGGTGCTCGACACGTTGAGGATGGAACCCCCGCCGCGTTCGACCATCCCGGGCAGGAACGCGCGGCAGATGTCGACGACGGCCCGCACATCCACCGCGATCACCCGGACCAGCTCGCCGGGCTCCCCCTCGACGAAGGGGCCCTGGACCGCGAATCCCGCGTTGTTGACGACCAGGTCGACCTCGCCCCCGACCTGCTCGAGCAACCGGTGGCCCGGGTGCTCGACCGACAGATCGAAGGCGATCACCTGGCACCTGACCCCGTGGGCGGCCGTCAGCTCGTCGGCCAGGGCCTCCAGCCGCTCCCCGCGACGAGCCACGAGCACCAGGTCGCAGTCCCGGGCGGCCAGGCGACGCGCGAAGGCCAGACCGATGCCCGAGCTGGCGCCGGTCACGAGGGCCCGTGAAGGCAGGAAGGTCACGTACCGGAACCTACGACTTCACTGACTGCTAGTCAATGACTGTCAGTCGCCGAAATATCCAGTGCGACGCGAGTCAGAGCGCGCCGTGGCGGACCGCCTGATGGACGGTGCTGATCGTCGGGGTGAAGCCCAGACGGCGGGCGAGGCCGACGTCCATCTGCCCCTTCCACGGCTGAGGGAGCGGTTCGGCCGAGGAGCCGTAGGGGTACCCGACGATCTGGGCCAGCTCGTAGATGCTCGGGGCCGACTCGTCGGCGATGTTGACCGTGCGGTGGTCGAACGCCCCGGTGAGGGCGAGCCTGAACGCCGTGGCGATGTCGGCGTGGTGGACGACGCTCAGCCGCTGCGCCGGGTGCCACCCCATGCCGGCGGCGAGTTCGGGCAACGACTCCAGGTGCCCGTCCCCGTCGCCGTAGATGAAGGGCAGCCGCAGGATGCCCCACGTCAGTGCGCTGGCGCGCAGCAGCTGCTCGGCTTCGATCTTGCTGGCCGGGTAGGCGAGCGTCGGCGCGACGGGGTCGTCCTCCCGCCCGGGGTGCGGACTGTCGGCGTCGTAGACGTTGGAGGTGCTGGCCAGCAGGAACCGGGCCTCCGGTGCGTGCTGTCCCACCGCGGCGATCAGGTTGCGGGTGCCCTCGCGGTTTACGGCCCAGATCTGGTCCTCGTCGCGGGTCCGGAAGACGGCGGCCAGGTGGACGACGGCGGTGACACCCTGCACGGCCGCCGGCAGGGAGTCGGGGCTGAGGATGTCTCCCTCGACCCGCTCCACACCGCCCGGCACCTCCTTTCCGGGTCGCACGAGGGCGCGGCACTCGACGCCCGCCGCGGTGAGTCGACCGAGCAGGCGGGGACCGACCAGGCCCGTCGCGCCGGTCACGAGAATCGTCATGCGCCGTGCTCCTTCCGGTAGTCGACGAGTCGTCGGGTGGCGTTGCTGAGCACGCGATTCATCGTCTCGATCTCGGCGGGGTCGACCCCGTCGAAGGCGACCTCGGCGATCAACGCCATCGGGTCGGGGAGTGCGTTCCACAGCTCCAGGCCGGCGGGCGTGACGTGCAGCAGCTTCTGACGCTGGTCGTCCGGGTCGGGAAGCTGATCGACCAACCCCTTGCGCACGAGCGCGGCGATCACCGCGCTGAGGGTGGCCCGCTCGACCTCGAGCTCCCGCGTGAGGGTGCGCTGCCCCACAGGGGCGCCTCCGCTCAGCCGGTACAGCACGTACCACTGCGTGTTCCCGAGGTCGTAGGGGCGGAGCACGGCTTCCATCAGCGCCCGGCTGGCGAGAAAGTACTTCTTCGCCCAGGCGCCCGGAGGGTCGAACTCGTGGGCCGGCAGTTCGTTAGGCACCTCACAAACTTGTCAGGCGCCTAACGAACTGTCAAGTGCGGGAGACGTATGGGCGGCCGGTTCGTGGGCATATGACGTACGTGACGACACCGGCCGAGGATGCGTCCGGCCGGGCTGCGCCCGACGGGCCGCTCTGCGAATTGCTCTGCGCCCTGGGCGATCACGGCTACTCCTTCGTCACCGTCTCCCCCGAGACCCACGCCCGCGTCAACCGGCGTCCGGGCAACGCCTGGGCCCGCGACCTGCGTGGGGTGTTCGGCTGGAGCCGGCGCTTCCGACCCGGGCTGGTGCCCGCCGAGCTGCTGCGACTGATGGACGCCGCCGGGGTGCTCGACCGCGACGGTGGCACCCTCCGCAGCCGGGTGCGGGTCTCCGGACTCGGTGGCCGGCTGTTCGTGCACTCGGCCTTCCCGACCCTCGACCCGGCCGCCGTCTTCTTCGGCCCCGACACCTACCGGACGACGTCCGCCTGCCTCACGCACGTCGCGCACCTCGCGTACGGATCGCGACCCGTCCGGCGGATCGCCGACATCGGTTGCGGCACAGGGGCGATCGGCCTCACGGTGGCGGCCCGTTGCCCGGGCGCCGAGCTGGTGCTGGTCGACGTCAACGAGGCCGCACTGCGGTTCGCCCGGGTCAACGCCGCCGTGGCGGGCCTGGACGGACGGTCGGCGGCCGTGCGCAGCGACCTGCTGCGGGACGTCGACGGGGACTTCGACCTGATCGTCTCCAACCCACCGTTCATGATCGACCCCTTGGGCCGCCGCTACCGCGACGGTGGAGCGCCCGGGTACGGGCTGCCCGTCCGCGTCGCGGAGGCGGCCGTCGCCCGGCTGCGACCGGGCGGGTCACTGGTGATGTTCAGCGGGACGGGCGTCGTCGACGGCGTCGACCCGCTGCGTCGCGAGCTCGAGCAACGCCTCTCGGGAAAGGATCTCGACTGGTCCTACACGGAGGTCGACCCCGACGTGTACGACGAGGAGCTCGACACCCCGGCCTACCGGGACGCCGAGCGCATCGCCCTGGCCGTCCTGACCGTTGAGTGGTCGGCCTGAGCATTGCGTCCGTGGTCGACGGCCCCACCCGCCTGCGCCGGGACGGTCACGGCACCGCTCACCGGCGCGCCGTTCACCTCGGGGGCGACCTGCGGCCCCTCCTGGACGACCTCGCCCGGCCCACGCTGAGCGGCAGAGCGGACCACCGCCGTCCGACCGCGCAGCGACGACCCGCCCACCGCCCACGAGTCGAGCAGGTGCCGCACCACGAGACCGTCCAGCTCGAGCGCGGTGGCGGCGCCGAGCAGGACGTCGGGGAGCAGGGCCGGTTCGTCGGCCGCCAGCGCCGCGGCCAGGTCGTGGGCCGCGATCTGCTCGTGCACGGCGTCGGCCTCCACGTGCTCGTCGAAGAACAGGGTCGCCTCAGCGTCGAATCCCAACCGGCGTAACCCGTTGCCGTAGAGCCGGTTCGGCAGCGACGACGTCATCTCCAGGACGGCCAGGTGACCGGCCACGGCGCCCCGCAGGTGGCGGTGAAGGCCGAACAGCGTCATGGCGTTGCTCCACGCCAGCGTCACGGCCGGGACGACGTCCACGTGGGCGCCGTAGCGGTCGTTGACGCCGAGGGTGCGCATGGTCTGCGCGAAGAGGGCACTGTGCATCCGTTCGGCGGCCCCGCCGCCGTACTCGTCGGACTGGACCTCGACCAGCGCCGCCTTCGGCCGGCCGGCCAGCCGCGGAATGGCGAAGGTGTGCGGGTCGGCCTCACGCAGGTGGTAGACCGAGCGGTGCGCGAGGAACTCGGCGTACTGCTCACTGGTCGCCGTGCGGGCCAGATACGTCGACAGCGAAGGGGTGTCGTCAGCCGCGATGAGCTCCGAGAGGTTCTCGGGCAGGGTCTCGGCGGTGACCTCGGCCGTCGCGGCTCCCGCCAGCCGGGCCGCGGCCCGGTCGCGCAGCTCGGCCAGCAGCACCCGTTCCAGGACGGCGGCCACGGCCGTCAGCTGCGGCTGCCACTCCCAGCGCGGGTCGACGCCGTCCAGACCGCGGTAGTGCAGCTCGTAGAGCAAGGCCAGCGACAGCTGGACGTCGTCGTCCTCCACCGGCCCGTCCGTGACGGCGGCGGCGTCCTCGGCGATCCCGACGAGGCGGATCAGCGACGGCAGATCGTCCCCACCCAGCCGCACCCCGCCGTCCGGCGCCCCGCGCAGCAGCGTGATCAGGGCGTGGCTCAACGATCCGCGCGGGGCGGGCAGTGGCATCGAGGCGCTCGTCGTCATGTGCCCCATCTACCCCCGGCCATCGCCTTCGGACCAGTCGAGTCGCCCCCTCGCCCGCCGTGACGCAGAGTGCGACCATGACGCAGGAACCGACGGGCGAGATCCGCGCCTACCCCGGGGGGCCCTTCCTCGTGCGCGGCGATGTCGAGCTGCTGGATGAGAACGGCGCCCCGATCCCGCGCCGCCGCCGCGTCGTCGCGTTGTGCCGGTGCGGTCGCTCGGGGATCGCCCCGTTCTGCGACGGGACGCACAAGCTGGAGGCCGCGAAGCGGCCGCCCGCAACCGACGGGCCGTCACCGGCTACGTCCGCGGCAACGGGACGCCGGTGACCGGACGCCGACAGAACGGCTGCAGACAACCCAACCGCTGCGAGAGGTCGCGGGTCCGCAGCACGTAGATCCAGGTCGTGGCCCGGTCGAGGCGCGAGACGTCGAACGTCGCCAAGACCCGGCTGTCGCCGGACGGGACGACGGGCGCCGGCAGGGCGAAGGACCACCACGAAAGCCCCCGCCTGAAGCCACCGCCTCCGGCGCCGGTCGTCGACCCGGATCTCGCGCGTCCAAGGCGCCCGCTCGTCCGCGATCACGTGGTGATCGTGTGGCAACGTCTCAGGTGCGTTTCCGGTTCGCCCGGCACGCTCACTGCCTCGCCGTGACCAACCACTTGAGGGCAGTCTCGGCGAGAACGGCTCTCTCAGATTCGAGTTCGTGGAGCCGGCCCGCGATGACACTCGCGTCCACCAAGTCCGCCTCGAGAAGTGCGGCCACAAAGTTGCGGTCCTTCTCGCGGAACGCGCAGAGTTTCGCCACGCAGAGGTCTTCCTTGTCGAGACACCAGCCGACGAATTGCGGTTCCCCGGCCGGCGACGCCGTGTTCCGGTTCTGAACTCTTACGAGTCGTTCCCTCCACCCGAGTGGAAGCACCGCCGTGTGCAAGTCGACGCCGTCGATGCTGAAACCGTGCAGGTTTTCGAACGGTGAGTACTCACCTGCAACACCCTCGATGAGGTCCGCCAACTCCTCGGTCTCGGCGTCGTCATCACCGATCGGGAGAATGTCCACCTCGACGGAAAACGTTGCCGCGAGCGGTAGCTCATCCTCTCGATAGGTTCCAAGGATGGCCTGCGAGCCAACAACGATCACCTCGGGTCGGCCAATGATCTGACACGCAGTACGAATCGCGTGCTCGAGTTGGTCGCGCCGCATCAGCCGGCCAGACCGAGGACCTGCGATCGTTGCTCCGCCGAAAGCAGCCCACCCAACGGGGACACCTCACGCATCTCGATCGACATGCGGTCCAGACCCGTCAACACGCGATGCAGACCCAAGACATCGCGGTTGTCAATCAAGGACTGCCAAGCCTCGAGGTTCCGCAGATGAGGTTGACCGCGAACGTCCCTCCGGAGCCGTTGCAGGTTCCGTTCGATCGTGGGCAGCCACTCCTGCAGCCGGTCCTGATTCAACTCTCGCGAGAGCTCGCGATTCAGGCGCCAGGACCGCCGCTCCGACCGGGTGAGGTCGGGCGGGACAGGGCGCCGGACGACTTCCAAGCGGTAGCCCATGCACGACAGCAGTCGCTCCAGCTGGTCGTCGCTGAACTCGACCTTCCCGGACAGGAACTGACTGATGCTCGGCTGCCGAACGCCACTCAACCGGGACAGGTCGGACTGCGTGGTGCCGGTCTCCCGCATCACGTCCCGCAGCACTCCACCACGCCCGCTCATGTGAGCAATATAGCAAATTCTGCTATAGATGCAAGACTGCTCCCGGGATCATGTCGAAAACGACCGCCCGGCTCCGTCCCCGCTGTGTAACGCGACCACAATGGGTTGCACTCAGCGCGAGGAGACACGACATGGCCAAGTACCTGCTGCTGAAGCACTACCGCGGCGCCCCGACCCCGAGCAACGACGTCCCCATGGAGCACTGGACGCCCGAGGAGGTCGACGCCCACGTGCAGTTCATGCGCGACTGGGCGGCCGACCTGGAGAAGACCGGTGAGTACGTCGACGGCCAAGCGCTGGCCCCGGAGGGCACGTGGGTGCGCCACGACGGCGAGGGCCGACCGCCGGTCACCGACGGGCCGTTCGCGGAGACCAAGGACCTGATCGCGGGCTGGATGATCATCGACGTCGACAGCTACGAGCGCGCCCTCGAACTGGCCGGGTCGCTGTCGGCGGCGCCGGGCGCGGGCGGGAGGCCGATCAACGAGTGGCTCGAGCTGCGGCCGTTCCTGAGCATGCCGCCCGCCGCCGACTGCCACTGATGGACGAGCTCCTCTTCCGGAGTCTCGTCCCGGACGTCATCGGGATCCTCGTCCGCCGCGGAGCCGACTTCGCGGCGGGCGAGGACGCCGTCCAGGACGCCCTGCTCGAAGCCGTCCGCACGTGGCCGAAGGATGCGCCTCGGAATCCGAAGGCGTGGCTCGTCACCGTCGCCTGGCGCCGGTTCCTCGACGCCTCCCGTTCGGACGCCGCCCGGCGCCGTCGGGAGGACCGGCTGGACGAGGAGCCGTCCCCCGGGCCCGTCCCCGACACGGACGACTCGCTGCAGCTGTACTTCCTCTGTACGCACCCGTCGCTCACGCCGTCGTCGGCGGTGGCGTTGACCTTGCGGGCGGTCGCCGGCCTGACCACACGCCAGATCGCCCAGGCGTACCTGGTACCGGAAGCGACCATGGCGCAACGCATCAGCCGGGCCAAGCGCACCGTCTCCACGGTGCGTCTCGACCAGCCGGGCGACGTCGCCACGGTGCTGCGGGTGCTGTACCTCGTCTTCAACGAGGGCTACAGCGGCGACGTCGACCTCGCCGCGGAGGCGATCCGGCTGACCCGCCGGCTCGCGGCGGCGATCGACCACCCCGAGGTGGCCGGCCTGCTGGCCCTGATGCTCCTGCACCACGCCCGCCGACCGGCCCGTACGGCGCCCGACGGAAGTCTCGTGGCCCTCGTCGACCAGGACCGGAACCGTTGGGACACAGCGCTGATCGCCGAAGGGGTGGACGTCCTGCAGGCCGCGCTGGCCCGGGACCGCCTGGGTGAGTTCCAGGCCCAGGCCGCGATCGCGGCCCTGCACGCCGACGCCCCGACCACCCACGAGACCGACTGGGTCCAGATCGTCGAGTGGTACGACGAACTGCTGCGGCTCAACGACTCTCCCGTGGTCCAGCTCAATCGCGCGGTGGCCGTCGGGGAGGCCGACGGGCCCCGCGCCGGCCTCGCCGCCCTGCACGAGCTGGACGACGACCTGCCCCGGTACGCCGCGGTGGCCGCCCACCTGCACGAGAAGGACGGCAACCTCGTCCTCGCCGCCCGGCTGTACGCCCAGGCAGCCCGCCAGGCCCTCAACCTGGCCGAACGCGACCACCTCACCCGGCAGGCGGCCCGGATCAACACGAGCTCGAGGTGAGCCCGGAGGCGTCGAGACGCAGTGTGCCGGGTCGTGCCGGGTCGTCCCGGGTCGCCTAGCGCGACGCGCTCGTGCGCGCGATCCGCTTCCGCTCGTACATGGCCAGATCGGCCCGGGTAAGGGCCGCCTCGAAGGACTCTCCGGGCGTCCAGAGGGTCCAGCCGATGCTGACCCCGACCTGCATGCCCTCGGCCACCGGGCGGCTGAGGGTGGCCCGGAACCTCTCGACCAGCGCGGCGACCCGACCCGGGGCGGGCTCCTCGGCCCCGTCGGTGTCCAGGCGGGCCACGATCAGGAACTCGTCCCCACCGAGGCGTGCGACGGCGTCCGCGGGCCCGACCTCGCCCTGGAGCCGATCGGCGACGACGCTCAGCACCTGGTCGCCCGCCTGGTGGCCCTGCGTGTCGTTGACCCGCTTGAAGCCGTCGAGATCGAGGTAGAAGAGGACGTGCGGCACCTGCATGGCGGCCGCCCACTTCTCCAGCGCGTTGCGGTTCATGAGCCCCGTCAGAGCATCCAGGTCGGCCTGTTGCCGCAACTGATACGCCATCCCGCGGACCGCCTCGACGCTGCGGTGCATCATCGCGCCGAGGGGGCCCGGCGCCGACTCGTCCAGACAGGGGTCGTCGAGCCGTCCACCGGCGATCGCCTCGGACTGCTCCCGGATCTTGTGCAGCGTGCGCGCGCCACCCTCGAGCGCGACGGCCAGCTCGGACAGCTCGTGCCGGCCGGCGATGGTGACCGGTGGCCCGTCGAGGGCGCCCCCGGCCAGGTCGGCGGCCCGCACGGTCAGGGCCCGCAGCGGTCGCAGGACGGAGCGCAGGACCGCGGCCCCGACGGCCGCGGTGGCGAGCAGCACGAGCAGGGACAGGACCGCGGCCCGCCGCTCGTTCTCCTGAGCGACGCGCAGCCGGGTGCGCACGCCGTCCTCGACGAGAGCCCGCCCGGCGTTCGCCACCTCTGTGATCTCGTCGTGCAGACCGTTGGCGTTGACGGCGGTCCGCGAGAGCTGCCACGGATCGTCCGGAGGCTTGGCTCCGGCCGCCACCTGCACCGCGCGGGCCATGTCGGTCTCGAAGCGGAGGAACTGCGGGGTCCGGGTGAGGTCGAGGGCGCGTTGCCGGGTCGCGACGCCCGAACCGAGGCCCAGACCGGCGACCGCGTTGGCTCGTGCGCCGCTCAACATGCTCACCAGGTTGGGGCCGGGGTTGCGCAGATCGGCCAGGACGGCGAACGCGGTGAAGAACTCCCGGGTGCTCGTCCGGTCGACGTCGATGCCCTCCTGGTAGGTCACCCACCCCGAGGTGGCCAGGCTCATCCCGAGGTCGGCCAACTGGGTGTCGGCCCGAGCCCGCAGCTCGGTGTACGTGGCGATCTGGTCGGCCGTGGGCCACGAGCGCTGCGCGAGCAGGCCCTGCAGGAGAGCGACCTCCTGGTCGAAGGTCGTGACCAGGGCCGCGGGCACGGCGTCCGGGTAGCGGGCCAGGGCGCGCTGGTAGATGGCGATCCGACCGTGCTCGTTCTGGATCGCCAACGACCAGATCTGCCGCACCGTGGCGTCCCGCAAGCGGGTCCGTGACCCGCCGCCGGGGGGTGGGAACGGGCCGAGGGCCAGGACCTCGGGCTGCACCGGGCCGGCCTGCAACTGCATCATGGCGCCGATCACGTGGAGTTCCACGAGTTCGTCACGGGCCGCCTCGGCCGCGCCGCGGGCACTGAGGAACTGCGACCCCAGGACGGCTCCGGCCACCAGGAGCGGAACGGCGATCGCACACCACAGGCGCGTGGCGACCCCGACCCCGCTCAGAGACCTCACATCCTGTACTCGGCCTGACGGCGTCCGGTCTTGAGCGGCCGGCTTTGCCGAGGGTGACGACGATGCGTCGGATGGGGATGATTTCTCCGCACCTGCGTCACGGTCGACGACAGGCGTCTCTAGGCTACGGCCGTGACCAGCCCCCGGATCGGCGTCGTGATCGTCGCCTACAACGCCTCCCCGCAGGCCGCCGTGCTAGCCCAGAGCCTGGCCGGGCAGGGTGTCGACCCGCACGACGTCGTGATCGTGAACAACGGCGAGCAGCCCGACCGGCAGGCCACCGCGGAGAAGCTGTGGAGCGAGGGCACCTGGCTGCACCTGCCGAACCCCGGCTACGGCGGCGCCGTGAACGCGGCCGTCGCCACCCTGCCCGAGGGTGTCGACGTGGTCGCCATGCTGGCCGACGACGTGACCCTCTCCCCCGGCCTCCTGCCCGCCCTGGCCGCGGAACTCGACGACCCGCAGGTCGCGCTGGTCGGGCCGGCCCTGTTCGACTCGCGGGACGGGTCGCTCTGGTCGCACGGCGGCACGATGGCCGACCGGGGCAACAACCCCCACCACCTGCGTCCCGAGCGGGACTACCCGGGCCCGCCGCTGTGGCTGGACGCGGCGGTCGCGGTCATGCGCCGCACCGACTTCCGCGCGCTGGGCGGTTTCGACGAGGCCTGGTTCCACTACTACCAGGACGTCGACTTCGGGCTGCGGGTGATCCGGGACCTGCACAAGCGCATCGTCGTGCGCACCGACCTGAGCGCCACCAAGGTGCCGAACGAGGACCTGACCCCGTACATCGACACGTCCGGCCGGCTGCGCCTGCAGCGCAAGCACCAGCAGTGGACGGCGGTGCTCCTGCTGCTGGCCGACACGTTCGTCCGGACGGTGGTCGGCTGTCTGAAGAGCCCCGGCCAGGCGAAGGAGAAGCTGCGCGAGCGGGCCACCGCCGTGCGCGACGGGCTGTTCCGCTAGCCGGAAACTGTTAGCGGAGAACCGGAACCCCGGGCCCGCGCCAGCACACGGGGTCGGCGACGACCGGCTCGGCGCCGGCCGCCGCGCATGAGCACGGTGTCACACAGTGCTCACCAGGCGGTCGCGGTGTCACACCGCGCCCACCGACGAACGGCGCCGGTCACCCGAACCACACCCGTCACGAATCACCGGCCCACTTCTGCGGCGCATGTGGCAGTCGTTGCGCGACACGGACTTTGCTTTCCCGTTCTGCTTCGCACATCGACCCGGACGCGCCATCCTGGGCGGCAACGGACAGGGGGAAGGAAGTCATCGTGGCGCTCGCACCGCAGCTGTCCACCTGGGTCACGCGCCGGGAGCAGCGGCGCCGGGCCCGTCTGCGTGCCCTCACGGCGTCGGTGGCCCTCTCCGGGCTCGGGGCACTGTGCGTCGATGCGCTGCTCTACCTGCCGCTGCTCGTGGTGGTCCCGGTCGGGTTCTACCTGACGGCCGAGTGGTGCTGGTGGCGGACGTGGGCCGACCGGTGCGACCGCCGGGGCAATCCCCGCATCCGGGCCGCGCTCCCCCGCGCGGTCGTCGAGAGGCCCACCCGGCCGCGGCTGGTCCCCGGGCAACGACTGCCCGACAGCGACGTCCTCGTGCCCGGCTTCCTGACCGTGGCCGGTGACGAATGGCGCTGG
This sequence comes from Spongisporangium articulatum, assembly GCF_044465595.1. NCBI lineage: Bacteria > Bacillati > Actinomycetota > Actinomycetes > Kineosporiales > Kineosporiaceae > Spongisporangium > Spongisporangium articulatum. Next base: position 162,054 of record NZ_JBITLV010000002.1, on the reverse strand, counting down.
CACGCCAACCGGCTGGTGAACCCCGGCATCGGGTCGGTCAGCTGGCGCTCCGGCGACGTCCTGACTCCTACGGTGACGCGCTCCTGGGGCCCGGGCCTGCCGCCGGCGGGCTACCTGACCTTCGTCAGCCCGGGCGGCTCGCCCGTGACCGCCGTCGTCGCCGAACCCGACCGCACGCAGGTGCTGCTCGACCGCCACCGCCGCGACCGCGCCTGGTGGGACTGAGCCCGGGAGCACTCAGCCGCGCACGGCGGCGATGACCTCGCCGTAGCGTTCCAGCGCCGGGGAGTCCCACACCCCGACCGGGCTGACGATGAGGTGCTGGACCCCGGCGTCCACGTACGACCGGGCCCGGAGCACGTGGTCCTCGACCGTGCCGGGGTTGGTGGCCGCCGCCCACCGGGCGTGACCGCGGGCCGGACGGCGGGCCGCCAGTTCGGCGTCCAGCTCGGCCGTGTGGCGGGCGACCAGGACCGTCGACAGGTGGGTGGTCTCGACGTCGGCCGGGTCGCGGCCGACGGTGGCGCAGTGCTCGGCCAGCACGGCCAGCTTGCGCCGGACGGTGGGCACGTCACCGGTGAGGTTGCAGGCGTCGGCGTAGCGCGCCACCAGCCGCAGGGTGCGCCGCTCCCCCGAGCCGCCGACCAGGACGGGGACGTGGGCCTGCAGCGGCCGCGGGTAGCACGTCGTGTCCGGCACCTGGAGGACGCGGCCCGTGAAGGGTTTCGCGCCCGGCCCCCACAGGAGGGGCAGCAGCTGCAACGCGTCCTCGAGCAGGTCGAGCCGTTCGGCCGCGGGCGGGAAGGGCCAGCCGTAGGCGGTGTGCTCGGCCTCGAACCAGGCGGCGCCGAGGCCGCAGCGGGCCCGGCCGCCGCTGAGCACGTCGAGGGTGGCGACGACCTTGGCCAGGTGGGCGACGTTGCGGTACGTGATCCCGTGCACCAGCGCCCCGATCGTCGCCCGCCGGGTCGCGGCGGCCAGGTAGCCGAGGGTCGCGACGCTCTCCGGCATGTCCTCCCAGGCACGGCCCAGCTGCGGGATCTGCCGGAAGTGGTCCATCACCCAGATCGAGTCGAACCCCGCCGCCTCCGCACGGGCGGCGACGTCGGCCAGTCGCGGGCCGAGTTCGGCCGGCCCGCCGGGCACGTCCCAGCGGGACAGCTGCAGCCCGAACCGGATGACGGAGGGCTCGGACGCCCGCCCCGCAGGCCCCGGGGCGGGCGCGGCGGCGGGCGCGGCGGCGGGGGTGAACGCGGCGGGGACCACGCGCACCGGCTGGGGCGTGACGACGTCCGTGAACCCCTCGACGGCCAGCCCCACCCGCACCTGCGTGTACCGCTTCAGCTGAGCGGTGAGCACGGCCTGCGACAGGCGGTCGGCCGGCCCGCGGGCCGCGTTCCGCCGCCGGCATTCGGCCGGTTCGGTGTCGAAAGCGACCGCCACACAGGGCATCCCGTGCGCGACGGCCAGCCGCAGCCAGGCGGCGCGGCGCTCGTCGTCGAAGCCCAGCGTGTCGACGACGGTGGTCAGCCGCCGCCCGAGCCGGGCCGCGACGATCCGCTCGAGCAGGTCGAAGGCGTCGGCGCTGGCCTCGAGATCACGCGGGCCCTCGCCGACGACGGCGCGCAACCGGTCGGAGGAGACGACCTGCTCGGGCCGGAAGTGCTCACCCGCCCAGTGGCTCTTGCCCGACCCCGACGCCCCGACGAGGACCAGCAGCACCGGGTCGGGCAGCCGCAGCACGGGTCACCCCGCGCCCAGCGCGCGCACCAGCTCCGCGGTGTAGACCGAGGGGTCGGGCTCGGGGGTGACGGTCGGATCGACGACCATCAGCAGGGCGACCGACAGCTTGCGCTGCGGGATCACCTCGAGGTCGTTCAGGAAGGTGGGGATGTCGCCCTGATGCCCGACCGACACGTCCCCGTCACGGTCCTTGATGCCCGTGCCGAGCCCGTACCCCGCGGTGTCGTCGGGCGCGGTGGCCAGCTCCCGCACCTGCTTCACCGGCAGGGTGCGCCCGCCGTACAACCCGTACCCGTAGCGGGCGGTGGCCAGCGCCGTCCCGGCCATGGCCCCACCGGCCCCGGCGATCGAGGCGAGGCCCGCGTTGGGCACGTACTCCCCGTCGGGCCTGTCACCGAGCGCGGGGGACGGCGCGGCCAGCCGACCACTCGGACGTTCGCCGTCCCGGGCCTGCAGCGCCAGCCCGGACGAGGCGCCGAGGACGTCGGCGCCCACCGCGGCCGCCCACGCCTTCCCGGTGACCTTCTCGATGAGGAGCCCGAGCAGCCAGTAGTTCGACGTCGCGTACTGGTAGGCGCCGCCCGGGGGCTGGAGGTCGCCGTCCGGGACGTAGCCGAGCGCCTCCCGCGCGGACCACACCTTCGTGGGCCGGCGCCGGGCGTCCGAGAGCAACCGGCCGTCGAACTCAGGGATCCCCGAGCGCATCGAGAGCAGTTGCCGGACAGTCGGTTTCTTCTTCAGCAGCGGGCTGGAGAGGTAGTTCGAGGCCGGCTTGTCGAGGTCCAGCCGGCCGGTCGCGGCGAGGTGCACCACCTCGGCGGCGACCGCGGTCTTGGTGATCGACCCGAGCGCCAGCACGGTGTCCGGACGTAGGGCCTGGCCCGCGCCGTCCTTCCCGGCCGCCCCGGCCCAGGTGCCTTCGGCGGAGACCACTGCGGCGGTCACGCCGAGCACTCCGGAGTTCAGCGTCGCGGAGTCGGCGACGACCCCATCGATGACCGCCTGCAGCGCCTTCGCCCCGCCCAGCTTCGCGCTCGAGGCGGCGGGCAGCGGGAGCTCGACGTCGGCCAACGCGGAGACCGGTTCGGGGCCGACGGAACTCACGCTCGGGTCGGACGACGGGGTGGCCCCACCGGACGTGGAGCCGGTGCAGCCGGTCAGCACCAGCGCCGGGACCACGACGGCGACGGCCGCCCGGGCGACCGCCGGCAGTGCCGCCCCTCGTTGCCAGCGCCTGGTCCGCATCCGGGCGAGCATAGTTTCTCGCCGTGCGGTGATCAGCTTCGGGCACCACACTCGTGATCTACCCGAAGAAAATCATGGACGTCGACGAGGTGGAGACATGTACATCGGAACCGCGGCACTGGCCCTGATCGTGTTCCTCATCGCCTGGCTGGCCTTCAAGGCGCCCGTCGCGGGCCTCGTGCTCGCCGTGCTGATCCTGGTGCTCGTGAACGGCGGCGTCTACATCGGCAGCCGCTAGCCCTCAGCGCGAGGACAACTGCGCCGCGCCCTCCTGCGCCGGGACCGCCGGCGTGGGAGGGCGCACACCGTCCGGGCTCCCGTCGTCCTCCAGCAGGTCCTGCGGTGCCAACTGCGCGCCGAGCAGGCCCGGCAGGTCGTCGGCCGGTACGGCCCGGGCGAACAGCCAACCCTGACCGCTGCGGGCCCCGGCGGCGATCACGGCCTGCGCCTGCTCCACGGTCTCGAGACCCTCGACCAGGACCCCCAGCCCGAGCCGCTGGCCGAGCTCGATGACCATCCGCAGCAACGGCGTGGCCTCGCCGTCCACGATGCCCTCGGCCACGAAACTGCGGTCCAGCTTCATCACGTCGATCGGGAAACGTTGCAGGTAGGAGAGGCTGCTGTAGCCGGTGCCGAAGTCGTCGAGGGCGACCTCGACCCCGTGCCCGCGCAGGGCGGCGAGCTGTTCGGCGGCCCGGTCGGCGTTGCGGACGAGTACCTGTTCGGTGATCTCGACGACCAGCGCGTCCCCGGGCAGCCCGTACCGCTCCAGCGCGGCCAGCACCGACTCGACCAGGTCGTCGCGCGCCAGGGTGGCGGCCGACATGTTGAACCCGACCCGCAGGTCGGGAGCCTGGCTGCGCCAGTGCACGGCCTGCTGCAGCGCCAGCTCGAGCACGTGCAGGTCGATGGCGGCGATCAGACCGCGCTGCTCGGCGATCGGGAGGAACACGTCGGGCGGGATGTCGTTGCCGAGGTGCTGCCATCGGGCGAGGGCCTCGACACCGCGCATCCGGCCGGTCTCGAGGTCGACGATCGGCTGGTAGGCGGCGGTGAGCAGGCCGTGCTTCAGGGCTCGGGCCAGTTCCTGCGCGATCTCGGCCTCGCCGAGCACCTGAGCGCGCATCTGGTCGTTGTAGACGAGCACCTGGTCCTTGCCGGCCCGCTTCGCGGCGTACATGGCGAGGTCGGCGCGCGCCAGCACGTCCTCCGAGCGGTCGTCCACCGACCGGTCGTCCCCGGTCACCGGGCGGTCCGCGCCACCGCCCGTCATGGCGGCGACCCCGGCGGTCGCGGCCACCGTCACCTGGTGACCACCGACCTCGAGACCGACCTTCAGCGCGCCGAGGATCCGGCGGGCGACCTGAGCGGCGTCCTCGGGTTCGGTGTCGGGCATCAGGACGGCGAACTCGTCACCGCCCAACCGCACCACCAGGTCCTCGCGCCGGGCCAGCGCCCGCAACCGCTGGGCCAAGGAGCGCAGCAGGTTGTCGCCGACCGTGTGTCCGAACGTGTCGTTGACGGCTTTGAAGTCGTCGAGATCCACGAAGATCAGGCTGTGCCGCCGCGGGCCCGCCTGATCGAGGCGGGCGATCCGGTCGGCCAGGTTCTGCCGGTTGGGCAGGCCGGTCACGCCGTCGTGGGTGGCCTGCCGGCGCAGCTCGGCCCCGAGGAGTTCCGCGTCGGCCACGGCCGCGCTCAGCTCCGCGACCGTGCGCTGGTTCTCGCGGACCAGGCCGACCAGCCGCACCGTGACGGCGGCGACCAGCAGCAGCGTCGCGACGGCGTAGACAAGGTTGTCGGCAGTGGTGTCGATCGACCAGATGAGCCGGCCGACCAGGACCGCCGGGGCGAGCGCGGCGCAGCCCAGCAGCCCGGCGAGGTAGACGGCGTCCGTACGCGCGGTCCGCGGCGGCAGGCGCTCGGGCAGCGGGCGCTGGACGGCGAGCGCGATCAGGAAGTACTGGACCATCCACAACCAGTCGAGCCAGCCGCCGCCGGTGTAGGTGCCCGCGGCCGACTGCGCCAGGTAGACGTGATCGGCGACCAGCCCGGCACCGAACGCGATCGTGAGGATCCGCAGGCTGTCGAGGCGGCCGGCGCCGAGCGCGGCCGCGGCCAGCGAGGCCGCGATGAGGATGTCGCCCGTCGGGTAGAAGACGGACAGCACGCGAGCGGCGAGCGAACCGCTCTGCACGGCGTCGACATAGGGGTGGATGAGCCACGGGAAGACCGCGGCCACGGGCCCGACACCGACCACGAAGGTGTCGAGCAGGGAGCCCGCGCCGGGCTGGTGGTAGCGGCGGATCAGCCAGGCCACCGTCCCCAGGAGCGCCACGTACGAGGGCAGGTAGAGCAGGTCGACCAGCGACGGCGTGGAGTTCCCGCCCGGCAGCAGCCCGCGGTCGACGAGGTCCCACGTCGCGTCCCCGAGGACCGACCCGCCCAGGCCCACGACCAGCGGCAGCCACACCCGGTCGGCCCCGGGGCGGACCGCCGCCCGAACGGCGTAACCGAGGACCACGAAGCCGAGTCCCGAGTAGAGCAGCGAACCGCCGAGGGCGGCTGCGAAGTCGCCGACGTGGGGCGACACGGCGTAGGACCAGACGAACCAGACCAGGCTGAAAGCCGCGAATGCCCGCACCGGGACGGCGTGGAGCCAGGCCGGAGATCGTCTCGATCCACGCATCGGCTCCACGTCCTATGTGTCGGCCGCCGCGGGGTGCGTCTTCACGCTTTGCAGGCGTTTCGCGGACAGCTCGCCGATCAGGAGGTCAGGCCAGCGCTTTGACCAGAAGCTCCAGGCTGCGTTCGCGGGCCGGGTAGCGCTGGGGATCGTCCGCCTCCCGACCGCCCGCGACCTGGGAGATCATCACCTCGTCGGCCCCGAAGGTACCCGCCAGGTCACGGATGCGGGAAGCAGCTGCGGACGGCTCGTCGATCACCCAGGCCCGGCCCATCTCCTCGATCATCCGGGCCTCGGCCGGGGTGGTCGGGGCGGCGGCGGCCTCCTCGACGGTCTCGACCGGGCGCATCGGGCCGCCGGTGCGGATGCGGGCCATCTGCCGCAGGGCCGGCAGGGCCAGCTGTTGCGCCTCCTCCGCGCTGTCGGCGGTCACCGCGTTGACCGTGACCAGCACGGTCGGCTCGGGGTAGGCCTCCGACGGCTCGAAGGTGTCGCGGTAGATGCTCAGCGCGTCGGCGGTGCCGGCCCCGGCGAAGAAGTGCGAGGCGAACACGTAGGGCAGGCCGAGCGTCCCGGCCAGGCGGGCCGAGTAGTCGCTGGAGCCGAGCAGCCAGATCTGCGGGACGCCGGTGGCGGCCGGGGTGGCCCGCAACGTGTACTCGCGCCCGTCGGCCAGCTGCACGGGGGCCCCGGCGGCACTCATCGCCTCGGCGACGAGCCGGACGTCCCGGGGGAACGTGTCCACCTGACCGGCCCGCCCGGAGGCGCCGAGGACGGCGGTCACCACCGGGTCGCTGCCGGGCGCCCGGCCGATGCCCAGGTCGATGCGGCCCGGGGCCATCGCCTCGAGCAGCGCGAACTGCTCGGCGATCACCAGCGGCGGGTGGTTGGGCAGCATCACCCCGCCCGAGCCGACCCGCAGGTTGCGGGTGGCGCCGGCGATCATGGCGATGATCACCGGCGGGTTGGTCGAGGCCACGGCCGGCATGTTGTGGTGCTCGGCCACCCAGTACCGGTGGACGCCGAGGTCGTCGGCGCGGCGGGCCAGGGCCAGCGTGGCCGCCAGCGCGTCGGACGTGCTCTGGCCGGTGCGGACGCTGATCAGGTCGAGAACGGAGAGCTTCACCTCTGCCGCAACCCCGGCAGCGGCGGTCCGCTTCCCGATCCGGGGCCACCCTCGACCCTGCGGTGCTGCGTTTGCGCATGATCACCGCGTCAGCCTGTGCGTTGATCATGCGCAAACGCAGCAACGACCCTCAGGCCGCCGCGCCCTCGCCGGGGGTGCCGCCGGTCATGTCCATCGAGAAGTTGACCTTGCTCGGGCGCAGGCGCACCAGCAGCTCACCGGGGACGGCGTTGCGCCGGCCGAACTCCTCGGCCCGGTCGGCGCCCATGTAGCGGCCGCCGATCGCGGTCGAGAACGGCAGCATCTCCGCCAGGTCGTCGGAGATCGTCACCGTGCCCTGGACCTGGACGAACTTGTAGGGCGGCTCGGGCAGGTCGACGGTCAGGCAGACCCGCGGATCGCGCTGCATGGCGTGCGCCTTGGCCGAGTGGTCGCCCGTGTTGAAGACGAGGTCGTCGCCGTCCATCACGAACCACACCGGGACGGCGAGCGGGCGCCCGTCGCGCGCCACCCAGGCCAGCATGCCGGTGCGGTGACCCTCCGTCAGGAAGGTGCGGACGTCGTCCGGGAACAGCTCTTCGCTCATGTGAGCACGGTGCCACACAGTGCCCACCGGGTGGGCGAGGTGTCACACCGCGCCCATGAAGGTGCTCACGAGAGTCAAGCGGTGGGCACGTGCCGGTAGAAGGGCGCGTCGGACGGCGGCAACGGGGTGTGCCCGGCGATCAGGTCGGCGGCCTTCTCGGCGATCATCATGACCGGCGCGTAGAGGTTGCCGTTCGGCACGTGCGGCAGGGCCGAGGCGTCGACGACGCGCAGCCCCTGGACGCCGTGCACGCGCATGCTGTCGGGGTCGAGCACGTCCATCGGGCCGGTGCCCATCCGGGCGGTGCACGAGGGGTGCAGGCCGGTCTCGGTGTTGTCCTTGACCCACTCCAGCACGTCCTCGTCCGACTGGATGTCGGGGCCGGGCGCCAGTTCTCCGCCGTTGAAGGGCGCGAACGCGGGCTGGTTGAGCAGGTGCCGGGCCGCGGCGACGCACTCGACCCACTCGCGCCGGTCCTGTTCGGTGGACAGGTAGTTGAACCGCAGCTGCGGGTACTCACGCGGGTCGGTGCTGCGGATCTTCACGGTGCCGCGGGCGTCGGAGAACATCGGCCCGATGTGCACCTGGTACCCGTGGCCGTTGGTCAGGCTGGTGCCCTCGCGGGTCACGGCCAGGGGGAGGAAGTGGAACATCAGGTTCGGCCGGTCGACCGTGTCGTTGGTGCGGACGAACCCGCCGCCCTCGAAGTGGTTCGAGGCGCCGGGCCCGCTGCGCCGCAGCAGCCACTGCAGCCCGATCTGCGGCTTGCGACGCATCCGCAGCAGCGGGGTCAGCGACACCTCCTGGGTGCAGGCGTACTGGACGAACGACTCCAGGTGGTCCTGGAGGTTCTCGCCGACGCCGGGCAGGTCGGCCACCACGTCGATACCGAGCGCCTTCAGCTCGTCGGCGTTGCCGACGCCCGACAGCTGCAGCAGTTGCGGGGTGTTGAACGCTCCCCCGCACAGGATCACCTCGCCGGCGCGCACGGTACGGGCGGACGTCGTCCGCCCGCGCCCGAGGTACGTCGAGTACTCGACGCCGACCGCCCGCTCGCCCTCGAACAGCACCCGGTGCACCAGCTTGAACGTCTTGACCGTGAGGTTCCGGCGCCGCTTGACCGGGTGCAGGTAGGCCCGGGCCGCCGAGAGCCGCCGGCCCCGGTGGATGGTCTGGTCGAAGCGGGAGAAGCCCTCCTGCCGGTAGCCGTTGACGTCGTCGTTCAGCGCGTACCCGGCCTGCTGGGCCGCGGCGAAGAAGGCGTCGTAGAGCGGGTTGGCGGCCGCGCCGCGCTCCAGGACCAGCGGGCCGTCACCACCGCGCCAGTCGTCGACGCCGCCGAGGCAGGTCTCCAGGCGCTTGAAGTAGGGCAGGCAGTGGGCGTAGTCCCAGTTCTGCAGGCCGGGTTCGGTGGCCCAGCGTTCGTAGTCCAGCGGGTTGCCCCGCTGGAAGACCATGCCGTTGATGCTGCTGGAGCCGCCCAGGAGCCGGCCGCGGGGGTGCTGGACCCGGCGGTCGTGCAGGTGGGGTTCGGGCTCGCTGTAGTACGACCAGTCGTAGAGCGGGTTGCCGATGGCCAGGGGCAGCGCGGCCGGCATGTGGGTGAGGACGTCCCACACGTAGTCGGGGCGGCCGGCCTCCAGCACGAGCACCGTCGTGCCGGGGTCGGCGGACAACCGGTTGGCCAGCACCGAACCGGCGGAGCCGCCCCCGACGATCACGTAGTCGTACCGTTCCTGCACAGCCCTCTCCCAGCTCACCGGTCCCCGGCTGGGCATTCTGCCCTGGCTGGAGGGGCCGCCGGGCCGGATCGACGCCCTGTCGTCCGGAATCGGGGCGAGATCCCGTAGACCGGGACCAGCCGGAACTCATGCCCCACCTGCCCCGTTGAGCACTCCAGGGCACAACTGGGTCGTGCGATTTACCACAGGCGCACGGTTTTTGCCGGGTTGGCGCGCTGGCTTGGTACCGTCACAGGATTCCTGTGACGGTCACCGGAGACCGGAGAAGCACGACGTCCTGTCCCTGAGGCTGACACGAGGCAAGGAGGCCCATGTACGGCCCGATCGCGCCCACCGAGCGCATCCCGGTCTACCGCCCCTATCTGGGGCCCGAAGTCACCGCGGCGGCCACGTCGGCCCTCGAAGCGGGTTGGCTCGGCATGGGCAAGCTCAGCCAGGACTTCGAGCACGCGATCGAGCGCTACCTGGGGCTGGACGGCCGCCGCGCGGTCTCCACCAACTCCTGCACCGAGGCCCTGCACCTGGCGGCCCGGCTGATCGACCTGCAGCCGGGCGACGAGGTGATCGCGCCGTCCTTCACCTACGTCGCCGGGCACCAGGCGCTGACCCGGACCGGCGCGAAGATCGTGTTCTGCGACGTCGAGGACGCCGGGCTGAGCATCGACCCGGCCCGCATCGAGGAACTGATCACCGACCGCACCCGGGCGATCCTGGCGGTCGACTACCTCGGGCTGCCCTGCCACCTGGACGAGATCCTCTGGATCGCGCGGCGCCACGGCCTGCGGGTGATCGAGGACGCCGCACACGCCTTCGGCACCCTGAGCGACGGCCGGCCGGTGGGCTCGTTCGGCGACATCACCTGCTTCAGCTTCGGCCCGGTGAAGATGATCACCACGCTGGAGGGCGGCGCGATCGTCACGTCCGACCCGGGCGACGTCTCCACCCTGCACGAGCTGCGCCACCTCGGCATCGACTCCGACACCGACGCCCGCTACAAGAACCAGCGGAACTGGGACTTCGACGTCGTCCGCCAGGGCTACCGCTGCCACCTCGGGTCCGTGCCCTCGGCGATCGGGCTGGCCCAGCTGGAGATGGTCGAGGAGTTCGTGCGCAACCGGCAGGACTACTGCCGCCAGTTCGACGCCGCCTTCGCCGACCTGGCCGCACGCGGCGACGTGCAGTTGTTCGGCACGGACTGGAAGGACGTCGCGCCCTACATCTACGTGCTGCGGGTCAGTGATCCGGCCCGGCGCCCCGCCCTCATCGAGCACCTGAAGGAGGCCGGGGTCGCCTCCGGCATCCACTTCCTGGGCGCCCACGAGTTCAGCTTCTACGCCGACTCGCGCCGCGGGCCGCTGCCCGTGACCGAGCTGGCCACCCAGCAGGTGCTCACCCTGCCCCTGCACCCGTACATGGACGCGGGCACCCTGGACCGGATCACGACGGCCGTTCGGAGCTTCTTCCTGCCATGACCGCCCTGCCCACGCTCAGCGTCCTGGTCACCTGCAAGAACAGCGCCTCGACGCTGGCCGACACCCTCGAGTCCATCGCCGCGCAGACGTACGACGGGTGGTGGGAGGTCGTCGTCGTGGACAATGCCTCGACCGACGAGACCGTCACCGTCGCCAACGGATTCGCGGGCCGCCTGCCGAACCTGCGGGTGCTCGGGGTGCCGAACCCGGGCTACCAGGCGGCGGGGCTGAACCACGGCATCGCGCAGAGCACCGGCGAGGCCATCGCCTTCCTGGACAGCGACGACCTGGTCGCCCCCGGCTACCTGACCGCGCTCGGCGCGGCGCTGGCCACGGCCCCGTTCGTGGGGGGCGCCATGGACATCGAGCGGCTGAACCCGCCGGAGATCCGTGGCCGCCGGGACCCGTTGCAGCAGAACCGGATCGACGTGATCGGCTGGAAGGAAGCGGTGATCGGCGCATCCATGGGCGCCCGCCGCGAGGTCGTCGAGAAGGTCGGCGGGTTCGACGAGTCACTGCCGACCCAGCACGACCTGGACATCTCGTGGCGGCTGGCCGACATGGGCGTCGAGGCGACGTTCGTGCCCGGCGCCCTGCTGCACTACCGGTACCGCGTCGGCACACGCGAAATCTTCAGCCAGGAGCGCGGTTACGGCGAGGGCGAGGTCGTCCTCTACCGCAAGTTCCGGCCGCTGGGCATGCCACGCCGCTCGCCCCGGCAGACGCTGGGCGACCTCTTCCGGCTGCTGCGCGCGCTCGTCGGCGTGCGCCGCACCGAGGGGCCGGCGCGCCTGGCCACCACCGCAGGCAAGCTGCTCGGGCGCGTCGAGGGAAGCGTCCGGTACCGGACGCTCTACCTCTAGAACCGCTACGCGGTTTCGGAGGCCCAGTCCCGCGGCGCGGTGTCGGCCCGGTAGAACCAGTACCAGCACAGCACCGAACCGCACGCCTGCGCGATGCCGAACCCGTAGGCCGCACCGAGGGCCCCCCAACCCCACGCCCCGACGACACCGGCCAGCAGGATGCCGGGGGCCTGCCAGGTGGTGACCTTGAGCAGGAGATCGGCCCGGCGCAGGGCCTTGAGCCCGAGGCTGGCGCCGAGCACGACGCCCTGGGCCAGCGACACGACGCCGATCCCGAGCATGACGGTGTGTGCGCCGTCCCAGCTGGCGCCGAACAGCTCCCGGCCCCACCGGTCGGGCAGCACGAACAGGATGACGACCCAGGCGGCCGTCACGGCCGTGGCGGGTGCGCTGGTCGCGGTGACCAGGCCCAGCAGACTGCGCCCCTGCGCGGCCCGCCGCGCCATCATCGGCAGCACGAACGAGTCGAGCCCGGAGCGGAACAGGTTCAGCGGCCCGAGCAGCGTCTGGGCGCCGCGCAGGGCGCCCGTGGCGACCAGGCCGAGGATGCCGGTCACCGCGTACATGGCCAGGTTCACGAATCCCTGGTTGAACGCGAAGTCGGCGCCCATCCGGACGTTGAGGTCGCTGGTGCGCCGGAACCAGGTGAACCCCGAACCGACCGCCGGGACGGCCCGGGCCTGCCAGATGCCGAGCACCGCGGACGCCGTGGCCGACAGGCCCCAGCTCAGGGTCAGCAGGAACACCGACTCGTGGCCGCCGCGGATCAGGACGCCCAGCAGCGTGAACTGCAGCACCGCCCAGAGCAGGTCGCTCATGGTCGCGGCGGCCGGGCGGCGGGCCGCGAAGAAGACGAACCGCCAGGTGTCCTGCACGAGCATCCCGGGCAGGCAGAAGGCCAGGGCGAGCAGGCCGCCGCTGGTGTCGGCGTCGGGGACGACGAGCGCGGCGACCAGGCAGACGAGTCCCGCGACCAGGCCGTACAGGAACGCCCCGCCGGTGGCCTGGCGGGTCGCCTCGTGCGCCTCGGCGGGGTCGGAGGCGCTGAACCGGATGACGTACGGGTCGCCGATGATCGCCCGCCCGAGCCCGATCACGAAGCTGAAGGTCAGCAGGGCCAGGGCGAACGCGCCGAAGGCGTCGGCGCCGACCTCGCGGGCGACGACGATGGTCACCGCGAAGTTGGTCAGGCTCGACAGGGCCTGGTCGGCGAACGTCCACAGCACCCGCCGGCCGTTGCCGCCCCCCTCGTTCGCCGTCTCCGCGAGCACGACGTCCGGATCGCCTGCCATCTCCACCTCATCCCGATCGGCCCTGAACGGTATCGGGACGGCGGGGGTCACCGCCGGGCGGTCACCCGACCGGGCTCTCAGCCGGCCGTCAGACTCATCCCCGCCGTGGCGGCCAGCACCGGCAGGAGCAGGCTCGCCACCCCGTAGCGCAGCGCCGTCCCGCGCTCACCGGTCTCCAGCAGCCGGTACAGCTCGAACGCGGCCGTACTGAACGTGCTGTAGCCGCCGCAGAATCCGGTCCCGGCCACGGCCAGCGCCGACCCGCCCAGGTGACCGGCGGCCGCCAGCCCGGCCAGCAGGCCGAGCAGCAGCGAGGCGGACGCGTTGATCGCCAGCGTCGGCCAGGGCACGGACCAGCGCCGGCGCAGGGCCGTGTCGACGAGGAACCGGGCGACCGAACCGGCGGCGCCGCCCAGGGCGACCAGCAGGACGGTCACGAGACCCGACCCGGGACGACCCGTTTCGCCATGACGACGCCGAGCCCGGCGGCCAGGACGCCGAGCAGGAGGCTGATCACCGGATAGGTGACGACCGTCGTCCACGCCCCCGCCCGGCCCAGGTGGTCGACCTCCAGGGCCATGGTCGAGTAAGTCGTGAACCCGCCGCAGAACCCCGTGCCGAGCAGCATCCGCAGCCGGTGGCGCCGCCCGACGTCCGGCCCGTTGCGCAGCAGCCCCTCCAGCAGCAGGCCGAGCAGGAACGAGCCGGCGACGTTGATCGCGAAGGTGGCCGTCGGCCACCCGCCCACGGCGACGGGGTGGGCCTTCTCCAGGAGGTGGCGGACCGTCGTCCCGGCGGCTCCGCCGAGGAACACGAGCACGGACGACGCCCGCGGGCTCGAGGGGCCGGGCTCGTCGGCGTCCGGGTCGAGCGGGAGGGTCACACCCGGCAGCGTACGGCGCTCAGCCCGCGGCCTCGGCCGGTCGGGCCGACAGGGGCGCGGCGACGTCCTCCAGCCGCTTGCCCTCGGCGTCCACGCCCAGGAACCACTCGACCACCCCGGCGGCGAGCATCAGCGCCGCCCCGAGGACGTACCCGTACGTCACCGGCCCGAGCTTCTCGGTGTCGACGAGCTTGCCGAAGAGCAGGGGACCGATGATGCCGCCGAGCCCGGTACCGACCGCGTAGAAGACCGCGATGGCCATCGCGCGGGTCTCCATCGGGAAGATCTCGCTGACCGTGAGGTACGCGGCGCTGGCGCCCGCGGAGGCGAAGAAGAACACCACGCACCAGGCGATCGTGATGCCGGTCGCCCCCACCACCTCGGCGTGGAACAGCCACGCGGTGCCGAGCAGGAACAGCCCGCTGAGCACGTAGCTGGCGGTGATCATCGTGCGGCGACCGACCGTGTCGAAGTACCGGCCCAACAGCACCGGGCCGAGGAAGTTGCCCAGCGCCAGCGGCACGACGTAGAGACCGACGGAACCGGAGTCGACGTCGAAGAACGTGGACAGGACGAGACCCTGGGTGAAGAACACGGCGTTGTACAGAAACGCCTGCCCCACGAAGAGACTCAGCCCGAGCACCGACCGGGACCGGTGGTCGCGCAGCATCACGCCGAGGATCTCGCGTATGGTCACCGGGCCGCGTTGCCGCAGTTCGATCGGTGGTTCGTCCAGTCGCGGCAGGCGGTCGCGGCCGAGCTCGCGTTCGACGTCGTCCTCGACGCCGCGCACGACGTCCTCGGCGACATCGTGCCGGCCGTGGATGCTCAGCCAGCGCGGGCTCTCCGGCACGTTGCGGCGGACCACGAGGATCAGCAGGCCGAGCACCGCTCCGAGCCCGAAAGCGATGCGCCAGCCGACGTTCTCGGCGAAGAGGTCCTTGTCCAGGAGGACCAGCGTGAGCGCGGCCCCGGCGGCGGCCCCGAGCCAGTACGACCCGTTGATGATCAGGTCGAGCCGGCCGCGCAGCCGGGCCGGCATCAGTTCGTCGATGGCCGAGTTGATGGCCGAGTACTCGCCGCCGATCCCCGCGCCGGTCAGGAACCGGCAGGCATAGAACCACAGCGCCGTCGTGGAGAACGCCGTGAGCACGGTGGCCGCCAGGTACAGGCCGAGCGTGACCATGAAAAGCCTTCTCCGGCCGTAGCGTTCGGTCAGGTCCCCGAAGATCAGGGCGCCGATGCAGGCCCCGGTCACGTACATGGCGGCGGCCACGCCGACCTGGGAGGCGGTGAGTTCGAGCCCGCTGCCCTTCTCGGTCAACCGGTCGCCGAGCGAGCCGACGATCGTGACCTCGAGACCGTCGAGGATCCAGACGCTGCCCAGCCCGACCAGCACCATCACGTGCCAGCGGGCCCACGGCAACCGGTCCAGCCGGGCCGGGATGTCGGTACGGATCAGGCCTGCGGACGACGTCGGCATGCCTGCAGGGTCACGCCGACGCGGGCCGCGCGCACCTCGAGCGCACCTCACGGCTCGCGATCAGCCACGACTGCGGCGGGCGGTCAGCCCAGCTGGTGACGGCCCGCCGACTTCGCCCGGTACAGCGCGAGGTCGGCGGCTGCGAGCAGGTCCGTGACCCCCTCGCCGCGATGAGTCAGGTCGGCGACGCCGATCGAGACCGACGTGCCGACGACGTCGGAGCCGACCACCACGCGGATCTCGTCGACGTTGCGCAGGATGCGGGTGGCCGTGGCCCGGGCCTCGGCCAGGTCGGAATTGGGCAGCAGGACGGCGAACTCGTCACCGCCGAACCGGGCGCAGCTGTCGTACTCGCGGGTCTGCTCGCGCATCACGGTCGCGACCTTGCGCAGCACCTCGTCGCCGACCAGGTGACCGTGCTGGTCGTTGACCTGCTTGAAGTGGTCGAGGTCCAGGAGCATCACGGACAGAGGGGTCCTCGAACGCGAGGCGCGGGAGATCTCCACCGTGGCCTCGCGCTCCCAGGCCAGCGCGTTGAGCAGCCCGGTCTTGGGGTCGGTGCGCGCCGCCGCCGTGAGCTGGTCGTGCACGAGGACCCGTTGGAGCAGGACGACCGGCACCACGGCGATCAGCAGCAGCAGAGGGTTGAGCATCGCGAGGATGGAGAGCATGACGCCGAGACACAGTTCCCCGACGTCGATGGTCATGTTCTCCCGCGACAGGAGATCCCACCACGACTCCTCGGGCGACGAGAGTTTGACGGCGGCGGCCACGACCACGCCGGCCAGCAACGTGGCGATCGCGGCTGCCAGCAGACCGGCCCCGGCCCAGCCGAGCACAGCCCAGCCGCGGGCGACGACCGGGTCGCCCAGGGCCCGGATCGTGGCGGTGAAGGCCAGGGAGGCCACGGCGTGCGCCAGACCGATGGCGAACACACTGAAGACCCGCCGGTAGACGGGGCTGCGCCGCACCCGGACCTGGAACTGCACCATCAGCAGGATGGGCGCGACCAGCGAGTAGGCCGGCGGCAGGACGAGGGCGATGGGCAGCCACCAGGCCGACAGGAGATCTTTCGTCATGCCGGACGGTTCGCCCTGGACCCGCTGTGCCTCGACCGCCACGATCCCGCAGGTGGTCAACAGGAGGAAGATCCCGACGTCGCTCAGTCGGTAGGGCATGACGACCATGCCCCACAGCAACCCGAGCGCCCAGATGCCGCCGACTGCGGCGATGTAGCAGCGCAACGAGGTCGGCAGGGTCCAGTAGTCCCAGCCCCCGAGCCAGGACGTGAGGCTGCTCGGCGCCGGTTGTCCAGGCCCCGGCCGGGCTGAGGCCTCACCCCGCGGGATCACTGGACACCTCCCCCTAAAGTCGGGCATCTCGCCCGGTCGCGCTCAGCGGTACGCAACGGACACTTTACGGAGTGTCGCACAAGTCGGACGTCCAGGGCGAGGTTTCCCTCTGTGGTGCAATTCGCATCATGTGATCACTCGTAGCCCTCTGTACTCATTTTTCACAGCGCGAGGACACTGACGGGACAGAAGTGTCCAATTCATCCGACGAACAACGAATTTTCCTCAGGAGGCCGCCATGCGCAGCACCAAGTGGAGCTGACCCCACCACCACCCACCCACGCCCGCACCCCAACCCAGGAGGCCGCCATGCGCAGCACCAAGTGGAGCTGATCAGTGACCGGCGGCCAGCGGCTGCCTTCTCCAGAGCAGGGCCAACCAGACGGCTACCACCGCCCCGACCATCCCCGAGGCGGCCACGACGCTCGACGGTGCCCACCAGTGGGCCAACGCACCGGCCGCCACGATCGACGAGCCTTGCCCCGCGTTGAGCGCACCCTGAACGGCGCCGAACGCGCGTCCGCGCATCGGCGCCGGCACCGCGCTCACGAACGCCGCGTTGGCCAGGACCTGGTAGGACGACGCGACTCCGGAGACAGCCAGGACGACCACCGCCCAGGCGATCTCTTGCTCCACGAGAAGAAGGGGAAGGGGTAGGACCGTCAGAACGGCCGCGTGTCCCAACCACGGCAGCCCACGCTGCGCGCCGACGAGGCGAGCGACGAGCAGCATGCCGAGCACCGACCCGGCCGGGCCGGCGGCCAGCAAGGTTCCGACGGCCAGCGGGCCCTGTCCGAGCTCCGCCGCGTACGGTGCGGCCAGCCCTTCGGGCACGACGTAGAAGACGCACAGGAGCGCGATCGCGGTCAGCACCCGCAGCTGCGGATCGCGCACGATCAGCCGAACGCCCGCCAGAACCTGCCCCGACCCCACCCGCAGCGGCTCCGCAGCCGAAGCGGGGCGACGGGACAACCCGTGGCCGAGCAGGACGGCGCTGACCAGGAAGGACACGGCGTCCACCGCCAAGGCTGTTCGGGCCCCAAGGGCCGCCACCAGGGCGCCGCCCAGCGCGAACCCGATCAGCTGGCCGACCTGGCTCGTGACGTTCCCGATGGCCGTCCCGACCACGTACCGCTCCCCCGGCAGGATGTCGGGCAGGATGGCGGCCCGGGCCGAGGCGAAGGGAGCCGCGACCGTCTCGGTGGCGAACAGCAGCAGACACGCGACCCACAACGGGACGGGCAGCAGCATCAGGGCGACGAGCCCCGCCCGCAGCAGGTCGCAGACCACCATCACCTCGCGGCGCGGGAACCGGTCGGCCAGACCGGCCAGCAGGGGGGCGCCGACGAGCCACGGGACGAAGCCGATCGCGAACGTCGCCGCCGCGAAGAGCGACGAGCCGCTGCGGTCGTAGACCAGCCAGGTCAGGGCGACGACGGCGAGCTGGTCACCGATCAGGGAGAGGAGCTGCGCCACCCACACCACGCGGAACTCGGGCACGGCGAAGACGTCGGCGAAGCTGGTCCGCCCCGAGGTCGGAGGCTGCGGTGTCGTCGGCTTTCCCTGTCCGGTGATTGGCACCGGCCGTCCGGGCCGGCGGTGACGTGATCATGCTTTCACGTCACGACGTGACGTTCAGGTCGACGGCGTCGCCCGCAACGGCCGGAACCGGAACGTCGCCCACACGGTCTTCCCGCGGCCGTCGCGCCGCCCCGGCGTCCACCCGCAGGCGGTGCTCAGGGCGGTCACGATGTCGAGCCCGCGCCCGGCCACGCCCATCGGGTCGCGCCGGCCGCGCAGGGGGGCCGACGGGCTGGGGTCGGTGACGAACAGCAGGATGCGCGCCCGGCCGCGGCAGACCCCGACGTGCACGGTGGGGGGCTCGACCACCTCCCCCGGCCGGCAGCCGTGCTGGACGGCGTTCGCCACCAGTTCGGAGGCCACGAGCACCACGTCGTCGGCCACCTCGTGAGCCTGCCAGCCGTCGAGGACCTCCCGGACGGCGACCCGGACGTCGGCCAGGGCCGCGAGATCGGCCGGGACCTCCCGGGACTCGACCTGCCAGTCGGCGCGCGGGACCGCGGCCCGCGGGACGGCGAGCTGGGGCGCCAGCGCAGGGGCGAGGGACAGGGCGGCCTCCTCGGACACAGGCCACCCCCGTCCGCACCAGATCTCGCCGGCGCCGTCTCGACCGTTCCACCGGGCAGGCGTGCCACAGCTGGATTCGATCTTCAGACTAACCCGCCGCGGGGGCCGGAGACATCCTCAGAAAGGACTGGTTTACGCAGGTCAGATCGGGGAATGCTGATACGAAAGGCAACCGGGTGGGGTCTCGTCCCGAGACCTCGCCGACGTCGGAGTCACGTCCAGCGCGGCAGGAACGCTCCGCGCAGCGACGAGAGCGACGCCAGCATCGAGTACTCCTGCTGCCGCGCGTCCCCCGGGGCGGTGCCGTGCGCCATCCGCTCGCGCAGGAAGGCGAGTTCACTCGCCAGTTCCTGGAAGTCACGCATCGCCCGGCGGGCGGCGGGGCCACCGGTGCGGCCGGCCCAGTGGCGCGCGTCCCGCCGGGCGGGCAGGGACGCGAGCATCGAGACCTCGGCCGGGGTCAGCCAGCCGGTCCCCCCGTAGACGGCGAGATGTCTGGCCACGAGCCGACCTTCGCGCCGTCGGGCGTAGAGCGCGAGCGTGGCCACGGCCGCGAAGACCGGGAGCTGGAAGAGCACGTAGGCGGTGGCGAAGCCGGCGAAACCCGAGGCGGCCGAGAGGTTCCAGGCGCCGTGCAGGACGACGGCCGTGGCGTAGCCCGCGACCGGCGCGAAGACCTTCAGCAGCGGGTTGCGGGTCGTGGCCGCGATCCCCAGGCCGACCCCCGTGGCCGCGGTGAAGAGCGGGTGCGCGAACGGCGAGACCAGGCACCGCAGGACGAACACGAAGACGACACCCGTGCCGCCGGACTCGGACAGGGTGCGCCCGAGGTACAGGACGTTCTCGACGAACGCGAAGCCGATCCCGGCCATCCCGGCGTAGACGATGCCGTCGACGACACCGTCGAACTCGCGCCGGCGGACCAGGAGGATGAGCAGTACCGCGCTGCCCTTCATCGCCTCCTCGACGAACGGCGCCACGAACACCGCCGTCGTGCTGACGTCGCCGCCGGCCGCCTTGATCGCGGCGTTCGAGGCCGTGTTGACCACGAGCGCTCCGAACGTGGCCACCGCCGCCCCCCACGCGAAGGTCAGCGCGAGCAGGGCGGGCGGTTCGGCCTCATAGCGGTCGAGCCACAGGAAGGTGGCCACGACCGGGAAGACCGGCACGGCCGCCAGCACCAGCCCGGTGACGAGCCCGAGGAACCCGGTCTCGGTGGTGATCAGCAGCAGGGACAGCAGTCCGCAGCCCAGCAGCAGCACGCCCAGTCCGATCCAGAGCAGGACCGAGCGCACCCGCGGGCGACGTGGCGCCGGCAGCACGGCGTCCGCCGGGACCCCCGCAGGCCTCCTCGGTTGGTACGGAACCTCCTGGGCCATGCCGGTGAGGTTACCGGCGCGCACTGTGCAGGTTGTCGCCCACGGCGGAAGGCGGTCGTAAAGTACGCGCGTGGCCTCCGACTCCTCAGAACGCGCAGGGCAGGACAGGATCGTCTGGATCGACTGCGAGATGACCGGGCTGGACCTCGAGCGCGACGCGCTCGTCGAGGTCGCCGTCCTGATCACCGACTCACAGCTGAACGTCCTGGACGACGGACTCGACGTGATCATCAAGCCGCCCCAGGAGGCCGTGGACCAGATGGTCGACGTCGTGCGGGAGATGCACACGACGTCGGGCCTGCTGGAGGAGTTGAACGGCGGGACGACGATGGCGGAGGCCGAGGCCGCCGTCCTGGCGTACGTGAAGAAGCACGTCCCGGACGCGCGGAAGGCGCCCCTGGCCGGCAACTCGGTGGGTACCGACCGGGGTTTCCTGGCCCGGGACATGCCCGAGCTGGAGAACCACCTGCACTACCGGATCGTCGACGTCTCCTCGATCAAGGAGCTGGCCCGGCGCTGGTACCCCCGGGTCTACTTCGCCTCCCCCGCCAAGACGGGCGGGCACCGGGCCCTGGCCGACATCCGGGAGAGCATCGAGGAACTGAAGTACTACCGGGAGGCCCTGTTCGTGCCCCAGCCGGGCCCCGACAGTGAGACCGCGAAGGCCATCGCCGCCAAGTACGTGCTCCCGGCCCCTCGGTAAACCGTGGTGCTGGGCACTCCCGGGAACCGGTACACTCGTCGTCGCTGACCGGTCCCACCGGTAGGCATGGTGGGTGTAGCTCAGCTGGTAGAGCACCTGGTTGTGGTCCAGGATGCCGCGGGTTCAAGTCCCGTCACTCACCCCAGGTACGACACGAACCGGGCCTGACCCGCGAGTTTCGTTCCGACGGTGATCGACTGCTAGCCTCGGTCCCCGTCACGCGCCATTAGCTCAATTGGCAGAGCAGCTGACTCTTAATCAGCGGGTTTGGGGTTCGAGTCCCTGATGGCGCACCAGTACTTGTAAGTCGCAGTTCCCATCCCGGGAGAGCACATGGCCCTCGACGGTGTTTCCATCGATCATCGAGTCATGGGCGGAGTTCCCTGCATCGAGGGGACCCGTATCCCCGTGGCCACCGTGGTCGCACTTCTTGGCCGCGGGCTTTCGTTCCAAGACGTTCTGGCCGAGTACCCCACCCTGTCGGAAGCCGGCATCCTGGCCGGGCTGCGCTTCGCCGCCAATGCCGTTGACGAACGCGAACTCCCGCTGCGCCCCTCGGCATGAGGTTCCTGGTCGACGAATGTCTGTCGGTCCTGCTGGCCGGCCTCCTGAACACCGAAGGGCACGACGCTGTCCATGCGTTAGACGTCGGACTCGCAGGCCAGCATGACGAGCAGGTGATGGCCAAAGCCGCCCAGCAACAGCGCATACTCCTCTCCGCCGACACCGACTTCGGCGAGATCCTGGCTCGCTCAGGTGACTCGGTCCCGAGTGTCGTCCTCTTCAGACGCTCAGATCGAACCGCGAAAAGGATTGTCTCGGTGCTAGTCGCACACCTCGACGATATTGAGGAAGCGCTGGAAGCTGGCTCGTTCATAGTGATCACCGATGACCGCATTCGAATACGCCAACTACCCATGTCCGGACGAAATTGACGTGCTTCGCCTCGGCGGCGGGCCTATCACTATCGTTTCACCTGTCGAAACGATCATCGATTGTCGCCAATGACCACGCCCGACCCACATTTGGTCTCATGAACTCAGCTAGAGGGTTCGTCTTGCGGTGCTCACATGGCGGACGCCAGATCCTGCGAACAGCGCCAGCATGCATAGCCATGTCTCAGACAAAGGTCGTCACCGCATGGCGAACACGCCGCCTCTGGACGAACCAGCTCTGACTCGGGTCACCGCAATGAATCCCAGCCTGCCGTCAGCCGGATCGTGTCGCGAACAGCAGTAACCCCCCGCCGAAGTGGGGCAACAGCCTTACGAACCGGCATAGAAAAAGCTTCCAGTTGTCGCATGCTTGTTAGCAGCTCATTCATACTTGATTCGACTTCAGTCAAGTTTTCGAGCTGATCCAGCAGCCCGCCAACTCCTTCACTAATGCCCGGGCCAAACTCTGTATCTGCATATTCCTGCGCGAGAGTTCTAAGGGCCTCTAGATTCCGCGTGGCCTCCATAGCAGCCTTATACATTGCGATCCCGTCCGCTTCAATACTCTTGGATGGCCCTGTAAGTTGCCGCGCCACATTAGTTGCCCACATCTGCGCCTGCGCCGGGGTCGGGTTGCTCGGAGCAGCCAGCGAGTTTGCAGCCTCGGCTAGATCTTCAAAGTGAGGACCAACCCGAGTGGCATGCTCAGCCATAGCTTCAATGTTCTGATTCAGGGCGCTAGTCAATTCAACGAATGCCTGACCGTCTTCCGCTGCGCTAACTTCACGCCCCGCTAGGCCAAGTGCAGTCTCCTCGATATCCGTCTTCGTAGCGCTTGCCAACCGCACTTCCGCCTGAGCTACCGCAGTGAGCAAATCATCCGCCAATCCCGACATCTCCGTCATCCACTCTGGAGAGTGGTAACCTTTCAAGATCGCTGATTCCAGCAGGTGATACTGCGTCTTCGCCGTATGGGCGGCAATCTCATCTTGGCTATCAACAGAGATGACAGCAGAGCTAAATGGAACAATTGGCAGAAGCAGCTCCGTTACACCCATAACCTGCGCCTTGGCTATAAAGTCAAGGAATTCTTCGCGACAATGAGGTCGACGAAGATAATTGGCAGTGACAATGGGAAGAAACACAGTCGCAGCATCAACGCTTCGGCTAATCGCCTGCTGCCAGTCCTCCCCCCAGCCGATCGACTCCCGATCGACAAAGATGTCAATCGTTCGCCCGGACTTAATATGCACAAAAGCTTTCAGTCCATTAATAAGTGGGTCAACAAAGCGGAATTGTTCGTCGTCACCCCGGGAGTAGCTAAGGAAAGCCACAATAGGAGCCTCGGGAAGGCTTCCTACCTCTGATCTACGCCTCTCGTCCGACCCTAAGGATGAGGCCGAGACTCTGGCAATCGATTTCGCAAGTTCATTGAAGGCTATGTCAATGCGCCGTCGAGACGTCCGCGTAGACTTGTTCGCATCCTGAGACATCCGAGAAATTCGCTCAGATAAGGTCTCGGTGCGAGATCCAGTACCGATCCCAAGAGCGATGTTGATCGCATTCCGATTATGCTCGCTCAAGTCATTTATATACTGTTTCAGAAACTTCTCAAGCTTCTTTCTGGCTATCCCGGTTTCATCTGCTCGATCGACACCGGCTAGCTCGCGGAGGGTCGGACCCACGCGAGTACTCAAATCTCGAGACCCGAGCCCTCTGCCAGGAGCCAACGCCTTAAGTTCTCGTTGCAGATCGTCGGACGCTACCAACGTGCGTCGACCTCCTAATAAGAAGCGCAGCTCAGCATGCAACACCCTTCGGCAACGCATGCCGATATGTGTCGCGCAAATCCAGCCTAGCCGATCAACTCTGACACCCCAGCTTCCACAAGCCAGAGCACCCCGTGCCGGAAGGATAACGGATGGACACACTTCTGGCCAAGTGGACACTGAGGTGTCCACCATGACAAGCTAATGGCGCGTCGGCGGTCGCCTCAGGCTGGCGCCGTGTCCATCCATGGGGCCACGTCAAAGGGGAAGCGGTGCGTCTATTTCACCTGCTACTGAAGCTGCTAGAGCGAACGCTCGACTCATCGAGCCGCACCGACCGCCTCGTCTTGGTCGTGGCTGTACTAGCCCTTGCAGGAGTGGCTCTGCTGTTGGCGTACAACGCCTGACGTCCGTTGGTAGGCGGTCGCCGCTCACAAGCGCATGATCTTGGGAAGTCGGCATGGGCCCCGACTACATCGGGGTGCCGAAGTCCTGCGTCCAGTAGGGGGTTCCGCCGGCGTCCTTCGTGTAGCCCACGCCGATCTGGGTCAGCCCGCAGTTCAGGATGTTGGCCCTGTGCCCTTCGCTGTTCATCCAGGCGTCCATCACGTCGGCGGCGGTGCGCTGGCCCTTGGCGATGTTCTCGGCGGCCGTCCGGTAGCTGTAGCCCGCGGCCTTCATCCGGTCGAACGGGGTGTCCCCGTTCTGGCTGTTGTGGTCGAAGTAGTTGTTCTTCGCCATGTCCACGCTGTGGGCCTGGGCGACCGACGTCAGCTTGGCGTTGGTGCTGAGCGCGCCGCAGCCTGCCTTGGCCCGCTCCTTGTTGGTCAGGCTCACCACCTGCGCGGCGACCGACGAGCCGCCGGACGTCGTGGTGCCGCCACCCGACGACGAACCACCCGACCCGGAGCCGGTCTTCGTGTCCTGGTCCGTCGAGGACTTCGACGGGTTCTTGATGGTCAGGGTGCGGCTGGCGGTGGTGGCCTCACTTCCCTCGGTCACCACCATGACGCTCAGCGTGTAGGTGCCGTTGGGGAACTTCGTCGTGTCGATGGTGTAGCGGAACGGCGCCGTCAGGTCGTACTTGAGCATCTTCTTGGGGCCGGTCAGCGCGAAGGCCGCCCACGACCCCTTCGGAGCCGACGAGGGGCCGCGCAGGGTGTACTTCCCCTTCACCGTGCCGAGGTCGGCCGGCGTGCCCGCGGCCCCGGTGCCGGCCTGGACGACGGTCCCGGCCCGGGCGCCGGCGCTCGGGGACGGGGTGGTCGCCGGGCGCAGCAGGGACTGGTCGGTGCTGGACAGCAGGTCCGGCGCGAGGACAGACCGGGCCAGGACGGCGACCACCCCGATCACCACCAGGGCGGCGAGGATCGACGCGACGACGCGCCCCCGCCGTCCGGACCGTTCCCGGGGGCGCCGGCGCAGGTCTTCGCGCGTCGGGACGGGCGTGATCGTGTCGGGCATCGCCTGCGGGCTCCAAGGTCGACGGTCACCGGCCGCGCGGCGACCGGCCCGCCAGACGCTAACAGGGTGATCACGGCGGTTGGGGCAGCGCGGGGCACTCTTCGCGCAAGCTTAGGAAACGTCTGAGCGTGCGATGAACCGCCGAGCGGGCGCCCGCCGGTCGGGGCCGGTGGGAACGGAGGGTCAGAGCGAGCGCAGAGCCGTCAGCGTCGGCGCGTAGAGCCGGGACTTGATCGTGCCGAGGGTCTCCCCCGCCTTGGGGGCCAGCGACGCGGCCAGCTCGACGGCCACGAGCAGCACGTCGTCCTCGCCCACCGCCCGGTCGACGATGCCCGCCTTCACCGCGTCCTGCCCGCCGAACCGCTGCCCCGTGGTCATCGCCACGTGCGCGGTCTGCGGCGTCAGCCGGGCCGCGATGAGCGACGACATCCCCTCCGTGAACGGGATGTGGATGTCGACCTCCGGCAGGCACCAGAAGCCCCGGTCGGCGCGCATCACCCGCAGGTCGTGGGCCAGCGTCAGCATCGCGCCGGCGGCGAACGCATGGCCCTGGACGGCGGCCACGGTCGGCACGGGCAGTTCCAGGTAGCGGGCCAGCAGCTTCTGCACCAGCGCGGCGTACTCCATGAACCGGTCCCCGTTGGCCATCACCCAGTCCAGGTCGAGGCCGTTGGACCAGAACTTGCCGGTCGCCGACGTCACGAGCGCCTTGGGGCCGTCAGCGGCCTCGACCTCGTCGAGCGCGGCGTTCACCTCGGCCACCCAGTCGGGGTGGAAGCGGTTCTCGGTATCGCCGATGTCCAGCACGAACACGTCGTCGGTACGCGAGAGCTTGGGCATGTCAGTGCCTTTCGAGTGGGTGCGGAGGGGTTAGCGGCCGGTGAAGTCCGGCGGGCGGCGCTGCATGAACGCGGCCATGGCCTCGCCGAGGTCCATCGAGGGCAGGAACGCCGCGTTCCACGTGGCCACGTACCGCAGACCCTCGGCGACGGTCGGACCGTCGACGGCGTCCAGCACCTGCTTGATGCCCTGGACGACGAGGGGCGGGTTGGCCGCGACGGCGTCGGCGAAGTCGAGCGCGGCCCCCAGCGCCGCGCTCCCGTCGTCCAGAACCTCGTTGACGAGACCGATCTCGGCCGCCCGGGCCGCGGTGATGTCCTTGCCCGTGAGCGCCAGCTCACGGACGTGCCCGGCCCCGATGATGGCGGGCAGCCGCTGCAGGCTGCCGATGTCGGCGACCATCCCGACCCGCACCTCGCGCACGCTGAACTGTGCGTCGGCGCCGGCGTACCGGACGTCGCAGGCCGCGATGAGGTCGACGCCGCCGCCGATGCACCAGCCCTGCACGGCGGCCGCGACGGGCTTGCGGCAGTCGGCCACGGCGGTCACCGAGGCCTGCAGCTCCTTGATCCAGTCCAGCAGCTTCGTGCGGGGTCGGGCCAGGCCCTGGTCCTCGGCGAGGATCGGCCCGATCTGGCCGGCCATCGCGGGCAGGTCGAGCCCGTAGCTGAAGTTGTCGCCCGAGGCGGCCAGCACGACGGCGCGCACCGACTCGTCACCGTCCAGGGCCTTGAAGACCACCGGCAGCTCGCGCCAGAAGTCCGGCCCCATCGCGTTGCCCTTGCCCGGCCCGAGCAGCGTGACCCGGGCGACCGCGCCCGACCGGTCGACGGCCATCGCGACGAGCTTCTCATCGGACAGCTCGTACGGCTCCCACGCGCGTTCGTCGCTCACGCGAGCATCGTAGGGGTGCGGCAGACTGGCCGGTGTGAGCACACTGCCGGTCTGCACGTGGGCCCCCGACGAACGCGACGGGGCGCGCGGCCTGCCGGGAACGTTCGGCGGGGTCGGGCCGGTCGCCACCATCACGCCGGGCACCGTGCTCCGGACCCGCACGGTCGACTGCTTCGGCGGGCTGATCCGCTCGCCCGACGACCTACCCAGCCGCCTGCCGCCCGACCGGGTCTCCAACCCCCTCACCGGCCCGTTCCACGTCGAGGGCGCGCAGGTCGGCGACACCCTTGCCGTGCACGTCGTGCACCTGCGACCGCGCGGCCAGGGGGTGAGCACCACGTTCCCGCACTTCGGCGCCCTGACCGGTTCCTACTTCACCCCCACACTGAACCCGCCTCTGCCGGAACGCGTCTGGATCTACGAGTTCGACCTCGACGCCTGGACGACCCGGTTCGTCGCCGGCTCCGGCGCCCACGTCGACCTCCCGCTCGACCCGATGCTGGGCACGATGGGCGTCGCCCCACCGAACGGCGAGGCCCGCTCATCGCTCACCCCCGGCGAATGGGGCGGGAACCTCGACACCCCCACCCTGCGCGTGGGCACCACCGCCTACTTCCGCGTGAACGTACCCGGCGCACTGCTGGCCTTCGGCGACGGCCACGCCCGGCAGGGCGAGGGCGAGACCTGCGGGACGGGCATCGAGTGCCCGATGGACGTCGTACTGCTGGTCGACCTCGTCACCTCACCGGGGCCGGTCTGGCCGCGCCTGGAGACGGACGACGAGCTGTTCACCACGGGCTCGACGAAACCGCTGGAGGACGCCTTCCGCATCGCCCAGCGGGAGCTGGTCGGCTGGGTGGCCGGGCTGACCGGCCTGGACGAGCTCGACGCCTACCAGCTGCTGTCGCAGGTCGCGACGGCTCCGGTCGCCAATGTGGTCGACACGAACTACACGATGCTCGCCGGGGTGCGGAAGTCGTTGCTGGGCGCGCTGGCCCCGGCGGCCGCCTACGGCGGCGTGCACGAGACGTTACGGGGCCGCGCCCATCAATGGACGCGGGAGCGTGCGGCGTGAGGGAGCCGGCGGCCGACCTGCGCCGCATCGCGTTCCTGCTGGAACGGGCGAACGCCTCCACGTACAAGGTCAAGGCGTTCCGGACGGCGGCCGCGGCGGTCATCGCCCTCGACCCCGTCGAGATCGCGGGTCGGGTCGAGGCCGGCACGCTGAAGGAGCTGAGCGGGGTCGGCGACTCGACCGCCGGGGTGATCGCGGCGTCCGTCGCCGGTGAGGAACCCGAGTACCTGCGCAAGCTGGAGGCCGACGACGTCTCGTTCGCCGACGTCCCGCTGG
This sequence comes from Spongisporangium articulatum, assembly GCF_044465595.1. Lineage (NCBI taxonomy): Bacteria > Bacillati > Actinomycetota > Actinomycetes > Kineosporiales > Kineosporiaceae > Spongisporangium > Spongisporangium articulatum. The sequence continues at coordinate 134,098 of NZ_JBITLV010000002.1, read as the reverse complement.
ACGACGCCGCCACCGCCCTGCTGGCCGAGTTGAAGGGTGACCTGCACACCCACTCGGACTGGTCGGACGGCGGTTCACCGCCGGTCGAGATGGCCTGGACCGCAAGGGAACTGGGCCGCGAGTACATCGCCCTGACCGACCACTCACCGCGCCTGAAGGTGGCGAACGGCCTGACCGCCGCCCGGCTGCGCAAGCAGCTCGACGTCGTCCGGGTGATCAACGAGCGGTTGGCGCCGTTCCGGGTGCTGACCGGCATCGAGGTGGACATCCTGGACGACGGCTCGCTCGACCAGGACCCGGAGCTGCTGGCCGAGCTCGACGTGGTGGTGGCCAGCGTGCACTCGAAGCTGGCCATGCCGCCCAAGGCCATGACCCGGCGGATGGTGACCGCCGTGCAGAACCCGCTGGTCGACGTTCTCGGGCACTGCACCGGCCGGATGGTGAAGCCGCGGGCGGGGCGCAACCCGCAGGGCCGACCGGAGTCGGAGTTCGACGCGGCGGCCGTGTTCGAGGCGTGCGCGAGCAGCGGGGTGGCGGTCGAGATCAACAGTCGTCCGGAACGGCTCGACCCGCCGAGAAGGCTTGTCACGCAAGCCCTCTCGGCGGGTTGCCTGTTCTCGATCGACACCGACGCGCACGCCCCCGGTCAGCTGGACTGGCGGCAGACGGGAGCGTCCCGGGCCAGCGCCTGCGGGGTTCCGGCGGAACGGATCCTGACGGCGTGGGACCTCGACACCCTCCTGGCCCACCTCGACGCCCGCACCTGACCTCCTCCCCGTTGATCATGCACGAACGCATGAAACAGGCATTGATCATGCGCAAACGCAGGCTGCGTTTGCACATGATCAACGTTTAGATGCTGCTTTTGCGCATGATCAACGCCGGGGCGGGCTAGAGGTAGAGCCCGGTGCCGCCGTCCTCGACCCGGGGCGCCGCGACGGCGTGGATGTCCCGCTCACGCAGCAGCACGTAGGCCGCACCCTGGATCTCGACCTCGGCCAGGTCCTCCGGGTCGTGCAGGACCCGGTCCCCGGGCTGCACCTGGCGCACGTTGGAACCAGTGGCCACGACGGCCGACCAGACCAGCCGGCGCCCCACGGAGGCGGTGGCCGGGATGACGATCCCGGCGGCCGAGCGCCGTTCGGCGTCGGCGTCCAACTCGGCCAGCACGCGGTCGTGCAGCATGCGGATCGGCAGCTTCTCGCCCGTGAGCGAGCCGCCGAGGCGCTGGTCGGTCACCGACCGTTCGCTCGGCGGCGCAGCCACACGACGACGCCGGTCACGATCAACGAGGCCGCGACCGAGACGACGACCCGTTCGATCCGCAGCTGACCGTCGGGCCCGTGGGTGACGGTCTTCGCCTTCTGCCCGACACCGCTCAGGCCGCTCTTGACCAGTGCCTGCGGCTTGGTGCGCGCCGCCAGCTCGTCGATGGTCGCGGCCAGGTGCTCGCGCCGGGCCTTGATCTCCTGCTCCAGCGTCTCCGCGTCGCTCGCCATCGCGCGCTCCCTCAGATCCCGAGCTGCTTGCGCAGCGAGGCCACGTGACCCGTGGCCTTGACGTTGTACTTGGCCAGTTCGACCGAGCCGTCCGGCGCGACGACCACGGTGGAGCGGATGACCCCGACGTAGGTCTTGCCGTAGTTCTGCTTCTCGCCCCACGCACCCCAGGCCTCGAGCACCTCGTGGTCGGGGTCGGACAGCAGGGGGAACGTGATGTGGTCGCGCTCGACGAACTTCGCGAGCTTCTCGGGCTTGTCGGGCGAGACGCCGAGCACCGCGTACCCCTGCGCGTTCAGCGCGTCGAGGCTGTCGCGGAAGTCGCAGGCCTGCGTCGTGCAGCCCGGCGTCATGGCGGCCGGGTAGAAGTAGACGACGACGTGCCGGCCGGCGTAGTCCCCGAGCGAGACCTCGGTGCCGTCGTGCGCCGTCAGAGTGAAGGCGGGGGCCTTCTCACCGGTTTCGAGCCTGGGCACGCCGTCCTCCTGAGGGGCTGGATCGTCCGAGGTCGGCCAGTCTAGAGGGGGTTCAGACGGTCGGCGTGACGGCCTGCTCCTCGGCCTGCTCGAAGGCCTCGTCGAGGTCGTCGCGGCCCTCCTTGAAGGGCAGGTGCGCGACCTGCCACATCATCCAGAACCACAGCGGGACCTCGAGCGCCTGGACGACGACCTGGCCCCAGATCGCGCCCTCCAGGCCCCAGAGCACGGCGCCGGCCGCCATCAGGGCGATGAACAGCGCACCCTCGAACATGGTCAGGAAGAAGGTCTTGCGAGCGTGCCCGCGGCCGATGATCACGGCGGCCGGTCCGACGCACGCGCAGGCGGCGAAGTAGAACATCCCCATCGGCAGGATGATCGAGCGCCCGCCCTCCCAGCTGTCCTGGAAGAGGGCATGGCCGAAGCCGTCCGGCAGGAGCAGCAGGATGCTCAGGTACACGCCGTTCATGGCCACCAGCAGCACGGAGATCGCGGCGCCGATCAGCATCAGCGAGCGCGGCGCCAGCCCCTTGCGACGGGAGACCTCGGGGACGGCGAACGTCATCACGGCGGTCTGCATGATCGGCAGCGGTCCGAACAGGACGGTCGCGGCCCGGATGGCCCCGACCCCGGCCAGGCCGATGATCTTCCCGACGATCAGCACCGAACCCTGCATCGCACCGCTGGTCAGCAGCGTCTGCGGCAGCTGGTAGACGATCAGGTCCCGGTGCTGGCTGACCCACCCGGCCGCCGCGGAGGGCTTGGGCACGACGCGCATCTGCACGCAGGCCACCACCACGCAGACCGCGGCCGCGCCGCCCCAGGCCAGCACGAGGTTCCAGGTCTCGGCCGCGTCGAACGCGATCAGCAGGCCGATGACGGTGAACTGGATGACCGCCCACAGGCCGTCGTTGACGGCGGCCAGCTTGGCGCGGCCGTCGGCGAAGAAGATCATCCGGGCGGCGTCCTGCATGAGCAGGAACGGCATCGTCAGACCGACCGCGATCAACGGCGGGCCGATCTGCCCCCCGAGCGCGATGCCGACGACCAGCGTGATCAGCCCGGCCGGGACGCCGAGCGCCGCGATCGTGCCCAGCGCACGGGCCGCGGCGACCCGCATCTGGGCCGGCGTCTTGTCGCTGTAGCGGATGCCCATCGTCTGCCCGGCGATGGCCCGCGCCACCCCGATCAGGATCATGAAGATCAGGAAGGCGACGCCGAACGCGCCGTAGCCCTCGGCGCTGGTCTTCTGCGCGACCACGATGCCGAGCACGACGTTGGTCAGCGAGGACAGCACCTGGTCGATGACGTTCCAGCTGGCCCGCCCGAGAAGACCCGCGAGGCTGCGCCCCCCGCGCGGAGGCGCCTGCGGTTCGGCGTCGGCCTGCGTCACGTCTCACTCAACCCTTCGTGGAAGATCGCCGCCCCGTCGTCGGCACGGCCCGAGAAAGCCCCGCGCGCCCCCGGGCGGGAATGCGACTCACAGTAACCGTCCGAGGGGGGCGCCCGACGCCAGATCACGGAAAACGGTGACGGCTACGACCCCATTGGGCCGGGGTTGGCATGCCCGGATCGGGTGACGATACGTAAGAGAGACACGGTTCGACTGTCACGTCGGGCGTGAAAAATGTACGTTACGAGACATGTTGACCGGGCGAACCAACGCACCGCAGATCAGCCGCCTGGGCGGGGAGATCGCGGTGCTGACGGTGGGCCTGCATGAGCTCAGCCCCCGTCTCTACGAAGAGTGGCAGAAGCTCTACGCAACGCAATCAGGCGTGGCCAACCCCTTCGCCTCCCCGGTGTGGGCGACGGAATGGCTCCGGCACTTCGTCCCGCGCGGCGACGCCCGGATATTCATGGTCACGGAACGCGACGCTCTGATCGGTGTTTCCCCGATGTATCTGGGCCAGGTCAAGATCGGCGGCCTGCCCCTGGCCCGTCGGCTCCTGCCCGTCGGGGCCGGTCAGACGACGCCGCTGGAGATTCCCTTCATGCTGGCCGCCCCGGGCCGCGACCGGACCGTGCAGAAGGCGATCGTCCGGCACACCGTCGGGCTCGACGTCTCCTGGTCGGAGATGGTCCTGACCCGCGAGCAGTGCTGGTTCGACCCGGCGATCGGCGACGGGGACGGTCCGTCGGCGACGTTCCACCGGCACCAGGGCGCCCGCGCCTGCGTGGTCCTGGAACTCAGCCCGACGTGGGACGAGACGCGGTCGCGGCTGAAGCGAAACGTCAAGGAGAGCCTGCGGCGGGCCCGGAACCGACTCACCAAGGACGGCCGGCCCTGGCGGATCGAGCACCGCACCGGGACCGACCTGACCCGTGAGGTCGTCGACGGCTGGCTCGACCTGCACCGCGCCCGGGCCGAGCAGACCGACACCTGGTCCAAGCACGGTGACGCCTACGCCGACCCTCACCTGCGCGCCTTCATGCGGCGTCTGCTGCCGAAGCTGGGCGCCGAGCACCAGGCCTCCATCGTCGAGCTGCACTTCGACGGCTCCGTGCAGGCGGCCCAGCTGGTGCTGCACGGGCCGAACACCATCTACTTCCACTCCTCCGGCTTCACCCCTGAGGTCTGGCAGTTCTCCGCGGTCACGGCCCTGCAGGGAGCGGCCATCGAGCGGGCCATCGAGCACGGCGACCGCTGGGTGAACTTCTCGCCGGGGCCCAACGAGGGCAAGCTGCGCTGGAGCGAAACGCTCCTGGGCATCGACGAGTTCGCCTACAGCGGCGCCCAGCGGGGCGCCGCCAGCCGCTACGCGACGTTCCTGCTCGCCAAGGACGCCCGCGAGGTGCGCCAGATCCGGCAGCACATCGGGCGCCTCGGCAACGACTGAGCCGCTCCACCCCTGACGCCGGAGGGACGAGGAAGAGCGATGCCGCAGAACCGTTCCCGTCGGCGTGCCCGCACCCTGACCGGCGCCACCGCGGTCGCCCTGGCCGCCGCCGCACTCGTCGCCCTGCCGCAGTCCGGCGCCGAGGCGGCCCCCGCCGGCCGCACCGAGACCCCGCTCGTCACGCACTCCCCGGACGACGACGTGGCCGTCTCGCAGGTCACCCTCGCCGCCCCGCTGCCGAAGGGCTTCGGGGCCCACCCGGCGGCCTGCGACACCCTCTCCTACCTGCGGTACCGCTCGGTGCGCGGCCCCGCCGCCCCGACCGCGGCCGACCGGGTGCTCGTGGCCCAGCCCGGCGCGCTGGCGGGGGCCGCCTCGCTCGACGGCATCGCCCGGCACACCGTCGAGAACGCCGCCGCCCAGGGAAGGTCCGTCGAGTTCTGGGCACTCGACCGGCGGGCCAACTGCCTCGACGACACGACCGGCCTGACCGCCGCGGTCGCCGCGAACGACCCGCAGGTGGCGCTGGACTACTACTACAGGGGTGCGGTCGTGAACGGCCGCCGGTTCGCCGGCTTCGTCCCGCAGAAACAGCTCGGCTGGCTGTCCAAGATGGGCGTGCAGCAGTCGGTCCTGGACTGGCACACGCTGCTCCTGCACGAACTGCCCGACCCCGCCTTCCGGGCCTCGAAGGTCTGGTGCGGCGGGCACTCCCTCGGCGGGCTGGTGACCGGCTTCTTCGCGGCCAGCGACTTCGACGGGAACCCGGCCACCACGGCGGACGCCGGGTACAACCAGTGCGCCGGCTTCTTCGCCCTCGACAGCCAGGTGGCGACGTCCATCGACGGCACCCTGCCCGCACCGGCCGCCGTCCCGGCTCTGGTCAGGGCCGGCCGGAGGGCGGTCGACGGCGCCTACGCCTCCGGGGTGCTGCCCCGGTCACTGGACATCCCGGTGGTGAACGCCGAGACGCTCAACTCGCTGGCCATCACCGCCGTGTTCGCCCAGCTGCGGCCCCAGGAGGTCTCGCCGGTGGCGACCTTCTTCAAGGGCAACCGCAACGTCACCACGGCCATGCGCTTCCTGATCTCCAAGGATGCGGGGGCCTTCCTCACCGGCCTCCCGTCGGCCTACGACTTCCGGTTCACCAACGAGGCCGCGCTCGGCGCACTGATGGACGACAACTCGCAGCCGATCGCCGCGCTGCAGGCGAGTGTCGGGTTCGCGACCGGCGGCCGGCTGGCCGCGAAGTCGTTCCCGACGGGCAACGACCTCCTGCGCATCCCGCAGCTGACCGGCCTCACCCAGCCGGTGCTCGGCACGGCCCGCAAGGTCATCCCCGACGACCCGGGCCCGCTGTGGGCGCGCGGCACCGGGCCCGTCTACCGGTGGTTGAACTACGACCAGGTCACCTCCGCCCACGGGAAGCCCTGGACCACACCGGCTTCCGAGGTGACCGACATCGGTGACCTGGCCCGCGACATGGCCGAGTACCCGCTCGACTTCACCGAGCACTACTTCCCGACCGCGATGTTCACCGACACGCTCCTGTGGGCCGCGGGCGACCGCGGCGTCGTGCCCACCGCCGTCCACCTCGACGAGATCGGCAGCCGGCCGACCTTCACGATCCTGGGCGCCGACGGTCTCGTCGTGCCCTTCCTGAAGGGGCGGACGCCGAAGGACACCCTGGTGCTGCCCGGCTACCAGCATCTCGACGTGCTGACCGCGGCGAAGGTCCAGAACGACGGTCGCCGCGAGCCGGGTGCCGCGGCGCTCACGAAGTACGTCCTGGCGCACTGACCTTCAGCGCAGGAAGTCGGCCACGAGCTGCGGCCAGGCCCTGACGTCGGCCGCGCTCGTGGCCATGTGCAACCGGGCGTCGGGGAGGGTGGCGGCGAGCTTCTCGGCGGTGCTGAGCGGGTGCACCGGGTCGTCGATCCAGGGCAGCAGGAGCACTGGATGCTGCAGCCCGGCCAGGGTTTGAAGGTCGGGCAGGTTCGAGCGGGCCGCGCCGCGCATCAGGCTGGGCAGAAGCGTCTCGGGCACCTCCACGGCGGGCGTCGCGCCGAGTTCGGCCACCACGGGCGGCAGCTCGAGACCCTGCATGCCCTCGGCGAAGGCGGCGAGCCCCTGCTGCTCGACGACGTCCGCGCCGGCCTCGTAGGCGTCCCGCTGCGCGGCCCGCCCCTCCCAGGCGGTCGGCGGGATGACCAGCACGAGCCGCCGGAACGCCTCGGGACGGCGGACGGCGGCGGTGAGGATGGTGGCGGTGCCCATGGAGGCGCCGATCGCGTCGACCGGCCCGTCGACCGTGTCGACGAGCGCCAAGAGGTCGGTGGCCAGGTTCGACCACCGGTAGTCGTCGGGTTCCGGGCGCCCGGTCGAGGCTCCATGGCCTCGAGCGTCGTAGCGGACCAGGGTGTGCGTCGCCGCCAGGGGCGAGAAGTCGAGCCCCAGGTCGAGTTCGGCGGCGCGGCTGGAGAGCATGCCGTGCGCCTGGACGACGACCGGCCCGCTCCCGTTCTCCTCGTAGGACAACGTCGCGCCCGGTACGGCGAGCGTGTGCTCAGAAGACATGAAACGGAGTCTGCCTCCGCCGTCACTGGCCCGCAATCGGGGCCAGGTGCGCCCGAATCGGTTGCCATGCGCGCGTTCCCAAGCATCATGGCAACCGATTCGGGGACAGGAAGCGTTAACTCAGCCGGTGACCGCCGTCAGCGCGGGGAGGTAACCGCCCAGGTAACCGGCGTCGTTCGGGTGCAGCGGCACCGGGGGCGCGCCGAGACCGGTGATCCACGGCGGCGTCCCGCACGAGCTGTGCCCGGCGAAGGCCGCCCGCACGTCGACGTAGGTGAAGCCGTTCGCAGCGGCCACCTCGGCCAGGCTGTCGTCGAGGAAGTCCACGCCGCCGTGCAGGATCTGGCGCTGCTTCTGGTTCAGGCTCGGCCCGGTCGGGCAGGTCGGGCCCGTCTCGAACAGGTAGGGGTAGCCCAGCAGGTACAGCTTCGCGTTCGGCGCCTTCGCCTTGATCTTGGCCGCGAGTTCCCCGGCCTTCTTCACGTACTGCGCCTTCTTGGCGATCTGCTCGTTGACGGCGCGCTGGCAGGCGGCGTCCCCCCGCGCCAGGCACTGGGCGACGATGCTGACGAAGCCGACGTCGTTGCCGCCGACGGTCATGGTGACCATGGTGGTGTCGGTCTTCAGCCCGCTCAGCTGCGTGAGCGTGACGGTGTCCATGGTGGCGCCACCGCAGGTCATGTTCGTGAACGAGGCCACGGCGTGCGCCTTGGCCCACAGCGGCGGGTACGAGTTCGGGCTCTTGGTGCAGGGGCCCGTCGCGCCCGAGGCTCCGCTGCCGGAGGAGTACGAGTCGCCGAGCGCGACGTACTTGATCGGGGCCGGGTTGGTCGGCGCGGCCTGCGCGGGGCCCCCGGCCAGGGTCGTGGCGGCCAGGACGGTCACCGGTAGGAGGGCTGCGGCGAGCAGGCCCAGACGTCGTCGTCCGTGCATGGTGATGCTCCTTGTCAGGGTGGGGCGGGCGGTCAGGGTCAGGTCCAGGCGTCGCACCGGTGGTCGGCCGCGAACGCGGCCAGGGACGACGGCGCGGGACCGGCCCCCTGCGTCGTCAGCTTGAGCAGGTTCCCGGACGACGCCTGCGGCCAGGTGGGCCGCCCACCTCCGTTGGGGTCACCGGTGCGGGCGAACGTCGTCCAGTAGCCGATCATCTGCCGGGAGAGCGCTTTCTGCTTGGCGTTGAGGATCGGCGTCGGCAGCGCCAGCGCCTTGTCCATCAGGTAGAAGAGCTCGGAGCCGTGGTAGCTGCGCAGCGGCATGAGCGGGTCGAGGTTCTGCAGCGGCACGTCGGTGTCGTCGAACTCGTAGGCGTAGGCCGCGGGGGCCGTACGGGCCAGGGACTGCATGGCCAGCGACGTGCTGCAGGCGAACAGGCCGTCGGTCCAGACGGTGCCCAGGGCCAGGTCCGGCGAGGCGATGTCGGCGTAGCGGGCCAGGATCGCGTCGGTCCGGTCGCCGAACACCTCCCGGACGTCGGCTTCGTAGCCGGCCCGGTCGACCCGCCCCAGCCCCTTCAGGTGGTGGAAGAGCGCGACGAACAGCCGCCCCTCGTCGTGGTTGCCGCCGATCAGCACCGGCACCTGATGCTGCGCCCCGGCCGCGAAAGCCGTTCCGGTGCCGGAGGTCTCGGTGACCCCGTCGACGACGGGACGCCAACCGACCGTCATCGACTCGAACCGGGCCGACGGCGAGGCGAGCAGCTGGGCGACGCTGCGCCCGCGCAGGCAGGTGAGCACCGCGGCGGCGTCCGGGCAGCCGACCGAGGCCGCGTAGTCGGCGCTCTTGGCTTGGGCGGCGGCGAGGTTCTCGCCGTCCAGGGTGGACGAGCCGCAAGCCCCGCTCTCCACGATCGCCTTGTGGAACAGGCCGGCCGAGGTGGGTGAGGCCAGCTGCTGGCAGACGCTGTTGCCGCCGGCCGACTCCCCGAAGATCGTCACGTTGCCCGGGTTCCCGCCGAAGGCGGCGATGTTGCGCTGCACCCAGCGCAGGCCCGCCTGCTGGTCGAGCAGCCCGGCGTTGGCCGTGCCGCCCGGCACCGACAGGAACCCGAACGGCCCGACCCGGTAGGACACCGACACGACGATCACGTTCCCCTGCGTGACCAGGGGCGTCGGGTCGTACTGATCGGTGGACCCGAGCAGGTAGGCACCGCCGTAGAACCAGACCATCACGGGGAGGTTCTTGGACTTCGCCTGCGGCGGCGTGCGCACGTCGAGGTACAGGCAGTCCTCGCTGGACGTGGGGTACCTGATCCCCAGGAACGGCACGGCCTGGGGGCAGGCCGGTCCGAACGACCGCGCGGACCGCTCCCCCTTCCACGACGCGGCCGGTTGTGGGGCGGCGAAGCGCCGGTTCCCGACCGGAGGCGCGGCGAACGGGATGCCCCGGAACTCCCGGTGGTCCAGCGAGACGACGCCCTGGACGACCCCCGACTCCGTCGTCACGTTCTCCCCCGGGATCAGCGAGAACGCCTGGGCGGGCGCGCTGCCCAGGAGGGCGGCCGCCAGGCCGAGCAGGACGGCGAACAGCACCGCCCGCCGGCCGGTGACACGTGGGCGGGGCGTGGGCACGAGAGCCTCCGTCGGCTGGACCGTCAGGACGCCCGGCTCGACCTGGACAACTGGTGGACAGCTGTCCACGGGCCGTCGCACGCTAGCGGATCGGCGTCGGCCGCGGAAGGGGCCGCCTCGGTGGCGGGAAGCGCCTGGTAGAAAACGATCGCGAGCCCGGCGAGCAGTCCGGGGCCGTTCCGGACCACCAGTGGCAGGAGCCCGTCATGGCCATCGAAACCCTCGGCGCCCCCTCCGGCCGTCTGGCGGCGGCCGGCCGCCGGGGAGCCTGGCTGGCCGTCCTGGTGGGTGGCGCCGCGGCCTACGTGGTCGTCCTGCAGGTCATGGTCTCCACCGAGAACGTGAACTTCTTCCCCTCCCTGCTGCTGATCGGGGCGATCACGGTCCCCATGGCCGTCCTCGTGTTCGCCGAGGTCAGCGGCCGCCGGATCGCCGCGGTGGCACCCTGGATCGTGGTCACGACGGCCATCGTCGGTGGGGTCATCGGCACCGTCACCGCGGGCGTCCTCGAGTACGACACCCTGCGCCGGCTCGGCACGGTCCCGATGGTGCTGGTCGGGATCATCGAGGAAGCCGCCAAGCTCGTCGTCCCCCTGGCGCTCTACCTGGCCCTCCGCCCGCGCGACCCGCGCGGTGGGGTCATCGTCGGCGTCGCGTCCGGCATGGGCTTCGCCACCCTGGAGACCATGGGGTACGGCTTCCAGGCGCTGCTGTCGGCCCACAGCATCGCGGCCGTGGACGACACGCTGCTCCTGCGCGGGCTGCTCTCCCCCGCCTGCCACATCGCCTGGACCGGCATGACGGTGGCGATGCTGTGGCGCATCCACACCAGCCCTCGACCGGGCCGCGCCCGTGCGCTGTTCGTCGCCACCTACCTCGTGGCGGTCGGTCTGCACGCCACCTGGGACGGGTCGCAGTCGGTGCCGGTGCACGCGGTGGTCGCCGGGGTCGGCCTCGTCGCCCTGCTCGTACTGATCCACCGCTCGCGCCACGACGAGCCGGCGGTGGCCTGAGCGGCCCTCGCCCGGCCGACGACGGCGCTGTCCTGGTGCGGGAGAAGGGACTCGAACCCTCACGCCCAATGGGCACAGGAACCTAAATCCTGCGTGTCTGCCAGTTCCACCACTCCCGCGGGAACCCCCACAGACTAGGCGACGTCGTCCCCGGCGGTGGCCTGCTCGAGGGCGGGCGCGGGAGCCGAGCGCGGGGCCGGGATGTCCGCGACGGCCGCGGACCCGGCGCCCGCCCCGACGGTCGCCCTCTCCAGCCGCAGCGCGTCGGCGATCTGGAACCACTCGGCGGGCCGGCCGTACAACCAGCCCTGGCCCCGGTCGGCCTCGATCGCGAGGCAGGACTCGGCTTCGAGCTCCTCCTCGATGCCCTCCATCACGACGCTGATCCCCATCTTGTGGGCCATCGCCACGACGCCCGACACGATGGCCGTCGTCTTCGGCTCGTGCAGCAGGCTGGAGGTCAGCGACTTGTCGATCTTCAGCACCTGGACGGGCAGCCGGCGCAGGTAGCCCAGCGCCGAGTAGCCGGTGCCGAAGTCGTCGATGGCCACCTTCACGCCGCGGCCGTTCAGTTCCTTCAGGGCCCGCAGGGCGGGGTCGTCCTCGGTCACCAGGACGGCCTCGGTCACCTCGATCACCAGCTGGTAGGGCGGGACGCCGTGGCGCGCGAGCTGATCGCGGACCAGGTCGGCGAAGCCCGGCACCCGCAGCTGGATCGGCGAGACGTTGACCGCCACGGTGGCCCCGGCCGCGAACACCCCGGCGGCGGCCGCCTGCTCGACGGCGTCGATCAGCACCATGGCGCCCAGCTCGACGACCAGCCCCGTCTCCTCGGCGATCGCGATGAACTCCACGGGCGAGATCTCGCCGAGCTCGTCGTCCCGCCAGCGGGCCAGCACTTCGAAACCCGTGATCCGGCGCGTCTTCAGGTCGACGATCGGCTGCGCGACGGTGCGGATCCGCCGGGCCGGGATCGCCGCCCGCAGCCGGCCCTCGAGCGCCAGCCGTCGCTCCCGGTCGGCGGCCACCTGGCCCGCGTAGACCTCGACGGAGTCCGGCCCCTCGGCCTTGGCCGCCCGCAGGGCCGCCCCGGACTCGACGAGGGCCGTCAGCTCGTGCCGGCCGGCCTCCTGGGCGGCCAGCTCGCCGTCGTCCTCACCCGGTCGCGCGGCGCCGCTGACCAGGCGCCCCACCCCGACACAGGCGGAGGTGACCAGCCCGGGCAACACGTCGTCCAGGACCCCGCGCAGCCGCGACTGGAGGAGGTAGGCCAGGGCCCGGCCCTCCTCGACCCCGCCGGGGGCCAGGACGGCGAACTCGTCGCCCCCGATGCGGGCCGGCATCGCATAGGGCGGGCACGACGTCCGCAGCACCCGGCCGACCGCGATCAGCAGGTCGTCCGCGGCACGGTGCCCGTACAGGTCGTTGATCTCCTTGAACCCGTCCAGGTCGAGGGTGAGCACCACCCAGTCGCCGGACCGGGTCTCGACGTCGGCGATCCGCTCGATCAGCGCCCGCCGGTTCGGCAGCCCGGTCAGCAGGTCGCGCAGGGCCTGCTCGCGCAGACCCCGGGTCAGCCACAGCTGCAGCAGCGCGTCGATACCCTCCCGGAGACCGAGCAGGACCAGCACCTCGGCCAGCAGCAGAATCGAGATGGCGTCGGGGTCGACGTCCGTGCGGCCGGTCATGCCGACCAGGATCAGCGCGACGACCAGGCCCGCCGACAGCTGCGACGACGCGGCGTCGCGGGCGTCGCGCACCGACGGGTTCTCCGCGGGCCGCCGGTAGCGCAGCACGCCGAAGGCGACCAGCGGAACCGCGGCGCACCACAGCAGCGCGGGCAGCACCTCGATCTGGAGCTGCGCGGGGCGCGGCGACGAGAAGACGACGACGATGTCGGCGGCCGTGTGCAGGCCCAGCCCGATCACCGCCGGCCACAGCCTCGTCCGGGGCTGCCGGAGGGTGGCCAGCAGGACCAGCGCGAAGAAGCTCGCGTCGACGAAGACCAGGAAGACGGACGCCAGCTGGTCCGACGTCCAGTCCCCCGAACCGTCGCTGAGCACCAGCTGCCAGGCGGCGAAGCCGGAGGCCCCACCGAAGGCGGCCGCGTCCAGGACGACGCGCAGCCGGGGCAGGGACTGGCTCTCGGAGCCGTGGTCGTTGCCCAGGACCGCGCTCAGCACCACGACCGTGCCGATCAGGCTCACGACGACGCCGGCCGCCGTCCAGGGCCCCGGATCGAGACCCTCCTGGCCCGCTCCCGTGATCAGCATGGCGCTGCCGGACAGGGTGACCCCCATCGCGAACCGGACGCGGACCGAGTCGGCCCCCGGGCGGCGCTGCAACCAGATGGCCCCGAGCAGGAAGATCCCGGCCAGCACCGTCTCTACCCCGGCGAACAGGACGAGGACCTCGCGGCCCTGGCGCAGACCGTCGCGCAGGTGCACGGCGAAGCTCTCCAGCCGGTTCGTACCGGCCTCGCCGACCTGACCGCGCAGCGTCAGCAGGACCATCGCGATCGTGCCCAGCATGACGAGCTGGGCCCACGGCCAGCGCCGCGGCAGGATCGGGGGGCCCGGCACCGCGCGCACGGGCAACGGCTCGGCAGGCGCGGGTGTCCCGGCCGCGTCGGACGACGCATGCCGTCCGTGACCAGGTTCACCCATGCGCGGGGGATCGGCAGGTCAGGACCCCGGCCTGAGCCCCACGGCGCATGATCACCCGCGGGGCCGGAGGCCTACTCCACGGTGACGTCGATCGTGTGCCAGCCCGTTGCTCCGTCCGGGGCGGGCTGGGCCGCCGCCTCGGTCTGGGTGACCAGGTCCGCGTTGGTGGCCCGGACCCGCAGCCGGTGCCGCCCGGGACTCGCCGTCCAGTCGTAACGCCACTGTCGCCAGGTGTCCGCCGTGTCCTGGGCGGCGAGGACCGCGGCCTGCCAGGCCCCGTCGTCCACCTGGACCTCGACCTTGGCGATGCCCACGTGCTCCTGCCAGGCCAGCCCCGCCACGGTCACGGGCCCGGCCTTCACGGTGGCGCCGTCCTTCGGCACGTCGATGCGCGAGCCGGTCTTCACCGGCCCCTTCGCCGACCAGCCACGCGGCGTCCAGTAGCCCTCGGCCCGGTCGAAGCGGGTGACCTCCAGGTCGACGACCCACTTGGTGGCCGACACGTACCCGTACAACCCGGGCACGACGATCCGCACCGGGAACCCGTGCTCGAAGGGCAGGGGTTCGCCGTTCATGCCGATCGCGAGCAGGGCGTCGCGCCCGTCGGTGAGCACGTCGAGCGGCGTCCCGGCGGTGAACCCGTCGCTGGACGTCGACAGCACCATGTCGGCCTCGGCGCTCGGCCCGGCCTGCTCCAGGAGCCCCTTGATCGGCAGGCCCAGCCAGCGCGCGTTGCTGGTCAGGTCCCCGCCGACGGGGTTGGAGACGCACATCAGCGTGATGTCCCGCTCCACGAGCCGACCGGCCAGCAGCTGGTCCCAGGTGAGCGTGATCTCGCGGCGCACCAGGCCGTGGATGCGCAGCGACCAGTCCTCGGCGGTCAGCAGCGGGGTCACCAAGGCGGTGTCGATCCGGTAGAAATCGGCGTTCGACGTCACGAAGGGTTCGAGCCCGTCGATCTTCAGGTCGGCACCGGCCGGGACGGCGGGTGCGGGGCTGCTCGGGGCGGGCAGCCGGACGGCGGAGCGCGAGTCCTGGGCCCCGCGCAACCGGCCGCCGAGCACCTGGCCGAGGCCACCCAGCAGGACCCCGCCGACGCCCACGACGCCGAGGCCGGTGAAGGCCCGACGGCGCAGCGCCTGCTCGTAGGGGGCCTGGACGGCATCTCCCTCGTCGCGCACGTAGGCCGCCACGTCCAGCCACTCGCGGGCGATGCGGGCCAGCCAGTTCAGGACGAAGAACCCCACGAGGCCGCCGAGCAGGCTGGGCGCGACGGCCAGCATCCCGGCGTCCGGCCGGGTGGCGGCCGCCAGCGCGGCGAGCGCCCCGAGACCGAGCACCACCCACGGCGCCAGCTTCGAGTCGCGGACCGCGAGAACGCCCGCGAACGCCGAGAGCAGGAGCGCCACGACCAGGGCCCCGCCGAGCAGGACCTGCTTGTCGTGGACGCCGAAGGTGTTCTTGGCGAAGGTGACGAGCCAGTGCGGGCTGAAGTCGATCAGGGCGTCACCCAGGACGATCAGCGGGGCGCTGGTCTGAGCCACGAGGCCCGCGACCAGCTGCGCGGCCCCCAGCCCGCCGATCCCGGCGGCGGCCCCGACGAGCGCGCCCGTCGTCGTCCGGCGCCGCTGCGCCCCGGGCGATGGCGGGGATTCCTGGACGACGGAGGCTTCGGTCACGACCTCATCATCGCCCCCCGGCGGCCGAGCTGAAGGTTCGGGGAGCGCTCAGCGGCGAGGTGTCACCGGATCGTCAGAACCGGCGCTCAGGCCCCGGTGGCGGCCAGCAGCTCCGGCAGCTGGGCGGCCAGTTCACGGAAGGCCTTGCCGCGGTGGCTGATGGCGTCCTTCTCCTCGGCGCTCAGCTCGGCGTTGGTGCGCCGCCCGCCGTCGGCCACGAAGATCGGGTCGTACCCGAAACCGCCGCCGCCGAACGGTTCCCGCGTGAGGCGCCCCGTCATCTCGCCGATCACGACGTGCTCCGGGCCGGCGGGCAGGGCGAGCGCGGCGGCGCAGACGAAGCGGGCGCCGCGGTGCGCGTCGGGGACGTCACCCAACTGGGCGAGCAGGAGCGCGAGGTTCGCGGCGTCGTCCCCGTGCGTCCCGGCCCAGCGGGCCGAGAACACCCCGGGCGCCCCGCCGAGCACGTCGACGGAGATCCCCGAGTCGTCGGCGATGGCCGGCAGCCCGGTGGCCGTGGCCGCGGAACGGGCCTTCAGGAGCGCGTTCTCGGCGAACGTGACGCCGTCCTCGACGACGTCGGGGGCGTCGTCCGGCAGGCCGACCACCTCGAGGTCCCGCGCGCCGTCGAGCCCACCCAGGATCCTGCGCAGCTCGCCGACCTTGTGCGCGTTGCGGGTCGCCAGCACGACCCTCATCGGGCCAGCGCCTCCGCCTGCAGCTGGGCCAGCCGGCCGCAGCCGGCGACGGCCAGGTCGAGCAGGGCGTCGAGCTCGGAACGGTCGAACGGCACGCCCTCGGCGGTGCCCTGCACCTCGACGAACCGGCCGTCGGCGGTGCACACGACGTTCATGTCGGTGTCGGCGGTGACGTCCTCGTCGTAGCAGAGGTCGAGCACCGGGCGGCCGCCCACGACGCCGACGCTGACGGCGCTGACCGACTGGATCAGCGGCTGGGCGCTCGCCTTCACCCAGCCCTTGCGGGTGGCGAACGCGACGGCGTCGGCCAGGGCGACGTAGGCGCCGGTGATGGCCGCGGTCCGGGTACCGCCGTCGGCCTGCAGGACGTCGCAGTCGAGCACGATCGTGTTCTCGCCCAGCTGCTTGGTGTCGACGACGGCCCGCAGGCTGCGCCCGATCAGCCGGGAGATCTCGTGCGTGCGGCCCCCGATCTTGCCCTTCACGGACTCGCGGTCGCTGCGGGTGTTGGTGGAGCGCGGCAGCATCGCGTACTCGGCGGTGACCCACCCCTCACCGGACCCGCGGCGCCAGCGCGGCACGCCCTCGGTCAGCGAGGCGGCGCACAGGACGCGGGTGCGGCCGAACTCGACCAGGACGCTGCCCTCGGCGTGGTCGAGCCAGTTGCGGGTGATCTTCACGTCGCGCAGGTCGCCGGGCGCCCGCCCGTCGGTGCGGGCCGTGGTGGTCTCGTCGATGATGGTGATCGGCACGGGGTTCAGCTTAGGCGCGCCACCTGGGCCCGCCCTAAACGAGGCGCTACGCGCGGACGGGCTTGCGGGCCTTCTTCGGCGCGGTCACCGGGACGCCCACGTCGAGCTGCAGCCCGCTGTGCGCGACCTCGATCGGCCCCGCGTACGTCTCGACGGCCTCGCCGCGGGCCACGCCGGGGTCGGTCCAGACCGGCAGGTGGGTGAGGACCAGCCGCCCGACCCCGGCCTCGGTCGCGGTCTGTCCCGCGCGCCGGCCGGTCAGGTGGATGCCGTGCGCGTCGTCGTCCCGGCCCTCGGTGAAGGAGGCCTCGCAGAGGAAGACGTCGGCGTCGCGGGCGACCTCGGTCAGCCCCGCGCAGGCGTCGGTGTCGCCCGAGTAGGCGAGGACCGCCGTCCGGTCTCCGCTGCGCGCCTCCACCCGCAGCGCGAACGCGGTGACGGGATGCCGGACCAGGCGCGGGGTGATGGTGAACGGGCCGACCCGGAAGGTGCCGCCGTCGGCCAGTTCGCGGACGTCGTAGACGTTCTCCAACTCGCCGGCCGCATCGGGGCCGTAGGCCTGCAGCACCCGGTCGAAGGTGCCGGCCGGGCCGTACACCGGCAGCGCGGGCGCGGGGCGGTTCAGCGAGGGGGCGTAGCGGCGCGCGACGTACAGCCCGCACAGGTCCATGAAGTGGTCCGGGTGCAGGTGCGAGATGACGACCGCGTCCAGGGACAACGGGTCGGCGTAGCGCTGCAGGGCGCCCAGCGCGCCGCTGCCCAGGTCGAGCAGCACGCGCCACGTGCGCGGGGACCCGTCGGGACCGGGGCCGGTGGCCTCCACCAGGTAGCTGGACGCGGGGCTCTCCGGGCCGGGGAACGAGCCGCTGCACCCGATGATCGTGAGTCTCATCGCCTCGCTCCTCCTCGCCGCCACGCCTCGAGGGTAGGGCGAAAAGCTGCTGTTCGGCGCGCCGAGGGGACGTGAGTCCCGCCTCTTCCAGCGATCTTGGAACCGGTTGCCCACAGGCGACGCGCCCTTCCCCGCCGGACACGCTTAAGCTGTGGGGGTGTCGGTCGCCCCGGTCGAGCTGGAACAGCCTGACGTCGAAGAACGCCTGGCTCCCGATGTGCCCTGGGTCACAATCGTGTGGAACGATCCGGTGAACACGATGTCGTACGTCACCTACGTCTTCCAGAGCTACTTCGGCTACTCCAAGTCGAAGGCCGAGAGGCTCATGCGCGACGTGCACGAGAAGGGTCAGGCGGCGGTCTCGAACGGTTCGCGCGAGGAGATGGAGCGCGACACCCAGGCCATGCACGAGTACGGCCTGTGGGCCACGTTCAGCAAGGACGACTGATGCTGCCGTTCAGCGCCGAGCGGGCCGGCCGGCGGGGTCCGAAGGCCGTCCTCGTCTCCCTGGGTGCACCCGAGCGTGAGCTGCTGCTGCGCCTCCTCGAGGAACTGCAGGAGCTGCTGGACGACGGGTCGTCCGACACTCCCGTCGACCCGCTGGCCGAACTGACCGGGATGAGCGGCGTCGAGGGTCCGGTCGCCCCTCCGGAGGACCCGGCGCTGGCCCGGCTGCTGCCCGACGGCAACCGCGACGACCCGGAGCTCGCGCAGGAGTACCGGCGGCTGACGGAGTTCGGGTTGCGGGCCCGGAAG
Source organism: Spongisporangium articulatum (assembly GCF_044465595.1). Taxonomy (NCBI): domain Bacteria; kingdom Bacillati; phylum Actinomycetota; class Actinomycetes; order Kineosporiales; family Kineosporiaceae; genus Spongisporangium; species Spongisporangium articulatum. The sequence goes on along the minus strand of NZ_JBITLV010000002.1, from coordinate 115,683 downwards.
CGGTCGGCGGCCGCGACCGCGGCGGAGGCGCTGCACCGGTCCGCACCCGTCGTCCTGGCCCCGGACGAGGCGCAGTGCCTGCTGAAGTCGATGACCGACCTGCGCCTGGTGTTCGGTGAGCGGCTGCACCTGAAGACCGACGAGGACGCCGAGGCGCTGCACCAGCGGCTGATGGGCTGGGGCGACGAGCCGGAGACCGAGGAGTGGCTGAGCGCCGCCGCCCAGTACGAGCTGCTCACCGTCTGGCAGGAGTACCTGGTCGAAGCCGTCAGCCAGGCGCGCTGAATGTCCTCCCCCGCAGCGCTCTTCACCGACCGGTACGAACTGACCATGCTGCAGGCGGCGCTGCGCAGCGGGGCCGCGCACCGGCGCTGCACGTTCGAGGTCTTCGCCCGGCGCCTGCCGGCCGGGCGCCGTTACGGCGTGGTCGCCGGGACGGGCCGGCTGCTCGACGAGCTGACCGACTTCCGCTTCGGCGACGCCGAACTCGCTGTGCTGGCGCGGGATTCAGTGGTGGACGCCGAGACCCTGCGCTGGCTGGAGGGTTTCCGGTTCACCGGGAACATCTGGGGTTACGCCGAGGGCGACGTGTACCTGCCGGACTCCCCCGTACTCACCGTCGAGGGGTCGTTCGCCGAGGCGGTGCTGCTGGAGACGCTGGTGCTGTCCGTGCTGAACCACGACAGCGCGGTCGCCGCGGCCGCCGCCCGGATGGTGGGGGCCGCGGCTGGGCGGCCGTGCCTGGAGATGGGGTCGCGGCGCACGCACGAGGAGGCCGCGGTGGCCGCGGCCCGGGCCGCGTACCTGGTCGGCTTCGCCGGGACGTCGAACCTCGCCGCCGGGGCCCGCTACGGCGTGCCGACCATCGGCACCGCGGCGCACGCCTTCACCCTGCTGCACGACAGCGAGGAGGCGGCGTTCGCGGCGCAGGTCGCGTCGCTGGGGCGGTCGACGACGTTGCTGGTCGACACGTACGACGTGGCCCTGGGCGTGGAGACCGCGGTGAAGGTGGCCGGGCCGGAACTCGGTGCCGTACGGCTGGACTCGGGTGACCTGCTCGAGCAGGCGCAGGCCGTCCGGGCCCAGCTGGACGCTCTGGGCAACCCGGCCACGAAGATCGTGGTGACCAGCGACCTCGACGAGTTCGCGATCGCGGCGCTGGCCGCGGCGCCCGTCGACAGCTACGGCGTGGGCACGTCGCTGGTCACGGGGTCCGGGGCCCCGACCGCCGGGATGGTCTACAAGCTGGTCGAGCGGGAGGACGCGTCGGGCGAGCTGCGGCCCGTGGCGAAACGCTCCGACGGCAAGGTCGGGCACGGCGGGCGCAAGGGCGCGTGGCGGCGGCACGACGAATCGGGGGCCGCGGTCGAGGAGCTCCTCGCGGTGGGACCTTTCGAACCGCGAGGCACGGACCGCCCGTTGCAGGGGCCGCTCGTCGAGGGCGGTTCCGTCCTGGAGCGACCGACCCTGGCCGAGAGCCGGGCCCGGCACGAGACTGCAGTGGCGGCGTTGCCCGCGTCGGCCCGGCAGCTGTCGCGGGGCGAACCCGCGATCCCGACCACGTTCCTCCCGGAGGGTTGACCATGCGAGCACTGATCATCGTCGACGTCCAGAACGACTTCTGCGAGGGCGGTTCCCTGGCCGTGGCCGGAGGGGCGGCCGTCGCCTCGTCCATCACCGCGCACGTGCGCGCGAGCGGCTACGACGCGGTGGTCGGCACCCTCGACTGGCACGTCGACCCCGGCACCCACTTCAGTGACCACCCCGACTACGTCGACTCCTGGCCCGCGCACTGCGTGGTCGGCACGTCCGGTTCGCAGCCGCACCCGGCGATCGACCAGTCGCTGGTCGAGACGTACTTCCGCAAGGGCCGGCACGAGGCGGCGTACTCGGGTTTCGAGGGGGCCGCCGACGGCCCGGACGGCACGCCCGTCGGCCTGGCCGACTGGTTGCGGGCCCGGTCGGTCGACGCGGTCGACGTGGTCGGCATCGCGACCGACCACTGTGTCCGGGCCACCGCGCTGGACGCCGCCCGCGAGGGTTTCGACACCACGGTGCTGCTCGACCTGACGGCCGGGGTCGCCCCGGACACGACCGAGGCCGCGCTCGAAGCGATGCGCGCCGCCGGGGTCACGATCGCCTGAAGGATCGCGCTCAGAACACCTTGCCGGGGTTGAGGATGCCCTGAGGGTCGAAGGCGCGTTTCACCTCGCGGTGCAGGTTCAGTGACACCGGGCCGATCTCGCGGGCCAGCCACTCCTTCTTCAGCACCCCGACCCCGTGCTCACCGGTGATCGTGCCGCCCAGGTCCAGCCCCAGCCGCATGATCTCGTCGAACGACCACTGCGCGCGGCGCGCCTGCTCGGGGTCCGCCGCGTCGAAAACGACCGTCGGGTGCATGTTCCCGTCCCCGGCGTGACCCGGGACGCCGATCGTCAGGCCGGTCTCGCGGGCCACCTTCGCGACGCCGTCCATCAGCTCGGCCAGCCGCGAACGCGGCACGCAGACGTCGTCGATCATCGTCGTCCCGAGCGCCTCGAAGGCCAGCAGCACGCAGCGGCGCGCGGCCATCAGCAGCTCCCCCTCGGCGGGGTCGTCGGCCTCGATCACGTCGGTCGCCCCGGCCTGCGTAGCCAGCGCCGCGATCCGCGCCACCTCGGCCCGGCCCGCGTCGCCGCCCAGGTCGCTCTGGGCCAGCAGCATGGCCTCGCAGTCGAGCGGCAGGTCCTGGTGCAGGTAGGCGGCCGACGCGACGATCGAGGCGGCGTCCATGATCTCCAGCAGGCTCGGCACCAGTCCCGCGGCCACCACGTCGCTGACCGCCTGCGCGGCGGCCGCCGTCGAGGCGAACAGCGCCGCCACGGTGTGCGGTCGCGCCGACTCGGGCCGCAGCGCCAGCGTCGCCTCGGTGATCACCCCGAGCGTGCCCTCACTGCCCACGATGAGCTTGGTCAGGTCGTAGCCGGCCACGCCCTTCACCGTGCGCCGCCCGGTCCGCAGGACCTCGCCGCTCGCCAGGACGACCTCCAGGCCGAGGACGTAGTCCGTGGTCACGCCGTACTTCACGCAGCACAACCCGCCCGAGTTGGTGGACAGGTTGCCGCCGATCGAGCAGAACTCCCAGGACGACGGGTCGGGCGGGTAGAACAGCCCGCGCGCGGCGACCGCCCGGGACAGGTCGGCGTTGAAGATGCCGGGCTGGACGACGACGAGCCGGTTCGCGGGGTCGATCTCCAGCACCCGGTTCATCCGTTCGGTGCCCAGCACGAGGCCACCGTCGACGGCGTTGGCGGCCCCGCTCAGCCCCGAGCGGGCCCCCTGCGGGACGACGGGCGTGCCGGTCTGCGAGGCGATCCGCAGCGTGGTCGCGACCTGGTCGGTGGTGCGGGGCAGGACGACGGCGGCGGGGACACCGGCCGGGCAGAACATGGCCCGGTCGTAGCGGTAGCCCTCGGTCCGGTCGGGGGCGGTGACCACGACGTCGTCGGGCAGCACCTCGCGCAGCCGGTCGACGACGTCCATCCACCCACGATAGGCGCCCGCACCGCCTTCGGGTACGGCCCGACCGCCTCCGGTTCTGCGACCGGGACCGACCCCGCCTGGGCCGCGGTCGGACGGTTCAGTCGACCAGTTCAGGAGCGGAACGCGTCCGGATCCGCCAGTTTCCAGTCCGCGGCCCAGCTCTCGCGCGGGTCGGTGACGAGCTCGCCCGGGGCCAGCCACTCGAAGAGCCGGTCGTAGCCGGCGGTGGTGGTGTGGTCGACGCGGCGCATCAGATGCCCGGGCCGGATGTCGCGGGGCGACTCCAACCCGATCGCCGCGGTCAGCTGCAGCACCTGCTGCAGGGTGGCCTCCTGGTACCGCTGGACCCGCAGGCTCTTGTCGCCGACGTCCAGGGCCCGAGCCCGCTTCGGGTCCTGCGTGGCGACTCCGACCGGGCAGGTGTTGGTGTGGCACTTCTGGGCCTGGATGCAGCCCACCGCCATCATCATGGCCCGCGCGGCGTTGGTGTAGTCGGCGCCCTGAGCCATGCGCTTCAGGACGTCCGACCCGGTGGCCACCTTCCCGCTGGCGCCGAGCGCGATGCGCTCCCGCAGGCCGGCTCCGACCAAGGCGTTGTGCACCGTGATGAGGCCCTCGGTGAGCGGGGTGCCGACATGGTCCTCGAACTCCAGCGGCGCGGCGCCGGTTCCACCCTCCGAGCCGTCGACCACGATGAAGTCCGGGGTGACGCCCTCGGCCAGCATCGCCTTGCAGATGGCGAGCACCTCGCGGCGGTCACCGACGCACAGCTTGAAGCCGGTGGGCTTTCCACCGGCGAGTTCGCGCATCCAGGCGATGAACAGGACCAGCTCGCGCGGGGTCGAGAAGACCCGGTGCGCCGCCGGACTGACGCACTTCTCACCGGCCGGCACCCCGCGCGCCTCGGCGATCTCCGACGTCACCTTCGGCCCTGGAAGAACTCCCCCGATGCCGGGTTTCGCGCCCTGGCTCAGTTTCAGCTCCACCATCTTCACCGCCGGGTGCGCCGCCTTGTCGGCGAACTGAGACGGGTCGAAGTCGCCGTCCTTCGTGCGGGTCCCGAAGTAGCCGGAGCCGATCTCCCAGACCAGGTCGCCGCCGTTCTCCAGGTGATACTTCGACAGCCCGCCCTCACCGGTGTCGTGGGCGAAACCGCCCAACCGGGCGCCGGTGTTCAGCGCGCGCAAGGCGTTGGCGGACAGGGCCCCGAAGCTCATCGCCGAGACGTTGAGCAGCGCCATCTCATAAGGCTGGGTGCAGTCGGGGCCGCCGATCCGCACGCGCGGCGGCGTCTGCAGCTGCTGCGCCGGAAACGTGCTGTGCAGGAGGTACTCGTAGCCGACGGCACCGACGTCCCGTTCGGTGCCGAACGCCTGCTCGCCGTGGATGCCCTTGGCCCGTTCGTAGATCACCGAGCGGACGTCGCGGTCGTAGGGCCGCCCGTCGTAGTTGCGCTCGATGAAGTACTGCTGGATCTCCGGCCGGATCGCCTCCATCAGGAACCGCAGGTGGCCCGCGAGCGGGTAGTTGCGCAGGATCGAGTGCTTCGACTGGAGCACGTCGTGCACGCCGAGCGCGACGGCGGCCAGCGCGGGGGCGCCCAGCAGCCACCACCACGGCGAGACGAGCACCGCCGCGACCACACTCGCGGCGGTGAGGGCGACGACCCCCAGCAGTGTCAGGACAGGTAGCACGGAAGGCCTTTCACAGGTTTCCCGGGTGCGGGCGGTACACGGTAGATACCGACGGGTCGATCACGCATCCCGAGAGAGCCGGTCCGGAGCCCGGCGCGCCCGACCGTTCAGGGTGCTGTCAGGTCCGCCGCCCCAGCCGCTCAGGTCGTCAGGGCCAGCCGGACGACGACCGCGCGGTGGTCGGTGCCCGGCACCCCGGTGACGCGGGCGTCGTCCACCCGTACCTGCGGGGTGACCAGCACGTGGTCGAGCCGGGTCAGCGCCGGCCAGGGCTTGTCGGCGGGCCAGGTGAAGGCCGGCGCCAGGCCGAGGGGCCCGCCGGGGACGACGTCGAGCGCGTCGGCGGTGCCCGCGGCCAGGATGCGGCGGAAGTGCGGGTGGTCGCGTGAGGCGTTGAAGTCCCCCGCGAACACCGCCGGCCCCGACGCCGTCCTGACCGCGGCGCGCACCGAGTCGAGGTCGTGGCGCCAGGCCTGCAGGTGCCCCGGCTGCGGCGCGGTGGTGTGCACCGCCGTCAGTTCGAACGAGCCGCCGGGCGCGTCGACCACCACCTGCGGCATCCGGTTGCGTCCACTGCGCAGCAGCCCGGCGGGGCGCAGCGGCCAGCGCGACCACACACCCGTGCCCATCCCGTAGGGCGCAGGATGCAGGTCCGTCTCCGTGAACCCCGCCTCCTCCAGACCGCCGCGCAACGCCGCGCTCAGCTGCGGCGTGAGCTCCTGCACCACCAGGACGTCGACATCGGCGGCCAGCTTCACCAGCGCGGCCGGGTCGGCCCGGCCGAAGAGGACGTTCACGCTGGCCAGCCGTACGGGGAGCCCGCCGGGGCCCTGCGGGGCACGCGCCGGCACGAACCAGGCGGCATGGACGGCGAACCCGGCCCACGCGACGAGGGCGGGCAACCAGCGACTCGTCGCCGCGGCCAGGACCGCCGTGGCCGCCCACGGCAGGAGGGCCCAGGGCGCGAACGCGGCCAGCTGGGGTACGGGCGTGTGGCTGCGGCGCAGGGTGCCCTCCAGCAACCGGGCGGCGGTCAGGGCCCCGGCCGGCAGGGCGAGCAGCACCAGCAACCAGTTCACGAGCACCGGTAGATGATCCGGCATCCGGCTGGGAGTCCGCTGAGCGGGGCCGCCGAACGGGTGACGGGCCGCGTGGTGAGAGGCTGGGTGCATGGCCGCACTGTTCGACGCCCAGGAGCTGGCCCGGGCCACCGAGGTGGTCCGCCGGCACGTGCCCGTCACCCCCACCTACGCCTGGCCCCGACTGGCCGAGGCGACCGGTGCCCACGTCTGGGTGAAGCACGAGAATCACACCCCGACGGGGGCTTTCAAGGTGCGCGGCGGGCTGGTGCTGGCCGATGAGCTGGTCGCCGGCGGGTTCAGCGGATCGCTGGTGTCGGCGACCCGCGGCAACCACGGGCAGAGCCTGTCGTACGCGGCCCGCGCCTACGGGCTCGAGGCGACCATCGTCGTCCCCGAGGGCAACGACCCCGACCAGAACGCGGCGATGCGGGCGTTCGGGGCCCGGGTCGTCGTCCACGGGCACGACTTCCAGGCCTCCCGGGAGCACGCGGCGGCGCTCGCCGAGCAGACCGGCGGCCTGTTGGTGCAGCCCTACCAGCCGGCCCTGGTGCGCGGTGTGGCCACCTACGCCGCCGAGCTGTTCGACGCCGTAGCCGCCGCCGGGGTGCGGCTGCGCACGGTGTTCGTGCCGATCGGGATGGGCTCGGGCGCCAGCGGCGTGATCGGCGTGCGCGACCTGCTCGGTCTCGACACGGAGGTCGTCGGGGTGGTCTCGTCCGGCGCACCGGCCTACGCGCTGTCGCTGGCCGCCGGGCACGTGGTCTCGACCAACACCGCGGTGACGATCGCGGACGGCGTGGCCACCCGCTCCCCCGACCCGCTGGCCTTCTCGGTGATCGCGGCCGGCATCGCCCGGATCGTGCAGGTGGACGACGACGCCGTGCGCCGGGCGGTCCGGCTCCTGTACGACGGCACGCACCAGGTCGCGGAGGGTGCGGGCGCGATCGCCCTGGCCGGGCTGGTGGCCGAGATCGAGGCGACGCCGGGGCGGCATCAGGGGGCGGACGTCGGGATCGTCCTCAGCGGAAGCAATCTCAGCGCGCCGCGCCTGGCGGAGATCCTCGCCCGCTGACTCCGGCGGCGTGCCCAACCAAAGCACAGAAGTTCGTCGTTTCCGGACCGGATTTCTGTGCTTTGGCTGGGCACGCCGCACGATCAGGAGAGTCTGCGACCGCGGGCCACGGCTTCGGCGTAGCGGCCGAGGAAGGCGCGCCGCCGGCCGTGGTCGGCCATCACGAAACGTTCCACCTCGAAGCGTTCATCTCGGATGGCGTCCTGACGCAGCTTCTCCTCCCATACGGCCGCGTCCGGGTCCTCGTCGTCGACCCGGTACTTCAGCCGGCCATCGGCCTCCGTCACGACCCGGTTCGCCTCGTCCATCAGGTCGACCCGGAACGCACCTCGGCGCGTGGCCACCCAGACCTGGGGGGTGGGCTCCGGGAACCCGCCCAGAACGATCACCGCTCTGGCCAGCGACTCCAGCACGCTCTCCGGACCACGCCGCACGTGTTCGGCTACCCAGCGCGCCGCGCGATTGCCCGAGGCACCGGGGGAACCTTCGAGATGCGCAAGGATCTCGAGCCGTCCGATGTCGCACCGCTGCAGGGCCACGTCACCGATCGCCAATCCCCACGTGGGGCCGAGCTGTCGAGCGCAATCGATGACGGTCCGGACGGGGTTCGTCAGCAGCAGACCGTCCCGGCTGACCACTTCGCCGTAGCCGAGGAACGAACGACGCAGCAGCACGTTCCCCTGCCGACCGGGCGCGCCCCGATGATCGAGGTCGCGAGGCAGGGACAGGATCGGGACATCTGGCGGGCCGTAGGGAAGTGGCCAACCCCGCAGGGCCGCGGCCGACGGGCCCACCGCCACGAGCATCGGATTGCGTCGCTGTCGCGCCCGAACCTTCAGTGCATGCCGCAACCGGCCGTCGGCATGAGCCCACAGACGTGCCGTCGTGAAGATCCCGCGACCGAGCGGAACGAGATAGCCCTTCTCCCGCGCCCATTGGATGCTTCGCCGACCGAAACCCGCTTCGACCAGCTCACTGTGCAGCGCGACACCACCCAGCGACTCGACGGTCGAGTGCAGCCTTTCCGCAAGACGGGTCACGCCGACCAGGATCGACACCCGGGAGGCGGTAGCGCCGAAACGACCTGTGGACGTGTGGACAAACCACCGGTCTTGACTGCTGTGGATTACTCGATCAGGCGGCATGCCTGCCCAGAGCACAGAAATTCTTTCCTCCGGCGTCGGATTTCTGTGCTCCGGCCGGGCACGCCGATGTGCAAACGTCGAGCGGTCAGGCGGACAGCTGGGCCCGAGCCAGGGCGACGATCTCGGCGTTGGTGTTGGCGTGCCCGGCGATCCCCCAGCCGCCCTCGACCGCCTCCGTCAGCAGCACCCAGGTGCGCTCGGCCAGCGTCGGGTCACCGGCGGCCTCGGCGACCAGGTCGGTCAGTTGCCGGACGACGGTCAGCTGCTTCTCGCGGTCGAGCGCGCCGGCGTTGGTCAGCACCTGGACCCGGACGTGCCGGTCGCTGCCGTCGACGTCGGACAGGTGCCCGGCGGGCAGCTCGTGCACGAAACCGGCCGTGTTCTGGCGGAACAGGGGAATGTCCGGGACCTGCTCGACGCCCTTGACCACGGCGGCGGCCCGCGTGGCCAGCGCGTGCGGGTCGGTGAACAGGCCGGCGGGCGCGTAGATATCGATCATCGGCATGGTTGAGCCTCGATTATGTAGGTCGTCATAACTGCCGACATCCTGTTCTATGACGTCTGACATAGTCAAGGGGGTGAGCCCGACGGCGAAGGACACGCGGGAGCGGATGGTGGAGGGCGCCGTCCGGCTCCTGGCCACCAAAGGCCTGCAGGGGGCCTCCCTGGGCGAGGTGCTGGAGGCCACCGGTGCGCCCCGCGGCTCGATCTACCACCACTTCCCCGGCGGCAAGGACGAACTGGTCGCCGCCGCGATGCAGGTGGTCGGCGACCGCACCCTGACCGACCTGCGCGCACTCAGCGGCGCCACCCCCGAGACCGTCACCGCCGCCTTCCTCGACAAGTGGCGAACCCTTTTGCTCGGCACGGACTTCCGGGCTGGATGCGGGGTGCTGGCGGTGACGGTCGCCGCCGAGCAGGGCCCTCTTCTGGACGCCGCGCGCGCGGTCTTCCGCGAATGGCGCGCCGCGCTGGCCGAGCTGTTCGTCGCCGGAGGCGCGGAAAGACCTGCGGCCGAATCGTTCTCGACCATCCTGCTGGCCGCGACCGAGGGTGCGGTGGTGCTGAGCCGGGCCGACCGCGGCATCGAGGCGTTCGAGACCGTGGCGGCCCAGCTCACACAGCAGGCCCGCACCCTCGGCTAGGGACTCAGGCGGGCACCGCGTCGGCCGCGGCCTGCAGCTCGGCGATCGACAGCTTGCCCATCCCCAGCATCGCCTGCATGGCCCGCTGCGCCCGGCCGGGGTCAGGGTCGCCCAGCAGCTCCGGCAGCACCGCCGGCACCACCTGCCAGGACAGGCCGAACCGGTCCTTCAGCCAGCCGCACGGCCCCTCCTCGCCCCCCGCGGACAGCGAGGACCAGTAGTGGTCGACCTCGACCTGGTCGGCGCACGGGATCTGGAACGACACGGCCTCCGTGAACGCGAACTCCGGGCCACCGTTCAGGGCCACGAAAGTCTGCCCGTCGAGCGAGAACTCGACCGTCATCACGGTGCCCTCGGGCCCGGGACCGGCCGGCCCGTACCGGGCCACGGACGTGATCGATGAGTTCGGGAACACGCTCGTGTACAGCTGGGCGGCCTCCTCGGCCTGCGTGTCGAACCAGAGGAACGGGACGGTGGTCATGGCTGCCTCCGCAGTCTCGGGGCGGGCGCTGCGCCCGCCGCTCAAGCAGTAGGACGACGCCCGCGCCCGGTTCTCATCGGTCGCCGCCGGGCGGCTCGGCCTTCGGGGCGTCCCGGCGCAGGGGACTCCCGGGCGGCGGCGCCTCCATGAACGGGCCGTCCTCGAAGGGAACGCCGCGCCCCCGGCACTCCGCACGCAGGACGGCCCGCGCATTGCGGTGGGCCGCCCGCCCGAACACGGCGAGCGGGCCGATCCGGGCGGGGGCGTTCGGTCCGGGGATCGCGAAGCGGCCACCCTTGGGCCGGATCATCAGACCCGCGGCGATCATCGGCCAGCCCGCGCCCGACCCGGCCCAACCCACCTCCAGGATGTCGGCCCACGCGTAGGTCACGGGATCCCGAGTGCGTTCCACCGTGATCCCCCGGTCATCGATCACGACCACGTCGAAGCGATGGACGACGACGGCCTGCGCGAAGGCGTAGGCCGGCACGAGGGCGTAGAGGGCATCCACGAGGACACCGACGCCGCCGAACCACAGCAACGCACCGGCGAGGGCGACGAAGAACAGGGCCCACAGCACGCCCAGGTACACGTTGCCGGCACCGATGGTGACCCGGTCCCCGTCCGCCATGATCCGACCGTAGGTCGGCGCCGGACATACCGCCCGGCGAGGAGTCGGAGCGGCCGGCCGTTCCCGTGCCGGCCCGAGGGGGGTCACCGGGCGGCGGAGACCGTCAGCAGTACCTCCGGTGCCGACGCCTGCCACCGGGCGGCGGCGACGCGTCGCAGTCCCTCACCGACCGCCGCCCCGTACGCGGGCCCGACCACGAGCAGGACGAGGCTCCAGGCCGTCGAGTGCATGACCAGCGCGGGGATCAGCAGGCCGAGCAGGGGCGCCAGGGCGGCCAGCTCACCCGCCAGCAGCAGCATCGACGTCCCGAAGGCCTGAAACCCGGCCCCCGACCCTCCGCCACCGCTGAAGGCGGTCGCGTTCTGCGGCATGGGCCACGCGGCGATCACGGCCTGGACGGCGGCCCCACCCAGACCGATCGCCAACAGCGCCAGCGCCATGCCCAGGGCCGAGGGCAGGTACCACCAGCCGTCGCCGAGGGCCGCGAGCACCAGCCCGGCGAGGACGACCAGCGGGACGGCGATCAGCGCCGCGGCGAGGTCGCCGCCGGCCAGGTCCCGGCGCGGGTCGCGCCGGTCGGTCCAGGTGGTGATCAACAGGTAGACGGCGGAACCGTCCATACCGAAACGGTTACCGGCCGTGGTGCCGCCGAGCAGACCGATCCCGATGATCAGGTAGACCAGGTGGGGCGAGACGCCGGAGCCGTTCGAGACGACGAACGGCAGCGCCACCACCACCGGCAGCAGCCCCGCGTAGGCGAGGGTGGCGAGCCGACGCGGATCGCGCGTGACGTAGCGCAGTTCCTTGGCCGCGACGGCCCCGGTGCGGCCGGCCGGCAGCGGCAGCAGGCGCGGCATCAACCCGCGGGCGCGGCGGGCGGATCGGCGCGCCTGGGTGGTCAGGTCGACCCGCTCGGCGGCCCGGGCCACGGTCCGCCCCCACACCACGACCAGCCCGGCCACGAGGGCCGCCGTCGCCACCAGGGACCCGACGGCCACCGCCGGCGACGCGGTGGGCGCCGCGGCGAGCCAACCGGCCGGCGTCCAGCGCACCGGCGAGGCGAACGAGTGCAGGTCGACGTCCCCGGCCGCCCGGGCATCGTTGAGGAACACCTGGACCCCGGCGTTGACCAGCTGGAACCCGAGGCCGAGCAGGACGACGAGCAGGACGCCGAGGTCGCGGCCGCGCCGGGAGCGCAGGGCCCCGGACAGGAGCGCGACGCACGTCCGGCTGAGCGTCACGCACAGCGCGAGCTGCAGGACGACGGCCACGACCGCGACGACGAGTGCCCCCGGTCCGTCGACGACGGTCAGCAGGCTCAGCGAGACCAGCAGCGTGAACGCTGCACCGACGCCGATCAGGGAGCCGACGCCGGAGACGATCACCCGCTGCGCACCGGTCAACGGCAGCAGGGCCAGCTTGGCCGGGTCGAGCAGGTCGTCGCTGACGAAGGTGAGCACCGGCAGGACGACCCAGGCCACCAGGAGCGCGTTGAACAGCAGCAGGGCGGCGTCCTGGGTACCCGACCCCGAGGCCCGGGCCGCGACCATGCCGAGCAGGATGAGCCCTCCCCAGAACAGGGCAGCGATCGAGCCGACGACGAGCGCGATCAACCGGGCCGTCCCGCCGCGGGTGCGGAAGGACCCGCGCAGCAGGGCGATCCGCAGCCGCAGGGCGATGCCGACCAGCTCCCGCAGGCTCACGTCGTCCCCAGCCAGCCGAGTTCGCTCGCCTCGCGGCGCCCACCGCCGACCAGGTCGACGAACACCTCCTCCAGAGGCCGTCCGCCCCGCACCTGCTCGACCGTCCCGGCGGCGAGCACCCGCCCGCCCGCGATCACGGCGACGTCGTCGCAGAGCCGTTCCACCAGCTCCATCACGTGGCTGGACAGGACGACCGTGCCCCCGCGTCCGGTGTAGGCGCGCAGCACCTCGCGGATCGTCCGGGCCGACACCGGGTCGACCGCCTCGAACGGCTCGTCCAGGAACAGCACCGGCGGGTTGTGCAGCAGCGCGCAGGCCAGCGCGACCTTCTTGCGCATCCCGGTGCTGTAGTCGACGACCAGCTGCGGGCCCGCGTCGGCCAGCCCGAGCGTGCCCAGCAGATCGGCCACCCGCTGCCCGAGCGCGGGCTCCGGCATTCCCCGCAGACGCCCGGTGAACGTGAGAAGCTCTCCGCCGGAAAGCCTTTCGAGCAGACGCAGACCCTCGGGCAGGACGCCGGTCCGCCGCTTGGCCTCCAGCGGGTCACGCCACACGTCGACCCCGTCCACCTCGGCCGTGCCGCCGTCGGGCCGCAGCAGCCCGGTGGCCATGCTCAGGGTCGTGGTCTTGCCCGCGCCGTTCGGGCCGACCAGCCCCAGGAACCGGCCCCGGCCGACGTCCAGGTCGATCCCGGCCACCGCCTGGACCGGCCCGAACCGCTTGACCAGCCCGCGCAACCGCACCGCCGGACCGTGACCCGGACCGTGACCCGCTGCTGCGTCAGCCCCCATGCGGGGAGGGTAACGGTCACCCGACCTTTCGCCCGGTGAGTCCTACTTCTGGCCGACGAACCACTTGCGCAGGGTGTCGATGCGCTTCTGCAGCTGTTCGGCCGACGCCTGAGGCACCTCCGGACCACCGCACACCGAGCGCAGGCTGGCGTGGACGACGCCGTGCGGCTGGCCGGTCCGCCGGGCCCAGGCCCCGACCAGCGAGTGCAGCTCCTTGCGGAGTGCGGCCAGCTGCCGGTGCCCGGACACCTCGACGACCGTCGGGCGCGCGGGCCCCGACTTGGCCTGCTGCTTGGCCTGCCGCTGGCGCAGCAGCGTCGTCACCTGGTCGGGTTCGAGCAGACCGGGGATGCCGAGGAAGTCCTGCTCCTCGTCGGAGCCGACCGCGGCCTCGGTGCCGAACTCCTGCTTGTCGAACAGCACCCGGTCGAACGTCGCCTCCGAGCCGAGTGCCTCCCAGGGCGTCTTCTCCAGCTCCCCGGAGGCCTTCTCCTCGCGGTTCGCCTCCGCCATCAGGGCGTCCTCGGGCGACCAGCCCTCGTCGTCGTCCCGCTTCGGCTTCTCCAGCGCGTGGTCGCGTTCGACCTCGAGCTGGGCCGCCAGGTCGAGCAGCACGGGCACGGACGGCAGGAAGATCGAGGCGGTCTCGCCGCGCTTGCGGGCCCGGACGTACCGGCCGACGGCCTGCGCGAAGAACAGGGGCGTCGACGTCGACGTCGCGTACACGCCCACGGCCAGCCGGGGCACGTCCACACCTTCGGAGACCATCCGGACGGCGACCATCCACCGCTGCTGGCCCTCGGCGAACTCCTCGATCCGTGCGGAGGCGCCGGCGTCGTCCGACAGCACGACCACGGCCGCCTCGCCGGTGATCTCGCGCAGGGTCTTCGCGTAGGCCCGCGCGACCTCCTGGTCGGTCGCGATCACCAGGCCCCCGGCGTCCGGCACGCCCCGGCGCACCTCGGTGAGCCGTTTGTCGGCGGCGGCCAGCACCGACGGGATCCACTCCCCCGTCGGGTTCAGCGCCGTGCGCCAGGCCTGACCGATCATGTCCTTGGTGAGCGGTTCACCGAGGCGCGCCGCGACCTCGTCGCCCGCGCTGGTGCGCCACCGCATCGCGCCCGAGTAGGCGAGGAACATGACCGGCCGCACCACGCCGTCCCGCAGCGCGCTGCCGTAGCCGTAGCTGTAGTCGGCCTTGGACCGGCGGACGCCGTCGGGCCCCTCCTCGTACTCCACGAACGGGATCGGGCTGGTGTCGGACCGGAACGGGGTACCGGTCAGCGCGAGCCGCCGGGTGGCCGGGTCGAACGCCTCGCGCACCGCGTCGCCCCAGCTGAGAGCGTCTCCGCCGTGGTGGATCTCGTCGAGGATGACCAGCGTGCGGCCGGCCTCGGTGCGGGCCCGGTGCAGCGCGGGCTTGCTGGCCACCTGCGCGTACGTGACGGCGACGCCGACGTACGAGGCGCCGTGCTGGCCCTGCGCGTTCGTGAAGTTCGGGTCGAGCTGGATGCCGACCTTGGCCGCCGCCTCGGCCCACTGGACCTTCAGGTGCTCGGTCGGGCAGACCACCGTGATGCGCTGCACGACGCGACGGGCCAGCAGCTCGGTGGCGATCCGCAGCGCGAACGTGGTCTTGCCGGCGCCGGGGGTCGCCACCGCGAGGAAGTCCTGCGGGTCGTTCTGCAGGTACGCGTCGAGCGCCTCCTGCTGCCAGGCCCGCAGCTTGGAGGCGGTACCCCAGGCGGCCCGGTCGGGGTAGGCCGGGGAGAGGTGGGAGGCAGCGGCGGTGCTGACGTGGAGGGGGTTGTGCTCGGTGCTCGACACGCTCACGTAGAAACCTGGCTCCGCTCTCGCTCTCGACCCTTGCTGCCCGGCCGCAGGCGAGGTTAATCGCTTCGGGCAAACGACATGCCCACCGCTCGGGGATGCTTCGCGACCCGGTTTTGCCGTGTTAGGTGGTGTCGCCGGTGACGCTCAGCGCGTCTGTGCAGGTGAGGCCACCAGGGCGCTCGGCCGGACGACGACCGCCAGGTCGCCGGGGACCCTCACCTCGGTCTCGCCCTCACCGGCCGCGACCTCGACGTAGGCCCCGTCCTGCAGCCGGTACGCGACCAGGGACGGCGTGACGGGGTCGACGACCCAGTAGTTGAGCACGCCCGCGTCGGCGTACTTCGCGTACTTCAGCACCAGGTCCTTGCGCCGGGTCGAGGGCGACAGCACCTCGACCGCCAGCAGCAGGGCCCCGGTGATGTGCCGTTCGCGGGCGTCCTCGTGCCGGAAGGCGAGCAGGTCGGGCTGCAGGGAGGTGCGCTCGTCGGGGCGCCAGTCGAGGGGCGCGAAGAGCACCTCGACACCGGGCGGGCAGGCGTCGACCAGCACCCGGTACAGCTCGCCGACGACCCGCTGGTGGCGGGGCACCGGCGCCGGGCAGACGAGCAGCAGGCCGTCGAGCAGTTCGTAGGAGAGGCCGTCGTCACCGCGGCCCTCGACGAACTCGTCGAGGTCGGCGACCGTCCATTCGTCCGTCACGCGCGGTATCACCGGCATGACGGACATGGTCTCGCCTGTCGGCCCCACTGTCATCCGCACCCCCCACCACTCTCCCGTTGATCATGCACAAACGCAGACTCCCTGCGTTGATCATGCACAAACGCAGACTCCGCGAAACGCGAACCTGCGTTTGCGCATGATCGACGGGGTTAGGTGGGGGTGAGGGTCAGCGTGACCACGCCGCCGGCCTTCGCGACCTCC
Source organism: Spongisporangium articulatum (assembly GCF_044465595.1). Taxonomy (NCBI): domain Bacteria; kingdom Bacillati; phylum Actinomycetota; class Actinomycetes; order Kineosporiales; family Kineosporiaceae; genus Spongisporangium; species Spongisporangium articulatum. Next base: position 99,663 of record NZ_JBITLV010000002.1, on the reverse strand, counting down.
TGGGCCGTCCGCAGCTGCAGCAGCCCGGGGTTGTCCGCCAGCACCCGCGCACCGTTGGCCAGCGCCCGGAGCGCCGCTGTCTCGCCCCGGGCCCGCTCGAGCGCCGCGAGCCCCTCCTGCCGCGCGGTGTGCAGCGCCAGGACGGCGTGGCGCACCTCGTGCGGGAGCGTCACATCCCGCAGCTCGACCCGCCGCACCTCGACGCCGACCTCGGCCGCCGGCTCGGTGAGCGCCGCCTGCAGTTCGGCCGCGATCCCGCCCCGATCGGCCGTGACCGCCGCCAGCTCCCGGGTCGCCACCGCGTCCCGCAGGGCCAGCTGCGCCGCCAGCCGGACCACGTCGAGCGGGTCGGCCGCGACGTCGAGGAACGCGAGCGGGTCGACCACGTGGAACAGCACGGCCACCGAGACCCGGACCCCGGGCACGTCGGCGGTCGCCAGCTCCTGCCCGGCCAGCACGAGGACCTGCCGGCGGACGTCGACCCGCTGCACCTCCCGCCGCCCGACCTGGAACCCGGTCCGCCCGACCCGGGGCAGCCGGTGGCGACCGGGCTCGAGCACCTGCACCGCGACGCCGTCGATCCGCACCACCGCGCGCGTTCCCGCGCGCACCGTCACCTTCACCGTGATCACCACCTCTCATCCGATTCGATACCGCCCGCCGCGAACCTGCCCGCGGTACCCGGTGCGGCGGAAGCGGCGGAGAACGATGATGAAACCCGTTCCGCAGAGCCACGAACCACCGGATTCACCGGGTGCCGCCCAAGAACGGGAGTTGAACCCGAGCAGCTTTGCAGGCTGCCGCCTCCTGAAAGGGCGGTGTCCTCGGATCGTTCGCGGGACGCCGTCCGGAACCTCCCTGGGCGCCGCTCCCCGAGCACGTCGACGACTATGGCAGTCGGACCACGTTCGCGGCCAATGGTTTTCAGGCAGTGCGGGCGCGCGGGGCGACGAGACCGGCGAACACCGCCACGGCCCCACCGGCCAGCCAGATACCCGTGAACAGGGCAGCGTCGCCGGCCACCGGGTCGTGCCAGGTCGCGAAAGCCGCTCCGGCCAGGCCGATCCCGAGAGCAGAGCCCAGCGCGTCGGACAGCTGAAGCGCCGCGGAGTTGACGCCCTTCTCGTGCGGCAACGACAGCCGCAGGGTCAACACGCTCACGCTGGCCATCCCCAGCCCCATGCCCAAGGCGGCGACGGCCCAGGCGACGGAGGCGAGCCACACGGGGACCTCGGGCCGGATCGTCGCGGTCATCGCCCACGTCGACAGACCGACGACGATCCCGGCGGCGCTGAGCAGGACGTGCCGAGGCACCGCGAGGTTCGGGCGGCCCTGGATGTACGACCCGACGGTCCAGCCGATCGCCCCGAGGCTGAGCGTGATCCCGGCCAGCGTGGGGCTCAGCCCGCGTTGGGTCACGAGCATCAGCGGCACGAACGACTCCACCCCGAAGAAGGCCATGCAGTACAGCCCACGCAGCGCGATCACGGTGGGCAGACCGCGCCCCAGCCGCGCCGTGCCGGGCGGGGTGAGCCTCGGGAACGCCAGGCCGGTGAGCACGGCCCCCGCGACGGTCGCGACGACGGGCAGGGCACCGCCGACCGTGTCGAGCGAACCGAGCCCCCACTGAAGCCCGCCGACGCCCACGGCGAGCGCCGCACCGGCGACGACCCGGGCGAGGGGCGACGTCCGGCCCGGGTCGTCGTTCCCCAGGTGCCGGACGCGCGGCAGCAGCGCCAGCGCGGGCGGCACCGTGAGCGGCGGGACGAGCAGGAACACCGCCCGCCAGGAGACGTGCTCGGCGAGGAATCCGGCCAGCGCCGGTCCGAGGATGCCGGGCAGCACCCAGCCGGCCGAGATCAGCGAGAACAGCCGGGGCTGCAGCTCTCCCGGGATGATCGCGGCGATCGCCACGTACATGCTGACGGCCAGCAGCCCGGCGCCCGCCCCGGCCACGGCCCGCCCGACCAGCAGCACCTCGAGCGACTCGGCGAGCCCGCACACGAGAAGACCGCCGCCGAACAGGGCCAGCCCCGCGGTCAGCGCCGGACGGGGGCCGGCGGCGTCGCCCCAGCTGCCGGCCAGCACCCCGCCCAGCAGGAACGGGGTGAGGAAGGCGGAGAAGACGAACCCGTACTCACGGATCGCCCCCAGGTCGCGCGCCACCACGGGCATCGCCGTCGAGATCGACATCGCCTCGAAGGCGATCAGGGTGACGAGACTCAGCAGGCCGAGCGTGGCCAGCAGGTGGGGCGGTCGCAGCAGCGATTCGTGCGGAGGCGGTGCCGACGCTGCCTCGCTCAGCCCTCAGCCCCGCCCGAGCCGCCGGAGCCGGACTTGTCGGAGCCGTCACCGCCCTCGGGGCGCAGGCCCTCGTAGATCTCCTTGCACATGGGGCAGACCGGGAACTTGTTCGGGTCGCGGCCGGGCACCCAGACCTTGCCGCACAGCGCCACCACGGGTTCGCCGGTCAGGGCCGACTCCAGCACCTTCTCCTTGCGGACGTAGTGCGCGAACCGCTCGTGGTCGCCCGGCTCGACCGGCTGCTCCAGCAGCTCGCGTTCCAGGACGGCGGTCGTGGACTGGTCGGGCGACGACAGCGGCGCCGGCTCGGGGTACGGGGTGCTCATGGGCGCGATTCTACGCGCGGACCGTCAGTTGAGACTGGGGTCGTCGGGGTAGCTGGAGACCATGGCCAGGCGGCCGCGCTGGCGGCGCAGCACGTCCCGCCAGAGCCGGTCGGGAGCGTCGCTGAACGCGTCGCGCGGTTCGGAGTCGACGACGAACCACGCCCCCTCGTCGATCTCCTCCTCCAGCTGCCCGGCCGACCAGCCGGCGTACCCGGCGAAGATGCGCAGGCCGGCCAGGTTGGCGGCGATCGCCTCCGGGGCGGCGTCGAGGTCGACCAGGCCGACCGAGCCCATCAGTAGGCGGATGCCGTCGGGTTGCGGGCGGTGCCCGGGCACGGCGACCAGCCCGAGCGCGGAGTCCAGTTCGACGGGCCCGCCCCGGAACAGGCGCCCCGGAGCGGTGGTGAACGGCTGCCAGGCGGGGAGCACGGTGGCCACGTCGAGCTCGGTGGGACGGTTCACGATCAGCCCGAGGGCGCCTTCGCGGCTGTGTTCGAGCATGAGAATGACACTGCGCCGGAAGTTCTCGTCCGTCAGGGTGGGGCTGGCGACGAGCAGGCGGCCGATCAATCGCCTGCTGTCGGGTGACATGGCTCCATCATCCCTGGCTCCCCCGGGTCTCGTCAGCCGGGATCGGTAACCGCACGGAAACGCCCCGCTCCCAGGCCTGTGAATATCGCCACACCCGCCCCGCAGGCCACGCCCACGCAGTCGGCCAGGGCGTCGAACACGTCCCCGTCCCGCCCGGGCAGCAGGTAGTGCTGCACCAGCTCGCTGACCGGGGCGTGCAGCAGGAACGCGGGGACGACGAGACGCAGCGGCAGGCCGGCGCGGGCACCGGCCCAGACGGCGGTGCCGAAGACGGACAGGTGGATCGCCTTGTCCAGGTAGGGCACCCCGCCCGTCGAGACCTCGCGGGGCCAGTACAGGACGACGAGCTGGGCCACCACCACGGCGGCGAAGAACAGGCGACGCACCCGGCCATCATCGCGCGCCGTTCTGCTGTGGGCCGTCCGCCGCGGGCCGTCAGGAGAACGCGTGCCGGCCACGCGGCGACCCCACGCCCACCTGCCCGTGCCCCGCCACGGCGGCACCGACCGGCGCCTCGTTCCCGGCCAGCCCGGCCCGGCGCGCGGCTCCCTCGACCGCGGCGGCCACGACGGGCGTCACGTCGGGGTGGAAGACGCTCGGCACGATGTAGGCCGGGTTGCGCTCGTCGTCGCCGACCACGTCGGCCAGGGCCGCGGCCGCGGCCAGCAGCGTCTCGGTGGTGATGGCGCGCGACTGCGCGTCGAGCAGCCCCCGGAACACCCCGGGGAACGCGAGCACGTTGTTGATCTGGTTCGCGAAGTCGCTGCGGCCGGTGGCCACCACCGCGGCGTACCGCGCGGCCTCGGTCGGCTCCACCTCGGGTACCGGGTTGGCGAGGGCGAAGACGACGGCGCCCGGCGCCATCGTCGCGATGTCGTCGCCCGTGAGGATGCCCGGCGCCGACAGACCCACGAAGACGTCGGCCCCGGCCAGCGCCGACCGCAGCGAGCCGGTGACGCCGCGCGGGTTGGTGTGTTCCGCCGTCCAGCGCAGGCTTTCGGAGAGGTCCGGTCGGCCGGAGTGCACGACGCCGTCCACGTCGGCGACGACCACGTCGCGGGCCCCGGCCGCGAGCAACAGCTTGAGCACCGCCGTCCCGGCCGCCCCGGCCCCCGACATCACCAGCCGCACGCCGGACAGCGACTTCCCCACCACCTTCAGCGCGTTGGTCAGCGCGGCCAGGGTGACGATCGCCGTCCCGTGCTGGTCGTCGTGGAAGACGGGGATGTCCAGCGCCTCCCGCAGCCGGGCCTCGACCTCGAAGCAGCGCGGCGCGGAGATGTCCTCGAGGTTGATGCCCGCGAACCCCGGCGCGACGGCCTTCACGATGGCGACGATCTCGTCGGTGTCCTGGGTGTCGAGGCAGATCGGGAAGGCGTCGATGTCGGCGAACCGCTTGAACAGCGCGGCCTTTCCCTCCATCACGGGCAACGCCGCGAGCGGTCCCAGGTTGCCCAGCCCGAGCACCGCGGACCCGTCGGTGACCACGGCGACGGTGTTGCGTTTGATCGTGAGCCGGCGCGCGTCGTCCGGGTTGGCGGCGATGGCCTGGCAGATGCGCGCGACGCCCGGCGTGTAGATCAGGGAGAGGTCGTCGCGGTTGCGGATCGGCACCTTCGAGTCGATCGACAGCTTGCCGCCGAGGTGCATCAGGAAGGTGCGGTCGGAGACCTTGCCGAGCTCGACGCCGTCCAGTCGCGACAGGACGGAGACGACCTCCTCGGCGTGTTCGTCGCCGCGGGTGGCACACGTGAGGTCGATCCGGACGCGGTCCATCCCGGACGCCGTCACGTCGAGCGCGGTGACAACCGCACCCGCCTGCTCGATCGCGTGGGTGAGCTCGCTGACCGCGGTGGGACGGGCCGGCAACTCCAACCGGACGGTGATGGACGACGAGACGCTGGGAACCGCTGCCATGGCTCGCATTCTGAGCATTACCCGGGGGTAGTCGTAATCGCGGACCGGCCCGGGACTGCCATCAAGTGGTGTAAACGTTGCGTAACGGGCTGCGCACGAAGCAGGATCGTTGTTTGTCGGCCTTCCGCAGCCGGCCCGCCAGGGCGGGACGGGGCCGGGGAACGACGTGTGGAGGCGGGGTCCGCGCGTCCTCCCCGGTCCCCGTGGCCGCCCGCTCCGGAGGCATAGAGTCACGGCATGAGCGAGCAGTTCGACGTGATCGTGATCGGGGCGGGGCCGGCGGGCGAGAACGCCGCGGGCCGGACGGCGGCGGGCGGGCTGCGCACCGCGATGGTGGAGAAGCAGCTGGTCGGCGGCGAGTGCTCGTACTGGGGCTGCGTGCCGAGCAAGGCGCTGATCCGCCCGGGCGACGTGCTGGCCGACGCACGGCGGGTGCCCGGGGCGGCTCCCGCGGTGACCGGCACCGTGGACGTGGCCGCGGCCCTCGGCTGGCGCGACTACATGGTCTCCTCCTACTCGGACGCCGGACAGGTCGACTGGGTCGACTCGGCGGGCATCACGCTGGTCCGGGGGCGCGGCCGGCTGGCCGGCCCGCGCACGGTCGAGGTCGTGGCGGACGACGGGAGCGTGCGGACGCTGACCGCGTCCCGGGCCGTCGTGCTGGCCACCGGGACGAGCGCGGCCGTCCCCCCGATCGACGGCCTGCGCGACGCGCGGCCGTGGGACAACCGGGACGTCACCGGGCTCAAGGAGGTGCCGCGCCGGCTGGTGGTGATCGGCGGCGGCACCATCGGGGTCGAGATGGCTCAGGCCGTGAAACGGCTCGGCGCGGAGTCGGTCACGGTGCTGGAGGGTGGCCCGCGCCTGTTGGCCCGGGAGGAGCCGTTCGCGGGGGACGCCGTCCAGGAGGCGTTCGAGGCCGAGGGCATCACGGTGCGCACCGGGGTGAAGGTCACGTCGGCGCACCGCGCTGACGACGGCCCGGTCCGGGTCGGTTTCGGGGACGGCGAGAGCGTGGTCGGTGACGAGGTGCTCGTCGCGGTCGGCCGCCGGTCCGCGACGTCCGACCTCGGCTTGGAGACCGTGGGCCTGGAGCCGGGTAGGCCCGTCGCGGTCGACGACCGGCTGCTGGCCACCGGCGTCGAGGGCAACGACTGGCTCTACGCGGTCGGCGACGTGAACGGGGTCGCGCTGCTGACCCACATGGGCAAGTACCAGGCGCGCCTGGTGGGTGACGTGATCCTCGGGAAGGACGCGCGGGACAAGGCATCTCGCGACGTGGTCCCCAGGGTGACGTTCTCCGACCCGCAGGTGGCCGCGGTCGGGCTGACCGAGGAGCAGGCCCGCGACCGCGGTCTCGACGTCCGGGTGGTGACGACGCCGACCGGCGGGGTGTCCGGGACATACCTGCTCGGCGACGGGCTCGGCGGCACCTGCCAGATCGTCGTCGACGAGGCCCGGCACGTGATCGTCGGGGCCACGTTCGTCGGCGCCCATACGGCCGAGCTGCTGCACAGCGCGACGATCGCCATCGTCGGCGAGGTCCCGCTGGAGACCCTGTGGCACGCCGTCCCGTCGTTCCCCACCGTCAGCGAGGTCTGGCTGCGCCTGCTCGAGGCCTACGGGTTGTAGTTCGCGCGCACGATCGTCGACGAGTGAATCTCGGCTGGTATGTCCAGCCGAGATTCACTCGTCGACGCTTGATCAGCGGTGCTGGCCCTCGAGGCGGGGGCCACCCTCACGACGCGGGCCACCCTCACGACGCGGGCCACCCTCACGACGCGGGCCACCCTCACGACGCGGGCCACCCTCACGACGCGGGCCACCCTCACGACGGAAACCACCCTCGCCGCGCGGACCGCCTTCGCGGCGCGGGCCGCCTTGGCCCCGGCCGCCCTGACGACGCGGACGGCCCGGACGGTCCTCCCGGGACCGCTCCGGCCGGGGCGCCTCCTCGCGGACGACGATCGGCTCACCGGACGTGGCCAGCTCCCGGACCGCCTCGTGGCCGGGGTGCACGCGGTGGGTCAGGGCGCCGGTGACGGCGGCGTCCTCGTGCAGCCGGGCCACCGTGCGGCGCTCGTTCGGGTTCGCGAACGCCACGACGGTCCCCGAGGCACCGGCGCGGGCGGTGCGTCCGGAGCGGTGCAGGTAGTCCTTGTGGTCGGCCGGCAGGTCGAAGTGCACGACCAGGTCGACGTCGTCGACGTGGATGCCGCGGGCCGCGACGTCGGTGGCCACCAGCACGCGGGACCGCCCGGACGCGAAGGCGTCCAGAGCCCGCAGCCGCTGGTTCTGGTTCAGGTTGCCGTGGATGGCGACGGCCCCGGCCCCCGACTTCGACAGCTGCTTGGCCAGCCGGTCGGCACCGTGCTTGGTGCGCACGAAGAACAGCGTCCGGGCCGGGCGCTCGGCGATCTCGGTGGCGACGGCCACCTTGTCGGCGTGCTCGACCGTGAAGATCGTGTGCTGCATCGCGGCGACCGCGTCGGCGGCCTCCTTGATCGCGTGGAAGGTCGGCTCGGTCAGGTAGTCGTTGACCAGTTCGGCTACGCCGCCGTCGAGGGTGGCCGACAGCAGCAGCCGCTGCGCGCCCTTCGGGGTGGCGTCGAGGATCTGCCGGACCGCGGGCAGGAAGCCCAGGTCGGCCATGTGGTCGGCCTCGTCGAGCACCGTGATCTCGACGGCCGACAGGTCGGCGGAGCGGCGCTCCATCAGGTCGATCAGGCGGCCCGGGGTGGCCACCAGGACGTCGACCCCGCGGCGCAGCGCGTCGATCTGCTTCACCATCGAGAGCCCCCCGACGACCATCGTCACGCGCTGGTCGAGGGCGTGGGCCAGGGGCGCGACGGCGTCGGCGACCTGGCGGGCCAGCTCGCGGGTCGGCACGAGGACGACGGCCCGCGGCTTGAGCGGCTCGCGCCGGGTTCCGGCCGCGGTGCTCGCGTGCAACCGGGCCAGCACCGGGAGACCGAAGGCCAGCGTCTTGCCGGAGCCGGTCTTCGCGCGGCCGAGGACGTCGCGGCCGGCCAGCGCGTCGGGCAGCACCCGGGTCTGGATGGCGAAGGGGGCCTGCATGCCCCGGCGGGCCAGGGCGGTGACCAGGGCCTGGGGCATCCCGAACTGGCCGAACTCACGGTCCTCGGCCGCGGGGGCCTCGGCGGCGGCGTCCAGGGCGGCGGCCAGGGGCGCGGAGGCGGCGGCGCGCTCGGCGGCCAGGCGGGCGGCCCGGGACGGGCGCGGGTTGTCCCGGCGCTGGTTGCGCTGAGGACGCGCGGGACGGCCGGAGCGGCGGGGGCCACCGTCCTGGCTGTTCGGGCGCGCGGGACGTCGGGCAGGGGTGTACGACATGCGGGTCTGTGCTCCAAGTGCTGCGGCAGGCCGCAGCTGAGCAGGCACGAACCCGGCGTCGGGTGTCGGCTGGAGCGTCGTGCGGCGGGGCGGGAAGGGCCCTGCGCCTGGGACGCGCTCTGGCGACCTCGCGGGCGGCTCGCCCGCAGAGAGCCCGTGCCGGTGCACGGGCGATAGATCCGATGTTATCAGGCTCGCGGCGCGGACCTCACGGCCGGCCGGGCACCAGGAGTTCGACGTTGCGGTCGGCCGGCGTCCCCACCCGGTCGGCCTCGTAGTGCAGGTCGTTGAACGACAGCTCCCGGTACAGCGCGGCCAGCCCGGCCGGCGAGAAGTCCGCATGGTCGGCCGCGTAGGGCGAGTCGGCCTCGAACAGGGTGGCCAGCAGCGAGACCGTGCCGTCGCGGTTGTCGGCCACCTCGATCACCCGGCCCAGCTGCGGGAAGTCGACGTGCGAGGCCGTGTTGACCTCCCAGAACCCCTGCTCCGGCGTCGGGCCCGGGTGCGGCGTCACGGCGTTGACGTGGGTGTGGCCGTTCACCCAGGCCAGCACGTTCGGGAACCGGTTCAGCAGGGCCACCAGCTGCTTGCCGGTGTACCGCTTCTCGAGGGCACGGGCCGGGTCGGGCAGCACGTTGCCCATGGTGTCGGACGTGTGGTGGCTGAACAGCACGAACCAGGTGTCCTCGCGGGTGCTGGTGACGAGGTGGCCGCTGCTGTCGTAGTAGCGGCTGCTGCCCGCGGTCAGGGTCTTCTCGATCCAGCGGAACTGGGCCGCGCCGAGTGAGCCGTCGGTGAACCCGGCCCGGTTGGTCGAGTCCATGCTGATGCCGACCACGCCGGGCGCGAGTTCGAAGGTGTAGTAGGCGATCCCGTCGTCCGCGGCGTCCTTCGTGAATCCGTGCCCGACCGGCCCCGGCCCGGTGTGGCCCGGTTCGAGGTGGGCCTGCATGAACTGCTTGGGCGTGAACGGCTTGCGTTTCGGGTCGGGCGTGACCAGCCGGACCGGGCCCGAGAAGGACGCCAGCACAGCGGCTATCGACCGGGGGTCGGTGGTCAGGGCCCGGGCCACGGCCCGGACGTAAGCCTCCGAGTTGGGCGCCTCGAGCTTGACCGCCCCCGTGTAGAGGGCCTCGACCGGCGGGATGCCGCTGGGCAGCGTGCCGGACACCGAGTCGTCGTGGTTGCCGAACACGCAGTACCAGGGCGTCTGCAGGCCGGGGCTCGTGACCGGTCGGATCGCGGCGCCGAGCAGCCCGGGGATCTGCGGGAAACCCTTGGCCTTGTAGCGGTCCTGAACCGGCGACTCCGGGTTCCAGTACAGCGTGTTGCCGGAGTTCTGCACGCCCTCGAACCGGCCGCGGGCCCCCGTGTTCGGGGTCAGCGTGCCGCCGTTCATGGCGGTCAGGAACCACTCGAGCTCGGCATGCTCCTTGTTGTCGGTGTTGTCGCCGGTGGTGACCACGGCGTCGAAGTCGCGGCCGGTGTGCGGGCCGGCGGCCAGCCCGTTCACCCGCCGGATCAGCGAGACCAGGCCCTGCGTGGTCAGCGTCTCGTGCGGCCGGAAGGCCGCGCCCACCAAGGGGTGCACGTACTCGAACCGGGCCGGCGACTGGGCGTCGACGACGTGCACGTCGGTCAGCTGCACGAACGAGGTCAGCGCCGTGCGCCGGGCCTCCCGGCCGGCGTGCGCAGTGGCCAGCTCGGTGCGCACGACCGTCGGCCAGCCCGGCCCGGCGCCCAGCCGGCGGTAGCCCGACGTGCCGAGCGGGACGGCGGCGGCCTCCAGCGTCGTCCCCGTACCCACCGGGGGCGCCGCGTAGGCGCTCGGCACCCCGAACGGGCCGACGCCCGTGCCCAGCACCCCGCTGCCGACCCCGAGCGCACCCAGCCCGGCCAGGAATCCACGACGTGAGATCTCGGTCACGGCCGGAAGGTATCCCGGTTCGGCGCCAAAAGGGGGCTTTCCGGGCGATCGAAATGGTGAACACGGGCCTCGTAGAGTCGTCCCGTGACCGGACTACCGACGTTCGCCCCGCTGGCCCGCGTCGTGCGGTCGGGCTTCGTGGAGGGGGTGCACCACGGTGTCGCCGTCGCCCTCGGCGCCGACGGTTCGCCGAAGCTGTCGGTCGGGACGCCGTCCGAGCCGCTCTTCCCCCGCTCGGCGGTCAAACCGCTGCAGGCCGTGGCCATGCTTCGCGCCGGGCTCCCACTGGCGGGCCGGGACGACGCCCGCCTCCTGGCGCTGTCGGCCGCCAGTCACTCGGGTGAGGACTTCCACCTGGACGGCGTCCGCACGCTGCTCGCGCGGTTCTCGCTGCCCGAGAACGCGTTGCGGAACACCCCGGACCTGCCCCTCGACCCTGACGAGGCTCATCGCTGGCGGGCGACGGGGCGCGGGCCGACGTCGCCGGCGCAGAACTGTTCGGGCAAGCACGCGGCCATGCTGGCCACGTGTGCGGTGAACGGCTGGCCACTCGAGGGGTACCTGGCGCCGGACCATCCGCTGCAGGTGGCGATCCGGGCGGGCGTCGAGGAACTGACCGGCGCCGCCGTCACCGCCGTCGGCGTGGACGGTTGCGGCGCACCGGTTCTCGCGGTGCCCCTGGACGGTCTGGCGGCCGCCTTCGCGCGGGTGGCGACCGCCCCGGACGGTTCGCCGGAGCGGGCGGTGGCGGACGCCGTCCGGGCGCATCCCGAGTGGCTGGGCGGCACCCGGCGCCCGATCACCCGGTTGATCCGGGGCGTCCCGGGGCTGGTCGCCAAGGACGGCGCCGAGTCCGTCTGGGCCGCCGCGTTTCCTGACGGCCGGGCCTTCGCCCTGAAGGTCGCGGACGGCGGGGCGCGGGCCGTCGGGCCCGTGTCGGCCGCCCTGTTGCGGGCGCTCGGCGAGGAGTCACCGTTCGTCGACTCGTTCGGGGACGAGCCGATCCTCGGTCACGGCGAACCGGTCGGCGCGGTGGAGTCGCTCCTCTAGCGCCGAGGGCTACCGGCCGGCGTTCTCGACGATGGCCGGTGAGTGCTCCAGCAGCCACTCCATGAGCGGGAGAAGCTTCGTGCCGAGGTCCTGACCGAGGGGCGTGAGGCTGTACTCGACGTGGGGCGGGATGACGGGCAGGGCCTCGCGGTGCACCAGGCCGTCCCGTTCCAGGGTCTGCAGCGTCTGGGCGAGCATCTTCTCGCTGACGCCCTGCACGGCCCGGCGCAGCTGACCCCAGCGCAGCGTCCCGTGGGACAGCGCGACCAGCACCAGGACGCCCCACTTGCTCGTCACGTGGTCGAGCACGATGCGCGACGGGCAGTCGGCCGGGAAGTACTGGTTCACAGGGTAGAAGCTCGGGGCTGTGACCTGCTCACTAACGCTCACGCCAGTACCTTACTTCAAAGTGGGTACTGCGGATCAGGAAGTGTCGACCGGGTCACCCCGTTGGGGCCTTCGAACGCTTCGAACCTCGATCAAGGAGTTCCGATGTCCCTCGTCGTCACCGCCGCCTCCGGCCACCTCGGCCGCCTCGTGCTCACCGATCTGCTCGCCCGCGGCACCGACCCCGGGCGGATCGTGGCCGGGGCCCGCAACCCGCTGGGCCTGGCCGAGTTCGCGGCGCAGGGCGTCGACGTCCGGCACCTGGACTACACCGACCCCACGTCGGTGACCGAGGCGCTCGAGGGCGCCGAGCGGGTGCTGATCATCTCGGGAACGGACTTCGGCCCCCGGGTCGCCCAGCACGTCGGCGTCGCCGAGGCGGCGCAGAAGGCCGGCGCCTCGCGGGTGGCCTACACGAGCGGGCCGTACGCGCAGACGTCGTCGATGCTGCTCATGCAGGACCACGCGAACACCGAGCGGGGCATCGAGGCCCTCGACATCCCGCACACGTTCCTGCGCAACTCCTGGTACCACGAGAACTACACCGCCCAGCTGGGCACGTACCTGGAGCACGGCGTGGCCGGTGCGGCGCAGGACGGGCGGATCAGCGGCGCCCCGCGCGCCGACTACGCGGCCGCCGCGGCGACCGTGCTGCTGGACGGCGAGGCGACCGGTGACCACGTCTACGAGTTGGGCGGCGACACCGCTTTCACCCTGACCGAGCTGGCCGAGACCATCAGCAAGGTGTCCGGCCGGGAGGTCGGGTACACCGACCTCGGCGTCGAGGGGTTCAAGGCCATGCTCCAGCAGGCGGCCGGGATGCCCGAGCCGGTGGCCGGGATGTTCGCCGACGTCGACCGGGCCATCGCCCAGGGCGCCCTGTTCGTCGACAGCGGGGACCTGGCGAAGCTGATCGGCCGCCCGACCGGCAGCCTGGAGGACGCCGTGCGCGCCGCCCTCGCCGAGCTCGACGCCTGAGACACCGATGCTGCGTTTGCGCATGATCACCGCCCCCCCCCCGGCGGTGATCATGCGCAAACGCATGCTCGTCGCGTCGATCATGCGCAAACGCAGCATGCACGGGGTGGCGTGAAAAGCGCGCACGGAGTTGGCTGGGCCCGTGCAGGCGATGGTGTACCGACAGACCGGCGACCCGGGCGTGATCCGGGCCGAGGAGTTCGACGACCCGCAGCCCGGGCCCGGCGAGGTGCTGGTGAAGGTCGCGGTCTCGGGGGTGAACCCGACCGACTGGAAGGCCCGCGCGGGTGACGGGTCCGGTGCGCCGCCGGCCGCGGGCTGGCAGATCCCGAACCAGGACGGTTCCGGGCTGATCGTCGGCGTCGGCCAGGGCGTCGATCCCGTGCTGCTGCACGAACGGGTCTGGCTGTTCGAGTCGGCCTTCCAGCGCCCCTGGGGCACGGCGGCGCAACTGACCGTCGTCCCGGCGAAGCAGACGGTCCTGCTCGGGCCGGAGGGCACCTACGAGCTGGGCGCGGCGCTCGGCGTCCCGTTCCTGACCGCGCACCGGTGCCTGACCCTCGGCGAGTCGATGCCGGACCGGCTCGGGCCCGGCGCCCTGGCCGGACGCACGGTGCTGGTCCAGGGCGGCGCCGGGGCGGTCGGCAACGCCGCGGTGCAGCTGGCCCGCTGGGCCGACGCGACGGTGATCGCCACGGTCAGCAGCCCCGAGAAGGCGCAGCTGGCCGCTGCGGCCGGCGCCGACCACGTGATCGACTACCGCACGACCGACGTCGCCGCGGAGGTCCGACGGATCGTCCCGCGCGGGGTCGACGCGATCGTCGAGGTGTCGGTGGCCAACGCGGCCACCGACACGGCGGTGCTCGGGATGCACGGCTCCGTCGCCCTCTATGCGGGTTCGGCCGGCGACTCGGTCACGGTCCCGCTCCGCGAGATGATGACGATCAACGCCCGCTGGCAGTTCGTGCTCGTGTACACGATGCCCCTGCGGGCCAAGGCTTTCGCGGTGGAGGACGTCGCGGCCGCCGTGGTGGACGGCGCGATCGGGGTCGGCCCCGACCACGGCCTGCCGCTGCACCGGTTCCCGCTGGCCGCGACCGCCGACGCGCACGCCGCGGTCGAGGCGAGCGCCGTCGGCAAGGTGCTGATCACGGTGGACGACGACCCGCAAGCCTGAGAAGTCGTTCTCCGCCACTCGACTACGACCTTCGGGTGAGCCGGTCCCGGCCCTCGTCACGACGCCCCGCCCGGGGCGATTGCGAGGTGACCGCGAAAGAGACCGACCCCCAGGAGGTCACGATGCGTACCACCCGCAAGCTGGCGATCCCCACCGGTTTCGCCGTCGCCGTCATCACCGCCGTCGCTCCCGCCAGTGCCGCCCTCGCGTGCGGCGACCGGGGCACGGCGACGGCCTCGTCGTTCCAGGCGTCGCACGGGAGGGGCCACCACACCCACTGGCGGCACTGGCACGGGTTCTACGGAATCGCCGGCCAGGTCGCCTCGTACGACGGTGACACCGGCCGGTTGACCGTCGACACCACCTCCGGGACAACCATTTCCGGCACGATCACGAGCAAGACCAAGGTGTGGCTGGACGAGCACGACTCGAGCAGCTCGATGACGGCGAGTTCGGTGAAGGCGCTGCACGACGACGACGGTGACGACGACGCGACCCGCGCCGAGGCGCTGGCCGCCCTGAAGCCGGGCGTGGACGTCAAGGTCATGTTCACGCGGTCGGGCGCCCTGGCCGCGGTGAAGATCCAGGCGTAGTGCGGCACCCCGAGGTTGGGCCGATCCGGTGAGCCCCCGGGTACAGGGGGCGGCCCGGGCGACCGATGCAGCAGCGGGAAAGCGGAGTGACAGACAGATGACCGCCGTCCAGGCCCCTGAGGACGTCCTGGTCGCGCCGGCCCCGGATGCAGACCGGGACCGCGCCCAGGACGCGGAGCTGGACGCCCTGGTGCAGGCCGCCCGGGCCGGGTCCGATCCCGGCGCCGGCCCCGCCTTCAGCACGCTGTGGGGGCTGCTCTCCCCCGTCGTGGCCGGCTATCTCGCCGGCCGTGGCGTGCACGACGTCGACGACGTGACCAGCGAGGTGTTCCTCGCCGCGTTCCGCTCGATCGGCCAGTTCTCCGGCGACGGTGACGGGTTCCGTCGCTGGCTGTTCACCATCGCCCACCACCGGGCGGTGGACGCGATCCGGCAGCAGGTCCGGCACCCGCAGGAGGAGCTCGAGGAGGCCCGGTTCACCGACCAGGTGTCCGGGTGCCCCGCCGCGAGCGCCGAGGACCGGGCGATGGACCGGATCGATGCCGAGGAGGCGCTGCGCCTGGTGCAGGAGCTGCCCGACGACCAGCGCGACGTACTCCTCCTGCGGGTGGCCGCGGACCTGCCGGCCGACGAGGTCGGCGAGGTCCTGGGCCGATCCCCGGAGGCGGTGCGCCAACTCCAGCACCGGGCGATCGTCCGGTTGCGTGAACTCACGGTCCAGTCCCTGGCGGAGGTGTGAGCGATGAATCTCGAGCAGGTGCTGGACGCCGTACGCCGGCTCCCCGATCAGCCTCCCCCGACGCCCTCCCCCGCCCTGGCCGCGTTCCTGACCGACGACCCGGTAAGGACCGAAATCGTAGTCAGCAGTGCAGGACTCGGCGCCCGGCGGGCCCGGCGCGGCCTGTTCGCCGCCAAGGTCGCGCTGGCCGCCGCATGCCTGACCGCGACCGGGGTGGCGGCGGCGGGCGCCGTGACCGGCGTCGGCCCCGTGCCCCGGCTGCCCGTCCTCGAACGGCACGCCCCCGCCCCACCGAGGAGCGTGCGCCCCGCCGTCGACAGGTCGGCCCCGCCGGTGAAGCCGTCACCGGCCCCGGTGGTCGTCGTCCGCCCGAGCAAGCCGCCGAGGGCGCAGTCGGACGACGACCGCCCGGCGGTGCAGGTCCGTCACCAGCACCGGGGCAAGGGTTCGGCCGCGGACGGCCGGTCCTCGTCGTGGCTCCACCGCTCCGGTGACGACGAGCGGCCGAAGAGATGGCCGGGTCAGCGGTTCCGGCACGGCCACGACCACGACCGCCCCGGTCAGGACGGGTGGGGCGGTCGCCCCGGACACGGCCGCCGCCGCTGAATCCTGCGTTTGCGCATGATCACCGCCCCCCCTTTCGCGTTGATCATGCGCAAACGCAGGATCGGCCGGGCGGGTGAGCTGACGGGCCCACCCGTCACGCGGCCGCCTGCGCGTCGATCTCCGGAGTGTTCCGCCCTCCCCGAGCCCGAGACCCGGAGACACCATGCGCCTGCGCCACCTCACCCTGCCGGCCCTCGCCGTCGCGATCCTGACGGCCACCGCCCCGCTGGCCACCGCCGGCACCACCACGACCTTCGGCACCGTCACGTCGTTCGACACCACTACCGGTCATCTTCTCGTCGCGACCACCGCCGGGGGGACCGTCGACGCGATCGTGACCGACGAGACGAAGGTCCGGCTGAGCAGCGACGTCCCGCCGCGAGGGGAAGGACGGGGCCGCGGCCCGGACGGCGAGCGTCACGGCCGGGGCCCGGCCACCGCCCCGGCCGACGACGACGAGACCGGCCCCTCGGCGTCCGGCACCGACGACCCCACCGACGGCGACGGCCAGACCTGCACCCCGCCCACCGACGCCGCCACCGCCGCGGCGGCCCGGGTGGCGAGCCTGAAGCTGCTGCGCGCCAAGCAGATCAAGGCCGGTCAGACCAAGAAGGCCAAGGTCACGACCCGGAAGCTGAAGGCCGCGCAGGCGGCGCTGAAGGCGGCCCGGCTCCAGGCCGCGAGCACCGAGGACGGCACCGACGACGGCGCCGAGGACGGCGACGCGACCGGTACCGACTCCGGCGCGACGTGCCGGACGCCGCAGCAGCGGCGGGCGGCGGCTCTGGCCGCCCTTACCGCCGGCGCCTCGATCCAGCGGCTGGGGCTCGACCCGCGCACGGGCGACCTGCGGGAGGTGGTGGTCGTCGGCTGAGCCGAGCGACCGCCGTCCGCCCCGGCCCGGGACCGCCCAGACGGGTGGCCCCGGGCCCGGCCGTCTCAACACCGCTGATCTTCGGACGACGGGGACCTGACCACACGACGGAAGGACACCGTGAACCGACGCCCCCGTGACGCCGGCCCTGCTGCGGTGCCCGACGCCGTCCTGGACACGCTCGTGCAGGACGCGCAGCTCGGTTCCGGCATGGCGTTCACCCGGATCTGGGAGCTGCTGTCCCCCACCGTCGCGGGCTACGTGCGCGGCCGGGGCGTGCACGACGTCGACGACGTGACCAGCGAGGTCTTCCTGGCCGCCTTCCGCAGTCTCGACGGGTTCACGGGCGACGCCGTCGCCTTCCGCCGCTGGCTCTTCACGATCGCGCACCGCCGGGCCGTCGACGCCGTCCGCCAGCAGATCCGCACCGGCGTCGAGGAGCCCTACGACGCCGACGCCGACCCGCGCACGGTCGGCAGCGCCGAGTCGGACGCGCTTCACCGCCTCGACCACGCCGAAGCCCTGCGACTCGTCCAGGAACTGCCCGACGACCAGCGCGACGTCCTGCTGCTGCGCATCGTCTCCGAACTGTCCGTCGAGGAGGTGGCCGAGGTGCTGGACCGCTCCACCGACGCCGTCCGCCAGCTGCACCGCCGCGCCGTCGCCCGGGTCCGGTCGCTGGCCGCCCTCGCCGCGGCCCACCCCACCAGCCGGCGCGCGCCGAGGCCTCGCATCATCGGCGCCCGCCCCGTGAGCGCGGGAGGTCTCGAATGAGGACCGACGCCCTGACCGTCGTGGCGTCGCTGCGCACCGCCCCCGCCGCCAACGACGAACTCGCCCTGTTCCTCACCGAGCGGGCCGTGCACCCCGCCGCGCCGGCAGAGCTCGAGCCGGGGCCGGTGGACGACGTCCGCCCGGCCGGTGCCCGCACCCTCCGGCCGTCGGGGTGGCGGGCCCGCGTGAACCGCACGAAGGTCCGGGCCCGCGCCGGTGCCGTCGCGACGGTGGCCGCGCTGGCCCAGGCCGGATTCGGCGCGAAGGTGGCCCTGGCCGCCGCCGTGACCGCGACCGGCGTCGCCGCCGCCGGGGCCACCGGAGTGGTGCCGGTGCCGCAGATGATCCCGGTGCTGGACTCCCCGGCGTCTCAACCATCGGTCACGCCCGAGGCCACGCACCCGTCGAAGGCGACCACCGGCGTCCCGGCGTCCGGCGTCCGTGCGACGACCGGCGTCCGGGCGACGACCGGCACCCGGCCCAACATCCGACCGAGCGCGCAGCCCAGCACGCCGCCCGGCACGCGGCCGACCGACCGGCCGGCCGCGGGGGTGGGTCCCGGTCCGACCGGGGTCCGCGATCCCGCAGCGGACCGCGCGTCGGGGCGGGCGGAGCGTCACGCACGTGCGGCGCAGGACCGGCCCGCGGATCCGCGGTCGGCGGAGAGGTCCCAGCCGGGGCGGCGCGGGCTAGGGTCGGGGCATGGCGCTGATCCATCAGCACGCGACGCTGACCCCGAGCAAGCTCGAACTGCTGGCCGGATGGCTCCCGCAGCAGGCCTGGGCGGGGAACGGGGCCGGTCTGCGGAAACTGGCGACGTACCGGTTCGACGACCCGGCCGGTGAGGTCGGCGTCGAGACGTTCCTGCTGCAGACGTCCGACCACGTGCTGCACGTCCCGCTGACCTACCGCGGCGCACCGCTCGAGGGGGCCGAGGCGTTCCTGGTCGGGCTCATGGAGCACTCGGAGCTCGGCCGGCGCTGGGTGTACGACGGCGTGGGTGACCCCGTCTACGTGGCGGCGGCGGCCACGGCGATCCTCACCGGCGGTGAGGAGGCCGAGCAGTACGCCGAGGTCGACGGGCAGTTGCAGGCCTTCGGCTCGACCGCGACCGCGAAGGGCAGCGGGTCGGCCGGCACGGAGGTCCCGGCCGTCGGTGCGGTGGGCGTCGAGCAGCGCGGCGGGGTGACCGTCGTCCGCTCCGGCGCCCTGGAACTGCAGGTCGCGCGCGTGGTCACGGCCGAGGTCGACAGCCCGTACACCCTGGTGGTCAACGCGCCCGAGGTCGGCGCGGTCGTCCTGGCCGGCGCCTCGCTCGGCTGACGTGGCCGTCTGACGTGGGCGTCGAGGTCGCGCGGGTCGACCCCGCCGACGACGACGCCCGCCGCTGCCTGAGCACGTACTACGCGGAGCTCGCCGTGCGGTTCGACGCCGGGTTCGACCCAACCCGGCAGGGCGTGGACGACGACGCCATGCGCCCGCCGCTGGGCCTGTTGCTGCTCGCCCGGCTGGACGGGCCCGCCGTGGCCTGCGGGGCGCTGCTGTTCAAGGCCGGGCTGGCCAAGGTGAAGCGGATGTGGGTCGACCCGACCGTGCGGGGGCGCGGAGTAGGGCGGACCCTGCTGAACGCGCTGGAGGCCGAGGCCGCCGCCGCGGGCTACGACCGGGTCGGCCTGGAGACCAACAGCGCTCTGCCGGAGGCGATCTCGATGTACCTGAACTCCGGGTACGTCGAGGTCGAACCGTTCGACGACGAGCCCTACGCGGAGCGCTGGTTCGTGAAGAGGCTGTCCGCCTGAACGACGTCCTCGTGCTGGTCGAGGTTCCACGAGCGGGCCGAGCGCGCGGTGGCGACCATGACCGCTCCGGCGACCGCGAGGGCCAGCACCGCGACGGCTCCGATCGAGACGACCGGGCCGGGTCTGAGCGCCGCACCGACGCCGAGGCAGGCCAGCGCGGCCAGGGCGAGGACCTCGAAGGTCAGCTCTCCCTTGCTGCTGCGTCGGATGATGGGCCGGGTGATCCGCTCGTGGACCATTCGCATCGAGCACCGCCTGCGATCGCGCCGAAAGGGTATGCACGACTCCTCGGGCGGCGACGGCACGAGCCTGAGCATGTGCGACCCGATCGTTACCTCAGTCGCAGGCCTTCACGGCATCGGCGTAGCGGGCCCAGCCGGGAAGGTCGGCCCGGAAGGACGCCGCCAGGGCGGGTGAGGCGTCGAACCGCCAGTCGACGACCTCGTCGACCTCGGTCTCGTACTTGCGGATCTCGAACCAGTTGATCATCTTCACCTGCGGGTACCGCTGGTGGACCTGCCCGGAGAACACCTGCCGCCACCACGCCCGCTTGATCGCCGACTCCGAGGCGCCGGAGCGGCCCGGGGCGTAGAAGGCGGCGGTCTCGGGGATGCCCACCGGCTTGCCGTGAACGACGCCGTAGACGCGGTAGAAGTCGGGGACCTTCCGCTCGTCGCCGATCGACCCCTGGTACGTGCCGCTGAGCATCGCGGCGAACCGGCCGGGTTCGGGAACCTCGTTCTCGCCCCACGGGTAGCGGTTGCCCCAGTGGTAGGCCGACAGACCGACCCAGTCCACGACGTCGTCGCCGGGGTAGAAGGGGGCGTACATGTCGTCGGCCATGGTGAGCCGGCCGTCGCCGTTCGTGTCCAGGTCCCGGTAGTCCCGGGTGCCGCGCTTCGGCGTGTAGGTGCTGCGGAAGGGATAGCCCCCGCCGTAACTGGGCGCCCACATCATCGCGGTCCCCGGGGCCTGCGCGTGGACGGCCTGGGCCACCCGCCGGAAGACCTGGACGTAGCGGCGGGGCTGCTGGCCCCAGGCGTACCAGGAACCGTTCATCTCGTGGGCGAACCGCAGCACCACGGGGACGCCGCGACGGTTGAGCTGCGCCAGTTCGCGGACGAGCTGCGCGATCACGGGATCGGTCATGGTGTCGAGCCCGCCCCCGGGTTCCAGGGTCAGCAGAAGCACCCCACCGTTGCGCCGCACCTGCGCCGCCGCGCTGTCGATCCTCGCCCGGTCGCCGTCCGGTATCGGGACGCTCGCGAACTCCACGGCGACGGCCGGTGCGTGCCCGAGCGCCTGCCGGTGCCGGGCCAGGGTGCTGTGCTTCCAGTCGAGGTCGACCCCCACCAGGGCGCCGTCGGCCGGCACGACCCCGCGCAGGTCGTCCACCCGGCACTGCCGGCCGGCGAGGTAGGCGGGCAGCAGCTTCACGTTCGCGACCGCCACGGCGCCCGCGAGCAGCGCCATCGACAGCAGCGGGACGAGCAGCCGGGGCCGGCGCCGGGAACGCCGTGGGTGCCCGACGAACAGCGGGACGTCGTCTGGTCGGACCGGGCCGTGCGACACCTCGCGCACGGGGCCCCTCATCGCGTTCCGGGGCCGAGACGCGGCGACCAGCGCACCCGGCCCGAGCCGGCCGCGGCGCGGCCGGGCCAGCTCACGACGGTGGTGGTGGTCCGCTGCCCGGCCAGTGCGGCGAGCTCCCGGCTCGCGTAGACCGGACTCACCAGCGCCAGGCGGGTGGCGGCGTGCGCGGCGACGACGGCCTGCGAGTGACCGTGCAGCCGTACGTCCCCGCCCCGGTCGCGGGTCAGGCGCAGCAGTTCCAGGAGCCCGGCCACCCCCGAGGCGGTCACCTGGTGCACCGCCGAGACGTCGATCAGGACGATCACGGGCCGCTTCTGCAGCACCTCCAGGACGTACTCACGCATCTGCAGGGCCACCTCCTGGTCGAGGCGGCCCTCGACCACGAGGTCGCACAGCGGCGGTCGGCGGGCCGAGGGGCCGGGCGACCCACTCACGGCAGCCCCGCGGCGGGCAGGGCCGGCTCCGGGACGACGATCTCGCGCAGGGGCAGCGGCCGGGTCGGCAACGTGGCGGTGACCCGGTCGAGGACCCAGGCCAGTTCCGGAGGTGCCGGCAGGGGGTCGACGACCGACGGGCCGGAGCCGCGGTAGCGGCCCATGCGGAGTACGACGCCCAACAGGCACAGGTCGAACACGACCCAGATCAGCGACAGGGCGGTAGCCGGCAGATAGCTGTGGTCCTGGGCCGCGCGCACGATGCCGACGGCCGAGGCGACGACCAGCACCGCCATGGCCACCAGCTGCGGCAGCAGCAGGCGGAAGCCCGACCCGTCGGACTGCCGGACCTTCGCGGTCACGGTGAAGCTCAACCGGCGCCCGAGGTAGGTGGCGTTGGCCGCGGAGAAGGTGGCGGCGATCCAGGTCGGGAACAGGGCGAAGCACAGCTGACGGGTGCGCCACTTGCCCGGCACGCCCCACCCGACCACGGCGCCGAAGACCTGCGCGGCGAGGAAGAACGGGACGAACAGCGCGACGAACATCAGCGGGTCGTTGCGCACCGGGAAGATTCCGAAGCCGAGGAGGAGCACGGGGGCCGCGAGATAGACCAGGGTGGCGAACCCGGAGAGGTAGCCGAGGGTCGTGCACAGGTACATCAGGCGCTGCGCGAAGCTGAGACCCCGCACGAACAGGGGGTTGTCGGCGAAGAAGATCTGCAGTGTGCCCGCCGCCCAGCGCCTCCGCTGTGCGAGCGCCGTCTTCACGTCCTCCGGGGCCAGGCCGTGCACGATCACCTCGTGGTGGTAGGCGCTGCTCCAGCCCATCGCGTGCAGGTGCATCGCGGTGGCCATGTCCTCGGTGACGCACGAGATGTCCATCGGGTGCACGGCCAGCGCCATGTCGGTGCACGCCATGTCCGCCGCGGCCGCGACGGCCCGCAACTCCTGTGCGAGTTCCGCTGACAGGGAAGAGTTCTCGAAGGCGATGACGTCGAGCACGGTGCGCAGCTCGTACGTGACCTCCGCGAGCACGTCCCCCGCGCGCAACCGGCGTTGCGCCCGAGACAGTGCGTCCGTCGCCTGCTGCAGCGCCGTCGAGACGCGGGCGTCGGCCGTGGCTCGCCGCAGCGCGACGAGCCGGGACCGGCCCGCCCGCAGGGCGGCGTGCGAACGCCCCAGGGCCGCGCCGGCGTAGCGGGACAGGCCGACGGCCATCAGCGCCTCGCGCCGCAGCACGGCGTTGGAGCCGCAGAAGAACGACGCGTTCCAGCCGTCCTTGCCCTGCTGGATGGGGCCGTAGAACATCTGGGCCTGGCTGCCGAGCGGGTCGGAGGGCAGGACGTTCCAGAAGCTCTGCGGAGTCTGGACGAAGGCGATGTCGTCGTCGTCGAAATAGCCCAGCACCCGGTCGAGGAACCACGGTTCGGGCACCTGGTCGGCGTCCAGGATGGCGATCAGCTCACCCGAGGTGCGGGACAGGGCGTCGTTGACGTTGCCCGCCTTGGCGAAGCGGGGGCGCCCGTCCCATTCCGGACCGCGGGACAGGTAGCCGACGCCGAGCAGGCGGGCCGCGGCCGCCAGTTCCGCCCGGCGGCCGTCGTCCAGGATCCAGGTGGTGTGGGGGTACGTCATGTCCCGGGCGGCGATCGCCGTCTTGAGGACCAGGGCCAGCGGCTCGTCGACGGTGGTGATGAACACGTCGACCGTCCGGCCGGGACGCGCGGGCGGTGGGGGCGGGCGTAACCGGGCGTGCCACAGCGCGACCACGCTGAGCATCAGCTCCAGGAACGAGAACGTCTCGGCGAGGACGAGCGGGACGGCGATCGCCCAGTTCACCCAGCCGTCCGTGGTGCTCACCCAGCGCCAGCCGAGGTAGCTCAGGCCGAACGCCACGACGATGGCGCCGAGCAGGCGCACAGCGACGAGGTGAGGGCCCCTCACGACTGGTCTCCCTACGCCTGAAACGATCTTGGGCCCTCATTGAAGCAAGCAGGTGGCCTCTCGTGTCGTGATCAGGGGAATTGTCGCGCAACTCATGCGGCGAGGTACTGGCCTGTTACGCAGGGGTTTCCGGTCCCGACCGGTGATTCGCGGGCCGTGAGGGCCTGATCACTCAGAAGGTGAAGCGCGTCGCGTCGGTCGGGAAGCTGAACCAGGCCAGTGCCCGGTGCGGCGTGATCACCCGCAGGCCGCCACCGCCCTCCCCCGACCACGCGTCGGCGGCCGGGCTGTACCCGGCGGCGTGGTACTTCGCGAAGGCGGCCGACAGCGTGGCGCCCAGCCCCTCGGCGTCGGCCCGGGCCGGGTGCGACTCGCCCTCGACGATGACCGCCTGGGTGCCGTCCTCCAGGTGGAGTGTGACGGCCGGGTTCTCGGCCAGGTTGCGCGCGTGCACCGTGGTGGGCGCCCCGTCGTACCAGAACCGCCCGTCGACCCACACGCCCCAGCGGGGCACCACGTGGGGGCGGCCGTCGGGGCGCACGGTCGCCAGCCAGTAGCTCTGCGCGGCCACCAGACGGGTCTCGACCTCCCCCCACGTGAGCAGGCCCTCGGTGGTCTCGGGCAGGCCGTACCCCTCGGGGAACACGGGCCGGTCGGCCCGGGGAGCGGGGCCGGGTGGGTGCGGGGCGTCGTCCGGGCTCTCGGTCATGCGCCCGACGCTAGACCCGACCACCGACACTGATGCACCGCCCGATACTCGTCGACGAGTGAATCTCGGATGGTTATGGCAGCCGAGATTCACTCGTCGATGAATGGTGGGCGCTCAGCGGTAGTCCGCGGCCTGGACCTACCCAGCGCCCGCCGCCGATTCGCCGGGAACTCGAGTTGCTGCACGGCCTCCAGGTCGTCAGCCGTCGAGCCGCTGCGCCAGGGCCACGATGATGCCTTCCGGCCCGCGCACGTAGGCCATGGCCCAGACGTCCTCGTACTCGCCGATCCCACCGACCAGCGAAAAGCCCTGCGCGGCGGCGTGTTCGACCGTGGCCCGCAGATCCTCGACCTCGAAGGCCAGGCTGCGCAGGCCGAGTTCGTTGGCGGGCGCCTGCGGGTTCCCGGGCCGCGGGTCGGGCCGGACGAAACTCGAGAGCTCGAGCCGCGTGCCGTCGTCCGGTGGCTTCAGCATGACGATCTCGGTGCGCGCCCCTTCGAGACCGCAGACCGTGTCGAGGAACTCGCCCTCGACGAACTGTCGCCCCTCGACCTCCATCCCGAGCGAGACGAAGAAGGCGGTCACGGCGTCGAGATCGCGGACGGTGACGCCGATGTGGTCGAAGCGTTTGATCTGCGGCATGGCCCCATCTAGTCCGACGGCGTCCAGGGGCGCAACCGCGGCCACCACGGCGGCACGTGCCGCTGGTACGTCTCTTACTCGTCGCCGAACTGGTCGGCCAGGGTGGGCTCCTCGTACAGCAGCACGAAGGTCGCTGTGGTGGCCCAGAACACGGATGCCCAGAGCACCAGCGCGACGCTGCCGAAGATCAGGGCCTGCCCGAGGATCGCCAGCGTCACCCCGGCGTACATCGGGTTGCGCAGGTAGCGGTGGAAGCCGGTCACGACCAGGTGGTGCGTGGGCGCGGCGGGCATCGGGGTGCCGCCCGCAGCGACGAACCGGGTGAAGGCGTGCACGAGCGGGACCAGACCGACGACCACCAGGACGGCGCCGAGCACCTCGAGCGCGCGGCCGGCTGCGCCGACCTCGGGCAGCCGCCAGTGCGTGATCAGCCAGGGCACCAGCCCGGCCGTGGTCCCGGGCGCGAGCACGAAGAACACGGCGCTGACGATCGCGGCCGTCGTCCGACGCATGGTGGTGCCCCCTTCGCCGAGGGCACCACCATGCACCATGGACCACTCGGACCGGTCAGCTCACGTCGAGCAGGCAGAAGGCCCGGCTGGTGTAGCGGATCTCGTAGAACTTGTCCCGGACCCGCTGGCTCCACTGACGGTCCCAGTTCCACCGCTTGGACGAACGCGCGCCGATGACGTAGTCGCTCGTCTGCGCGAACAGCACCGTGTTGCCGTTGCGGTCCATGATGGTGCAGCTCGTCTGCTGGTGTCGCTTGGTCCAGTTGTTGTTGA
Source organism: Spongisporangium articulatum (assembly GCF_044465595.1). Lineage (NCBI taxonomy): Bacteria > Bacillati > Actinomycetota > Actinomycetes > Kineosporiales > Kineosporiaceae > Spongisporangium > Spongisporangium articulatum. Next base: position 74,164 of record NZ_JBITLV010000002.1, on the reverse strand, counting down.
CCGTCATGCCCGAGAACTGCCAGCCGCCGCGGTCGTCGATGGTGAGCGTGATGTCCGACTGCGAGTCCCCGTACGTCAGAGCCGGTTCCGTGTAGTACCGCATGGCGTTGGACCACGCGCCGTCGAGCTTGATCGAGCCCTGCAGGGGTGAGAGCAACTCCTGGTAGGGCGAGGCGGACGCCGGGGCGGCCACTGCGACGGCGGTGATGAGGGCCGTGGCCGTGGCGGTGATCGCCACGGCGGCCCGGCGGGGCAGGGGAAGCTTCATCGGTGCTCCTGATGATGTCGGGTGATCAAGCAGGGGCACATGCCAGCAGCCGGTCCCGCGGGCCGCCCAGCGTGACCGGCGGGCACGTCAGAGGGGTACTGCCGACCGGAGCGGTCGACTTACGAATCGCCTTCAGTGATGGCCGGCTTCGGCCAGATACGTGTGTACGGCCGAGATCGCGACGGAACCCTCGCCCACCGCCGAGGCCACCCGTTTCACCGACCCCGCCCGCACGTCGCCGACGGCGAACATCCCGGGCACGGACGTCGCGAACCCGTCGTGCGTGACCACGAAGCCCTTCCCGTCGAGGTCGACGCCCGACCCCTGGAGCCAGGTCGTCCCGGGCTCGGCCCCGATCATCAGGAACAGGGCGGCCGCGTCGATCGTCACGTCCTGCCCGCGGGCGCGGTCGTGCCAGGTCACGGCTTCGAGGCGGTCGGCACCCTCGACCCGGCTCAGCTCGGACCGCGGGTGCACGGTGATCCGCTCGTGGTGCAGCAGCCGCTGGGTCAGGTAGTTGGACATCGTCTCGGCCAGGTCCGCCCGCCGGATCAGGACGTGCACGTGGCCGGCGTAGCGGGCCAGGAACAGGGCCGCCTGACCGGCGGAGTTGGCCCCGCCGACCACGACCGCGGCCCGGCCCGCGACGACGGGGGCCTCCAGCTGGCTGGCCGCGTAGTACACGCCGCGCCCCTCCAGCTCGGCGAGACCGGGCAGGTCCAGCCTCCGGTACCGGACTCCGCTGGCGACGATCACTGCCGAGGCGAGGACGTCGTCCTGGTCGTCGAGCCGGGCCCGGAACCCGCCGGCCTCGGGGACCAGCGCGGAGACCGACCGGGGCGTCACCAGCCGGGCCCCGAACTTGACGGCCTGCAGCATCGCCGCGCGGCCGAGTTCCGCCCCCGACAGCCCGCGGTAGAAGCCGAGGTAATTCTCGATCCGGGAGGAACGGCCGGCCTGGCCCCCGACGGCGACGTCCTCGACCACCAGCACGTCCAGCCCCTCGGACGCGCCGTAGACGGCGGCCGCCAGACCCGCCGGCCCGGCACCGACCACGAGCAGGTCGCACCGGACGCCGTCGGCGACACCCCACTGGTCGATCCCGAGGGCGGAGGCGAGGTCACGCGTCGTGGGCGACGTCAGCACCCGGCGCTCCCCGGTGACGACGGCCGTGCCCGTTGCCGGCAGGGCCGTCGTCTGCCCCAGCTCCGCCCAGGCCGGCCCGTCGGTGCGCAGCACCGTGCGGTAGGGCAGCTGGTTGCGTTCGGCGAAGTCCTGGAGCCGGTGCAGGTCACGGTCGTCGTCACCGGCGAGCACGAGGCCGCCCTCACCCATCCGCTTCAGCATGCCGCGACGGGCGTCCAGGGCCGTCAGCAGGACGTCGCTCAGCTCTCCTGAGACCTCCACCAGGCGCTGCAGCTGTGCGACCCGGACCCGCAGCAGCGTCGTTCCCTCTGCCGCGATCCCGGGCAGGAACGCCCGCTGCCCCATCAGCATGCCCAGTTCGCCGACGAAGTCGCCCGCCTCGACGACGAACACCACCCGGTCGTCGCGCCGGTCCACGAGGAGGACGCCACCGGTCAGGACCAGGTTCAGGTCGTACTCCTCACCCGCCTCCCACAGCACCTCACCCGCGGCGGGCTCCAGCACCTCCCCCGCGGCCCGCAGGAGAGCCATGGCCTGGTCACTCAGCACCGGCCAGGCCGCGGCGTCCTCACCGTCGCGGCGGCGGGACGAGTAGATCGTCCGCTCGTCGGTCACCGGGATGTCGCTCATGGGCAGAGGACTATCGCATCCCGGGCCGCGGTGTCCGCGGAGCAGTGGCGCTCCATCCAGGAGACGGCCTATTTGCTCCGCTCTCCCGCCAACGCCGAGCGTCTGGCCCGGAGCGTCGCCGAGGCCGAGGCCGGGAACACCCGTACGGAAACCCTGATCGAACCGCGGCCCGACGGCGCGTGAAGGTCGCCTTCACGGCGGACGGTTGGGAGGACTACACGTCCTGGGCCGGCGAACGCGCGATCCTGAAGCGCGTCAACCGGATGATCGGGGAAGCCTCCCGCGACCCCGGTGTCGGCATCGGCAAGCCGGAACGCCTGGCGCACAACTTCTCCGGCTACTGGTCACGCCGAGTCAGCGACGAACATCGACTCGTCTACAAGCTGGACGGCGAGACGATCGTCGTCGTCCAGGCGCGGTATCACTACTGACTGGTGATGGATCCCGGGAGGAGGTGGCGGGAGCCGTCCTTCGGGTCGCCGCCCGTCCCTCACGGCGTCCCGAACTCCTCCCGATTCCCACGGCACTGCAATAGAGACGCCCGAGGGGTGCCGACGAAAAGCATGTCGGCACCCCTCGGGCGTCTCTGGTGGAGGTGGCGGGAATCGAACCCGCGTCCGCCGGGGTAGAACCAGGGCTTCTCCGGGCGCAGCCTGAAACGGCATTTCTCAGCCCCGGCGATCCCTCAGGCAGGTCGCCGAGCCGGGCTCAGTCGCTGTTTAGTGTTCTCGCAGACCCCGCGACCGGGTCGTTGAGCAGTGGCCTTCTAGTCGACGCCAGCGACCGGGCCGAAGGCATGCCCGGGCTGACGGAGTTCGAGCCTTGCCTCAGGCGGCGAGGGCGAACTCGTTGCGCGAAGAATCGGCAACTATTGGTTTACGACGAGGATTTACGAGATCACGTCGTCTGTCTCGGCCCGCTTCCCCTGGAAAGACGACCAGCGTCGAGACCAATCACCCCCGGGAGGGTGGATTGCGACAAATGAGTCCATCCAGTTGATGCGATGTTCAGTTGTCAACCACCAGGTCCTGCACAACGCCGAAGCGCCGGCAGCTGTTCCAGGCTACCAGCGAGAGTCCCGACCCCCGCCCGGTCGTCCGGGTGAGCACAAGATCACCGCTGCGGTGCACCGATTGCGAGTCCCGCTCGGAATCCGTGACCACAGCCGGTGATCTTGGTGGGTCAGGGGCCTCACCAGGAGCCGCCACCACCCCCGCCGCCTCCGCCGCCGGAGAACCCGCCCCCGCCGCTGAACCCGGACCCGCCGGACGACGAGGGCGTGGCCGCGGCGATCGAACCCGACGTGGTGGTCGAGAACCCGTCCATGGCCTGCGAGAACACCAGGTAGTTGAAGGCCCCGTGGGAGAACGACCCGCCGGAGTACCAGGTCGGCTCGGCCACCGGGGCGCCGCTGCGGGCCAGCTGGTCGAACACCCCGGCCCACCGGTCGGCGACGCCGAAGACGATCGCGTAGGGCAGGTACCGGCTGAAGATGTCCTGCCCCTCCTCGAACCGGATCTGGTTCGCCTCGGCCGTCTCCAGGTACTGCCGGAACCCCTTCACCTGGGCGAGGACCGCCGTCCCCTTGGCCGTGCGGGCCGGCATCCGCCCGGCCATGGCCAGCAGCACCAGCCCGCCGAGCGCGACGGCGAGGCCGAGGAGCCCGAACTTCGTCGTCGTGGCCAACAGCCACGTCAACCCCCCGCCGGCCAGCACCACCAGCACGCCGAAGACGCCCCACATGGTGCGCACGGACGACGGGTTGCCGCGGAACCAGCCGCGCAGGGTCACGTCGTCGTACAGCTGCGACTGGACCTTCTGCAGGTCGGCGCGGAAGGTCTGCTTCAGCTCCGACAGCTTGACCTCGTTACGTCCCTCGAAGATGGCCTTCAGCAGGGTCATCTCGTAGGTGTGCAGCTCGTCCGCCGGGGCCGGCCACACCATGACCAGGTTCCAGTCGGGCTTGCCGAACCAGCCCTTCTTCTCGATCTCCTCGATCTTCAGGAACCCGCGCACGGCCAGGTCGACGATCGTGGCGGTGACGTCGATGACGTTCGCCTCCTCGTCGATGAGCGTGCCCACCTGACCCGGGCGGACGTCGTCCGGCGGGGTGAACTGGACCGCGACCGGGTCGCGGCCGAACAGCCCGACCCGCTTCGTCGAGGTGTCCTGCCCGAGCCCCGGCTCCAGGCCGGGGGTCACCGCGAGGTACTTCTCGTCCCGCCCGCGCCGCGAGGCCATGGCCAGCGCTCCCCCGCCGACCAGCCCGAACAGGGCCAGCGAACCGGCGCCCGTGAATCCGTTGAGGGTGAAGGCGCGCTTGAGCGTCTGCTTGTCCCGCAGGATCGGCTTCGCGTTCGGGAACGTCCCGGCCGGGTAGCCGGCGATGATGCTCATGCCCTGGGACGGCGCGAGGCTCTCGCCCAGCGTGAAGACGGCCTTGTCGCCGGAGATCCGCCCCGAGCACTTCTCGTGACTGCCCGAGTAGCCCTGGTAGCAGTCGACCCGGTTGGCGGCCGCCGGCGCCGTGAGCGTCACCTTCGCCGCCGCGATCGGCACGCGCCACTCGGAACCGATCGCGTTCCAGTAGATCTCGTCGTGGTCGGAGAACGTGTTGACGACGCCGCCGACGTCGTAGGTGAGCACGTAGGTCTGGTGACCGGTGACGGTCTTGTCCGCGTCTCCGATCCGGTAGGTGTCCTCGGCGCCGCTGACCGTCTGCTCCTGGTCGACCGGAGCGCCGGTGGGGCTGGTGACCTCCAGGTTCGAGACCGGGTAGCTGCGGACGGTCGGCTGCCCCTCGGCGCCCTCCGGGCCCTCGAACTCGATCGCGAACGTCCGCTCGATGCCGTGCCGTTCGAGCGAACCGAAGTTGTAGTCGATGGTCTCGACGACGTGCATGCTGCCGTCGGCCTTCGCCGCGAACGTCATCGTGTACTTCGAGATCGCCTCGTCGCCCGGGCCGATGTACCCACCGGTGCTGCTGTCCGTGGGTTCGGTGCTCGACGCGGACGCCGACGGCGCCCACAGGGCGGGCGCCAGCACGAGCAGCGGGACGACGACCAGCCCGGCCAGGCGGCGACGTCGCCGGGGACTGTGGGGCGGGTGGGAGACAGTGACCGACACGGCGGCCAGCCTAGAGGGGGCGAGTTCCAGAGGTCAGCGGTTGGTGCGGTGGGACATCGCGCGTTCCGCCTCGCGCCGGTCCTGCCGTTCGCGCAGGGCGTGGCGCTTGTCGTACTGCTTCTTGCCGCGGGCGACGGCGATCTCGACCTTGGCCCGGCCGTCCTTGAAGTACAGCTGCAGCGGGACGATGGTCAGGCCCTGGCCGAGCACCGCGTTGGAGATCTTGAGGATCTCGGCCCGGTGCAGCAGCAGCTTCCGCTTGCGCCGGACGGCGTGGTTCGTCCAGGTGCCCTGGCTGTACTCGGGGATGTGGACGTTCTCCAGCCACATCTCCTCGTCGGTGATGCTGGCGAACCCGTCGACCAGGCTGGCCCGCCCGGCCCGCAGCGACTTCACCTCGGTCCCGGTGAGCACGATGCCGGCCTCGAACGTGTCCTCGATCAGGTAGTCGTGCCGCGCCTTGCGGTTGGTCGCGACGACCTTGCGGCCCTGTTCGCGGGGCATGCGGCACCTCCTTCACCTGGTTCGGGACAGACGAACCAGTCTAGCGAGAGCGCGCCACCCCTTTTCCTAGGTCGGCGTGCCGGGCCAAAGCACAGAAATCCGAGCCGTCAGACGTAAATCTCTGTGCTTTGGGTGGGCACGCCGGGGTAGGGCGGGTCAGAGCCACTTCATCGGGTTGACGGTCGACCCGTTGACGTAGACCTCGAAGTGCAGGTGGCACCCGGTGGACAGGCCCGTCGTCCCGGAGTAGCCGATCAGCTGACCGCGGCTGACGTGCCCCGAGTGCTTGGTGATCCGGCTCAGGTGGTTGACCGAGCTGGCCAGCGACTTGCCGTTGACCCGGCCGTGGTCGATCAGGATCTGGTTGCCGAACCCGCCGACCCACCCGGCCCGGACGATCCTCCCGGCGGCCGGGGCGTGCACCGGCGTGCCGCACGGGGCCCCGAAGTCCGTCCCGGCGTGCAACCGGTAGTAGTGCAGGATCGGGTGGTAACGCAGGCCGTAGCCCGACGTGATGGGCGCGGTCACGGGGTGGGAGAGCTTGCCGTTGCCGTCGAGGTAGGCCGGGCCCTTGCCGGCCTTGGCCCGCAGCAGGTTCGTGATCTTGTGCTGCTGCTTGGTCACCTCGGCGAGGCGCTTCTGTTCGGCCTTCTTGCGCTGGGCGATCGTGTTCACGGCCGACTGCCGGGTGGCGACGATCTTCGCGACGGCGGCCTGCGCGGCGGAGGCCTTCGTCTCGGCGGCCTCCCGCACGGCCACCACGGCCTCGGACTGGACCTTCAGCTCCTGGACGACGTCGGCCGCCGCGTCGAGCTTGGCCCGCTTGGCGCGGGTCTCGGCCTGCTGGACCTCGAGCCGGTCGACGGTGCTGTTCTGCGAGCGCAGGGCGGTGCCGGCGGCACTCATCTGGTCGGCGAACTGCTGCGGGCTGGTCGCGTTCAGCACGATCGACAGGCTGCTCATGCCCGAGTTCACGTATGCCTCGCGGGCGATGGTGCCGATCACCGCCCGGGAGTCGGACTCCTCGGCCTCCCGGGCGTCGAGGTCGCGTTGCGCCTTGGCCACGGCGGCCTGGGCGACGGCGAGGCGCTGCGCGATCTCCGCGTCACGCTTCTTGGCGGTGGCCAGCGCGGCCTGCGCGGCGCTGAGTTCCGCCTCGGCATCGGCGAGCTGCGACTTGGCCTTCTCGAGCGTGAGCGCGGCCGCGACCAGGTCCTTGTTGGCGCCCTCCAGGTCCTCCTGGATGCCGGCCAGCTTCTTGTCGAGGGCCTTCTTCTTGGCCTTCAGGTCGGACGTGCTGGCCGCCTGCGCCGTGGGGGCGACCAGCAGGCCGCCGACGAGCGAGAGGCTCAGCCCGGCGACCAACACTCCGGCGACCCGGGCGCGCGCCAGTCGTCGACCACCGGACATGACACACCACCCTCGAGCTGACACCGCAGCACCCTCAAGATGAACCGCAGGGTTACACCTTCAGGTATCGGGACAGCGCGAGGAAGGACGACACACCGGCGATGCCCAAACCGATGAGGAACAGCCAGGGCACGATCATCACCGCATCGCCGGTGCCCACGTAGTTCACGAACCGCAACGAGCGCGACAACCGGCCCTGGATCTCGAAGTGCGTGATCGCCACGAGCGCCCCCGAGGCCAGCAACGCCCCGACCGCCGCCGCGATCATGCTCTCCAGGATGAACGGCAGCTGGATGAAGAAGTTCGACGCCCCGACCAGACGCATGATGCCGGTCTCGCGCCGGCGGGTGTAGGCCGTCAGGCGGATGGTCGTCGAGACCAGCAGCACCGAGCACAGCAGGGTCACCGCGGCCAGGCACCACGAGTACAGCTTCAACCGGTTCAGGAGCGCGAAAAGCCGGTCCAGGATCTGGTTCTGGTCCTCCACCGACTCGACACCGGGCCGGTCGGCGAACACCTGGGCGACGATCTCGTACTGCTCCGGGTTCTTCAGCTTCACCCGGAACGACTCGGGCATCTGGTCGGCCGTCACGTTGTCGGACAGCACGCTGTCGCCCAGCTGCTCCTTGAAGTGCTTGTACGCCTCCTGCTTGTCCTCGAAGTAGACCCGCTCGACGTAGGGGGCCAGCTGCGGGGACGCCAGGTCGGTGCGGATCTCGTCCTTCTGGGCCTCGGACGCCGCTCCCCCGGCACAGCTGGCGGCCGTGGAGTCGGTGCCGCACAGGAAGATCGAGACCTGGACCCGGTCGTACCAGTAGGTCTTCATCACCTGCACCTGGCGCTGGGCCAGGAAGCCCATACCGAGCAGGAACAGCGACACGAGGGTGACCAGGACGACCGAGATGGCCATCGCCAGGTTGCGCCGCAGCGCGACCGAGATCTCGTCGAGAATGAACTGCAGACGCATGGTTTCAGCCCCTCTGCCCGCGCGGCACCGTCGGCACCGTCGGCTGGACCGGGTGCGAACCCGTGCCGGGGCCGGGCACCGGCGGGATGACGCCGGTCGCGTACCCGCCGCGGTCCTCGTCGCGGATCTTCCTGCCGTCGGTGAGTTCGACCACGCGCTTGCGCATCTGGTCGACGATGTCGTCGTCGTGCGTGGCCATGACCACCGTGGTGCCGGTCTTGTTGATCCGGTCGAGCAGCCGCATGATGCCGAGACTCGTCGTCGGGTCGAGGTTCCCGGTCGGCTCGTCGGCGAGCAGGATGGCCGGCCGGTTGACGAACGCGCGGGCGATGGCCACCCGCTGCTGCTCACCACCGGACAGCTCGTGCGGGAACCGCTTCTCCTTGCCGGACAGCCCGACCAGGTCCAGCACCTCGGGCACCGTGTGCGAGATGGTGTGCCGCGGCTTGCCGATCACCTGCAGCGCGAAGGCCACGTTCTCGAACACGGTCTTGTTGGGCAGCAGCCGGAAGTCCTGGAACACCACGCCGATCGTGCGGCGCAGGTGCGGCACCTTCCAGCTGGAGAGCTTGGCGACGTCCTTGCCCGCGACGCGCACCACCCCGCGGGTGGCCTTCTCCTCCTTGAGCACGAGCCGCAGGAAGGTCGACTTCCCCGACCCGGAGGCGCCCACCAGGAAGACGAACTCACCCTTGGCGATCTCCAGGGAGATCTTGCTCAGCGCGGGCCGCTTGCTGCCCGGGTAGACCTTGGTGACGTCGTCGAATCGGATCACGGGGGAAACACCTCGGCCGCCTCGGGAACGGAGGGACTTGTGTTGCGTGCGGGCTGACTACGGGCTGGTTGCGGCCGGACCGAGTGTAAGCACGAAACCTGGGGATGCCCCGGAATGGCCGGCCCGTGGAGTGGCGGGACCCTAGGCTTTCGAGCACGGGACGATCGACGTGGATCGGAGCAATCTCCATGCGTGGCATCCGGGCGGTGGCGACCACCACTCTCCTGGCGGCGAGCCTGCTCGCCGCGCCCCCGTCGTCCCGCGCGGCGACCCGGCCCGAGACCGCGAGCGTCAAACCGCTGGCCACGGTGCAGGTCAACGGCGTCGTCTGGTCGCAGGTGGTGGTCGGCGGCACGGTGTACGCCACCGGCTCGTTCACCCGGGCCCGCCCGGCCGGCGCCGCCCCCGGGACTTCCGAGACGACGCGCTCCAACCTCCTCGCCTACAGCATCAGCACCGGCAAGCTCGTCACCGCGTGGAAGCCGAGGCTGAACGCGCAGGGCCGGGCCATCGCCGCGTCCACCGACGGGAAGCGCATCTACGTCGGCGGCGACTTCACCGAGGCGAACGGCGCCACGCACAACCGGATCGTCGCCCTGAGCGCGAAGACCGGAGGCGTCGTCACGTCGTTCAAGGGGTCGCTGAACGGCGGCGTGAACGCCCTCGCGGTCGGGAAGAGCACCGTCTACGTCGGCGGGCTGTTCAGCACTGCGCGCGGCGAGGCCCGCGCGCGGCTGGCCGCGTTCTCCACGGCGAGCGGCGCCGTCCGGGCCTGGAAACCGCGCGCGGACGCCCAGGTCTACGCGCTCGCGCTGATCCCGTCGAAGGGCACCGTGGTGATCGGGGGCAAGTTCGCGACGCTGAACGGCACGACCCAGCCGGGCCTGGGGGCGGTGCGGGACGACGGGAGCGGGACGTCGCGCGCCTGGCCCACCAACCGGGTGGTCCGCAATTCGGGCCGGCAGGCCGCGATCGGCAGCCTGGTGGCGACGAGCAAGAGCGTGTACGCCACCGGCTGGACGTACGACAGCGGCGGCAACTTCGAGTCCGTCGCCCGGATGGACCTCGACGGGAAGCTGCTGTGGGTGTCGGGCTGCCGCGGTGACACCTACGGCGCCTACTCCAGCGGCGGCGTCGTCTACACGGTCGGCCACGCGCACGACTGCACCTCCGTCCCGGGCGGTTTCAGCCAGCCGACCACCACCCCGCGGTACTACCACCGCGGCGTCGCGTTCACGGCCTCGACCGCGGGCACGAACGGGTTCAGCTCGCTGGACAACACGTTCTTCGGCCGGCCCGCCCCGCGGATGCTCCCGAAGTGGCTGCCCGACTTCGCCGCCGGCAGCTACACGGGCCAGAACCAGGGGCCGTGGACGGTCACCGGCAACGGGAAGTACCTCGTGGTCGGCGGCGAGTTCCCGTCCGTCGGCGGCAAGCCGCAGCAGGGCCTGGTCCGCTTCGCACTGCCCTGATTCCCTGTTCGCGACGGTCAGCCGAACAGGCCGCCGCCCCCGCCGCCCGGCGCGGCCGCGGCGCCCGGCGGCAACCCCTCGCTGGGCTGGACGACGACGAAACCCGGCCCGTGGAAGGCGTACTGGACCGATTCTCCCGACCCGCCGCGCAGCAGTGATCGCATGTTCATGCTCGAGACGATCTGCGGCTGCAGGCTCGCCGACCAGGCCACCGCGGCCTGGATGTCGACGAACGTCGGCTGCTGTGAGCAGTCGAGCAGCACGGGCGGCCCGTCGGAGGTGATGGCCACGGTGCCGTGCCCCTGAACCAGGGTGTTGAACAGCCCGCCGCCGACGATCCCGGCCCCCTGCACGCGGTGCACGTCCCAGCCCAGCTCGGCGTCGAAGGCGAGCAGGTTCTGCCCCCCGATGCTCATCCCGTCGCCCTCGAGCTGCACGAAGAAGACGTCCTGCGCGAGCCGCGCGAAGAACACCTCACCCTGACCGGCGACCCGCATCAGCGGGGTGTCCTCGCTGGTCAGCGCCCGCCGGATGAACTTCCCGACCGACCCCGAGCCCTCGTGGTTGAACGTGACCTGGCCCTGGTAGGCGACCATCGCACCCTTGACCGCCAGGACGTCGCCGCCCAGCGTCACCTTGACCATCCGGTCGTTCTGCTTCACCCACCGCTGGGTGGTGCTGACCTCGGCGGTGGCGGCGTCGAACAGTGCGCTGCGCATGCTTTCCTCCCCGGGCGCACCGTGCGCCGCACCCGAGCAGACGATCAGCCGGCCTGCGCGGTTCCCCCGGCCTGCGCCGACTCCTGGGCGGCGTCGGCCGCGGCCGTGGCCGCATGCACCCGGCCGGCGGCGAACTGCACGACCTCCGCGAGCGCCGCCCGGGAACGCTTCAGCACGCCCGGCAGCACCGCGAGCACGTGGAACGGGCCCGCGAAGACCCGCACCTCGTTGCGGTCGGGCGAGCCCACCGACTGCGCGGCGGCCCGCAGCTGGGCGGCGAACTCGGCGCACTCGTCGGCGAACAGTTCCTCGGTCGAGTACTGCAGGTGGATCGGCGCCAGCCCGGTCAGATCGCGGCCGAGCAGCACCTCGTGCGGGTCGTCGGTGGGGCGCTGCATCGCGGCGGTCACCTGGGCGATCCAGCCCCGGCGCACGACGGTGTCGCGCTCCCCGGCGCCCGGCCGGCGCTCGGCGTCCAGGCCCACGGCGGGCGAGAGCATGACCGCGGCCGCCGGCTGCGGTTCGCCCGAGTCCCTCAGGGCCAGAAGCAGATCCGCGACCATGACGCCGCCCGCGGAGTCGCCCGCGACGACCAGCCGGTGGGCGGGAACGCGGGCCAGCAGCGCCCGGTAGGCGGCCAGGGCGTCGTCGTGCCCGGCCGGCCACGTGTGCTCGGGCCCGAGCCGGTACTCGATCGCGTGCACCGGCGCGCGCAGGCCGCGCGCGAGGTAGCCGACCAGCCCCGCATGGCTGCGGTACGAGCCGGTGATGAAGGCGCCGCCGTGCAGGTACAGGACGACGGGACGCGGCCCGGTGGGCCCCTTCGTCGAGCCGGGGGGCGGGCCCGAGACCTCGCCGTCCGGTTCGACACCGGCCGGGGTGACCAGCACGTCGGGCACGCCGCCGAGCGTCACCCGACGCACGGTGTTGCCCAGCGGCGGCGGGTTCAGCAGCGCGCAGAACTCCATCCAGAACCGCTGGAAGGCGATCGGGAAGGGCGGGCCGAGCACCGGCTTCAGGCACAGCCGGAGGAAGGTCGCGACGAGCCACTCGGGCAGGGACAGCTTCACGGCTGCGACCTTACCCAGCGCGGACACGCCTGGGTAAGCGTTCGCTCAGCGGAGCTTCACGCAGGCGTCAGCCGGCGGCCTTCTCGGTGGTCCGGCGCCAGCGGATGCCCGACTCCAGGAAGTCGTCGATCTCGCCGTCAAACACCGCCGTGGTGTTGCCGGTCTCGTACTCGGTCCGCAGGTCCTTGACCATCTGGTACGGGTGCAGCACGTAGGAGCGCATCTGGTTGCCCCAGCTGCTGCCGCCGTCCCCCTTCAGCGCGTCGAGCTCGGCCTGGCGCTCCTGCCGGGCCCGCTCCAGCAGCTTGGCCTGCAGGACGCGCAGCGCGCTGGCCTTGTTCTGCAGCTGCGACTTCTCGTTCTGGCAGGTGACGACGATGCCGGTCGGGATGTGCGTGAGCCGCACCGCCGAGTCGGTGGTGTTGACGGACTGCCCGCCCGGGCCGCTGGAGCGGTAGACGTCGACCCGGATGTCGTTCTCCGGGATCTCGATGTGGTCGGTCTCGGCCACGACCGGCAGCACCTCGACCCCGGCGAAGCTCGTCTGCCGGCGGCCCTGGTTGTCGAACGGGCTGATCCGGACCAGGCGGTGCGTGCCCTGCTCGACGCTGAGGGTGCCGTAGGCGTAGGGCGCGTCGACGCGGAAGGTCGCCGACTTCAGGCCCGCCTCCTCCGCGTACGAGGTGTCGTAGACCTCGGTCTTGTACTGGTGACGCTCGGCCCAGCGCAGGTACATCCGCAGCAGCATCTCGGCGAAGTCGGCGGCGTCGACGCCGCCCGCCTCGGCGCGGATGGTGATCAGGGCCTCGCGGGAGTCGTAGTCGCCGGACAGCAGCGTGCGGACCTCGAGCTCGCCGAGTGCCTTGCGAACCGACGTCAGCTCCTGCTCGGCCTCGGCGAGAGTGTCGGCGTCGTCCTCCTCCTGGGCCAGCTCGACGAGCGTCTCGAGGTCGTCGACGCGACCCGACATCTTCTCCAGCCGGTCGAGCTCGCTCTGCAGGTGACTCAGCTTGCTGGTGACGGCCTGGGCCGCCTCCACGTCGTCCCAGAGGTCGGGGGCGGCGGCCTTCTCGGAGAGCTCGTCGATCTGCTTGCGCAGGGTCGGCAGGTCGCTCACCTCGAGGATCGATTCGAGGGTCGTGCGGAGCTCACGGAGTTCGTGCGGGAAGTCGGTCGCCACGTTCATGGAGGTTACGCGGTTTGCGCACCCGTCCGGACCGTCAGGTGTCTCCCAGCAGTCATCAGTGCGTAACGCGATGGTGACCAACAGTTGCAAGACTGGATTTGCTGGGTCAAATGTGACGTGGGTCACACGAGATAGCCCTTCCATCACGTTACCTCTGAGTAACTATGGATTCAGGCAGCACGCAGGGCCCAGCGACACCAGGCCCGCGGAGTCCACAGACTCCCGGCCGCGCGTTCCGACTCGACCCGGGGCGCGCGGCTGGGTCACCAATCACCTCGGGCACAGACTCCCGGGCTCTGCAGAATTCCGACTCGACCCGGGGCGCGCGGCTGGGTCACCAATCACCTCGGGCACAGACTCCCGGGCTCTGCAGAATTCCGACTCGACCCGGGGCGCGCGGCTGGGTCACCAACTTCCACCAGCCTCGCAGCCAATTCCCAGGTTCGGCTGGTGCCCTCTTCCCCATGCAGGAGAAAGAGGCAGAGCGCGTCGTCGAGGCCCTGCGCACCCGGGGCGTGATGGCCCGGGTCGCCCGCCCGGCCGCCTTCCGGTTCGGCGTCCGCATCCCGCTCGGCGACGGCCGCGAGGCGCTCTGGGACGTGGACGGCGCCGCCGGCCTGGAGGCCCAGATCATGGCCAACGGCGTCCTCGTCGGGTTCGTCCCGCACATCGAGGGCTCCGAGGACTTCGACGAGGCCCAGACCGTCGAGGCGATCGCCGCCGCCCGGTACCCCTGAGCCACCCGAGGCGCGGATCAACGATCGTTGATGCGCACGACGCCGAGTACCGTCGTCCCGTGACCGCGCCCGACGAGATCGCCCTGACCGCCCTGGTCGAGCAGGCCCGCGAGGCCGCCCTCGGCGCCTACGCCCCCTACTCGAACTTCCGCGTCGGCGCGGCCCTGCTCACCCCCGAGGGCACGCTGACCGGCGCCAACGTGGAGAACGCCAGCTACGGCCTGGGCATCTGTGCGGAGCGGGTGGCCATCGCGCACGCGGTGGCCGGCGGGCACCGCGAGTTCGTCGCGTTGGCGGTGGCCTGCATCGACGCGCAGCCGGGCACCGGGCTGGCGGGTCTGACCCCGTGCGGCGCGTGCCGGCAGTGGTTCCTGGAGTTCGCCCCCGACCTGCCGGTGCTGATCGCCCGCCCCGCCGCCGAACCGGCCCGGTTCACGGCCGCCGAGCTCCTGCCGAACGGCTTCCGGCTGGACTGAGCGGCACCCGTCCGTGAGGGCGTTCAGCCGCCGGTGACGGCCCGGGCGTGCGACGTCGCGGTCAGCGGGACGCCGTCGGCCCAACGCCGCACGATCGCGTCGACCAGCGGCAACCGGGCCGTCGCGGTGAGCGTCACCTGCACGCCGGCCGCGCCGCCCGTCGTCGGTTCACCGACGTCGACGTCCCGCAGCGACGTCAGGTCCTCGACGCCCGCCTGCTCCAGGTAGGTGCGCACGCTGGCCCGGACGCCCTCGTCGGTCACCGGCAGCACCTCTCCGACCGAGCCCTGCCGGTAGAAACCCTGGCTGTCCAGAGCATCCGACGCATCGAGCGCCGCGGCGTCGGCCAGGGCGTAGAGCCGGCCCCGCGCCAGGTGGACGGCGGTCACGTCGACCACGACGACCACGAGCAGCAGGACGACGAGGACGTAGCCGATCAGCAACGGCACCGTCTGCCCGTCGTCGCCCCGCCTCATCGGGCCCCCGCCGCCCGGTACTGGTCGACGACGGCGGTCTGGTGTGCGCGCACCGTCACTGCGGGCGGGCCGAGGAACTGCGGGACGACGGGCAGCGGCACCTCAAGCGTGACCGTCACCTGCACGCGGGCACCGGGCGTGAGACAGGCTGCGGCGGAGCAGGTGACGTCGAGCTCGTGCCGGACGTCGGTCAGCCCGTGGTCACGCAGGCCGAGTTCCAGCGCCCCGGCGGCCGCTCGCCGCCCCGTGCGCTCGTCGTCCGCACTGCTCAACGCGCGGGCCCCGAGGGAGGCGGCTCCGTCGGCGGCCATGCTCGCCGCCTGCACCCGGCCCACCGTCACCACGAGGTAGAGCAGGGGTACGAGCAGCAGGACGCCGAGGGTCAGGAATTCGAGCGCCGCGTTGCCCGCGTCATCGCGTCTCATCCGACGGCGGGTTGGGTCAGGGCGTGCCCGCGTACGGTCAGGGCGTGCCCGGTGCCGAGCAGCCCAGCCACCGGCAAAGGTGCGCGCACGGTGATCTCGACGGTCTGCAGGCCGTCGACCGTGGTCAGTCGCGCCGTCACGTCACGCGCGTACCCGGGGCCGAGCTCGGCGGCGATCAGGTCCCGGGTGCGGGCCGCCCCGTCGGCCGGCGAGCGGTCGACCAGGGCCCCGTACCCCGCGCCCCGGGCCGCGCAGTCGGTCAGCACGTTGCGCACGTGCAGCGCCACCCCCAGCTGCACGAGCCCGACGAACAGCACGGTCAGCAGGGCACCGACCAGGGCGAAGTCGACGACGGCGGAACCCCGGTCGGGACAACCGTTCTCAGGGGCCCGTCGACACGCTGTCGATCGCGTCGTTGAACACCCCCTCCAGGCGGGGGCCGGCCACGGCCCACAGGGTGAGGACCAGGCCCGCGGTCATCAGGGTGACCAGCACCCAACCGGGCACGTCGCCCCGGTCACCACGGTCGGCCCAGCGGCCCGCCAGGCGTTCGCGCAGCCAGGTCAGCATGTGTCTCCTCGAATCGTCGCCGGCACCAACACGTCACGTCCCCAGGTCGAGCACGGCCAGGCCCGGGTAGACGGCGAAGAGGACGGTCACGGGCAGGATGAGGAACACCACCGGGACCATCATCACGATCTCCCGGCGCCCCCCGGCCTCCATCAACCGGCGCCGGGCGAGCACTCGGGCATCCTGCGCCTGAGCCCGCAGGACGTCGGCCAGCGGGGTGCCGCGCTCCAGGGCCACCACCAGCCCGTCGACGAACGTGCCGAGCCCGGTGGTCTGCACCCGGTCGGCCATCGCCTCCAGCGCGTCGGGCAGCGGGGCGCCCGTGCGGGTGTCGCCGAGGGCCTGCCGCAACTCGTCCGCCAACTCGCCCGACGACGTCCGGGCGACCCGTTCCAGGGCGCCCGCCAGCCCCTCCCCGGCGGCCACCGAAAGCGCGAGAAGTTCGGCCACGGCCGGGAACTCGCCGAGGATCCGGTTCACCCGGGCCCGGGCCCGCCAGCTCAGCACCTGGTCCCGGGCGACCACCCCGACCAGGACGCACACGGCCACCAGCAGCACCGCGCGCAGCGGACCGACGTCCGGCCCGAACCCGAACCCCGACGCACGCACGCCCACCAGCAGGGCGCCGACCGCGCCCGCGCCCAGCCCGCTCAACGTCTGCTGCGCCCGGAACTGCTCCAGCGTCGTCGGGTCCCCCGCCTGCCGCAGCCGGCGACGGACCGACTCCGGATCGCTGCCCAGCCGCGCGTACCACTCCTCGGCCCGGCGGGCGGCCGGGCGGACGACGCGCAGCAGGCGGGCCCCGACCCCGCGCCCGTCGATGGGCTGGCGCCAGCCCACGTACGGCGCCAGCCGTTGGTCGAGGGTCGGCGCCCGGCGGGTGGGCAGGCCGACCGCGACCAACCAGACCCCCGCCCCGAACCCGAGGCCGAGCAGCGCGCCCAGCCAGGCGCTCGTCGTCCCGCCGCCGGCGAAGGCGTTCACCGCAGCACCCGCGTCTCCGCCGGCAGCCGCGCGACGCGCAGCATCAGCCAGTACGCGACCAGCGTGCTGAGCGCCCCGGTCAGCAGCACGACGCCGCCCGCCGGTTCCGCGTAGGCCTGCAGCGTCTCGGGCCGGCCGGCCAGCAGGACCAGGACGATCCAAGGGGCGGCGACCGCGAGCCGGGCCGCGTAGACCGTCCAGCTCTGCCGGGCCTCCAGCTCCGAACGGGCCCGGGCGTCCTCGCGCAGGAAGGCCGAGAGGTTGCGCAACAGCGTGCCGAGGTCGGAGCCGCCCACCTCGCGGGTGATGCGCAGCGCCTCGCAGATGCGGTCACCGACCGGGTCGGCCAGCCGGTCCTTCAACCGGTCCAGGCACTGCCCGAAGTTGGCGCTGACCCCGTAGTCGCGCGCGAACGCCGCGAAGGCCGGCCGCAACGGTTCGGGCCCGCGCTCGGCGAGACGCCCGAGCGCGTCGGGCAGGGACAGGCCCGCCCGGACGGCGGAGGCCAGGTTGTCGAGCACGTCGGGCCACAGCCGGCGCCACTGCTCACGGCGCCGGCGGGCCCGGCCGAGCACCGTCCCCACCGGCAGCCACGCCGCCATCACCGCGAAGCACAGGGCGACCGGCACCGAGCGGCTGAGCGACACGACCAGACCGAACGCGACCAGCGCGGCCACCCCGCAGGCGACGACCAGCAGGGGCAGGCCGGAGGACGACGCCGACGAGACCCCCGCCGTCCGCAGCGTGTCCTCCACCCGTCGCCGCAGCGGTGACGGGCCGCGCGGGTCCCGGGCGGACGGCACCCAGCAGGACCACCAGACGCAGAACAGCCCGGCGCCCAGCGTCATCCCGAGCAGCAGCCCCATCAGGACCACGCCCCCGCGAGCAACGGGCGCACGTCGAGACCCGCGCGTTCGAACCGGTCGAGGTGCGGTGGCATCGCCTCGGCCCGCACCACCCGGTCACCGCGGCGGGCGAACACATCACCCGTCTCGATCACGTCGCCCTCGACCCGGCCCGGGACCGCGACGATCTCGTCGACCCGGCGACGGCCGTCGGCCCCCAGCTTCACGTGGACCACCAGGTCGACGCAGGCCGCGACCGTCGGGACGACGAACCGGGCCCCCACGTTCTCCCCCGCCAGCAGCGGCAGCGTGCACATCTTCATCACGGCTTCGCGGGCCGAGTTCGCGTGCACCGTGCACATTCCCGGCAGCCCGCTGTTCAGGGCCAGCAGCAGGTCGAGGCTCTCGGCCTGGCGCACCTCGCCGACGATCAACCGGTCGGGGCGCATCCGCAACGCCTCCTTGACCAGGCGCCGCAGCGGGACCTCACCCGTCCCCTCGAGACTCGGCTGCCGGCATTGCATCGCGACGTGGTCCCGCGCGGCGACCTGCAGCTCGAAGACCTCCTCGCACGTGACCACCCGCTCGCGGGCGGGCAGGGCGCCGATCAGACAGTTCAGGAGAGTGGTCTTGCCGGCCTGGGTGCCGCCGCTGACCAGGATGTTCAACCCCGCGGCGACGGACGCGGCGAGGAAGTGCGCCATCTGCGGGGTGAGCGTGCCGAGGGCGACCAGATCCTCCAAAGACCTTGCCCGCGTGACGAACTTGCGGATGTTCACCGCCCACGACCGGGTGATGTCGGGGATCACGACGTGCAGCCGCGAGCCGTCGGGCAGGCTGGCGTCGACGAACGGTGAACTCAGGTCGACCCGGCGCCCGGAGCTCTTCAGCATGCGTTCGACCAGGTCGTGCACCTCGCTCGCCGAGAGGATCGTCGTGGTCAGCTCGCTCACACCGTGGCGCGCGACGAAGACCTTGCCCGGCTCGTTGATCCAGATCTCCTCCACGGCCGGGTCGTCGAAATACGCCTGCAGGGGCCCGAAACCGGTGATCTGGGCGAGGACGGCCTTGACCGCCCCCGAGGCGTCGGCCAGCGGCGGGAGGGCCCGGACCAGTGACCGCTCGTCGTAGTCGGCGACGCACGCCTCGACCAGGTGGCGGACCTCCGCCTCGTCGCGGACGGGGTCGATGCCGCGCTGCCGGATGACCGCGCGCACCTCGTCGCTGACGATCGTGACGGCGTCCACCGCACCCCTTCCCCGTGACTCACTCGCGCCTCAGGAGACTCTCCCGCCGCGACGTGGACGGAAGCATACGGAAGAGACGTAACGGGCGAGATCACTTCGCCGGGTTATCCACAGGGGTTCGGCGGGGTGGTCGGTGGTCCGGTCCAGACTTGGCGCTCATGGACGACGGGGAGCGGGTGGAGATCCGGTGCACGGTGGTGGACGCCGGGCGCCTCGGGGCGCGGGCGGAGGTCGCCGTCGGCGGGCCGCACGGGACGACGTTCGCCGCGGTCTCGGGGTTGCTGGCCGACGCGCTGGGTCTCGATGAAAGTGCATTCGAAGCAGCCCCTTTCCGGTGCGAAGGACGCGTCGTGCCGGCGTCGGCCCGGCTGGGTGAGGCCCCCCTGCTGGACGGCGCCCTGCTGGTGTCGGGCGGGGCCGCGACCGGGCCGGCCGCCGTCCCGGGGCTGCTCGCCGCGCACGTGGTGGCCGGGCCGGGCGCCGGGGCGGTGGTGACGTTGCCGCCGGGCGAACACGAGGTCGGCCGGGCCGGGTCGGGGCTGCGGTTGACCGACCCGGACGTCTCACGCACCCACGCCCAATTGACGGTGTCCCCGACCGGGGTGACGGTGGCCGACGCCGGGTCGCGGCACGGTACGTGGGTCGACGGGGAACGGGCCGGGCGCGAGCCGGTGTCGGCGCAGGTCGGAGCCAGCCTGCGGTTCGGGGCGAGCACCGTCGTCCTGCGCCCGCCGGCGTCGCGTCCGGCCGCCCTGGTCCCCGACCGGGCCGGGCACCTGCTGCTGAACCGGCGACCGCACCTCGCGACCCCCCGCCCGGAGATGGTGGTGCCGGTTCCCGAGGAACCTCCGTCCCGACCCCGGGCCCGGTTGCCGGTGTTGACCATGCTTCTGCCCCTGGCGGTTTCGGTGGCCGTGGCCCTGATCGCCCGGCAGCCGTTGTTCCTGCTCTTCGCGTTGACGACGCCGGCGCTGATGGCCGGGCAGTACCTGGCCGACCGCCGCGCAGGCGGGCGGGAACGGCGGGAGCGGGCCGCCGCCTACGCGGCGGAGCTCGCGACGGCCCGGGCCGCCATCGCCGAGGCCCTGCGCGCGGACGCCGCCCACCTGGAGCGCGAACTGCCCGACCTGGCAGCGCTTCTCGAGACCGCCACGAGCCGGACGACGGACCTCTGGCACCGTTCGGGCGCCGACGCGGCGGCCCTGCGGGTGCGGCTCGGGCGCGGGCGCGCGGAGTCCGTCGTCCGGGAACGGCGGGGCGGGCGGGCGCGCCAGCACGAGGACGTGCCGATCGGCCTGGCCCTGTCGGAGGTGCGCGTGCTGGGCGTGGCCGGGTCGCGGGCCACGGCCGCGGCGCTCGCCCGGTCGCTGCTCGGTCAGCTGGCGGTGCTGCACTCGCCGTTGGACGTCGGGTTGACCGCCCGCCAGGCGCACGCGGGGCAGGACTGGGCCTGGCTGCGCTGGCTGCCGCACGCAGGCGCGGAAACGCCTGCGCGACAGGTGGTCCTGCTCGACGGTGCGGAGGTGCTGCGGCGCGAGCCACAGGTCGCCGGCTGGTTGGCCGCGGGTGAGACCGGCCCGGTGCTGATCTGCCTGGCGGACGACGTGAGCCGGCTGCCGTTGGAGTGCGCGGCGACCGTGGTGGTCGGGACGACGGCGCTCCCGGGCGCCGGGGTCACGGCCCGGTTGCACCGGGCGGGCCGGGAGCCGGTGGACGTCACGCTCGACCTGCCCGAGCCGGCGTGGACGGAACGGATCAGCCGGGCGCTGGCTCCCGTGCGGGACGCATCACCTCGCGCGTCGGCCCTGCACTGCCCACCGCTGCCGACCCTGCTGCGCGGGGCGGACGGCGTGGACATCGGCGATGCGGTCGACCTGGCCCGGCACTGGCGCCGGCCGGTCGGGCCGGGCCGCGGCCCGACAGCGACCCTCGGTGTGCGGCCGGGCGCGCTGAGGGAGCCGTTCCGCGTCGACCTCGTCCGCGACGGGCCGCACCTGCTGGTCGGCGGGACGACGGGCTCCGGGAAGTCGCACCTGCTGGCGTCGCTGGTGATCGGCTGGGCGGCCGACCGCGGTCCGGACGAGGTGTCGTTCCTGCTGGTCGACTACAAGGGCGGGGCGGCGTTTCGTGCGTGTGCGGGTCTGCCGCACGTGACGGGTGTCGTGACGGACCTCGACCACCACCTGGCCGAACGGGCCATCACGTCGCTGGGCGCGGAGCTGCGCCGCCGGGAACGACTGCTCGCCGCGACCGGCTGCCCGGACGTCACCGCCTACCAGCGGCTCCGCCTGTCCGACGGTCGCCTTCCGGCCCTGCCCCGGCTGGTCGTGGTGGTCGACGAGTTCCGGGTGCTGGCCGAGGAGCTGCCCGACTTCGTCGGCGGCCTGGTGCGGGTGGCCGGGCTGGGCCGTTCCCTGGGGGTGCACCTGGCGCTGGCCACGCAACGGCCGGCGGGGGCGGTGTCACCGGAGATCCGGGCCAACACGTCGCTGCGTATCGCGTTGCGGGTGCAGGAGGCCGGCGACAGCCACGACATCCTCGGCGTGGCCGACGCGGCGTCCATCCCCGCGTCCGCCCCGGGCCGGGCGCTGGCCCGCACCGGCGAGGGGGAACTTGTCGCGCTGCAGGTGGCCGCGCTCGGCGGGACCTCCGCAGCGACCGGGGTGACGCTCGAGCGGCTCGACGACCGGCTCCAGGTGATCGCCCGGCTGGGCCGGGAGGAACCGGATGAGCCGGTGGACGGCGGGAACCCGGTGGTCGACGCGATGCAGGGCGCGGCCGCACGGCTCGGGCTGACCCCGGCGGCGCCGCCCTGGCAGCCGCCGCTGCCCGACCGGCTGTCGTGGCGGCCCGGCCCGGACGGGGTGGCGTTCGGACTGGCCGACCAGCCCGAGGAACAGGCGCAGCGGGTGGCCTGCTGGCACCCCACCCGGGGGAACCTGGCCGTGGTGGGCGGTCCCGGATCGGGGCGGACGACGGCGTTGCTCACCGTCGCGCGCGCCCTGGCCCACGAGCACGTGGCGAGCGCCGTCCATCTCTACGGGGTCGACGGCGGCGCGGGTGCGACCGGGCTGGCCGAGCTCGAGGCCCTGCCGCACTGCGGGGCCGTGGTCCCGGCCGACGACGGCCCGCGCGCGACGCGGCTGCTGGCCCGGCTGCGGGAGACCGTCGCCCGGCGCCGGGTGGGCCCGATCGACCCGACCCGGGCGACCGTCGTCCTGCTGGTCGACGGCTGGGAGTCGGTGTCCTCGGTCTGGGCGGGCGTCGAACACGGGCGGCTGACCGACGAGCTGGTGGCGCTGATGCGCGAAGGGTCGGCGCACGGCGTGCACGTGCTGGTGGCCGGGGGCCGGTCGGTGCTGACCGGGCAGTTGTCGACGACCGTGACCGATCGCGTCGTGCTCCGGTTCGCCGACCCGATGGACGCCGCGCTGGCCGGCGTTCCGGTGGTCCGCGGGGCGCAGCCGACGGGGCGTGGGTTCCACGTCGGGCCGGGCAGTGCGCAACCGGTCGAGGTTCAGGTGGCGCTCCCGCCGGTCGTCGAACCCGGCCCACCGGTTGACGGGGGCCCGTTCCGCCTGCGCCCGCTGCCGGCGTCCGTCGCCTACGACGAGGTGGACCACGAGCCGGATCAGGGGGTGGGCGCAGGGCTCGCCGTGCCGGTGGGGGTCGGCGGCGACGAGGCGACCACGCTGTTCCTCCGCCTCGACGGACCGGGCGTGACGCTCGTGCACGGCCCGCCCGGCAGCGGGCGTACGAACGTCCTGGCCGTGATCGAGGCCGGGCTGCGGCAGCAGGGCGTGCCCGTCGTCCGGGTCGACCCGCGCACCACGACCGTCCCGTTCGACGCAGTACTCCTGGTCGACGACGCCGCCAAACTCGGCGGCACGCCTGCCGAGGAGATCGTCACCGCCCGGCTGGCGAAGCCGGAGCCCCGGGTCGTCCTGGTTACCGCCACGGGTGACCTGGTCACCGCCTTCCGCGGCCCGCTCGCCGAGGGCCGGGCCGCCCGGCGCGGCGTCGCGCTCGGAAACCTGCCCCCCGCGGACGCCGGCCTGCTCGGCCTGGCCCCGCGCGCCGGTGACGGGCGCCCCGGCCGGGGTGTCGTCGTGCACCCGGGCGAGGTCGTCACCGTCCAGCTCGCGCATCCTCCCGGTGACCACCGCTGAGGGGGCCCTGCTCCGGTCCTGTCGGTGGGTACCGGGAGGATGAGCCGCATGACCGTCTGGCGGGTGCGGCCCGCGACCCCTGACGACGTGACGGCCATCGACGGTTTGATCCGCGAGCTGGCCGAGTACGAGCGCGAACCCGATGCGGTGGAGGCGACGCCGGCCGACCTGCACGCCGCCCTGTTCAGCCCGTCGCCGCGACTGCACTGCCACGTCGCCGAGGTCGACGGGCGGGACGGGCCGGCGGTGGTGGGGATGGCGTTGTGGTTCGTCACCTACTCGACCTGGCGCGGGCGGCACGGCATCTGGCTGGAGGACCTGTTCGTCTCCCCCACGTACCGCGCCCTGGGGCTGGGCCGCGCCCTGCTGTCGACGCTCGCCCGGGTCTGCACCGAACGGGGCTACGCTCGCCTCGAGTGGACGGTGCTGGACTGGAACGAACCCGCCCATGCGTTCTACCGCCGCATCGGCGCGGCACCGCACGAGGGGTGGAGTACCTGGCGGCTCGGGGACGACGCGATCCGGCAGCTGGCCGGCTCGTCGAGCTGACGACGCATACCCCTTGGGCCGACGTTCCAACCTCATCGTTTCAGTACCGCTTCAGGGGCATCGATGTCGTTCTGAGGCTCGACATCCACCACTCAACGTGTTCTATCCTGTTCCGATGGTGACAATGCTTCCGTTCCGTAGCGAAGGGAATGCACACCGCAACCAAAAGGACGCTCCTCCGCGAGGCCTGCTGCGCCTGTTCCGGCGCGGCGGCTCCACGAGTCGGCAGACCAGGGAGACAGGTGTGGCGCTTTCGCTCGGCATCGACCGGCACGTCGACCGCGGTGAGGACGTCATCGACCTGCGCGTCCCCGCCGACCCGGCCTACCTGGCCGTCATCCGCACCGCGATGGTGGGCGTCGCGACCCGGTTGGACCTGACCCTCGACGAGATCGAGGACCTGCGGATCGCCGTCGACGAGGCCTGCGCCCTGCTGATCGATCAGCACCACCAGCCCGACTCCTGGCTGCACGCCCTGTTCCGGGTGGACGTCGACACCGACCAACGAGGGCGCGAGGGGCGGCTGGACGTCCGGATCACCGGCCCCCGCAGCGACCGGCCCCTCCAGGAGGGACATCCCTGGATGCTGCTGCGCGCGCTGGTCGACGAGGTCAGCAGCGGGATGGACGCCACCGGCCGCTGGATCGCCCTGACCCACCGCAGCGACTCGACCGGCCCGACCGGTTCGGGCGCGGGAGAGGCGGCCCGGGCATGACGGCCCTGCATTCCCGGACGGACCACCGCACCGAGCCGACGGTGCACACCGAGCAGACGCGCACCGAGCAGGTCCGCGACGAGCGCGTGCGCGGGCTGGAACGCCTGGCCGCCATGCCGCTGACGGATCCGCGGCGCCCGGCCCTACGTCAGGAACTGGTCGAGGAGCACCTGCCGCTCGTGCACCACCTCGCGCAGCGGTTCAAGGGTCGCGGCGAGCCCTACGACGACCTGGTCCAGGTCGGCACCATCGGCCTGATGAACGCGATCGACCGGTACGACCCGACCCGCGGCTCGTTCACGACGTTCGCGGTGCCGACCGTGCTGGGCGAGATCCGCCGCCACTTCCGCGACCGCGGCTGGGCCGTGCGTATCCCCCGCCGGATCCAGGAACTCGGACGCCGGGTGAGCCAGAGCCGCGAGGCCCTCACCCACCAGCTGGGTCGCTCGCCGACGATCGACGAGATCGCGCACCACCTCGACGTCGACGCCGATCTGGTGCTGGAGGCCCTCGACACCGCGGGCGCCTACGTCACGGTGCCGCTGCCGGCTGCCGCGGACGAGTCCGCGATCGGCGCCCGCTCGGGCGGGCTCGAGGGAGACATCGACTCCGGGATCGAACTCGTCGAGAACCGCGAGACGCTGCGCCCCCTGCTCGCCCAGCTGCCGGCCCGTGAGCAGCGCATCCTCGACCTGCGGTTCGGGCGGGGCATGACGCAGTCGAAGATCGCCGCCGAGGTCGGGCTCTCCCAGATGCACGTGTCGCGGCTGCTGGCCAAGAGCCTGCGGACGCTGCGCGAGGAGCTGTCGCGGGAGGACTGAGCTCCCGACGTCCCGCGCCGAGCGACGTCCGGGCGCCCTAGAGGCCCGGCTCGCGGGCGATCACCCGGCCGCCGGCGACCAGCACCGCCGTCACCACGGAGATCGCGAGCAGTGGCACGCCCACCCACCAGGTCGGGCTGAACACCACGGACAGGGCGATGCCACCCTGGACCAGCTGCCAGGTGAGGATCGGCCCGCGCGCCCAGCGCCGCCCCTGCAGCGCGCCCACCGCCGCCGCGGCGAGCCCGCCGGCCAGCGCCAACCCCACGACGATCATCACCACCACGTTGGCGCTGTCCGCGCTCAAGGCCAGGGCGACGACCCCCGCCAGCAGGAGCAGGGCCTCCAGGACGACGAGGGCGGCGACCACGCGGCGCAGGGCGACGCTGACGGCGGCGTCACCGGCCGGGACACCGGCTTCCGGTTCGGGCATACCTCGGATTCTGGCAGCAGGTTCCCAGGGGAACCTCAGGACCTGCCTTGACCGTTATCCGGAACCCCGGGATCGGGTCGTCCGATCATCCACTTCTACGCAGCGTGACCGAATGTGGGCGGAATGAATGGTGCCGAGAGGAGGTTGATGAACGGGGCGGAAACGACTGGATACGTGTTGGGCGAGTGCGTTCACACACCGCGAGCCGGGAGTCGTTCTCGTCACATCCGTGTTAACGGGATGATCAGCATGTGGATGACGAAGGCGCAACCACCGAACGGTCGACCCCGGGATGACCAGGAACGTATATACGCAACGTGCTCGACCGATTACTGTTCTCCACAGGCAAGGTCTCGATTCGGGATCACGCAAACTCGGACCCGAAAAACCCTTGTGAAAGCAGGCACAAGAGTGTGAGGGTAGTCGTTGAATCCTTCGGGTTGCGGCATCGCGACTTCCGGAGACCCTGGTAACACCGCACCATCCCCGAACACGTTTCGTAGCGGAGCTTCTCCAGAAGCCGCCGCTGCGGAAGCCATGGCCCTCACCGGACCGTCCCGGCGGGCCCCCAACGACGATCGCCTTCGGGCGTGAGGAGTAAGCCGATCATGGACTGGCGCCACAAGGCAGCCTGCCTCGAGGAGGACCCCGAGCTGTTCTTCCCCATCGGGAACACCGGCCCGGCGATCCTGCAGATCGAGGACGCCAAGGCCGTCTGCCGTCGCTGCGACGTCGTCGAGACCTGCCTGCGGTGGGCCCTCGACAGCGGTCAGGACGCGGGCGTGTGGGGCGGCCTCTCGGAGGACGAGCGCCGCGCGCTCAAGCGCCGGAACGCCCGGGCACGTCGCGCCGGCTGATTTCGAGCCTCCGCACACCTCAGCACCACCAGCACGACACGGCCCGGGTACGGGCGCGCCTGTAGTCTCGGCGCGCTAGTCCCGGGCCGCGGCGTCCTGCAGGTTCTGCTGGAACTCCTCGTCGCCGTCGCCCAGGTCGCCGTCGCCCAGGTCGCCGTCGTACCCGGTGTCCCGGGAGCCCGGCGGCTGCACCGTCACGTCGACCGCGACGACCGTCCCGCCCTCGGGGCGGCGCGACCAGCTGATCGCCCCCTGCATCTCGCCGCTGATCAGGGCGCGCACGATCTGCGTACCTAGGCCCGAGGAGCCCGGTTCGAAACCCTCGGGAACCCCCACCCCGTCATCCCGCACCTCGACGTGCAGCGCGTTGCCCTCCCGCCGCGCCAACACCGTGATGGTGCCGCCCGTCTCCGCCAGGCCGTGCTCGACGGCGTTGGTGACCAGCTCGGTGATCACCAGCACGAGCGGCGTCGCGTTCTCCGCGCGCAGCTCACCGAACCGACCCTCGCGCACGATCCGCACCGGGCGCCGGGGCACCGACCCGGTGTCCAGGACCTCGGCCACCTCGCCCGCGCCCTGCGATGAGATCTGCGGCGCGGCCAGCTCGACGGCCATCGACAGCGTCCGCCCGACCACGTCGTCGAAGTCGACGCTCTCCCCCAGCCCCTCGGACAGGGTCTCGTGCACGAGGGCGATCGTCGCGACGCGGCGCATGGCCTCGACCAGCGCCAGCCGCCCCTCCTCCGAGGTGATCCGCCGGGCCTGCAACCGCAGCAGCGCGGCCACGGTCTGGAGGTTGTTCTTCACCCGGTGGTGGACCTCGCGGATCGTCGCGTCCTTGGTCATCAGCTCGCGCTCGCGACGGCGCAGCTCCGAGACCTCGCGCAGCAGCAGCAGGGCCCCGATCCGCTCCCCCTCGATGGTCAGCGGGATGGCCCGCAACGACAACGAGGCCCCGCGGCTGTCGATGTAGCTGAACCACGGTGCCCGCCCGAGCAGGACCAACGGCAGGGTCTCGTCGACCTGGCCGGAGCGGTCGAGCAGCGGGGTCACGATCTCGGACAGGTTGTGGTCGAGCACGTCCTCGACGTACCCGAGCCGGTGCAGCGCCGACACCGCGTTCGGGCTGGCGTAGGTGACGACGCCGTCCCGGTCGAGCCGGACCAGCCCGTCGCCGACCCGCGGGGCGCCGCGGCGCATCCCGGTGGGGGCGTCCGGCATCGGGAAGCCGCCCGTGCTGATCATCCGGGCCAGGTCGTCGGCGCACTGCATGTAGGTCAGTTCGAGCCGGGACGGCGTGCGCGCGGCGGACAGGTTGGTGTGCCGGGACAGGACGGCGATCGGCCGGCCCGCGCGCAGCACGGGCACCGTCTCCTCGCGCACGGGGACCTCGTCGAGCCATTCGGGGTCGCGGGCCCGGCAGATGCGCACCTCGGCGAACGCCCGGTCGATCTGCGGGCGGCGCCCGGCGTCGACCAACGTGCCGACCAGGTCGTCGTAGTAGACGGTGGCGCCGGTGCTGGGCCGGCAGTGCGCGACGGCCACCCACCCGCCGTCCAGTCGCGGCACCCACAGCACCAGGTCGGCGAACGACAGGTCGGAGATCATCTGCCAGTCCCCGACCAGCAGCCGCAGCCATTCGAGGTCCGTCGACCCGAGGTCGCAGTGGCGGGCGACCAGGTCACGCATCGACGGCATGAGGTCAGCCTACGTTCCCGCGGTGATCATGCAGAAACGTCACGCCCGGGCGACCGACCCTACTCTCGGCCCCATCGCGTGACGTTTCTGCATGATCACCGCCTAGAGAACCGGACGGGCGATGGCCCGCAGCGTCCGCAGGACCACCGAGAGGGCCGCGATGTCGGCCGACGGCATCCGCAGCACCTCCTCGATCATCTCGCCGGCGCGGGTGAACGCGGTGGGGTTGCGGTTCTCGTAGTCCTGGATACGGGCGCCCGCCCCGGTCACCCCGGCGGTGGCCCGCAGCACGCCCGTGGTGATCGACTCCATCGCCGCGTACACGTCGTAGCGGAGGCTGGCCCGGGCCTGCATCTGCCAGCGGTCCCGACGCGGCAGCGTGGTGATCCGGCGCAGCAGCGGCACCGCCTGCAGCCGTTCCGTCAGGGCCAGGTAGACGGCCGCCACCTCGGCGGGCTCCTCACCGGTGGCCCGGGCGATGGTCGCGATGTCGAGCAGCATGAACCGGGTCAGCAGCCCCGACGCCTGGCGGGCCAACGCCTCCGGAACGCCGTGCGAGACCAGCCGTTCGATCTCCTGCGTCATCGTGTCGCGCTGCTCGCCGACCACCAGGTCCGGCAACCGCGGCGCGAGTTCGGCGACCACCGGTGCGAACCGGGTGATCTCGGCGGCCACGTCGATCTGCTCGGTCCGGGTCTGCAGCAACCACCGCACGGCCCGGTCGAGGAGCCGCCGGAAACCGAGGTACAGCCGGGCCTGGTAGTCGGTCGTGAGCAGCCCGTCGAGCTGCTCGACCGCGGCGATGAACCCGCGCAGGTCGAAGATCTCCCGGGCCACCACGTAGGCCCGGGCGATCTGCTCCGCCGACGCGGACGTCTCCTCCTGGGCCCGGAACGCGAACGTGATGCCACCCCGGTTCACCATCTCGTTGACGAGCACGGTGGTGACGATCTGGCGGCGCAGCGGGTGCTCGGGCAACCGGTCACCGAACCGCTCGACCAACGGCACCGGGAAGTACTGACGCATCAACCGGCTCACCCACGGGTCGTCCGGCAGCGACGTGACCTCCAACTGGGCGGTCAGCGTGAGTTTGGAATAGGCCACCAGCACGGAGAACTCGGGGGAGGTGAGGCCCTCGCCCGTAGCGGCCCGGGCGTCCAGGGTCTCGTCGTCGGGCAGGAACTCCAGGGCCCGGTCGAGTTTGCCGTGCTCCTCCAACCAGGCCATGAACCGCCGGTGCACGCCCAGCATGTTCACCGCCTGGCGGCGCGCGTTGCCGAGCAGGACGTTCTGCTCGTAGTTGTCGCGCAGCACGAGATCGCCGACCTCGTCGGTCATCTCGTGCAGCAGTTCGTCGCGGGCGGCCCGGGCCAGCGCCCCCGACGAGACCGCGCGGTCGAGCAGGATCTTGATGTTGACCTCGTGGTCGGAGCAGTCGACCCCCGCCGAGTTGTCGATCGCGTCGGTGTTCACCCGCACGCCGGCCAGCGCCGCCTCGACCCGACCCAGCTGGGTCAGGCCGAGGTTGCCGCCCTCGCCGACGACGCGCGCCTTCAGCTGGGCGCCGTCGACCCGGATCGCGTCGTTGGCCCGGTCGCCCACCTGCGCATGGGTTTCCGTGCCGGCCTTGACGTAGGTGCCGATGCCGCCGTTCCAGAGCAGGTCGACGGGCGCCTGCAGGACGGCCCGGATCAGCTCGGCCGGGGTGAGCCGGGTGCTGGACGACGGGAGCCCGAGGCGGGCGGCCACCTGCGGCGTGATCTCGACGGCCTTGGCCGTGCGCGGGTGCACGCCGCCGCCCGCGCTGATCAGCGCGGTGTCGTAGTCGGCCCAGCTGGAGCGGGGCAACTCGAACAGCCGGCGCCGTTCGGCGTGCGAGGTCGCCGGGTCCGGGTCCGGGTCCAGGAAGATGTGCCGGTGATCGAAAGCGGCGACCAGCTGCAGGCTTTCGGACAGCAGCATGCCGTTGCCGAACACGTCGCCACTCATGTCGCCGATCCCGACGACGGTGGTCGGCTGCGCCTGTACGTCGTGCCCGAGTTCGCGGAAGTGCCGCTTCACACTCTCCCACGCGCCGCGCGCGGTGATGCCCATCGCCTTGTGGTCGTAGCCGACGGATCCGCCCGAGGCGAACGCGTCCCCCAGCCAGAACCCGTACGAGTTCGCCACCTCGTTGGCGATGTCCGAGAACGCGGCCGTGCCCTTGTCGGCCGCCACCACCAGGTACGTGTCGTCGGCGTCGTAACGCACGACGTCCTCCGGGGGGACGACCACCCCCGAATCGGGCCCGTCGACCTGTTCGCCGTCGGGCTGGGCGGTGAGGTCGAGGTTGTCGGTCAGGTCGAGCAGCCCGCTGATGAACGTGCGGTAGCAGGCCACCCCCTCGGCCAGCCACGCCTCCCGATCGACGGACGGGTCGGGCAGCCGCTTGGCGAAGAACCCGCCCTTCGCCCCGGTCGGCACGATCACCGCGTTCTTCACCATCTGCGCCTTGACCAGGCCCAGCACCTCGGTGCGGAAGTCCTCGCGCCGGTCGCTCCAGCGCAGCCCACCGCGGGCCACCGGCCCGAACCGCAGGTGCACGCCCTCGACGGCCGGCGAGTACACGAAGATCTCGTGCGCCGGCCGGGGCGCCGGCAGGTCGGGCACCAGCGCCGGGTCGAGCTTGAAGGCCAGGCACGGCCGGGCGGCGTCAGGAATGCGACCGGCGTTCACGAAGTAGTTGGTCCGCTGCGTCGCCTGCACGAGGCTCATGAAGGCGCGCAGGATCCGGTCGTGGTCGAGGCTCGCGACGCCGTCCAGCTCGGCCTCGATCTTGCTCAGCAGCGCTCCGCATGCCGCCAGCCGCGCGTCCATGCCCATCGGGTTGTCACCGTAGGACTTCGGGTGGAACCGGGCCTCGAACAGGCGCACCAGCAAGGACGCGACGGCCGAGTTGGCCACCAGGCACTCGGCGATGTAGTCCTGCCCGAAGGCGGTGCCCGCCTGGCGCAGGTACCGGCCGTAGGCGCGCAGCACGGCGATCTGCTGCCAGCCCAGGCCGGCGGCCAGCACCAGGCGGTCGAACCCGTCGCTCTCCGCCTCACCGTGCCAGGCCGCCTCGAACGCACGCACGAACCGGACCCGGGTCTGTTCGCCGTAATCCCTCGGCCGGCGGCCCGATTCGGGACGGAGCCCGAAGTCGTACAGGTAGGCCACCCGACCCGACGCCGACTCCAACCGGTACGGGCGCTCGTCCACCACCTCGACGCCGAGGTTGGCCAGGAACGGCAGCACCGACGACAGCGACAGCGGCTCGAGGCGGTACAGCGTGAGCCGCTGCCGGACGGCGGCCGGGCTGTCGTCGTCCACCCCGGCCTTCGGCTCCGGCTCGTAGAGCTTCACCCCGACCGCGCGCGCACGGTCCGGTTCCCCCGACGATTCCAGCTCCTGCAGTCGGCAGATGTCGCCGACGCCGGTCCAGCCCGAGAAGTCCTCCCGGTAGCTCTCGCCGAACGCCCCCGCCCACTCCCGCACCAGGTGGGCGGCCTGCTCCTCGCCGAGGGTGTCGAGCGCGGCCTCGCCGAAGTCCTCCTCCCACGAGCGCGTGACCTGCGCGACCTGGGCCTCGATCACCGTCGGGTCGAGCTCGGGCAACGGTTGCCCGACGGGCATCCGGACCACGAGGTGCAGGCGGGCCAGTACCGAGTCGGAGACCAGCACCGTGACGTCGTCGCTGGTGCCGCCGATCGCCTCCGTCAGAATCCTTTTCACGGTCTCGAGGACCCGCGTGGTGAACACCTCGCGGGCCAGGTAGACCAGGCATGAGACGTAGCGGCCGTACACGTCGGTGCGCAGGAAGAGCCGCGTGCGGCGGCGTTCCTGCAGCTGCATGACCGCCACGGCGATCTGGTACAGGTCGTCGGAGTCGATCTCGAAAAGCTCGTCCCGCGGGTAGGTCTCGAGAACCGACAGCAGCTCCTTGCCCGAGTAGCTGTCGCTCGGGAACGCCGCCCAGGACAGCACCGCCTCGGCCTTCTGCCGCACCACCGGGACCCGCAGCACGCTCTCCGAGTACGCCGACGACGAGAACAGGCCGAGGAAACGCCTCTCCCCCACGACGTTCCCGGCCGGGTCGAACTGTTTGACCCCGATGTAGTCGAGGTAGGCGGTGCGGTGCACGGTGGCCCGCGAGTTGGCCTTGGTCAGCACCAGCACGTGCGGGTCGCGCGCGGCGGCCCGGGCCTCGGGGGTGAGCCGGCCGAACGACGCGGAGCGCCGCGGCTGGTCGTAGCGCAGGATGCCCAGGCCCGTCCCGGTCACCCCGATGAGTTCCTCCTCGCCCGGCTCGCCCTGCAACCGGTACTCGCGGTAGCCGAGGAAGGTGAAGTGACCGTCGGCCAGCCAGGTGAGCAGCTCGATCGCCTCGCGCACCTCGCTCAGGTCGAGCCCCGGGACGACGACCTCGCCGTGCGCGATCTCGGTGAGCTCCTCGACCAGTTCCTCCCCGACCCGCACCATGCGGGGCCAGTCCTGCACGGCCCCGGCGACGTCGTCCAGCACGCCCTGCAGCCGGCCCCGGATCTCGCGCAGCCGCTCGGGCCCGCCCTGCCGGTCGATCTCCAGATGGATCCACGACTCGACGACCCCGTCGCGGGGTACCGCGTCGCGCACCAGGACGTGCTCGGGGGTGTCGAGCACCTCCGTGAGCCGGCCGTCGACGCTGCGCCGCACGCCGATCTGCGGGTGCACGAGCAGGTGGATGCCGACGTCCAGCCGGTTCAGCTCGCCGAGCACCGAGTCGACCAGGAACGGCATGTCCTCGGCGACGATCTCGACCACGGTGTGCCCGGTCGACCAGCCGTCCTCGTCGCGCGAGGGCGTGAACACCCGGACGACGGTCGTGCCCTGCTCCCGCAGCTTCGCCGTCCGGTAGTGGCTGAGCAGGAGGCCGGCCAGGTCGTCGACGTGGTGCTCGATCAGGTCGTCGGCCGCGACGAACCGGAAGTAGCGCTCGGTGAGGGCCTTGAGCAGGCCGGGAGGGCGCCCGGCCTCGGCGACCTCGCCGGCCCGGGCCTCGACGGCCTGTGCCGCCTGACGCAGCACGGCCTCTCGCTGCCCCTCGGCCGTCGGCACGATCAGGGCTCCACCCGAGACCACCGCGTTCCACCTACCGTCACGCATCGCGTTCGACCGGGCGCTCGACTCGCCCGGCCCCGGCGCGCTCGACTGTCCGAGGCGTCCGCCGCCTGCGACCATACCTGTCCTCTGCCCCTCACCCGGTAAGGAAACAGGCGTGCGTGTCACGGCATTGATCCGCTACGCGGCCGAGCCCGGCGACGTGTTCGCCATGCTCACCGACCGCGACTTCCAGGACCGCAAGCTGCGCGCGACCGGGGCCACCACCTGGTCGGTCGAGGTCACTCCCGGCGCCAGCGGGGGGACGACGGTCCGCACCACCCGCGAGCTGCCCACCGACGAGGTCCCCGACGCCTTCCGCTCGCTGGTCGGCTCATCACTGACCGTCGTGCAGACCGAGGAGTGGGGTGCCCCCGCAGCCGACGGGTCGCGCTCGGGGAAGCTGACCGTGCAGGTCCCGGGGGCTCCACTGGGGGTCAACGGGACGGTGTCGTTGAAGCCGGCCGCGGGCGGCACCGAGGAGGTGGTCGAGGGCGACCTGAAGGCCAAGGTGCCGCTGATCGGCGGTCGCATCGAGAAGGCCGCCGAACCGGCGATCCGGATGGCCATCGACGTCGAGGAGCGCATCGGCCACGCCTGGCTCACCGAGGGTCATTAGGCCAGGATTGGGGGATGCGTCCGGGGCCGCAGACCGCGTGGGTGGACGGGCCCGACGGGCCCGCGCGGGTGCTCGTCTGGCCGGCCGAACCGGTGCTCGGCGGCGACGCCCCGCCCGGGGCCACGCTGCTCGCCTTCCACGGGTGGACCGATTCGGCCGACGTGTTCGCGCCGTTGGCCGCGGCGCTCGACCCCCGGCACGCCCTGGTCGCCGTGGACGCGCCCGGGCACGGTGAGACCCCTCTCCCGGCAGGCGATTACGACGTCCCCCGGCACGCGCTCAGCGGGATCGCGGTGTACGACGCGCTGCCCCGACTGGTCACCGGTGGGCGGCCCTCCGCGGGCCGGGTGGTGGCCTACGGGCACTCGATGGGCGCCCTGACCGCGGCCCGGGTGGCGATGGCCCGCGGCGTGCGAGGGCGCGGGGCCCGGCGTTCCGGCGTGGTGTCCCTCGTGCTCGAGGACCCGGCCCGCACGACGTTGCGGCGGCCGTCGTCCCCGGCCGGGATGCGCACGTGGCTGACCGGGCTGCGGTCCGGGACGCACACCGACCGGGTGGCCTGGGCGCGAGCCAACCACCCGACCTGGCCCGCGGCCGAACTCGACCCGTGGGCGGCGTCCAAGTCCGCGGTCGACCTGGCCGAGTTCGACCGCCGGCACGACTGGGGCGAGCCCCTGCCCGTGCTGCTGGCCGAGGTGCACTGCCCGGTGCTGCTGATCCGGGGCGAGACGGCGCTGGGCGGGATCGTGTCCACCCGGGCCGCGGCCCGGTGCGAGGCGGCCTGCCCGGGCGGACTGGAGGTGCTCACGCTGCCCGCCGGGCACTCGCCGCGCCGGGAGGCACCCGAGGCGTTCGCGGCGGCCCTGAACGTCGTCCTGCGCGGCGCCTGACCCTCCGTTCGTGACCACGAACCGGGGTGGTCAAGTCTGGCCGCCCGGCGGCCGACGTAGGACAGTTGATCCGACGTCCGTGTGGACGATTCGAGGAGGCCGGCCATGACCGATGCCGACGAGGTCCCGTTCGTACGCTCCGCCTTCCCCCCGATCGCCGACTACGCCTTCCTGTCGGACTGCGAGACGATGGCGCTGGTCGCGCCGTCCGGGAACGTCGAGTGGATGTGCTTGCCCCGGGTCGACTCACCGTCCGTGTTCGGGGCCCTGCTCGACCGCGACGCCGGGGGTTTCACCTTCGGGCCCGCCGACATGCGGGTGCCGAACGCCCGCCGATACCTGCCCGGCACGATGATCCTGGAGACGTCGTGGGGGACGCCGACGGGCTGGGTGATCATTCGCGACTGCCTGCTGATCGGGCCCTGGCATCACGAGGGCCGGCGTGCCGAGCGGTACCGGCGCGCGCCCAACGACTACGAGGCCGAGCACGTGCTGCTGCGCACCGTGCGCTGCGTGAACGGCGAGGTGCAGCTGTCGATGGACTGCTCCCCCGCGTTCGACTACGGCCGCGACCGGCCGCAGTGGCGCTACCTCGGCGACGACTACCACTCGGCGGCCGCGGAGACGGCGTCCACCGGGCCCACGGGCGCGAACGAGTTCACCGGGCGGCAGCCGGCGCTGCGCCTGACGTCCGACCTGAACATCGGGTTCGAGGGCCCGCGGGCGACCGCCCGCACGCTGGTGAAGGAGGGCGACCTGCGGTTCGTGGCGCTGTCCTGGGGCAACTCGCACGAGCCCCCCACCACCTACGAGGACGCGTACGCCCGCCAGGTCTGGACGGCCCACCACTGGCAGCACTGGCTGGCCCGCGGGCGGTTCCCCGACCACCCGTGGCGCGCCCACCTGGAGCGCAGCGCCCTGACCCTGAAGGGACTGACCTACGCCCCGACCGGGGCGCTGGTCGCCGCGGCCACCACGTCGCTGCCGGAAACGCCCGGCGGGGAACGGAACTGGGACTACCGCTACACCTGGATCCGGGACTCGACGCTGGCCCTGTGGGCGCTGAACACGCTCGGTTTCGACTGGGAGGCCAACGACTTCTTCAGCTTCATCACCGATCTCGCGTCCCGCTCGGACGAGCTGCAGATCATGTACGGGGTGGACGGCGAGAAGGACCTGTCCGAGTCGACGCTGGACCACCTGACGGGGTACAGCAGCGCCCGCCCGGTCCGCATCGGCAACGGCGCGTTCGACCAGAAGCAGCACGACGTGTGGGGCGCCATCCTCGATGCCGTCTACATCCACACCGCGAACCGGGACGGGCTGAACGACACCATCTGGCCGATCCTCTCCCGGTTCGTCGAGGAGGCGATCCAGCACTTCCCCGAACCCGACCGGGGCATCTGGGAGGTGCGCGGCGAACCGAAGCACTTCACCTCGTCGAAGGTGATGTGCTGGGCCGCCGCCGACCGCGGGGCCCGGCTGGCCCGCATCCGCGAGCAGTACGAACTGGCCGCCCGGTGGCAGGCCGCCGCCGACGAGATGCACGCCGACATCCTGGCTCACGGGCTCG
The DNA here is from genome assembly GCF_044465595.1 of Spongisporangium articulatum. Taxonomy (NCBI): domain Bacteria; kingdom Bacillati; phylum Actinomycetota; class Actinomycetes; order Kineosporiales; family Kineosporiaceae; genus Spongisporangium; species Spongisporangium articulatum. Next base: position 37,650 of record NZ_JBITLV010000002.1, on the reverse strand, counting down.
ACTCGCGCGGTGTGTTCACCCAGTACTACGGCAACGACGCCCTGGACGCCTCGAACCTGCTGATCCCGCTGCTCGGTTTCCTACCGGGTGACGACCCGCGAATCATCGCGACCGTCAAAGCGATTCAGGAGGAACTGACGCTGGACGGCCTCGTCCTGCGGTACAAGGTCGAGGAGACGGACGACGGACTCTCGGGTGAGGAGGGCACGTTCACCATCTGCTCGTTCTGGCTGGTGTCGGCGCTGGCCATCATCGGCGAGAAGGCCGACGCGCGGCGGCTGTGCGAGAAGCTGCTCTCGTTCGCGAGCCCGCTCGGGCTGTTCGCCGAGGAGATCGAGGCGGCCTCCGGGCGGCACCTCGGGAACTTCCCGCAGGCCTTCACGCACCTCGGGCTGATCAACGCGGTGCTGCACGTGATCAGCGCCGAGGGCGAGCTGGCCGACATCGCCGAGGCCGCCGAGCGACGGGCCGGCGAGACGGGTGGTCCACCGCGCTTGGACGCCTGACCGATCATGCTCATACTCCCGGAAGCCACCGCCAACCGGCTCGGGGAGCGGCATCCGCGGTGGCCAACGGGAGCATCAGCCGAAAGGATCTGCGCATGACGGGTGTCCGGGTCGAGCTGACCGCGTTCGACGTGCCCGACCTCGACGTCGCGACCGAGTTCTGGTGCGACCTGACCGGTTGGCGGGTCGTGCGCCAGGTGCCGGACTGGGTCACCATCGAGGCCGGCGACGGACAGCAGATCGCGCTGCAACTGGCCCCCGACCACGTGCCTCCGGTGTGGCCCGGGCAGGACTGGCCGCAGCAGGTGCACCTCGACCTCTACGTGGCCGACGAGTTCCACGCGGCCGAGCAGGCGGTGGCGCTGGGGGCCGAGAGGTTGCGCGACGCGGACGGATTCGTGGTCCTCGCCGACCCGGCCGGGCACCCGTTCTGCCTGGCGCGGGACGCCGGGCAGCCCGCCGGCGTCACCACGCTGGCCAACACCGTCTTCGACTGTCCCGACGCCGGCGCCCTGGCCGCCTTCTACGCCGGACTGCTGGACCTGCAGGTAATCGTCGACGAACCGGACTGGGTGAAGATCGAGGGCGACGGACACCGCCTCGCCTTCCAGCGCGTCGACGACTACGCACCCCCGCGCTGGCCCGACCCGGCCTTCCCGCAGCAGGGGCACCTCGACCTGCTGGTGGACGACCGCGACGCCGTGGGCGCGGTCGAACAGCGGGCGTTCGACCTGGGCGCGACCCGGCTGCCGGGCGCCGGCGACGGCTTCTACGTGTACGCCGACCCGGCCGGCCACCCGTTCTGCCTCACGTTCCCCTTCTAGTCGTCGATCATGCGCAAACGCATCATGCGTTTGCGCATGATCACGATGCCGATTCTGCGTTTGCGCATGATCAACGGGGAGGGAGGGGTCAGCGGGTGACGTAGTAGCGGGTGTAGTGCCAGTGGCCGCCGTAGGTCTCGTCCTCGACGGAACCGGCCAACCGCGCGCCGGTGCCCTCGATCGCCTCGCGTACGACGTCGGGGGGCAGCGCGCTCATCCGCATCGGCGCCGGGTAGCCGAGCAGCGTCTTCTGGGCCCAGCGCAACAGCGGCCACGGCGCGTGCCGGAACACGAAACCCTTCAGCGACGCCGTGGGCCGCGACGCGACCTGGAAGATCGCCACCCCGCCGGGGGCCAGCACGCGGGTGAACTCGCGCAGGTAGCCGCGCTGGAGCTCGGGCGGCATGTGCTGCAGCACCAGACTCGAGTAGACGACGTCGATCGACGCGTCCGGCACGACCGCAAGATCGGTCGCCTCGTTCAGCACGAACTCGATCCGGTCGGCGAAACCCCGGTCGGCGGCGAACTCGCGCGCCTTGGCCAGCATCGGCGGCGAGATGTCGACGCCCGTCACCCGGTCGACGTGCGCGGCCAGCGCCTGGGACAGCCGGCCGACGCCGCAGCCGAAGTCCAGCGCCGCACCGAGGTTCGGCGCCAGCCCCAGCGACGGCAGCTGCGCCAGCGCGCCGTCCACCTCGGCCCGCCCGAGCGCGAAGAACTTCTCGACGTCCCACTTCCCACCCTTGGTGCCCGGCGCCACGTACACCGCCCACAGCGGGTCGTCGGCCCCGAGCCGGGTCCAGTCCTCCTGCAGCTCGTCGAACTTGGTCACCCGATGAGACCTTCCACCTCGGAGGCGTCGTACCAGAGCAGGTCGCAGGCCTCGGCCTCGTCGAGCGCGAACGCCGCGTCCTCGTCGCCGAGGCGGGCCGCGGGCAGCGCCTCGACGGCCGCCTCGACCGTGGCGACCGCCGACTCCTCGTCGACGTGCACGCTGACGATCGCGTCGGCCCCCAGCGGCACCTGGACGACGACCGCCGACCGGGACGGCGCGTCGTAGGCGGGCGCACCGACCGCGGCGTCCGGGACGTCGACCGCCACCACGACCCGCCGGCGGGGCGCGTCGAAGTCGTACTCCAGCAGGTCGAGGGAGGCCCGGGCCGCGTCGAGCAGGACGGCGTACTCCAGCTCCTCGAGGTCGCCCTCGGTGTACCACTCGCGCACCCCGGGGGTCACAGCGTGCGCCGAAACCGGTTCTGCGACGCCGTTCTTCGACCAGTCGGCGAGCCCGGGCAGGGTCATCGGCACGTACACCCGCATCAGCCGGCCACCTCGTCTTCCACCGCTTCGTCGATCGCGTCGACCACTGCGGCGACGGGGTCGGCGGGCGAACCGGTCAGCGCCGCCGACACCGTCTGCTCGGCCGACAGCAGCACGTCACGCCGCGGCCGGGAGGCCATCAGGTTGAACCCAATCAGCGCCAGCTCCGCCGGGCCCGGGCCGACGACGGTCACGGCGGTCCCGGCCTCGTGCACGGCCCGGGCCTCGCTCAACGCGCGCTTCGTGATCGCGATCCGGATCCGCCGCTCCGTGCGGACCTTCCAGTCCGGCGGCACGTCGTACGTGGTGGAGACCATCGGCGCGAACACGAAGAGGCGGTCCAGCCGGGGCTCCTCGGCCAGCACCAGGTCGGCGTTCGTGGACGACCAGGCGCCGCCGTCGACGTAGCGCCGGTCGCCGATGCTGACCGGCGCGAAGAACGTGGGAATCGCGCACGAGGCCAGCACCGCCTCCGACAGCCCGGCCGGCGGCGCCCCCGCGGCCCCGAACGCGACCCGGTCGCCGGTGCCGTAATCGAGGGCCACGACCCGGACCCCCCGGTGCGAGGGCCACTGCCCGGCCGGCATCGCCGTCTCGATCAGCTCACGGACGCCGCGCATCGGCGCCGTACCCGCCGGGGCCAACCCGGTCAGCACGGCGACCCGCGGCACGTCCCGCAGGTGCCCGCGGTGCGTCCGCACCATGTTCCGCAGCATCGTCGGGCTGCCCGGCCGCAACCGGCGCCGCGCGACCGGCCCACTGACCAGGGCCGCCCCCGGGCCACCCGGCAGCGCGCCCTGCGACGGGGCCAGTTGCCTCGCCCGCTGCTCGGACACCGACACCCCGGCGCTCAGCATCGCGGCCACGATCGACCCCGCCGACGTCCCGACCAGCAGTTCCGCCTGCCGCGCGTCCACGCCGTAGGCCCGCTCGAACGCGCTCAGCGCGCCGACCAGCCAGGCCGCCCCCAGCACCCCGCCGCCGCCCAGCACGAGCCCCCAGCGTTCACCGTCCAGACCGGAACCGGACGGCCCGGCGAGCTGGGCCTCGGGACCCAGGCGGACGACGTCCGCCGCCCCTTCGCCCGTGGCCCGGGCCGCCGCCCGCATCGCCCAGGCCTCGCCCCTGACCATGCCGTTCCCTCTCCTAGACCGTTTCATCGGACCGCTTCATCCAGCCACCGGCCCGACGGCGGCCCGCAGTTCCGCGAGCGCGTCCCGGATGCAGCTGCCGACCACGTCGAGGTCGGGCAGCGCCTCCCGGTCGGCGTTCAGGCCGTAGAACACGCGACCCGCGTAGGAGGTCAGGCCGATGCTCAACGACTGGCCGTCGGCCAGCGGAATCACAGGATAGGTGGAGAGCAGCTCGCAGCCGTCCGCGTAGAGCGCGTGCTGCGGGCCCGGCACGTTGGTGACCACGAGGTGGAACATCCGGCGCGACAGCCCGGCCGCCACCCGCGCGCCCAACGAGTGGAGCGTGGGCGGCGCGAAACCCGCCATCCCGGCGATCGCCGCGGCGTCCACCGCGCGACCGGCGTCCCGGTGCGCGCGGGTCTGGTAGGCGACCTGGTGCAACCGCATCACCGGGCTGGCCTCACCGGTCGGCAGGTCGATCAGGAACGACGTGACCCGGTTACCCACCTCGGGCGCCGCCGGACGGGAGAGGTCGCCACCGGGCGGGCCGACGTCGTCCCGGACGCTCATCGGCACGAGCGTGCGCACGACCGAGCCGGTACCCACCGGTTCGGCCCGGGTCAGCAGCCAGGCCCGCAGCGCGCCGGCCAGCACCGACAGGATCACGTCGTTCACCGTGACCGCGTGCGGGCGCAGGCCCGCAGCGGGCGCCTCCAGCATCGCTGCCCGGATCACGCGGTAGTCCTCGAGGTCGGTGTCGACCATCGCGAACCGCCGGTGCGGCGTCGTCCCCGTGGTCAGCGGGCTGGCCGGGGCGACCCCGGACAGCCGCCGGGCGAACCCGGCCACGCGGCCGGCCGTGCGCAGGGTGCCCATCCCCACGTCCCGCAGATTGGAGACGTTGTGACGGACGACGTCCAGCACCTCCCCCGGCCGGCTCACCGAGTCCGCCACGGCGTCGAGCACCAGCTGCACGCCGTTCGGGCTGCGTCGCGGTGCCCACGGCAGCTCGGCGACGGGTTCGACGTCGGGCACGCTGTCGAGCACGACCTGGCCGATGTCGACGGTGCTCTCGCCGTCCACCAGCGCCTGGTGAACCTTGCTGACCAGCGCGAACCGGCCGTCCGACAACCCCTCGACGACGTACACCTCCCACAGCGGGCGGCGCCGGTCGAGGGGGCGCGACTGCAGGCGGGCGACGAGGTCGGCGAGCTGCTCGTCGTCCCCGGGTCGCGGCAGCGCCGAACGGCGCACGTGGTAGCTGAGGTCGAACTGGTCGTCGTCGACCCAGACCGGGTTCGCGAGCCGGCCGGGGACCTGCTTCACCCGCTGCCGGTAGCGCGGCACGTAGACGATGCGCGACCCGATGTGCCGCATCAGCCGCTCGACGTCGAGGCCGCCGTCGGGGGTGCGGAAGACCATGACCGTACCGACGTGCATCGCCGTCGTGGGCTGCTCCAGGTACAGGAACGAGACGTCGGCGGTGGACAACCGATCGCCACTGGACGGCGGGTTCGACTCGGGCACCCGAACCTCCTCTTCGACCGGCGTGCGGCTATGGTGCCACGCGGGTAGCGGGATACGCGTCGGCGTCTGGGAGTGGCACCTTGATCAGCAAGCGTGGGGTTCTGTCCGGGATGCTCGCGATCGGGTCCGCGCTCGCGCTGACCGCCTGCTCGGGCGGTTCCAGCGGGACGACGTCCGTCACCTCGACGCCCTCGCCCGTCGCCACGGTCTCGGCGGCGGCGTCCGAGACCCCCGCGACGTCGGCCCCCGACGGCCCCGAGATCTCGGTGACGGTGAAGGGCCGCAAGGTCACGCCCTCCCCGGGGCGGGTGGAGGTCCCGAAGGGCGGGGTCCTGACGCTGAACATCACCGTCGACCACGACGACGAAGTGCACCTGCACGGCCCCGACGCCGAGCTCGAGGTGAAGGCCGGTGTGCCGGGGAGCGTCATGGCCGAGTACGACACCGCCGGGGTCTACGAGGTCGAACTGCACCACCCGTCGCTGCTGCTGTTCCAGGTCGTCGTGCGCTGACGCACCAGGTCGCGCAGGGACGCACCGTGCATCGAACCGACGCACCGAGTGTGACGCCCATGCGCCAAAACAGGCCGAGAATCGCCTCGAGGTGCGCATGAACATCGCACTCGGCGCGCGGCGCCAATTGGCGTTCAGAGCAAAGCGCTCAGACCACGGTCAGCCGAGCAGCGAGGCCGGCCCGAGGACGTTGCTGTTGTGCATCAGCCCGGGCTGGGCGCTGTTCACCCGAGCGGTCGGTCGAACAGGATCTCCAGCTCGGTGAGCGTCTTCTCGTAGCTCTCGTGCAGGACGCCGACCATCCCGACGGCGACCGCGCCGACGATGTTGCGCTGCGCGTCGTCGACGAAGACGCAGGCACCGGGCGGCAGGTCGAGCAGCTGCGCGGTGTGCAGGTAGATGTCGGCGTCGGGCTTGCGCATGCCGACCCGACCCGAGATGACGACGGCGTCGAACGCGCCGACCCAGGCGTGCTCGGGGTAGTGCTCGCCCCACGAGTTGGACAGCAGCGCCGTGCGCAGGCCGGCCCCGCGGGCCCGCCGGATCAGGTTGACCATGTCGTCGCGGGTGTCGGCGAGACCGGCCAGCATGCGGGTGAGCAGGCCGTCGGCGGGTACGTCGGCCCCTTTGGCCCGCAGCGCCTCGGAGAGGACCCGCTCGAACTCCCCGGTCGCCAGCTCACCACGTTCGAGCGCGTGCACGGGCGTGTTCAGGCGGGCGATGCCGGCGACCACCTCCGCCTCGTCGAGCTGGTCGCCCGACCCTCCGGAGATGGCCGGGCCCGCCCCGGCGCTGCCGACCCAGTCGGTCATCACCTCGCGGAACAGGCCGAAGTCGATGCCCTCGACGCGCGCCCACTCCGTCATCGCGTCGTCGAGCGGCGCGGTCAGCACACCGCCCCAGTCGACGATCAGACCGCGCAGTGCGTTCGGGGAGTCAGCCACAGCCCGGATCGTATGACCTCGACCGTCACGCCCTACCGCCGACCGCCCCGGCCCCACCGGTCGCGCCGGGGCTCGGGCAGCGCACCGGGCACGCCGGCCAGCTCGCAGTAGCGCACGGCCAACTCCTCGAGCCGGCGGCTGGAGGCGGCCTCGGGTGCGTGCTCGACGATCGAGCGACCGGCGAGCATCGCGGCGTCGTAGAGCTCACGCTCGTCCGGCAGGAGGAGGGCGTCGCGCACTCCGGCGTACCGGTCGAGGGCCCCGCTGACCAGGGCCGCGCCCGGACGACCGACCGCGGCCTCACGAACTCGCGTCATGACCACCTGCACTCCGACGCCGGGTGGCACCGCTTCGGCGAGTTCGGGCAGCCCGGCGAGCAGTCGTTGGATGCCGACCGGTTCCCCGGCCCCCACCGCGACGACGAAGTCGGCGGTTCCCAGTGCCGACAGCGTCGCCCCGTGCCGCCGGGGCGCCGCGACGTCGAACATCAGCTCCTCGTCGGTCTCCAGGCCGAACCCGGCGTCGATCACCACCCAGCGGGCCAGTTCGCGGCCCCGCTCCCAGACCTCGTCGAGCGCGCCGGGGCGCAGCTCGGGCCAGCGTCGCGACTGCGGCAGCCCGGTCAGCACCCGCAGGCCGGGGACGGCGAGCGGGGCCAGCTCGGCCAGCTTCGCCGTGCTCAGCGCGCCGTGGTTGGCGGCCCGAGCGGCCGCCGCGACGCCCGCGGACTCGTCGAGCAGGCCGAGGGTCTGGGCGATGCTCGCGCCGTGGGTGTCGGCGTCGACCAGGAGAGTGGGCGCGCGGGCGGCGAGGTGCGCGGCGAGGGTGACGGCGACCGTCGTCCGGCCCGGGGCGCCGACCGGCCCCCACACGGCGATCACCTGGCCGCGTTCCTGACCGGCCCCCGACTCGGCCCCGGCCGGGACGGCGGCCCGCACCCCGCCGGGCACCCCGCCGTGCGCCTCGCCCGGCGCGGGGCGCAGGGGCAGGGCGTCGGCCGGGTCACCGATCAGCAGCCCGCCGGCTCCGGTGCGGGCGCCCTGGGCGTCACGGCGGGCGACGACCTCGCGCACCGCCGCCTCGACCGTGCGGGCCAGCCGGTCGGCCGGGGCATCGGCCGACAGGACCGCGTCGACGCCGAGCCGGTGGAGCCGTTCGGCCGCCTCCTGCCCGTCGCCGGCGAGCGCGACGACCGCGACCCCGCAGTGCTGCAACCGACCCACGGCCTCGCGGTCGAGGTGACCGAGGTCGCCCGACAGCACCGCCGCCTCGCCCAGCCCGGCGGCCGCGGCCGACAGGACGTCGGCCAGGTCGGCGCAGCGGCGCACCACCCGGACCTTCGTACCGGGCCCGCCCAGCGCCGCGACCAGCGGCGCCTCGCGTTGCCCGGTGATGGCGGTCAGGACGGGGAGGCTCACGGCCGGGCCCTCACGGCGCGCTCCCGGGGACCGGCAGCACCGCGACGTTCTGGCCTCCGGCCAAGGCGGCCAGGACGACGGTCAGCTGGTTCTCGGGGACGAGCACCTGGACGGCGGCCGCCCGGCCCGCGGCCAACCCCTCACCACCGGCGGCGGTGACGTGAAAGACCTCGACGGCGGCGGCGATTCGGCGGGGGCCTGGCCGAGGCTGATCCACCTGGCCCGTCGACTCCTGACCCGTCGACTCCTGGCCCGTCGGCGCGGCCACCTGCGCGCCCGTGGCCGCACCCGTCGGCGACGCCCACAGGTCGACCCGGCCGCCGGGCGCGACCCCGGCCGGCACCCCGTCGTCCAACGGCACGGTGACGGGACGCACGGCGAGCGACGCCGCCGACCCCACGGCCGCGACCGGGACCAGCTCCCCCGCCCCGATCGTCCGTTGCACGACCAGCCCGCCCGGCAACGCGCGGTCGGCGAGCAGGTACCGGGACTGCCCGCCCACCAGGCGGAAACGCGCGACGCTCACGGCGTCGGCGGTGAGCGCCGTACCGGCCGGGAGGGTGGTGCGCGCGACGTAGACGGCCGTCGTGCGGTCGGCGCCGGTCACGACCTGGACCCCGACGACGACCGAGACCAGCACCAGCAGCAGACCGGCCAGCAGGCGCGGGTCGCGCCACGACGGCCGCCGCAGCCGGCGCGCCGGTTCGGCCGACAGCCCGGCGGGACCGCCAGTCGCTGACCGAGCCCCCGTCATCACGCTCACGTCGGAAATCCTGGCAGAGATCCGGGGCATTCGGCGCGAACTGGATGATCTGTGGAAAACCATCCCGTCCCGCCCTGTGGACGACGGCGGGGGCCGGTGGGGCGCGCGTGCCAGACTGGCGCAGTCGGGTTTTCGAGACCGGGAGGGTCGAGTGGCGCAGCGGTTCCTGCAACTCGCCGACGTGGCCGAGGAGTTGAACATCTCGCCGCGTCAGGCCCTCACGCTGCTCCAGAACGGCGAGATCCGCGGCATCCAGGTCGGGCCGAAGCGCATCTGGCGGGTCGAGGCCGCCGAGCTCGAGGCCTACATCCAGCGGATGTACGTCGAGACCGAGGCGCGCATGGCCGAGCGGGTCGCCCAGCCCGAAGAGCACTAGTCGTCGATCATGCGCAAACGCATGATCGACGACAGAGCGGCAGCTCAGGCGTGCACGGCGACCCAGACGACCGCAGCCAACGGCACCGTACGCACCTGCACCACCTGATCGGCCCGGCGGAAGGTCCCGGACGGGTGCTCGGCGACGTCGAGATGGTCGGCGCCGACCCGGTCGATGGTCCCGACCACCTCCCCGTGACCGCCGGCGCCCACCAGCCGCATCGACACCTCGACCCGGTCGCGGGCCAGCCGACGCAGCACGCTTCCGATGGCCAGCCGGCGGGCCAACGGCCCGGATCCCGCGGACGCCGGGCGGGCCAGGCCGCGCAACCCGACCACCGCCGCGAGCGGCACCAGCAACTCGACCTGGGCGCGCCGCAGCAGCACCCAGTCCTTGCCGAGCTCGATCAGCTCCGCGTCGAACGTCGCCGCCTCGCGCAGCCACCAGCCGACCCGCCCCCCGAGCTGGGCGCGTAACCGGTCGACCAGCGACACCCCCGCGTACTCGGCGCGGATCAGCTCGGCCAGTTCCCCGTCGGCCTCCGCTCGTTGCTCCGCCTCGAAACGGGCCTCGAGGTCGTCGAACAGCCGGTCCCAGCGCACGCAGGCCACCGTAGCGGCCCGAATTGCCGGTTTTCCACAGATCGATCTCCCCCTCTGGACGCCATCCATCGCCATCCGGAACTATGTAGCGACATCAAACGACATGAAACGACATGATCGGGGATCGACGATGCCGCAGGAGCGACGGGTGGACCGCAGGGGCGCCGCACTGACCGCATTGGCCGCCCTGGCGCTGACCGCGGGGGTCGTGCAGGGCGGCCGGCTGGCGGCGACCGGCGCGTCACGGCCGGTGGCGGCCACGGCGGATCAGCTGGCGGGGGCGGTCGCCGCGGCGGCGATCGCGCTGATCTGCGCCTGGCTGCTGCTGGGGCTCGCGCTGAGCGCGGCCTCCGCCCTGCTCGAAAGGGCCGGGCGCTCGGACGACGGGGGCCGGCTCGAGCGCCTGACCGCGACGGTCGCCCCGGTCACCCTGCGGCACGGGGTGGCCGCCCTCCTCGGGCTCACGGTGGCGATGTCGGCCGTCGGCGGCGGGGCCGCCTCCGCGGGCACCGGATCGAGCGGCGCCTCGACGCCCGTCCTCACCCGGGTCGTCGCGGCACCGGACCTCGATCCGGGCTGGCCGGTCCCGTCGACCTCGGCTCCCCGGACGGCTCAGCCGGTGGCCGACGCATCGCCGGGTTGGGTCCCGACCGCTCCGGCCGCGACACCCCGGCCGACCTCGCCGACCTCGCCGACCTCGCCGACCTCGCCGACCTCGCCGACCTCGCCGACCTCGTCAACCCCGAGCACCGGGCCCGGCGTGGGGATCGGGATCGCCCCCCGGGGCCCGGTCGACGCCGACCCCGACCCGGGCGCCGAACCGAGAAGTCCTGTCCCGCAGGCGGTCCCGGACGAGATCGTGGTCCGGCGCGGGGACACCCTCTGGTCGCTGGCCGCACGACACCTCGGCCGTGACGCCAGCGACGCCCAGATCGCCCTGGAGTGGCCGACCTGGTTCGAGACCAACCGCACCGTGATCGGCCCCGACCCCGACCGCCTGCTGCCCGGCATGCGGCTGCGCATCCCCGACGGAGGTTCGCGATGAGTGTCGCACCCGAGCTCGTTCCCGAAACCGCCCAGCAGTCCACCGGTTCCGGCCCGCACCTACGCCCCATCCCGAGTCGCGAGCCCCAGGCCGCCTCCCGGGTGGCCCTGGACCGACCCTACGCACTGCGGGCCGCTCCGCCCGCGCCCGTGCTGCCCGGGCTGGAACTGCGGGCCGCGCGGAACGGACTGCACGTCGTCCCGCCGCAGCCCGGCCCGGCCGACCTCGAAGACGACTGCGACAGCGACGATCTCGACCTGGCTGCCGTCTTCCCCGATCCGGGCCGGTGGTCGGTCCAGTTCCTGATCACGGCGCTGGAGGTCGCCCACGGCAGTCGGCCCGCGAGCCAGCTGGTCCGGTGGGTGACCCCGTCGATCCAGGAGATGCTGCAGCGCCGGGGCGCCCTGGCGGTGCGGCTGCGACCGGCCCCCGCCGGCGTCGTCCGGAGCCGGTTGCGGGTCCGGGCGGTACGGGCCTGCCGACTCGCGCCCGACCTCAGCGAGGTGGCGGCCGTCGTCCAGGACGGCGACCGGGTGCGCGCGGTGGCGATGCGCCTGGAGGGTCTGGGCTACCGGTGGCGGGTCACGGCCCTCCAGATCGGCTGAACCGACCGGTCGTGGTCGGAAAGAGCTAGTGGCCGTACATCTCCCAGGCCCGGAGGTTGCCGATCGTGTCGAAGAGGTACCCGCCGTCGCCCATGTACTTCGGAGCGCCGGTGATGTTCTCGAACGCCGGGGTGGTCTGGCCCCAGTAGAAGTGCTGGTTGCCGTTCGTCGAACGCTTGGCCAGGCCCTTGCCCACGTGCACGAAGACCTTCTGCCCCGGGCGGATCGAGGCGCCCTTGGGGAAGTGGAAGAAGTCGCGCAGGGAGGAGTCGCGCACCCACCAGCCGCTCAGCGACGCGGTCGTCGTCCCCGTGTTGGTGACGCGGAAGTACTCGCCGTTGAGGTGCTTGGCGTCGTCGCCGGGGGCGTCCCAGTTCACGTGCATGGCCAGCTGGGCGTGGGGCGACGGGCGGTTTCCGGGGCAGGAGTCGGGGTTCCAGATGCCGAGGTTCTGCGCGGCCGCCGCGCGGGCGGCGACCCGGTACTCCTTGTTGTGGGTGTACTCGACGCCGTTGAAGAACGGCAGTGTCATGCCGTCGGTGAGCATCGTGATCGCGACGTCCTGCCAGTCGCCGAGGGCGTCCTTGGTCGAGACCATCCGCAGCTCGCGGTTCCGGCTGCTGGACGACGAGTCCTTGGCCGAGAGCATCACGCGGGCCCCGTCGGTGCGCCGGTGCCGGTAGTCGTTGCGCTCCCCACCGAGGATCTCCCGCAGCCGGGCGGTCGCCTCGAGGGCGTGGCACTCGCCGGTGGCCTGGGTGAGGTCGACCTTGTAGGTGTGCTGCTCCATCGCCTGGAGGCCGACGAACCGGATCCGGGTCCCGGTGCGGCCGGCGTCGGGCTTCACGTCGTCGATCTTCACGTCGATCGTGTCGCCGTCCGGCACGAAGGTGACCCGCCCGTACTCGGTCACCGCCTTCGTGCTGACCGGCGACGACGTGGCGACGGCGCCCGGCGCCAGGGCCAGAGCCGCTACCGACACGGCGGCCGCAGCCGAACCCCAGACCCGAACCCGCACCCCAGCAACCCCATCCCTCGCCGACCGTAGAACTCTCCCGTCGGCAACGGAGGGTGCATCGGTGATGGTCCGAACGGGTGACGGGCACCCGCCCGGAGATCACTCAGCGGAGAGTCAGCGGCGGCGCTTGCGCTGCTGCTGACGCCGGGAGGCCCGGTTCGACCCGCCCTGCCCCGACATCCGCTCGGCCGCGGTCTGCTGGGCGCGACCGCCTGCGGCGTCCTCGTTGTGCACCTCGACCCCGCCCTCGTCGTCCAGGCTCGGCGCCGAGTACTGCAGCTGACCCGACCGGCTCGGGGCGACCAGGCCCTTGGCCACGAGGATCGGCGCGTCCGCCGTCTGCGCCTCGGGCTCCTCCTCGACCTGCACCTCGATGTGGAAGAGGTAGCCGATCGACTCCTCCTTGATGCCGTCGGTCATCGCCTGGAAGAGCGCGTAACCCTCGCGCTGGTACTCGACCAGCGGGTCGCGCTGGGCCATGGCCCGCAGGCCGATGCCCTCCTTGAGGTAGTCCATCTCGTAGAGGTGCTCGCGCCACTTGCGGTCCAGCACCGACAGCGTGACCCGGCGCTCCAGCTCCCGCATCACCTCGGAGCCGAGCTGTTTCTCGCGGTTGTCGTAGGCCAGCTGCGCATCGGCGATCAGCTCGGTGAGGAGCATCTCCTGGGTGACGTGGTCGCGGCCGCCGGCCTCCTCGAACACGTCCTCCTGGGTGATCGAGACGGGGTAGAGCGCCTTCATCGCGCGCCACAGCTCGTCGAAGTCCCAGTCGCCGGCGAAGCCCTCGGCGGTCGCCCCCACCACGTAGCTGCGGATCACGTCGTCGATGAAGTGGCGGACCTGCTCGTGCAGGTCGGCGCCCTCCAGCACCTCGCGGCGTTCGGCGTAGATGACCTCACGCTGCCGGTTCAGGACGTCGTCGTACTTCAGGACGTCCTTGCGGATCTCGAAGTTGCGGCCCTCGACCTGGCTCTGAGCGCTGGCGATCGCCCGGCTGACCATCTTCGACTCGATCGGCACGTCGTCCGGCATCTTGGTGGCGTTCAGGAAGCTCTCCACCACGCCGGAGTTGAACAGCCGCATCAGGTCGTCGGTCAACGCCAGGTAGAACCGGCTCTCGCCCGGGTCGCCCTGCCGGCCCGACCGGCCCCGCAGCTGGTTGTCGATCCGCCGCGACTCGTGCCGCTCGGTGCCCAACACGTAGAGGCCACCGGCCTCGATAACCTCGTCGTGCTCGGAGGCGACCGCGTCCTGCGCGGCCTTCAACGCCTCCGGCCACGCCGCCTCGTACTCCTCCGGCGTCTCGACCGGGTCGAGCCCGCGGGCCTTCAGCTCCGCGACCGCGGTGAACTCGGCGTTCCCGCCGAGCATGATGTCGGTGCCGCGGCCGGCCATGTTCGTGGCCACCGTGATCTGCCCCTTGCGCCCGGCCTGCGCGACGATGGCCGCCTCACGCTCGTGCTGCTTGGCGTTCAGGACGTCGTGGGGCAGGCCGCGCTCGCGCAGCATCATCGACATCAGTTCGCTCTTCTCGACCGACGTCGTGCCGACCAGCACCGGCTGGCCGGTCTGGTGCCGTTCGAGGACGTCGTCGGCGATGGCGTTGAACTTCGCCTCTTCGTTCTTGTAGATCAGGTCGGGCTGGTCCAGGCGCTGCATCGGCCGGTTCGTCGGGATGGACACGACGCCCAGCTTGTAGATGCTCATCAGCTCGGCCGCCTCGGTCTGGGCGGTACCGGTCATCCCGGAGAGCTTGTCGTACATGCGGAAGTAGTTCTGCAGCGTGATCGTGGCCTGGGTCTGGTTCTCGCTCTGGATCTGCACCCCCTCCTTGGCCTCGATCGCCTGGTGCAGCCCCTCGTTGTAGCGGCGGCCGGGCAGGATGCGCCCGGTGTGCTCGTCGACGATGAGCACCTCGCCGTCCTTGACGACGTACTCCTTGTCGCGCTTGAACAGCTCCTTCACCTTGACGGCGTTGTTCAGGTAGCCGACCAGCGGGGTGTTCACGCTCTCGTAGAGGTTGTCGATGCCGAGGTAGTCCTCGACCTTCGCGATGCCCGACTCCAGGACGCCGACCGTGCGCTTCTTCTCGTCGACCTCGTAGTCCTCGTCGATGCGCAGCCGCTGCACGATCTTGGCGAACTCCGTGTACCACTTGGTCGGCTGGTCCGCCGGTCCGGAGATGATCAGCGGCGTCCGCGCTTCGTCGATGAGGATCGAGTCGACCTCGTCGACGACGGCGAAGTTGTGGCCGCGCTGCACGAGCTCCTCGCTCGACCAGGCCATGTTGTCGCGCAGGTAGTCGAAGCCGAACTCGTTGTTGGTGCCGTAGGTGATGTCGGCGGCGTAGGCCTCGCGGCGCTCGGCCGGGGTCATCCGGGACAGGATGCAGCCCGTGGTCAGGCCCAGGAACCGGTAGACGCGGCCCATCAGCTCCGACTGGTACTCGGCCAGGTAGTCGTTGACGGTGACCACGTGCACGCCCTTGCCGGACAACGCGTTCAGGTAGGAGGCCGTCGTGGCGACCAGCGTCTTGCCCTCACCGGTCTTCATCTCCGCGATGTTCCCGAAGTGCAGCGCCGCGCCGCCCACGATCTGGACGTCGAAGTGCCGCTGGCCGAGCGTCCGCTTCGCGGCCTCCCGGACCGCCGCGAAGGCCTCCGGCAGCAGGTCGTCGAGGCTCTCGCCGTCGGCCACGCGGGCCTTGAACCGCTCGGTCTCCTCGCGCAGTTCGACGTCGGTGAGCCGCTCGAAGTCCTCCTCGAGGGCGTTGACCTGCGCCGCGAGGCCCTGCAGCCGCTTCAGGGTGCGGCCTTCGCCCGCGCGCAGGAGCTTGTCGACGATCTTCACCACGGCCTGGTCTCCCGCACTCTCGTCGTGACCGCACGCTGCGCGCGGTCACTTCTCATGGCATGACGAACGACCCCCGCCCGCCGTGCCCGGACCATCGTAGACAGGACTGCCGTGCCCATGGGGTCCCGGCGCATCGTTGCCCGTGCGGGCCACGTGCGAAAGGCTCTGGGGGTGACCTCCAGACCGGAGCGCGGCCCGGTGCCCGACGTCCCCCGGCTGGACGACGGTGCGGTCACCCTGCGTGCGCTGCGCACCTCCGACATCGACGCGATCGTGCGGCACGGCGCCGATCCGCTGATGCAGGAATGGACGCGGGTCCCGCTGGACTACACGCGGCGTGACGCCCAGGACTTCCTGACCCACGTCGCGGAGGGCTGGCGGCAGGGCAGCGAGTACGGCTGGGCGATCGAGACCGAGGGCCGCCTGGCCGGCACCCTCGACCTGCGCCCGCAGGGGCAGGGCCTGGCCGAGATCGGGTACGCCGGCGCGGCCTGGGCGCGCGGCCGCTCGGTGGTGACCCGGGCCGTGCGCCTGGCGGTGGCGTGGGGGTTCGAGTCGTGTGGTTTCGAGGTGGTCCGCTGGCAGGCCCAGGTCGGCAACTGGGCCAGCCGCCGGGTCGCCTGGGCGACGGGCTTCCGGTTCGAGGGCACCGTGACCGCGCTGCTGGAGCACCGGGGACGGCGGGTGGACGGCTGGATCGGGTCATTGCGACGCGGCGAGGCGATGCAGCCCCTGAACCGCTGGTGGGAGCCGGTGGACCTGGCCGGTCGGCGGGTGCGGCTGCGGGCCCCACGCGCGGACGACGTCCCCCGGCTGGTCGAGGCCTGCCGCGACGAGCGCACGCAGCGCTGGCTGCCGCTGGTGCCGAACCCCTACGCCGCGGACGACGCACACCGGCACCAGGCCCGGTTCCGCGAGCGGGCCGCGCTCGGCGAGGCGGTGCACTGGACCGTGGCAGGCCCCGACGCGGACGAGTTCCTCGGCGAGGTGGCCGTCTTCACCCACCCCGGCGAACCGTCGTCCGGTGAGGTCGGTTACCTCGCCCATCCCGACGCCCGTGGCCAGGGCGTGATCACCGAGGGGGCACGGCTCGCCGTCCGGCACGCGCTGATCCCGGCGGAGGACGGCGGGCTCGGGCTCGACCGGGTGTTGCTGCGGGCCGCGGTGGGCAACGAGGCCTCGCACGGGGTGGCCCGGCGGCTCGGGTTCGCCCGCGCGGGTGTGGACCGGCTCGGGTCGCGACTGCGGGACGGGACGCTGCTCGACGACGTCCGGTACGACCTGACGGTGCAGGACCTCGGCGCGCTGCTGGACGACCCGGCGGACGGCGCGTGAGCGGTCGCCGCCAACCGTCGCTGAACCTGCCGTCCCCGGCGGAGTACGCCCTGCTGCGCCCGTGGCGCAGCGAGGACGCCACGGATCTGCTGCTGATGCGCCGGGACCCGCTGAACGAGCACTACGCGGGCCGCCTGCTGCAGGGCCGTGGGGAGGCTCTGGCCCGGATGAGCGAGTGGGGCGCCGGGTGGCAGGACGGGACGGCGGCCAGCTGGGCGATCGTCGCGGCCGACGGCCAGCAGCTGCTCGGCATGGTGACCTTCGGCCTGGTGCAGGCGGACCTGCTGACCGGCTCGGTGGGCTACGAGCTGATGCCGCAGGCCCGGGGGCGAGGGTTGGCCACGGCCGCGGTCCGGGCGGCGACCAGCATCGTGTTCCAGCGGCTGGGGTGGCACCGGATCGAGCTGTACCACGCGGTCGAGAACGACCGCTCGTGCGCGGTCGCCCGGCGGGCCGGTTACCTCTTCGAGGGCGTGATGCGTTCGGCGATGCGCTACCCCGTCGACGGCCGCTACTCCGACGAACACCTGCACGCCCGGATCGCCACCGACGAACAGCCATGACCAAGATCGTCGGTCGAGTGCACGAATGCCGAGTCGGACTTGCTATCCGCGCACCCGTTCGATGATCTTGGTCAGCCCCGGACGGCGTGGGCCAGGGCCGGGGCCAGGTCGCCGAAGGGCTCGACCGCGACGTCGGGCAGGCCGAGCCAGTCGGCCAGGTCCCGCAACTCGGCCGCCAGTTCGGCCGCGACCCGGGGCGTCTCCCCCGCCGGTTCGACCCAGGCCTCGGCGTGGGCCGCCCGCACCCGCAGCACGCCGTCGCCGACGAACCGGTCGGCCTTCAGGTCGACCCGGGCGACGAGCCGGTCGTCCACCAGGAAGGGCAGCACGTAGTAGCCGTGCACCCGCTTCTCCTCGGGCGTGTAGATCTCCAGCCGGAACCGGAAGTCCCACAGCGCCTCGGTGCGGGGACGGAACCAGATCAGGTTGTCGAACGGGGACAGCAGCGCCCGGCCCGTGACCCGGCGCGGGAAGGTCGCGGACGCGGACAGGTACGCCGGGCGCGACCAGCCGGCCACCTCGACGGGCGTCAGCCGGCCCGCCTCGACGAGTTCGGCGATCGCGGCGCGGGACTCCTCGGGCTTGAGGCGGAAGTAGTCGCGCAGGTCGGGCTCGGTGGCCACGCCCATGGCCGCCGCCGAGACCGCGACCAGCTCGCGGCGCGCGTCGGCGGGCGTCGGGTCGGGGGCCTGGGACACCGCGGGCGGCAGCACCCGCTCGGGCAGGTCGTACCGTCGCTCGAACTGCGTGGTGCGCCCGGCCGAGGAGATCTGCCCGTCCCAGAACAGATACCCCACGGCCCTTTTCGCGTCACTCCAGTTCCAGCCCCAGTTCGAGCGGTCACGCGGTTTCTCGTGCCCGAGGTGCGCCTCGAGCTGCTTGGCGGTGACCGGACCGTGCCCGGCCACCACGTCGAGCACCTGCTGCAGCAGTTCCTTCTGCGCAGCCACCTCGCGCATGCCGCCCCACGCCTCGTCACGGGCCCGTTGCATCCGCCAGCGCAGCAACCGGTGCGTCTCGGGCGGGACGAACGACGCCTCGTGCGCCCAGTACTCGACCAGCCGGCGCGGCGGCTTGGACGCGGCCCGGTCGAGCAGCCCCCGGTCGTAGCCACCGAGCCGGCTGAAGGCGGGCAGGTAGTGGCTGCGCGACAGCACGTTCACCGAGTCGATCTGCAGGACGCCGACCCGGTCGACCAGCCGCTGCACCTGCCGCATGGTCACCGGACCGGACGGGCGCCCCCCGAACCCCTGGGCGGCCAGCGCGGTGCGCCGGGCCTGGGCGAGGGTGATGCGTTCACGAGCCACACCCAGACACTAGACACGGCCACCGACAGCCTCAGAATGAGCGCATGGGCATATTCGACGAGGTCAAGAAGAAGGCGACCGAGTTCGCCGAGAAGAACCCCGACAAGGTCGAGAAGATCTCCGACGCCGTCATCGAGAAGGTCGGCGACGCCGCGGACACCGCGACGAAGCACAAGTACAGCGACCAGATCGCCAAGGCCGAGGCGAAGGCCGACGACTCGATCGGCATCGAGAAGGCCTGACCGACGCCGGCTCGAGCCTTGCGCAGGCACGGGCGCACGACCGGACCACGCCGGGCGGCGGGGCCGACCGACCCCGCCGCCCGGCGTCGTCCGGGTGGCTCAGCCCTTCAGCGCCTCCGCCGGGACGGGCGCGTGCCCGTTGAGCGGGGCGTGGCCGTTCAGCCCGTTCTCGCGGGCCTCCGCCGCCGTGACCTCGGCCGGGTCGCCCGCGTGCAGCTTGAGGACGCCGTAGTTCCACCCCTGCCGCCGGTACACGACGCACGGCTTGCCGCAGGTGGAGTCCACGAAGAGGAAGAAGTCGTGGCCGACCAGCTCCATCTCGTAGAGCGCCTGCTCCACGGTCATGGGGGCGGCGTAGTGGTCCTTCACGCGGATGACGACCGGGCTGTCGGCCAGGTCCTCCGCGCCCTCGGGGAGATCGGTGCGGACCTCCGGCTCGTCGTCCGGCAGGAGTTCCTCGGCCGCCGACCGCGGTGAGACGCCGAGCCCCGAGCGCACGGACTCCGGGTTGTGCCGGCCGTGGTGCACCTTCTTGCGGTCGCCGAGGCGGCGCAACCGCTCGACCAGCTTGGCGGCCGCCAGGTCGAGCGCCGCGAGGAAGTCCTCGGCGCTGGCCTCCGCCCGGATCACCGGGCCCTTGTCCCTGACCGTGATCTCCACCCGTTCGCAGTGGGCGGCCTGGCGCGGGTTTCGTTCCCGGGACCATTCGACGTCGATCCGGTGCGCGCGCGGAGCGAACTGGGTCACCTTCGCGAGCTTCTCCTCGGTCTGACGGCGGAAGCGCTCCGGGACGTCCGTCCGACGTCCGGTGATCACGATCTCCACTTCGGATCCTCCTCGGTTGGGCCTGCAGATGGGTACGGGTACAACGCCGCACTGGCCACGTGAGTTCTGGGTACGGATCAGCTGGGAACGAGCTGTGGATCCTGCGGAACGGGTCTCGCCCGGCCGGCGCCGGGCCGTAGCGGCTCGCTGTTCGGGCCGGACGGCGGGACAGCCCTCAGGGACCTCGGCGCGGCCGTGATTCCGCCGGGCGGGTGAGGTGGCCGGAGCGTGCCGTCCATGACGTGAGGCTAGTGCAGGACCACGCCCGGCAACACCCCGTGGCGCCTCAAAGTCACGCTCAGGCAGCAAGCCTCCGGAGCCTGCAGACCGGCTCTGACCAGCACTTTGGTCGCTTCGCGCACAGTCGCCCCAGTCGTCACCACGTCGTCCACCAGGAGTACTCGGGCCGCGGCCAGGCCGCCCGCCGCCGCGGTCTCCCGCATCGCCCCGGCCAGGTTCTCCCGGCGCTGCTCGGCCCCCAGACCGGCCTGGTCCTGCACGGCCCGGGCCAGCCGCAGGGCTGGGACGACGACCGCCTCGATCCCCTGTCCGCGCAGGTTCCGCGCGGTGCGGCCCGCGAGGTCCGCGGTCAGGTCGGCGCCGCGCCGGCGCCGGGCCGCGCGGGACGTCGGCACGGGCACCAGAGCCACCCGGCCCGCGCAGCGGGGTGGCCCGGTAGCCCTCAGGGCCGCGGACACGGACGCCGTCAGCCCGGCGGCCAGGTGAGGCGTGAGGTCGAGGCGGCCGTGCTCCTTCCAGGCCGAGACGAGGCGGCCCGCCGTCCCGCCGTAGGCGCAGGCCGCCCACACCCCGGCCGGACGAGCGGAGCCGGGCAGCGGACACCAGCGGGCCTCCCCGTACCAGCGGGCGCAGGCGGTGCAGACGGCCGCCCCCGGGGTGCCGCAGGCGGCGCACACCGCGGGCCAGACGAGGCCGGACAACGCTTCGGCGAGCGAGACGAGTGCCATGGGTGAAAGTCCAGCAGCGTGTCGGGTGCCGACCGGGGTAGGAGGCGCTCGGACTGTGCACAAACCCGTGGTCCTGGCTGCTGTGGACGACTCGATCCTGCGTTTGCGCATGATCAGCGCGATGTTGCTGCGTTTGCGCATGATCAGCGCGGGAGGGTGTTGATCATGCGCAAACGCAGCATCGTCAGCCCGGGTACGAGGCCCAGCGCGCGCTCGACGCCTTCTGCCAGTTGCGCAGGAACGAGTACGTGCCCTTGTCGGTGCCGACCGACAGCGACGCCTCTCCGTCCCCGGCGGTGATCGTCTTCGCGCCCTTCACCGTGCCGCGGCCGGCGACGGGCCCACCGATCTGGGCGACCCAGATCCGGTCGGAACTGCCGCTGCGCTCGCCGAGCACCGCCACCTGGTCCTCGTCGACCCAGGTCGCGTCCACCACGGACTTCAGGTCGGGGATCAGCGTGAACGGGTCGGTGAGCGACTTGGGCCGGCCCTCGTCGTCGCGGCGCACGCCGGCCACGTAGAGCCGCCCGGTGCCCTTGACCGTGGCCGCCACCAGGGCCCGCGCGCCGTCCCGCGAGACGGCGACCGCGTTCAGCGTCGCACCGTCCAGCCACTTGGCCGTCACCTTGACCGCGTCGCCGCCGGTGCGGCCCGCGACGAGCGAGCCACGGTTGTCGCCGACCCCCGTCCAGACCCAGCCCTGCGGGTCGAACGACGGCCCGACCAGCTCCGAGCCCTTGGTCACGGTGACTGCCTTGTCGCTGCCTTGGGTCTGCATCAGCAGCCGACCACGGTCGGCGTCCAGCGCCGCGTAGGTGGTGTGGTCGGCCGAGACCGCCGGGCGGTTGACCCCGTCCACGCGCAGCCCGTCGACCGCGTCGACGACCTCCAGCGAGCGACCGGAAAGCCATGCGAGGCGGCCCTTGTCGTCGATCACGAGAGCCTGGTCACCGACCGGTGGGTCGGCCTGCAGCCAGGGTCGGGCGTTCGGCTCGGCTGCGCCCGCCGCTCCGTGGGTGTTCGGCGACGGGGCCGGGACGGCGTCTCCGGTGTCGAACTCGGCCTTGCGCACGGTGACCCGCACCGACCCGATGTTGCGCAACTGCCCGAGGGTGGCCTCGAGCTGGCCGACCAACAGGAGCCGATGCCAGGAGTCCGCCTGCAGCACTTCGCTGCTCAGGTCGACGTCAGCCACCGCGTCCGAGACGACGACGGCCCCCAACGCCATCTTCGTGCCCGGCGGCGCCCCCGTGGTGACCGCGTCGGCCCATCGGGACGGTGGCCCCTGCAGCAGCACCCGGACCAGCGCCGTGGGCACCTCGGGCGATCCCGGGGTGTCGCTCGAGGCGGCGAACCAGTGCACGTCGGGGATCAGGTAGGAGCCGGTCGGATCGGGGAAGTAGACCGGGAAGGAGCGGAAGATCGTCCGGAAGTCGTTGGCCCCGATCAGGATTCCGTCGTCGAGCTTCGAGATCCGCCACTCGCCGAGTTCCCGGCGCAGCTCGAACTTCTTCGTCGTCGTGGTCCCGGGAGCGCGCTGCTCGTACCGGCCGTCGCCGTCGACGTGCACCGAGACGGCAGCCCGCACGGTGACCTCGGCGACCTCATCGCCGTCCTTCTCGGTGGTCTTCGCGTTGATCGACAGGTCCTTCTCACCGGGGTACACGTCGATATCGGCGTCGGGCCGCCAGGCCAGCCTGGTGCCGGTGGCCAGGAAGTCGCGGGCGACCGAGTGGTCGTCGCCGAAACCGACCGAGGCGCGGACGAATCCGAGCACGGTCCGCTCCGGGTCGGCGCCCGTCACCGGGCCTTCGGGGATGACCTGCGAGATGCCCTCGCGCGGGTCGGGGTCACCGAGGCCGCCGCTGACCACGGGCCCGGTGCGCGGAATCTGCGCGCACCCCGCCAGGGCCAGCCCGAGCACGACCGCGGCCGCCGTGAACGCCGCGCGCGCCGGCGTCCGGCCTCGCCCCGAACGCGAGCGCGGACACGAGCGCGCGGCGAGCCGCGCCCGCGGTCGGGTCCTCACGTCGTGCCCGCCGGCTGCACGGGTTCACCCGCGTCGCGGGCCCCGCCGTCCCCCTCATCGGCACCGTCGCCGTCCGCCCGGCCCGGCCCGCCCTCGATCAGGGCCGCGAGCTCACCGGTCGGCGGCCCGGTCGGCACCGGGTCGCCCAGGCGCCGCTCACCGCGCGGGCCGAGCGGCAGCGGCGAGAGCGTCAGCTCCGCACCGGCGTGCCGGGGCACCGTGAGCCGGAAGGTAGCACCCTGGCCGACCTGCCCCCACGCCTGCAGCCGGCCGCCGTGCAGGTTGGCGTCCTCCTGGGCGATGGCCAGGCCGAGGCCCGTGCCGCCGGTCGAGCGGGCCCGCGCCGGGTCGGCCCGCCAGAACCGGTTGAACACCATCTCCAGGTCGTCGGCGTTGATCCCGACGCCGTGGTCCCGCACGGCCACCGCGACGGCGTTCGCGTCCCCGGCCACCTCGACCTCGATCGGCATTCCCTCGCCGTGCTCGATGGCGTTGCCGACCAGGTTCCGGACGATCCGCTCCACGCGCCGGGCGTCGATCTGGGCGATCGCCGGTTCCGTCGGCAGCATCAGCTCGACCCGGCTGCCGCGCCGTTCGGCCAGCGGCCGCAGCGTGTCGACGACCCGGATGACCACCTCGCGCACGTCCGCGGCCTCGACCTCGAGCACCGCCGCACCGGCGTCGAACCGGCTGATCTCCAGCAGGTCGGCCAGCAGCGACTCGAACCGGTCGAGCTGCGTGTGCAGCAGTTCGGCGGAGCGGGCGAGCACCGGGTCGAAGTCCTCGCGCCCCTCGTGGATCACCTCGCTGGCCATGCGGATGGTCGTGAGCGGGGTCCGCAGCTCGTGCGAGACGTCGGAGACGAACCGGCGTTGCACACGGGACAGCTCCTCCAGCTGGTGGATCTGCCGTTCCAGGCTGGCCGCCATGCCGTTGAACGCGCGGGCCAGACGGGCCAGGTCGTCCTGCCCGCGCACCGGCATCCGGCGGTCCAGCTGCCCCGACGCGAGTTCCTCGGCGGTGCGCGCGGCCTGCTGTACGGGCGCCACGACCTGCCGGGTCACGACGTAGGCGACCCCGCCGACCAGGAGCACCAGCACGGCCCCGCCGACCAGGAACGTCTGCTGCACCAGGTCGAGGATCTGCTGCTCCCGCTCGAGCGGGTAGACGAAGTAGAGCTCGTAGTCCCCGGACAGCGGCACGTTGATGATCGAGCCGACCGCGATGGCCGGCGTCCCCGCGCCCCCGGTCGCGTCGGGGATGCTGGTCAGCTGCACCTGCTGCCGCGGGTAGCGGGCGTTCACCGCGGTGCGCAGGCTGGCCGGGATCACCGACGGGGTGACGCCCACGTAGCGCGGGCGCAACCCGCCCTCCGCGTCGGTCTGCCCGTCGGCGTCGCTGGCCCGCAGGGCCCGGACCAGCACGACCCCACGGCCCTGGTCGTTGCTGGCCAGCGACTGGGTGAGCTGGGTGAAGAACTCGTCCTGCTTGTCGGCGCTGCGGTAGTCGGACGCCTGCACCCGGTCCTTCGTGTCCCTGGTCAGCTTCGCCGACTCGGCCATCGCGCTGGCCTCGCGCGACTCGATCAGCCCGTCGCGGATCCGGACCTGGAGGAACGCGCCCAGCGCGAACACGACCAGCAGGCCGAGCAGCATGGTGGTGGCCACGACCCGCAGCTGCAGCGAACGCTGCCAGCGGCGGCGGACCTGGCCGGCCAGGCGGCGCGACCGGCGCCGGACGACGGTCGGGTGCAGGTCGGCCGGACGGAGCCGACGGACCCGGTCGAGGGCCCGGTGCGTCGCCCCGCGCAGGCGGGCCAACGCCTGGATCACTACGCGGGTCCCGCCTTGTAGCCGACGCCGCGCACGGTGACGACGATCTCCGGGTTCTCCGGGTCCTTCTCGATCTTGGAGCGCAGGCGCTGCACGTGGACGTTGACGAGCCGGGTGTCGGCCGCGTGCCGGTACCCCCAGACCTGCTCCAGCAGCACCTCGCGGCTGAACACCTGCCACGGCTTGCGGGCCAGCGCGACCAGCAGGTCGAACTCCAGCGGCGTCAGCTGGATGGGCTCACCCGCGCGGCGCACCGAGTGGCCGGCCACGTCGATCTCGACCTCACCGATCTGCAGCGCCTCGGGCGCCGGGTCGCCGGTGCTGCGCAGCCGGGCCCGCACCCGGGCGACCAGCTCCTTCGGCTTGAACGGCTTGACGACGTAGTCGTCGGCGCCGGATTCCAGCCCGAGCACGACGTCGACGGTGTCGCTCTTGGCCGTGAGCATGACGATCGGGACGCCGGACTCCGCCCGGATCTGGCGGCACACCTCGATCCCGTCCCGGCCGGGCAGCATCAGGTCGAGCAGCACGAGGTCGGGGCGTGAGCCGCGGAACGCGTCCAGCGCCTGGTTGCCGTCGGCGCAGAACGTGGGCTCGAAGCCCTCCGTACGCAGCACGATCCCGAGCATCTCCGCCAGCGCGTTGTCGTCGTCCACGACGAGCACACGTCCCCTCATGGGCGCATGCTCTCAAATCCGGAGCACATCCGGCGAGGTGGGCACGCACAAGGCGTCCGACCAGCGTGATGTGGGTGCGAGCGCATAGGGTCGTGGGAGCCGGTTCGCACCGCAGAAAAGCTGCGTCGACTCGATGTGGGGGCACAGGATGAGCCAGCCGTGGTCGGCGCCCGGAGGCGAACCCGACCCTGACCAGGGCGGGCCGGGGACGACGCCCGCCGGGTGGGGAGCCCCGCCTCCCCCACCGCCGGCGCAGCCCGGTTGGGGTCCGCCCCCGCCGCCGCCGTCCGGGTGGGGTGCGCCGCCGGCCGCCGCCGGGTGGGGCACGCCGCCCCCGCCGCCGCAGGGCTGGTCGGGCGCGACGTCGGGGATCGTGCCGATGCGGCCGCTGTCTCTGGGTGACATCTACGACGGGGCGATCCGTGCGATCCGGGCCAACCCCCGCACCATGGTCGGCTTCTCGGCCGTGGTGATCGCGATCTTCACCGTGCTGCTGACCCTGCCGCAGGCCGCCTTCACCGGGGTCCTGCAGAGCAGCCCGCTGCTCGACTGGGAGCCGGGCGACCGGGTGCGCAGCGAGGACGTGGCCGACCTGGTCGGCGCCAGCAGTTTCGGCATCATCCTGCCCGTGGTCACCCAGGCGATCGTCACGACCGTGATCACCGCCCTGCTGATCACCGCGGTCGACCGGGCGGTGCGCGGCACCCTGATGCGGCCGGGTGAGCTGTGGGCGGTGACCCGGCGGCGGGTGCCGGCCGCGCTCGGGCTGGCCGTCCTGCTGGTCCTGATCGCCATGCTGGTGATGGCGGTCGCGGTGGTGCCCGGCATCGTCCTGCTGGCCGCCGTGAACGACACGCCGGTGCTCGGCGTGCTGGTCCTGCTGGTCGGCGTCCCGGCCGGCCTGGCCGCGCTGGTCTCGCTGCAGTTCGGCTGGTTCGCGCTGGCCGCGCCCGCCCTGCTGCTGGAGAACCGGTCCGTGTTCTCGGCGCTGCGCCGCTCCGCCGGGCTGGTCCGGCGCAGCTTCTGGCGGGTGCTGGGCATCGGCATCCTGACCGCGATCGTCGGCGCCTTCGTGAGCGGGTTCTTCACCCTGCCCACGACCCTCATCTCGTCCCTCCTCGGTGACGTGCTCGGCCACGACGCCTACTGGAAGGACCTGGCCGTCGTGGCGGTGCAGAACACCGGGCAGGTGATCGCGGGCGCCGTGGTGTACCCGTTCACGGCGGCGGTCAGCGCGCTGCTGTACCTCGACCTGCGGATGCGTCGGGAGGGGCTCGACGTCCAGCTGATGAGCGGCCGATGATCGGCCTGCTCGCCAGCGTCCCGGCGAGCGTTCCCGTCCAGCCGGGGCGGGAGGCCGCGCAGGACCTGCTGCTCGACGAGCTGGCCAAGCAGGAGTACCAGGAGGCCCGCCCGGGCCTCATCTCCCGGTGCCTGGACTGGCTCTTCGACCAGTTCAACCGCATCGACGTCTCGGGCGGCGGCAGCGCCCGGCCCTGGGTGACGGCGGCGGTGCTGATCGTCGTCCTCCTGGTCCTGGGTCTGGCGCTCTGGCTGGCCGGCGGCCTGCGCCGCACGGCGCGCGGCGAGAAGCAGGTGGTGCTGGACGACGGCAGCCTCACCACGGCGGCGCAGCAGCGGGCGGACGCCGAACGCGCGGCGGCGGCGGGCGAGTGGGAGGTCGCGGTCGTGGCCCGGTTCCGCGCGGTGGCGCTCTCGCTCGAGGAGCGCGCGGTGATCGCGGCCCTGCCGGGCCGCACGGCGCACGAGGTGGCGGTGACGGGGGGCGAGTCGTTGCCGGACCTGGCCCGCGACCTGGTCGCGGCGGCCGACGTGTTCGACCGGGTCCGCTACGGGCACCGGCCGGCCGGCGAGGCGGAGTACGCGGCGGTACGCGACCTCGACGACCGGGTCGGGCGGGCCCGGGTCGGGGTGGGCGGGTCCGCGGTGGCCGGCGGCTTCGAGGTGCCGGTGTGAAGCGGGTCGCCTCGGCGCGCGGCGCCGCGCTCGGCGTCCTCGTCGTGCTGGTCGCGGCAATCCTGCTCGCGCTCCTGAACCCGACCCAGGACAACGGCGGCTCCCTGGACCCCACCAACCCCGGACCGGCCGGTTCGCGGGCCGTGGTGCAGGTGCTGCGCGCGCAGGGCGTGACGGTCGACGCGCTGACCGACTCCCGCCAGGTCGCCGAGAACGCTCGCGGGGCAACGGTTCTCGTGAACGGCGCCGAGATCCTGGTGGACAGCCAGCTGGCCCGCCTGGCCCGCGCGGGGGCGAGCCGGATCGTGCTCATCAGCCCGACCCAGCCGACCCTCGACGTCCTGGCCCCCGGCGTCCGCGGCCGGGGCGGCGTGGACGATCGCACCGCACGACCCGACTGCGCCGACCCCGACGCCGGTGCGGCCGGCGAGGCCGCCGCGGGCGGCGAGCTCTACTCGCTGCTGCGCGCGCGGGACCCCCAGGACCCGGACGACGACGCCGCGCCGCTCGCCCCCGCCTCGGCCGTGCTCTGCTACCCGGAGCCGACCGAGGGCGGCCCCACGGGGGTGACCCCCGTCCGGGAGGGGTCGATGGTCCGCACCACCGGTCCGGGCGGGGTGGACGTCGTGGTGCTCGGCCGGTGGGACCTGCTGGCCAACGACACCGTGGACGACGACGGCAACGCGGCCCTCGCCCTGCGGCTGCTCGGCGGTACCGACCGCCTGGTCTGGTACACGGTCGACCCGCTCGAGCCGGCGCCCGGCGAACGGCACGAGACGTTCAACGACCTGCTGCCCGCCTGGGTGCCGTGGGTGGGGGCGTGGCTGCTCGTCGTCCTGCTGGCGGCCATGCTGTGGCGCGGCCGGCGGCTGGGCCCGCTGGTCGGCGAACCGCTGCCGGTCGTGGTGCGGGCTGCGGAGACCCAGGAGGGGCGGGCCCGGTTGTACCGGCAGGCCCGGGCGCGGGACCGGGCCGCGGAGGGGTTGCGCGCGGCGAGCGCCCGGCGACTGGCCCGGCGGTTGTCGGCCGGGCCGCAGACCTCGGGTCGTGAACTGGCGCTGCTGGTCGCGGAACGCAGCGGGCGGCACGTGTCGGACGTGGAGCGGATACTGCTCGGCGACGACCCGGCCTCGGATGTGGAACTGGTCCGGCTCGCCGATCAGTTGGACCGGCTGGAACGGGCCCTTGCGAGAGGGTCTGCCGGGCACGAGCGTACGAACGAGAGGACGTCGGGGTGACCGAGCAGGTGGGCGGTACGGGGCAGCTGGGCGGTACGGGGCAGCTGGACCCGGTGGGGGACGCGGCGCGGGCGCGCGACGCGCTGGGCCGGGTGCGGCAGGAGGTCGCGAAGGCCGTCGTCGGGCAGGACGCCGCGGTGACCGGGCTGGTGATCGCCCTGCTGTGCCGCGGGCACGTGCTGCTGGAGGGCGTGCCCGGCGTGGCCAAGACCCTTCTGGTCCGGGCCCTTTCGGCGTCATTGCAGCTGGGCACCGCCCGCGTGCAGTTCACCCCCGACCTGATGCCGGGCGACATCACCGGGTCGCTGGTCTACGACAACCGGACGTCGGAGTTCTCGTTCCGGGAGGGGCCGGTGTTCACGAACCTGCTGCTGGCCGACGAGATCAACCGGACCCCACCCAAGACGCAGGCCGCCCTGCTCGAGGCGATGGAGGAACGGCAGGTCAGCATCGACGGGCGACCCCGCAAGCTGCCCGACCCGTTCGTCGTGATCGCCACCCAGAACCCCGTCGAGTACGAGGGCACGTACCCGTTGCCCGAGGCCCAGCTCGACCGGTTCCTGCTGAAGCTGACCATGCCGCTGCCCAGCCGCGACGTGGAGCTGGAGGTACTGGCGCGGCACGCGGCCGGGTTCGACCCGCGCGACCTGGCCGCGGCCGGGGTCTCCCCCGTCGCCGGTCCGGCCGACCTGGCGGCGGCGACCCGGGCGGTGCGCGCCGTCCGGGTGGAACCGCAGGTCATGGCCTACATCGTCGACGTCGTGCGGGCGACCCGGCAGTCGCCGTCGCTGTCGCTCGGGGTGTCGCCGCGCGGCGCGACCGGGCTGCTCGCGGCGGCCCGGGCCTGGGCGTGGATGTCCGGGCGCGACTTCGTGACGCCCGACGACGTGAAGGCCTTGGCCCGCCCGACGCTGCGGCACCGCGTGCAACTGCGGGCCGAGGCGGAGCTGGAGGGCGTGCAGGTGGACGGCGTGCTGGACGCCGTGCTCGCGTCGGTCCCGGTGCCGCGGTAGTGAGCGCGGCGTTCGAGTTCGAGGCGCCGCTGTACCGGTGGGCGGCGCGGGTGGACTCGTGGTTCTTCGTCGCCCTGCCCGAGGACGTGGCCGACGCCATCGACGAGTTGTCGCCCGTGAAGGGCGGCTTCGGCTCGGTGCCGGTGTCCGTGGCGATCGGCGGCAGCGAGTGGGAGACGTCGGTCTTCCCGGACGACGGGCGCGGCACCTTCGTGCTGCCGGTCAAGAAGGCGGTACGCACCAGGGCCAAGGTCGGCGAGGGCGACGTCGTGCAGGTGTGGCTTCGGGTGCGGGAGGTCTGACGGTGACGGGATGGCGGTGACCGGATGGCGGTGACGGGGCGGTTCGTGGTGCTGGCCGCGGCCGGGCTGATCCCGGTCGCGCTGCTGCCCGGTTTCGGCGCGGCGCTGGGCTGGCTGGGCGTCATGCTGCTCGCCGTACTGGTCGACCTGGCGCTGGCCGGGTCGCCGAAGAGGCTCGTGGTGGAACGCGATCCGGTGCCGGCCGTGCGGCTGGGCGAGGCGGTGGACGCGCCGTACGTGGTGACCAACGGCGGGCGGCGGCGCGTGGTCGGCGTCGTGCGTGACGCCTGGCAGCCGTCGGCGGGCGTGGTGGGTAGGTCGCAGCCGATCGACGTCCCAGCCGGTGACCGCCGCCGGCTCGGCACCCGGCTGGTCCCGACCCGGCGCGGGGACCGCACGGTGCAGCGGCTCGTCATCCGGTCGTTCGGGCCCCTGCGGGTGGCCGGCCGCCAGCGGTCGCTGGAGGCGGGCGGGACCGTGCGGGTCCTGCCCGCGTTCCACTCGCGGCGGCACCTGCCGTCGAAGCTGGCCCGGCTGCGTGAGCTCGACGGGCGCGCCTCGGTGCAGGTCCGCGGGCAGGGCACCGAGTTCGACTCGTTGCGCGACTACGTCGCCGGTGACGACGTGCGCTCGATCGACTGGCGGGCCACGGCCCGGCGGCAGTCGGTGGTGGTGCGCACGTGGCGGCCCGAACGCGACCGGCGCGTGCTGCTGGTCCTGGACACGGCCCGGACGTCGGCGGCGCGGGTCGGTGACGAACCGCGCCTCGACGCCGCGATGGACGCCGCCCTGCTGCTGGCCGCGCTGGCGTCCCGCGCCGGCGACCGCGTCGATCTGCTGGCCCTCGACCGGCGGGTGCGGGCCCGGGTCGAGGGCGCGTCGCGGACCGAGCTGCTGCCGCGGATGGTCGAGGCGCTCGCCCCGATCGAGGCCAACCTCGTCGAGGCCGACTGGGACCTGATCTCGTCGACCGTCCTGAGCCGGGCCCGGCGGCGCTCGCTGGTCGTGCTGCTCACCCCGCTCGACGCCGCCGCCGTCGAGGAGGGGCTGCTGCCCGTCGTCCCGGCGCTGGCCCGCCGGCACCTGGTCCTCGTGGCCTCGGTCGCCGACCCGCGGGTCGCGGAGATGGCCGCCGCGCGCGGTGATTCGTACGCCGTCTACGGTGCGGCCGCCGCCGAACGGGCCCGGCTCGACCGCGCGGCGACCGTGGCCGAACTGTCCCGGCTGGGCGCCGAGGTGGTCGACGCCGAACCGCGCGTCCTGGCCCCGCAGCTGGCCGACCGCTACCTGGCCCTGAAGGCCGCCGGCCGGCTCTGAATCACCTCCCCCTGGCAGCCCCGCCGCATCCGCGCCCGAATCGGTGGCCATGAGCGCCCGGACGGACCTCATGGCGACACTTTCGGCCGCACCTGTGCGAAGGCGCCAGTACGCGCATGATCACGACGGGGGCCGGGGTTGGTCCTCGGTGGTCTCGGCGGCGGGGGTCACGTCGTCCCGGACGTCGATGACCGTCCGGACGGTGACGCCCGGGGGCAGGGTGGGCTCGCCGTCCAGCAGCCGGGCGAACTCGCGCTCGGCGAGCGCGAGGGCGGCGCGCATCGCCGTCCGGCTGATCTGGGCCGAGGTCGCGAGATAGGTGGCCCGCAACTGCAACTGGGCCCGCGCGTGCTCGGGGTCGGAGGCGTGCTCGGCCTCGGTCTCCAGTTCGTGCAGCGAGTGCTCGGCGGCGGCCTCGGCCCGTTGGTGGGCCCGCACGACGATCTCCTGGTAGCGCCGCCGGATGCCGTCCACCGCGTCGCGGGCCGCCGCCTCGGCCCGGGAGCGACTGCGGGCCGCCTCCTGCCAGGCGCGCGAAAGTGCTTGCTCCGCCATGATTTCCGCGGTCTCCAGACGGGCTGCAGCGCGGCGTTCGGCCTGCTCGACGAGCGTGACGGCCTCGTCGTGCGCGGCCTCCTTCAGCCGCATCGCGCGGGCCTCGGCGTCCGCCAGGTGCCGGTCGGCCAGCGCCTTCGACTCCTGCAGCCGGCGGTCGGCCTCCGCGAGCCGGGCGTCGGCCACCTCCTGCGCTTGGGCCAGCAGGGGTTGCAGGGCGATCGGCCCGGTGACCGGCGAGGCCCCGTCGGACGCGCGGGGGGTGGCGGCCTGCCACTCCTGCCGGATGTAGCGGTGCAGCCGGTCGAGTTCGCGGCGCAGGTCCTCCACCTCGGCCTCGCGGGCCGCCAGCCGGCCGCGCAGCGCGGTGACGTGGCGGTCGACGGGTTCCTGCTCGTAGCCGCGATGACCCCACGCGGTGCGGGGGAACGCGCCGACGACGTGCGACTCGCCGTCCCCGTCCCGGGCTTCGGGGATCACGACCGGTTCGATCATCCCTGCCCCTTCGAGGACGAGCTATTAACCGATAGCGACCGATCTGCGACTAACAGTGACAACTGTAGGTAACGCGAGGCCAACTACACAACGCAAATGACCAAATACCCTCTGAGACCGGTGCTCAGCCCACGACCGGCCGGAGGTCCCCCTGCAGCTCGGAGCGCAGGTCACCGGTCTCGCCGGCCGCCGCCGCGGGCCGCCCGAACCACCACACGTAGGCCAGGAAGAGCAGCCAGACGGTCGCCCCGATGCCGATCCGGGCCCACGTGGGCAGCGGCGACGGCGTCACGAACGCCTCGACCACCCCCGACACGAGCAGCACGACGACCAGCCCCAGGGCGACCGTCACCATCGAGCGCCCCTCCCGGGCTATGGCGTCGGCCCGGGACCGCGGACCCGGGTCGACCCACGACCAGAACAACCGCAGCCCGGCACCGGCCGCGACGAAGACCGCCGTCAGCTCCAGCAGGCCGTGCGGTGTGATCAGCCCGAAGAACAGCCCGATCCGGTCGTTGGCGGCCATCAGCCCGCCGACCAGGCCGAGGTTCACGGCGTTGGTGAAGATCACGTACGCCACGCCGACCCCCGTGATGCCGAGGATGAAGCACTGCGCGGCGACCCAGGCGTTGTTGGTCCAGACCTGGGCGGCGAAGGCCGAGGCCGCGTGCTCGCTGTAGTAGCTCTCGAAGTCGTTGTCCACCAGCTGCCGGATGTCCTCCTGCGAGGCGATCGAGGCCTGCACCCTGGGGTTCGACGCGACCCAGGCCCCGAGCGGGACGGCGATCAGCGCCGTGGCCAGGAACGACCCGAACGCCCACCAGCGCGACCGGTACACCGCCGCCGGGAACGAGACCGTGGCGATCCGGGCGACCTCGCGCCAGATCGGTTCGTGCGCACCGCCGACCTGCGTGCGGGCCCGCGAGACCAACCCCGACAGCGACGAGACGAGGGCGGCGTCCGGGGTCGAGGACTGCACCACCGACAGGTGGGTGGCGGCCCGCTGGTACAGCTGCACCAGCTCGTCGGCCTCCGCGCCCGTGAGCCGCCGGCGCCGGGACAGCGCCCGCAGCCGGTTCCACTCCCCCTGGTGCACCGCGACGAACGCTTCAAGGTCCACGGACCTACCGTAGCCTTGGCCGGGTGAGCATGCCGGGGGCTGCGAGCCCGCAGGTCGAGGGGACGACGTCGGTGGGGACGAACCCCGTCACCGGCGAGGCGGTGGTCATCGACCTGCGCCCGGCCACCTTCATCACCCGTGGCCTGGCCCTGGCGCTCGACCTGTTCATCATGGCGATGCTCATGCTGCTGGTCAGCTTCGTGGTGCTCTCCGCCGCGATGCTCGACGACGCCGCCCTGGCCGCGATCCTGCTGGTCTCCGAGCTGGCCGTGCTGATCGGCTATCCGTGGCTGCTGGAGACGTTCACCCGCGGCCGCTCGGTCGGCAAGCTCGCCGCCGGGCTGCGCGTGGTCCGGGACGACGGGGGCCCGATCCGCGCCCGGCAGGCCCTGATCCGCACTCTGCTCGGGGTTTTCGACTTCTACATCACCTCGGGCGTGGCCGCGATCTTCACCTCGCTGCTGAACAGCCGCGGCAAGCGCCTGGGCGACCTGCTGGCCGGCACGTACGTGATCCGGGAGCGGGCCCGGCCCGAACAGTTCGTCCCGATCTTCATGCCGCCCCCGCTCGCCGCCTGGGCCGCGGGCGCCGACCTGGGCCGGATCCCCGACGGGCTGGCCGTCGCGGCCCGCCAGTTCATCGGCCGCAGCGCCTCGCTCGCCCCGTCGTCCCGTGAGGCGATCGGCGCCGACCTCGCGACCCGGATGCGTGGCTACGTCTCCCCGCCCCCGCCGGGGAACCCGCCGGTCGAGGAGTACCTGCGCGCCGTCCTCGCCGAACGCCGGCGGCGCGACCACGACCGGCTCGCCCGGCGCGCGGCCGAGCGCGACGTCCGGCGCGCGCGCAACGAGCACGCCTCCGTGCTGACGGACGTCGGGTCCTCACTGCCGCGCTGATCCTTCCCCGCCGGTACCGATCGGTACCAGAATGGGCGCCCGACCGAGGAGGGTGCCGCTCATGGTGGAGCAGGTTCTGGCAGGCAGGGTCGCGCTGGTCACCGGCGCCGCCCGTGGGATGGGCGCCGGGGTGGCGCGGGGACTCGCCGCGCACGGGGCCCGGGTCGCCCTGGTCGGGTTGGAACCCGAGCAGCTGGCCGAGCAGGCGCAGCGGTGCGGCAACGGCTCTCGGGCCTGGACGGCGGACGTCACCGACCAGGCCCGGATGACCGAGGTGGCGAACGAGGTCCGCGAGCAGTTCGGGCGCATCGACGTCCTGGTGGCCAACGCCGGGGTCGCCACCGGCGGCACGCTGCGGATCGCCGACCCGGCGGCGTACGACCGGGTCATCGAGGTGAACCTGCTGGGCTCGGTGCGTACGGCCCGCGCGGTCCTCCCCCACCTGATCGAGAGCAGGGGTTACTACCTCCAGATCGCCTCCGCCGCAGCGCTCCTGCCCACCGCGGTGATGGCCTCCTACGCGGCCAGCAAGTCGGGCGTCGAGGCCTTCGCGCACGCCGTCTCGGGCGAGGTGCTGCACCTGGGCGTCGACGTCGGCATCGGCTACCTGATCTGGACCGACTCCGACATGACGTCCGGCATCGGCGAGCACCCGGCCCTCAAGGCCGCGCACGACGCGATGCCGTGGCCCGTCAACCGGGTCTACCCGGCCCAGCCGGCCATCGACGCGCTGGTCGACGGCGTCCTGCGCCGCAAGGGCCACGTGATGGCCCCGAAGTGGCTGTGGTTCACCTACTGGAACCGTGCCGCCTCGGCGCTGCTGGCCCCCCGCATCGCCAACCGGTTCGCGCGGCGTGCCGAGGCGGAGTACCGCCGGCACCCGGAGCAGATCGGGCTGGTCGGCGCGGGGGGCGCCGCCGACGCCAACCGAGGAGCATCCGATGACGCGTGACCTGACCGGCCAGGTCGTGATGATCACCGGGGCCGCGCGCGGCCTGGGCGCCGCACTGGCCCGCGAACTCGCCGGGCGGGGCGCCCGCCTCGCCCTGGTCGGGCTCGAACCGGACGAGCTGCAGGCGCAGGCCGAGGCCTGCGGAAACGGGGCCCAGGCCTGGACGGCGGACGTCACCGACCAGGCCGCCATCAGTGCCGCGGCCGAAGGCGTGCGCGCGGCGTTCGGGCGCATCGACGTCCTGGTCGCCAACGCCGGCGTGGCCACCGGCGGCACCCTGCGGATCGCCGACCCCGTGTCCTACGACCGGGTGGTCGAGGTCAACCTGCTCGGATCCATCCGCACCGCGCGGGCCGCCCTGCCGCACCTGATCGACAGCAAGGGGTTCTACCTGCAGATCGCCTCCGCGGCGGCGCTGGTGCCCAACGCCGTGATGGGCTCCTACTGCGCGAGCAAGTCGGGCGTGGAGGCCTTCGCACACTCGGTGCGCTCGGAGGTCCGGCACCTCGGTGTGGGCGTCGGCATCGCCTATCCGTTGTGGATCGACACCGAGATGGTTCGCGGCATGGACGAGTACCCGGCCTTCACGATCGCCCGTAAGGGGTTGCCCTGGCCGATGAACAAGACCTACCCGGTCGCGCCGGCGGTTCGCGCGCTGGCGGACGCCGTCGCTGCCCGGCGGGTGCACACCATGTTCCCGAGGTGGCTGTGGTTCCTCTACGCGAACCGGGCGATCTCGCCGTCGGTCACGCCGTTCGTGGTGGGGCGGCTGGCGCGGCGGGCCGAGAAGGCGCACGCGCAGGCCCCGAAGCGGCTGGGCCTGACCGGTGCGGGTGGCGCCGCGGACGACGCCACCCGCTCCGGCGAATGACTCAGTAGCGGTAGTGCTCGGGCTTGTACGGGCCCTCGACGTGCACGCCCAGGTACTCGGCCTGGCCCTTGGTCAGCTCGGTGAGCTTCACGCCGAGCGCGGCCAGGTGCAGGCGGGCGACCTTCTCGTCCAGGTGCTTCGGCAGCACGTAGACCTGCTTGTCGTAGTCGCTCGTCTTGGTGAACACCTCGATCTGCGCGATGACCTGGTTGCTGAACGAGTTGCTCATCACGAAGCTCGGGTGGCCCGTGGCGTTGCCCAGGTTCAGCAGCCGGCCCTCGGACAGGACGATGATCGACTTCCCGTCCGCGAAGGTCCACTCGTGCACCTGCGGCTTGATCTCGGTCTTCGTCACGCCCGGGACTTTGGCCAGGCCGGCCATGTCGATCTCGTTGTCGAAGTGGCCGATGTTGCCGACGACGGCCTTGTCCTTCATCTGCTGCATGTGCTCGGCGGTGATGACGTCGTAGCAGCCGGTCGTGGTGATGAAGAAGTCACCCTCGCCGACGACGTCCTCCAGGGTGGTGACCTGGTAGCCGTCCATCGCCGCCTGCAGCGCGCAGATCGGGTCGACCTCGGTCACGACGACCCGGGCGCCCTGACCGCGCAGCGACTCCGCCGCACCCTTGCCGACGTCGCCGTAGCCGCAGACCACCGCGACCTTGCCGCCGATCAGGATGTCGGTCCCGCGGTTGATGCCGTCGACCAGCGAGTGCCGGATGCCGTACTTGTTGTCGAACTTCGACTTGGTCACCGAGTCGTTCACGTTGATGGCCGGGAACAGCAGGGTGCCCGCGCGCTGCATCTCGTACAGGCGGTGGACGCCGGTCGTGGTCTCCTCGGTCACGCCCTTGATCTCGGCCGCGATCTTCGTGAACCGGTCGGGGGTCGCCGCGAGCGAGCGACGCAGCACCTCGAGGATGACGCCGTACTCCTCGGAGTCCTCCGCGGTGGTGGCGGGCACCGCACCGGCCTTCTCGAACTCGACGCCCTTGTGGACCAGCAGCGTCACGTCGCCGCCGTCGTCGAGGATCATGTTCGGGCCGGTGCCGTTGCCCCAGTCGAGCACCTGCTCGGTGCACCACCAGTACTCCTCCAGCGTCTCGCCCTTCCAGGCGAAGACCGGCACGCCCGCCGGGTTCTCGGGGGTACCGGTGCCGACGACGACCGCGGCGGCGGCCGTGTCCTGGGTGGAGAAGATGTTGCAGGAGGCCCAACGGACCTCGGCGCCGAGCGCCGTCAGGGTCTCGATCAGGACGGCGGTCTGCACCGTCATGTGCAGCGAGCCGGTGATGCGCGCGCCGGCGAGCGGCTTGGACTCGCCGTACTCCGCGCGCAGGGACATCAGGCCGGGCATCTCGTGCTCGGCCAGGCGGATCTCGTGGCGGCCGGTCTCGGCCAGGGACAGGTCAGCAACCTTGAAGTCGAACGACATGCGGGGTTTCCTCCGAAAAGGGGTGATGGGCAGGGGCGAGCCACAGCGGTTTTGCGCTCGTCACCCCGGCACGGCCCCTCTGGGCCAGCGGCATCACCTGCGCCGGAACGCGAACCAGGATAGCAACCCCGCGGGGGGGGGGGGGGGGGGGGGGGGGGGGGGGTGGGGGGGGGGGGGGGGGGGGCGGGGGGCGGGGGGGGCCCCCCCCCCCGCCCGCCCGCGGCCCCCGGGGCGGGGCGGGGGGTGGGGGGGGCG